>CAVUCE010000001.1:0-462511 GCA_963739985.1 uncultured Ignavibacteriales bacterium
AATATCAAACTGACGTCTCCAATAGACACTCAAGTACCGGCGCCGCGCTCAATGGCCGGCTTCCGGTTTCGCCCGGATTACGCCGGACATTGGAGCATCATTATGCGCGGCAAATCCGGCTTGCGCCAGCGCCCACCCGGTTATACCCGCTGACAAAAAACAACAGGGCCCCGGTTACGCGTGGCGCAACCGGGGCCCTGGCGGTTTTTTCCGGAAATGCTCATCGATCAGCGGTGTTCTATTCTTCGTCAAATTCCACAACAGGTGTTTCGATCACTTTCCGGCCCTTGTAATAGCCATCCGGGGTCATGTGATGACGAAGGTGGCCCTATATTTATTAGAAAATATGATGAAAATAAAAAAGCAGTGCACCTTACTTATAAGAGTGAAAAAGTAGACGATTATCTAAATGAAACATTAAAACGGAAATTGGAAAAAGCAGAGCTAAAATTAAAATTGAATGTTAGTTTTGATAAAAATTATCATTCGCCTAAAACAAAGTTAGTTCGGATTAATGGAATAAATAATAGAGCAAGTTTTTGCCCAGTTATATTAGATGGAGAACCTGAAGCAATTCAATTCGCTTGGAATGTTGGAATTGGTCATTCTACAGGAAGCGGTTTTGGAGCTTTGTATTAATGACACGGATTTCACGGATTATTTAAAGGAGCTTTTATGTATGTAGTTAAATATTCAGGTCCTTTTGGTTTTATTAAACCATGGACTGCAGTTAGGGATGGTGAAACATATAGTCAACAATTTTTAACACCTTCTATAATTAAAGGAATTGAATTAAAGTTGTTTCCTCAATTATTAAATGATGAGGATTTAACTAAAAATATCCAGAAGATAAGAAGACACAAATTAACATATGAACAATTAGATGTTCAACAGGAGCAGACGAGAGCAAAAGAATTTAAGAAAGAGACAAGTAAAAATGGAATTGTAAAAATAAAAAGCAACTCAATTATAAAAAGAGGAATAATGGTTAATCCAGTTTTACAATTAGCTTTCGAAGATATTTCTGATGCCAAAACAGCTGTAAAACAACACGTTTGCCTTGCAAGAAATGAAGATATTTTAATTGCTGACGAAATTATTAGAGAAATTAGCCTTGAAGAATTTAATTTGTTTGAAGGTTTTGAATTACGATTTGAAGAAAATGAGAAATCCTTTTTGGTTGGATTTAACAGATATGAAAAATCTAAACCGATGTACGGGTGGCTAGATGTTGTTGGTAATCCAATAAGGAATACATGATGGATTTCATTCACTCTGAAATAAAAGCAAAAGGTAAACCATCTTTTACTTCTCTTTCAGAACACCTATTTCATGTCGCTAATGCTGCTGAAAAGTTTGCAGAGAATTTCAACTTAAATTCCCATGTTGCTTATCTGGGTGCGATAATGCATGATATTGGAAAATCTAATAATATATTCCAAGATAGACTATTTAAGAAGCCAACTAAATATGATACTCCGTTCCGACATGAAATTGCCTCTACTTTTTTTCTGTCTTCAATTGAAGAAAATATAAAGGATTTAGTTCTTGAAATGATAATTGCTCATCATAAATCAATTAGAAATGATGCACGTGAACTTGGAATTTTGGATTTGGAAAACAGATTTGAAGATGTGTTTACTGAACACCTTGGTAATTGGAATGATTGGTCAATTAAAGCAATTGAAATATTATCTTCTTTTGGAATCCAGAGTGAAAAAATCAGTATTGATGAAGCTCGTAATTCATATGATTATTCAGTCAATTATTGTAAAAAGAAAAAATTAGGTTGGTCAAAGTGGAAAGGATTACTCGTTGCTGCTGACCATTATGCTTCAGCTCTTGAAGCTGAGGCAGAAAAAAAACTTCAGAATACCTTTAAGATTCCTAATCTAGAGTTTTATGAAAATAGGAAATCAAAACTATACCCCTTATCCTTACTTCAGGCAGATTCAGATAAGCTACACACACTTGTAACTGCAAGTACTGGCGCCGGCAAGACAGATTATTTACTTAGGAGATGCAGGAGTAGAGTGTTTTATGTGCTTCCTTTTCAAGCATCAATAAATGCTATGTACAATAGAATTGAAGCTGATTTAAAGAGCACAAATAAGAATCTTGATATTCGGCTTTTACATGGTGCTTCAAAGATAGCAATAAGTGAATATGGAATTGAAGAAAAAGTTTTGCAAGATAAAGTTGGAGCATCAATTAAAGTATTGACCCCTCATCAATTAGCTTCAGTAGTTTTTGGAATTAAAGGATTTGAGTCTGTTCTGCTGGATATTGAGAACACAGATGTAATATTAGACGAAATTCATGTCTATACAGAGATAACCAGAGCTATAGTATTAAAATTAATTGATGTTTTGCTTTCGGTTAAATGTAGAGTTCATATAGGTACAGCAACAATGCCGACAGTTCTATATGAAGAAATCATAAAAAAAATAGGAAAGGAAAATGTACTTGAAATAAAATTAGATAAAAAACAGTTAGAATCGTTTAACAGGCATATAATACATAAAATTGATTCGTTGGATGGGAATTTAAATATTATCAATAATGCTTTAGACAAGAATGAAAAGATAATATTGGTCTGTAACAGAGTAGCAACCGCACAAAAATGGTATGATGTAATTTCAGAACATTTTCCTACAGTAAAGAAAATATTATTACATAGTCGTTTTAAACGAAGTGATAGAAACAAATTGGAATCAGAATTAATCGATGAATTCAATGCATCTGAAGAAGGCTGTATAGTAATTTCAACGCAAGTAGTTGAAGTAAGCTTGGATATAAGTTTCGATTTAATGATTACAGAGACAGCACCATTAGATTCTTTGATTCAACGTTTTGGTAGAATAAATAGAGTTAGAAATGAAAAAACAATTGGAAAGTACAAACCAATTTTTGTGATAAAACCACCCGAAAAGGGACAAGACGCAAAACCATATAATTTGAGTATACTTAAGCGAAGTTATGATATTTTGCGAGATGGTGAATTATTAGAGGAAAAGTATTTGCAAACTATGATTGATGCTGTTTTTAATGAACCTGATGTTGAAATGAATTTAGATAAAGATGCAATATTAGTAAATGGGGAATGGCAAATATTTTTTTTACACCACAAAAGGAAATCGGTTTTGTTAGAACAGCTTGATATTGATAATGTTAGCTGCATTACTGAAGCTGATGAAGATAATTATTTTAATTCTGAATTTGAAGAACGAAAGCATTTTGAAATTCCTGTCCGGTTTAATTCTATCGTATATAAAAATCTCAGGCAATCTGACTATGGAAGTAATCCCTTTATTATTCCAAATAAAGCTTATTCCGAAGAAAAGGGATTAGATATAAACTTAGCAAAACCGGAAAATTATGAAACAAAATTTATTTAAAGGTGCAAAATGTACACAACTATAATTGGAAAAAGATTTTTAAATGCCTATAACAAACGTGAAAGTACAAATTTATCTGCGAAGGAATTTTTCGAGAAAATATTTATTCCGATCTTTTATGATCATCCAAAGTATATGATGACAGGTGGGAACTCACCACTTGAAAATCCCAAAATCAGTTGGAAAAAGGGGAGGTTTCCTAATGCAGCAGAAAGAAAAGATAGAATTCTAAAAACCATTTTCAAAATTGAAAATAGTGAAGCCGATGCTAGTATAGCAATTGGATTTTCATCATTAGATTTGTCTGCCCCTACATCTTCACAGACAACTGGCTTAGAGTTAAAATTTTCTAAAGATGACATGTATTTATCGTGGATTGGAAGCGGATTAGGTATAGGCATAAAAGGTGGGTTAATCCTTTTATTTGAAAACGATCAAATACTATTAAATACATTTGACGGTTGGAAATATTATCGATCATTTTTAAATGATAAGGCTTATGACAGATTACGAGGGAATCAAATAACCACATGGAATGGACAATGGATAACACATATTAGTTCATTTAATTTTTTACCGGAAAAACCATTAATGAATTTCTCAGAAAAGGCTTTTGAAACTACCAAGATAGGTATTATTGAAATACCAACAATACATTGGGTTGAATTGATACTATCAATTTCAATGATTTTAAAAAACAGTCAAGTTAATTCATACGTATATAATCTAAGTAATGAAAATACTACAATTGGTTTTATTCCTATTAAATTAAATGAGGTGAACAAACCTATACAGCTCTATAAAGATATCTTTGGAGAAAATAATTATCTAAAAGATGCAAGAAAAATTGAAAGTTTATATGGAACTGCATTTGGTTTTGCGGCAGCCTGCAGACAAGGACAAATTGGAATACAAGCTTTAGAACCAAAAGATTTAAGAGAATTCATGACATCAAATAGAAGAACAGCCAAACTACCTAATTATACAAAAGCAAATGAAGAAACAATAATTAACTATAATACATACATAACTTGGGTGATTGCTATGCTCGATAATGAAAAACTTTGGGAACTTGCTGGAGAAGCAGCCGAACATCTAATTACATTTATCAAAACAGATGAAAAGGATGTAAGTACAAAGCGTTCAAATATTGTTATAGAAGCTTTAGATGCGAAGAGTAAAAAACAATTTTTAGAGTCATTAATTCCAATTGTTAAACAAATTGAGAAACCAAAACCCTTTGTGGACTTAGCAGAAGAAATTAACAAAATGGTTTCTGCCAATTTCCCCTATTTCCAAACTTTAATAAGATTTAGATATGCAGAGAAAAATAAATAATCAAAATTAGGAGAATAATTATGAACTCAACAATTTATTTAAGAGGACTACGTCATGTCGATTTTTCAGTTTTTGCAGTAACAGAAGATCAAAAAAAATACTACGATATTCAATTTGAACGATATGTACCATATTCAAGTGGTCAACAAGTAAAGAGATCGATAATTGAACGAACTGTACTCGAAGCATCCGAAAAACTTTCAAAAACGACATTTGTCTTTAAAAAAGAAAAATTAAAGGAAGAAGAAGTATACGGTACATGCGATCCAAGAGATATAGATCAACTTATTGGTGGTTGGATGAAAACACCAAAAGGTGGAAAAGAGAGATCAATTAAAAGAAGAAGCCCACTTTCCATTTCCGCAATGAGACCAATTCACCCGTTACTTGCCGGTTTACCAAAGGAGAACTTAAGTTTCGATAGAAGTAACACGTCAAATATAAATGAAATCATAGTCCGTGATACAAATGGCAATGTTTTATCAAAAGAAGAAGTAGCAGAAATGCTTGAAGGTTCTGCGCGTAGTTTAAACAGAAAATGGATACAAGATAAGAGCAGAGCCACCGGACTTTTTGTTTATGATATTGCTATTGATTTAAGAAGACTTTTTTCAATTTCATTAGATTTATTTGAACCGGAAGTAATCCCGGAAATGATTGATGATTTAAAGGCAAATGGATGGAAAGAATGCAAAAATGATTTTGGAGATTGTTTAACTGCGCCAAACGAAATAAGGGATAAAGTTATCCCAAATTTAGCGAGTTCACTTATTAATTGGAGAATTACATCAAATCAATCTAGAACATTCAGTTTAATGGAAACTCTTGCTGTTGTAATAAGTAATAATGCAAATAAGTTACCTGCGGCAATAAGAACAAAGCTTAGCGATGAGACAGGAGAACAGAAAGCAAAGCTGATAGTTGAAAATGTCGATGATGCTGATTTATTTATTACACTTCCTGCTGCTGGGTATTTCATTACAGAAAATGAAAGTGCCGATGCACTTGATAAAGCGGAGGCATGTTTAAAGGAATTATTGCTTGCATACGATTATGAAAATCAATTAGGCTGACCTTTTTATAGTTTATTTGAACTATTATAATAGGATATCTTTTCTTTTTATAAGCACAGACTAATAGTCTGTGCTACAGTTCTATATTATTTTTTGCAAGTAAAGTGGCTGTTTTATATGTTTACTTAAGTAAACATATGTATCTTTAAGTAAACAATAAAATTATGATATTTCATCAAGTATTAAATCATGTTTTCTCTTCTTACACTAATATTGCTGTGCTGCGCGTGCTGGTGTTTTCTAAAAACGGAATGACCGGGCGTGAGGTTGCACGTAACAGCGGTATGTCTCCAAAATCTGCGTTAAAAGCTTTAACTGATTTAGAAAATCTAAGTATTGTAAAGCGCAGTATTGGCGGTCGTGATCATATTTTTACTTTGAATAGAAATCATTTTCTGGTCTCGAAAGGTATTATACCTTTGCTGGAAGTAGAAATGAATTATTTGCAGGAAGTTATGAATCTTATTAAAAAGGAATTATCCAAAGATACTTTAGGTATATTCTTATTCGGCAGTGTAGCACGAAAAGAAGAGGGGATCGATAGTGACCTGGACATTTGTTTTGTGGTGAAAAACAAAACAACAAAGCGAACGGTTGAGAAGAAAAAAACTGAATTATTTAATGTTATTGATGAGAAGTATGGAGCTTCACTTGGGGCAATAATATTTACTTTAGATGAATTTAAGAAACGCGGTTTGAAAGGAAAATCACCTGTAAATGATATAATAAATGAAGGAATATTGGTAAGCGGTAAACCAATTAAATTACTACTATATGGTTAGAAAAAGTAAACGTAAGGAAGTGGATAACGCGACATTTGCAAAGTTTCTTCAAGTTTCGAGGAATTTTGAAGAGGGCGCGCAAGTGGCTTATGAGTTTGAGTATTTTAATGCGGCCGGTGTTTTAATAATTCATGCAGCTATTGCTTTGGGGGATGCGTTAACAATAAAATCCGGTGGAGTGAAATGTATAGGGGAAAATCATTACGAGATTATTAGTCTAATTAAAGATAACATACCCGGCGATGAGAAAATGACGAAAGCGTTGAATCAATTAGAAGCTATTATCTCTCACAAAAATTCTATTTCCTACTCCGGAGATATTTACACAAAACAAGATTTAGATAAGTTAACCAAAAACTTTACTCGCTTTTCAGAATGGGCAAAGGCTATACTGAATCAGTAAGGCGCTAAAACTATGACCGGTACACAAATAAATTATTATTTCCTCTGTAAGCGGAAACTCTGGCTTTTCGTGAACAGAGTCGATATGGAACAGAACAGTGATGTTGTGGCTATGGGACGATTTATATCCGACTCAACTTATAAACGTGAAGAACATGAGGTTTTGGTTACTGACGGCGATGATAGTATTGTTCTTGATTTCTTTGATGCTAAGAGTAAGATAATCCATGAGGTAAAAAAATCAGACAGTATGGAAGATGTGCATATCTGGCAGGTAAAATTCTACATTTCGATTCTTGAGAAAAAAGGTATTACCGGTGTTAGGGGAGAAATTGACTATCCGAAGTTAAGACAGAAAATAGAAGTTAATTTAAGTGATAGTGACCGTGAAGAATTAGGGAGAATTAGAGATGATATAAATAATATCATCAGCAGTGAAAAAGCACCACCGGTTATAAATAAACCGTTTTGTAAGAAGTGTGCGTATTATGATTTGTGCTACATCTAAAGACACGGATTTCACAGAGTCAGACACGGATTTCACGGAATAACACGGATTGTAAAGAAAGGTATTTTAAATGTTGTATGAGGATTTAACTTTTAAAGTTATTGGATGTTGTATGGAAGTTCATAAAGAACTTGGAAAGGGATTTAGTGAGGTAGTATATAAGGATGCTTTAGAAATAGAGTTTAATGATAATAATGTAAATTATGAAAGGGAAAAAGCGTTTGATGTTGATTATAAAGGAAGAAAACTTCCGAGGAAATATAATGCGGACTTTGTTTTATTTGATAAAATAATTTTAGAGGCAAAGGCAATCGAAGTCTTAACTTCGAGTCATTTGAAGCAAACGCTTAATTATTTGGCAGCATCGAAATTAAAAATAGGTCTTTTAGTTAATTTTGGAGATGATTCTCTGAAATATAAAAGATTGATATTATAAAACTTTAAAATTCTGAGTAATCAGTATCTGATATTGAAAATCTAAAATTTATAATAAAATGAATTCAAAAATCCATAAATAATAAAAATAATCGGTGTAATCCGAGTAATCCGTGTCTATGAAAAGAAATTATTACATATTCAGCAGCGGAAAACTTATCCGCAAACAAAATACAATTTACTTTGAACCGGGAGAAGCTGCCGAGCCGGAAGAAGTAGAGGCAGAAGTCGATGAAATTGAAGTATCGGATGAATCGGTTGATACTGAAACGGAAGAAAAAGATGAACCAAAGAGATTACCGAGAAAGCCTATTCCGGTTGAAGATATTGAAGCGATATATTGTTTTGGTGAAATGAGGTTTAATACAAAGTTTCTAAATTATATTGCGCAAAAACAAATTACACTTCATCTTTTTAATTACTATGGTTATTACAGTGGTTCATTTTATCCCAGGGAACCGTTTGTATCGGGTAAACTTTTGGTGAAGCAAGTAAAAGCGTATGATGATTTGGAAACCCGTGTATCGATAGCACAAAAGTTTGTCTCCGGCGCCGCAGATAATATCATCAAAAATCTTCAATATCATAATGCGCGCGACAAAGACATGTCGGTTTTTTTAGAAATAATTAAAAAACTTTATGATAAAATTGATGCTACAAGCGATGTTTATGAACTGATGGGGATTGAAGGAAATATTAGGTCGACATATTACAAATCATGGAATTTAATAATAAATGATGAAATTGCTTTCGAAAAACGTGTTAAGCACCCACCTACAAATCCCATTAATGCATTGATATCTTTTGGAAATTCTCTTGTTTATACAACAGTATTGAGCGAAATTTATAAGACACAGTTAAATCCGTTAATAAGTTTTCTTCATGAACCAGGTGAGCGAAGGTTTTCTCTTAGTCTTGATATAGCAGAGATATTTAAGCCTTTGCTTAGTGATAGAATTATTTTTTCTTTACTGAATAAAAAGCAAATACAGGAGAAACACTTTACTAAGGGAATGAATTTGTGCCATCTTAATGAAGAAGGCAGAAAGATTTATCTGAAGGAATTTGATGAAAAGTTAAAGACGACAATAAAACATCGCGATTTGAAAAGATCCGTAAGTTATAGGCATCTTATCAGGTTGGAGTGTTATAAGATTATTAAACATATTTTAGGTGAGAAGGAATATAAACCATTTAAGATCTGGTGGTAGACACGGATTACACGGATTAACGTGGATTTTTTCAATTTGTTTGATTAATTATTAATCTTTTTTGAATATTAAAAATGTATATAATTTTGGTATATGATATAATTTCTCCCAGACGCGGGACTAAATTATTAAAGTTTCTTAGGCAACATTTAATATGGATTCAAAATTCGGTTTTTGAAGGTGAAGTAACAGAAAGTGGTTTTGCATCAATAAAAGCTACTATAAAAGAGCTTATAAATAAAGAAAAGGACAGCGTAATTATATATCAGTTTGATTCGAGAAACTATACCAATAGAGAAGTTATAGGAATTGAAAAAAATGAGACGGATAGTTTTATATAAAATGGAATTAATTCCGAGAAATCAGTGAAATCCGTGTATGTCGTCGAACCCCCGGTAATTTTGCATTATTATTGGTCGACGATGCGAAGTGGCAATTATGCTTTGAAAACGGCTTAAAAAAGGCGTTTTTCGGGCTGTTTTAATCGTACTATTATAGAATTGAAATTTACTAACGCATTCGAGCTGATTACTAATGCATATCGTTTTAATCGTACTATTATAGAATTGAAATATCATAGAATGTACTTGAATAATTTGCTGATCATAGTTTTAATCGTACTATTATAGAATTGAAATATCTATAATATTGCAATAACTCAACAGTATTATGAGTTTTAATCGTACTATTATAGAATTGAAATATATGAAATTAGAATCATATAATGACGAATTAGCTAGTTTTAATCGTACTATTATAGAATTGAAATTTATAATATTCTGCAAGTACATTGCAATGTCACTGTTTTAATCGTACTATTATAGAATTGAAATTTATCGATGTTATGCTGAACATTATGAATACAGTTGAGTTTTAATCGTACTATTATAGAATTGAAATTTTATAGTTAAGTATTCATAATCAAATGCATTATATGTTTTAATCGTACTATTATAGAATTGAAATATTATAATATGATTATAATATTTGTTAATGTTCATGTTTTAATCGTACTATTATAGAATTGAAATGTAATTACGATAGATGTATCATTATTGAATTGCTATGTTTTAATCGTACTATTATAGAATTGAAATTATAGTAATTGCACGTTATAATGATCAGATGTTCAATCGTTTTAATCGTACTATTATAGAATTGAAATATGTAGATTAAGTTATAAGCGATGATATGCTATTGTGTTTTAATCGTACTATTATAGAATTGAAATTGTTATGATGTCGAAGTTGTAACAATATTTATATAGTTTTAATCGTACTATTATAGAATTGAAATTGCTATAGTGCAAGCCATAGTTAACGATTGATGATCGTTTTAATCGTACTATTATAGAATTGAAATTATCGATGATTCAGTATTGTACTAGATTGTAAGTTCGGTTTTAATCGTACTATTATAGAATTGAAATTGATTAGTAATGAGCTAAATCATATTACTGCATATGTGTTTTAATCGTACTATTATAGAATTGAAATATTACAGATTTAATCTATCAAGTATTGCTCAGATAGTTTTAATCGTACTATTATAGAATTGAAATACTTTATCATAGATCAATACTACGATGTAATATATAGTTTTAATCGTACTATTATAGAATTGAAATTATGATTAGAAGCTTAGCAATACTAAGTATATTAGTTTTAATCGTACTATTATAGAATTGAAATAAGTATTACAATTAGTATTCAGTAACTGTCATACGATGTTTTAATCGTACTATTATAGAATTGAAATATAATTGATAGTAATGTTACTTAGCATAGCATAAGTTTTAATCGTACTATTATAGAATTGAAATCTTATCATATTGATTGCAACATGATCTTTGACTAAGTTTTAATCGTACTATTATAGAATTGAAATTATATTTAGATTCATCTATCATAGTTACTAATGCAATCAGTTTTAATCGTACTATTATAGAATTGAAATTACAGATAACATCGTAACATTGATTCAATAGCATATAGTTTTAATCGTACTATTATAGAATTGAAATTATTATATAGTTATGATGCAAATGTGAATAATCTAGTTTTAATCGTACTATTATAGAATTGAAATAGTTGACATTGCTAATTGAATACATTTGTAAGCTTCGGTTTTAATCGTACTATTATAGAATTGAAATAAGTTAGATAGCATGAAGTAAGCTATACATAGTAACAGTTTTAATCGTACTATTATAGAATTGAAATTTAGATTGATTAGTACAATACTGAGTATCGTGCGTGTTTTAATCGTACTATTATAGAATTGAAATTAAGCATTATAAGTACTATTGCAAATCATTAACTTAGTTTTAATCGTACTATTATAGAATTGAAATTGATTATTCGATAATTATCTAGATCGTACTGATGTCGTTTTAATCGTACTATTATAGAATTGAAATATAATCTAGCAATTATCGTCAGATGCGATAGTCGAGTTTTAATCGTACTATTATAGAATTGAAATTATTAGTATCGACTGTTTGAATCTACATTGCAGTCTTGAGTTTTAATCGTACTATTATAGAATTGAAATTAATTATGGCAATTATCTTGAATACTGCAATTATGGTTTTAATCGTACTATTATAGAATTGAAATTTAGTATTTATGATACGTATTCAATGTTACATTCGCGTTTTAATCGTACTATTATAGAATTGAAATTAGCTCATGAGACTAATTGGATTACTAATCGTGAAGCAGTTTTAATCGTACTATTATAGAATTGAAATTGTATCAACTATAATGTTTGATCAATATCAGAATTAGTTTTAATCGTACTATTATAGAATTGAAATACTGATACTAGTATCGCTGATAATGCATGTACGTTGTTTTAATCGTACTATTATAGAATTGAAATTATATCAATTACGTATTAGAATTCTGTCAGTTACTAGTTTTAATCGTACTATTATAGAATTGAAATTTAGCAATGAAAGCAGTTACTAATCGAAGCTGATGAGTTTTAATCGTACTATTATAGAATTGAAATTTCAATAGCAATGTAATGATTACCGATTGTAAGCTGGTTTTAATCGTACTATTATAGAATTGAAATATCGTAATTCAATGACAGCTTGATCAAGCATCAATCAAGTTTTAATCGTACTATTATAGAATTGAACTTTCGACAAGCTCAAGGAACTATGTTGGATTCTGAGCTAGTCGAAGTTTTAATCGTACTATTATAGAATTGCCTTTCGACAAGCTCAAGGGACTGTTTCGGATTCTGAGCTCGTCGAAGAATAATCGTACTATTATAGAATTGAATCACGCCGACAGCGATAGCAAATGTCGAGTTTTAATCGTACTATTATAGAATTGCCTTTCGACAAGCTCAAGGGACTGTTTCGGATTCTGAGCTCGTCGAAGAATAATCGTACTACGTGTCCGCCGCAGCGATAGCAAAGGAGGATTATAGAATTGCCTTTCGACAAGCTCAAGGGACTCTTTGGATTCTGAGCTCGTCGAAGACGGATCAGAATGACCAACATGGTTGCGGGATGTTGGAATGAATGATTGTTTGGTTTTGGGATGCTGGATGTGGGAAAATGGCCGTGGTTGTTGGATAGCTGAATGAATGATATCATGGATATATGCTTGAATGGGGATAGAGTCATTTGAGGCAAATTATATGGCGGACACCAAGGTTTGGTGTCCCTACGGGAGTTTGATATTAATGTGTGCGATTGCCGTTTAAAATATTTTACTATTTCTTAAAAGCTAAGATTAAGGGATGTATTTTGTTGAATTATATTTAAGAAATGAAATTATTTTTACGCTATGGATTTATTCCCAAATAAATTTGTCCGGATTCCATACAGCTTCATGAATCGAAAATACCGGTTGGATAAAACTATAAACATTCTCCACAACAACTGAGAAGTTTTCTTCTGTTTCAAGATTATTTCGATTTATAAATGCCGTCCACTGGATTTGTTTTTGGGAATTCTTTTTGAACTCATCATCGAAAATATATTTGCGTTGTTCAATGTTAGTCTCGCGATAATTGAAGGTATTAAGGATTGCTTGTTTTAAAATATTTTTTTGAAATACATAGTTTCCCGCAAAGAAGATAATATCGTAAAAGTCCTTCATACGACTTGTTTGGAGCTGGAAGGAAACTATTGCTTCAAACTTTTCTGCGATGGCGCTTTCAATAGAATAGACTTTTAAATGGGGAGAAGGGAAATCGAGTAAAGCCGGAAAATCTATTTCCACCGGACCGGCGGTTATCATATCACCGAAACCGATATCCAACTGCATTCGCATTCTAGCGTTTTCGAGATAAGCAAAAAACTTTATTCGAACGCCTTGATAATCGTTATCTTCAACAATATTTTCGGCAATTATACTTTCTGCGTCAAAACGTAATCCATCATCAGATTTTATGTTAAGGATATCTTCAATAATTTCTGCTATAATATCTTTATCATTAGATACCGCAGTTCCAAGGAAATCAATGTCTTTTGTAGGTCGCGAACGACTAATATTGTGAGCTATGAAAAGGAGAGCGCCTTTTAGAATTAGATTGTTTGAGTATTGGGATTTAGAAAGACGAAAAAGGAATCTTTCCTGTACATATTGTCTAAATATGTTTTGAAATTCTTTACCGGATTGATGAGCTACATTTTTTAATTTTTCTCTAACCGAAGCAGAAATATTTTTTACTTTATCATTTTTCTTCATGAGAGAATCGCCTTTACCATGGGTTCAATTTTTTTCCGAACTCCGCATATTTCAGAATACTCAATAAGTTTAGGTATGTTTCTTTCCTTACGATTTTTCAAGTATTCTTTCAGAGATTCTACGGCAACATCTTCGCCAATTTTATTTATATATCGAAATAGATCGCCAATGGTTTTTTCCTTATTATAAATTCTTATCGTTCCGCTTTTTGTTTTTATTATCTCGATACCGGGATTATAGTATGTTGCTGTAAAATAGTAAACGTGAACCGGGGGATAGCTGATAATAAATTTCCCGGTGTTGTTGGGAACGGCAACATAAACTTCGGATGGATCGTATGTTGTAAGCTCATAGAAAGCTGCGGCAGAAAGCAAACAGATAACGGTTTTTTTATTTGAATTACAAACGTCAACGAGACTGCTATTTTCATCCCACGGATAATCAACAAGCTTATAAAGTCCAGGCTTTATTTTTTCAATAATTCCATCTTTTAGTGCTTTTGCGATATTCCGGGTATGGATATTAGCATTTTTAAGCTCGAACATACGAGCATAGCCTTTGTTTTTACTGAATATTTCTACAATATCTTTCATGCGTTTACCTTGGTTCATTAACAAGGTTAATATAACGAAAATACCTTGAATATGAACCATAATAGGAAATGATGAACAAAAAATCAAGCAAATTCCAATTTAGAATATGGTTAAACTGCAATGTGAATTTCCATGATATGGCGTTTTTACAAACGCGGACTTTGGTTGTTGGAGGTTGGTTATAGGTTGTTGGAAATTGGTTTTGTTTTAAATTGTTTTTCTGTTCTGGAATGGTTCGTAACAGCCGGGAAAAGTTATTCTAATAAGATTCTTCCCTCGTCAAAGACGGGTCAGAATAACCAACATGGTTGCGGGATGTAGGGTGTAGGGAAGATTGAATTTACAGATAATTGAGCGATTTTTGAATGAATGAATGCGGACACCAAGGTTTGGTGTCCCTACGGTTTTCTGAAGAGAATGAAATATAAGAGTAAGAGAGAAATATTATTGTTAAAAATTTATTTTAACATATATTTTTCAGTAAAATTATATTTAAACTCTGACCAATCTATAAGCTTACCCATGCGGAAATAATCATTTTCAACCACTACTTGATTGTCAATGATCGGAAATACGCTTCCTTGTGAATCTAAAATTACGCATAGTTCAAGTTCAGTATAGTCACGTTTTTTATTTTCAAATGGACGTATATTAAATGGTCTTAAAGGAAGCACGTATTCACAACCTTTTTTTAGTTTTCTTATTGCTACAGGCCATATGTCAAGGATATTAATATTTACTGTCTCATTAATGGTAAATTTATTATCTCCTTTTATTATGTCTTCAATTTTTGAAACTAGAATTGTTTTTGATACGGTAAATCCGGCGGAGTATGAAACATACTTACCATGTTTAATTTCTATAACTTTTATTCTTAAGAGATAGGGAATGCCCAGGATTTCCATGTAATACTTTCCATAGGTCTCTGTTATTAAATCTCTGATTAATTTTAATTTAAACCCGGGTTTATACTGATGAGTATAACCCTTTAAAAAGTTTTGCCCCCACCTTGTGAATTCTTCATGCAGATAAAACCTATAATCAAAAGGTTTACAGTTAGCATCATAATATTTCTTTGCAAAGTGTTCTATTTGTGAAGCAGAATAATTTATGGTAAATCCTTTTATGTGGTCATAATTTTGTGAAACAGAATCAGCGAGAGAGAAAAACTCAATTACTTCGGGGGATATTTTATCCGTGCTTTGCTGGGGCAAGTGTGTTGTAAAAGCAAATAGAACCACTAAAGTGATAATTGAAATTCTCATTTTTATTCCAATCTGGTTTGGATATTATTTCTTTATACAGCCTATGCTTATGTTTTGTGCCATTAACGGCATTAATATCAGCGATATCTCAATTATGGGTATTAGAGAAATCAAAAAGTTAAAGACTGTGAGAAATGATTTGCAAGGATAAGTGTTTGTTTGGAAATATGAATGAATGAGCGAACGATTGAATGGTTGTATGAATGAATTGATTGTGTGCCGACACCAAGGTTTGGTGTCCCTACGGTTTTCTGAAGAGGATTGTGTTTATGGAAGAGTAGGAGAGGCAGTGTTTATAGGATAAAAGATACATTGCATCAATTGCTTTGTGGGATTCCCGGAGTTTTTTGTATTCTGCTTTTATTAAGAGATTACGCAAAGCGGTGCGGTTTATTAGTCCTTTTTGCTGCAGATAGTTTAGCTGTCCGGGATCTATTTCGTTAAGCTCTTCTAAGAGTAGTTTTTTATCTGTTTCATTCATCTTTTATCGATACCCCAAATTCCCAGCGCATTTTTTCTTGCTGTCCGTTTTAGGTTCCGGAAGATGTAGTAGTATCTCATTCGCTGTGGATAATATTTTATCCTTGCTAACCCAGCTTTGAGCAGTTCTGCCTGAACAAAAAGTGAATCTTTTCCGTGAGTATCCGTTAACCAAACGTAAGCTAGGAGTCTGCCGAAATATCCGTACAGCCCGGACTGGTCGCCGTATTTTGTAGCTGCCGTGTTTTCGAATGTGAGCTTTATTGTCTTGCCATTTATCAGCGATCTTGTGAAAGCTGCTGCAGAATCTGCGAAGAGCGAATCTTCTTTTGTCTTTTTATGCAGTTCCGGTGTATCAACGCCAAGCATTCTTACGTGGGTTGAGTCTGTAAGGACAAATGTATCGCCGTCTATTACTCTAGCTACTTTTACTTTTACTGAATAGTTGTAGTGTTCTTTGGGAATATAAAAGGATTGAGCGAAAGAGCTGAAGGTAGAGAAAATTATAATGGTTGTAATAACTATCCGCAAGTTATGATAAATAATAGGTTCTATAATCCTATAATTAGTCATTAAAAATATCCTATCTTTTAATAATTCTGTTTTTTTAATATTCTGCAAATCTTCCTGTACTTTTCTTAGCGTAATGCTCCAAAGGCGAACAGGAAAAAGTAACAGAAGAAGCATGCACTGAAAAAGGAAGATTGCTTTACTTTTGTCTTGACACAAAAGTAACCAAAAGTCAAGACTGCAAAATAATTGCTAAAATTTTCCTCATTCCGTTACGAAGAATAATGAGCCACTTTGCACCGAAAGAGTTAGGTCTATTTATTTTAGTTCTTAACGTTCTACATTCTTCGTTTAACACTTCATTACGGCAAATTTTTTTAACGCAATTCTTTTGAGGTCAGGTAAAACTGGGGGAATTCCTTTTTAGGTGCGATTTCCAAACTGATCATTGCATTTTATATTCAATCATTTAATTGCATACTAATGAACTTATTTTAAGTGAAAAACCAATAACATATTCATATATAGTGTATTTAAGAAATTTTTAATATGATCCTTCATAACTTTCGGATGGAAGTGAATCGCTGTAATAGTTATAAATTTATGTTTATATTCTCTTAAAGAGTAAGATGTTAAGATCATATTGCTGCCTCATAATTTTTGTTGCCTTTAAGGTATTTAACCTGGGGCGAAGTTTAAACGTCGTTTTATGTCGGCTTTTTATAATTATGTGAAATGATATCTGAGTACTGTTATGCATATTGATTTATCAGAAGAGAATGCTGAAGAAATTAGACGGTTATCGGTGCAGTTGAATTTATCCGGAGCGACTATTGTCAACTGACTGCTGGGTGAGTTATGTTATGAGATTAGGGAAGAGGAGATAGTGCTGCGGATGAGCAGGAAAAAGCTGGATATTATTAGGAATAATTTGAGTCTCGCTGAGGCAATTAAGAATGAATAATGAACAATTAAAAATTAACAATGAATAATGGATAATTAAAGATGCAGAATGAATGATGAACAATCCGCCTGAAGCGTACCATGCCATAGGCGGGCAAGCAGGTTAAAAATTAACAATGAACAATTAAAAATCTGTCAATGACGGGTAAGTAGGGCACACCTAAGACAGATAATCTTGGTCCACCCGCATGACTGTTGGGTGATAAGTAAATCTAAAGGTGTTCTTTTGTATCCAAATAATAATTCAATCTCTACAGTTTTTTATTTAAGAAAAGTTTCTTTTGCAACTGTATTTATTTATCTTCTTATCGAAGTATCAAAAGATACAATATATTAACAATCAGTCTAACCTATTTTTTAATAATAAATAACGGATCTCAGAATTTATTTAGAAGACTAAGTTGATAAAAAAATATTTTTTACCCAAAAGAAAATTCTGGAAACATATACCATTTAGCAGATATCTAATATTTGTCTTGGCGATATTCTTCTTGTTTTCAGGAATTGGATTTATTATCGATCTGATTTCAGGAGGTTCATATTCAGAACTGCTGCTTTTTATAAATGTAATTTATTCGGGGATTGTTGCAGTATTCTACGTATATAGTTTTACAAGAAATCTTAAATTTCTTCCTTTTACTATCATATTTCAGATTGTGGTTGGAAATAACCTTTGGAATACGACTAACCAATTACTGCTTACCGAATTTCCCCAAAGAGCATTTTTTGATGCCATTGGAATTTCAGTAACAATGGTTCTGGGATATATACTGCTTATTATATTTATAAATAAGGAGGGAATAAAAAATTTACGGCTTCAGGCTGAAATCAACCTTGCCCAGGAGCTTCATTCGAACCTTGTTCCCAAAATTGAAATTGTTAATAACCGTTTTGAAATATTTGGAGTATCTAATCCTACAGATGAAGTAGGCGGCGATTTAATTGACTATTCCGAAAACGGGACTACACATACTTGTTATATTGCAGATGTATCGGGCCATGGAGTAGCGGCAGGTTCGATGATGGGGATGTTTAAGAGCACGATTAGAGTTTTATTAAACAAAGATGAACCGCTTTGTTCAATTTTAACTGAAACCAGCAAGACAATTTATAATTTAAAAAAGAAAAACATGTTTCTTACGTGTGGATTTTTAAAATTTAATTCGAATTATACTGTAGAATATTCAACAGCAGGTCATCTTCCAATTTTAAAACTCGCAAATGATTCAAACAATTTTGATGAATTGATAATAAAGCAACTTCCGATTGCGGCGACAAAAGATTTTAATTATGTAACAAACAGCACAGTATACAACAAGAATGATTTATTCATATTACTGACTGATGGAATTACAGAGACGTCAAATAAAAAAAATGAATTCTTTGGAATGGAAAAAGTAAAACAGACTATTCTTAATAACAGACATGATGAATTGTCCCACATTTATGAAAAAATAAATAAAAAGTTAGCTTCATACGGTACACAAAAAGATGATCAGACAATTTTATTAATCAGATGTCTATAATTATCAGAAATATTGTTTTTTAACTAAAGTTTTAAACTGATAGATTGAATTTCTCAATGATAGATTCTTCATATTTCATGAAGAATTTTAAATATAAAATGAACTTTAAGAAAGCTAGGGTTTCAGTGTTATAGAAAAATTACAATATTAAAAATCATTGTTACCTAGCAATCGGCTCTCCAAAGTTCCAAAGGAATGTCTATGGCAAGTCCTTTGGACAAGCTGATCACGTCAAAGGATGGCCACGTTAGAGACGGGCAGGCATTTTAAAAATTGGAATTAGAAATTAACAATCCGCCTGAGGCGGAAATTAACAATGAACAATTAAAAATAGAATGGATAATAAACATTTAGAAATTATAAGGATATTATTGAGAATTAGGAATTAAAATTTAAGTGCTAAAAATTTGTTTGAGAGGGCTAGGGTGGCAATTAGTAGTTGGCGATTCTTAGTTTTTAAATTTATTTTTGGATAAAATAATTAATTCTGTAGTAATAGATTTAAAACCTATATTATTAATGGTTGAAAAAATTCAATGAGGGATAACCTGAAAAGAAAATGCCAAATATGTGGTCGCGATGAAACACAAGTAGAGATACTGCCAGCGATAATTGTAAGACCTGCGGTAGCGGAGCTAATTAAGATTAGTTATCCAGATTGGGATTTAAATGGATTTGTATGCAGTGAAGATTTATTGAAATACCGTAAGGAATATTTACAAAAATTAATTACTGATGAAAAGGGAGAACTATCAACACTTGAAATAGATGTTATTAATAAATTAACTGAACACGAGTCAATTTCCGTTAATGTTGAAGAAGAATTCAGTGCAAAACTTACATTTGGAGAAAAACTTTCAGATTCTATAGCATCTTTTGGTGGTAGTTGGAAATTTATAATAATATTTTTTATGATATTATTTTCATGGATTTTATTAAATACATATGCACTTGTTACAAGACCGTTTGACCCTTATCCATATATCTTTTTAAACCTTGTATTGTCTTGTCTTGCAGCAATTCAAGCCCCGATAATTATGATGAGTCAGAGCCGGCAGGAAGCGAGAGATAGAAATCGTGCCGAGCAAGATTATAAAGTAAATTTAAAAACGGAACTAGAACTAAGGCAGCTCCATCAGAAAGTTGATCATTTATTATTACAACAATGGCAACGAATGGTAGAAATTCAAGAGTTACAATTAGAATTATTAGAAGAATTAAGAAAGAATTAGAATAAATATGAAAGCGATCCGCTAGCAGCGATATTACAGCAATTTAATTTGCAACTCTGCTGTATGTTATATCAGCTTCTTCCATATAAAAAGTCGTCATTAAAACAGTGGTACCTTTTTCTACAAGTATTTTTACATATTCCCATACACCTTCACTAGCAATCGTGTCAAGTCCAACGGATGGTTCACCTAAGAAAAGAATTAGTGGATGATGAATAACAGCTTGAGCTATTTCTAATCTAATAATAATAAACAGCAGTTTGAAGTATATGAATTAGATTAAGAAAAATAGAAGCTTGCTTACGGCTTTTGAGTAAAATAATCCTTAGTTTAAGTAAGAATAATTATGTAACAAAATTATTTACATCTATATAGAATAAAGATTATTCTTAAGTACAGTTTATAAACTTAAAATTAATTTAGGTATTATAAGATGTTGAAAAACATGGCCTCTTTTTTGCTGTTTATAATAATAGCATTTATATCAATCAATCATTGTGAAGCTCAAACAAAACAATATATAGCAATGATTCCGTCATTACATAGCCGGCAGGATTTGGGCAGCGTTGAAAATTCACTGCAACTAAGTGACCAAATATTTGTCCTTTTTACATATCCCAACGCAGTTGCAGTTTATTCCGAATCGGTTTTTATTAACCAAAGCAATAACTTTGTGGAGCAGGAAATGGCGCTGCCATCAACTGGACATGATGAAAATGATAATGATAATGGTGGAAGAATTTCAAACGGAATTCTTAATGCACAACTTTGGATAGAAGGTGAAAGAATTATTCCACAAGTTGTTAAAGAAAACAACGTTGAATGGTATACTATACAAACAAAATTTGCGCCCCATCAAACACATACCATAAAATCTCTATTTTGGGCACAAACATCAGACACGGATATAGATTCACTTCCAAATTTGAATACTAAAACAATAATTAGTGGTAAACGAGAATTTCTTATAAATTTAGCTCATGCAGCTATTTGGAACAATAAAATTAATTCCATAAATATTATCGTTGTACTACTGGACAGTTTATCATCAAAACCGGAAAATATTTTAGCGCAACCTTCCTCACATAATCTAAATGATTCAACACTAACCTGGTCTATGCAAAATATTGAGCCAACTTCGAATGATAATATTTTCGTTTCATACGATTCTGATAATTCCTCGGATAAGGAGATGGATAGTATGACAAAAATATCGCACTATTTTGTAAAGACAGTTTATGATAAATTACTTTATTATGTTTCTCAACTTGATAAATTGTAAATCAATAGCTATATAGATTTCTAATAGCATTGAGTAAAGCAAACTGTTCGGTATAAAAGCTATACCGGGCTTGTATTTGATTATTTAAAGTCTGAAGATAGTTATTATAAGTCTGCTGTAAATCTATATAAGTTACCTTTCCTGCATTGTAATTTCCCTTTTGTACCTTCCAGCTTTCTTTGGTCTGAATTAAAACTTTGAAATTTATTATAACAGAAAAAAAAATCATTTATCATTAGCTTATTTAAGCCCAATACGGTTCAAATATTATTTTTAATTAAATGTATTACCGTTAATTAAGCATAAATCCAGAATTAAAAAGGGGAGTTAAGGGTTAAAATATTTTATTTATTATGATTATGTTTTCCCTATCCGCCAGTTACGAAGCATGGGGGAATTATTATCATTTCTATGCTGCTGTGTATCAATAAGTCTAAATTTAATTGTACAAACATAACTTGTAATACTTGCGGCAGCTACAACCGGAAATAGGGAAGCTCCAGTAATACTAATTAAAATTACGCTAGTGCTTATCGGAGTTTTTGTTACTCCTACATTAATTGCCGCCATCAGCCCTATTATCGCAACTGGTAATGGTATTGCTTGTTTTGTCGCGAGGGAAATAGCAATACCGCAAGCTGCTCCAATAAAAAATAATGGAAAAATGAATCCACCTCGGTAGCCACTGTGTAGAGTAAATCCAATTGAAAACATTTTTAAAATAATGAGTAAACAAAGTAAACCGATGGCTCCCCAAAGATCATAATTAGATCGAAGTAAAGAAATACCTTTTAATAAATCCGTAATTTGATACTCACTCCAAAAAAGTGGAGTAGAAATAAAATTTTTAGGAATTATTATTGCAAATATTCCTAACATCAAGCCGCCAATGAGACCTAGAAGAACTGGCAGATTTTTAAGAGGTTTAAGAATTAATTCGATTTTTCTAAATATAAAAATAAATATTAATGCGATAGCCGCACCTATTAAACCCATTAAAATACCTTCGAAAACTGTGATCATATTAATCTCAGATATCAAAGGCAAATGATAGATGGCGCCTCCATAACCTATTATTTCTCGAAAAACAAGAAATGCAGCTAAGGCAGAAATAATAGAAGGAATTAAGGCTTCGTAATATTCTAAACCACGATTGTGCGGAATTTCGAGTGCGAATAAAGCACCACCTATTGGAGCGCCGAAAAAAGCACCAAGGGCAGAAGCCATTCCACAAAAAGTAAACGTCCGGATAAAATCTCCGTGAAGTTTTAATTTTTCACCTAATTTACTTCCGGTACTTCCAATCAATTGAACCAAAGGTGCCTCCGGACCGGCACTTCCACCAAAAGTGATGCTAGTTAGTGAGTTAATAAGCATTGCAGGATTTTCCTTATAATTCATCCTTCCATGCTTTAAGTGAATATTATTTACCACAGCAGAAATCTCTCCGGGAGCTTTCAAAAATTTAACAGTTAGTCCAACCAGTATACCGCCTAAAGAAGTTAAAATAACTAAAGATAATGCTCCTCCCCATGAAAAATTGAAAACAGAATTAAGAAATGGCTGAACAATATTCCAAATAAAATAGAGTCCGCTTTTAAGCAGCCAGTAATACAAAATAGCAATGCAACCGCCAATTAGTCCAATTATTATAGCCCACGCTAGTGTTTGACTATAGGTTAACAAACGGTCATTTTCTGCCTTTTCAGAAGGAAGTAAGAAATTGAGAATGGGAAGCTTAATCATTTATTTTTGTGAGGTAATTAGTATTAATCAATTTATTAAAAAAGGAAACTAACCATCGGAACGGATAATAACAATAATTAAAAAGACGTTGTGTCCTAATTTGAAGTATGAAAATGTTAAATAAATTCCATAAAAATTATTCCATTTGAATTCAAAAACCATGAACCTAAACCGCTTTATTATCAAATGGAAGCAGAAATTAACGGACAATTTGAATGGATATATATTGAAAGTGGACCGGAAGTATGGGAAGTAAGTATTAAAAAAATAAAGTTAATGAATAAATAACCCAAAAGAGTCTTTAATCCGCCTGAGTGCTGTTACGGAACTGCTGAAGTAGTACACTTAGGCGGATAAGACAATAGAGAATAATTTATCACTATATGTACTGAGGCAGAATCCTTACAATGTATTGACTTATCAAATCTATATAGTTTTACTAAGATCATTTTTGATACTTTTAGGAAAACAAAGATTGTTGCGATTTAGCGTGATGAATGAATAAGTTTCCTTTGATTAAATTATAAGTCTTACCTGAAACAATAGAAACGTTCGTATAAATTTTCCATGCTAATTCTCGCAAAAAAAATAATTATCGTTCAATTAAATCAAGCTTTTCTTTTTTTATAAAAAGTTCGGGCTTGGTTTCAATATTATCAGGATCAACAATAATGCAATCAACAGGGCAAACAGACTGACATTGAGGTTCATCATGAAATCCAACACATTCCGTACATTTGTCCGGTACTATATAAAAGTAATCATCACAAATTGCCGAATTAGTTTTCCCACTTAAATTCCATGCTACTCCACCTTCATAAATAGCCGTATTAGGGCATTCGGGTTCGCACGCACCGCAATTAATGCATTCGTCGGTAATTAAAAGTGCCATAATTATACTCCATTTTAAATATTAAATAATTATGGCATAAATTAATTATGTTTTGCGCATTTGACATTGACTTAAGTCAGCAATATTTAAATTGGAGCTAGCAAGTTTTAGCAACTTAGATGGGATATAGAAATTATATTATAAATTAATTTTATTATATGATCATTTTTGTGAATACGCACATTTGCGGCATTTACAAAAGTAATTTTAGGATAAAAAGTTCTCAAAAAGCGCTTCAAAGATCAAGATTATCAAGTGACTCTTCCAAACATCTTTCTTTAAATTTATCAGTATTCCGGTTTATGATTAAGATGTTTTTATAAATTATTTTAGGCTATTCGTTAAACAAAGATTAGATAATTCACTTGCCAACTTATAAACCTGAAGATATGATCGATTAGGTAGAATTCTTTATTCATCTGTATCATGAACTTAAACATAAATTCTTTTTATCGTAATTGTTTTTCCCAAAGTATAAATTTAACTAACCCCATTGAATAGAACTAAACTTTTAAATATTAATAAAAATGTTATTCCGCCAATTTTTTTAGTTCTTTAAAATCTTTTACGAAAACGGTTTTTTTATGAATTCTAATAATTCCACTTTCTCTTAATTTTTTAATTGCGCGTGAGATAGTTTCCGGGATAGTACCTAAATAAGCTGCTAAAGTTGGGTTAGATAATGGAATTTTAAAAAATGGTTCGGGCAATTCTGTTCTGCCATCTTTTTGAATTCCCTTTATTATATAATCAGCTAATCTATTTACTACTTCCTTTAAAGATAAATCTTCAGCTTTTACCGTAATCGATTTTAATCGATTTGCGAACCCGGCCATTACCTTAAAGCTAAGATCAGGATTATCTTTTAATAACTTAAGAAATTCGATCTTAGGAATAAAAAGTAATTTAGAATCTTCAATCGCTTGAACACTTGCGGGACAATCTCCACCAGTGAAAAGAGGAACATCCCCAAATAAATTCGGCTTATTTATTAAATGAAGTATATATTCTTTACCCTGTGGCGAAATCTTAAAAATCTTTACTAAGCCTTTTAAAACAATGTAAATTCCTAGAAATTCGTCACCTTCATGAAATATATATTCATTTCGGTTATAAGTAATAAGACGACTTAATGAAGTAATTTTACGTAACTCAATCGTACTGAGTTGAGAAAATATAGGGATTTCATTTAAAGTCTGATTAGGAGAATTATTCATAGTTAAATAAATTATTAAGTTTTCTATAGTAAAGTTAAAATTATTGTTTTATAAAAACATATACTATGAATTTATAAACGCAATTCAATTAAAATTGTGCTTCGAGATGTTCTCAAAAAATGTATGTCTTATTTTTACATTTAAATATAAAGTCGAATTATTTTTTTAGTGTTTGGTACAGAACGCTCGACAAGCGAAAGTGATTAATTTAAATTCGACAAGATGTCTTGAATATAAGAACATGGTTATATGAAAGAGGATTAAATCCTTCATGGTATTGGTGATCTCTAACTGAAAACATAAAAATTAAATTAGGCAAATAAAAAAGCATAGAGTATCTCCTTATTAATTAATCTGATGACTACCAATTAAAAACATGAATGCTGGAACCGCGATAATTGAAATAATTCTCGACATTTTATAATGATGTTCTTCTTTTTACCTCAATGATTTAAAAAATATAATTGCTCCTTCGTTCAATGTAGCTTTAGCCCGTAACCGTGAACTAAAATTAGTATTCTATTTTGACCGGTACTACTTTCCAGCTGTCGTTTCCATCTCTAAATTCATCTGCGTCTTTTTTGTTTGTAAATATTGCCAAAGCCTTTTTGCACGGGGCGGGGAAGATCATATTCTTTTCGTCATCCGGTTCCGCATATAGTATTTCTTCGCCGGTGGGAATATCGAAATCGGATTTGGAACTTTCTTTCCAAATAACAGCATATCGTTTAATTTTAATTTTTAGATTCTCCATTAAACCTCCTTTAATTTAGTTCAACATAAAAATTGTACGAATATATGAAATTTCATACGTTTTGTAAACCGTTACATAACAATTGATTAAGTCTCACTTAACGAACTGCCGGTTATGACTGCCGGATGTGAATCTTTGAAATTCAAACAAGCATAATTCGGTATTTGATCTAGGCGGTTCATCGATATTTTTATGAAAGATATTGCATTGTTCAAGATGATTGCGGTGTTTCATCGGGTTGAAATTTACTTTTATTCCGCAATCAAGATCAAGTTTTTCAAAAGCAGAAAGCGAATCAGCTTCAACCGGAATAGGCATTCCGTCTTTACCGGGAAGAAAATAAATATCCGCGTTACATAGACTGCATTGATTAGGCATATTACCTCCAAATATTATTTTTATGATTTTATTTTTTTAGCATAGCTGTAAGCTTCATTCAGCAAGTAAGTCTTCTGAAGATCTCCGTTCGGCTTATCCGGATGATATCTGCCTATAAGCTTTTTGTAGTTTTGTGATATTTCATTTAAGCCGGCATCTTCATTTACCTCAAGAATACTGTACCATCTGTCCTTGACAGTAGAAACACTCTCCGGAAGAGCCGCAAACCCGGAGAAAGCTCTTTCAAGCATTTCAGAAACACCCCATCTTTCCAAGCCTCTGATCGCATCAATGGTTTTTTTAATTGCATGCATATTATCCGGTACAGAATTCCATTTATCACACGCGAAAGAATAATCCCGATCGCGCCACCGGAAGTAAACGGCGACTCCGGTGTCTTCGGGCTGCGATCTTGCACTGTAGGGAAGACCGTCCTTACGCAGCGGAATGTTTGTAGAGATAATAACATCATCAGCGCCGAGCCTTTTCAGCTCAAGCAAAAGTCCATGCCTTGCCGCCGACGGAGTAACGGAAAACCGGGAAGAGGAAGGGGAGTCCGTTCTCTTAAAGCCCATTGGCCAGCAGAGAGGAAAACGTTCTTTTCTCATGAAAGACCTCATATTTTATTTTGAAAATGTGTTAGAGTTAATAAAACAACGAATGCTTATAGTTAAGATTAAACCTTGTTTCATTACAGAAAAAAAATGATTACGGCGGTATGAAGTAGGGAGAACAAGACAATGCTTTCAGAGAAATAATTTTATTCATTCGTTTAGAAATTTGATCGGAGCCAAAAGAAAACAAAGAGTTATCCACACTATCAACACCCTTATTAATTATTTTCTTTTTTTCTCTCTTTCTTTCTTTGTTGTTGAGTTCGGGCAAACCTTCGGAAAGTTCGCGCGAACTTTTCTGCTTTTCATCCGAACCGGAATTTTCGACTTCGTTTTTAGCCTTTCTCTGCCTTGCTTTATCCCTTAAACGCATGATTTCAGTGAAGTTTTCCTGCAGCAGCTCAGAAGTTATCAACCAGTTATCCACAGAGTTATCCACATTTTTATCAACATTTTGGTTTACCCGAATCAATAATTCACAGTCGATTACAAGGTAGTTAACAAACTCCTTGAACTCATCGAGAGATAAACCTAGAGCTTCAGCATAGACTGCAGCGATAAATTTCTTACTCATATCGAGCACGCAGTATTCGCTGTCTCCGATCATATTAAGCAGAGCATAATATCTTCCTTCGCCTGACCATCCGTATTTTACTCTGAGCATTTTACTGCCCGGCTGGTTGTGCGCGTTGCAGTAGTGATAATAAAAGACAAGATTCTTTTTCATATAGTTATTCCTTCTACGCAAGGAGGTAGTTTATTTTTAAGCATAGTTATTTTATGAGTTGAAATGCATTTCAACAAAGGCGGATTATTCTAAAGCCGATTAAATTTAGATTGTTAAAATTGGCCGAACCGAACTTCAGTTCGGCGGACGAATGTGATCGGAGAAGGCGATATGGTTGGATATAATTTTAGACCGCAGTTTTTGAATATGTATTCGGCTGATTAGATAACTTAGGAAATAACCAAGCAGAAATCCGGATAGAACTGGAATGATCATGCGTTAGCTCCTTTATGATACTTCATGTAAAATTGAAGAGCTTCCTCGGCTTCCTTTGTTATTGTGGTATCTTCGCTTAAACATTTGTTAGCCACGAAGACCCGGAAATGTTTGTGAATATCTTTATTGACGTGGATAACCTTTGTCTGGTTTTTGTTACTGGTGTTAGTTGGGTAGCTTGAACTGCTGCTCATCATCAGCACTCCTTTCTTTATTGTTATATGTGTTATCCCGGATGAAATTAATTAAAGAAAATAAAGTCACTCTTTTTTGTTTACGGTTCGGCGGGATAAGATAGTCGAGTTCACCGATCTCAATGAGGTGCCGGATGTAGCTTCTATCGTAGCCGGTAATATCTGCGGCTGCGCTTATTGAGAAAGTCAGCTTAACATCAGTGAAGTTAATGTTGTCTATCTTAATTGACATTTGATAATATGATAATTATATTAATGATTAGTTATGATTACAATTGATGACAAAAGTGGAACCAAGATAAAAAGCATAAAAAATAAAGTCAAGCAATTATCAAAAATATTTATAGTTAGATAGTTATAATAACAAAATAATCAAGGGAGGAACAATGCCGAAGATAAAGGAAATAAGAGAACTTATTCTAATGGAGTACGGATCATTATCGAGTTTTGCAGCGGAGATAGGAATGTCCCGGCAGCAGCTTTCGCGTTATTTGAAGAATCCGAATGAGAAATTTTACGCGAAGGTAAAGAAAGTTTTTGGGCTGAAGCCGAGTGAAAGTCTTAATGAATTTTTAGGTAAGAAAAATACTGAGCAGAACGAGTATGAGGATAACCTGCGTGATTTGTCGGATGACAAGCAGATGATCTACCAGTTAAAGAAACTTTTGGCTGAGAAAGATAAAGTTATTACTGCTCAGGAGAGGATGATGAATCAGCTGAGTGAAATAATTGATGAGTTAAAAAGGAAGGGGAAGAGTAACAAATAATTTGGAAGGGGAATGTACCGGAAGGAGGAAGAGAATGGCAAGTCTTTATACAAGAGGAGATAAAATCTGGATACTTTATCATATCAATGGGAAGAGAGTAAGAAAATCACTTAATCTTATAGATAATAGAGAAAACAAAAAAATAGCCCGGCGAATTAAAAAGCAAATAGAAGCTGACTTAGATGCCGGAATACTTAGCGAAAAGTATAAGAAGGTAAAAAGAAAAGGTCTGACACTAAAGGATGCGTATGCAGAATTCTTAAAGACAAAAGAAGAAAAATCAGAGAAAACAATTATAGCGTATGACACCGCGTTTTATCATTTTTCCGATTATATAGGTGATATTCAATTAAGAAGTATTTGTGAAGCAGATATTAAGGATTTTATTAATTCACTAAAAAATAATTTTGTGAGGAAAGTAAATAATAAGAAATCGATTAAAAAAATACCCGTAGCAAAATTACCATTAAAAGAATTGAAAAAACTTTCCAACAATACTGTTGCCAATTATAATAATCATCTGAAAATAATATTTGATTATTTTGTAAAAATGGATTTCATAGAAAAAAATTATTTCATCAGACTCAAACCGGAAGAAAAATCAGTTGTCACCATATCGCAACACGAACTTGATACGATACTTGCGAAATTAAAGAAACATAATGATAACCATTATAGAGTAATTAAATTTTTCTTATTAACTGGGCTTAGAACGAACGAACTTGTTAGATTGAGATTTGAATATATTGATTTTGAACATAATCTAATTAAAATAATAAATACAAAAGGGAAACGTGAGGATATATTTCCACTATATCCAAAACTAAGAAAATTTATATTAGAAAATTGGAAATATAGAAGCGGGAAGTTGTTTGATTATGCTAGTGGCGACTCATTTAAATTCTGGTCACGATTCTTAGAAAAGAATGGGTATAAACATTATAGCATACATACTTTAAGAAAAACATTTTTGACTCAACTGGTTAACAGCGGCGTCAGCCTTTATGATATAAAAACTATTGCTCGCCATACTGATATTAGAACCACACTAAAATACTACCTTCACGCTGATATGAATAAACTCGGCACAAAGATAGATTCAGCATTAGAAATTGAGAGTGAAAATGACGAAGATGGATTTGATAAATCTGAAGCTACAGTATTTAGAATTCAATCAAAAACCTGATGTCATTATAGCCACAATTTTAGCCACAATATCAAAAAATGTTTAGATTATGATTGAAAAAACAAATATTACTTCTGACTCATAATCAGAGGGTCGGTGGTTCTCACATAGTGATCCCTTCTGGGAAGCCCATCTGGGCCCACTTAAAAAGCTCGATTATAACTCATAATCGGGCTTTTTTGTTTTTAAATGGTTATAGCTATTGGACAATTTGGAGAGAATTGGAGCCTTTTGATGCAAAAATAAGCACAATTTCACATAAGAAAATTTCAATACAAGACAGTGAAAATTTTAATTGAGCTATTTTCCTAATTTTAATCTACTTAGTTATTAATGACTTAAATAAAGCATTACCTTTCTTATCAATCATTTGTAGTAATAATAATTTATTATTAAGTGATATTGTAGCAAAGCCAGATAAAATTTGAAGCGAAGGTTGCTGCATTCGGGAATAGTTATTTGCTCGGCAGGTAGGAGGTAGAAGAAAAGCTATTGCGTATGACAAAATTGCAGAAAGTGTAAAATCTTTAAGTCTTTTTATCTATTTCATTAAAGATTTTTTTGAGTGCGTTTTTTGTATTTAGGGGGAAATCAGTTTTGTACATCCAGCGCGCATATTCTCTTTCGTCTATTACTCTTTTCCCTTTGTTTTTGCCAAAGTTAAAAACTACTTCACCTTTTTCATTATAGGTTAATCGTTTTGCGTAATCTACAATCGGTTTTTGACCCTCTATGCAAAATTGATTTATGTGTTCTACATCTTCTCCAATGTCAGAGTATTTATCCAGTTGTGAATTAAATATCTCTTCTGTCGCGCGTATATCTGCTTCCGCAGAGTGTGCGTTTTCAAGATCTTTATCGCAAAAGAATTTGTAGGCGCCGGTTAGGTTGCGCGGTAATTTTTTTGCAAATATTGTGTAGGCGTCCACAGCTTTTGTGTCAGTATGAGGCCATTCTTTTCCGCAGCGAAGGAATTCTTCCACAAGTAGGGGAATATCGAAGTTGAAAATATTGTATCCGGCTACATCGCAGTTGGAAAATAATTTGTATACTTCTTCTACTCTATCCTTGAAAAACGGCGAGTCTTTAACGTCTGAATTTTTAATGCCGTGTATGGAGGTTGAAGACGGAGGAATTGGAATGCCCGGGTTAAAACGAAAGTTTGTTATTTGTTTTGTTCCATCCGGATTAACGGAGAAGGTTGAAAGATCGATAATGCGATCTTTTGCGGTATCGAGTCCGGTTGACTCAATATCGAAGAATATTAGCGGGCGAGTTAGTTTTAAAGTCATGGGTAAATATAGGGATATTTTTTAAGTAGGGGCAAATTTAACCTTATTATGCGGGTGGAAGGTTTTGCTTACTGTACATTTCTTAGAGACAGAGACACCAATATTTGGTGTCTCTACGTGGTATATTTAAATATTATTTAAGCAATATCACTTTCTTTATTTGTGTGAAATTACCACTTGTTAATCTGTAAAAATATATTCCGCTTTGTCATTCTGCCTAACATTAATTTCAGAATAAAAAGATTTATTGTTTGCTTCAGCATATAAAATTACTCTAAAATAATTTTATTAAGAATTTACCCGCAAGGAACTGTAAAAGTAAACTTTGAGCCTTTATCTACTTTACTTTCAGCCCAAATTCTGCCTCCGTTTTTTTCTACAAATTCTTTACATAAAAGAAGTCTGTTATAATTCTACAGATGTTCACGTATTAATGCCTTTAACCGGTTCTTTTAGTATGGATTCAATTATTTTAATAAAATCCTTAAAGTCAAAAGGTTTGGAAATGTAGTGAGTTAATCCTTCAGAAAGAAAAAATTCCTTATCACCCTGCATAGCATAAGCAGTTATTGCAATATAGGGCTTATTTATATTGTCCTTTATTTTTTTAAGCTCTTTAGTTGTTTTTATTCCATCCATTTTTCCCGGAAGGCCTATGTCAATTAAAAAAGCAGCATAATCATTCTCTCTCGCTTTTTCCAAAGCATCTTTCCCGTTGAATGCGCTGTCAACTTCATACTTATCTTTTAATAGTCTCTTAACCACATCTATTGTAACTTTATCATCTTCAACAAATAACAATTTTTGTTTTGATGAATTATTATTCTCTTTATTTTCAGTCATAGTCATCATTGCCATTTAGTATTTATAACATTTTCTTCAATATTTTTGTTTAATTGGAAGTTCTAGAGTAAATGTGCTTCCTTCACCGGGTTTGCTTTCCACACTGATTATTCCGCCCATTAACATTGCATATTTTTTGGCTAAAGTTAATCCCAGCCCGGTTCCCTGAAAAGTTCTGCTGAAACCTTCGCTTGCCTGCCTGAATGGTTCAAATATTATTTCCTGTTTATCAATAGGCACACCAATGCCGGTATCCATTATTGCTATCATCGCTTTGTCTTCCGCCAGTTTCACTGTTAAAGTTATACTTCCTTTATCGGTAAACTTAATTGCGTTGTTTAACAGATTACTTATTATAGACACGAACATTTCTTCATTGATAAAAACTTCCAGCTTTTCGCAGCAAGGTTTATAAAAAATAGATAAGCCTTTACTTTCAGCCGCTAATTTGAATAATGTTACCTGCTCATTTAAATATTTCAATATATCATGTTGTTTTAATTCAACACTTTTTATTTCAGATTCGATTTTTGAAATATCGAGTATGTTATTTAAGGTAGTATTTAATCTTTGCCCGCTGTTTTTTATTGTTTTGACCATTTTAATTAATTCTTTATCCTTTAATTCGGCTTCCAAAAATTGAGCATAACCTAAAATGCCAATCAGTGGAGTGCGTAGTTCGTGACTCATATTTGCAAGAAAGGTAGTTTTAAGCTTGTTCATTTCTTCCGCTTTTTCTTTTGCTCGAATTAATTCTTTTTCCGTGAGTTTGCGCTCGGTGATGTCTGTGAGAACACCTATTACTTCAATAGGATTATTTTGTTCATCTACAATTAATTCTGCAATCGAATGAATAATCCTTGGTTCCTCTCCATTTTTAGGATGAATTTCAAATTCAAGATCATATCTTTCTCTCCTTTCAATCAAATTAATCAAAGCTTTATGGACGCGTTCTCTTTCAGGAATGCAATTTTCAACTAGCTCAGTGGTAAATTCATCTAACTCTGGATTAAATCCATATATTTTTTTTGCTTCTTTTGATCCCCAAAAATTTAAAGTATGAATATTATATTCCCAGTTTCCCACTTTCCCCATTTGTTCTGCTTTTATGTATCTTCTTTCACTCTCTTCTAATTTCATAGAATATTCTTTCAGTTCGGTAATGTCTTGATAGATTCCCAGGATGCCTAATACCTCTTTGTTTTTATCCAATAATGCCACCTTGGAAGTTCTCAGCCAAATCGTATTGCCCAGCGGTGTAGTTTGCTGCTCTTCAAAATCCAGCTTAGAATTACCAGATTCTATTACTGCCTTATCGTCAGCTCTGTATAACTCTGCCTGATCCTTCCAGGTCATTTCAAAATCGGTTCTCCCTATTATTTCATTAGGACTGGAACATCCTGCATCTCTCGCAAACGGTGAGTTGCATCCCAGGTAACGCAAATCACGATCTTTCCAGAAAATGCGGACAGGTGAATTTTCTACAATAGACATAAGTAAATCTCTTGAGCTCTGAAGTTCATATTCAGATTGTTTGCGTTCGGTAATGTCACTTATATTGCACTGAATCACTTTTTTTTGATCTACTAAATAAACATTGCTGACGAACTCAACATTTACTTGTTTCCCTTCAAAGGTTTTAAGTGTTAAATCTTCATAACGGACATATTTTTTCTGCTGTAATTCTAATAATTTATCCTTGTTAGCAATAATATTTGAAAAAAATCCAAGTTCCCAGATAGATTTATTAACAAATTCTTCTTTTGAATAGCCAAGTAAATCAATCAAGAATGGATTTACATCGACAATTTTACCTGTATCTGCATCAAGTATGAGAATTCCATCCTTTGCGGATTCAAATAGCCGGCGGTACCGGATTTCTGAATCTTTTAATATTTCTTGTGATTGTTTGCGCTCGGTAACATCTTCAACCATACAGAGATGATTTCGATTAACTTTGTTTTGGATATTTAAAGGACTGATTGTCATACTGATCCAAACAATGCCGCCATCTGGACGGAGATACCGTTTTTCCATCTGGTACCCGTTTATTTCACCTGCATTCATTTGAGCCATATTATCAAGGTCAGCTTGCAAATCATCTGGATGAGTTATATCCATCCAGTTAAGTTTTGTCATTTCTTCCACCGGTCGGCCGGCAATCTTTGCAAAGCATTTATTGACTTCAAAAAAGTGTCCCGAATGTGAATCGATCAGGGCGATACCAAATGGCGACTGATCGAAAATGATTCTAAAACGCTCTCTGCTTTCGTTAAGAATATCCTGTACATAAATTCGTTCTCTATGGGAAGCTATTGTTTGCATTCTTCTACTTACAATTAACCAGGTTAATAACGAAAATAGCAGGGTTAAGAATAATCCAATAATTAATTCTTTTTTTGCATCATTACTCCCTAACCTGGACTCTAATTGAGGCGTAGATTTTATTATTACATTCCAAATGTGTCCTTTAATTTCAATTATTTTATTTGAAACCAAAATATGCTTTATCATTTTGTTGTGAGATTTGGAATCAAACAATTTACTTTCATTTGTAATATTACGACCATCATAAATTTCAATATCAAGGTCACCGGCACGCTCACCGAAAAGCCCTGCCATAAAATCATCCATTCTGAAAGGAGAATAAACCCAACCGATTATACTTTTTCGCCTATCACTGATTGTTGTGTACGGTTTACCAGTTTTATAAACAGGGAGGTAAATAAGGAATCCCGCTTGCACTGCTTTCCCTGTTTCCTGCACGAGGAGAACTTTTCCGGATAATATAGCTTCATTTGAGTCACGTGCCGTTTCCATCGCTTTCCGGCGCATATGTTCGGTAAACATATCATATCCGAAAGCACGCAGATTAAAACCTTTGAACGGTTCGAGATAAATTATAGAAGTGTATGTTTCGCGCTTACCTTCCGGCCAGATTTTATATTTAGGAAAGCCCTCTTTACGAATGCTTTTTATATTGTTTTCAATTTGTTCAGGCGGGATTATTAAAGAAAATCCTACACCCTGTATGCCGAGATAATTTTTGTCGAGATTGAGTGAATTAATAAAAGTATGGAAATCTCTTCGACTGACAAAATCAGAAGCATCATAAAAACCCCTTGTGCTTCTTAATATATTGGAGTAACTATTTATGCGAAGTTCAATACGAGAATAAATATCTCTTGCGCGATATTCAAAATATGAGTTAACATCTTTTTCCCAAATTTTGTTAGAGTAATTCCAAACTATAAAAGTAATTATTAAACAGATTACCGTGACAAAAATTGTAGGGATGAATCTATTTAAAAACACTAAAGGCTTTTGTAATGTCAGCGATTTGGTCTCAGGTTTTAGTTTCATTTAATTCACTCCTGATTGCAACCAAATATAATGGCAAGTACATGTTTTGTCCGGTAGAATTGAATTCTATAAAAAAGGTTATAAGAATTGGAAGAAATATTTGGGAAGAAAGAAATATGTAGAAAGATTTTATCATTGCTTTACTTTTATAAAGCTTAAATATATAAGCAGAACTTAATTACATTTTATTATTATTGCCTTTTCAAAGGTTATTTTATTTCTCGTCGTAGCATAATATTTCTCTTTGTTGATAGTTAAGTTATGTGAAATACAGGTGATATATAATCCCCCAAAGGGATGAAAATGGGATTAGTTCATTTGAGGGATAAAAAAGAAAAAAGAAAAAAGGAAGTAAGGAAGGGGAATGCATTGTCCCCGGCAGTTTTCCATCTACCGGCCGGAACATTGAGGGAAATTCGCGGATGAAGATCCAGATATTGTCATTATAATGTCTGATTGAAATTGGTTTTCTAGGCATTTATTGCTGAAATTATTTTTATTACAGCAGATTATGTAATCCCGGTATTTCAAGGATATGAGATTGACTTGGAGAAACTGGGAGTAGTCTTGAGTATTATAATGGAGGTGCTTTATTGAATATCTATAATAACAAAATTGTGCTATCTTGATTAAGAGGGTTTAATTAAAAAGTGGTAAAAATTGTCGTTAACTGAGATAATCAAAGTAAGAGAATTAGAAAGGTTTATAATAAGATTAAACTATGCTAAGCCTTTTTTCAATATAGTAGATTATGAAATGAAGCTTGATTATACAGTTTTTAAGATTTATGTACCTAAAATTGAATGCACTGTTGTAGCAAGATACGAAGGTGAAGAGGTAGGTGAGTTTATAAAGATAGTACAAAATCTAGTTGAAAGGAAAGTAAAGTACTTTGGAAAATGATGGTTGGAAATTAGAAGTTGGGGAAATCGCGCAATTTATTCACGATCTCAAGAAGGAGCCGATAAATTTCAAATTTGCGCTTTTCGGGAGAAATGAAAATGGTTATAAAATCAGAATAAATATTCCGGAGCTTGATTTAAGTTTTAATGTTACCTATGAAGGGGAAACTATAAAAGCATTTATTGAAAAAGTAAGGGCAGAAGGGAAACGAGAATATCAGATTATGCGAGATAATATGAGATCCATAGATCAGTAAATTGAAATATCAACAAATTAAATTTTAAGAAAATAATTGAGCGAAATACTAGAAAATATCGAGTTATACGAAACTGAAGACATCAAACTCCCGGAGATTGAGAAATACCTAAAGCTGGGTTTAATTGATGAGAACGCTCTGAGCAATTACTCTATCAGAAAGGAATTTGAAGAGATACGGGAACAGAGCGTTCCCGCTGTATAGGCAATAAATTATCTTGCAGATAAATATACTAGATCGGTTAGTACGATAAATATAATTGTATATTCTTAATTACTTCAGTAATATCATTTTCTTGATTTGTGTGAAGTTACCGCTTGTTAATCTGTAAAAATAGATCCCACTTGAAAGATTACTTAAATTAAAATGTACTTTATGATTACCGGCTTCTTGTATTCCATTAACCAAAGTTGCAACTTCTTTACCGATTGAGTTATAAACTTTCAATTCAACATTATTCGATTTTGGAATTGAATAACTAATCTCAGTAGAAGGATTGAACGGGTTGGGATAGTTTTGATTTAATTCAAATTTATCCGGTTTTATTAATGAAACCGCTACAATTTTTGAATACTTAAAGCTGCCGTCATTGTCTATTTGTTTTAGTCTGTACTCTACTTTTCCGCTAACGGGATTATCATCTGTGAATGAATAACTCTTTAATGAATTGCTGTTTCCGCTTCCTTTCACAAAGCCAATCTTCGACCAGCTTGCAGCGTTCTCAGACAAGGGCTGATTAGCCGGAGCTCTGACTGCTGAACGCTGAATTTCAAATCCGTAATTATTTACTTCCGTAGCAGTGTTCCAATTTAATAATACTGTATTGTTATTTAATGCAGCCGTGAAATATGTCAGCTCCACCGGTAATACAGAAGAGCCATTGATATCAATATAGGAAGTCCTTGTATATAAATTGCCCTCTATAGATGCACCTGCATTTTGTGTAATGGCTGCGTAAGCAAGTATGTTTCCTTTAAAATCTCCATTAATAAATGTTGAACTACCAACCTGCCAATAAACATTTGACGCTATTGCACCTCCAGTAAGAACAACATTACTTCCTACAGCTGGTGAAAGCGTACTAATCATCTTGAAGATAAAGATATCGGTTGATGAGCCCGTTAGTGTTAGTGTCCCGTTTATGATAAAAGATCCTGCCGATTCATAAATCCCGCGACCAAGTGTTGTTCCGCCTAAATCTGTGCCTGTAGCTAAATTAATATCAGCGGTACGTCCAACAATGTTGCTGTATACAATTGCGTAATCGGATTGGGCTTGCGGTACTTCAGTGTTTGTTCCGATCGTTGTGGTTCCATCACATGTTCCGGTATTGGTTACAGTGGTTCCCCAAAGATTACCCGACACATATCCACTATTTGTCAAAGTTGTACCTCCAAGATTTCCGTTTACAGTTCCCGAATTGGTTACCGTAGTAGCGCCTACATTACCAGTCACAATTGCTGGAGGAACAATGGTGCTGGCACTTGCAGCAAGAACTTTGAAATTACCTGCTGATAATAAATCTACACTTGAAGGGTTAGGATACACTGTTTGAGAATAAGTACAAGGAATTACAGTCACGATAACTATTAGTATAATTCCTAGAAAATGCAAACATTGGTAAAATACATTGGAAAGAATAATCGGTTTGTTCATAACAGACTCCTTAAAAATAATCGTTTCATAAAACTGAGATAAAGGTATGAAGAAAGTACAGTGTAGTTCAATCGTGCAAAGGGATGAAAATGGGATTAGTCCATTTGAGGGATATAACAGAAAAAAGGAATTAAGGAAGGGGAATGGATTGTCCCCGGCTGTTTTCCATCTACCGGACAGAACATTGGCAATAAAGTTATAGTTAATGTTTAATTTCCGGGAAGCATCGGCTATAGAATTGAATCTAAAAGTCTTTTTGTCTTTAGTAAGTTTAAACGGGAGATAATAAGTGTCATTATTTTGTACGCCATATTTGCAGATCCAATCAAAAATTTAAAAAATGATAAGACGGGTGAGTGAATTATTACTGTGATTTTTGCATTAAATACGAGATGCCGGCAATTCTATAAGAATAAATTCCACCGGATGGAGATGGCAAGAGACAGAGACACCAAAATATGGTGACTTACCGTGGTATATTGAAATATTATTTTAGTAAAATCATCTTTTTGACTTGAGTGAAATTACCACTGGTTATTCTATAAAAATAAATTCCGCTTGAAAGTTTAGAAGCATTAAAGTCTACTGTATAATTTCCAGCAGGTTTTTCTTCATTAACCAATTCAGCTACCTTTCTTCCGAGTATATCAAATACTTTCAATTCCACGTTTGATGTTTTGGGAATTGAGTATTTTATTTTTGTTGTTGGGTTGAACGGATTGGGGTAGTTTTGATTTAATTCAAATTTATCCGGTTTTATTAATGAAACCGCTACAATTTTTGAATACTTAAAGCTACCGTCAATGTCGATTTGTTTTAGTCTGTATTTTAGTGCTGTTCTGGAAGCAGTTTTGTCTACAAAAGAATATTTGTTTACGTTGTTCGAAGTTCCATTGCCTTTGACAAATCCTATCTTTTCCCACGACTCGGCTTGGTCCGGGGAACTGTTAGAATTTTGTGCTAATCGCTGAACTTCAAAACCATAGTTATTAACTTCGGTTGAAGTTTTCCAGTTAAGATTTACATTATCTTCCAAAATATTTGCTGTTAATGTTGTCAGTTCGACGGACAAAATTGTAACGTTTTGCAAATATGGATACCCGTTATTTATCCCGGAATTAATAGCCCACGTGCTTCCAAAATCCCAACCAGCACCAGTAAAAGTAGATGAGGATTTCATATTGCTTGTCGATTCACCCGTACCTCCTGCAGAACTACTTTGCCCTGTGGTTTCGGTATCCCAGAAAGAGTTATTCACCGTTATAGCAGTATTGCCAATTAAGCCTCCTGTATTAGAACCAGTGACTTTGCCTGTCGCATACGAATTAGTTATTGTTCCGCCACCCGCAGAGCCCCGACCCAGCAGTCCTCCGACATTGGTACCGCATGTAACATTGCCAATAGCATATGAATTATTTATTTGGCATGAATACAAATTTTGTGCACCTTCCAAGCCGCCGATATAGTTGCCTGAACCGGTAACAGAACATGCCGAATAGCTTTTATTTACAATACCGGAGGATGATTGCCCGATCAAACCTCCGATAAAATTTGTGCCTGAAACGGAACCAGTTGAATAACAGTTACTGATTGTACTACTACCATTGTCCCATCCGATTAGTGCACCAGTTTTCGGACGGGCAGTAATATTAACATTAGTTAAACCTAAGTTTGAAATTGTGGCCCCGTTTGATTCATCAAATAGACCTATTACAGTAGAAGAAGAGCTAATATATAAATTGTCAATTGTATAGTTTTGTCCATCATAGTTTCCGGTGAATTTTGTTGTGCCATTTCCAATGGTAGCAGTAAATCCACTTGAAGAATTCCAGTTTGATGTTGAAGATGCATCTATATTTGCTGTTTGTCTAAAATATGATCCCCATGAACTTGGTTTTGAGTAATCCAATAAAGGTTATTCAAAGAGGCTATTAAGTAGAGGCTACCTGATGTACCGCTGCCTGAAGGAGTAGTTGCAGTCTGGGAATATGAAATGCCTGCAAATAAAAAAAATATTAAAACCAGAAATTCGCTGTATTTAAATAGTCTACGGTTATTTCCAGCATATAATTTGTTGTGTTTATAATTAATTGAATTGCAAATAGAAATACTTTGCATAAGCAACTTCTTTTTAATTGAATTTAAATAAATTTGGTAGTTCCGCAATGAATTACAATATAAACTTTTTAGGGGTAGAAAAGAATTATAAGGTTGATGTTAGTTAAATAGTAAAAGATGGGTATTTCTTTCTTTTCTAAATATTTCTCCATGAAAAATTAATAACATTCTATTTGACTCTACTGTGTATACTGTGTATATTGTGTGAGCTAAAATTATGAATTATAACTTTTTACTCTCGCAAACAGATAAACGCCCCATGTATCAACAGATCATGGAGCAAATAAAGCAACGAATAGCGGTAGGAGATTGGCTACCAAATTCTCCTTTGCCTTCCATCCGGGAATTGGCAACGGAGGTAAAGGTAAGCATCATCACTGTAAAACGTGCTTACATGGAATTAGAGCGTGAAGGTGTAATTTCCACTCAACAGGGAAAAGGCAGCCGGGTGAATGAATCTCAGGATTTAAATAAGCTTAAACGTGAAGAGTTAAGACAGCACCTGGAACAAGCAGGGAAATTGGCGAAATCTCTGAAAATGTCAGAGAATGAACTATTAGAAATGATAAAAAAGTATACATGAGAGAACATGCGTTCGGATTACTGAACCAACCGCTGATTGGTTACTGGAGTTTGGCTTAAGTATATACTGATGGAGATGAAGGCTGTGAAAAAACTGTCTTCAAAGAAAAATAACTCATCCCCAATTCCGGTTTTTGAGAAGAGAAGGGGATAAACTAGCTGCTTTGACAGCCTTACAAAAGTCCATTAAGGATGAGGTTATGAAATTTCATACAGCATTGAAGCAAAGTTTCAAATAATTTTCTCAAACTCAGCATTTAATTTTAGAAGGGCTAAGGACAATGACAATACCTTTGGCAGTAGATTGCAAAGGCGTCGAAAAACATTATCAGCATTTTCACTTGCAAAATGTTGACCTGTCTTTTGAACAGGGTACAGTCATGGGTTTAGTGGGACCTAACGGTGCTGGAAAATCAACCATCTTAAGAATCATCATGGGACTTGTGGGATCGGATATGGGTTCAATCAAAGTCCTAGGATATTCAATGCCAGATGATCAGATTGCAGCAAAACGGGATATCGGTTTTATCGCCGAAGATATGCGTCTCTACGAAAGTGAAACTATATCTTTCCACATGGAATTTATTAAATCGATTTTTGACTCATGGGATGATGAATACGCTGGCACTCTATTACGCCGCTTCGATCTTACAAAAGAACAAAAGATAAAAGGCTTGTCACATGGACAGCGGGTAAAAGCCACTTTGTTATTAGCACTGGCGCGTCGTCCACAATTATTGGTGTTCGATGAACCGACGACCGGCTTAGACCCGGCAGCGAGAAAGGAGGTTTTAAACGAAATGATGAATGCGCTGGAAGATGAAACCCGATCTATTCTTTTTTCATCTCACAACACCTTGGATGTTGAACAAATCTCTGATTATATCACCTTCATTTACGATGGGCGGATTATCGAATCACGGGACAAGGAAGAGTTCCTGGACGGTTGGAGAAGATTGCGTCTTATTAATATGCAAAATAATCATCTGCCCGATTTAGCAAATATAAGAGAAATTCAAACAAGCGGTAAGCTGTGTACTGTTACCATAAACAACTACAACGATGCAATACTTGAACAATTCACGAGTGCCGGCTTGTCTGTAGATACCATTGAAAGATTAACCCTGGAAGAAATTTTCCTAAGCAATGTGAAATACGCAAAGGAGGATTCGGTATGAGTCAATCGATAGTTTACAAACTCATCATTAATGATTTGAAAATTAACCGGAAACCAATTCTATTGTGGTCGCTTGCCGCGGTTGTCGGTATTGTGGCCGCGTATTTGATCCCCGGCCTGGTAGCGGCGAACATCGGTTTTAGTCTTTTAGCAGGTTCGTTACTCGGAGTAGGTATTCATATGCTGGCACACTCAGTGTTGTTCGATAATGTAAAAGGAACACACATTTTTATTATGAGCTTGCCTATAAACTTTAAACAATATACCGTAGCAAAACTTTCAGTTAACTTACTTGTGTTTTATAGTATGTGGGCGTTGCTTTCGGCTGCCTGTATCTATGTAATATTTTCGCGCGGCATATTTCCCGCGGGCAGTCTGCCGATGATGTTGATGGTTTTGTTGTCAATTTTACCGGTTTATTCTTTAATGTTATCAATAAGCATTTTAACTCAATCCATCGGTTATACCGTTGTTACAGTCGTATCCTTAAGCTTCGCTACCTCCGCCTATCTCTGGAAGATAGTTTATTTAGATTCTGTAGGCGCTTATGTATGGGGAAACCAGGCTGTGTGGAATAGCACTGTTTTTAGCATAATGATAATACAGTTACTTACCGCAATTATTATTCCTGTATTAACTGTAATTGTTCAATTTAGAAAGAAAGATGTCATTTAGTTTTTATTTCAATCATATAACAGGGATCAATACCATGCACACAATAAATAAATATCTTACTATAATATTGTTTTTGACTGCAACATTTGGATTTGCAGTTCAATCGTATAGTCAATCTGTAGAAGAATCGGCTACCGGATGATTTACCGCTTCCGGGTGTTTTGTTTAAAAAACACATCGATGCAATAGGAGGCGAGCAATCTATCAGATCTCATACCACAAAAACCATTGACGGTAAATTGCATATCAAGGCAATGGGAATTGAAGGAAATTTACATATTATTGCAGCGGTGCCCAATAAAATTAAAACCACTATCGAGTTAGGGCAATATGGGAAAAGCCTTTCGGGTTACGATGGTACGGTTGGCTGGAGTATGGATCCAATGTCGGGCAACATGATTTTAAAGGAGAGGCTTTAAAACAAATGATCGCACGAGCCGATTTCTACAATAGTGATTTAAATCTAGGCAAGGATGCTGTTAAACAGGAAACAGTTCAAACCGTGACCTTTGAAGACGGCGAACAGTTTAAAGTATTACTGGTAGATGCTGATGGAGAAGAAAACTACCTCTACTTTTCCAAAGAAACCGGATTGTTAAGCGGTATTGATAGGATGGAATTGGGCACTATGGGAAAAGCACCAACTCAAATTCGTATCAGCAACTACATTGAATTCGACGGTGTTAAAACAGCGCACAGAATTGCAAGCACACAAAACGGAGTGGAAACAATAATAGAAATAGATTCCGTTTCTTATAACGCTCTTGCTGAAAATGCATTTGAATTACCGTCAGAAATTCAAACTAAAGTAAGTCAGTAACAATTATAATTTGCGAGTTGAATTTGAAAAACAGAAAGTTCCCAAAAATTTTGTTAATAATATTAGTTATGATTGCCTGGCTTAGCGCTGCAGATGTAAAATGCCAGGATCAAGTTTCATTACAGAATACCGCTACTCATTTGTTGTATTCAGAGCAGCTCAAACAATATTATTTAATTGATGTATTTTTGCCTAAAGATTATCAGGCTAAAGAATCTGAGTTCCAGTTTCCCAAATATCCGGTTATTTACGTTCTGAACAGCCGGCCGAATGCGGTGATGGCTGCTATGATGCGGCACGTTTCTGAATTGTCGAGAGAGATCATCGTCGGTATCGATTTTGCAGACAAAGACGGTAAACCTGCTGATTCATTTGCAGCCTATACCCGTGATCTAACTCCTACCCCAGATAACGATTGGGCGCTGGCATCAACTGCCGGTCAAGGCGGGCGAGCTGAAGATTTTCTTCATTTTATCAATAATCAAGTGAAGCCTCTCATCAATAAGACCTACAACGTGAATAAATATAATCAGACATTAGTAGGGCATTCTTTTGGCGGGTTATTCGGCTTGTACGTTTTATTTAACCACAGCGATTCTTTTAAAAGGTACGTAATTGCCAGTCCATCTTTGTGGTGGGATGACGCTGTAATTTTTAAGCTTGAGGAGAAATACGCAACTGCACATAAAAACCTGGCTAAGAAAGTATTTCTTTCAGTTGGCTCAAAGGAATTAGCAAGCGGGCCAGAGGGAATGATTGATAATGCAAAAAAAATGGCTGAGAAGCTTAAAAGCAGAAACTATCCTGGGTTGGTTTTACGACTTAAGATTTTTGAAGACGAAACGCACTTATCTGTAGTTGGTACTTCTATTCAAGAAGGAATTAAGGCAGTGTTTCAATAAATGAGTGCTGGTTAAGGTAAAAGATAGACGGCTTAAGTGATGTTCATAAAAGGTTCACTTGATAAAAACGGCAATTTCCCAAAAGTTGGCAGAACTCCCAAGTTCTCCGATGTTGAGGTTATCGCACTTTCTCTAGCAAGTGAAGCTTTAGTCCGATTAGATAGGGATGAGAATAATTTATTTGTAAAATTAAATACTGAATATAAAAAGCAATTCCCTAATTTAATTCAGCGTAGCAAATATAACATAAGACGTCGTAAACTTTTCTTAAAGATAGAAGAAGTAAGAAAAATTATTTCAGATAAAATAATTACGGCTGAAAATATTTTTATCATTGACACTATGCCTCTGGAAGTATGTAAACTATCAAGAGCCTCAAGAGCAAAAATCTGTCGTAAAGATTTTGAAACATCACCGGATAAGGGTTTTTGTGCTTCTCAGAATACTTACTTTTATGGCTATAAACTACATGGGCTTTGCACTATTAACGGGGTGTTTACTTCTTATGATTTAACTAAAGCTTCGGTACACGATATCCATTACCTACAAGATGTAAAAGCAAAATTAAACAATGCGTTGATACTTGGTGATAAAGGTTATATCTCTGAAAAAATCCAGACCGATTTGTTCCATTCGGAAAATATTTCCTTACAAACTCCTTTACGCTCTAATCAAGAAAAGTATAAAAAACAGCCTTATGTTTTAAGGAACTCAAGAAAAAGAATAGAGACTTTATTCTCTCAATTATGTGATCAATTTATGATCCGAAGAAACTATGCTAAATCTTTTGATGGCTTTAGAACAAGAATTATTTCTAAGATTTCTGCTCTTACTATTTTACAATATATTAATAAGTTCTTTAACAATAGGCCCTTAAATCTTATTAAGCATGCGCTAGCTTAATTTCGAACAACGGGCTATACAATTGACTTTTTACTTACCTGTCAGCCATTGGATGATTAAACATTTTCTGTTACTTTTTAATTTCATTTCTCAATTCTATAATAAAGTGTTTCGCCGATTCCCTCACAATATTGTTTTTTCCAATAAGTCATTCCAATTTTCTCAAGAACTTTTTGTGACGGATAATTTTGATCCGAAGTTCGGGCTATGATTAAATGTAGGTTTAAATTTCCAAATCCGTATTCCAGACATGCCTTGGCCGATTCCGTAGCAAAACCTTTGCCCCATTCTGATTTTAGAAACCTAAAACCTATATCGATATAATTTTCTTCATTAAATTTTAGTCCGCTCCAGCCAATAACTTTATTTGATTCTTTTTCAATAACCGCCCATCTTCCAAATCCATGCTTTTCATATTCGTTATAGTTTTTAATAAATCTTTCAGCTTCTTCAATATTATTAAATGGTAAATCTCCTGTATATCGAACTACGTCTGGATCTAAATTCAGTTGATATAAATTTCTTGCATCAGAAATATTAAATTCTCTTAATTTTAATCTCTCTGTTTCTAATATTTCTTTCATTTTACATCTCTTAGAATATAACGGTGTTGCCAATTAGTAAACCTCAAACATCGGAAAATTATCCCTAAGGCTTGATTCGGAGGAACCGAAAACATTGCAGATTTAGTCCGGCGGCTGTCTAATTGGCGGAGTATGAACACCTTTAAATTTGTTTTGTTCTTCGCATTTTCCAACTGTGGTGGTATGGTTTAGTTAGGGATTGCGGGCTTAATACCTCTCAAGGTACAATAAATTTTGTAGCTGGTTACTGGTTACTTACCTGCATACCAATGAAACCTTTATTAACTATAATGGGTGTTACTAAACATATCCTTATTATAATCATTTTTAGATAAATCCCAATTGCTTCATTACTGTTATTCTATCGAAAACTTGAGTATGGCCATTGATCAGGCCGTCTTTAAAATGATAAATTGTCATTCCTTTTGTGTTAATTGCTTTTTGGGTTGGTGGAAATCCTCCGATAGTTCCAAGATTTGTTCCTGTTAAATTCCAGGTTATCGCAACGTGATTTTCATCCTGAATTGCAGATGTTATTTCAAAATTCATATCCGGGAATGAGTTGAATGAAAAACTCAACCGCTCTTTAAATTCAGTATGATTTAGAGTTTTCCCTTCCCAAGGATCTGCGTTGTCAACATGAATAGTGTACTCACTAAAGACGTATTTCTCGACTTTATCAAAACCTTGCTTGTTCCAAACTTCATTTATAAATTCCCGTAAAAAAAATTCTTTGTTCATTTTCAGTCTCCTTTAATTTGATGGCTGTCTTCACTATTCTATTTTTCCTGAGTGACCTGCCAATCGATATTAAATCTATTCTTTAAATAAGGTCTCAAAGGGCCTAATCCAATTTCCGCTCTGCGCTGATCCACATGTCCCGGATACATTACAGGATAAGGTACACGATTAAGATTATCAAATTTGATATGTGTCCCATATAATTGTTTTTTCCCGATTTCACTGATTGGAGCTTTGTGGTTTTTAAAGTCAAAACTTGAGGTTCGTGAAATAACTTTTAACTGCTCAATTTTCGCCAGCGCATTGATTATTTCTTCAGTAATTCCATCAATGAAATATTCATTCTCAACGTTGGCACTAATATTTATAAATGGAAGTTCCGCTATGGTTTTATCTTTTATGTTGGTTTCCTTCATAGGCTCGCAATTTTACCATGTCACTGAATATATATGTTTGGTAACGGTTGATAGTATGATATCATGCGGGTTTACGAGGCGATTTTCTATCAGTTTACACCATCCTTTTTATGTGCCATAAACCTTTGCAAACAGATGAACCGACGATGAAGGAGGAGCTCGCCAAAGGCAAACCAGCATTCACTATACCATGTGTTGTGGTGCGTTCTTATTTTCTTCATAATCTTCCAGAATCAATCTTTTCACTTCACTGAATTTTATTTTCAAAATGTTCGTTAAGGCAGATGGATTATACTAGATTAGTGCTTCGTCTTAGTGATTTATTTTCATCTTTTATCAATTATTGTAGAATAAAAATTGATAATGAAATAAATATTTGAAGACTAATTATCACTATTCAATTTACCGGTCTTTCCGGTAATGAAAAAGCCAAGAGCAAGTAAAGAAAAGATAACGACCCACGCCCAAAGAGAATTGTCGTGCCCGGGTATTGAGCTAAACTCTCCCATAGTACCAATAATATCCACTATAGCCCAAAGAGTAAAAAGTGATGCGTATCCATAGGCAAGTGTGGTGCGTGTTTTCGATGCCGGATCTTTCCTAACAGTCCAGGCAACAACGCCCAATACTATTTGAGCCGTACCAAGAATCAAAAAGACGTAATACGTTGAGATACCACTAACACCTTCTGCGGATTTAATGGAAGGAACAAAATAAGACAACAAAGCTGTAATACCTGCTAAGATCAACAATACTGCTGCAATAGTAAACATAACATTAAGGTTCAGTTTTTTCATTTTTTATCTTTATTTTAGTGAAAAATATTGACTCGGTTTAAATGAAATGATTAAATAAGTGCATTGGGGTTTTCAGTTATGAACTTATGATTATAAAAAAGTGTTTTATTGTAAAATAGAAATATCGGGATTGTAATTCAAGCAATTTATAATCGGTCTTTCCTAAATGAACCACTTGCTGCCGAATGATTTATCCACATTGTTGGCAGTAATTTTTAATTAATATTTCTTTTATCAGCTTCCAATTCGGCTTGAATAATTTTAACTTTTTCTAAAATTGGTTTCACATCTTTAGCGGCGGCTCTTTTATTAATCCAAATAATAAAAGCATAAAAGAAAGCCAATCCTATTATTGTTACTATTTTTAAATTGACAGTTAGAGGTAAGATACTTCCTGCCAGGCTATTGGTCCAATTGTAATCTGCAGGATTTCCCAAGCCTAATAGGAATACACAATTAATGATAAAAGGAGGTATAGCATACCAATAAACGATAGAATCTAATAAGTCCGCTTGATGTTGCAGCGCAACTTCTTGATCCGCAAGTTGACCTTTCACCGATAAATCCATATGGCTTGTTATGTGTTGTGTTTTAGATTTTCTTAATTTGAAAATAACATAGGCAAACCAAACTATGGACAAAGAGCAAGCTAACCTGGTAATTGGAAAAGGAATTTCATAAAGTAAGTACATAAAAAATAGCATCCCAATCATCGAGGCAGTAATCTCTCTTATATCTCTTATTCTAATTACTTTTTGAATGCTTCTCATTTTAGCATTCAACTCCTTTATTAACTGAGACGTCTCAATAGAAATATGCTCTGTTTGAGACGAATTATTCCAGATATTTTTTAATTCTTGTTCTAACATTTTATTTTATTCTTAGGGAAATACATTCAAACAGTTTTTTTCTAATTCTTTTCATTTTTACTGCTATATGATTTTCCGACAATCCTGTGATTATGGAAATATCTTTATAAGACAATTCATCTAAGTAAAGTACAATAAGTGAGGTGTCACTTTCATTTAAAGCCGCAATACATTCTTTTAAATAGTTGAATTTTTCTTGTTCAAAAGCATCAATTTCTTTTTCTACCGGTGTAAAATGAATAGATTCAAATCTGTCCGTTTTATTATTAATCTTATCTAATTTCATTTTAGAACGTAAACAAACATTAATCGTAATTTTATAAACCCAGGTATCGATTGATGATTGGCCTCTGAAGCTATCCAGAGATTTCCATATTTGAAAAATGACTTCTTGAAAGAGGTCTTGAGGCTCTAATGGAGGAGAAGCATATATTCTGCAAATCCTGAATATTTTATTCTTATTTTCCTTAAGTATCTGCTCAAAGTTTATTTCCAATTTATGCGGCATCTCATAGTATTTGTATCTGTTCTTTAAATCTGTCAAAAAATAAAGTTAATTAAATTCTATTTGTCAACAAGTTCAAGCAGGGGGTTAAACATTTTTTGTCAGTCTGATATTTATTAAAAAAATCAAACGTGAATTTATTCTTCTCAATTTTCCTCTTGTTTGTAGGCTTGTTTTAATGCCTTGTTTGATGAAGTTATACGGAGGAATTCAACAAAAAATCCAGCTATAAGAATATAAATTATTTCCTTATTTGAACTTTCCAAACTAAATGAGCATGCGAGTATAACAATAGCCCATATGATGCTACTAATAATTTGATTTCTTGTGAGAATTTGACTTACTTTCTTTGTTTTGTTTTCCATTTGATTTACTCCTTTTTTTTTGTTTCCCATTTTCTTAAAATTTAAATTATTATTTATTTATTGTCTCTATTTAGTTAGTGACAGCCTTTAAGAAAATATGACAGAAAATAGTGTTTTTTAGTTTAAAGCGTGTGTTCAAATTACAACCAACGGTAAAGTATAAGCGCAGTGCGGGATTAGAAGCACTTTACTTTCTACTTTGCCGATATATTTATTAATTTTTAATTCGTTTAATTCTATACTTTCTCCCGCATTACGTATATACAATGCTATGAGCTTTTTTCCCTTCTCAGTATTTTAACAATACGGTTATATACAATTTCCGCTAAATTCCAGTCATATCCATCAAAATTAGTTGTATTATTGAATTGAATGACAACCATGTCGATGTCTTTGTGGTATTTGGCAATACTCTGATAGCCGGGAAGCAAACCTGTATGGTTATACTTGTATATGGAGGAATAGATTTTCTGTTCTCCTTCGTCAAACAATGAGCCATCGTTTAATGCCCGCAAGAATATGCCGACATCCTCTGCTGTAGCCAACATTGAGCCATAATCAACAGTCTTTATATCGTGATCTTCGCCAACGTAATACCCACTCATCACATCGTCCATATTCACCTCATGAATCGAACCGAAAGTATTTTTTAGTCCGAGAGGGTTCAAAATTTTCTCTTTGATGTATTGAAAGTTGCTGTAACCCGACACGTTTTGAATGATTTCAGATATCAATAAATAATTGGTGTTTGAATATTCATAGTTTTTTCCTGGTTTAAAGTCAGCCGGCAAATCAAGGACTCGTTCAAGCGCTTCTTTATTGCTTTTTGGTGGGTTTGTCCAAAAATTAGGGGTGTCAGTTAAATTTGGAATGCCACTTCTATGCTCCACCATCATTCTCAAAGTTATTTTATCCGCATATTCAATTCTTCCCACCAGTTCCGGAAAGTAATAGGCAAGTGTACTATCCAAAGACAAACGCCCCTCATGTACCAATTTGGTGATAGCAACAGCTTCATATAACTTGCCGATACTGGCAATTTTGAACAATGAATGAGGATCGGCGGGTATCTTTTTCTCCCTATTTTTCCAACCAGCAGCGTAAAAGGCTGGTTCCTTTCCTTCTTGATCTACATAAACAATCATTCCATCAAATCCATAACCAATTGCTTCATTTAGTTGTTCCTGAACCGTATCTGGTAGTGGCGCTATCCACGCCCTTACCAAAATCCATGGTACGAAAAACATGGAGATTATGGTTCCAACAAGCAATACTATTCTGATTATTCGTTTTGTTTGTTTCTTTGTCATAATGAAATATTTTTTATGGATGATGCACTTTTATTAATTTGCTCATAACATCTTTGTAATTGTAATTGTTCTTATCTATCCAAATTAGTGCTATAAGCACTATTGTTTATATATTTCTTTTATAATAACATTAATCCTATTCAAAAAAATCATCAATAGGATTACTTATTCTATCAATCGCCATTTTTGAGACGTGCGTAGATATTTCAGAAGTCTTGGAACTATTAGGGCCCATCGATTCTTCTTAATAACTCATGTTACGCAAGTATATGTGTTGGTCATATTGAACGAAGTGAAATATCTCATAATTTTGTAAAAATCGAAACCTTGAGATTCTTCATTTCATTCAGAATGACCGTTTTGCGTAACATGAGTTAATAAGATAAATATTTAAAGTGACCATAATTAGTCTGTTGGATTTTAATTTTACTTACTTTGATACTAAGCTTATAGCTGAATATTATCTAGAATTATTTCTACAGATCACACACAAAACAGTCTTTCAGCCTAAGCCTATTGAACTTTTTGAATCTAATTAAAAAAGGGGAGTGATGCTATCAAAAAATGCTTAAAGAACGGGCAGTCCAGAGTTGCAGTAAATAGATTGAATGACAGATATGAAAGGCATAGTAATTTGGTTAAGATTTTATAACAAGGGAAAGAAAATAAGAAACGCCACTTATGGCGTTTCTACGAATGTGACTGTATTGCTAAATATTATTTCGGCTATTATTTTTATACTTTGTTAGGCGGCGTTTCTTTGTCTTTTTTATTTAATTTGTCGATTATATTTAGCCTGTTTTTCCTTCCATCTATCCCTTGCATATTTTTGCATGTCAGTTATGGTATCTGTTTCATCAATTATTTCAAGGCCAAGCAAAGTTTCAATAATATCTTCCATTGTTACAATTCCGTCTAAACCACCGTATTCATCTACAATTAAGGCAATATGCTCTTTTTGTTCCAGCAGTTTTTCCCATAATCTAAATAGTACAGCAGTATTTGGAACAATAACAATCTCTCGTTTAACATCTTTCAGTTTTAAATCATGTTGGTCTTCTGCGAGTTTTTCAAAAACTTCTTGCCTAAAAACGTACCCTGTTATATTTTCTTCACTTTCTGAATATATTGGGATGCGAGAAAACTTTAGATAATCCTTATTCTTAAGAAAATCCTTTAGATATTGCTTCTCATCGGCAATAGAAACAACAACCCTTGGGGTCATTACTTCTGTTACCTTCAAATTCTTTAGTTTAAGCAAATTTTGAATTATTTTATGCTCCTTATTTGAAAAAACGCCTTCATTTGCACCAATATTTGCTAATGCTGCTATTTCATCTCTGCTAGTAGTTTTCTCATTTTTATTTTTTGAAATAAGTTTCGTAATAACGGCTGACATAACAACTAATGGATAGGTAATAATAATCATGCCTTTTATAACTATGGAAGAAATCATTGCTAGATTTCTCCAATATCTGGCTCCAATTGTTTTTGGGATTATTTCTGTGATTACCAAAATTAAAATTGTTAAAATAGCAGATACAATTCCAAAAGATGCGTCACCAAATATTTTAACTGCTTGTGCTCCAACTCCAGCCGCACCAACCGTATGCGCTACTGTATTTAAGGATAAAATCGCAGATAATGGCTTATCAATATTGGTTTTTAAATCAACAAATGCTTTTGCCCAAGCATATCCGTTTTCCTGCTTAACAATCAAGAAGGATTGAGGTGTAGAAAGAAGTACTGCTTCCATTATTGAACAGAGAAATGAAACAAATAGGGCCAGAAATAAATAGAATAAAAGTAATATCATGTATTTTCTTTCAAATTTACAACATTACGAATATATGTAGGATGATGTCATTATCTAATGTCGCTTAACGGTAAATTGTATGAGGAGTGGCAGATTGCGTGGAACTTTCGAATCAAACCGAGGTGAAGTTTGATCGGTTTGCAAACCTTGAAATTTAGTACTTCCCCTGCCATTACTTATACAAAATGTTGTAACACGTTTAATTACTATTCTTTTATTTGTGATAGTTTTAAATAAACTTTCCTTCCCTCTCTTATTACTATTTCGATAATTTCTTTTATGTCCTTTGGGGAAGTTCTAAAATTTACAATGCAAGCTCTCAAACAATAATTTTCCTTAACAACGGCATTTGACAGAAAAACTTCTCCTCCAGTCTGTATTTCATTTAAAATATCTTCATTTAATTTATTTAGATAATCGTTGTTTTGGGAGTTGCCTAATGGTATGTATCTAAAAGTAGTAATGCTTAAATTTTGAGAAACAGCCTCTAATTCAGGATGCTTTTCAACAAGGTCATATAGCATTTCTGAAAGCTCAATATCTTCACTGATTAGTTTTTCATAACCACTTCGACCGACTTGTTGTAATATAAGCCAGACTTTTAAAGCTCTAAAACCACGTGAGTTTTGAAGTCCGTACTCATAAAAGTTTTGAGCTATTTCATTTCCACTCTTGCTAAAGTTATAATATTCTGGATGCGAACTATAGGTATCAATTAAATGCTGTGGGTTTTTCACCAATGTACATCCTGCTTCCAGTGGACTATATAACCATTTATGTGGGTCTACAGCAATAGAATCTGCTTCTTTAATTCCTTCAAACAAATATTTAAGTTTTGGAATAACCGCGGCAGGCACACCATAAGCACCGTCAATGTGGAACCACAAGTCATATTTTTTGCAAATAGCTGATATGTAGCTCAAATTGTCAACAGCTCCAGTACTTACATCACCAGCTGTCCCAACTACCATTAATGGTATACAATTATTTTCTAAATCTTCTTTTATTGTAGCTTCTAAAACTTTAGTATCCATCTTATTGGAAGCTTCAGTTTGTATCCAGCGTATAGATTTCGTACCTAAACCAAATAAAATTACTGCTTTTTCAATCCACGTATGTGTTGTTTTAGAACAGTAAATTGTTAATATCTTTGATGTATTGTGAATCCCTTCTTCATTAAAACTCTTTGGTGCTTTCGCTGTTCTTGCGGCTAAGAATGCAGTGAAATTTGCCATATTACCACCACTGACTAATATGCCGCCATAGTCTGATGAGACACCAATAAATTCAGATAGCCATCTAACAGTTTGTTTTTCAATTTCAGTAGCAATAGGGCTTAAAATATGTGCTCCAACATTTGGATTAACGGAAGCAGCCAGCAAATCGGCCAAGGCTCCAATTGGGGCAGCAGAAGAAGTGATGTACCCAAAAAATTTAGGATGTCCGTTAAGTAGGGAATGGTTAAATAATAAATCAGTCGTTTTCGAAATTAACTCAGTTGCGGGCTTTCCATTTTCTGGTAAGGATAAGTTTCCTAATATATTTTGCAATTGACTCGGACTTTCATTTGGAGTAACAGGTTTCTGATCTATTGAATCAATAAAATTAGAAATATCATCAATTAATTGATATCCAATTTTTCGAAATTCTTCCTTATCCATTTCGATGGATGATTTCCTAATTTTTGTCATAATTTTACTTTTTACAAATGTGTTACAACGGTAGAGCATAAGCGAAGTGCGGAATTAAAATCACTTCAATTTCAATTTACAGATATGTTTGAAAATGTTCAATATCATTCAAGTAAGCAATTTCGCCGGTATTACACTTATACGTAGTGATTTTATTTTCAATCCCATAGAAAAGGTCTCTCAACGTTTATTGTTCTTAAGTATGATAAAAATTGTCCCGCGTGAACTGATTCATGATACCCAATTCGCAATAAATATTTGCCAAGCATTTTCTTCTTCCCATTTCCAGGATGAACGACTTCAATATTTTCTAGCTCTGTTTCAGTAAATTGATTGATACTTTCTAGAAATTTCTTTCGATAAGGTTTTGCGAATTCAAGCTCATCTTCTATACTTATAAAAGGTTTGTTTTTCCAAGGTGTTTGATAATTTGTCATATCACCTCGATTGATAATGATATTCCAACCATAATCAGCTTCTAATACGTGTCTGATCATTTGGATAGCGGTCATTGCATTTTCGTCTGGCTTCCAATCATAATATTCTTTTGGAAGCCCTTTCCACAATTTTATGCTCCGCCTTCTAATCTCTTTTAAATTCAGAACTATAACTTCGGTTTGTGTCATTATATTAAAGAATTAATTTGGTTACATTACAGCCAACGACTTGTGTATGCGTAGTTGCGGATCTCAAGGCGCTTATCTTTCGATTTATTACTAAACTTTGTACAAAGATACAACCTTTGCATTTATCACAAAACCCGCAATTACGTTTACATTTTGTCAGGGCAAGTATCTTTCTATTTCATATTGTTTTCATACCAATGAAGTGTTGTTTTTAAAGCAATTTCAAGGTTTGTATTCTTGAAGTTTGGGTACATATTTTTAATTTTCATATCAATAAGTATAATACTGTTTTCAAACTGATAAAAATTTTCTTTTAATTCTTTTACTTCTGAAACAAATAACGCAAGAATATTAAGTATAAATTTAGGTGCGACTTTCACTTTTTGCAGGATTTCCTAGCAATATCACTTACCTTTTCGCTTAATATTTTTAAACTCTTAACTGTTATACCTGCGTAATTTATTAAGAAAAAAATCTATGAAATTTTTTCTTGAGATAATATGTGAGAAATATTTTGAAATATCAGGTGTAAATGCAAATTGATGAGGGATGTCAGCATTTATTAACCACTTTATAGATTTGTTATTGTACTGCATTCTTCAAAAATTGGTTTAATTAAAGCATTAGTAACATTTGGACCAAAAAAATCTGGAAGACGAATTATTATAACTTTACAATCGTTACTTTCAGTTGCTTTTTTCAAACATATTTACTAATCTCAACCTAAGTTTCCCCTTTTTTGTACTTGGTAGAGGAACTGTACTTTCGGTTATGGATTTATCAATATTTCCAAACGCATAATTATTTTCTGGAAATAATATTGTTGCTTTATTCTGTTTTGCTGAGAGGATTACATTCGAGATAATATTCTCCATTTGTTCTTCCCATAATTGATATGGAACATTAATTCCGAGAAAAATAAATTCTTTATTTGCTGAAATTTCTTTTAATTGATTGAGATTATTTACGTCACCAACTATAATTTCTAATAGAGGATTGTTATTAAATAACTTTATTGCTTTTTCTTTATTCCTTACAAGAATTGTTGTTTTAATGTTGTTTGAGAGTAATTCTACAGTATATGAATATCCAATTCCACCTGTTGCTCCTAATACTAAATGTTTTGTGTTCATAATCCCTTCCTTTTTAATTGATTAATTATGTCACAAATATAATTGCAGAACAGGGTTGATTCCATTGACCTACATCAAGAAATCATTTTGAAGATATTTTAGTTCTGATTCTACTTAGCGTTTCAGGCTTAACATTTAAATAAGAAGCAATTAAATATTGAGGTACTCTTTGTACCAAATCAGGTCTATTAGATATTAGTTTTAAGTATCTTGTTTCGGCATCATCAACATTAAAGATTTAGCCTTTTGGTGCCAATTTATAAAAAGTCCTTCTGCCATAATCCTTCTAATATATTCAGAATTGGGGTCATTTGAATATTCAGATTGTATTTGATTCAAATGGCAGCACCATTAATATCTGTGTCTTCTATGCATTTAACATTTTTTTCGGCTGGGATATTCGTTAGATAACTGAAATAATCCGTTATAAATTCATAATCTAAAGAAAATTCATCAATTATTTGTTCACCATCTTTATTGTAATAACAAAACATACAACCTTTTACAATTAATCCTAATTCCTTTTTTAATTGACCTTCTGTTATAAAATACTCGCCTTTTTTTAAGTGAATTGTCTTAAATTTAGATAAGAAATCAACTAAATCACTTTCAGGTAAAGGCAAAATTCTTTTAATATTTTTTATGAAATCGGTGTCCATTTTTTTTATTTGCCCTAACGGTGAGTAATTATAATTGTTCTTATCCATCCAAATTAGCGGTATAAGCACTATTGTTCATTATATCTTTAATAATAACACTAACCCTATTCAAAAAAAACATCAATAGACTTTTTTGAGACATGCGTATATATTTCAGAAGTCTTGGAACTATTAGGGTCCATCGATTCTTATTAATAACTCATGTTACACAAGTATATGTTTTGGTCATATTGAACGAAGTGAAATATCTCATAATTTTGTAAAAATCGAAACCTTGAGATTCTTCATTTCATTCAGAATGACCGTTTTGCGTAACATGAGTTAATAAGATAAATATTTAAAGTAAACTTAATTAATCTATTGTATTTTGAATGTACTTAATTTGATACAAGCGTGTAGCTTAATATTATCTAGCATAAATTCTGCAGATCATATACAAAAAAGTTTTTTAGCCTAAGACTTTTGAACTTCTTGAATCTAATTAAAAAAGGGGATTGAAGCTATAAAAAAAGAAAATTAAATTTTACTTTCCATTTTCATAATTTCCATACATAATTCGAATGGAGTTTTGTGCAGCCTTTTGCAATCATTCATGACAATATCAAGCTTGAGGTAGCGAACGTCGATCTTATTGTTCTTACTTAATACTAATACAAAATCATTCTCCCATCCGGGATTGTTTTTATCTGATTTAAAAATTAAATCGGTTACTTGCTGAATCTCTTGGTGAGTTAATGTATCCGGTAGGAAAACAGTTTCTTTTCTCCTCATATTTCCCCAATTATTTAGTTGTAATTTTGCTCAATTATTAAAATAGGGAAATTATAGATATTAAATGAAAACTATTTTTAAGATAATTACGAATAAAAGCGGGAGCCGGATTTTCTCTTCTTATATTTCAATTAATCTCATAATTAAAAATAAAATTAAACCAAAAGTCCCACCGAGATAAACCCGGCGAATATATTTTCTCCCGTCTTCATTTTTTGAATTAAATATTTTGAATGCCGAATGAGCAATTATGAAATCCATTACGACAATGGGAATTATATAATAATTTGAAATCCAATTTAATATAAATGGTATAAGCGATATTAAGATGACCAAAAAGAATATTGAAATGCTAGTATTAATCGCAACTGATTTACCATACCTAATTGCTAATGATTTGGACTTTATGAGAAGGTCACCTTTAATATCCATTGAATCTGAAGCTATCTCTTCTCCTAAATCTATTAATGCAGCGATAAGCGCGAATAAAATAACAATATTACTCTGAGGCAAATTAACAGTTATACCGCCGTAAATAAATGTCATTCCCACAGAAAAGCTAACCATCAAATTGCCAAGAAATCCGGTCTTCTTAAAATAACGATTATAAAGAAATCCGATAATTGCTAAGACTATTGATATCAATAATGCTGAAATACTAATAAGAACACTTATTAAAAGCCCAACAAATAAAAGAACTACTGAAAGTGCTAAGGCTTCAGAAGGTGAAACAAGATTTGAAGGGATTGGCCGATCCGGGGCATTTATTTTATCAGTTTCTATATCGAAATAATCATTTAGAACTAGTATTGATGCTGAGATTAAAAAGACTGACAAAAAGCCTAGAACAGTAATAATGATGGACGCAAATTTTCCAAGGGCCAAGATTTGTCCCATGACAACACACACTCCGGCGGAAAAAGGAAGCTCAAATCGTAATAACTGAAAAAGCCCTTTGATTTTTTTCATAATGATTTAATCATATAGAAAAATAATTGACATTGTATAAAACTGATTGTCCAGCTATCTATGAGTTCCCCAATATTTTATGCTGAACTTGGCGAAGTACTAGTGGAACAAGTAAATTGTAAGGCCAATCAATTATCATTTAAATTAATCAGACTTTGAATAACTTTAAATTAATCGAATGGGGGAATAGATGCTATAATAATCTATTTTGAAAGACGTTTTAGCAAATCATATTTATCTTCCCAAGATTTAAATCCATCCAAAAGTTTTTAATTATTAACTCATGTTACGCAAAACGGTCATTCTGAATGAAATGAAGAATCTCAAGGTTTCGATTTTTACAAATTTATGAGATATTTCACTTCGTTCAATATGACCAAAACATATACTTGCGTAACATGAGTTATTAAATCTTAATTACCCCCTAATATATTGAAGGGAAAAATAGTCTATAGATATCTATAAAACGCGGGGATATTTTCGGAAAGGAGCTAACCAGATCAAATAATCCGATTAATAATGACTTTTCTGACTTAAGTCAATGTAAGGATATAGCTGACGATTTAATTTTGTTATAGATATAAGAGAATAGTTTAAGAATGAATTCCTAAGCGGAGACAACATGAAAAGGATCCTAAATTTAAAAATATTTTCAATAGCAATATTTTTATCGATTACAGCAATAATTACTACAATAATAACTCAAGGCTGCAATAAAGCAGATCAATTAGACGGAACGGAAGAAGCTCAATTAACTTATGCTCCAGAAGTACCGAAACCGATCTTGAGAAATCATCCCACAAAGGTAATAGTAAACTTGGAGACTAAACAAGTTGTCGGAAGACTTGCTGATGGGGTTGAATATCCTTTCTGGACATTCGGAGGTAAGGTACCCGGAAAATTTATAAGAGTAAGAGTTGGTGATGTAGTGGAATTTCACCTCCATAATAGTTCGACAAGTACAATGCCGCATAACATTGATTTACATGCAGTAACCGGACCCGGCGGCGGAGCATTAGCTTCGGAAACTTTACCGGGTCATTCATCTGTATTTACTTTCAAAACAGAGCGTGCGGGATTATTTATCTATCACTGTGCAACACAACCGGTCCCGCTTCATATAGCAAACGGCATGTACGGTTTGATTTTGGTTCAGCCAAAAGATGGTTATGATTATGCCGACAAAGAATTTTATGTAATGCAAAGCGAGTTTTACACTAAAGCAGATTATGGAACTCCGGGGCTTCAAACATTTTCTATGGAAAAGGCTTTAGCTGAAAATCCAACGTATGTTGTATTCAATGGTTCAGTAGGATCGCTTACAAATTCCAATGCGCTTCGTGCGAAAGTTGGGGAAAAGATAAGAATATTTGTCGGCAACATCGGCCCGAACAAAATTTCTTCTTTTCATATTATCGGTGAAATATTTGATAAAGTATATGAGTACGGCGGAAAAAATGTTACACAAGAGAATGTTCAAACAATTTTAATTCCAGCCGGCGGGGCTGCAATTGTGGAATTTACTGCAAAAGTTCCCGGCACTTATTTGCTTGTTGATCACTCAATATTCAGAGCTTTTAATAAAGGCGCAATCGGAATGTTAAAAGTTTCAGGTGAGCCGAATAAAGATATCTTTACCGGCAAACAGAAAGATGAAATATTTGATGATTCGAAAACTGATATTAACAATGACTCAAATGAAAGTAATAATTCGACAGTAACTCCCCCAAAAGAAAACGCGGTATCCTCTGTAAGTGAAAATAATATTAATGAGATAGTTGCAAGAGGTAAGCAAGTATATTCCAGAACTTGTATTGCATGCCATCAAGCAAACGGAAAAGGGCTCCCCGGAATTTTCCCGCCGTTAGCAGGTTCAGATTTTCTTAATACAAATAAGGAAAGAGCAATCGGAATTGTTCTTCACGGTAAACGAGGTACGGTAAAAGTTAACGGTAAAACTTTTAACAATGTAATGCCGGCTCAAAATTTATCGGACCAGGAAATTTCGGCTGTCTTAACATATGTTTTCCACTCCTTTGGTAATTCGAAAAAAATTGTAAAAACAGAAGAAGTAACCAAGCTGAGAAACAAGTAAAAGAATATCATGAAAAGGCTGCTAACAATAAAAATATTTTTTCTACTAATAGCAGTGATTGTTTTTGGTTTACCGGGAAAAGCACAAAGCCGTAATAAAACCAAAATCACAAAAACGCATATGGCCTTGGTAAGAGGGGGGTATTATACTCCTCTCTTTAAACAGAACGGAAATACAGAAAAAACATTCGTTAAAACATTCTTTTTAGATGTACACGCTGTTACAAATAGACAATTTCTAGAATTTGTAAAAGCGAACCCGGAGTGGAGCCGATCCAGGGTAAAAAGAATATTTGCCGATAATCTTTATCTAAAAAACTGGGAAGGCGATTTTAATCCCGGTAAGAATATTAATTTATCTGCACCGGTGACATACGTTTCCTGGTATGCAGCTAACGCTTATAGTAAATGGGTTGGGAAGAGACTCCCGACAACGCCGGAATGGGAATTGGCTGCTTTGGCTGATAAAAATAACCCGATACACAAAAGAGATAAAAAATTTACCGAGAAACTAATAAGATGGTATTCCTCTGATCTACCAAAATATATTGCCGATGTTAAGTCGACAGGAAAAAATTATTGGGGAATTTATGATATGTTCGGACTTGTGCGTGAATGGACGTTTGATTTCAGCAGCACAAATATAAACGGATCTTCAATCTGCGGCGGCGGCTCAATAGGTGCAACAGATTTAACAAATTATCCAGCATTTTTGAGATATGGTTTTAATAGTTGTCTGGAAGCGAGTTCCACTCTTGGGAATCTTGGATTTAGATGTGCAAAAGATTTTAAAAAGTAAAATTTAAAAGAGTTTAATCATGAAAAAATATTTCCTTTTAATTCCGGTTGTAATAATAATAAGCGCAACAGCATTATTAATCGGAAAAGCAACAAATGCTAAAGTTTTATCCAAACAAAGGCTTGTAAATAATAACAGCGATACGGTTATATCAAAAGATAAACTTGCATCGGAGGATTGTTGTAAACTTATAAAAAGTGCGGACGTTAATTATTCCGATATGTCAATTTATCAGTCGAATGGTACTTGGACAGATCAAAATAATAAGAAGGTGGAAATTGGGAAATATAAAGGTAAGAATGTAGTAATTGCAATGTTCTTTGCATCCTGCAGAAGTGCTTGTCCGGTTATTGTTGAAAATATGAAGAAGATAGAATCTATGATACAAGAAAAAAAGAGAAATGAGTACCGGTTTGTATTAATTTCTATCGATCCTATCAACGATACGCCAGGCGTTCTTTTTAATTATGCAAAGCAGCATCAATTAAAAAATCCGGAATGGACTTTATTGAACGGAAATAATAGCGATATAATGGAACTAGCCATGATGTTAGGTTTTAAATACACTAAGAACTCTTCCAAAGGATTTACTCATAATAATTTAATTTCATTCTTGAACCAAGACGGAGAAATTGTATATCAAAACACCGGATTATTATTAGATCAAAATTCTATCACAAAAACTATTAATAAAATGAGTGAAAGCTCTATAAAATTATAAATCGATTTTCAATATAAATCTGAAAAAAGAAGTTCCTTGACATAAGTCAATTGAAACACATGCAGATAAGGTTAGTTTTTAATATATAAATTAAAGGAGTTAAAATGGAAAGCAATAATAAAAGTACAATAGATGTAAGAACCATTCCACCTAGAGAAAAACATCCCGCAATATTTAGTTTGTTCAATTCCTTAAAGCCGGGCGACACAATGCAGCTATTGAATGACCATGATCCTAAACCGCTTTATTATCAAATGGAAGCAGAAATTAGCGGACAATTTGAATGGGTATATATTGAAAGTGGACCGGAAGTATGGGAAGTAAATATTAAAAAAATTTAGAGGTATTTAAAATTGGAAACAATAAATGAAAAAATTATAGAATTTGATGTACGGCCAATTCTGTCTTCCGGCAAAGACCCGTTTGTGGATATTATGGAAAAAGTAAAAAACCTCAAAGAAGATGAGACTTTAATGATCATAAATACCTTTGAGCCCGTGCCGCTTTATTCTGTATTAGGAAATAAAGGATATGCGCATAAAACAATATGCGAGAATGATACATGGAAAATTTATTTCTTTAAAGATGGAAATTCAAACGTAAAAGATGAATTAAATGAAAGCGGAAAACCAGAATTCAACGAAGAAGTGTTTGAACTTGATGTGCGTGGTTTGGAGCCGCCTGAACCGATGGTGAAAATATTGGAAACATTGCCGAAATTAAGGGACAATACAATATTACTAGTTCATCATCATCGCGAACCTTTAATGCTTTATGAAAAACTTGCAGAAAGAGGATATGAGGCAGTAACAAACAAAATTGCGGATGATTATTACAAAGTAGTTATAACAAAAGTTAAAGAAGAAAATTAGCAATGCAGCCTACCGAAATAGCCGGAAAAATGTCGCCGTCTTTTAAGATGGTAAGAAAATATTTTATAGCAGCAATAGTAGGATTTGTGATATTAACATTTCTAATGTTTCTAAATGCTGACTCGATAAAAGGCTATAACTTCCAGCCAAAATTGTTGGGGCTTACTCATATTGCCACACTTGGCTGGATTACCATGATTATATTTGGCGCGATGTACCAACTTGTTCCTGTTGTGTTGCAAGTAAAACTTTTCAGTGAAAAACTCGCTGAAGTTCAATTCTGGATATTTCTGGTTGGTGTAACAGGAATGGTCTTATCTTTTTTTAAGTTCGAAACTTTTCTGCTTGTAATCTTTGCAAGTATGGTTTCACTTGCGATGCTAATTTTTATATTTAACATAACCGCTTCCATGATAAAAGTTAAACATTGGAACATTACGAGTACTTATATAGCAGCTGCATTGTTTTACCTTCTTCTTACGGTTATAGCCGGGATAATGATGGCGATGAATCTTTTTGATCCTTATTTCAAAACAAATCACCTTGAATATTTAAAACTACATGCTCATTTAGCTTTTGTAGGTTGGGTTTCGATGATAATAATGGGAGTAAGCTATAAACTTATTCCCATGTTTTCGCTGTCTCATGGTTTTTCCCTTAAACCGGCAAAATGGGTATTTGTGCTTATTAATCTTGGACTGATTATACTGACTGTTGAATATCATTTCTCGAAACGGACTATTCTGCTCCCAATCGGGACGGTTTTAATAGCAGCCGGAAATTTGCTTTTCCTATATCAGGTTTATTTAATGATGAAAAGTCGTTTACGAAAAAAACTTGATATAGGACTTACATATACAATAGTTTCTTTCGGAATGATGTTATTTGCCACCGCACTCGGTGTTTTCCTTGTATTTGAAAAATATCTCGGAGCGGAATACTTATATAAACTTGTACTAATATATGGTTACTTAATTTTGTTTGGATATTTCTCACTTATAATTGTAGGGCAGATGTACAAAATTGTTCCGTTTCTAGTTTGGTTTCATAAATTCAGCGGAAAAGTTGGGTTAGAACCTGTGCCAATGCTTAAAGATATGTATAATGAAAAAATGGCAACGGTTGAATTTGTTTTAATGAATTGTGCTTTAGCCGGTACAGTTGCGGCAATAGCATTTGAAAATGAAATTTTGATGTTTATATCAACCGGTGTAATGTTTGTAAGCTCAATGCTATTCTTGATAAATATGTTTTCGATCTTTTTAACAAAGGGTGTTAAAAATGGTAAATGAACAAGAAGTAATAAGTGCATTAAGATTTGTAATAGATCCAGAGATCGGGATAAACATAGTTGACCTTGGATTGGTCTATGATGTAATTATTGAAGAAGCAATGATAACGGTAACAATGACATTGACAACACCCGGATGTCCAATGCACGGTAGTATCACCAGCTGGGTGGAAAATCAGATTAAAGCATTGGAACCGGGCTATGAGGTATTTGTTAATCTCGTATGGGAGCCGAGGTGGACACCTGATAAGATGAGCAATGAGGCTAAAAATGGTTTAGAGTAAAAAGTTATGAAGTTTCTTTGCGGTAAATATAAATGGACTATTTTACTAAGGATAGAAATTAAAAAAAGGAGACAAGAATGTCAGATAAAATCAATCAAGAAAAACTTATAGAAGCTATCAAATATCAAGATGGCTCAATAGTTAGTAAACAAATTATTAAAAAGCCTAACGGTAATATTACTCTTTTTGCATTTGATAAAGATGAGTCATTAACAGAACACACTTCGCCATATGAAGCAATAGTATATCTGGTTGAAGGTGAAATGGAAATAAAAATCGGAGGAAATCCGTATAAACTTAGTTCCGGAGAAATAATTGTAATGCCACCAAATATTCCTCATGGATTAAATGCGAGACTTAAATCGAAAATGCTTTTGACACTAATTAAATAATAAGCCTTAAGCTGCCGGCCTTATTTTAAATGCTCTTTAAGAAAAAGTTAATGAATAAATAATCAAAAAGAGTCTTTAATCCGCCTTAGTGCTGTTACCGAATTGCTGAAGTAGTACGCTTAGGCGGATAAGGAATCTGTAAAATAATTTGTGTACATAGCATATCGCATTAAAGGAAATGCTTAGCCTTTCTTCAATTGGTGTTTTTTGCTATTTAGTAGAAGATGTATGGTTCCTTTTTGTAGTTGTGCTAAAAAATTACATTCATTATGCTCTTACTAAATCTTCGGTAATATTTTTATGTATAGGAAATTTTAATATAAACGTACTTCCTCTTGATGGTTTGCTTTTGATGATTATTGTTCCCCCCATTAATTCTGTGTATTTTTTCACTAAGGTTAATCCTAGGCCACTTCCTTCAAACCGCCGACTGTATCCTTCGCTTACCTGCCTGAAAGGCTCAAATATAATTTTTTGAAGATCTTCAGGTACACCGATGCCTGAGTCTATAACTTTTATTACAGCGTAGTTCTCAGTTCGAATTGCGTTTAAAATTAATCCACCTCTTTCGGTATATTTTATAGCATTACTTAAAAGATTATTGATTATTGATACGAACATATCTACATCTATGTAGGCATTTAATATCTTTTCGTGAGACTCAAAATTGATTGATAGTTTTTTTATTTCAGCTACCACTTTGAATAATCTCATTTGCTCTTTTAAATATTTTATTAAATCATGCTCTTTTAAATTGACATTTAGTTGTTTTGATTCTATTTTAGAAATGTTAAGTATGTTGTTCAAAGTTGTATTTAATCGTTGTCCACTGGTTTTTATAGTGTTTATCATTTCAATTAATTCAGTATCCTCTATCTCGTTTTCTAATATTTCCGCATATCCCAAAATACCTATAAGCGGAGTTCGAAGTTCGTGACTCATATTAGCAAGAAAATTGGATTTAAGCTTGTTCATTTCTTCCGCATTTTCTTTTGCATGGATGAGTTCACTCTCTATTCGTTTTCGCTCTGTTATATCAACTGCAATGCCAATTAATCCGATAGGTTTTTTATCCTTATCATTTATTATTGTTGTTGATAGATGTATTAGAAATTCAGTTCCATCTTTTCGTTTATTCCACACTTCACCTTTCCATCCACCATTTAGTGTTTTAGGCAAAATTTCATTAATCAATTCTATTGGATTGTTTAGAGATCGTAAAAGGCTAATATGTTTTCCAATAAGTTCATTTCTCTCGTAACCATAAGTTTTCAGAAATGATTCGTTTATAAAAATAATTTTATCTTCCGTATCAGTTATACTTACACATTCATTAACATTTTCTAATGAGTGTGCAAGCATTGTAACCTCTTTTTCGGCAAGTTTGCGTTCGGTAATGTCTTGATTAATTCCATATACCTTGTAAGTGCGTCCAGTAGAATCTTTCAACACCTTAAATTGTACACTTACAATCGTTATATCGCCGTTTTCACGATATAATCTGGTTTCCTTCTTTCCCAAATAATTTGGATCTTTTGAGTTTATTGCATCTTGCAAAGCGATGCCGACCATATTTGCGTCATCGGGATACACTAGTCTGTGGGCAAATTCTTCTGCACTCATAATAATACCGCCTTGTTTTTCGGTAGATGAGCCGTGTATAATCTTGTAATACTGATCATTAAAAATAAAATTGCCTGAATCAACGTCATATTCCCAGTAACCTAGTTTTGCTATTTCTGTTGCGACTGCTAAATCTGCTTCCATTTCTCTATGCCTAGAGACATCCCGTGCAGAATAAAGCAAGTGTGTGCATCTGCCTTTGTTATCAGTTACAGGAACAATTGTACATTCCAAATAAATTGTTTTTTCCTCAAAAGGAACCATTTGTTCGTATTGTACCGGCGTGTGGTTCGAAATTGCATTCTGAAAATATTGATTTTCCTTTTCGAAATGCTCCCGTGAAAACCCGAGTGCTATTAAAGCCTCATCACGATATTTTCCCTCAATATTATTGAAGTTAATAGAATTATTTGCAAGCAAATGTCTAAATGATTTGATGAAGCTTTGGTTAACGGTAACAATTCGCAGCTTATTATCATGTTCCACTTCCAATAATGTTTGCATATCTGAGGTATTGTTGAAAACTAGAGAAAGGCGCTCTTCACTATTTCTTAATGCTTGCTCTGAAATTACACGGTTGGTTATATCCCTGGCTATGCCTAATATTCCATATGGTTCCCCATCTCTATCCAGCCTTATTGCGGTAGTTTCAATGAATGTATCGCGTCCTTTATTTGTTTGGATTTTATATACCTGCAACCCTTCATTTACCCCGGTTTCTATAGTATACCAAATATTTTTTTGAACTGTTTCCCAATCACTAGGGTTCAATAAGTCGAAGATAGTCATACTTTTTACTTCTGCTAATGAATAACCAAAAAGATTCAAAGCATGCGCATTTGCTTCAAGTATATGACCTTCTAAATCAAAAATGTAAATTAGTTCAAGTGAATTATTAAAAATGCCATTATATCTATCTTCACTTAATAATAATTCTGATTTTGTTTTCTTTTGTTCCGTAATATCTTCTTTAATAGCTATAAAATTTGTTATTTCACCTTCATTGTTAACAAGAGGGGAAATCAATTGAGACTCCCAGAACAAATCTCCGTTTTTCTTTCTATTTAACAGTTCTCCTTTCCAATTGTTTCCGGATAAAATTGTATCCCAGAGCTCTTTGTAGGTTCCGGAATCCTGGCGATCAGACCTCAGAATGCTGGAGCTTTTCCCAAGCACATCGTTTCTTGAATATCCGGTTGTTTTACAGAACGATTCATTCACATATTCAATATTTCCTTTAGGATTTGTAATGATAATCGAAGCCGGACTTTGTTCAACGACCCTGGATAATTTTCGTATCTCAGTTTCGGCACTTTTAAGTTTGGTAATATCTTGAATGGTTGTAAGAATTCCTATAATGTTATTTTCCTGATCACGAAGAAGTTTTTCGCCTACCAGAATCGGAATAGTTGTTTTGTCTTTACGAGTATAAATACGTTCCTCATTTATTGTAGGGGGGACTAATCCTTTCAGTTTGTCTAAAACACGCTTTCTGGCTGCCTTCTCATCTCCGGAAAATTTCCACACAAATTGTCCGATCATTTCTTCTCTGGAATAACCCAGCATTTCCGTTTCAGCGCGGTTAATATTAATAATGCGTCCGCTTATATCAAGTTCGTGATACGCGATTGGGGTATTTTCAAAAAGTTGTCTTAATTTAATTTCACTTTTTCTTAGCTCTTTCTCTAATTGCCTGCGCTTGGTGATGTCCCGGATATTACATTGAATTACCTTTTCATCATTCACTTGATACAAACTACTGACAAACTCTACATAAATCTTCTTCCCATTTGAAGTTTCCAGCGGCAAATCATCGTAACGGACGTACTTTTTTTTCTGTAATTCTAAAAAATAATTTTTATTGGCAACTATATCTTTGAAGAATCCAATTTCCCATAACTTTTTTTTAATGAACTCTTTTTTGGGGTAGCCCAACAACTTAATTAAAAACGGATTAACATCAACAATCTTTCCGGTTTCAGCATCTAGTATTAAGATACCGTCTTTAGTCGATTCAAATAGTCTGCGATAGTGAGCTTCAGATAAAGTCAACAATTCTTCAGCTCGCTTGTGGTCTTTAATAAGTTTGATATTAGATTTTCTTGTCTCTTTTATCATACTTTCCCTCTAAATTTGGTCTAGAACATCTTGACTGATAAATCGATCTTATTTTAAAATGAAAAAGGAAATAAAATACTTTCAATTTTTCAAAATAATTAAATCTGAATATTTTAATTAAACTTTTGCCTTTATTATCGAAGCTCTAAAATATTCTAATAATTCTCTTGCCTCTTCTTTTTTAAGATTTTGATTCGGCATAATAACACCATTATTTGCTTTTATCTGCGCCTTTATATCAGCATTTATTTTCTGCATCTCAGTTGTATTAAGTAAATAATTCATAATAAAAAGAGGGGAACTGTCTCTTGCGATGTTTCTTAAAGGAGGGCCTATTAATTTATTATCAAGATGATGGCAAGCTATACATTTACTATCAAAAAGATCATGACCTTTTTCAGCTAAACTCTTATCTATGGGATCTAATTTCAATTCTTTAATAGGACCAAGGCCGTTATCTACTTTTTTGGTAGAATCCGTAAACACAGCAACATCCTTCGCATAAGTTCTTGAAATCAAAGTATTGTTTGTATTGAAAAAATTTACTAATAATAATGGAATAATTACTGCCGCTAAATAACTAAGCACTGTTTTCATTTTAATTTCCTAAAAAATTTAGTACTGAAGTGTGTGAAATATTTCAATATATTGATTGGAATATTTTCTGAAATGGAATCCGTAATTCGTAAACAATAATGATAGAGAAAACAGCTGCTGTTTGCGGAATATCGACCGGATAAATAATTTCCAATAGTATATTCTTTACTCACCATTAGCCCCCTATTTGAATTTAGATTTAAACTGCCTTTAATTAAAGTTTCCCATGTTACAATTTTTACGTTTAGCTTTTTTTATTTTGTATTGATATCGTAATAATGAAAATATAATCTGCCCAAAGAATATCATCGCCAATCAATTGATTTACATTCTTGTCAATTATTTTATAATACCAATCTTTGAGCAGTATAGTGCGAGCGGTAAATATTCCAAACAGAAACAAGCTTATTTTCTCTGAAAAAGAATTAAGCTTATGATTAAGCATCAGGAATGTATCATGATATACCGAATATATCATTAAAGTATTCATTATTAACTCCTTAAAGCTTATAAATTTAAGTATAGTTATTACTTTCCCAATTATAGTATCAACTATTATTAGTTAAAAATCAATCGTTCTTTGGGATGAAAAAGGGACTAATTCTTTTGGATTACTCGGTTGTGATGCGTTTGTTATATCCCGAAAAGAAAAAGGTAATTCCGTAACATAAATATTAGACAAAATTCAAAGAAGGGAAATGTCTCGGATTTTGCAGAATCCATTATGTATTCTTAACACAATTGTTTAAATGATTTAAGCTAAAAGATAATTTTTGAGAAGTAAGGAGAATTCCCACTTTCAAACTAAATAGAATAACTATTATTATGATGGGTTTGACTTGCTGGAGTTTAGTTAATATGTTCTAATTAGCAGTTATATTTACCCTTACAAATGTACGAATATCTTTTTTATTCTATAAGGTTAACAATTTGGAGAAGATATGACAACAGTTGGAAAATTATTTATCACCAATGAACGATAGTTGAAGAAGATTAAATGGAATAAGAATATCTAAATCAAACTATAATATTACTGTATAAAGAATGATTTAAAATCAAATTATCCTTGTTGCCAAAATTTTAAGAGCTATAAAATTATTATGAAGACTCAAACCATTTCTAAATTTTACTAAACTCTAAGAATTCAATCGGCGCGCCATTTTCAAGAACCATTGCTACTTTTATTCCAGTGGAAGGATAAGAAATATCTCCAATTAATTCCCGGTCCTTAATAGCCAATTCTAAATTCTCAACTTCAAATGCTAAGTGCGGGATATTTTGAATAATTTTATGAACGGGACTATCATCTTCAAATCGCATCCATTCAATTCCAAATTCACTAGTCTCAAAACCGGAAACATAACATCTCAATTTTTTAATATATTTCTCGTTAGGTTTAATTTCCTTAGTAGGAATTCCAAGGTGATGGAATTTCATCCCATCATTTAAAATTGCTGAGGGCTGAACATTATCTTTTCTACCCGACCTATCTTTATGAAAATTATTCATGATTAATAAAATGTTTTTTTATAATAATTAAATTAAAGAGTAATCATTCTTCAAACTCAATAGCTGTGTTAAGATAATCTAAAAGCGGTTTTATAATTACAAAAGCTTTTTCGGCTAAGTCTACAAATTCATCGGAAATAAATTGTTCTGAAGAAATAGAAAATCTGGAAATAAAATTTTTTCTCCGCAGTAATTCAATATATTGATGATCTTTATCAAATCCTTTAGGAGCGGATTTTAGCTGATCCGGATCATCTTCAAGTCCACCATAAATATTTACATACTTTTTGTCATTAACAATATCAAGCAGAACATTTCCGTTATAATCGATTGCATCTCTAACCTTTGCAAGTATTGCAGGATAGGGATGATATAATCCGCCGCCAATAAATGAATAATTAGGACTAAGGGAAATATGAATCGATGCAGAAGCAATTCCATGATAGGGTGTGAAAGTAAAATTATCTTTATAAATTGGTTTATCCGGATGAAATCTTCTGTTATTATTTATTCTTGTAATAGTATCTTTTGGCAAAACATGTTTAAGTTTGGGATCGTATTTTGCATAACGATTTAAATATAAGCCTACTTCATTTAGCCAGATATTTTTAGCTTCATTATATCTATCCCTGTTCTTATCCATCCACTCTTTTGAATTGTTATTAGACAGATCACGAAGAAAATCAAGTATAAGTTTTTTATCCATGCTTATCTTCACTTATTTTTTGTTTAAAAATATAACATAAATAAGCAATATAAAGGTTTCGCTATATTACTAACTCATGTTACGCACGTATATGTTTTGGTCATATTGAACGAAGAGAAATATCTCATAAATTTGTAAAAATCGAAACCTTGAGATTTTTCATTTCATTCAGAATGACCGTTTTGCGTAACATGAGTTACTAACAAATTTACATTTTCTGTTCAATTGTTATTTCTGATATTTACAAAAATAATATTGTTTGTTATAGAAATATTAATATATTAGATGTAACTTATAATAAGATATAAGTTTAGGGGGGTGAAATGAAAAACAAAAGTAAAATGATTGGATTTATATCTCTTTTAGTGGGATTTATACTTTTGCTGGTTTACTTAATTGATTACTTCTTCGCTTCAAATAGTCTTAGTTCCAGAATTACAATTTTCGGTTTATTATTCTTAGTGATCGGTGCAGTACTGATAAGTAACAGTCGAAAAATTACAAGTGGTTAAATTCAAATTCATTTTGTTGTATTAAGATTATGAATAATAAATGATCTTTTGAATGTATAATAGTTCTGTTATTCTTAGATTAATATTGGGATTATAAATAAAATCTCTCATTACAATTGTGGCTTTATTGTTAATAATATTTTCTAGTACATACGCTCAATCTCCTTTCAATACCGGAAATGAGTGGTGTTTTGAGGCTAATGATTGGGACGGAACCGGAAATGGAACTCGAGACACAATTTTAGTTAAAGTTCTATCCGATACTACAATGTCTAATGGTAAAACTTATTATAAGCTGAATTCCACTTTTATCTTCTTTGATTTAATAAGAGCTGACTCAGTAGGAATTTACTATTATGATACTTTAAATACTCGTGAGTGGCTATTCTATAAATATAATATAGGGATTGGAGATTATAACGGCGGTCCCAATAATGTATATTTAAGTGTCGGATATATGATGAATGAAGCAGATTCAAACCGGTATAATAAAATTTACAAATTTGCTGAATCAAAGAAATTGTTATGGGGTGACAGTGCACTTATTCTTAATTATTATTATGATACTGGTAACGATGATAGTTTTAGCATATACATTAGTCCAAAGTATGGATTTATAGGCGGACATGCTTCCGGTCTTTCTAATCATGATCTGACGCTTTTAGGTTGTAAAATATCCGGTGTCTCGTATGGTAAAATAACAAGAATAAATAATGCGGAAGTATATCTTTCGCAATTTAAGCTTGCGCAAAATTATCCCAACCCTTTTAATCCAACCACAACTATTGCATATAGTTTATCCGAAGATCAATTGGTTAAACTAAAAGTATATAATATTCTTGGAAAAGAAGTAACTACTCTAGTAAATGAAATTCAATCAAGTGGGCAACATAAAATTATTTTTGACGCTTCGGGATTATCAAGCGGTATTTACTTTTTAAAATTTTTCGCAGGTAAAAATCAAGATGTAAAAAAGATGCTGCTAATGAAATGAGTTGAGGCAGATGATTTATAGCCGGGTGCATACGTTCATCCGGCTAATTATTAGGACTCTTAAAATTAAAATTTTTTATTCAACCCTTTTTGAAGCAATTGGGTTATTATTATTTTTTTTGTCCTGGTTTTTGTCGATTATGTTTTCTTTTAATCAAAATATCAATATTCTCCACGAATGATAATTGCATTAATAAAAAATATAAAATTAATATTTGCATCCAAATAATTTACTTCCCGGTTCATTTTCTTCTACATTTCGGATAAACTCTAAAGTTTATTGGTTTTTGTAATATCATTTTATGAGAGGGGATATGAAAATCTTGATGAATCGATACGCAAAATATTTATTAAATATTATTCCATTATTAATAGCACTAATATTTATTGCTCTATTTTTTTATATGAATGGCGAACTTAAGAACCTAACTGATAAATATAATAAATCCATTAAAATATCCGGTAAAGAAAAGAGTGAATTAATTTTACAGAATAAAAAGTTAAAAGAGTTAATAGCGGGGAAAAAAAGGATGTCTGAAAATGTTATCTTTTTAAACAGTTTGGACATAGAAAAAATAAAGAAAAAAGGATTGTTAAACCCGGTCCAAGATATTATTTCAAATTTAGTGAAACATAGAGAGTTAATCCCTTACAAGGGCGTTTTAGGAGGAACGATGGGGTTTTATTCTCGGAAAAATATTTGGTTATTAACTAATAAATGGGCGCTTGCGTATTTTGAGGACGGACATATCGGAGGTTATCTTTTACTCGAATATAATATTTCGAATAATGGAGACATCAAATGGAAAAGAATTTCTTCAATGAGAAATTGATTTACAGTTTATTAATTATAAAAATCACAACTAAACGAATTACTCAAGTTTTAGCAATAAATATGTAATAGTTATTTAGCAAATATCGAAGAGTTTGCATAAATTAGAAACATTCTGAAAAGTTACATATTGTAAATTAACTCTCTTAACCAATTCTTAATTATTTAGCTTAAATCTTGCGTAGGTCAAAAACATGAAATCAAAATTGTGTGTGTTTGCTTTTTTACTTTTAATTATTTCTTATGGGAATATGAACGTACTTGCTCAATCCGAATCTCCCCGGGTAAAGATTGAAAATATAATTGATAGTGCCAAAGGTCGTGTTGGTGCTGCTATCATGGGAATTGAGAATGGTGACACATTGACATTTAATAATAAAGATCATTATCCGATGCAGAGTGTTTATAAATTTCCGTTAGCATTAATGGTATTAAGCAAAGTGGATGCGGGAAAATTATCATTAGATCAAAAAATCCATATTACCAAAAAGGATTTGCACCCAAATACCTGGAGTCCGATGCTGAAGAAATATAATAAAAATGAATTTGATATTTCACTGCGGGAACTGTTGAGATATACAGTTTCGGAAAGCGATAATAATGGCTGTGATATTCTTTTCCGTCTTGTTGGCGGACCGAAAAAAGTAAACCAATACATACATGGACTTGGTATAAAAGAGATGCAAATAGCAGCTACGGAAGAAGAAATGCATAAAGAATGGAATGTTCAGTACACAAATTGGTCAACTCCGGAAGCTATGGCAAAACTTTTTTATAAATTTATGAATGACAGTTTATTATCTAAAACAAATAATCGTTTCCTCTGGAATTCTTTGGTATCAAATATATATGGTGCGGAAAGAATAAAAGGATTATTACCGAAAGGTACCGTTGTTGCACATAAAACAGGTTCATCTGATACAAACGATAAAGGAATTACTGCTGCTTCAAATGATGCCGGGATAGTTACACTTCCAAACGGAAAGCATTTTGCTATTGTAGTTTTTGTGTCAGATTCTCCGGATGATGCAAAGACGCGTGATTTAATTATAGCTAGAATTGCTAAAGTCGCTTGGGATTATTATTCAAAAAACTAATACTTCTAAGTATTTAAAAAATGATTATCAAAAGTAAGGTAAAAAATGTGTAAGCACATACATGAAATTGAAAATATTAAAAAGCCGCGCGAACATGTTTGCGAAGAATGTATTAAAACGGGCGATACCTGGGTTCATCTGAGAACTTGTCAAACTTGCGGCGTTACTCACTGCTGTGATAATTCTCCTAATCAGCACGCTACCAAACATTATCATGCAAGCGGTCATCCGGTAATAACATCAGCTGAAAATGGAGAGAGTTGGTTCTGGTGTTATGTGGACGAAGCTTTTGAAAAGTACTAAGTTAAAGTGAGTTTACAAACTAAAAAATAATTTTTTATGAAATGATTCTTAACAAATCATTTTAGAATGGTAATATATTCCTATCTTATTTCGAAACTATTTTACTTCCCACCAAATTTTTATGATTATAACTTAGAACACGAATTTGAATTGAATGAATCTGTAAACTTTACTTTTCTTTTTCATTGTATTAATATATTAATTACAATCTCAAAAAATTTTACCAATCATTAAATTTAACACACTAGTTTTGGGAATATCTAATTTGAATAAATTTACTCCTTGGATTTTGATTGCACTTGCCGTCGGAATGTACACTATTTTCGCTATCCTTTCATCACTATATATTAAACGTACGGGCAGTAATATCAAGACAATGGTTAACCGGACATCAAAGAAAGTTGTTATTATTGGTGCGGTAGCTAATATTACCATCTTGATAACAATTCTTTTGTTTATAAGACTTATAAATAATAAATCAATTTCATCTATCGGACTTAAATTTTCAAGCTTGGATTTATCTTTCTTAATAATTTCATGTTTTGTCTTATCAATATCGGCAGTAGTTCATGTTTTAATCTGGAGAAAAACTGAATCCATAAAAGTTAAATTTCATTCACCTATTGAAAATTGGAATATAATATTAGACTTATTATCTGTGACAATGTTATTATTAATCATCGCTGCGCAAGAAGAGGTACTGTTTCGCGGCTATATAACCTTGAACTTAAGTTTATATAGTCCATGGGTAATAATTTTAAGCTCAACCATTATCTTTGCTGCTATTCATGCAATAACAAACAAGATTAGTTTTTATCAATTTTTAAGCTGGTTTGTTGGTGGAGTTGTTTTGGCGTTCGCTTATCTGCTTAGCGGAAATATTTGGGTTCCTATAATATTCCATTTTATAACCGATGCCATCAACATGATGATCTTTGATATAGTCGGACAATTTTCGATACTTTCCATTAAGCCTTCGCTAACTGCAGCTCATCGAGCAGTGTATAGAATTTCTTACGCAGTAATTACAATAATGTTGTTAATATTATTCTATGGAATGAAAATAAGAATTCCTTCTTTATAAAGAAAAATAAATTCACCTATGAAAAAGGAGAGATGGTAAGTGAAGAAAAAAATGATATGGTTCAATGTTGGTTTAAGAGGTTTTATGGAGGCCGGAATTGTAGCTGCATTTGCTTTTTGGGGATACAAAACAGGCAACAGTATGGCGATAAAAATATTATTACTTATAATTGCCCCGGTGCTTGGCTTTGGATTTTGGGGTGCAGTTGATTTTCATCAAGCAGGTGATTATGCAGAATATTTACGTTTAACTCAAGAATTAATCATCTCCGGATTAGCTGCGTTTGCTTTATATATTTACAGTAAGTACACACTTGGGTGGATATTAGCTGCAGTTTCTATTTTTCATCACGCTTTGGTATACATGCTGGGAGAAAAATTATTAAAACAAAAATCTTAACCTCTCAAATAAATTTAATATTTAAAATAGTAAAGGCGCAGCAATTTGCGCCTCTACTAAGATTAATTAATTATCGTTATTCAACTTTTATTTCAATAAAATCATCTTCTTAGTTGAAGTAGAAATTGTCCGCATTAATTTTATAGAAATATACTCCTGAAGTAAGTTTAGATGCATTAAAAGAGTACGTATAATTTCCGGCATCCAGAGTTTCGTTTACTAGCCTTGCTACTTCTTCGCCGATAAGATTATAAACCTTTAATGTTACAAAACCCGGAGTTTGGTAAAGCAAAATTTATATTTGTAGTTGGATTAAAGGGGTTAGGATAATTTTGCTCTAAACTATAAGAATTAATAATTGAACTTTTATCTGTTTTACCGATAGCCGTTACATTTCCGAGAGAAGCAACACTTCCGTCAGCGAATACAGCAATTAAAGTAAATCCTTCGCCATTCTGATTCTGATTTGGAGATAAAAATCCCGAAGCTAAAACTGTGGCGCTTGTACTTGCTAGAGTAGATAGATCGGCTCCAAAGGACGCCACTACCGAGTTGCTTGAATTATCCGCAATATCCAAAATATAATTTGAAGCAGGCACTTTAATATAATCCGTAATTGTGCCGTATTTAAATCCGTCAACAAGTGTGGTTACACCACGAGCAATTACATCTACATCCGGTGCATCTGTAGCTCCGTGCACTACTAATAATTCAACAGAATTAGGATCTGAAGATTCTTCACGTACAGCAGACTTAATGAATAAAGTAAATGCTGTATTTTCGGAATTCGGATTCGCTGAAAAATTATTCGGATCAAGTACACCGTTGGCAACTGCAAGATATTTTTCTCCAGGCAATAACTTAACTGCAAAGTTTTTTAATGTATCTGAAACAGAACTACTGGAACCTGGAGCAATACCTATGTTTATTAATTGATTTGCCGGTGCATCTATAAATGGTGTTGCTGTTCTGAAAGCGAAATCATTTAGCAATAGATTACCATTTAAATAAACATCTACCAATTTTGCTGCCGGATCGGATGCATTATGTATGACTTGCAATCTGGCTGTGGTCACCGCAGGTAAATCAACAACGGTTCCATTATTTAATGCCGCAAACAATCCAAATGGAGCATTGCTTTGATTCCCCGTAGCATCTAAAAATCCGGAAGCGAAGACTACAGCGGTTTGCCCTTTCAAACCAGAAAAATCAGCTTCGAAAGAAGCTACAATTGTATTGTTGTCTGAAGCCGGTGTAACATCTAATAGGTATTTAGCAGGAGGAATTGTGATACCTATGTATGGTGTATAATTGCCGTATTGTGCATCGTTTACTAAAGTACCGACTCCGCGGGCAATCACATCAACAGCCGGTGCATCCGTTGAGCCGTGTAATACAAAAAATTGAACTTGAGAAGTATCATTTGATACAGTTCTTGCATTATCCTGAATAATCAACTTAAATCCGATATCATTACTTTCCGGATTCGGTGAAAAATTTGCCGGATTTAATACACCGCTTGCTATAGCTACATACTTTCCACCTGCAGCCAGAGTAACCGGAAAGTTCTTAATTGTATCAGTAACGGAAGAGCTGTTACCCGGAGCTACACCAATATTTAATTCTACACCTGAGGGAGCATCGATATAAGGAGTTGCAGTTCTGAAAGAAAAATCATCCAGTAATATATTTCCATTTAAGTAAATATCAACTTTTTCAGCCGTTGCATCAGCTGCATTATGGATTATTTGAAGTTCAGCATTTTGTGCCGGCAGCATTATAGTAAAAGAAAAGATAAAAAGTATTAGCAAATGAAATGAATTCTTGGACATAATAACCCCCGAAATTATTTAATAAAAAAAGTCTAAGATTTGTTGAATAGATTCAGAAATGAAATCTTGGTATCGTATCAATGGCAACAACAGGAAGGAGGAATACAAAGTTCCACACTATTGTAAAAAAATTAAAATGATCGTTATTATTTTTATAAATAATATTATTGAAAGGTTTTATAAAAATTTAAAAATAGAAAAATATTTTAATTTTATTTATTTTAAGTGTCATTAATATATTTGCAATCTAAATATTATTAACTCATGTTACGCAAAACGGTCATTCTGAATGAAATGAAGAATCTCAAGGATTCGATTTTTACAAATTTATGAGATATTTCACTTCGTTCAATATGACCAAAACATATGCTTGCGTAACATGAGTTATTAATTTTAACTATTGCTTCAGGCAAGAATATCTGTAAATAAAGGGGAATAATTTGAAAAATATTTTATTAATAATTCTATCCATATTTAGTTTTAACCTATTTGCGCAAAATATAAATATTGATAAATCGGGAAAGAGTATTTTATTAAAAAACCTAAGAATTAATTTTCAAGCGAATGTTGCTCAATCTATGACAGCAAGTGATTCAACTGGAAATCATGATTATTATTTAGGCAATAGTTTTTCTGCAGGAATTGAATGGGGATTTAATTATAATGATAATATAGACTATGGAATTGGAATTGAATATCAATTTCAAAGTTCCGTTGCCGGATATGACGGAAAAATTGGATCTGTTCCTATATATACTTTTGTGGATTATCCGCTTTTAGAAAGGAAACAATTTCCGGTAAATTTAACTATAAGGTTAGGATATGCTTTCTTAACGAACGGTAATAACATTGAAAAAGTTGGAGATGGACTTTATCATTCGTTAGGAGTTTCCACGACATTTTCCGAAAATTTTCAAATAAAATTGTTATACTCCAATGAATATGGCAAAATTAAATTATTTAGAAATGAGTATTCTATACGCCGAAGTAATTTTAGTCTTGGAATTTATTTCCTGATGTAATTGTAGCGGGTTAGCAATAATTTTATTAGATTATAATCGAGAGATAATTTCTAGAGTATCAAAAACAAAAAATATGAAGATTATAATATATATCATTTCTTTTTCAACATTACTTTTTCCTCAAGCTTTTAATTCTACTGCTGCTCGAAAATCTCTTCTACCTTCATCGTTAAATCCCACAGCACATTCAGGGTTTAAAATTTAATCTTATACTTGGTGCAAGCGATCAAATGCTGCTAATGTTCGGGAAACATTATGAAAATAATTCCGGTTATGGAAATTATACGGACGGTTCCAGGTTGCCTTTTAATTTGCATGTACTCGCAGGACTTAAATTTTCCGACATTGCTGAATTAGATTATCGTTACGGAATCATGAATATTTATGATGGTTTTAATGGTACAGACCAAGCAGTGAACCTAAGATTTAATATTTGGGATCAATTTATTCTCGGCATCATTGGAATGGACTTTTTTCAAAACAATGGGGAATCTCACGGTGTTACTGATTATGCTGTTAGCGGCGGCAGCACTACATTTTATTCTGTCGGTTTAGGATGTAATTTAACAAATCACTTCTCGCTGAATATAAGTTACTACATTCCGAGAGAAAAGATATACGGCTACGATTATGTTAATAATTTTGATGGAACTACTAACTATTATAATAAAATAATTAATGGCGTCCTTGTATTCGGATTTCAATACAGATTTATTGTACTTTAAATAATCAGACATAAAAATAATTATTTGCTAAATTCGGGGGAGAGGGGAGATGAAAACAATATTCTTGTTGCTTATTTTATTATCAAATTACTCGTTTTGTAAAAATGAGAACACGCATCCGTTTTTTATTAATAATTCAAATGAGATGTGGACAGAAATTTCAGACGAGACAATAGATTTTCTAGTAAACCATTTGAAATATACCAAACTTGAACCCGGATATTCACACTACGAATATTTATATCAATTATCTCCGATAGATACTCTCTTTAATGCACCTTACATAGTTGTGCAAGTTAATAACTCAGGAAGATTAACCTGGAAAGAAATACAATCTTTTCGCTCAGCATCGTACAAATATGATTCGCAAAAAAAATATCTGTTTAAATATGCAGATGCAAAACTTTATGCAATTATTCCAACCAACAGAGGTACAATAAATATTTATTGTTATGCAAAGAATATAATATCCAATAGAAAGGATAATCAATTTATATCATTCGTAAATTCGATTGAGTTATTACCAAGTCAAAAATATAATAAGAACTTTGTGAGGGACATACCAATTCTGGGCGATTTACTTTGGAATACGGAGTTAATAAAAATATTATTAATAATAATCGCTATTCTTCTTTTATTAAGATTTACCGGGAGAAAAAAGCAAGTCACTAGAACTGCCGTTAAATATTAGAAATTAAAGGTTGAGGTAAATGAATGAAACAAATTATTTCTGTTTTAGCCGCCTTGGTATTTACAGGATGTTTTACGGTAACAAATGTAAATAAATTTAATTCTCCTGATGAATTTTCGGGCACGTGGAAAATTGTAAATAATTCTAGTGCTGTTTTAAGAATTATTCCTGCAAGAAGACAAACATACACACTCAAATTTAACAGCGGGGAATATCAATGGGAAGGAGTAGGATTTAAAGAAGGAGATGAAATGGTCGCGATTTTCAGATATAGAAATATATCCGATTACGGTTATGTTACATTTCATTTAGATAATCATAATAAGTTAAGTTTTATCTCCAGAAACCCGGATGGAGGATTTCGTTCCAGCAGTTACTATATCAGATATTAGAGAATGACTTTCAAACGAATAAGTTTAAGTCCTATTTTTAAGTTTTAAAAGCCATCAAGCTAAATGTAGAAATTATTTTAACATAATTTGTCTTAGAAATTTAATATTGCAAATCCAAGAAAATTATAATAGATTATAATATAAGGGATTAAGGTGTGAGATCCGCAATGAGATATGAATTCAGTTTATTAAATATCAATCATATTTCTCGATTATTATTTTAAAATTCTTGAGTAGGAGGCTTTATGTTCTGAGGCGTAACATCTTTTATCGGTCTATATTATGTAGTTATTCTTGGTGTTATCATATTCTCAATAAGCATGATATTGCGGGTTGTTAAAGCTATTGAAAAAATAGCCGATTCTTATGAACGAAAGAATGGAGCCAATTAATCACAATACAATTGTGAATTAATCGAATATTTAGATGCTTTTACTTTTATGAGGGGAACATGAGATACAAAAATTTATTTTATGCATATACATTAGAGATTATGATTGGTGTTACTACAATTATATTCATAATGTATTTGAACTCAAATGCCATAGTATTTTTATCGGCTTTAGCGATCAGACCTCTGATACTGAAACGTACTAATACTCACCCCGGTGATTCTTATTGGTTTGAAACATTTAGGATAGGGAAGTTAGCAATAGTATATACTTCTTTAGTTATAATTATACTTTACCTAATTGATGAAATATTTTTAGCTAATGAGATTATGAAAAATAATAGAGACAAAATATTAATAATATTTCCTTTGTTTGTATTAGTGCATGGTCTAATAGGAGTTACTTATAAAAGAGATAGTTAATGCATATTATAAATTTTTATTTATTTTAGATTCGTATTGAAAAACGTCCTCCAGCTTCACATTAAATATTTCTGCGATTTTAAATGCAAGTTCTAGAGTAGGGGAGTATTTTGCGGATTCTATAGCTAATACTGTCTGTCTGGAAACTCCTAATTTATCCGCCAATTCTTGTTGCGTCATCTCATTATTATTGAAGCGCAGTTTTCTGATATTATTTTTAATATTTAATTTGCCCACATTAAACTCCTCTTCGGTAGTAAATTAGTTGAGAAGTAAATTTTGTTATTTCAGCTAATATGAAAAAGCACATGATCAAATTAATAATTAATATTGGTGAATGAGTTACAAGTAAACTCAAACAAGTGATCCAAACTCCGGCAATTAAGAAAAAATATGCATTACTTGCAGCTTTTAATTTGATTATTTTATCTCTTTCATCTTCACCTTCTTTAGCTTCTTTTCTAAAAATTATGGCAAGAATAATTTGAAATATTATTTCGGCGATTATAACTAACACCACAATACTTACAAAATTATTTACTATCTGAATATTATCAACTTCAGCTTTAAATAGGATGCTGAAAGTATTAATGAAGTAATAACCGAAAAATACTGCAGTTATTAATAGTGAAGTCCAAATCTTTTTTTCCTGATATGACAAATTCATGTTAATTCCCTTATGTAATGTAAAAATAACCTAACAAAAAGTATGAAATAATTAACAAAATGTCAAAAATAATTAACATCTAAAATATAATATATCTCTAAAAATATTATCTGTATTAAAGGTTTTAATCTAAAATATTATGTAAAATAAGAAGTTAATAATTCTTAGAGCTTGATAAAATTCTTATATTAAAAAGTTAAAAAATAATCCTTCGTCAATGTTCAGGGGTTCTGATGAAAAAAATACGACTATTACTATTTCCGGTGATAATTTCTTTTTTGATTTTAGGATGTAAAAAAAGTTCAAATCCTTCTGATGAGAATTCTAATACGCCTATTAATAAAAGCCAAAAGCGAGGGATAGCATTTGATATGGCATCTTCAAACGATTTTATGGCTATTTCGAGTGGAATAAGCTGGTGGTATAATTGGTCGATTGTTTATAATAAAAATACTCCGACTGATTACAATAAAACATATGGAATGGATTTTATCCCGATGTTATGGGGAGGGAATACCAGTCAAAATGATATGCTACTTGCTAAAAGTTTTATCCTCGCTCATCCGGAAATTAAATATCTTCTAGTCATGAACGAACCCAACCTGACAGATCAAGCTAATCGTACACCGGCGCAAGCTGCTGCCGATTGGGTGAAGTATGAGCAGATAGTTAATGATTTGGAAGCGAGTGGAAGAAAAATTTACCTTGTCGGGCCTGCGATGAATTGGGGAACGATGCAAAATTATTCTGATCCGGTAGTTTGGTTAGATGCTTTTTATTCAGCGTATAAATCAGCTAATAATGGCAGAGAACCCAGAATAGACTATTTGGCTTTTCATTGGTATGATTACGGTTTGTCCGCACAACTTGACAGACTAGCTAAATACAATAAGAAAATTTGGATTACAGAAATGGCAAACTGGAATTCTCAAATAAATTCTTATTCAAAACAAGAAGCACAGATGAAAGAAATGGTGGCTATTTGTGAAAATAGAAGCGATGTATTTCGTTATGCCTGGTTTTATGGAAGAGGAAATTTTCCGGATAAACATTTTACTTATTTGTTTACCGCAAAAGACGGTGAACTTTCTGAACTCGGGAAATTATATATAATTCTACCTTATAATAACTCAAATTAACATTAGAGAAATATCATCTTTGAGATTTACCGAATATTAAGTTATCTAAACTAATTTTCATTGGACCTGAAATAAGAACAACTATTGCAATAATCATAATAGTAAACGGATAAGCCGCACCGCCTTTAAAGAATCCACGGGGAAGCATAAAACTTGTCGCAACAATCATATTAATTGCAACAAAAAATGCTGACGGTCTAGTGAATAAACCTAAAAAAATTAACAAACCTCCAAACAATTCTGTGTAACAACTTATATAAGTCAGCGGCGCTGATATTCCCATTTTAACGAAGTTACTTACGGTTAAACTTAAGCCTTGCCCTCCGAACCAACCAAATACTTTTCCGGCTCCTAGTACAAATAAAATTATTCCAATGGAAAGTCTAAGTAGCAATAGACTGATATCAAGTAACTTGCTGTTATAATTTAAGAGATAATATTTTAAAGATTTTTTGAATTGCATATATAAAACCGGATAATAAATAAAAATAATTTAGAATATTCTCATATAAATATATTAATTCCTCATGTTACGCAAAACGGTCATTCTGAATGAAATGAAGAATCTCAAGGTTTCGATTTTTACAAAATTATGAGATATTTCCCCGTCTTAGACGGGTCAATATGACCAAAACATATACTTGCGTAACTTGAGTTAATTAGTACAAGAATAATATTCTTATAATTTAGGAGTAATTAATTTATATAAAAGGAAAAGTATTTTGGTATCAAAGTCAATACTTTGTCAACTGCTGAAAATATCATTCATAAGATTTAGTAATTGATCTTTTGTAAACGGTTTGGAGAGATAGTGAGAAAAACCTTCTTTTAAAAATTTTTCTTTATCACCTAGCATTGCATATGCAGTTATTGCAAGTATCGGAATTTGATCATAACCCGGAATATTTCTGATTTCTTTAACAACGTCTACACCGCTCTTACCGTGGCCTAGATTTACATCTAATAAAACGGCATCAAAATTATTTTCTTTTGCAAAATTTATTGAATCGGTCGCATTTGAAGCTGTCTTTAAGATGTAATTACTTTTTAACATTCGTGAAGAAAGATCCAACAATATCGGATCATCATCAACCAAAAGAATACTTTTAAGTTGCGGTATTTCTTCGTTTTTACTTTTATTACTTTCTTGTTTTAACTCTTCCATATCAGCCTTAGACTTATTAGATTCTTGAATTAATTGTGGAATTTTAATAGTGAATGTTGAGCCTTCACTTTCTGAACTATTTATGGAAATTGTTCCTTTTAACTTTTCAACAAATCTTTTAGTTATTGTTAATCCTAAACCGGTTCCTTCGAATGAGCGGCTATATCCTTCGCTAGCTTGCCGAAATTCATCAAATATAAATTTTTGTTTATCAACCGGAATTCCAATACCGGTGTCTGAAACAATTATGGTTAATTCTTTGTCATTTCCATTGTTCAACTCAGAAGTACTTACTGTAACTCCTCCTGACTCTGTGTATTTTATAGCGTTGTTTACAAGATTATTCAGAATTTCTCGCAATAATTTTTCGTCCGTACAAAACTCGAACTCAGAATCGTGGAAATTAAACTTCAAATATAATCCTTTTTTTATGCAAAGCGAGTTATATGTAGAGCAAATTTCAGTAATTAAGTTTGGTATATTTATAAGTTGTGGATTTATCTCAATTTTACCAGCTTCAACGCGTGATAAATCTAAAATTAGATTGAGAGATTCTAATAACCTTTTACCCGAATTGTGTATAATCTCAACCATATCGCGCGGTTCGTTCTCTTCTATAATATCTTGCAGCATTTCTGAAAATCCTAATATACCTATAAGCGGAGTCCTGAGTTCATGACTCATATTTGCCAGAAAATTACTTTTAATCTTATTCATTTCTTCAGCTTTTTCTTTAGCATCTTTTAATTCAAATTCAAAATTTTTCCGGGCAGTAATATCTCTGAAGATGCTTAGTAGAAAAACATTATTTTCATCAAGCTCTACAAATGAATTGGAAATTTCTACCCAAATATGCCTATCGTTCCATAAAACAATCTCAGATTCCATTTGATGTTGAATTTTTCTTTCATGAAAACGGTGCTCAAAATGATGATAATTTTTTCTATGTTTATAGATAATATCAAACCGCTTATTCTCAACTTCATTTCGATTTTTTCCGATCAATCTGCAGAATGCATTATTTACCATCATCATATTACCTTTAGCATCGCATAATCTCATTCCGTCAAATGAATTTTCCCAAACTGATCTGAATCTTCTTTCTGATTTAGAGATTGAATCAAAATAATGTTTGCGTTCCGTAGTATCCTGTTCAATTATAACATAATTTGTAATTTTATCATCATTTGTTTTAAGAGGTGAGATCAGTACATATTCCCAAAGGAGTTCGCCTTTTTTATTCTCAATTTGAAATTCGCCGTGCCATTCATTTCCTGCTGTTATAAATTGCCATAACTGCCTGTAATTATAATCTGAAAAATTCTTTGGTTTTAATCCGGAAGTGTCTTTGCCTAAAATATCATCATAATTATAACCGGTAATGTTTAGAAATTCTTGATTAACATATTCAATAATTCCGTCTGTATCTGTAATTATAACTGAAGCCGGACTCTGTTCAACAACTCTAGATAAGATTTTCCATTGTTGTTCAAAACGTAATTTTTCGGTAATATCCTGAACTTCCGAGATTATAGTTTGAGGTTCACCTTCATTATTCCTTGTTAAAATTAAATTTATATCGGCAAAAATTATTTTTCCTTCTTTAGAAATATATCTTTTTTGAAAATGTTGAGATTTTGAACTCCTATTAATAAGTAATGCAACAGCTTCCCAACTTTTATTGATATCATCAGTATGTGTAATCGATATTATATTTATAGATTTTAATTCTTCCTCTGTGTATCCTATCATTTCTAAAAAGGCTTTATTAGCTGTTATGAAGTTACCTTTTAAACCGATTATCGTTTTGGGAATGGAAGTATTATCAAAAGCAGATCGGAATATTTCTTCACTTTGTTTTAGAGCTAATTGCGTTTCAAGCATTTCTTTATGAATAGCAGAATTCTTTAAAGCCTTATTTATTGCAGAGGGGAGTCTAGAAATTGATTCCTTAATAACATAATCGCTGGCACCTTCTTTCATGCAGTTAACAGCAGTTTGTTCGTTCATTGAACCGGTTAATATTATAAATGGAATATCCGGAACTAATTTGTTTCTTATTTGAAGTGCTTTAATTCCGCTAAAATTTGGAAGAGCATAATCAGATATAATTATATCAGGCTGGAAAACTTTTATCTCTTTAATAAATTCATCTTCTTCTAATATACATACGGAACTAAACTGAACACCGGCATTTTTTAAATGATTTTCGGTTAGTTCTAATTCGAATGGATTATCTTCAACAAATAATATTTTAATATGATTATTATTCATGAGGAAGAAAAAATATTCACTACACTTTTATGTATGAGAATTGTAGCAATATTTGGATTTTTTGTATATGATAAATTATGTTTTGGAAATCTGAGTTCTAAACCGCAATGTAATATTAATAGAGAAGATATAAAATTATTAAACTTAATACATAAAAAATTTTAGAATAAAAAAATTATTTCTGAATTTCCGGCAAACTAAAATAAAACGTTGCTCCTTTATCAATTTCCGCTTCTGCCCAAACTTTTCCTTTATGTTTTCTTATAACTCTATGTACGATTGCTAATCCAACTCCGGTACCCTCAAATTCATCCTGTCTGTGCAAACGTTGAAAAACACCGAATAATTTGTTCCCGTATTCCATATTAAATCCCGCGCCATTGTCTTTTACAAAATATACAATGTATTTATCCTCATTATAGCTACCGACCTCTATTTTAGGGTTTTCCCGGTTATGAGTAAATTTTATCGCATTAGAAAGTAAATTAGAAACGACTCTTTTGATGAGAGCTAAATCACCAAAAGCATTATCTAAATCGTTAATTATAAATTCCACATTTTGTTTATTGGAACCGGATGACAACTCGGTGTAAGTTTGTGAAAATAAATCTTTCATATCTATATTGGTTTTTAAAACTTCTTTTCGGCCTGTTCTTGAGAAGTCGAGCAGGTCATCAATTAGTTGTCCCATTTGAACCGAATTATTTTTAATAACATTAAGCAATCGCAAACCTTCTTCGGTTAGTACATCATGCGAATTTTTAAATAGTAAATTTGTAAATCCATGGATTGCTCTTAAAGGAGCGCGAAGATCGTGAGATACAGAATATGTAAATGATTCCAATTCCTTGTTTGCTTCTTCTAACTGAGCCGTTCTTTCAACTACCCGTTTTTCCAAATCTTCATTCAGCTTTATTATTTGTTCTTCAGCCTTTTTGCGATCAGTTATGTCTCGCGCTATGCCTTGAATTCGATTATCATTTAACCTGATTATACTTATTTCTGCGGGAAATTTAGTTCCATCTTTTTTGATGAGAGTTCGTTCTAACAATAATTTTGAGGCTGCATTTAGGGAACTAAAATCTGTTAATTTTTCATTTTTATTTAAGGATACAAATTCAGAAATATTTCTATTACTTAATTCACCTTTAGAATAGCCTAGCATTTCATAACCAGTACTGTTTATTTTTTGTATTTTACCCTCAATATCAGTGATGAATATACCATCTGATGCTTGCTCCACTAAATTTCGAAAACTTTCTTCGCTTTTTTCTAATTCTTTACGAGCTGCTAAAATTTCTGTAATGTCATTACTTAAAACAATTCTATGCTCATTATTATCTATAGCGGGTAATGAGTGCGATTTTATTTCCACAAATATTATAGATCCATCTTTTTTCTGGTGTCGCCAAATACCAGAAAACTGAGAGGTCCCTTCTGCATTACGAATATTCTCAATTAATTTTGGTATATCCTCAGCAGGTCTAATATCCGAAATTTTCATAGATAAAAATTCATCAATAGAATAACCGTAATGTTTAACAGCCATCTCATTAACGTCAACAAAATCTAATGTATCGGTATTATATATCCACATGGGATTTGGGTTATTGACAAATAATTCTCGATATCTTTTTTCGCTTGCTAAAAGCTCTAGTTCGTTGGCATCTCTTTCTTTTTGGAGCTTATTATATTCTGCTGCATAAGATAAATCACCGGTGAGTTCCACTAATAATTTTATCTCATTATCATCAAAAAAGAATTCTTCATCGGAATAGAGATTATAAGTTCCAATTATTTTATCAAAACTATGGAGTGGGAAAATAGCGCAAGATTTGTAACCATTTTTTAAAGCAGCAGTTTTCCATTCATTTGAATTTGTTTCTTTCTCTATTTGGTTACATATAAAATATTTTGTGTTTGTATTTAAGGGATCGTAAAGGGTAGAGGTATAAAAATTGTTTTGTTTTAACACTTCTAAAAAATTGCTCGAATGACCAGAGGTTGCTTCAATTTTAATATAAGAGTTATCTTCACTATATAAGCCGATCCAGGCAAATCTGAATTTCCCGAATTCAGTTGCAATATTACAAGCTCCATCTAAAATATCGGTTAAACTATTATTTCTTAAAATTATTTGGTTGGTACCGCTTAAAACCGAATAGATTCTGTTCAAGTTTAATAACTTTTGTTCGTAATTTTTCCTTTCTGTTATATCCCGGATAATATTTTGAATAAACGTTTTATCTTCAATTACAATCTGTCTTGCGCTAACTTGCACAGGAAAAGGGTTGCCTTGCTTATCAAGGTGTACAGTGTCATAAGTTAATGTTTCGCTATTACGGATTCTGGTTAATTGATCTTCAAGATGTACTAATTCCTCGGGCGTACGCAAATCTTCTAAAGTTAATTTTAAGAATTCATCATGGGAATAACCATATTTTTCGATTGCTCTCTGATTAACTTCAACGAGTTTAGTACTATTATCAAATAAGAAAAAAATATCATTAGAATAGCTTACCAAATAATCGAAATGTTGTTTTAATGCTTTTGAATCTATTTGCGATTCATACTCAAGAAGTTCTATTTTTGCTTTACCGGCTTTCCAGATTAAATAAATTATAAATCCGGAAAAAATAATTAACAGAAGAGTTATAATCGAGATATAAAATATTTGTTTTCTAATTATCGTATAAATTTCTTGTTCATTTATATTACTTACTATATACCAATCTAAATTATGCAATGCATAAGTATGCGCAAAAACCTTCTGTTCGCTTATAAATTTGCCGGAATAAAATTTATCATGTGTAATAACCGAATCAATTAATACTTTATTTCTATTTGTCAATCTTTTTTCAGATAAGTGTGAAGTAATTCTACTAGAATCTGAATTAGCCAAATAAAAATATGAGTGGGTGCGTTTAATAAAGAGATATGATTTTTCACTCTTAAAGTTATTCTTTTCCGAATTAAGAAGCGGAATTAAATATTCTTCCGGAGCTAATCTAAATATCAAAAATCCGATTGGCTTTTCTTTATAGTAAAGCGGGACTATGTTGTCTAACAATAAAACAAAATTATTTGTACTATCAGGCAAAACTTGATACGTTCTAATAGTTTTATCATTTATTGATTTTTGCACATATTCCAGTTGAGTTTTTGAAAGGGAGGAGGATTCGTTTTTAAATTGAAATTGTAACTTCCCATTTAAATTGAAAATAAATACGTTTTCATAATTATGATTTTTATAGATCGGACTCAACCATGATTCAATTATCTCTTCGTATAAATTGTTAGAGGGTTCAGATAAATAATTGTTTGCATCAGACGCAAATCTTTTATTATGAAAAATAAATTTCGCTTCTCCTTTTCTTTCATTCAGCCAGGTTCCAATATCATTTCCCAGGTTATTTGAGCGTGTGTATAGCTCACTCCTAACTTTTGAAAACAATTCATTCTTTTGAATAAAATGTAAAATTGTTCCGCCACTGATAAAAATCAACGATACAACAGAAAAAAGGAATATAAGCCTATTTCTTATGGTGGAATTGGTCCTGGAAGTTTTAATCATTGCACCCAGATCGTTTGTTTATTTTAACTAATTTAAACGAAATTCACTTCAAATAAAGTGTCTTTGGCAATATTTATCTTATAAAGAAAAGATAGAATATTTAATGGAAAACAGGGTTTAAGATCCAAATGCAAACATAGACATATTTATCAATTAAAATTATAAAATATTATTTCCGAGATATGTTTACGCGCCAAACATCAGGCCCTTTTTCTATATATTCCCATTCGAATAATCCGGATCTTTCGGCTGAGAATTGATAATAAAGAGGCATCGGATCATGATCATTAATTAATTGAAAACCCTCACCTTTTGATAGGCTGTCAAATTTTGCAAATATTGTGGGATGCTTTTCTTTTGGAACGACCGGACGAATATCTAGCTCTTGCATTGATTCTCCTATAAATTAATTCTTTATTTACCGGAAAAATAATAGTAATCGCTTGATGAGTCTTTGACTTAAGTCAGTTTTTTATGAAATGAATCAAATTAATATGCAAAAGAATTGTAATTAATTAGAAAAGGCGGATATGGTCACTGATAAAACTACCCGCCTTTCATATAGAGAGAATAGAACAAAACCTATTGGCGTTGTCTGATTATTCATCCTTTGTATGCGTTCTTCAAGATACTTTTTGAATTCTTGTTTCTGCTCATCGTTAAGAATATTCATTATTTCAGAATTTGAACTTTCTCTAATCTTCATCATAACTTCACGTCTGTCGCTTCCTGTTTCCGTTACATTTTTAGCTTCAGATTCCGTTTTAGTTAGAATAGAATCTAATTGCGTTGTTTGCTCGGGAGTTAATGAAAGTCTTTCCTGCAGCATTTTAATTCTACTTTCTTTGCTAAATCTGCCTTGTGCAAAGTTTGAAACCACAATAGTTAATGAAAAAATTAACAGAGCGGTTAAAAATACTTTCTTTCTCATAGTTTGCCTCTTTTATGGTTTTATACTTCTTAGACAATTAAATTTTATTAAAGTTTAATCAAAGATCAGTTAACCGTTTCTTTGAGTAAAAATTATTCTAAAACTTCGACTGTTAAGACTAAATATTTCAATCTAATTGTACATAAAGATATACAGTCTTATCTATTATAAAATACAATTTAAACCAATATTTTTGGCACTACTGCTCATAAATGCTTGAATTATAATGGCATGGCAATTGAAAGATAATTTTGAATGAAGGAGAAATAATCAAAACTTATTATATATGTATTTAGGGAGAAAGTATGAAAAACTCTATTTGTCTCATTATTCTTTCCGTTCTATTTCTATCATTTATTTTGCCTCCTAAAATTCAAGCCCAAGAAACAAACAAACATTTCAATAAATACGCACTTGAGTTCCAAATTGGTTCTAACTTTAGTCTAAATTCTTTTGAGGGAAGTGTGTTTTCCGGTAAATACAATTTCGATAGAGACAATTCCTTTAGGTTAGGCTTAAGTATTAACGTTAGAAATCAGAACAATTCTACTACTAACCATAATTTAAATTACGAAGTCTTTACTTTAAGTAACGGGATGAAACAGAACACTTACAAAATTTCCTTTGAGTATTTAAAAAATAATTATTTATATAACGACTTTAATTTTTACTTTGGTGGCGGTCCGGTAATAAGTTATACAACTTCATCTACTAATAGCAGAGACGATTATGGAAACACTAACGATATATTGCAAATAACAAGAGGCTACGGAATTAGATTCTTAACCGGTATTGAATGGTTCTTTAAAGATAATATGAGTCTATCCGGAGAATATGGATTAGATTATCAATATCAAGCTCTTTCAAGCGGAGCAAACCAGAATGGTAATACAAATTATACTCATGGTTCTAGTTATATCGTTGCGCCTGTTGGTGTTAAACTAGGATTATCAATTTACTTTTAATATTTGGTTAATTTTACATTCAATTATTTAATAAATTCAAAATGGAAGAGTTCAAAACAAAAGTAAGAAATAAGATAATCGTGTGGTTTATCTTTTTTATCCCTCTAATTACAATAGTAGAAGTTCTGCTAATCAATATTTTTGTATTGAATTCTTCAATCTTACTAGTAATCGCGCTTATTATTTATACTTCTCATGCATTTATTATAATCAGATTACTAAAAAAAGTATTATAAAAAAATCCCCTCGAGTGAGGGGATTTGACTAAAAGGTGTGGAGTTAAAATCCTAGAAGAGCAATAGAGCTTTTGGCTATATTAACAAGAGGTGTAAAATAGATTCCAAAAAGTAAAACCGGGATTACCATTGCAACTGTAAGAACCGTATTTGGTATTGAAGCTGTAAATGGTTCGACTTCTTTTTCGCTCGCATCAAGAAACATGTTTTTCAAAATCTTAATATAATAATATAGTGAAACAACAGTATTTAGAAGTGCAATTACAGCAACAATAATCATTTTTGCATTTACAAGAGCAATGAAAAGATAAAGCTTTCCGATAAATCCGGCCGTAGGCGGCAAGCCTGTAAGAGAGACTAAAAATATACCTAAACAAACCGCAAGGAAAGGAGTCTTAGAACCCAATCCTTTATAATCGTCTAAATCTTCACTGCCAATTTTATTCGCAATCAACATAACAATAAAGAAAGCGCCTAAATTCATAAACGCGTAAACAATAAAGTATATTAATATTGCAGTTAATCCTTGGTCTGATAAAACAGCAAGTCCAAGCAGTAAATAGCCTGCATGAGCAATACTTGAATAGGCGAGAAGCCTTTTAATATTATTTTGCCAAAGAGCCGTAAAATTACCGAGTGTCATTGTTAATATTGAAATGACAATTATTATCGCTCTCCAGTCGACCAAGCCCAGCAACTCCCAATCACCATTTGGAGCAACATTTTTAATAAATGTAATTTTTATAAACCTTACAAATAGAGCAAAACCAGCAGCTTTACTTGCTATAGAAAGATAAGCTGTGATTGGAATAGGAGCGCCTTCGTAAACATCCGGTGTCCAGAAATGAAAAGGGGCGGCAGAAATTTTAAATCCAATTCCTGTAAATACTAACAATCCCGCGAGCAGTAAAGTAAAACTCTGAATATCGGTAGATTGAAGAACAGTGTTAATTTGATATAAATTAGTTGACCCGGTTAAACCGTATATAAGAGAAATACCAAAGAGCATAATTCCGGAAGATGTTCCGCCATAAATAACATATTTAAGAGAAGCTTCGCTGTTCCTTAAGCTTTGTTTGGTTATTCCAACCAATACATAAGATGATAAAGAGACTAATTCAATTGATAAATAGATTACAATTAAATCCGCCGCTGAAACCATAAAGAACATACCGAGTATCATTCCGAATATTAAAGAATAATATTCTCCTTGCCGCTCTATCATTTTTTTTATTTCATCTGATGACATTGAAAACAATACAACAAGAACGGAAGCCAGAATAATTAATCCTTTAAAAAAACTTCCGAAATGGTCTGTTATTATCATACCGGTTTTACTGCCGTCAGCTATAAAGCCAAAAGCACTAATGCCAAAATCAGCTAAAACAAAATAAAATGCGGTCAACAAGCCAATAAGAGAAATATAGGGGAGAAGTTTTTTGTTTTTCCCCATTATTAAATCCATTGTTACAATTGCAACCAGGGTGATTGAAATTGCAAGCTCAGGTCTTATTAGCCTTAAACTATCAACTATATAATTAAGATTAATTTCCACTTTAGTCTAACAATAAAATTTTGAAAAATATATTTTATAATCCTAACAATGAACTGTAAACGTGTTGAGAATTTGCCATAAACTTAACCATAGCGTTAACTGAAGTATTCATCAGGTTTAGCATGGCAGAAGGATAAACTCCTAAAAAGATAACTATTAGTCCTAGCGGAACTAACATAGCATATTCTCTAATACTCATATCAGGAAGTTTATTCCATTTTTCTTTTAATTCTCCAAGATAAATTCTCTGGAATGTCCACAACATGTATCCGGCTCCCAAAAGAATTCCAAGAGTAGAGATAATGGTTATAACTCTGATTGATTCGGATCCGAAGGCACCTAGGAAAACGAATGCTTCAGAAACGAATCCGCTTAATCCGGGCAACCCGATTGCAGCAAAGAATGCAAGAGTTGTAAATCCGGTATAGACCGGCATCTGAGTGGCCAAACCGCCAAATGCACTAATTTCTCTCGTATGAGATCTATCGTAAATAATTCCAACGATGATAAAGAGCATTGCTGTGATTGTTCCGTGATTAAACATTTGAAGTACTGCGCCGGAAATTCCCATCGTATTTAACGAAGCCATTCCGAGTAACACAAAACCCATATGCGAAACAGATGAATAAGCGATCAATTTCTTAAAGTCTTTCTGGGCCATCGCACACAGAGCACCGTATATTATGTTAATCATACCGAACAATGCAATATACCAGGCTAATTGTCTTGTAATTTCCGGGAAAATAGGAAAGCTTATTCTTAATATTCCGTAAGTACCCATCTTTAAAAGTACACCTGCAAGAATAACACTTATTGCTGTAGGTGCTTCAACGTGAGCATCGGGTAACCAAGTATGGAAAGGGAACATTGGGATTTTTATTGCGAATCCAACGAATAATGCAATGTAAGCAACCATTCGCCAATTGTTGGGATTCATCGGCGACAGAATTCCCGTTGGTGTGTAATTATGAACATCCATCAAGGCAAGTAAGTTGAATGTAAATACTTTTGTTCCGTCTATTAGTGTCTCGTGAGCACTAAAGTATAAGCCGATCATAACGAGTAAAATGAATATACTTCCGAATAAAGTATAAAGGAAGAACTTGATTGCTGCATATTCTCTTCTAGGTCCGCCCCATACTCCAATTAAGAAATACATCGGGAGTAACATAAGTTCCCAGAAAATGTAGAATAAGAAGAAATCTAAGGCGACGAAAACACCCATCATTCCGGTATCGAGAAGTAGGAACAATGCAAAATAGCCTTTAATAGATTTATCAATTTTCCAAGATGCGAGTGTAGCTACAAAGGTTATTATTGCAGTTAACAAAACCATCGGAACACTTAAACCATCGAGACCTAAAAAGTAATCGATCTTGATCTTCCCAATCCATGAAAAACCGGAAATTTCAATCCACTTAAATTTCTCGATGAATTGGAATGAATTAGGATCGTTAAACCCTCCAAGCGAGTAGTTATAGAAATGAAGAATAACTAATGCAAGAATAACCTGAACTCCGGTTATCAGCAAAGTTAAATTCTTTATTACTTTTCCTTGAGACTTGGGTAGGAATAAAATGATTATCATTCCTACAATAGGGAGGAATGTTATAAACGATAAGATTGGGAAATTTTCCATGTTTTATTTACCTAAGAGTTTCAAACTAAAATGACTTAAAAACGAATAATAATATTACTAATGAAAAGACAACCAATACGATATAAGTTTGGACTTTCCCGGTTTGTAATCTTCTAAAGAACAAGCCGATCATTCCGCTTATATATGCCATAAGATTTACCAAACCATCAACAACAACGCTGTCAAACCTTCCGCTGAATCTAGAGATAGATTTAGTTATTGTGGCAGAGCCGTTTACAATTCCATCAACTATATTGGAATCGAACCACGCAAGTATTCGACTTAAAGCTAGTGTGCCGGCAACAAATGTGGCATCATAAATTTCGTCTACATACCATTTATTAAACGATAATTTATATAGAGGTTTAACAGAATTTGCAACTTTATCCGGATCAATTTTCTTCCACTGATACATAGAAAAAGCTAATAGAATTCCGGAAAGAGCAAGAGTTAAAGAAAGAATCATAGATGGTACATGCGCATGATGCATAGCTTCCATATACATCTCCGAATACACAATCTCTTCACCTGCTTCAGCTTTTTTAACTTCTGTTCCCGTTTCTACAACTTCAGATTTCATGAAGTTATATCTTGTATCTTGAGGAACTACACTTGCTGGAGTTTTAACCCATTTCGATAAAAACGCTCCTGCCTCGGGATTAAAAGGATTTGGAGTATACCAAATAAAAATTGAAAGTGTGGCTAATACAACCAAAGGCATTGCCATATTGAATTTAGATTCGTGCGCATGATCGTATTTGTGTTGATCTCTTGGTTTTCCGTGGAAAGTTAATATAACCAAACGGAACATGTAGAATGCGGTTAACAAGGCTACAAAGAATCCAACAATCGCAAAAAACCAGTTCCCGGTAAGAGAACCAAAAGCAAATGATCCGGCAAGAATTCCGTCTTTACTTAAGAAACCGGAAGTTAAAGGAATACCGGAAATAGCTAATGAAGCGGTAAGAAAAGTTGCGTAAGTAATAGGCATCTTCTTTCTTAATCCACCCATATTATTGATATCTTGTTCATGGTGCATTGCATGAATAACCGATCCGGAACCAAGGAATAAAAGAGCTTTAAAGAAAGCGTGTGTTATAAGATGAAAGAATCCAAATGTGTAGGCACCAACTCCTAAAGCCATTACCATATAGCCTAGCTGACTAATAGTAGAGTAGGCGAGTACCTTTTTAATATCGTTCTGTGTTAGAGCTATAGTTGCCGGAATGAGTGCTGATAATGCACCGATAATAGCTATGAATAATAAAGCTCCGCCAGTCAACATCGGGAAAATTCTCGTGATTAAAAATACGCCGGCTGCAACCATAGTGGCAGCATGGATTAACGCACTCACTGGAGTAGGACCTTCCATTGCGTCCGGTAACCAAACGTGTAACGGGAACTGTGCAGATTTTCCTATTGCGCCGCAGAAGATTAAAATACCGGTAACCGTCAACCATGTTTCGCTGTTAAAAGGTAAACGACCGGCAGCTATCTGATTAAAGATTTCGGAAAAAGTAAAAGTATGATATGTTAAGAATAGAATCAGAATGCCTGCAAACATTCCAATATCACCAACTCTATTTACAAGAAATGCTTTTTTTGCAGCATTAGAAGCTGATTTTTTCTCGAACCAAAAACCAATTAAGAGATAAGATGATAAACCAACTAATTCCCAAAAAACATACATCATTAAAATGTTATGTGTAAATACTATTCCGGTCATGGAGAAGGTAAATATTCCTAAGTAAGCAAAATATCTGTTATATCTTTTATCTCCTTTCATGTAATCAATTGAGAATACATGAACAAGCATGCTTATTAAAAGAACAACAAAAATCATAATTGCAGCAGTATTATCAATCAAAAAACCAAGATTGATTTTTAAGTTCCCGATAAACGGCGCGTCCTTAAGATCAATCCATGTAAACTGACTGACAATATTTGTATTGACGAATGTTGTCAGTTTTGTATATAACAAAACAACACCGCCGATGAAACTTAAAATGATAATTGCTAATTCGAATAGGTATAAATTCTTAATCTTTTTGCCGAAGATTAAAGTAATTATGAATCCCAGCAAGGGAAGAAAAAGAATTGCCGTAGCCAACTGTATAATTGTAGATTCTGTCATAAAAACCTAATCTTTTAATGTATCTATTTCATCAACATTAACTGTTGAGAAAGTTTTGTAAATATTTAAAACTATCGCAAGTGCAATCGCAGCTTCGGCTGCAGCAAGAATAATTACGAACAAAGCCATAATTTGTCCTTGATAGCCGAAATTTCCGTATTTGGCAAAAGCGATAAAATTTATGTTAGCTGAATTAAGTATCAATTCAATTCCCATAAGTACCATCACAGCGTTTTTCCTGGTAACAATACCAAAAATACCCAGCGAAAAGAGAATTGTACTGACAACTAAAAAATGATTTAATCCTATGTGCATCATATTATTTTTATAATTATTTACGCGCTATAGAAGCAGCCCCTATTAGCGCAATTAAAAGTAGAATACCAAGTAACTCAAAAACCAAAGCATATTGTTGTAATAAAACCATTCCTAATGAACCGGCTGTAGAAGTCGGTATAGTTGTATTATAAGATTTCCAATTAGTTGTTATCATTACAGCAGCTATAATTCCTGCAAAAATACCCACACCAATTGCAGCAGGAACAACTTGAAGAGTACCTGTTTTAATTTGAACATTTGTAATTTTATTGGTAAGCATTACACCAAACATAATTAGTATCAAGATACCGCCAACATAAACAATCAATTGAACAACGGCTATAAAATCGGCACCGAGTAATACATAGATTCCCGCAACACCAAAAAAGGTGAATAAAAGGTAGAAAGCCGAATAAACAATGTTTCTTGTATTTACAACGAAGAAAGCCGAAAGAACGGTTATTATAGCAAATAAATAGAAAATAATATCGTAAATATTCATAGTATTATTCATCCTTCTTTTCAGCTTTTTTGGCCTCAGCTGCCGCCGCAGCAGCTGCAGCTTTTTGTGCCGCTTTTTCAGCTTCGAGTTTTGCAAAATTATCTTTTTTCTCTATACGCTCGTCAGGCGTAAGAGTTACAAAATCATAAACAAGATTATTGCGTTCATATTCAGAAAATTCAAATACATCTGTCATATAAATACACTCGGTTGGGCAGGGGAAAACGCACAATTGACAATAGCAACATTTAGCTATATCTATATCAAATTTGGTAACCCATAGAGCTTTTTTCTTTCCGTTTGATGTTTTACCCAAATCTTCGGTAGGTAATCCTTTAACCGTTTCAATGCTAATACAATTTACCGGGCAAGCTCTAGCGCATTGGTCGCAGCCAATACAATCATCCATATTCACATAAAGACGATTTCTTTCTCTTTCCGGTAACTCTAATTTTACATCCGGATACTGAATTGTTACTGCCGGAACAAACAAATGTTTAAAGGTAACCCTCATTCCTATGGAGACAGTCCTTAAAGCGTTCCAGATATTCTGTAAATATTTTTTCATGATAATTTTTATAAAACTGTTATTAAACCAACTATAATTAAGTTCACAAAAGCAAAAGGAATTAAATATTTCCAACAAATAGCCATAAGTTGATCAACTCTTAGTCTGGGTAAAGTCCATCGTAACCACATTTGAACAAAAACAAAGAAGAGTCCTTTTACAGTGAACCAGAAAAATTGTTCTATAGGAATTAGCCAATGTGCGTTAAAAAGATTGCCAAGATATCCGAATGGTGATTGATAACCCCCGAAGAAAATTGCTACTACAATTGCAGATACTGCAAACATGTTAGCGTATTCGGCTAAGAAGAACATCGCGAATTTCATTCCTGAATATTCTGTGTGGTATCCGGAAACCAATTCCGATTCTGCTTCCGGGATATCGAACGGAGTACGGTTTACTTCAGCAAGCGTGCTTGTATATAATATTAGAAAACCTACTATCATAAAAGGAATGAATAAAAATTTCTGAACTCCGAATACGGGGCCGCCGAAGATCATCCAATTCCAAAAATGTCCCGTCTGAAGTTCACTTAAAGTATAAAGATTTAATGTTCCTGTAATCATCACCACAGTTATAATTACCATAATCGTTGGGATTTCGTAACTTATCATCTGAGCAACAGACCTCATTGATCCAAGTAATGAATACTTGTTATTGGAAGCCCAGCCTGCCATAAGTATTCCGGCAACGACCAAACTTGAAACCGCGACTATAAAAAATATTCCTAAATCGATATTTCCGCCTATATAAGCACTTGAAAATGGAATAGCGGCGAAAGCAGCATAGCTTCCCGCAAATACTAAAACCGGTGCCAGATTGAATAATTTTTTATCTGTATCGTCAGCCATTATATCTTCTTTTTGGAGAAGCTTAAGAATATCGGCTACGGTTTGTAAAATACCGTGATAACCAACTCTCATCGGGCCAAGACGATCTTGCATGTGCGCCGAAACTTTTCTTTCCGCCAGCACAGCAATTAAAGCAAAGGGAAGAATGAACAAAAATAATGGAAGCATACTAGAGATTATAGCTGCAATAATAGAACTTCCGGTTATATGAACTAAAAAATCGTAAATCATCGGTCAACCTCCCCTAATACAATATCAATGCTACCAAGTATTGCAATTACATCCGCTACCATATGTCCTTTGCAAAGTTCATCCATAACTCCGAGGTTAACGAATGAAGGTGCGCGAACTTTAACTCTAAACGGACTTGTGGTTCCGTTGCTCATTATAAAATATCCTAATTCACCTTTTGGATTTTCGACTCTACCATAAACTTGTCCAACCGGTGGTTTTACTCTCTTAGGAATCGCAGAACTAACATCACCTTCCGGTAATTGATCCAGAGCTTGCTCAACAATTCTTAAGCTCTGTTCCATTTCGAGGATTCTTATATAATATCTATCCCAGCAATCTCCGGTAGTTCCCATTAATCCTTCGCCAACGGGGATTTCAAAATCAAATTTATTATAAACAGAATAAGGATCATCTTTGCGAAGATCCCATTTCATTCCGCTTGCTCTAAGGCCGGGCCCTGTTACACCAAAATTCACAGCGGTATCTACGGGAAGAATACCAACGTTTGCGGTTCTTTCAATAAATATTTGATTGCCCGTCAAGAGATCGTTTAATTCTTTAATTTTTGGTCTGAAATACTGAATGAAATCTCTTGTTAGCCTTACGAAATCTGGATGTAAATCGTGTGAAACTCCACCGATCCATATATAATTATATAATAACCTTGCGCCGCAAGTCATTTCAAATAAGCTTAATATTTTTTCACGATCTCTAAAACAAAATAGGAAAGGGGTAACCGCGCCAACATCAGCTCCATAAGTTCCCAAAGCTACCAAATGAGAAGCGATTCTTTGAAGCTCGCCCATAATTACTCTTATATATTCAACTCTTTCCGGGATTTCTATTCCAAGTAATTTTTCTACAGCCACAGCATAAGCAAATTCATTATACATCGACGCTAAATAATCCATTCGGTCGGTATAAGGAATTATTTGAGGATAAGTCATTGCTTCAGCATGTTTCTCAAAACATCTATGGAGATATCCGATATGAGGTGTAACCTTGGTAATTATTTCACCTTCTAGTTGAAGCTCGAGACGCAGCACTCCGTGAGTCGAAGGGTGCTGAGGTCCCATATTAAGCGTCATTTCTTCAGTTTTAAGCGACATAAGTGTTTAGTTTCTATTAATTTCAAAAATCTTAATAAGGAACTTTCATTCCCTGATAATATTCCGGATTCTGATAATCTTTTCTCAATGGGTATCCGGCTTCCCAATCATATGGCATTAGAATTCTTCTTAAATCCGGATGATTTAAAAAGTTAATTCCTATCATATCGTAAGCTTCTCGTTCTTCCCAATTAGCATGTTTCCAAATATCTTCTACTGATGCAACTTCAGGATTTTCTCTTGGTGAAGATACCTTTAAGGTAAGTTTGTGGCGTATTTCTGTTGATTCTAAATGATAAAAAACGCTGCAAGTTCCGCCAAGTATTTTAAGGTTACCTTCTTCATCTTTGCCATTTTCACCGTTTGCATCATCAACGCCAGTTAGAAGAACTAGACTATCAAACTTTAACCCTTCTTCATCTCTAAGGAAGAAAGATACTTTGTCAATTTCGAGAGGAGCGACATCAATATACGGATCAATAGGTTGCTCGGATTGTAAAGCAATTATCGATTCGCCAAATTTTTCTTTTAATAAATTAAAAATTTCTTCTATAGTTTTCATACTGATTTCTTAACTAGTGATTCTTTTCTAATCTTTTCTTGAAGTTTCAATAAACCTTCGAGCAAAGCTTCCGGACGAGGAGGACAACCGGGAACATACACATCAACCGGAATAACTCTATCAACACCTTTTAATACGTGATAACCATGTTCCCAGTATGGACCGCCGCAATTTGAGCAGCTTCCCATTGAGATTACATATTTAGGCTCCGGCATTTGCTCATACAATCTTTTTATTCTGATCGCCATCTTCAAAGTAACTGTACCTGAAATAATTATAACATCTGATTGACGGGGAGAAGGTCTTGGAATAACTCCAAAACGATCAAAATCATAATGAGAAGCGGAAGTTGCCATCATTTCGATAGCACAACAAGCTAAACCAAAACCCATCTGCCAAAGTGAAGATAGTCTGGACCAATTCAATAAGTCTTCAACTTTTGTTATAACGATATTCTCGTCGGTAAACTGTTTGTCTAATAATCCCATAATGTTTATCAGTATTTTTTCTAAAAATTTATTTTTTTAAAGCATGCATAAAATTGTGGCAATTTACGCGGCTTTTTCCTTTTGTAAAATCTTACTTTTAATAACCGGAGGAATAATTTTGTTCCTTTCCCATTCCAAATCTCCTTTACGCCATTCGTAAGCCATACCTAAACCTAACAAAATCAAGAAAATGGCGCCGACTAAAAACCCTCCGAAGCCAAAATTTTTATAAACTAAAGCCCACGGGATTAATAGAACAACTTCCACATCAAATATTAAGAATATCAATGCTACAACATAAAATCTGATATTGAATTTTACCCAGGGTGAGCCTTCGGGATTTTCGCCGCATTCATAAATAAGTTGCTTTTCTCGTGTAGGTCTAGATGGTCTAATAAACTTTGCCACAATTACCGCAACTACAACAAAGAAAATTGCCATTAAGAAGAAAACAAAAATTTTACCGAATTCAGTCAACATATTTTTTTATTTCTTTCGATGTCTATTGTAGACTAATTTAGTTCTTGTGATTTATTTCAAATCCGCCAAACATTCCCAAGATATATGCCAAATATAAAATGCTTAGTTTATGTCCAATATCTTAACAACTTAATGCTAAAAGCAACCTTTACTTTTCATTATTAAGAATTATGATTCGTAATTATTTCCCATTTAAGAGAAAATAAGAACACATGAACTTTAAACAGAAGTGATGAAAATTTCAACAATAATATACTATCTATTATTTAAAAGATTTAATTAAAATTTTATTGCTCTTCAAAAAAGTTTTAAATTTGGTCGAAAGAAAAAACTATCAATTATTGTAGAATTTTGCTTTATTTGTGGCATTACTTGAAAAAGTTCTTTAATTGATTATAACTTCAATAAAAATTATATTTTATATTCAATAATCATTATATACATATGCGTCCAACTATTGCTGTCATTAATCTTTCAGATTTAAAATACAACTATCTAAAAATAAGAAGTAAAACAAGAACCAAAATAATGGCTGTTGTCAAAGCCGATGCTTATGGTCATGGTGTTGAAAAAGTAGTCCATTCCTTAAATTCTTTGGGGAAGTATAAGCCTGATTATTTTGCCGTAGCAATTTCTGATGAAGCTGAACAAGTAAGAAAGTTAAAAATAAGTCAGCCGATTTTAGTTTTTGAACCTTTCTCATCCGAAGAAGCCGGAAATGTTTTTAAGTATAATTTAATTGCCACGGTTTTTAATCAATATCATTTGAGCACATTGTTAAATGCAAAGTCTATTTCTAAATCAAAAAAACCGGTGCATGTTCATGTTAAAATTGATACGGGCATGAATAGACTAGGAGTGAAGTTTGATAAAGCTTATGAATTTGTTAAAAAATTAAGCTCAAATAGTAATTTTATTATCGATGGCATTTACACTCATTTTGCAACTTCGGATGAAAAAGATAAAAAGTTTGCATATCTTCAATTAGAAAGATTTAATAATCTTATTGAAAAGCTAAAAAGCAGCAAGATAAATTATGGACTTGCTCATGCGGCAAACAGTGGAGCAATACTCGATATGCCGGAAGCTTATTTTGATATGGTAAGACCGGGAATTTCTTTATATGGTTATTATCCTTCTTTAGAGACTTCTGAGTCAATTCCATTAAGGCCGGTTCTATCATTATTATCAAAGGTCTCTTCCGTAAAGCAAATTGAAAAAGGCGAGTCCGTTAGTTACGGAAGAAAATTTATTGCCAAACATAAAACTAATATTATTACAGTCCCTTTAGGCTATGCCGATGGATATAATCGTAATCTTACAAACAAATCAAAAGCGATTATAAATAGCAAAGTATTTAATCAAGTTGGCAGAATTACAATGGATAGAATTATGTTTGAAATTAAGAATGAAAACATTAAAGTAGGGGACAAGGTAATTTTGCTCGGTAAAAGTAGAAAACATAAAATAACCGCGTGGGATTGGGGAAAAATACTCGATACAATTCCTTACGAAATTACGTGCGCAATTAGCAAACGTGTTCCGAGGGTTTACAAAGATTAATGGATTTAGTAAAACAATATATTGTGCAAAGTATTGCCGCAGCTTCAAATAATTTGCGTCTCAGTACAAATAAAATTGAAGTTGTTGCTCTATTAAGAGAGATGATTGTAAAATCGGATAATCTTGAAGAAGATATTAAGAAGATGAAAAAGATTACCGAGCTTTCAACTTTAGCAATTAGGTTAAGTGAGATATTGAACTATTTAACTCAAGGGCAAATTGATCTATTCAAATTTTCCGAAAAATTTAAAGAACACAGTCAATACCTAATTAAAGATTTGAGTCATATGCTCGATATGGTGAGTCCTGCTACTTTTAAACAAGCATTGGATAAGTTAAAACCACAAGCACCCGAAGTTGAAACGCAGACAGAAACTATTGAGGAAAAACAAAGCGATGATTCAATCTCAATTGACTTATCAAAGAGGAAAACTGAAGCGGAGTTTTTTGAAAAATCTGAAAGCGATAAAATAAAAGAAGAAATTATTCTTGAAGAAGAAAAAGAAGATGACGATCTGTTTTTTCAGAATTATGAATCATCAATATTAAAACCAATAAAATCAGTTGATGGACTATTAAAAAAACTATCTAAAAACGAAGTCGATCCGGAAGAGTTATTAGAGTTTGCGGGAATCATGAAAAAAAACGGTGAGATGTCTTCAAAAATCGGTTTTGATATTATTGCTAACATGCATAGAATAATTTCTAAATCAATGATGCTTGTTAGATCCAGAGAGTTAATGCCCGGGAAAGAAGTGGTGGAAGCAATGAGAGCTTGTTTAATAGTGATTGTTGCTGTCGTAAGGGGAAAAGAAGTAGATATAACCAATTATCTAAATCTTGCGGAAGATTTTGGAAGAAAAATTCAAACATTAAAAGTTAGGGAATTTTAGCGAATGAAGATTTATGCAGTAATTATGGCCGGAGGAGTTGGTACTAGATTTTGGCCGAGAAGTAAGGAGAAAACACCAAAACAATTGTTGAAAATTTTCGGCGAAAATACAATGATCCAAGAAACTGTTAATCGCCTGGATGGAATTGTAGATTGCAAAGATATTTTTATCATTACTAATAAAGTTCAAAGACCGGAAATACTTAATCAATTATTAAATATTCCTGCCGAAAATATAATTGAAGAACCATTCGGAAGAAGCACAGCTGCTTGTATCGGATTAGCTTCGTTGATTATTCAGAATAAAACCGCAGATGGTGTTACAATTGTACTTCCCGCTGATCACATTATTCAGGATAATGAAGAATTTCATAAGACTCTAAAAAACGCGGCAGATTTTGCTTATCAGTCAAAAGGACTAGTAACTATTGGTGTTACTCCAACCAGACCTGAAACGGGTTACGGTTATATACAAATTGATGAGCAAGTTGTAGCGGATAATATTTATAAAGTTTTTACTTTTGCTGAAAAACCAAATTATGCAACTGCTGTTCGCTTTGTTGAAAGCGGAGATTTTTTCTGGAATAGCGGAATGTTTATCTGGCGCGTTGATGCAATATTAAATGAAATACAAAAATTTCTTCCGGAACTTCATGAAGGATTGCAGAAGATTAAAGAAGAATTAAATAAACCTTCATACGAAAAGACTTTGTCCCATATTTATGGTCAGCTTAGAAATATATCTATCGATTACGGAGTTATGGAAAAATCGGATAAGGTTTTTCTCACAAAAGGAAATTTTTCATGGAGCGATGTTGGAAGCTGGGAAGAAGTTTATCAGCTTTCAGAAAAAAATAAAGATGGAAACGCTGCTAACGGAAATGTTTATATTGATATGACAGTGGATTCTTATGTTTATTCTCCCGAAAAATTTACGGCTGTTATCGGTGTTGATAATCTAATTATTATCAATACAAAAGATGCATTATTAGTTTGTCGTAGAGATCAATGCCAGGAAGTAAAAAAAGTAGTTGATTATTTGAAGTTGAACAAAATTACCGAGCATATTTAATTCTATCATTTCTATAATAGGAAATATGAAAAAACTCTTAACCGAACTTGATGTAATAAAAATTTATAAAGATGGAAGCCGGGATATAAATCTTGATAAAGATACTGTTGTTACTCCTTTAGCACTTGATAGAATTAAAAATCTTGGTATAACTTTATCAAAGGATAATACTGAAACATCAAAAAACAAAAATGGCAACCAGCGTGTTTTGGAATTTAGAAAATGTGCCATTGGAAGCGATCATACGGGATTTAAGCTGAAAACAATTCTCTCAAAATATTTAAGAGAAAACGGATACCAGGTTATTGACGTAGGAACTTTTGATGAAAGATCTTGTGATTATCCGGATTTTGCAATCGGTGTTGTTCAAAAATTACTTGAGAAAAATGTAGACTTTGGGATTATTATCGATGCAACCGGAAATCCTTCTGCGATAACTGCAAATAAATTTAGCGGAATTAGAGCTGCTAATTGCTTTAATGAATTTACTGCTAAAAGCTCTCGCGAACATAATAATGCTAACGTTCTAACTATAGGTGCCAAAGCAATAGGGGATGAAACTGCTTTATCAATATTAGATTCTTGGCTTCGTACAGAATTTGCCGGCGGTAGACATCAAAGAAGATTAGATAAAATAATAGCAGTGGAAAAAAAGAATTTAAAAGCGTAGTTTAACACATGATTTTTAAGCTTGTTGTTTGAATAGGGAAATTTAAACAATATAAACTGTGCTTCCTCTTTCCTAGATATCATTCAGCTTCATTTTTAAATGAAGTCTTCAACCTGCTTAAATATTTAAATATCCGAAAATTATTCAAACATATATGGGTTTATTATGAAGAGATTACTAGTTCTCTTTTTTATAAGTATAGTAACAGCAACATTTTCACAAAATATAACTGTTACCGAAAGAACACAACTTGCTATTCCTGGTAAAACAGAATGCTTTTTTCCTCAATTTTCTCCAGATGGAAATAGTGTTTATTACACAACTTCAAGTTACAAGGGAATATTTAGCTACAATTTGAAGAGCAAACAAATAAGAGTACTCAATGAAGATTTGGGCGCCGGATACCAATTTGCAATTAGTGATGATGGAAATACTATCTACTATCGAAAAGATGAGTTTATCAAAAGGAAAAAATATTCTTCAATGATTGCTCAGAGTACATTTGATTTAACCAGAAAAGTTTTGGCTGAACCTCAACGCGAACTTTCTACCCCTCAAATACTGAACAGCGGAGATGTTTTATATACTGCTCAGTATAGGATGACTTTTCTTGAGGCAAAAACCAATAAACAAAAATCGCTCAAAAATATAAATCAAACATTTGCGTCAATTGAGAATTGTAAAATAGCTTTATATAAAAATGGGTCTAAAATCATTTTAGAGCCTGCCGGGGAAGGGAACTACATTTGGCCTTCAATTTCACCCGACGGTAAACATTTACTTTTTACTTTGGCAGGTAAGGGTACTTATATCTCAGACTTGAACGGCAACATAATTTCAGATTTAGGTTATGCTGATTCGCCGGTCTGGTCTCCTGATGGAAATTGGGTTGTATATATGGTAGATAGAGATAACGGAATTGAAGTAACTAGTTCAGATATCTTTGTTTCATCTGTTGATGGCAGTAAAAAGTACCAGCTTACCAAAACTGAAAATGTTCATGAAATGTATCCGGTATGGAATAATGCCGGAAATGAAATATTGTGCAACACTTCTCAAGGAAATCTATTCATTCTTACCCTAAAAATTGAAGAATAAACATGAAAAAAAACATTATTATAACAGTTATTGCACTATTCTTTGCTGGTAATATATTCGGCCAGGATTTTAATAAAGTTAAGATTTGTATAAATCCGGGTCACGGCGGACATGATTCAAATGACCGCTTTATTTCGCAAACCGGGTTTTGGGAATCTGATGGTAATCTAGCAAAAGGATTGTGGGTACAAAAATTACTTGAAGAATATGACGCGGATGTAGTAATGACCAGAACCACAAATACATCCGCCGATGATTTACCGCTTTCGCAAATTGTAGCAATTGCAAATTCAAATAACGTCGATTATTTCCATGCAATTCACAGTAACGGTTATAACGGTCAGTCAAATTATACCTTGGTTTTATTTCAAGGTTTTGATAACGCCCCAACTTATCCAAATTCAAAAGTAATGGGAACTTATGTTGCAAATGAAATAATGGCTGCGCATCGTACAACAGCGAAATATGTCCGTGGAGATTTTGATTTTTATGGAACAGGAAGAGCATATTTAGGTGTGTTTAAGGGACTAAATATGCCCGGAACTTTATCAGAAGGTTCTTTTCATGATTACATTCCGGAATCATTTAGATTAAGAAATAATTCGTATGCCAAACATGAGGCATGGGCTATAGTAAAAGCTTTTATCTCTTACTATAATTTAACTCCTATAAATACTGGACTTATTGCCGGAGTTGTTAGAGATCCTGAACAAAAAGTGGATTACTTTTCCATTTCGGGAACCGGGGATATTTATCAACCAATAAATAATGTTCGGATTGAATTGGAGCCGGGTAACAAAATTTATAATGGTGATGACTATAATAACGGGTTCTTCTTGTTTGATAGTCTAGCTCCGGGTCAATATAAAGTGATTTACAAAACTGAAAACTACATCTTTGATTCTTCTTTAGTCACAGTTACGGCAAATAAAACTACTTTTGCCGACAAGTATACAACCTTCGATACAACAATAGCTCCTATTATCCTTTCTCATTCACCGGAAGATTTACCGGATAGTATAGAAGCAGGCGCTTCACTTAAAGTTAGTTTTAACAGAATAATGAATAAAGAATCAGTACAGAATGCATTTAAGATAATTCCGGAAATAACAGGGAATTTTAGTTGGGAAGATGGAGATAAAACTATTGTATTTAAGCCGGAACTAACATTTGAAAAAGCTACAAGATACAAAGTATCGGTTAGTACTCTTGCAAGCAGTAAATGGAATGTTTCAATTGACAGTGCTTATTCATTTGAGTTTACAACTAAAAATAGAGACAGAATAGTACTGGAAAAAACTTACCCTAATTTTAATCAGAATGAGATAAGTCCTTCAGTTCAAATTAGATTAAACTTTGATGCTCCGATCGCTCAGTCATCACTTGCAGGTAACATAAACTTATACACTTCAAACGGAGACAGACTATCTGTTAAAAATGTTAAAATTTTTACAGAGGATGGAAAAGGCAAGATTTATTTTGAACCTTATTTCCCCTTGGATTTTAATAAGCAATACAAAGTCTTATTGGGATATGGAATTACCGACATAGATAATCTTCCTCTCGGTAATGATGTTGAAATCAACTTTACTACAGAGTCAAAGCAAGAGGTTCATGGTTTAGTACTTGATGATTTTGAGCAACAAAATAATCGTAGGTTTTTTGCAGAAGGTGTAAATGCATCTAATACTAATTTTGCTTTATCTACATCTCAGAAAATAAGTGATAAATTTTCCGGATATATTAAATACGAATTCAACCAGGACTCTACAGGCAATTTATTGCTTGTCAATAAAACCGGAAATGATTTTTCGCAGGAAACCGATGTTAATTTTGGGGCTTGGATATATGGAGATAACAGCAATAACTATTTAAAGTTTGGTGTCTCAAATGATTCAACTTTAAGCGATGCTGTGATAACAGATTCTCTAAATTGGACAGGTTGGAAGTTTAAAAGAATAAATGTAGCAAAATTATCAAATCCCGATTCTGTAATATATTATGGAATAGAAATCATTAAAAATGTTAACGGAAGCAGAATAGGTGAGTTTTATCTTGACGATATATTATACAGTTCTACAACAACAGATGTTTCTGATAATAGAGGTATTGTTGAGAGTTATGCTCTTTTCCAAAATTATCCAAATCCGTTTAACCCCAGCACAAACATCAAATATAATTTACTAAATAGCGGAAAAGTATCTCTAAAAATTTATGATATGCTTGGAAGAGAAGTTGCAACTTTAGTAAATCAATTTGAAAGTGCGGGATTGCACTCGGTTAACTTTAATGCATCAAAGCTTTCGAGTGGCGTTTATTTCTATGTATTAAGAACTGCAAATTTTACTTCAACAAAAAAACTCGTGTTGATAAAATAATTGCTTGGTTTCTTCTCATAAATAAATAAAAAGGATTCTCCAAATGTGATGAATCCTTTTTATTTGTCTTAAATATTTTAATTTTAAACAATACTTAATTATTTTAAAGTATCGCAAAAGCAAATTTATGTGGATTAAAGCTCAGCCAGCCATAAATTGCATCCAACAAAATGAATAATATGATCTTAAGGATTTAACTTGTTAGTTATCAAAGCTCCTGTCGAAAAAAGCATTGAACTGGACAATCAAATTTATTTACTTAAAATTCACTGCCCTGAAATTGCTTCTTTAGTCAATCCGGGTGAATTCCTCAATATTAGAGTTTCCGAATCAATGTACCCTTTGCTAAGAAGACCATTTAGCATTTCCGATGTTGAAGGCGAATTTATCTACATTATGTTTAATGTATTTGGTGAAGGGACGAAATTATTGGCCAGAAAACATTTTGGCGATTTAATAGATATACTTGGTCCTTTGGGGCATGGTTTTAATTATGATGGTGATTATGAAACTGCTGTTATTGTTGCTGGAGGATTGGGGGCTGCGCCTTTTCCTTATTTAATAAAAAAGATTGGTGACGCAAAAAAAATTATTTCATTTGTCGGAGGCAGGTCTCATCAAGATGTAATTACACATGGAATGAAAAATATTACAATCTCGACAGATGATGGTTCACTAGGTTATCATGGGAATGTTGTCGGACTTTTAAGAGAAAATCTTTCATTACTGAAAGCGGAAAAAATAAAAATATTTGCATGTGGACCTAACGCAATGTTAAGATCGTTAAAAGAGTTTTGCCTTGAAAATGAATTTGAATGTGAAGCATCGACAGAATGTGCGATGGCATGTGGATTTGGAATTTGTCAGGGTTGCCCAATTGAATCAACAGAACATCCGGAAAAATATTTACTGGTTTGTAAAGACGGTCCTGTTTTCAATGTAAAGGATGTGATAATATGAGTAATGTAGATCTATCCGTAAATGTTGGACCGTTAAAGTTACGAAATCCAATTCTTCTTGCGTCAGGTACTGTCGGATATGGCAACGAAATTTCAGAGTTTACTGATTTAAGTAAAATCGGCGGAATTGTGACAAAATCGCTCAGTTTGAAACCCAGAAAAGGAAATCCACCACAGAGAATTGTTGAAACTCCTGCCGGAATGTTAAATGCTATCGGATTAGCTAATGTAGGCGTTGAAGAATTTCTTAGGGAAAAAATACCATTCCTAAAAAAACATGATGCTCCTTTAATTTGTAATATTGCCGCAAGTACAGTTGAAGAATATGTTGAGTGCACAAAATTATTGACGGATGAAGAGACTATAAAAGCATTCGAAATAAATGTGTCTTGTCCAAATGTAAAAGAAGGCGGGTTGCAATTTGGTAACGATGTTAAAGCCGTGGGTAAGGTAACTGAGAAAGTACGAGCCGCTACAAATAAACCCGTTATTATAAAGTTATCACCAAACGTTTCATACATTTCGGAATTTGCAAAAGTAGTAAAATCCGAAGGTGGTGATGCCGTTTCAGCAATAAATACACTTGTAGGGACTTCTTTTAATATCTTTACAAAAAGGCCTAAATTGTTTAATATTAATGGGGGACTTTCGGGACCTGCAATAAAACCGGTTGCTTTAGCAAAAGTTTTAGAGATTAAACAAAAAGTAGAAATTCCTATAATAGGAATCGGTGGAATCATGAATTGGAAGGATGTAATTGAATTTATGATAGTCGGCGCATCCGCTATACAAATAGGGACTCTAAATTTTATAAATCCTTCTGCGTCTTCCGAAATATTAAAAGGGCTTGAGGAATATTGCGTTAAAATGGGAATTAATAAATTGTCAGACTTAACAGCTTCGTATATCATATAATTATAATGAACATTGAAACTGCCTTAGAAAAACTTTTCTCATTACATACTTTTGGAATTAAACTGGGACTTGAGAATGTAAAGAATTTTCTTGACCATTTGGGAAATCCTCAACAAAATTTAAGGGCTTTCCATCTTGCTGGATCTAACGGGAAGGGAAGCACGGCTGCTTTTATAGCAAGCATATTGAGAGAATTTAAATATAAAGTAGGATTATATACATCACCGCATTTTGTGAAATACAATGAAAGAATAAGAGTCGATGATTATTTAATTCCTGATGAGTACGTTGCTAAATTTTTATCAAAATATTTCGATTATATAGACGAGCACGAACTGACGTTCTTTGAAGTTACAACCGCAATAGCATTTAATTATTTTTCAGATGAAAAAGTTGATTATGCCGTAATTGAGACCGGACTCGGAGGTCGGCTGGACGCTACAAATGTTCTTAATCCGGTAGCAGTAATATTAACTTCACTCAGCCTAGAGCATACAAATATATTAGGAAGTACTTTAAGACAAATTGCATATGAAAAAGCTTCAATAATTAAGCAAAATCTTAAAGTTTTTACAGGAATTCTTCCTGACGAAGGATATGAGGTTGTTGAAAAAAAGTGTAAAGAAACAAATTCTAATTTATTCAAGCTTTCTGATTACACTAATATAAGGAATGATGGCCTGGAACTTTACACGGAGGAATTAGAAATAGATAATTTAGAAACACCTTTAAAGGGCAGTTTCCAAAAATACAATGCTGCTTTAGCCGCATTAGTCGTTTCTAAAACTATAATATCGGATAACTTTAAAGCCATTGAACATGGTTTTAAGAATGTAATTAAAAACACAGGTATTCAAGGTAGATATGAGTATAATTGCTCGAATCCTGTAGTTATTTTTGATTCCGCTCATAATACCGATGGCATTAAGAAATTTCTTTCCGAGTTTAATAGAGAAAGTGGTAATTTCAAAAAGAAAGTTTTACTTTTTGGGGTAATGAAGGACAAATCTATTTCCGAAATGTTAAATTTGTTAAAAGATCAGTTCGATGAAATTCATATTACAGAAATTGGATATGAAAGATCTGCAAAGGTAGCTGAATTAAAAAAGTTAGCCGGGGAATTGGGGATTTCTGTTTTACCAGAAGAAAATCCTGTGGAATTTATCAAAAAGTTTAAATCTAAAGAAAGGGATGATTGTTTAGTTGTCCTGGGAAGTATGTACTTATTAGGAGAAATAAAAACATCGTTATAAAATAATATTGCTTGACATTTTTTCATTTTCGATGTAAGTTTAAGATAAACCTCTTGTTCCTTTCACAATTAAACAAGTTTTCATAAAAAATTATATTTTGCCCCGAGATCATATCCGGATAAAGCCTTTGAAAAATGAATTATAAAATTAGTTAACCAATTATTTATTAAATTAATCTTTTAGGACTATATAGGATGCCAATGGACATTTCTGAACTCAAATCGAAAAAGATAGTTGAACTTAATGCTATAGCAAAAGATCTTAACATCTCTGGTTATAGCGATTTGAGGAAACAAGAACTTATTTTTAAAATATTAGAAGCACAGACTGCTAAGGATGGACTTACCTTCTCGAAAGGTGTGCTTGAAGTATTACCCGATGGTTATGGATTTCTCCGATCATCAGATTACAATTATTTACCGTCTCCGGATGATATTTATGTCTCTCCCTCACAAATTAAAAAATTCAGTTTACGTACCGGTGACTTTGTTAGCGGGCAGGTTAGACCTCCAAAAGAAGGTGAAAGATTTTTCGCTCTTCTTAGGGTAGAAGCTGTAAATGGATTGGAACCTGAAGGTATTAGAGAGCGAACATTATTTGATAACCTAACTCCTGTTTATCCAACCAAAAGAATTTCACTTGAATCAGCTCCCGGTGAATACTCAGTAAGAGTAATGGATATGCTTTCACCCATTGGCAAAGGCCAAAGAGGTTTAATCGTTTCACCACCTAAAAGCGGTAAGACAGTTCTTCTTCAAAAAATCGCTAATTCAATCACTAGAAACCATCCCGAAATAAAACTTATTATCCTTTTAATCGATGAACGACCCGAAGAAGTTACTGATATGGAACGTTCCGTTAAAGGTGAAGTTATCAGTTCTACTTTTGATGAACCTGCAGAAAGACATGTGCAAGTTGCCGATATGGTAATTGAAAAAGCAAAGCGTTTAGTTGAGGCAAAGGAAGATGTTGTAATTCTTCTTGATAGTATCACTAGGTTAGCTAGAGCTCATAATATTGTTGTTCCACATAGTGGTAGAATTCTTTCCGGTGGTGTTGATTCAAATGCTCTTCACAAACCAAAAAGATTTTTTGGAGCCGCCCGTAATACTGAAGACGGTGGAAGTTTGACAATTATTGCAACAGCTTTAATTGATACCGGTAGTCGTATGGATGATGTTATCTTTGAAGAATTTAAAGGTACGGGTAATATGGAACTTGTTCTTAACAGAGATTTGAGTGACAGAAGAATATTCCCTGCAATTGATGTCAACCGTTCAGGAACTCGACGTGAAGATTTACTGATGAAAGAAGATGATCTAGCTAAGGTTTGGATAATCAGAAAAATTCTTAGTGATTTTACTCCGGTAGAAGCAATGGAATTTTTGCTCGATAAAATCAGAGGAACTAAGACTAATAAAGAATTCCTGAATAACATGAATAGTTAATATGGAACCTTCTAGTAAGGGGATCAATTTTTATACAATTCTTTTAACCTTTATCCTGTTGGGAATTTCAGAGTCTTATTCTCAACAGGATACTATTTCATATCTTTGGCCTATTGCTCCTATGACAACTCAAAGGGAGATCGGTGGCACATTCGGGGAATATAGAAGTACTTCCGTCAACGGTCATTTTCATAACGGAACAGATGTTGGCGCGGCTGCAGGTACTCCTGTGCTTGCGGTTTTGGCGGGAACCGTTGCGTACGCATATGATGATGGTAATACAGGTTATGATTCTTACGTAAGAGTTACATCCATAATTGACGGAAAATCAAAAAACTTAACTTATTACCATACACGCCCCGTTGTTTCTGTTGGGCAGCATGTTGATGTTGGACAACAAATTTCTACAATCGCAATAGATCACGTTCATATAATTGATTATAGGTGGGGAGCATATAACCTAGCTAATGCTCAATTAAATGCTCTACGACCTGATGGCGGAATTATCAGCTATAAAGATACTTGGAAGCCGCATATCAGATATGTGAAATTCTTTTTAGATAATAGTAATACTGAGTTAGATCCAAACTCGATCGGAAGTAAAGTTGATATAATTTCACACGTTCAAGAAGTAAATGGATTAGCTTCATCTTCTCAGAATAACGGAACTTATATTTTGGGTTATAAAATATTATCTGCAGATAAACAAACCGTTGTTTACAATCCCCCTGACGATGGTGTAAGATATACCTATTATAATTTACCTTCTAATTCATATGTGAATGTGAATTATTATCAGCCGCTTTCAAATACAAGTACGCACGTTTACATTGTTACGAACGGAACAGGTTCATCGGATGTAGCAAAAACTCAAGTAGTTAAAAATAATTACTGGGATGCCGACGCTTATCCTTACGGAAAGTATGTGGTTATGGTATTTACAAAAGATACGAGAGGAAACGCGGATACAGTTTATATCCCAATCACAACTAAGCAACTTGATTTACAAGCTCCCGAAGCTCCTAAGCTGCTCAGTATTAAAAATGATTCTAGTTCTTATTTCTCGCTTAAATGGAAAACCTCATCTGCTCCGGACTTAAAAGGATATAGATCATATTATAGTGTAAATGGAACGGGATTTCAGATTAGAAGTAATGAAAGCATATTAACACCGGATTTAACTTCGTTTCAGTATTCATATTCCCAAAAGAACCCATTGTTTCTAAGGCTGACTGCCGTGGACACGGCAAACTTAACAAATGAGAGTTTGCAATCAGATACTTATGGAATTAGAATGCTTGATGACAATAATAATATATTAATTGTTGATGGTTTTGCAAGATATAAACAAACCGGCGATTGGAAATATCCATATAATAATTTTGTTGTACCTCATGCTCAATCATTTAATTTAAGCTTTGAGAGTTGTTCAAATAGCGAAATAGACTCAGGATATTTTAATCTTAATGATTACAATATGGTTATTTGGATACTCGGTGATGCCTCTGTCGACGATACGACTTTAACATATCAAGAACAAAATTTGATAAAATCATATTTAGAAAACGGCGGAAAACTTTTTGTATCCGGTTCAAATATTGCGTGGGATTTAGAAGGAGCTCCTTCCGCAAATGATACTACAAAAGCCTTTCTTCATGATTATTTAAAAGCAAAATTTTCAAAGAATACCTCAAGTTTTCGTGTGATTAATGGGAATGATTCTACATACTTTAATAACCTAGTATTTAATTTTGGACTTACTTATGCTAACTCACCTTATAATGTTACTTCGCCTGATGAAATTGAAGCTTATGGAGGAAGCCAAACTATTTTAAGGTACAACGATCAGAACACAGCAGGTATACAATATTCCGGAAAATTCGGATCATCTTCTAAAGAGGGACAAATAGTATATCTTGCGGTCCCTTTTGAATCAATCGGAGACGCCACTGTTCGAAAAAATATCATGAATGATGCATTGACATATTTCGGACTGGTAGAACCTTCAGCAGTTAAAGATGAAAATATTACACCCGGCAAATTCGAATTAGCTCAGAATTATCCAAATCCATTTAATCCAAGTACAAAGATTAGATTTTCGATTCCGGAAGCCGGTTTTGTTAAGTTGAAAATTTATGACATGCTTGGCAGAGAACTTCAGATTTTACTAAATCATAAAATGGATAGTGGAGTTCACGAAATTAATTTTAATGCATCAAACCTTTCCAGCGGAGTTTATCTTTATCGCGTTGATGTTTTTGACAATTCTGGGAAAAATATTACAATGTATTCATCAACTAAAAAAATGATCCTTTTAAAATAAATTCTTTCCTTGAATAGTTGTGTAACTATAATAGTCTTGCATACTTAAATTATCTTTATATGTTTATGTATAAAAAAGTGAAGAAATATTTATTTTTTATTTTAGTTCTAGCAACAACGGTTTATTCTCAACCGAGGATGAACGTTTTACAATCCGAATACCATATATTCCCGAACGATACTTCAGTAACAGTTTATTATTCATATAGAATAGCTTATAATAGATTTGTTTTTATAAAAAACGATGATGAATATAATGCAAAATATAGGCTTGCAATTGAAGTAACGGATAGTCTTGGCAATCATATCGATAGACAAATTGAAGAATCCAAGATTACCACAAAACAATTTAAATACACAGACTCTAAAGATTCTTATGTTCAAGGTTTAATCAAATTTAAGCTTCCCTACGGAGAAATATAACTTCTCCCCTATACTAACTGATTTGGATTCTGAAAGGGAAGCGAAGCTTGAAGAAACTTTTGTAAATGCTTCTGTAAAAGAATTAAAAAACTATCGTGCCCCGATTATAGTTAACTCTAAAAAGATAAGTTGTAATTCATCAATAAAATATGAACTTACTAATTATGACGGAGCGGTACCTTTCAGCGAAACGAATTATAGTTTTTTATTCCCTGTTCAAGATACTTCACTAAACAAATTGTTTGTAAAAATTGTATCCGATAACGACACTTTATTTGATGGAAGTTTGCATGACTCATTTGTTTCCGGAATTTCTTTTGATACTTGTGCCGGTTATATTTTAATTGGAGAGGGAAACTCGACAACACGCAACTTCGTATTAAATAATATTTCAAACAAATTACCCGAAGGCGTATTTAATATTTTTATTTCTTCGGAGAAGGATTTTAAGAATAAAAAAACATTTAGCTATGAAGTTAGATGGTTTGATAAACCTTTCTTATTGATCGATCCTGAAGTTGCCATTAAGTTACTAAAATTTATTGAAACAGATTCTGTGGTTGATAAATTGTTAGATGCAGATTCAGATAATTATTATAAGGTACTTAATAAGTATTGGAAGAAGTATGATCCGACTCCCGAAACACTGTATAACCCTGTGATGAACGAATTCTATAGAAGAGCCGATTATGCTACAAAAAATTTTGCTACTCTTTCGGGTAAAAGTGGATTAAAAACTGATCGTGGTCAAATATTCCTTAAATATGGTGTACCTGCAAAAATAGAAAGAACGTCGAACAGTCTTGGTAGAGTTGTGGAAAAATGGATATTTGACAAGCCACAGCGAACTTTTGTATTTGTAGATGAAGATGGAACCGGAACTTTTCATTTGAAAAAAGGATGATGAATAAATTTGTATTTACTTGCGGGGACACAAACGGCATTGGTCCCGAAATTGTTATTAAATTGCTGAACAAAATTCACAACAAAAAAAATAATTCGTACTATTTTATCTGTCCGGAAAATGTAATTCAACAAGAATTCACTAAGACCAAACCAAAATTTAAATATAATATAGTCAATAAATTTAATGAAGATTATCACGATGTTGTAAATATAATCTCATTAAAAAATACTCGAATAAATAAAGGTAAAGCTACTAAATACTCCGGTGAAGCATCATTCCGCGCTATAAAATATTCCGCCGAATTACTTATAAACAATAAGGCTGATGCTGTTATTACTGCGCCAATATCAAAAAATGCTATTCATCTTGCCGGTTATAATTTCCCCGGGCATACCGAAATGTATGCAGAATGGTGCGGTGAAAAAAAATTTGTAATGATGTTCTTATCAAAAAAAATAAATGCTGCTTTGCTTACAATTCATGAACCTATTTCTAAAATCCCATTGCTTATTACACGAAAAAGAATTGTTGATATATTGACAGTTGTTGAAAGATCGTTAAAAGATGATTTATTAATTGATGCACCAAGAATTGCTTTATTAGGTTTAAACCCACATGCGGGCGAAGAGGGAATTATAGGAATTGAAGAAGAAAAAATTATAAAACCGCTTTTAAGAGAAAACAAAAGACTAAAATTGGTAGCAGGCCCATTTTCACCGGATGCATTTTTTGGAAATCAAATGTTTAAAAATTACGATGTTGTTATAGGAATGTATCACGATCAGGTTTTAATCCCATTTAAATTGATGAATTTTGGAAAGGGTGTTAATTTTACCGCTGGATTACCGATAGTAAGAACATCTCCTGATCACGGTGTTGCTTATGATATTGCCGGAAAAGGCATGGCTGATGAATCAAGTATACTTGAAGCTTTTTACTATGCTGAAAAGATTGTTAAAAACAGAAGAAAAAATGCTAAGAAAAAAGAAAATTAAAAGTTACGAGAGTCTTCCGATAATTTATGAACATATAATGCGACTTGTCCATTATGATGAATGGGCTGAATACATTTATGGTTTATCTAAAGACTTTGTAAAAAAGAATCCAAAAGTATTGGAACTAGGGGCCGGGAATTGTAAGCTTGCAAATCATCTTAAGAATAAATTTCCTAATATCATTGCAACTGATTTATCAAAAAATATGTTAATTACTGATGCTGTAGAAAATAAATTACCTAAAGTATGCGCTGATATGACGAAGTTGCCATTTAAATCAAAATTTGATTTAATATTTAGTACATTTGATAGTGTTAATTATTTAACAAGTACGAAAAAATTGAATATGCTATTTTCTGAGGTGAAAGAGTTACTAAATGATGACGGCGTATTTACATTCGATATAAGTTTGGAAAAAAATAGTTACAAGCATTCTCGTATAGCTAATAGAACTGGTACGGTTAACGGCGTAAGATATGAGCAAACCAGTAACTATAATTCTGCAAATCGAATTCATAAAAATATATTTAAACTAAAGTATCTCAATGGAAAAACTGTCACCGAGATTCATAAACAAAAAATTTATCAGTTTGAAGAATACTTTAAACAACTTGATCTTGCTGGAATGTATGTTGTAAAATGTTATAACGCATTTACTTTTTCTGATGGTAATAGCCGATCAGCAAGACTGCAATTTATAACTAAGAAGTACTAAATAAATGTTATCATTCACCAATGTAGATTATAATTATCCTAATCAATCGGTATTTTCAAATTTGAATATGCAGATGGAAGCCGGAGATTTTTGTTTCTTAATAGGGAAGAGCGGTTCGGGTAAAAGTACACTGCTTCAATTGATTTATATGAATATCTTGCCTCAAGGCGGAATTGTTCAATTTGGCGAATTTGATTCTAATACCATAAAACCTAGAAATCTTCCGTTTCTAAGAAGAAAACTCGGCATAATATTTCAAGAATTTCGTTTGCTCAAGGATAGAAATATTTATGATAATCTAACCTTTGTCCTTGATGTTACGAATGTTTCATCCAGAGAAATAAAAAAGAAAGTGAATGATGCGCTTACCGATGTTGGTTTATCCCATAAAAAATATAGTATGCCTAATCAATTATCAGGCGGCGAACAACAACGTATAGCAATTGCCAGAGCCATTATAAATGAACCAATGTTAATTTTAGCAGATGAGCCAACCGGAAATCTGGATCCGGAAACCTCCGGTGAAATAGTGGATATAATAAAAAAAATAAATCAGCGTGGAACAGCTGTTTTATTCGCTACTCATAATTATGATATTGTAAAAAAAAATAGCGCAAAGATTATTAAACTCGAAGAAGGGCGAGCATTTAAAGCTGTAATTAAACAGAAATCGGAAAATCAGAATTAGATTTCTTTTTTAATTCCAAGAGAATATTCTTTGTTACATCTTCAACCGGCTGCAATCCATCTATGTGAATTACCTTACCATTAGCTTCAAAATGACTTAAAACCGGTTTAGTTGTAGAACTGTAAATAGTTAATCGATGCCTTATTACCTTTTCAGTGTCATCATTTCTTTGATAAAAACTATCTAACGCGCCGCAATTAGGACATTTCTTTAAATCTTTAATGTCGTTAAAATTGAAAATATTGTTACAGACTTTACATGCTCTTCTGTTTGTTAACCTTCTAACGATTTCATCCTCATTAGCATTTATTGAAACAAGGAAATATTCATGCATTCCAAGTTTATTTAATAATTTATCAAAGGATACTGCTTGTGTTGGAGTTCTGGGATAACCATCTAGAATAAAGCCTCCACTACATTTAGGCTTCTTTAAATTATTTTCAATTATTCCGGACATTATATCATCAGAGACCAACTCACCCTCACTCATGGCTTTTTGAGCTTCCATTCCTAAAGGAGTTTGATCTTCTACTGCTTGCCTAAGAATATCTCCAGTGGAAATATGCGGGATTTGTAGTTTTGAAGATAATATTTTCGCCTGAGTACCTTTACCAACGCCAGGTGAACCGAATAAAATAATACGCATCAAATTCTCTAAATTTTTAAGGTAAATTATTACTAATAAAACTTTTAATCAAGACTGTGTTTGTGTAAAGTACATTATCGTATAATTATACAATAATCAATTTTTCCGAACTTTACTAAAAAATCCTTGTAAAAGCTGTTTGCTTTCATCAGCATAAATACCGGAGATTATATTTACCTGATGATTATATTTTCCCTCTTCAGCTAAATTATAAATTGAACCACAGGCTCCGAACTTAGAATCATACGCTGCAAAATAAATAGTTTTCATTCTTGCCGCTAAAGATGCACCTGTGCACATAATACATGGTTCTAAAGTTACATACAATTCGCATTCGTTTAAACGCCAATCGTTAAGATGATTTGCGGCTGCGGTAATTGCTATCATCTCTGCATGAGCCGTTGGATCTTTCAATCTTTCAATTTGATTATATCCTCGCCCAATAATTTTATTGTTATATACAACAATAGCCCCAACTGGAACTTCCCCTTCTTCAAAGGCTTTTTCAGCTTCTTGCAATGCTGCAAACATGAATCTATATGTATCTTCAGAAAATAACAAAGATATCTCTCTTATTTATTATTCCACATGTCGGAAGGACTCTTCAAAATAGCATTTTAACATTTAATTCCAATAGATTTCGGAGCCATAACAGAATTAAATAGCCAAAAAGTACGCCCGGAAGGACTCGAACCCTCAACCCCCAGAGCCGAAATCTGGTGCTCTATCCAATTGAGCTACGGGCGCATAAAACTTAATAATTATTTAACGAAAATATAATAAAAATTACCACAAACTATTAAATCATTCACAATAAACTTTTACTATATTTAGAAAAAATTTGAATATATGAATTATTGTGAGCTGTATCTGTTTAAGTCAATTTGATTGAGGAAATGTGTGAATAAATATACAATATTATCTTTTTGAAATTATTAACATACTAGATAAATAATATCAAAATATAGTAGAGATACACATTTACTATCTCTACTATATTATTTTAGAAATTATAATTATAAAAAAACTACTAAGATAGAGTCTTGTTACTATTTTAGTAATATCATCTTTTTACTCACTTCAAAATTACCTGCTTGCAATCGATAAAAATAAATTCCCGAAGGAACATCAATTCCAAAATTATTTTTACCGTTCCATGCAATTTTATAGTTTCCCGCATTTCTAAAATCCGAAATGAGTGTCTTTATGTTTTGGCCAAGAGAGTTATAAATATTTAATGTGACCATTTCTTCAAATGGAATTTGAAATGTAATAATTGTAGAAGGATTAAATGGATTGGGATAATTTTGATTTAATTCAAATGTAAGTGGTTGTCTGTTATCATTAACCGAAGTAGCCGTAGTACTCAATGAGAGATCATCTATATAGAAAACTGAACCTTCATTAACCGGCCCGTTATTATCTGCTATAGTAATACTTATAATACAAGTATCTGGCGTTTCATCGTTTAAGTAAAACATTGGAATTGAAAAATAGGTATAAGTTGATGCAGCATAGAATTGCAAACCACCAACCGCAATGGCCGTGCCATTTTTGTTGAAACTTGCAACTACGGAAAGATTATCATCACCGATAGGAATAAGTTTATAATAACCTGAAAGAGTTAGGTATCGTTCGGAAACTGCGAAACCGCTATAACCGAAAGTGCCGGAAACTAATAAAGGAGGTAATATATTAGAAAGTACTTTTACTACCGTTCCTTTTGCGGCTGATCCTTTGTGTCCGTCCGATGTTTGTTCGACTGTAACGACCCCAATATTATTAGTCCACCAGCCGTTTGGAATTCCATTTGTCCATTGCTCAAAATCTCCGTTAGGAACTTGTGCTACGCTATTGATTGTTAATAACATAACAAGCATAAACGAAAATAAGCTCACCCTGTTCATAATATTCTCCCTCTTTTTTAATTATTTTATAATTAATAAAATAATTTCCGAACATTATTAATTTGCAGTAGTTAATTGTTTGGCAGGTAATTGGATTTAAGATATAGCTAAGTAATAATGAAAGCAATAGATAACTTGTGCGCTAAGAATTAGATACCTAAAGTTTTATTATTTAACTTAAAAGTTTAATAAATTTTAATAACCATAAATTACTTCGCAATGATGCTATAATTTAGAATATGAAATTGTAATAGTTTTTTAAGAATAGTATAAATTATGATATCAAGGCTGGCATACAGATTTGTTGAGAAGTCAATCTTTAAAAAATGAGACTAACTTTAAAATAAAACTAATAAAATCAAATTTATTCTAGTCTAATATATTTCTAAAATTAGTCTAATCTCGAAAAACGAAAAAATAATTACTATATTAAAAAGCCAGGGTTATAAAACTATATTTTCTCTGTAATGCTAAAACCCTTCTTCTCGCTTTTCTTTTCTCGCTTAGCTGCCTTTTTCTCTTTCATAGTTTTAGCAGGTTCTTTTTTATCAAGCTTTTTTGTGTTTTGTCCCTTACTCATGATATTCTCACTTATTAATTATTGATTATTTTTCAGTTAACTAAAGTCATTTCGCCATTGAAATATCTTTAATGATTTTTTTTAAGGTTCCGTTTGAGTATGAATAATTTGCAACCTCTAAACGAGTATGTAATAAAAGTTTTTCCATGATATTATGAACATGACTTTTTACGGTAAACGATGAAATACTTAAAGTATGCGCTATATTTTTATTGCTTAATCCATCGCCGATTAGTTTTATCACTTCTTTCTCACGTTTGGTCATTCTGACCGCTTCATTTAAATTTAACTTATCGTCTTTAAGACCATGCTCAACAATTTGGGAAAAGAGAGATTCACTTAAAACAGGCGGCACCACATTTTGTCCATTTGCAACTGCCCGAATTGTTTCAAGGAAATCAGCTACCGAAGCATCTTTCAAAATAAAACCTGATGCACCAGACTTTAGAAAAAGATTAATATCTCCTTGTACCGGTGCTAGGTCCATTACTATAACTTTTGCAGAAGGAAAATCTTTTTTTACAATCTCCACAATTGATAAACTGCTTTGATTTCGTAAGCCTAAATCTAAAAGCACTACATTAGGCATCAACTTCTGTATTTTAACTACCGTATTATTGTCATTCCCTGCAGCTGCAATGATTTTAATATCTCCTTGCTTTTTAAGCATGGAAATAATTCCGTTACGAAGTAACTTATTATCTTCAATTAAAAGTAATCTTATCTTTTTCATAATAAAAGTTAACTACTGTTTTTAGGTTATACAATCGAGCAAAAGGATGAAAAATGGACTAATTCTTTTGGATGATTTTATATAATGATTTTGATTGAAGTATTATTCATGTTCAAATTGTTTTACTTCAGACCAAAATTTATACTTATTATTTATTTCTATAAATGATATGTTCATTAAACATTTAAATTCACATTAATAATAACAATTGGATATATTTCTGAAATGAACTTATAAATAGAAAAGAGTATCGCTAACGAAAATAATTGTAGCTTTGAGAACAATATCAAAAATAATTATTACCAATTATAATCCGTCTTTCAATTAAAGCACCAAGTATAATAAGAGATTTAAATAATGTCATTATATAGCTTGGCTTAAGCTGAAAGTCTTTTTTCTATTTCGGTTCAATATCTTTCAAACAGTACACCACCAGTTCAGAATAATATCCCGGGAATAGATATTATTCTAAAATTTCCTTATAACTTTCAAATAGCTCATTGGAAATCAATTTTAGAGATAAAATTGATTAGACTGCGATGCGTTCCTCGATAGTTTTTAAATAAGAATTTTGATCGTGGTAAATTGCACCTTCAGGAAGCCAATCCCATAAAGGGCCAAGATCGTTTTTTATAATATCTTTATATACTTGAGGAAGTTCGGTCGATTCTTGTTCAAAAAAAGCACGAAATTTCGCATCGGTTTTTAGATTATTTAACATCTTTTTATTGAAAGCAACTCTTCCGAATCCTTCTTCGGAAATTGCCCTAACAACGTTCATCCATTTTGGGATGAACGCGTTAGTAGCTTTCAACCGGTTTACTATAGCTCCCCAAGAAAAAGTATGTTCTCCCAAACTAATAATATGAGTATAAAATTCTTCCCATGAATAATTTTTAGGTTTAATATTCATAGCATGATTATTATCTAAAAAGTGAAATGGAAATGGTATTACCCTGTTAAGTCTTTGATATTCCAGATTTACCGGGGCGGCTTTTCCGAAAGCAGATAATAATGAATATCCAGGAAATGCTCCGGGTGTCATATCCACAAATCTTTTTGTGAGTTCAAAAGGTTCCTCACCCATATCAGAATCAAGGCCTAATACAAAATTTGTCTGGACGTATGGAATATAGCGCAAAATCATATTAACCTGATCAGCAATATGATTAACCTTCTCAATTCCGGTTAGACTTCCGGTTTTCGATTTATTTCCCAAATCAAACCATGATTCTATACCAGGCAGCATAGCCCCAAAGCCGTTCCTTTTCAGTCTTTTCATATGCGGCTCTGATAGCAACGATAAACTACTTTCGGCAATGAAGTCGATTTTGTTTTCGGGTACAACCTCCTCAATTGCATCCATGTACTCGTCAAACCTTATTCCAAAATTAGGATCGTGCCAGCCAACCAAAGGACGTTTGAATTTAGTAAGAAGAAATGATAAATCTTCCTTCATAGTATCAAAATCTAACGGCTGATATGCTACAGTTGAATCAATACAGAAACTGCACGTATAGGGACAACCTAAACTACCAAGCATAGGAACCATTTTTATTAATGGTGCTTTTTTAAGAGTAGGTTCTATAAATTTCCATCGTTCTTTAACTCCCGGAAGTGCCAGTGGCTGTCTTTTTGCTTCCAAATGTACACCAACCGGACGGTGAGGGGAGCAGTCTTTTAATATTTCGGTGATTATATTTTTATCTGTGAAACCTACAACGTAATCAAAATATTTTATTGCATCTTCCGGATAACACCGCGCATGTGGTCCGCCTAAAACTGTAATTGTTCCAAATGATCTTAAAAGATTACTTAAGGCATAAGCTGTTTGTGCCGCTTCCGTAAATGCTCCTATAAAAATAATATCGGAATCACGTGGGATATCTCTAAGTAGATTTTCTTTCCCCGTATAACAGATATAATTAACATCATGTCCTTCTTCCTCGCACCAGACTCCTATTACTTGAGGCATTATACTAGCGAAGTTTGCATTCATTATTCGAGCGAACAATTTTTTATTAGGTCTTTTTGATACGAGATCTATTATACCGACTTTTAGCTTATTACTCATTTATATACCTACTCAATACTTATTTATTTCAATATTAAAAAATGGATTTAAGAATTCTAGAGTATTTACTCTGATCATCTTAATTAGTAAAGTATTGATAAATAAATCAAATAAAAATGACTCTAACGGATGAAAAAGGGATTAATCCTTAAGATTGAGAAATGCAGCGGATATAAATTTTATATATGGAACCCAACCCATTAAAGTAGGACAATAATGTTATTTTATATGAAGAAAAAGAATTACTAAAAATTAATTATTATAATTTTTTCCTCATCAGGTTTCAAATAATTTTATAATCATATAGAGCTCGGATATTATTAATAGATCAAAGCTTGTCAATCATTCGAATTACTTCACTTTTAGTCTTTGAGAAAATTTTTTGAAACCTAATAATTAATTTCACTTCATCACCGTTATCTAATTCTAAATCTTTATTTGTGATAATTGGATAAGCCAGCTTAATTCTTTCCTTAAGTTTTGGCCAATTCCCTTTGTTATTTATCTGGTACATAGTTTGCCTTCTTTCCGGTATTTAACCAAATATACATTAGTCAGAAAAATATGATAAGTATATAGTACGAATGGATGAAAAAGGGATTAATCCTAAATTACTATGATTCGCTGTATTGTACTGTTTTTGTTGAAAGTAAAAGGAAAGGCTAATCTTCGTTATCGTCTAAAAGTGAAATAGATTTGACTGCATCATTATATTCACTTTTATTATGAGCATAATTTGCAATCTGTACGCGTGTGTGAAGAGCAAGTTTTTCAAGTATATTGTGGATATGACTTTTTACAGTATAAGTTGATAGATGAAGTAACTGAGCAATCTCTTTGTTGCTTAATCCTTCAGCTACCAATTCAATAACTTGTCGTTCCCGTTTAGTCATTTTTACCGAATTCATTATAACTGTAGGAGTGGCTTCACTTAGTGCTTGATCAACAATTTGAGAAAAAAGTGATTCGGCTAGATTAGTAGGCAGAACTTTTTCGCCAGTTGAAACTGATCTTATTGTTGCTAGAAAATCTTTAAGAGTTGCGTCTTTAAGAATAAAACCTGATACTCCGGCTTGAACAAATTCTAAAACATCTTCTTGCAGAGGAACTAAATCCATAGCCACAATCCCGATTTGGGAGTAATGTCTTTTTAATTGTTTTACGAGTCTTAAACTATTTTGATTACGTAAGCCTAGATCCAGGAGAACAATATTTGGCTCAGAGTTTTTGATGAATTCTAAAACCTTTACACAATCGCCAAAAGCGGCAACTACTTTTAGATCATTTTCTCCCTTGATCATAGCAGTTATGCCCTCGCGTAAGAGTCGATTATCTTCTACAACTAATATTGATATTTTTTTCATTTTTTCGATTTGATTAAAATGAATTATAAAAATCCATTCGTAGTAGATATTATAACCATTCTATCCCCAATTCGCAAGTTATTTGTTATAAAGGATAAATAGTCATTTCTTAGTGAGAAAAAGAAATATTTTGATATTAAAATTTGGGAAATAAGAAGTAAAAATAAATGCTTTAACAGAAGATATTAGTGCACCCGTAGGGATTCGAACCCCAAACCTTCTGATCCGTAGTCAGATGCTCTATCCAGTTGAGCTACGGGTGCATGTCTATTCAAAAAATAGATTACAAATATAGTACTTTGCTAAAAATTTACAAAACTTTAATCCTATATTTATATCTTTATCCAAATTATTGCCATCTAATAATCAACATAAAGTCTTTACCATAATTCCCTAAATTAGAAAGAATAATGAACTGAACTTCTTAAAAAAGAGAAGAAACTTGCACAATTAAATTGCTTTAGCAAGTAATTATTATCGTTTTAAACCAATATTTAACCCTTTTGATAAAAATTATTCAAAAATAGTGTTGAATATATATACAACTATTATTTGGAATAAATTTTGTAACTATTACTCCGAACTGCATAATTTTCAATTATGTTTCACTCGCTTATAAAGGGGAGAACTTAATAAGCAAAATTCACTATTAGTATAACTGTTCTGCAGGAAAATAATATTCTTAATGAATATAAACAATAAAATAGAGCGAAAACATATAGCTATTATTGGGCGCCATAGAGTCGGGAAGACTTCTTTAATAAAAGCCATAGCAGGTGATTATTTCTCGTCGTTGCCGGATAAAAACAGCGAGAGTATGGAAGCGATTCATAGAGTGCTGGATTTTCGTCCTTTTGGCCCAATTTGCCTGAACGATATTCCGGGTATAGATTTGCCCGGAGAGTTAGACAGCACTAGGATCAGTTCGACGGTAAAAGCTATTTCTTCCGCAGATTTTGTAGTAGTTGTTTTAGAAGCGACAGAGCGATTAACTTTTGAAGAAAAACAAATTTTTCGTTATCTAAAAGATGTTGCAATCCCTTTTGTTATTGTGGTTAATAAAATTGAGTTTGGAGTAAATCCTAGTCTGATTAATGAAATTAGATTTTTGAAAGTATTACACTTTGAGATTTCTTGCAAAGAGAGTATCGGTATTGAATCTCTTGTGTTTAAGATTGGACGACAATTAGCGAATTTATCAAATTCAAATTATATAAGGGGACTTGTTAAACCGGGAGAAATAGTGGTTCTAGTAATTCCTGATGTAAATGGAAAAGCTAGAAGTCATTTTGTGTTGTCTCAAATTCAAACTATAAAAGAAGCGTTGGATGAAAATGCTATTGTTATAGTTTTGAAAGAAGAAGAAGTAGATTCAATTCTATTTAATCTTAAAAGTCAGCCCAGCTTAATTATTGCAGATACAGATACTATTACAAGAATTCAAAAGATTGCAAATCCAGCTATAAAACTTACTACATACTCAATTTTAACGGCAAATTACAAAGGAGATTTAACCGAATTTTATAGAGGATTAAAAAAAATAAGTGATTTAAAAGACGGCGATAAAATATTAATCTCGAATATCTGTGCCGAACATGAATACGAAGGTGCGATAAACATTCCAAAAATCGAATCATGGCTAACTTTGACTACGGGAAAAAAACTAGAAATTATAGAATCAGATAATTGGGAGTTCCCGGATAATTTGTCTCAGTTTAAGCTAGTAATTCATTGCGGCGGTTGTTCAATAAGCCGACATTTTATGCTTTCACGAATTCGTGAAGCAAAATTATTAAGAGTTCCAATCGTTAACTATGGTGTTTTGCTGACCTTTATGCATAATATCTCAGAAAAAGTCCGTGAACCTTTCTTGCATTCTACTTCATTAGTTGCCTCAAAATAGAACACTAATTTAATATTATACAAAAAATTGCAAAAAAATGATTTCTGACACAGAATTCACTTGCTATTTTATATTTTGAATTATAAATTTGTGCAAAATTATATGAAATATTGTAATGTTATGCAGTATTTCAGAGATCTCCCAATAATTCTAAAAGTGAGGAACAAATGTTTAGTGGAGTGGGCACAGCCTTAATTACACCTTTTACAACAAACAACGAAGTAGATTTCCATTCGCTTAGGAAAATATGTCAATACCAATTAGAAAATAATGTTGACGCTTTAATCGTTTTGGGAACAACCGGCGAATCACCTGTTATAAATGAAAATGAAAGAAAACAGATTCTTAAAACAGTTTTCGAAGAAGTAAAAGGTAAAGTTCCTGTAATTGTTGGAACAGGCACAAACGATACTAAGCATGTTATTGAACTTAATAAAATTGCGGAAGATTTTGGTGCTGACGGACTCTTAATTGTAAATCCATATTATAATAAAGGCACACAAGAAAGTTTGGTGGCGCATTATCATTATATAGCACAAAATACTCATTTGCCAATTTTACTCTATAATGTTCCTTCGAGAACCGGAATGAATGTTTTGCCTGAAACTGCACTAAAAATATTTAATGAAAATAAAAACGTTGTTGGAATAAAAGAGGCAGGTGGAAATATATCTCAAATTGCAAAACTGTTCGCAATAAAACCGGAAGGATTTGATGTTTATTCAGGAAATGATGACCAGACATTGCCAATCATGGCAATGGGTGGAAAAGGTATTATTTCTGTTCTTTCAAATGTGTTTCCGAGAGAAGTTAAATCAATAACCGAGGCGATGTTTAGCGGAGATTTAAATACAGCCAACAGAATTAATAATGAGTACAATTCAATTATGAGTGCTTTGTTTGTTGAATCAAATCCATCCCCAATAAAATATATTATGAGTAAACTAGGCTTTTGTGAAAATATACTTCGATTACCGCTAACATCTGTTACAGAAAAGACAAAAGAAATTTTAGATAGGGAAGTTGAAAAATTGCTTCATGTTTTAGTTTAATTATTAATGGAAAAAATGCAGTTAAAATTTAATTATGGATTAATAGGAGCTTCCGGAAGATTAGGAAGCGAAGTTAAAAACTTATTTAGTGAAAAAGGGCATGAGTTAGTTTTTAAACATGATTTATCTGAAACTCAATCAACCGGAGTTCCGGATTTAATTATCGATTGTTCTCTTCCGGAAGTATTTGAACATAATATTGGGGTAGTTAAACATTTTAATAAACCTTTTATAATAGCCACTACCGGTCTTACAAGTGATCAAATTTCTACGTTAAAGAATCTTTCTAAACTTGTTCCTGTTGTGCAAAGCTATAATTATTCAATCGGCATTCAGGTCTTATTAAAATTAACCGCAATCGCAAAAGAAACTTTAGAAGATTGGGATATAGAAATTGTTGAAACACATCATCGATTTAAAAAAGATAAACCATCCGGTACTGCCAAAATGATTCAGAATATTTTTGGTGATAAAGATATAAATACATCTTCACTGCGATTAGGGAATGTTGCAGGCGAGCATGTAGTAAGTTTCGCCGGTCTGGGAGAAGTACTTTCTATTAAACATACTGCAACTTCAAGACGAACTTTTGCAGAGGGAATTCTTAAATCTGCAGAATTCGCACTTGCAAAAAAGAATGGATTTTATTCATTTACAGATGTAGTATTTAATAAGTAACCTTTCTAAAAATTAAAACAATTAGGCTAATAAATGGATTCATACGAGATAATTAATTATATCTCAAATTCAACAAAAAAAACTCCTGCAAAAGTTTACTTGCAAGGCGAATTATCAAAAATAGATTTTTCCAAATATGATTTTTATGGAGATGAAAAATCCGGAATTCTATTTTGTGAATATTCTGAATTAATGCCGTTCCTGGAACTGAACAATCTTTATTTAGAAAAACATAGAGTTGAAATTGATAAACGTAATTCAGCTATTCCTTTAGCCGATTTAACAAAGTATAATGCTCGAATTGAACCCGGTGCAATTATCCGAGATATGGTAGAGATAGGTGATAATTGTGTTATCATGATGGGAGCAGTTTTAAATATTGGTGCTGTTATCGGGGAAAAAACCATGATAGATATGAATGTTGTTGTTGGCGGAAGAGCAAAAGTTGGAAACAATTGTCACATTGGTGCCGGAGCCGTTTTAGCAGGAGTAATTGAGCCGCCAAGCGCCGATCCGGTTGTAATAGACGACGACGTTTTAATAGGCGCAAACGTAGTCGTTCTGGAAGGTGTTAAGGTTGGTAAAGGTGCTGTAATCGCAGCAGGTTCGGTAGTGGTGAAAGATGTAGAGCCTTACACTGTTATGGCGGGCATTCCGGCAAAGCTTTTAAAGAAAGTTGATGAAAAAACAAAAAGTAAAACGCTGCTTATGAATGAATTGAGAAAATTATAGCTGTTAGATGCTATAATTTTAATAAAAGTTATAAATAATATCATGGAAAAATTATTCAAATATGGAAATTATTGTTCAGAAATATGGTGGTAGCTCAGTTGCGGATGCTGATAAGATTAAAAAGATTGCCTCTAAACTTTCAAACAAAATTAAAAAAGGATCAAAGTTAGTTGTAGTTGTTTCTGCGATGGGGAAAACAACTGATAATTTAATTAAGCTTGCCAAAGAAATATCGAACAATTTAGTTCCTCGAGAACTTGATATGCTTTTAACAACAGGCGAGCAGGTTTCCGCATCTTTGCTTTCAATAGCTTTAAATGATATTGGAATCAAAAGTAAGTCTTTAAATGCTTTTCAATTGGGAATATTAACAACATCAGATTTTAACCAAGCAAGAATTAAAAATTTACAGACTGAAAAAATTGAAATGCTTTTAGAAGAATGTGACGCGATTATTGTAACCGGATTTCAAGGGATTACCGATGATGGAGAGGTTACAACACTTGGCCGTGGAGGTTCTGATACATCTGCTGTAGCATTGGCAGCTGCTCTTAAAGCAAAATGCGAAATATTTAGCGATGTGGCCGGAATTTATTCGACTGATCCAAGACTTCATCCCGGAGCAAAAAAACTAAAAAAAGTTACTTATGATGAAATGCTCGAAATGTCTAGCCTTGGCGCAAAAGTATTACATAGCAGATCTGTAGAAATAGCAAAAAAATTTGGAATAACAATTTATTGTGGATCAACATTTTCAGATGAGGAGGGAAGTTACGTGATAGATCAGAATATAGAGGAACCGGTTGTAACCGGATTAAGTGTTATGGAAAATCAAACACAGGTTACCCTAACTAATTTACCCTTAAACTATAATTTAGTTCATAAAATTTTTGAAAGTGTTGCTAAAGCCGGACTAAATGTTGATATGATATCCGTAATAAGCAACTCCGGATTAAATATTTCTTTCACATTAATTGAAGATAAAAAAACTCACCTTGAAAATGCTTTGAACAAAATATCAGACGAGCTTGGTGAAATAAAGATACATTATCATTCAGGAAATTCAAAAATTTCGATAGTCGGTATCGGAATGAAATCGAGCAGCGGTGTTGCGGCAAACTACTTTAAGGCACTGGAGGGAATCCCGGTAAAACTAGTTACAACTTCGGAAATAAAAATCTCTTGCCTGGTTGATGAAGAGTTTAAAGAACAAGCTGTTAAGTCATTAGTAAATACTTTTGAGCTTTAGCAAAAAAACAAAATTATCGTTGACTAAGTTCGAGATATTTTTATAAATTGGGGGCGTAGTATACTGATTTAAAAGAAAGCCCTAATATGATTTTATCACCAGTTGAACTTAGACATCTGTTACATAAGAATCCTGAACTTTCTTTCAAGGAATTTGAAACAACTAAGCTTATTTATCAGGCAATAAAAGCTGTAGATAAAAATGATAAGCTTAAAGTGCATACTCCTTATCCTACCGGATTATTAGTGGAATATAAAGTTAACGATGATGAAGAATTTCTTCTTTTCAGAGGCGATATTGATGCGCTTCCGATTAAAGAAGAAACCGGTTACAAGTTTGCTTCAGAAAATGAATTTATGCACGCATGCGGACATGATATTCACACTTCAATACTTTATAGTTTTCTTACTTCGGTTTTGCAGAATGAAATAAATCATAATATTTTATTTCTTTTTCAACCTGCCGAAGAAAGCGGCGGCGGAGCGATGGAATTTTACTCAACCGGAATTTTCAATAATTACAAAATTTCTAATGCATTTGCACTTCATGTTAGTGACGAATATCCTAAAAATACCATTGCAAGTACTTCCGGTATTTTATTTGCTTCATCTCTAGAATTAGATATCGATTTTTACGGAGTTAGTTCGCATGTAGCATTTCCTTACGACGGCAAAAATGCTATGAATGCTTTAAGATTATTCATGGATTCCGTTGATCAAATTCCAAAAAATATTTCTGATCCTCTGGTATTTGGGATGGGAAAAATAACAGCCGGGGAAGTAAGAAATATTGTTCCGTCAAGTGCAAGAGTCGAAGGTACTTTAAGAGGATTAAATACATCAAAAGTTTTGGACTTTTATCAAAAGTTGGTAGGATATCTTAACGGAGTAAAACATATAACCGGAGTGGATTTTAATATCACAAAAGGAGCTCATTATCCTGAAGTCATAATTGATAACAATCTGTTCAATCGTCTTTCTAAATCGCTATCACTTGAATTTAATTTTATAGATTGCGGCTACAAAATGACCGGTGAGGATTTCGGATTCTTTTCACACAAAATTCCTTCTTTTATGGCTTGGTTAGGTACATCAAAAGGTGAAAGAGTTGGATTACACAATCCCAAATTTTTACCGGATGATGATGTAATTGAAATCGGGCGAAAGGTCTACCAAAACATTCTTGAAGAATTTATTAAATAGATTAGCTTAAATATTTTTTAGGATAATCAAAAAAGACAATTTTTCCGGTTCCTTTATTAATCTCTTTCCAACTTTCTATATCCAATTCTATACAAACTATTCCGCATGTCGGCAGATTATCAAAAAATTGATTTGTAAGAAATTCAATTAGATCAGTTAAACCGGGATTATGTCCCACTATCATTATTGAATTTATAGTTTCAAAATTTCCCGACAATATTTTTAACAGTTCCTGAATTCCGGCTAAATAAAGATTTTGATTTAAAATATATTTTCCAATAAGTAATTTATCCTCAAAAAAATCGGCGGTTGCATTTGCTCTAACGGCAGTGCTTGAAATCAGAAGTTCAGACTTTATTCCTTTTTCGAATAATAAATTTGCCATGAAAGGTGCATCTCTTTTACCGCGCTCATTTAGAGGTCTGTTATCGTCTTTTAGATTAGGATGATGCCAACTAGACTTTGCGTGCCGAATAATATAAAGTGTTTTCATTTATTATTGTACTAAAAATTAATGTATCAATTTGAATTATTCTCTCAAAATAAGATACAACAAATATTGCAAACTGTTGTAAAATGAAGGGAAATATGCTCAATTATTCCGGCACTCAAATTGAACATATCATTATGTTGTTGACCTATTATTTACTTTAGTTAATACTGATAGCCTTAAGAATGGACTCTGGTTTTTGTTGTGGGGGGTAATCCATCTTAAGGCTATAATTTTATTTTAAAAGTGTTTCAGGATTTAAGTTTGCAGCTTCGATATCTTTAAAATATCGAACAGTTCCAACTTTTACTTCATAAGTAGATTGATCATCGCATACAATCATCCCTTTAGGATGAAGTTGCAAAGCGCTTACTGTCCACATATGATTTACACCTTCTTCAACCACTTTTGCCAATGCGCGTGCTTTATTCAATCCGCTGATTAAAATTAATACTTCACTTGCATCCAAGACAGTTTTTACCCCTACAGTTAAAGCTGTTTTAGGAACTTTTTCAACATCATTATCAAAAAATCTAGAGTTTGCAACAATTGTATCCATGGTTAAAGTTTTAACTCTTGTTAACGATCCCAAAGAAGAACCAGGTTCATTAAAAGCGATATGACCATCGGGACCAATTCCGCCGATAAATAAATCAATTCCTCCTGCTTTTTCAATTCTTTTCTCGTAACCATCACATTCTTTTTCAAGATTTTTTGCATTTCCATCAAGAATATTTACAAACTTTTTATCTATGTCTATGTGTTTAAAGAAATTATTCCACATGAATGAATGATAACTTTCAGGATGTTCTTCCGGTAAACCGACATACTCATCCATGTTAAATGTTGTTACATTTTTAAATGATACTACACCTTTTTGATTAAGCTTAATTAATTCTTTGTACATTCCGATTGGCGAAGAACCGGTTGGCAAGCCGAGTACAAATCTCTTGTTTTTATTGGGGCTAAATTCTAAAATTCTTGAGGCAACATAATTTGCTGCCCATTTTGATACCATATTATAATTGGGTTGAATAATCAATCTCATAATTGCTCCTTGGTTAAAATTGATGTTTTAAATATAAATATTAGTATAACAAATCAGCTAAGAATATCACATTAAAAATGAAATAAATTAAAATTAATTAGGCATTCCGCGTTTTCTTCGTTCCTCTTTTGTAAGATCAAATATTTTTCTGAATAATTTTTCATCATTTCCGGTCATCTCAATTTTCCTTCGTGCCATTACACGTTTTGCAACTTCAATACTTCTTTCCAAATCGTAACTGGTTATTGCTTCCGATCCGCCCCAAGAAAATGAAGGAATATATTTAATAGGATAATTACCTCCGAAGATATTACTTGATACTCCTACCACAGTTCCTGTATTAAACATAGTATTAATTCCGCTTTTAGAATGATCGCCCATTGTGAGTCCGACAAACATCGATCCGCTATCTATTTGTTCTCCATTGATTACAACTTTTACGCTTCCGTAATTATTTTTAAGATCGCTATTATTTGTATCAGCTCCCAAATTTACCCACATTCCTAAATAAGAATGTCCTAAAAATCCTTCATGTTGTTTGTTGGAATAAGAATGTATGATTGATGATTCAACCTCACCGCCAACTTTACAAACTTCTCCAATGCTGGTATCTTCGTAAATCTTCGCTCCAACTTTTATCTTGGAGTCTCTGCCAATAAATACAGGACCAATTATTGTCGCATTTGGAAAAACTTCAGCATTTTTGCCGATATAAATTGGACCTTCCTCAGCATCCAAAACAGCGCCGGGTTTTATTTTTGCTCCTTCTTCAATAAAGATATTATTTTCATTCAATAAAACAGCGCCATCATAAATTTTACCTAGCATTCTGTCTTTTTTATCTTTAGTAAGCAACTTGTAATCAGCTTCAATTTGCTTACCGTTAGATTTTAACAAATCCCATGGATAATTAATTACATCAGCCTCAATTTCTATATTATTCAGATCATTAAAATCTGAAAGAGTGTAAAGATCATTTAGTTGATGTTTTAGAGCAGCAAATTTTTTACCGCTAACATTTGCTGCGATAATGGAATCACCCGAAACATAAAGTGTATTAGATTTATTGAGATCAATACTCTCTTTTAATTTTGAATCAAAAAGCACCCGGCCGTTTATAAAAAGGCAGTTGTCACCGGAAATTTCATTAATTTGAAATGCGTGATTTTGATCTTTTAGTGTATCGCTCAAATAATTTCTGCAGTGTAGTGAGATTGGAATATCCGGATAGTATCGTTGAATTTTTTCACGAAGAGTTAAAATTCCACACCGAAGATCATATTCGGGTCTGAAGTAAACAAGAGGAAGCAGCCTGTTAAAGTAAATACCTTCGAAGATGCAGATTCTATCAACCATAATTTCCCCATTTTTTTAGGTTGCCGAATCAGTTAATTATTACGCGGTTGAGAAAGTTAGAAGGAAAACCGTGAATGCTAAAAAAGAACTACAGACTAAATAAACTATTTTTAAATAAAATAGCTAATATTATTTTAATCATTTGTAATAAACTCGCAATCAGCCGGAATTTCAGGACGAACAATTAAAACATCTTCTTTAAGTAAAGCGACCTTGCCCGGAGCCATACCTTTCTTTTTTACAACATATTTTTTCAGAGTGTAAGAGACCGGAACCATTCCCGCAGTTTTCGCTTTACTGTGAAACGCTGCCAATGCAGCCGCTTTTTTAAGAATATTTTTTGGAACTGCTTCTTTTGTATTTTCAACTCTTAAAACAACATGCGAACCCGGAACGCTTCTCGCATGAAACCAGTAATCATTTTGCTTGGCAAATTTAACCGTTAACAGATCGTTGTTCTGGCTATCTTTTCCTACAAACAAATCGTATTTATTTTCTATAATGTAATGCTTAAACTTTATATCCATATTCTCTTTTTGATTAATTTTTGTTTGACTTTTGATTTTTAACTGCTCAATTATCTTTTTGTAATCTTCCGGGGTATTTGCGGTATTAAAAATAGATTCAATTTCTTTTAATTTGTGAAAGTCCTTTTTTGCTTTTTCATAAAGTACTTGTGATTTTTCAAGATTTATTCTATCACTTTTGGCTTTATTAAAATATTGATCTACATTTTGTTTCGGAGAAACAGCTTCGTTAAGTTTAATTTGTACAGGTTTGTTTTCTTCATAAATATCTTCTATAGTGATTGACTTCATTCCTGCATGAATCTTTCCGATATTTATTAATAGCAAATTTCCAATTTTATTATATAATTCTTCTTTACTACCGTTGTCTATTCTCGCTTTCAAATTATTAAGTTTATTCCCGGTTTTTTCTAATTCCTTCTGAAGATGCTTTGCAATAATTTTTTCTCTGGAAACAATAGATGAGTAATAAAAGAATTTACCTATAAAATAATTGTAAGCCTCTGAATACTTTTCAAACACTATTTTTTTTGTGTAAGAGAACAAGATTGTATCTTCAGTTCCCAAATTTAGTTCTTTAGACTTTTCATTTATAAAGATACAAGGTCTTGATTTATCAATTTCGGAAATAAATTTTTCAACCTCAGAAACCAAGCCGTCTTCTGTAACTTTGTTAAGTCGTGCTTTTGCTTCGTTAACAATTTCTTTACCGATGATTGGCAACAGCTTTCTAATATCTTCTATTCCGGTTCCCGGAAAATTATCACGCAGATGAAGCCTATTAAAATGGTCTATAAAAATAGTATTTGTAATCTCATTATAAAATGATTTTGAAATATCATCCGGCGGATCTTTGAAAAATATTACATTTTCATTTCTATCAATTAGAATTAGATTTGTGAACTTTCCTCGTATCGAAAAATAGATATTAAATGATTCGAATTCTAATTTTACTATTCTATCATTATCGGCAATTTTTATAGTTAATAATTGGGAAGGGAAGTAATTTGGAAAAAAATCTATAGTATTTATTTTAGCACGGTGCAGATTTTCTTTAATTATAAAATATGGTAAACCCGGATTAACAGAAAAATCAACAAATATATCTTCACCGCTAATTAATTTAAAATGCATTACTAGCTTATCTTTTTCTTGTGAATAAGCGTCAATACATTTTGCAGATTTTAATAACTCATTTAATTCTAAAACATATTTATTTAAGAAAAAATAGCTTCTGTACATCTCAAGTCTTAATAATTTCAATTATGATATCTGTAAAGATAATAATAAAAATCCCCCAATTTCAGTTAATAGAAAATGGGGGATAAGATAAGATCAAAAAAAATATTTTTAGTTAATACCATGCATCATCTTTAATAAGAATCTATGAATTGCGAACAATATTATAGATGCTATTAAAGCCATCACAACAAATATTGTAAAGAAATGTGATAAACTGGAAATTTCAAAACCTAACAAATGAGTTGTGCTTCCCGGTTCCGGATAAAGAGTGCTCAACATTCCGGCTAGCCAATTTGCTGCAGCATTTGCCAGGAACCAAACTCCCATCAGTAAAGAGCCGAATTTAACCGGAGAAAGTTTTGTAACCATTGAAAGGCCAATCGGTGATAAGCTAAGTTCACCGAAAGTGTGGAGTGTATATGCGCCAACTAACCACATGGGACTTACCTTTACTCCGGTATCAGCAATTTTAGCTCCGATAACTAAAATTACAAAACCAAGAGACAATAAAAATAATCCCAATGCCATCTTTAAAGGTGATGAAGGTTCTTTATTCTTTTCTCCAAGTTTTGTCCATATCCACGCAAAAATAGGTGCAAAAATCATGATTGCAATTGGATTGATTGATTGGAAGAAACTAGCGGGAACAACATAATTCCCGAGCCATCCAACAACTCTATTTGTTTGTTCTTCCGCAAAGAAGGTTAATGAAACGCCAGCTTGTTCAAAAGCGGCCCAGAAAAATATTACGAAGAATGCTAAAATGAATATAACAGCTATCCTTTGTTTTTCAATTTTAGTTAGTGGTTTGTTATCTTCATTATTCAAATCATTTTTATCACGTTTTTGAGGAACTAAACCGACTTGTTCTCCATCAGGAGTAACTAAGTATTTGTTTTTTCCAAAATAGAAAACTAAAATTCCCAAAACCATACCGATACCAGCTGCCATAAATCCAAATTTGAAATCAGCGGGATTACCGGTATCTCCTAATCCGCCGGCAATTAAAGGCGCAATTAAAGCTCCTAAATTTATTCCCATATAAAATATTGTAAAAGCGGAATCTCTTTTGTTAATGGCTTCTTTTGGATAAAGCGAGCCAACCATTGTAGAAATATTTGGTTTGAAGAAACCATTACCGATGATTAGGAAAGCTAAACCAACTATGAAAGTAATTTGTTGTGGGTTAAAAATGAAATATGAGTAAACTTCTCCGTGACCGGCTGAAGGGGAGAATAAATATCCGCTAAACATTAAACAGAATTGACCAATTGCCATCAAAATACCACCGACAATAATAGATTTTCTGTTACCCCAATATCTATCAGCAATATATCCACCGAGTAAAGGTGTTAGATAAACCAATCCAGTGTAATAACCGTAAATAGAAGAAGTGAATGCTTTATCATAAAGAAGTGCATTAATCATAAACAAAGCTAATATGGCTCTGTTTCCGTAATAACTAAATCGCTCCCACATTTCAGTGAAGAACAATATGTATAAACCTGTTGGGTGCTTTTTAAACATTAAAGAACCTCATGAGTTTTAATTATTGTAAGTGATTTTATAAGCCTTGTTAATTCTTCAATAATTTAAAAGTTATGTGATAGAAAATACAAGATCATTTAATTGATGACAAATATAAAAGTTTTTTTCATTTTGAACTAATAAAAATTCGCGAAAATGTAAGAAAATTATAGATAAGAATTTAGAAGGGAAATGATAAAGTCCCTAACCGATAACTGAAGAAGGTGAAATTTGAGAAAATGTTACCGGTTAAGGACCTATAAATATTTAAGATTTTATTCCACAACTCCAGGAGTATCCAGCAAATCAGGATTTGGTTCCGGAAGATCATCTGGTTCTGCTAAATCTTCAGCGCCATGAGTAAGAGCTTTCAGTTTCTTTAAAAATGCAATTAAGATCAAACCAAACAAAACTGAAAACACAGCGATGCCACCAAAAATTTGTTTGTCGCCAAAACTTTGTGCAGCTTCTCCTAAAATTCCTGCGAGTTTATTTCCCAATCCAGTCATTGCAAAATAAATACCCATCATTAATGAAGCGTATTTAACCGGAGCTAATTTTGTAATGAAAGAAAGCGCTACGGGTGATGCGCAAAGTTCGCCGATAGTATGAAGAAAATATGCACCAATTAACCAGAGCATACTTGATTTTGCTAGGACGTTTCCATCAGGAGCAATTTTTGATTGAAGTGCGGCTCCGACCATAAGTACAAAACCAAGTCCCATGATTATATTTCCAATTGCCATCTTAAAAAGCGAGGAATCTTCCTTGGCTTTTTTTCTGCGTTTAATCCAGTATGTTGCAACAGCAGTGCCAAATAAAATAATGAATAAAGGATTAACGGATTGAAACGCAGCAGCGGGAATTTCAAAACCGAAGAACATACGATCAGTTCTGCTGTTAGCATAAAGATTCATAAGACCGCCGGCTTGTTCGTAAGCTCCCCAAAATGCAACAACAATTAAAAATGATAATATTAAAACTATGACTCTATCTTTTTCAATTTTCGTTAGAGGTTTAGATTTAGCTCTTTTGCCTGTAATGTCTTTTTCACGACTCGTATGTTCGCCGACTCCTTTAAGGAATTTCCAGCCCCAAACGTAAACAATCATGCCCAAAAACATTCCAACTCCGGCAGCGCCAAAACCCGCATGCCATCCCCAAACATCAGCTATATATGCAACAACAATTCCGGCTGCAAACGCGCCAATATTTATACCTTGATAAAAGAACATGAATCCTTTATCTCTGTTAGGATCGCCTTGTTTATATAAGCCCCCTACCATAGTTGAGATGTTTGGTTTTAATCCTCCAACTCCCAAAACTATTAAAACTAATCCCGTATAAAAATATCCGGTTCCATGAAATGCAAGAATACTATGTCCGAGAACAAGTAAAATTCCACCCAGCAAAATAGTTTTCTTTTGACCAAGATATCTATCGGCAATAATTCCGCCAGGGATTGACATTACATAAACAGACATTGTGTACCATCCGTAAAGTGCTAAAGCACCAACGTTATCCCAGCCCAAACCGCCTTTTTGAGTAGTCGCAACTAGATAAAGAACAAGAATTCCACGCATTCCGTAGTAGCTAAATCTTTCCCACATTTCGGTAAAGAATAGAATATAAACTCCTTTGGGATGTTTTTTGAACATTAGGAAGCCTTTCTTTTTTATGATATTAAATTAAAAGGGTTGTATTATTTTCGAATAGCATATTAGAAAATAAAAAAGTCATCAATTTTAATCGAATTACTGTAAAAGAAAATATAAGCCGGAATACCCTGTATAATAAAAGAGAATTTATAGAAAACTTTGTTTTGCACTCGTAATAAAAAGCACAAATTTTATACAAGAAATATATAATTATATTCAACCGCAAATATATGAAATTTGTTTAAGAAATAAGCATTTGATATATTTGAGCCGATGAAAAAAATCCTTCAAAAATCTATTCTTATAAAGCTACTGCTTGCTTTTGGCGCATTGGTAGTGGTGTTTTATCTGCTTAATAGTGTAGTCATGCCATGGTATGTTAGTTCTCCTGAAAGACATGTTCCTAATGTAGAAGGAATGAAGGAAGAACTTGCAATTCAAGCTTTGAAAGATTCAGATATGGTTCCGGTTTTAAGCGATACAACATTCGATGAAAAGGTTCCAAAAGGCGCGGTAATTTTACAACGTCCGGAATCGGGAGAAGTTGTAAAAGTCGGACGTAGAATATATCTATTTATAAGCGGCGGTGAACCGGTTGTATCTGTCCCTGATCTAAAGGGAAAATCGATACGAGATGCCAAATTTTCTTTGGAGAGATTAGGTTTAGACTTAGGTAAAGTAGATCAAATTCAATCATCAAACCCAAAAGATATGATTTTTGATCAGCAATATGCTCCTGGAACTCCTCTGAAAAAAGGGGACTCAGTTGGAGTATCCGTAAGTGTAGGACAAGGATATGGACAGATTATTGTTCCAAATTTAATAGGGAAATCTTTAACTGAAGCCGAAGGTATTTTGGCTGATAGTACTTTGAAAGTTGGAAAGATAAATTATCAAAGATCAATCTCATTATTACCAAATACTATTTTGGATCAATATCCGAGCAAGGGTAATAGATTGAATCCCGGTGATCCTGTAGATTTATTTGTAACTAAGGCTTCTGAACCTTCAAATGATAATTAAGGTAAAAATTATATGGCTTTATTAGCACCTTCAATTTTGGCTGCCGATCTAACAAACCTAAGTCAACAAATTCGTCTTGTGGAAATGGCCGGAGCTGATTGGATCCATTGCGACATCATGGATGGACACTTTGTTCCGAATATTTCTTTCGGACCAATAATTGTTAAATCAGCTAGAAAAACTACTAATCTTCCTTTAGATGTTCATTTAATGATAGAAAATCCCGATAAGTATCTGGAAGATTTTGTAAAAGCCGGAGCTAATTCTATTACAGTTCATCAAGAAGAAGTTATTCATTTAAATAGAACAATTAACAAAATAAAAGACCTTGGGGCAAAGGCCGGTGTTGCTATAAATCCCGCAACTCCGGTTCATACTTTAGAATATATTGCTGAATACATTGATTTAGTTTTAATCATGTCTGTAAATCCCGGATTCGGAGGACAAAGTTTCATTAGTAATTCTCTAAGAAAAGTTGAAGAGACGGTGAAATTACGTGAAAAATATCATGCTGATTTTGTTATTGAGATTGATGGGGGGATTGATAGTAAGACAATAAAACCTGCACTTGATGCGGGGTGTGATGTTTTTGTCTCAGGTTCGGCAATATTTAAGGATGATAATATAGCAGCAGCGGCAACGGAATTAAAAAATTTGATTAATAAGTAGAACATTATAGGAAAAATGAAGAAATGAAATTAGCATTAATCGGCGGAACTATAGTAACACCTTTTAGAGTAATTGAAAATGGAACTATTCTTTGTGAGAATGGTAAAGTTTCTGAAATTGGAAGAGCCGGAGATGTTCCTGTTTTGGAAGATTGTGAAGTAATTGATGTAAGCGGTAGAAAAATTGTACCCGGATTTGTTGACTTGCTGGTTCACGGCGGAGGCGGATATGGTTTTGCTGACCCGTCTGATGGAAGTATTGAAAAAGCGAGCCGATATTTTTTGGAACATGGATCAACTTCAATTCTAGCATCTCTATTTGCAAAACCAACTGAATTGTTGTTAGCTGATTTAAGCAGAATTGCAGACTACATTGAATCTCATCCTGAATCAAATGTTCGCGGAATTCACATGGAAGGTCCTTATTTAAACAAAGCACTTAAAGGTGCTATGAATGAAAGCTACTTATGGACTCCGACTGTTGAATCATGGGATAAAATGTGGGAAGCCTCAAGAGGGCATATAAAAATCATGACAATAGCTCCTGAATTACCGGGTGCTTATGAAGTAATGAGACATGCTGCAAAAGATGGTGTCGTTTTGTCTATCGGTCACTCAATGGCAACTTACGATGAGATTGAAATTGCAATTGATAACGGAGCTGCCCATGTTACACACATGTTTAATGCAATGAGTCCATTCCATCACAGAAAACCGGGAATTATTTTAGGCGGCTTGATGAGAAACGAGCTCAAAATTGAATTAATTGCTGATACTTTGCATGTTCATCCTGCCGTAATGGAATTATTGCTAAAAATGAAAGGCGCTAGCGGAATTGTTCTTGTATCCGATTCGATTAGAGCCGGCGGAATGCACGAAGGTGAATATGAATTTGCTGATCAAAAAGTTTATATGAAAGCAAGCAGAGCTTTTCTTGAAGATGGGACACTTGCGGGAAGTACACTTACTTTGAATCGTGCAATTAGAAATATGGTTGAAACTGCAAATGCCAAAATAACCGAAGCAGTGAGAATGGCATCATTAAACGGCGCTAAAGTTATTAGCATGGAACATAAAAAAGGAATATTGGCTGTTGGTAAAGATGCAGATATGGTTGTTCTTGATAATAGTTATGAAGTCGAAACCACAATCATGTCGGGCAAAGTAGTTTATCAAAGAGAAGCCTAGTAATAAAATAATTTTAATTATTATGATTAAAGGTGGCATTTGCCGCCTTTTTTTATAAATAAAATTATATTTTGTAAAGTAGTTAGCCAAAATTATATTGTAGCATAAATTATTTTTCTCTTCTTAAAATTTGTACCGGTAATTTAATGATCCAAATAGTAAATCTATCAAATAGGAAAGTCTTTAAAAAATTCAGCGGAGATTATAAAATATTCAGAGATGTTTATGAACCTGGATTATTAGCAATTGAACTTAGTGATTTAAAAGAGGTGTTGCCGAATCTATACAAAAAATAGTTCTAAGAGAAAATGAAATCTGCTACAAGTATTTTAATCCGGAGAATAATTTAACTAATATTCTAATTCCCGGTTTACTAAATACCTTAAAGCGTATAGCAAGAAGGATTTTATCCGAAAGCGATGAAGATTTAGGCTATAGAATTGTTAACTCGATTAAGAATTTTGATGAATATGATTCCTTAAGCTATAATATAGGAAATAAAATTTTTGATTTTGATAGAGCCTATGTAATGGGAATTCTCAACGTCACAAATGATTCATTTTCAGATGGCGGTAAATTTACTAATCAAAGTGCAGCTCTGAATCATGCTGTTTCTATGGTTGAGCAAGGCGCAGATATTATAGATATTGGAGGAGAATCCACAAGACCCGGAGCAAAAAGTGTTTCCGCGGAGGAAGAATTAGAAAGAGTTTTACCTGTTGTAAAGAGTTTGGTAAAAAAATATCCGGAAATCATCATTTCTGTCGATACTATAAAAAGTTTAGTCGCGGAAGAATGCTTAAAATCCGGCGCTAAAATAATTAACGATATTAGTGGTTTAAAATTTGATCCCAGGATAGTAGATGTTGTAAAAAAGTATGAAGCATCTCTAATTATAATGCATATGAAAGGCACGCCTGAAAATATGCAAAATGATCCGGTATACGATGACTTAATTAAAGAAATTTATGAATATTTATATGTACAGACTTCAATTGCAGCAAAAAAGAAAATTGAGAGTATATTCGTAGATCCCGGAATTGGTTTTGGCAAAACTGTAGAACATAATTTTGAAATATTAAATAGATTGGAAGATTTTAAAAGTCTTGGCTATCCAATTTTAACCGGAGTTTCAAGAAAATCATTCATCGGGAAGACCTTAAATCTAAAAGTTGAAGAAAGAGATACAGCAACTGCTGTAATTGATACTTTGGCTGTGAGAAATGGTGCAAGAATTATTAGAACGCATAACGTGAAAAATGGTGTTCAAGTTTGTAAATTGGTAAATCATATTAACTAGAGTTTTTAATGTTCGAACTTTTTAAAATCGGATTTTTAACTGTTACTTTTACCGATATTGTTGATATCGCTATTGTATCATTTATTGTGTATAAACTTTACACTTTACTTAAAGGAACAATAGCTGCCCAGATATTTATGGGATTGATGATTGTACTGGTTTTATCTTTCGGCGCACAAGCGGCAAATTTGAAAGCGCTTAGTTGGTTACTAAAATTAGTAACCGATATTTGGGTAATAGCATTTGTAATATTATTCCAGCCGGAGATAAGAAGATTATTAGTTATTGTTGCCAGAAATCCCTTTATAAAATTATTTGTAAAATCCGATTCACCGCACACAGCGTCCTTAATAGCTGATGCTGCTTTTGAACTTTCACAACATCAACATGGTGCATTAATAGTAATTATAAAATCTACCGGTATTCGCGGCTATACTGAAACCGGTGAAATAATGAATGCAAAATTAAGTGTACCTCTATTACGAAATTTGTTTTTCCCCAGATCGCCAATGCATGATGGCGCAGTAATTGTAAAAAATAATGTAATTGAAGCGGCCAGATGCACTCTTCCTCTTTCAACTACCACTACTGTAGATGGCGAATCTTTGGGAATGAGACATCGCGCTGGTTTAGGTATTACAGAACAAGCCGATGTAATAAGCGTAATAGTTTCGGAAGAAACCGGTAGTATTTCTATAGCCGAGGACGGTAATATGGTAAGAGGATTATCTAAAGAAGCTCTAAGAAAACGTCTATCTGTTGCCTTTAAATCCCCTGTTGTTAAAGGTTGGAGAGGTTTCATTGAACAATATTTCAAAAAAGTTTAAGGTTGCTGCTGTAATTCCGTTTTATAATGAAGAACAATTCATTGAGAAGATTATTCTTGAAACTCTTCCGTTTGTTGATATTGTAATTGCAGTAGATGACGGCTCCACTGACAATTCAGTTTTAAGCATACCCAAAAATAAAAAAATAGTTGTTGTTTCATATCCCAAAAATAAAGGGAAAGGCTTTGCTCTTAAAAAAGGATTTGAAGCGAGTATAAAATTAAAAACAGATATTACAATTACGTTGGATGCAGATTTTCAACATCAGCCAAACTACATACCTAATTTAATTTCTGAATTAAAAACTTATGATATTGTAATTGGAAACCGGCTCAGCAGTTTAAATAAAATGCCGCTTCATAGAATAATGAGCAATCGTCTCACTTCATTTTTGTTAAGTTTAAAGACCAAGCAGCGAATACTTGACAGTCAATGCGGTTTTAGAGCATTTAAAACTAAGATACTGGATATGATAATGCCGAGTTTTGATGGTTTTGAAGCAGAAAGTGAAATTATTGTATTAGCTGCACGAAATAATTTTAATATAGGATTTTGTTATATTCCAACTATATACGGTGAAGAAAAAAGTAAAATGAGATCTATGCAAACTATTAAAGGATTCTTGAAAGTTATTACAAAATGATTCATTATGGCTGCGAATAAATGGGAAATAAAGGGCTTAAAAAAAACAACCCGTCTTTGTGAAACTTCATCATTAGTGCTGAATAAAAGAGTGAAGGTTCTTAAGAAGAGTATTAAATCCTATCTGGAAGAAAATACTCCGGAAAACCTTCATCAAATAAGAATTGCATTAAGAAGAGTGCGCTACAATATGGAGTTATTTGTAATATGTTTTGATAAGAAGAAATTTTTAATATTTTATAATCTTATTAAGTTACTTCAAGATTTAACCGGAACCGCGAGGGATTTGGACGTATTAGAGGAAAATTTCAAATCTTATTTTAATAAAGATGAAGAGAACGCTGAATTAAAACTTATAAATCAGAAAAAGAGTGATTTGAAGCATCAGCTAGAAGCGGATTTAACCGGATTTCTTAAAAGTAAAGAACTAAAAGATTTCCAGAAAATGCTTTAAACCGGAGGCAAACATGAAACTAAAATATTTTTCACACTCAGCTTTTCAAATAACAACTGATGCTGGTAAAAAGATTTTAATCGATCCTTTTTTAGATGATAATCCTACTTCACCTGTTAAATCAGATGATGTTGATGCTGATTTTATCATTTTAACACACGCCCACGGGGATCATTTAGGAGATGCATTTAAGATTGGAAAAAGATGTAAACCTCTTTTTATTTGTGTTAATGAATTAGCAAATTATTGTTCTTCAAAAGGATTTAACGCGCATAACATGCACATAGGCGGAAGTCATCAATTTGAATTTGGAAGAGTAAAATTCACAATCGCTCATCATGGTTCACTAACCCCTGATAACTTTTACGGTGGAGAACCAGCAGGAGTTATTCTTTCTATTGATGGAAAAGTTGTTTATCATACCGGTGATACGGGTTTATTTTACGATATGAAACTAATTGGTGAAATGAATAACATTGATTTAATGCTTCTGCCTATCGGTGATAATTTTACAATGGGAATTGATGATGCAGTGAAAGCTGTTGAGTTGACGAATCCTAAAACAGCAATACCAATGCACTATAATACTTTCCCTGTAATACAAGCAGATCCAAACGAATTCAAGCAAAAACTTGATAAACTTGGATTTAATTGCAGAGTTCTAGAATTTGGTGAAGAAATATTGTTATAGTCCATTGTGTTGAATAATAAATAGAAGTATTTAATATATTTCAAATAAAGCTACACCAAAAATGAATCAAATTGTAAACGCGAGGGAAGACGATCTGTAATTTTTAGTCTGCTAATATGCTTAGTTGAACATTATTACTTTTTAATTAAATAGCTTATTCACACAACAGCTTGTTATATTTAATTGGTTATCAGTTTATTACTGTCATTGATTTAGTTTATATAGTAATAAACGGGCAGAAAACAAATATCTTTGATCTAGAATGAAATGATTAAAATGTTTCTAATTTTTATTCATAATTATTTTATGAAAATATTGTAATAATAACTATTTTAATAATCCTTTGTTGACTTTTTTAAGCAATAAAGTTTATCATCCTGTTAAATAATTGGGAAATAATGGCAAAAGTTATTTCGATTGCTAATCAGAAAGGCGGAGTTGGAAAGACTACAACTTCCATTAATCTTGCGTCTTCATTAGCAGCTGCAGAAAAGAAAACATTACTTATTGATATAGATCCTCAAGCTAACTCAACTTCCGGATTGAGTGTTGAGCAGAGAAATCCTTCGGTTTACCAAGTGTTAATCGGAGAATCCGATATTTTAAGATCTGTAACTAAAACTTATATGCCTTTCATGGATGTACTGCCTTCAAATATAAATTTGGTTGGTGCAGAAATTGAAATGGTTGATATGGAAAATCGTGAAAGGCTTTTAAGGAATGCTTTGGAAGCGGCAAGGGAAGTTTACGATTATGTTATCATAGATTGTCCGCCATCTTTAGGACTTTTAACATTAAATTCGTTAACAGCTTCAGATTCTGTTTTAATTCCGGTACAATGTGAATATTTTGCTTTGGAAGGATTAGGACAACTTCTTAATACAATTAATATTGTTAAACAGCATTTTAATAAAGAGTTAACTATTGAGGGAGTTCTTTTAACAATGTTTGATGTTCGTCTTAGACTTTCTCAACAAGTTGCGGATGAAGTTAAAAAATATTTTGGAGATAAAGTTTTTAAGACAATAATTCATAGAAATGTTCGTATTTCAGAAGCACCAAGTTATGGAAAACCTGTAATTCTTTATGATGCAATTTCTACAGGTTCAAAAAATTACATCGCTTTAGCATCTGAGTTGTTAGAAAGAAATTCATCAGAAATTAAACAAAACTAAGATATGAGCAAGCTTAAACCAGGTTTGGGAAGAGGATTAGATGCTTTGATTAATCCCCAAAGTTTTCATAATCAAAATAACGAAGACGCGGTCGCTAAATTTTCCGACCTTGATAAAGACGACGGCAAGCAAGTAGATTTCTTGGCAAAAATTCCTGTAACTGCTGTTGATCCTAATCCTTTTCAACCTCGTTTACACTTTGAACCTGAAGCATTAGAGGAATTAAAGAAATCAATTCTTTCTAACGGGCTTATTCAACCAATAACCGTCAGAAGATTTAACGGACGATACGAACTGATATCCGGGGAACGAAGATTAAAAGCTTGTATTGATATCGGCTATAGAGATATTCCTGCATACATAATTAAAGTCGATTCCCAGGAAGCTATGCTGGCAATGGCTTTAATTGAAAACATTCAGAGGGAAAAATTAAATCCTATTGAAATTGGATTAGCATACAAAAGGTTGATGGATGATTGCAATCTAACACAAGAGCAGATTGCCGAAAAAGTAGGAAAGGATAGATCAACAATTGCTAATTCAGTTAGATTATTAAAATTACCAAAAGATATTCAGGATAGTCTGGTTAAAGAAGAAATTTCATCCGGCCATGCTAGAGCGCTAATTAATTTGCCAACCGAGAAAATGCAACTTCAAGCATTGTTTAAAATTAAAGAAGGTAATCTTTCAGTTAGAAAAGTTGAGCAACTTGTTAAGAAAATGCTCATAAATCCTGATGCGACCACTGCAAAGAAAAGTGTTTCGTTTTCTACCAGATCATCCGCTTTTTCTGCTAACCTTAATGATGTTGAAGATAAACTTAGAAGAACTTTCGGAACAAAAGTAGTTTGCAAGCAAAAGCAAGACGGCTCCGGAGAGATTGTGATTGAGTTTTATTCTAATGATGAATTGGAGCGATTATTTGAACTCTTTGAAATTATTAATAGTTCATACAACTAAGATTTTTGCATTAGCATTTTTGTTGATCGTATCGGTTTCCGCTCAACAAAATTCAGCTCCGGAAGATTCAACTTCAAGTCTCAACGATTCGACTTTTGTAATGCAAAAATCTCCGTGGGGCGCTGTTTTAAGAAGCGCAATCATTCCTGGGTGGGGACAAATCTATAATCATTCATACATTAAAGCTCCTATTATTTGGGGAATTTCTGCGTGGTTAATATATGGTTGGGTTCATTATAATAATTTATATATAGATTACAGGGACAGGTATTTATTATACAACAGCACAAGAGATTTAAGTAATAGAAATTTTTATAAAGATCAGAGGGATCTTTTCGCAATTTATATGGGATTGGCTTATTTTCTCAATCTTGTTGATGCTTATGTTGATGCGCAACTTTTTGATTTTAATATTTCGGAAAATCAAAGGATAAACGTTCCGATGTTAAATATTAAAGTTAACTTTTAACGATAGGGAATACATGCAAAACACAATTAAGTGTTCAAATTGTTCTACCGAAAATCCGGTTTACGGTTTAAACTGTGTAAACTGCAGTGCATACCTACGAGAAAGAGTTGTAAATATTGATCTTGGCAATATCATTGCAAAAATAATCGAATCTCCTGTTAACGCCTTCCGAAAGATAATCCAATCTGAACATAAAAATTTTATTACAGTCATAATCATTTTGGTTTCAATCAAGATTTTATTGATGATGATGATTTTAGCTCCTCAACTAACAAAAAAAGAAGTCGTACTTTCTAATATTTTACTCCATTTTGTAATAGTTATCGGCGTTTTTGTTTTGCTAGTTGTAATTTATTCACTATTGTTTAAATACATAAGTGCCGGATTTAACAACACTACAAGGTTCAGAGATAATTTTACAATACTAAGTTTCTCGTTTCTTCCATTTATATTCGGACTAATTATATTATTCCCAATTGAATTATTAATATTCGGTTCGTCTTTATTTTCAAATAATCCGTCTCCTTTCTTATTAAAGGAATCCGCTGCTTACGTATTATTGATTATGGAAATTCTGGTTATTATATGGCAAATATTTTTAAGTACTACAGCGATGTATGCAAATTCAAAAAGTCTATCTTTTTCAATCATCACAGCACTTATTTTTAACTTCATATTTTACTTTTTAATTTACTATTCTACAATAAAGGTATTTAATTTATAAAACGTTATGAAAAATATATTTGAATCTGAAAAGGAATTATTTTTACCTACCTATAAAAGAATTCCGATCGAAGTTGATTACGGTAAAGGTGTTCACTTGTTCGATAAAAAAGGTGATAAGTATCTAGATTTATTTTCCGGCTTGGCTGTTAACGCCTTGGGTTATGCACATCCAAAAATAGTTGAAGCAGTAAGCAAGCAAATTGCAAAGTTTGGACATTTATCTAATAATTATATAACTGATATTCAGGTCGAGTTTGCTGAATTGTTATTGAAATACTCAGGTATGTCAAAATCATTTTTATCAAATAGCGGAACAGAATCAATTGAAGGTTCGCTAAAGTTAATACGAAAAAAGTTTGGAAGTGAGAAAAAAGTATTTTCATTAACAGATTCATTTCACGGCAGAACATACGGTGCAGTAACTTTAACCGCACGTGAAAAATATAAAAAAGGTTTTGAACCTCTTTTACCAAATATTTTCCATATAAATTTCAACGATATTGAAGATCTTGAAAATAAAGTTGGAGAAGATACCGCTGCTATTTTTGTTGAGTTTATTCAAGGAGAAGGCGGCATTAATGTAATTACACAAGAATTTGCAAATAAGTTAATAGAACTTCGGAAGAAATTTGATTTTGCAATTGTCTCTGATGCAATACAATGTGGAATAGGAAGAACAGGAAAACCATTTTCTCATAATCACCTCAAATTAGCGCCGGATATTGTTGTAACTGCAAAAGCAATTGGCGGCGGTTTACCGCTTGGAGCTTTCTTAACTTCTCCAAACTATGATGATGTATTTGAGGTTGGGAAACACGGAACTACTTTTGGTGGAAACCCGGTTAGCTGTGCTGCAGGGAAAGTTGTACTTGAAGAAGTCTTTGAAAACGGGTTGATGAACCGTGTAGCCGAACTTGGGGAATATTTTACAGAACAATTATTCGTTATAAAAAAGAATTTTCCGGATGACATAAAAGAAGTACGCGGTAAAGGTTTTATGCTAGGCATAGATTTAATGTATGAAGGAAATGAAATAGTTGAAAAAATGAGAGAACGGAAGATTCTAATAAATTGTACAAATCAAACTGTAATTAGATTATTACCTCCGCTAATTACTGAAAAAGAAAATATAGATTTCTTTCTGGAGAATTTTCAAGAAATATTAAAGAAGAAGTAGAATAATGGAATTAAAAACTGATGTCCTTGTTATTGGTAGCGGAATTGCCGGACTTTTTACGGCTCTAAAAGTTTCAGAATATGCAAATGTTATTATCGTTACAAAAAAGGATAAAGCTGAATCAAATACAAATTACGCTCAGGGTGGAATAGCTTCGGTTATTTCTAAGGAAGATACTTATGAAAAGCATATTAATGATACCTTAATTGCGGGAGCAGGGCTGTGCCACCAAGATGCAGTTGAGGTTTTGGTAAAGGAAGGACCTGAACGAATAAAAGACTTGATTGAAATTGGTACAAAATTTACTAAGAAAAATGGCGAGTGGGATCTAGCTAGAGAAGGCGGGCATTCCATGCCACGTATTTTACATGCAGCCGATTTGACCGGGAAGGAGATAGAACGAGCTTTAATTGATGCTATCTCACAGCAAGAAAATATTAAACTTATAGAAGATACTTTAGCAATTGATTTAATAACCGAACACAATGTTCATCAGCTTAAAGACCAGCCTTTGCAAAATAGAAATTGCTGGGGAGCATACGTTTTAGATTGCAAAGAAATGAATGTAATGAAGATTTCTTCAAAGGTTACTATTCTTGCTACAGGGGGATTAGGGCAAGTTTATCTTCATACTACTAATCCAGGCATTGCCACCGGTGATGGATTTGCGATGGCATACAGAGCGGGAGCACGCATAGGAAATATGGAGTTTGTTCAATTCCATCCAACTACTTTATATCAATCGAATTCCGAAGAAAATTCTCAAAACTCCTCATTTTTAATTTCAGAGGCTGTACGCGGTTTCGGCGGGAAATTAAAAACAAGCGACGGCGAAGAATTTATGCATCTTTACGATGTTAGAAAGGAATTGGCACCTAGAGACATTGTTGCGAGAGCAATTGATAATGAATTGAAGAAGAGAGGTGATGAATTTGTCTATTTAGATATTACACATAAAAATAAAGATGACATACTTGAACATTTTCCTCATATATATAAAACTTGTCTTAAAGTCGGAATTGATATTACAAAAGAATTGATTCCCGTAGTTCCTGCTGCACATTACGCATGCGGCGGAGTAGAAGTTGATCTTAACGCGCGAACTTCGTTAAATGGTTTATACGCGGTTGGTGAAGTTACCATGACAGGAGTACACGGTGCAAATAGACTAGCCAGTAATTCATTGTTAGAAGCTGTAGTTTTTGGACAAAGAGCAGCCGGCGATATTAAAGAGTATCTTAAGAACGATTCTAAACCTACACCTGTAATTCCGGATTGGGACGATACCGGCACTTTAAGTTATGATGAAAAAGTTTTAATCACACATAGTTTGAGAGAAACGAAACAGATAATGTGGGATTATGTTGGTATTGTGAGATCCGATTTAAGATTACAAAGAGCTGCAAGAAGAGTTCACAATATTTTTATAGAAACTGAAGAACTGTATAAAAAAACAAAAGTATTTGAGGGAATTTTAGAATTAAGAAATATTACAGCATGCGCTCATATGATTATTAAATCTGCCAGGATGCGTAAAGAAAGTAGGGGACTACATTTTACTTTAGATTACAAGAAACCATTACCAGATGATCAAACTGAGGATTCGATTTTACAAAATACTAATCCTTAAATATTTTTGATGTAATCTATTATTGCACCATATCTAATACCGCGGGTACTGACAGAAACTTTTTTGAGATTTAAGAGTTTCATCAACTCGGAAAGTATCGTTGTTCCCGCGAGTAAAACATCTTCTCTACCGGATACAACTGTCTTAAATTTTGTTAAAATATCTTTGGAAGAAATTCCGGAAAGAATCGAAACAAATTTTTCTATTTCTATATAATCTAAGATACATCCCTCAACCAAGGATTCATCAAAAGTATCAATGTCTAATTTAATAGCAGCTAAAGTAGTTGGAGTTCCGGCAATTGCTATTGCTTTTTCAATATCAAGATTTTGAAATTGCAATTCATGGAAAGTGCTGCTGATATGCTCTTTAAAAGATTCAACTTCATTCTGAGATGGCGGATCACTGCTAAAAAATTTTTCTGTTCCGCTTACAACACCAACTGGAAAACTTTTTTTGTAGAAAACTTCATTCCCATTTCCGAATATTAATTCGGTACTTCCTCCACCAATATCAATTACTAGAGTCTTTTTATTTTTATCTGAGCTGGAAGTAATTCCACCAAGAAAAGAAAGTATTGCTTCTTTTTCACCAGGAACAATTTCAAAATTATATCCAAATTTAGATGTAATTTGTTTTGCAATTTCTTGACCATTACTAGCTATTCTAAAGGCGTTTGTGGCTTTAACTAAAACGGTATTACAGTGATACTGCTTTATAATTATATCAAACTCATCAAGAATTTTCATTAAGGTATTAATAGCTTTTTCTTCAAAAGGATTCCCCGGTGTTAAACCTTTTCCCATACGCGGAATTCTGAATTCATTTCTTAATGCAAGTAATTCGCGGGAATCTTTAACTACTTCAGCTACTAATAATATAACGGTGTTAGTTCCAATATCTATTGAGGCAATAGTCATAATTTTTTTATATTTTTAATGATACAAATATTATAAGGCTATGAAAAAACTAAATAAAATATCCAAAACATTTTTATTCTTATCATTACTTTCAGGTGCATTATGGATGGGAAGTTATTTAACCCGATTAGTTACTTCATATCAAATGTTCGAAACTAAAGGTTTTGTCCTTCGTAATTTTATTAACGAGCAAAATATTTCATCTGTAGTAACAATGTTAAGGGCACCTGTGATTGCTACAACCATACTTTATTTTATTTTTCTGGTTTCTTTTATTTTATTTCTAGTATTTTCAAAGCTAAACTTAAGAAAAAACGGCTGGTTATTCATAATTTCACTTATAATTTTTATAACTTGTCCTTTTGAACTTTATTTGATAGCGACAATTGATTTTGATATTATCAATCTTTTAGGTTCTGCTGGTTTTAGCGGGCAGGAAGTAGTCAATCTGGTTACTGAACGATTTAAGGTTTTATCCAGTTTCCCTATTATCGAACTTTTGGGATACTTTTCAATTATTTATTTTGCTTTATTCCAACCACTAAAAGTAAAAGAATAAACAGACGATGAAAATAAAAGAAAAAGAATTTGAAGGTATAATTCAAGACCTTAAAGGTTTAGCAGCTCAATTAGGAGCACAAGTAAGATTTGAGAAAGGTGATTTTAAGGGCGGATACTGTATTCTTAAAGAAAGTAAAGTGATAGTAATAAACAAAATGGCAAACACACAGAGAAAAGCAATGATACTTTCAATGGCGCTAAAGGAATTAGGTGTAGACCAAATTTATTTAACACCAAAGATGCGTGAAATTATTGATGAAATGGCGGATCTGAAATGAAAATCTTGATTATCAATGGCCCTAACTTAAATATGTTGGGAAAACGAGATGAAAAACAATACGGAACTCTCACTTTAGAAGACATAAAAGAAATTGTTAATTCAGAATTTCCGGAATTAGATTTTGAATACTTTCAATCAAATATTGAAGGTGAAATTATAAATAAGATTCAGTCTGGAAGAGAAACTTTTAAAGGAATATTGATAAATCCCGGCGGATATGCGCATACTTCAGTTGCAATCCGTGATGCACTAGCGGATTGTAAATTACCAAAAGTTGAGGTGCATTTATCACATCTTGTAAATAGAGAAAATTATCGCCAAACATTAATAACTGCTTCCGGCTGCGATGGTTATGTCTCTGGATTTAAAGAAGATAGTTATACTGCCGGTATCTTTATTTTGAAAAGATTAATATCAAAGAAAACGGAGAATAAAAATTGATAAAAGCTGTAATATTCGATTTAGACAACACCCTAGTAGATTTCATGAGAATGAAACGTAGAGCAATTGAAGAGGCGATTCCGGCAATGATTGATTCAGGATTGCATATAAGTTTTGAAGAAGCAAGTCAAATAATTGATGAAATATATAAAGAGCAGGGAATTGAGTATCAACAGGTTTTTGATGTTTTTCTTCAACGCGTAATAAAAAAAGTAGATTATAAAATATTATCTGCCGGAATTGTTGCATATAGAAAAGCAAGAGAAGCCGCGCTGATTCCATATCCACATGTTTATCCAACACTTCATCGTTTGATGAAAATGGGAATTAAAATGGGAATTCTTTCCGATGCTCCGGTTAAAGAAGCATGGTTAAGATTGGCTTACATGAACTTTCATCATATATTTGATGCGGTTGTAACATTTGAGGATACTGGTGAAAGAAAACCTAATTCTGCTCCATTTATTATGGTACTGCAAAAATTAGATATTAAACCAAATGAAGCCTTAATGCTGGGAGATTGGGCGGAACGAGATATCGTTGGTGCAGCAAAAGTCGGAATGAAAACAGCATTTGCAAAATATGGCGATACTTTTAATACGAAAGAACATAATGCTGATTATGAACTTAAAGATATAAGTGATCTTATTGATATCATTATTAAGGAAAATGACTTATAAAAGGTAGTTAAAGGGAAAAGTTATTTGTTCCTATAAATATTGCTTATAAATACTCAATTAGTTATTTTTATTTAAGAAGAAATTGAGTGAAAATGAAAGATCTTTTAATTAAAAAGTTATATTACTCAATCAGTGAAGTAAGCAAAATTACTGAGGTTGAGCAATACGTGTTGCGATACTGGGAAACTGAATTCGAACAATTAAAACCGCAAAAGAATCGCGCCGGCAATAGAATTTATACAAATAAAGATATTCAGCTCATTCTTCATATAAAAAGTTTATTGCGAGAGAAAAAGTTTACAATTGAAGGCGCAAAAAAGATACTAACGGAATCTTCTGCTGAAACAGTTCTTAATAAGCCTGAAGTGGAATATACTTCCGAAGAAAAACCTACGGAACATCATCAAGAATCTAAAAAAGATCAGCCCATTCTTAAGAAAGACCTTGAAGATATCAAAAGTATTTTAGAACTTTTAGTATCCAAATTATAAATTTTATTCGGAACGTGGCGCAGCCCGGTAGCGTACTTGAATGGGGTTCAAGGGGTCGCGGGTTCAAATCCCGCCGTTCCGACTTAAAAAGCTCGATTATAGCCCATAATCGAGCTTTATTTTACCAACCTTAACTTCGACCTATCAATTGTGCTAATGATTGTGCTAATTTTTGCAGAGGCATCAACCTGATTACCCAATCTGTTCAGTTCTACTTTTGCATAACTCTTCCGATTATATATTCCGAAATTTCAAAATCAGTCAGTCCGGTACATCGGATCCTTCAATTTATGAAAACTATGAAGTCAGTTTGGAAGGCTTTCGTAACTTTGATCTAAGTAGATAATTGGGGATTACAAGTATGCGTTAAAGTACCATCCAAACTCGTGTATCAATAAACAAAATCAACAGTACTTTTATCTCAGCGGTTTTCATTTATTCAAACACTATTAAAAGAATTTTATCCAATAATTTTTTATGACTGCCTATTAATCTGTAATTTTTTGAGAGGGAAGTGGTGTGTTTTAGAATTGTGTATTAGCAAAATAATCTAAAAGATTCTCCCGGGAATAAAAGAATAGGAATTTAACATAACGTATATACCCGGCGGCCCCAAAAAAGCGTACCGGCTCAATAGAGTTAATTATAACGAGTACCTTGAACAATTCGACGTGGCCGGCTACAACTCTTGAATATGCTACTGAATCGGCTATTATTTTTATACATTGTTACGTTTAGTTAATTTTTTAATCATCCCTTTGAAAATAAATCCATGGAAAGGAAGAACACAAAACCAATATAACCTTCCAATTAATCCCAATGGTCTGAATGTAGCAGTTTGAATCAATTTGTTTTCAACAATTTTAAATTCAAGCCATGCATCACCCGGTAATTTCATTTCTGCGTAAAGGAGTAACCGCCCATCCTCTTTACCAGCATATAATACTCTCCAAAAATCTAATGCATCCCCCGGGTTTAAATTATCTTCTGAAGTCCGTCCCCTTCTTAAACCCACGCCACCTGCCAACTTATCCAGAAAGCCTCTAATTTTCCATAACCAATTTCCATAATACCAACCATTTTCACCTCCAATACTCCAAATTTTGCTTATACAGTCCTCTCTACTCACGAAGGCTTTTTCTCTAATGTCTTTAAAACATCCAAATGATGGTACATGAATAACCTCTGAAATATTGAAATCGAAATCACTGCTTATGAAAGCATCCTTCCAACTGGAAACCACTTCGTGTCTTTCAATTTTGCTAAGAGCTCTCCTCAGAGCAGTTTGGTAATTCATGGGCTGTATTCCCAGTATTTTATTTATATCATCGTTTCGGCAAATCACTTCTATTTTCATGCTATCGACTAGCGCAATAGCAAGTTTGTAGGATGTTGATGTGACAAAATACAGCCAATAAGAAGAAAGTTTGGGCGTCATTACCGGGACAGTAAAAATATAACGCTTTAAATTTCTTATTCGACCAAATTCTAAGAGCATTTCTTTATACGACAATATATCAGTACCGCCTATATCAAAATCTTTATTATAAGTTTTGGGATTTAGGATTGTTTTTGAGAGTATTGATATTACATCTGATATCCCTATTGGCTGACATTTTGTATTTAGCCAACTAGGCGTAATCATAATAGGAAGTTTTTCTACCAAATCCCGCATTATCTCAAAAGAGGCGCTTCCTGATCCAACAATAATTCCTGCTCTTAATGTTGTTAAATGATAATTACCCTTACTAAGTTCTGTTTCAACATTCTTTCTTGAAGCCAAATGCTTTGATAATACGGATTCATTTACTATCCCACTTAAATAAACAACATGCTTTACCTTAGTTTTATTCATTGCATTTCTGAAATTCTCAGCAGATTCTTGTTCCAGCAATTGATAGTCAGAAGATGCCGACATGGAATGAACTAAATAAAAAGCTCCATCAATATCTTTAGGAATATTATCTAGCGTGGCTCTGTCCAGCAAATCAATTTGGATGATATTAATTCTTGACATTAGGGACTCTGGGGGAGTAAATCTTTTTATGTCTCTAACACAGCATATCACGTCATGACCACTTTCAACCAAAATAGGGAGTAGTCTTTTTCCAATGTACCCAGATGAACCAGTTAATAGTATTTTCATATTTTTTAATTAAACACAACGTTTCGAATAAGAATAGTAGCCGATTGCGTGACACTTTCCTGTCAAATTTCACAAAAGTTGTAGCGGGCTGCACCTTTTAAATCAATTGTGAAAATGCATGGTGGTTATTTTAATTTATCTAACATTTGATTATTGACGTCCAATTTTAAAGGATTTATTCTATCACCCCAATAAACAGTTGTATGTGGAAATGGTATTTCGATATTATGCTGGTCGAAAGCATATTTCAAGCGTTTTCTGTATTCCCGACCTACTGCCCATTGTTCACCAGGTTTAGTTTTTAAGCGAGCTTTAATAATAATTGCACTATCCGCAAACTTGTCTAAGCCAAATATCTCTATTGGCTCAATAATTTTATTTTTAAATTCCGAATCATTTTGTAGTTCGCTCCCAACTTGTTTCATTAAATCCATCACCTCTTGTGGATTTTCTTTATAGGCAACACCAATTTCAAATACAATTGCAGACCAATCTTTTGTCATATTTGATATTTCACTAATTTTTCCATTTTGGAAAATATGTGTAACTCCGGAAAAATCTCGAAGGGTGGTAGTTCTAAACTCTATCTTTTCAACCAATCCACATGTTCCATTTATTATTGCTACATCACCAGAACGAATTTGATTTTCAAGAATGATAAAAAAACCGGAAATAAAATCTCTTACCAGTTCTTGTGCTCCAAAACCAACAGCCAATCCAACGATACCCGCTCCTGCCAATATTGGGGCTATATTCATACCGAATTTTTGCAGCATTATCATTACAAACATTACCCATATAATAATTTTTATTAAACCATGAATAATAGATGTTAGGGTATGAATCCTTTTCCCTGCTTCAGCCGTGTCTACTTTATTATTCTTTTCAGCATGGCTTAAAAGAGTTTGTCTAAGTTTATTAAGTAAAAAATCAACTATTTTAAATGCTATAAAAAATAGTACTAATGCAATTAATAAACCCGGCAGCTCATTAATTAGCCAGTTTTGGCCGTTTTTGAAAAGGTCTGTCCAAAATGAGGATCCTAAAATATGTTCCATAATTATTTATTTCTGTTTTTTTATTAGTCCATTCATTTAGCCTTGCCCATAAGGGTTAGTATAGGAATAGTAGCCGATTGCTTAGCACTTTCTTGTCAAAATACACAAAGTTGAAACGGACTACAACCCTTGAATTTTCTACTATCCCGGCTATTATTTTTATAAATTGTTATGTACTGGGCTTATTCAATGTTTTGCAATAATTTCCAGTTGATTTTTTGTAAATGTTTATAACCTTGTCCATATACACAATTCACTAGCAAAATTACAGCATTTCTTTTCTCCAAGTCCATCGTAATACTGCTTCGATAACCACCTGTGCGTCCATTATGAAAATACCAAACAACACCATTTTTTGTATAAACATGCCATCCATAAGCTAATTCTAAATCATTATTTTCAACCCTAAATGTTAGTTGTCTCTGATATTTTAAAATAGGGTCGTTTGAAAAATTAGCTAATACAAAATTAGCTAAATCATGCGTTGATGATAAAACAGCTCCAGCTCCTCGATGGATATTAAAATCCCAGTTAGGTACATGTTCGCCCTTTTCATCATGTCCTTGTACCAAATACTTTTGTACTTTGTTCTGGTTTGTAGTTGAAATAGTCATACCATATTTTTGAAAAACATACTCCTTCAATAAATCCTCATAACTTTTACCTGTTTTTAGCTCCAATAAGTATCCAAGTATACCGTATCCTAAGTTAGAATATTCATATTTATCTCCTGGAACAGATAACAATGTCATTTCATTTTCAAGATAATCTTTTAATAATAAGCTGTCATATTCAACATATGGATTTAAAAGATGTAATCTCGCTACTCTATCTAAATTCGAAGGATAATTTGGCAACCCAGATGTATGATTTGATAAAGTTTTGAAGGTTATCTTTTGAGCATTTTCTCCATTTGAGTTTAACTTGAACGGTAAAGATTGAGAAATTGGTTCATCAGGATTTATTTTGCCTTGGAGCATTAAGTTAACAAGTATGGTTGAAGTGAAAACTTTTGTTATTGAACCAATTTCAAAAAGTGAATCTTTATTACAAATAAAAACTAATTTCCCTTCATGCTTTTTTACACCAACAAAATTAATAGAATCATTTTTTATTATTGCAATAGAGAATTGAGTTTCATCTGGATAGGTTAAAGCAATATTTTCTATTGTATCAATTGTCGATTGCAAGATACTTTTATCAACATGAAAATCATTTTGAGCCTTTAAATCAAAATCAACAATGAGGAATACTAAGAAAATTATTGCTATAAAGAAAATTTGTCTAATCATTGGTATTTCTCTTTATCTGTAGAATATCTAGGCTTAATTTTTCACGATACTATCTATTAGAACATCTTTTTTTTGCCTTGCACAAAACGACAGTATATGAGGCGTCGGTCGTTTTGGAACACCAATATTTCAATTTACTATGCCGTTTATTTATATTCATGTTCTTTCAATTTAGCTACCATTCGCCCAATGACTTATATACATTGTTGTGCGTTCGTGCTTTTTAATTATTTTCAATTTATATCATTTATCAATTCCGCATTTATTTAAACATTTTTATGAAATTATAAATTAGGTGGCAAATCATTTTTATCAATTTTTGGTATTTTCCTCAACCAAATAAATTGTCTTAAAGCAGAAGTAAAGCCGGAAATTGTTATACCGTATATTATTTCAGAATTTGAAAGAATCGATAATATTAACAAAAATATCGCAATCGAAAAATACCGTCCAGATTGAACTAAATATGCAGTCCTTTGGTGTAAGAATAATTTTCCATGAAGACCTTTGCGACTAGCAATATATCCAAATAAATTATTCAAATGCTGAGTGATAACTATTATGAATAGACCCCACACATAACCAATAAATAATTCACTAAATGCGAGGGGAATTAGCATTAATACAAATGATACAGCAGTCCCAATAATTACCGAGGCTATAAAATGTTTGGTATTTATCAGCTGTTGCTTTGCAACCCCTTTTTGAAAAGCAGGACTTCCTTCAATAGTATTGATAGGATAACTCTGGTAATGTTTATAATAATGCTCTTTCCTTTCTTTTTCTTGTGCAATTGTTAGCAACCAATCTATCCACATTAAAAGAAAAGTTATGAAACCAAAAACAATGGGATTTCTAATTAACCATTCAATCATTTCTATTCCAAAATTTGTTTAAATTAATAGATCTTTTTTGCATGACGCACAACGTGTGTGTAAATATAATTACTCTTATCCGCCTAAATTGGCAGTATAAGCACTATTGTTTATATAATTCTTTTCTAATTCGGTTCAAAAATATCATCAATAAGATTCATGTTTCTAGCAATGGCTTTTTTCATAATATTTAGAAATCAATTCTTTATTTCATGCAGCATAATTGTTATCCTTAATCGGTTTATCTTTACTGGATATTATAGATATTTAGTAATAAAAAATTTTTAAGGTATGTTTTTGTGCCCCTCTACTTAAAGATATCATGCAAAACTAAGGGTTAAACATTTATCTGCTAAGTAAAGTATTGTTATTTATGGTAATTAGCAATCTATTTTTTGCTATTATGGTAAAAATATAATTCTTAAGTGAGTTTTTATTTTTAACTAGGTTGTGTATTTGTTATCGTAATCATTCACTAATCTTTTATGCTTTTACATTCGGTGGGGGAGAGCTAACACTAAAATTTGTAAATTGCTGAGTGCGAAAATGGTCTCGGGTTGTCCGAAGGACTCCTACGGAGAAGCACTGGTTTTAACATCTGAGGCATCACTACGCCTCAGTTAATAATTCTATTTCTATCAACTTTCAGTAGACTTTAATCGGAATAACTTGTTAGGCGTATTGTCAAATATCGACTAAAGTTAATCAGTAATTACAAATTATATTTTTCAACTCTGTTTTAAACTTTGTGATTATTTAATAATCATGCTGTTACTGGTTTTTGCGCTGCCCATGCGCCAAATAATTGCAGCTGATAGATTTGTTCTATATTTATAAATCCAACGTTCTCCATAATTTCTACGATGCGTTTTTCAGGAATTAAAGAGTCTTCAATTGTTGCCCGGCGTCGAACATTTTCCAGAACTTCTTTCGGTTTGCCTTGCAAGGAAACATACTCAAGCCAAGTTTTCAAACGTTTTTTTGCCCACTCTGTTTCAAGATCGCCGTAAATACCAGCATGTATTAACCATCCCCCATTTGCCAGATTGTTAAAAATTCCTTCGATTAGATGATGCTTGGTTCCATCATCCGGCAGTAAATGTTCAACAAAGATGCATGTGGCTAAATCGAATTTGATTTCTTTAGGGATGGCGTCCACTGTTCCTTTGATAAAAGTAACACGTTTTTGAACATTAATACTGTTCACTTTGTTTTTCGCAAAACTTAACATCGGTTCTTCTGGGTCTACGCCAACAAATGTCCAATCTGGTCGGTGAGTAGCAAATGTTACAATGTTTGTTCCGGTACCGCAGCCAACATCAAGCAACATTGCGTTGCTGCCCGCAAGTGTGCTGAGATGGGATAACAATATTTTGGGCAACTGTGAATAAATGGGTATTACTGAGGATACAAAAGCTTCATACTGAGAAGCTTGTTCAAATCTGTTCTGAATTTCCTCTTCCATGCGCTTCCCCTTTCAAAATTTACTTTATTAATTTAACCGACTAATTTGGCGTTTTTATTTCGCCCAGTTTTTTTAAGTGGGTTCTCGTCTCCACCTATCAACATTAATTTATTTATTAATATTAAACAAGTTTTCTTATCTGTTTAATTCCGCTGTGTGTTCTTAAGCATCTTCAAAACAATGGGATAACAGTAACTCCATATATATTATTTTATTATAAAATAAATGTGAAGTTAACTTCAAAGTATGAACTTCAAGTACTCTAAAGGATTTTACTGAAAATATTATTATAAGGACATAAGTATTAAAACCATCTAACGTTCTGCGGCTAACCCAGCTTGCCCGCCTTTGACGTGACCCTCCAATGTGTAATTCTTGTGTATTTCGGTAATACATGAGTTATATAACTCTGGTAAAAAGATTGCCCGGGCCCAACTCAAAGTGTCGGGACAAATTTGATATAAAACTTTGAATAATGCACATAATAATATTCTTCGGTCAGATTGCTAAATAACAATTCTTCAACTTGAGTATCAATAAGCTTTTTTTTAGGAGTTAAAAAATAATACAAAAAGTTTTTTCTGGTTAGAAAAAAAAATAATAAAAGAAACATCAGTAGCTAATACTTTATGTTGTATTAAAAAAGAGTAGGGGAATGTAATGATAATTCACAAACTAAAACATTGAAAGGTGTTGTTTTTAGGCGCATGTTATCTTGTGTGTATTAAATTATTGTTCTAGTGATGTCTGTGCGACTGTCGTGCGAGGATGTTGTAAATTTTGATCTACTTTTTACCGGTATTCGCAATTCGTTTAATTTCTTTTGCGATATCCTCGGGTGAAAGAATAAAATCTATACATCCACTTGCTATTGCGCTTACCGGCATATCAGGTTGTGCTGCTGTATCCGGCTTCTGTGCGATTGTAATACCACCTACTTCTTTAATGCCGCATAAAGCTTCAGCTCCATCACCGTCATAACCAGATACAATGACAGCAATCAGTTTGCCGTCCCAATGTTTGGTGAGTGAACGCAGAAAAACCGTAATTACGTCGGGCCAGCCTCTGGGTTTTGATATCGGCTTTAGTCGAAACTCATCATCAAGAATATGCAGGTTACGTTTTTCATGGATGATAAAAACATGGTTGGGTTGGATGAATAGTCTTTCCGTTATTAGTTCAACCGTCATCTTTGTATGATGTGGAAGAATCTCATGAATTAGGGTAGCTACAGTTCTCAAGTGATTAACGATGACTATAGCAACACCCATATCTGACGGCAGATTTTGTAGAAGCCTGGTATATGCGTTAAGTCCCCCGGCTGAACCGCCTACACAAATGATAGGAAAGTCTTTTGCAACGCTCTTTTCATTCATTATTAGTAACTAATTATTGATTAAAAGAGATTATAATCCTTACATATTAAGAAAAGGTTTCTTCTTATCATATTCTAATTTGAGTTGTTTCTAAAAGCTTTCTCAATACTCGATCAGTTTACGTTCGGATTAGATTTTGCTAATCCCGATAGATTTTAAAGATTGTCATGTCATAATATAATTGTCCTGGTGAACTAGCAAAACCAATTGTCTTCGTACAATTATACCACAATAATTCATTTAAAATTAAAAATGTGATGTAAAGACTATTGAGAAAATAATTTTGGAATCTAAATTATGGGATGCATAGATTATAATCTATATCACGAATAAAACATATCATTATTATTACATCCAGGATATTGTTTTGAACTTTTTAAATTCAAATTACTTTATTATTTAAAAGGAGAATAGTAATGGCAACAGAAGAAGATGTACGCAAAGCTTCAAACCGGTTCTATAATGCATTGACAAACATGGCCAGTGGAAATGCTGAGCAAATTGGAGAAACCTGGTTTAAGGACGAGAATGTAACTGCCATGCACCCGATCGGCGGTCGAGAAGTAGGCTGGCCGGCAGTCAAGAAATCATTTGAACAATTTGCTCAAGTTGCAAAGGATGGTAAGATTGAATTAAAAGATCAATTCATACGAATAGAAGGGAATATGGCTTACGAACTGGGCACTGAAACCGGCCATGTTAAAATTGCAGGCAATCAGATCAATATAGAGCAACGTGTCACCAACATCTATCAGTTAAAAGATGGTGAATGGAAGTTGATTCATCACCATGGTGATACTTCTCCGGCAATGCTAGATGTTCTTAGCAAATTACAACCTCCCAAATAAAAGATAAAGATTTAAATAGTTATTTATGAATATGTGAATAAAAACTAAGCCTTTTTTCATATGATGAATGAAGGCTTTGCTTTTTCTCCGCACTCGAAACAAAAAAACAAAGAGCAACTAAAGAGTCTTAAGTAATATCAATTATTCAAGTAGGTATGGGATAATGCTGCATTTTAATTAATACTCAAAGGTAGTTTTACACTCTCTGAATTCCTCTGGACAATTAAGAACAATTTCTTTAAACATATTATCTTTATCCTAAATCCAGCCTTTTTCTATTTTAATTGAAAGCAGTTCCTTTATTCGCCACATTGTAGAACCAAGGTGTTTTGCTATTACGATAAACTTAAATCTTGCAAGATCATTTTCATCATAAACTCAGTAGCGTGATTCCTTCCGCTTCAGCTTTGGAATAAGTTTTATATTTTCATAACAGCTAATAGTTTAAATGTTTATACTGATTTCTTCAGCTAATTACCCGACTAAAGAATCAGCAATTTTAACTTTCCTGAGATTGTTATTAGTTAAAATATTATTCGGAACGCTGTAATCTATATCTTGTTTAAATCATCTATTAAATGATGGATCACCTAAAGTCAGCTATAATGAAAAAAGTGCTTTTAATTTTACTCTTTTGTTGTAATCAGTTTGTATTTTCGCAAAATGAACTTAATGCGATCGTAAAAGACAGTATCACCAATGAACCACTTATTGCAGTAAATGCATTCATTAAGACATTAAATATAGGCGCTGCATCTAATTCAAATGGAAAAATTCAGATAAATGATATTCCGAATGGATCATACAATATAGTTTTTACCTATGTTGGCTATAAATCTGATTCTTTAACGATATCTTTCCCTAATAAAAGTCAATCCAAAGAAATTGTAATTTTATTACAGCCGCAAAATGTGATGCTTAATCAGATAATAGTTTCTTCTGTTAGAACTGAAAACAGGATAGAGGATACACCTGAAAAGGTTGAAGTACTAGGACTAGATGAAGTTAATGAGGAAATAGGTATTAAGCCGGGAAATATTTCCAAATTGCTGGGAGAAACATCAGGCGTACTGTTACAACAGACTTCTGCTTCTTCCGGTAATATTTCATTCCGAATACAAGGACTGCCTGCAAAATATACTCAATTGCTAAGTGACGGTTTTCCCGTCTATAGCGGATTTTCTTCAGGACTAAGCCTGCTTCAAATACCTCCATTGAATTTGCAGCAGGTTGAGGTAGTACAAGGTCCATCTTCGACGCTCTATGGAGAAGGAGCTATAGCCGGAATTGTGAATTTAATTACGAAAAAACCCACACGAAAACGAGAACTATCATTTTTAATAAATCAGACTCAAAAAGGAGAGAGTGATTTTAGCGGATATTATTCAAAAAGAAAAAATAGGTATGGAATTACATTTCTCGGTGATTATAATTTGCAAAAAGCTGTTGATGTAAATCATGATGGTTTTACTGATATTCCCAAATTTACGCAAGCAAATATAACTCCCAAAATTTTTTACTACCCTGATGAGAATCAGACTCTGTCGGAAGAAATCTCATTTTCATATGACCATAGAAAAGGTGGGGATTATTTTGCCGTAAATAATTTTCCCGATTCTCTCCATCATTATCTTCTCGAAAATAAATCGATCCGATTAACCTCCAAATTAAATTATGATTATAAATTTGCCGATGGCAATTCATTAAATGTTAAAACCAGCTTAAATAGCTTTTATAGGAAGATTAATTCAGCTTCAGATATCTTTGAAGGTAATCAGTTTTCAACTTATTCAGAACTATCATATCTGTTTGTAAATGATAATAGTAAATTTGTCATAGGAGCAAATCTTACAACGGATAATTTTACTCAAAAAAATAATACTCTAATTAATTTAAGTTACTCAAAAAAAACAGTGGGACTATTTGCCCTGGATAATTGGAATATTTCAAATCATTTTATTTGGCAGGCAGGTCTGCGCTTAGACTATAATAATAATTATCATACTTTTATTCTGCCTCAATCCTTTTTACTTTTTAAAGCTAATGATAACTTAAATCTAAGATTTGGAGGAGGGATCGGTTATAAACTTCCTTCGATATTTACAAATCAGGCTGAAGAAATGATATTTAAGAACGTGAATCCTATTTCACCCAATGTTAATCCGATAATATCAACCTCTATAGGTTTGGATTTTAACTATAAAACCATTTTGTTCGATGGAATAAATTTCAATTTTGATCAATCCTTTTATTATACAAAAGTTAAAAATTCGGTTACTTTAACTGAAGACACTTTGAGCATCAAAAAGCAACCGGTATATTATTACACTAATTCTAAGGCAAATCTATTGGCAAGAGGTTTCGATACAAATCTCCACCTGGCAATGGAAGATATTGAGTTCTATTTTGAATATACATTCACTTATGCACAACAAGTTTATCCTGATTATAAATCATTCTTGCAGTTAACGCCGAAGCACAAAATAAACATAACATTGACAACGGAAGACGAAAATAACTGGAGAGCCGGACTAGAGGCATTTTATACGGGGAATGAATATCTTGATAATGGAACGCAATCACCTGATTACTGGACTATCGGTGTGATGTTTCAGAAATATTTTTCGCATTTTTCTGTAATTGCAAATGTTGAAAACCTTTTTGATGTTAAACAAAGTAACTATGGACCTCTTTTTAATCCTCCAATAAATAATCCGACTTTTAACCAGATATATGCACCTCTCGACGGAATGGTAGCAAACGTTGCATTGAAAATTGTTTTGTGATTCCATTACAGCACTAATAAAAACTTTAGCCATTTACTATTCAATTCGAATTTAAGCTTTGTTTGACAACATTCCCACGGCGGTAGTTATTATAAACATTCCTTACCTCATTTGTAAAGTTAAGTAATGCAATAATGTAAGGAGTAATAAGCTTTTATTTTATGATGTGAATTTTATCAAAAAAAATGAGGTTTACATGATATTGGAAGGCTTTATATAAGCTCTAATAAAACTATGAACTAAGTGGTTTATTAATTGGCTGATTCTCATTACTAACCTTTAGAACTGATACAGTATTATTAGGTTAATTAAAATATGACCCTCTCTGCTTTAAAGAACTAGATAATTTTCATCCCTATGGAGTATTTCTAAGTCATACATTTCAAGGTATATTGAATCTAGAAATCGTAAACCAAATGATTCGTTAGTTATTTATAAAAAAGTGGAATGTCATGAAAAATTATACATGTTATTTTAACAAAATCTTTACAAGAAATATTAATTTATTCTTTATCATACTATCCTTTCTTCTACTGAAACCGGAAGTTGCAGTATCTCAAACACTATCTCCTGTATATTTAGGCACTTCGGGAGATTATGCGATTCTATCTAAAACAGGAATCTCTACTTCAGGTACAACATCAATTTTAGGCGACATTGGAGTAAGTCCTGTATCGGCAACATATATAACAGGGTTTGGACTAATTATGGATGCGTCCGGAACATTCTCAACGTCATCTCTGATCGCCGGGAAAATTTTTGGTGCAAACTATGCTGATCCTACACCTTCAAAAATGACAGCTGCAATTAGTGATATGGAAACAGCAAGTACAGACGCTGCGGGAAGGACATCACCTGATTTTACTGAACTTTACTCCGGTGATCTTACCGGTCAAACACTTACACCGGGATTATATAAGTGGGGAACAAATGTACTAATTTCTGCCGGCGGGGTAACAATCTCCGGTTCTTCAAATGATATTTGGATATTTCAAATTGCGCAGAATTTAGAATTAGCCAGCGGTGCTAAGGTCACATTAATAGGAGGAGCAAAATCTTCTAATATATTTTGGCAAGTATCCGGACAAACTACACTCGGTACAACAGCTGCAATGCAGGGAATTATTTTGTGTGAAACTCAAATTGTTATGAAAACATCTGCAACACTAAACGGCAGAGCACTGGCTAAAACAGCAGTAACATTAGACGCCAATAGCATTTCAACCTCAGGATTAACTGATGTTGAAAATCATAAAAAGATTTCTTTGGATTTTGCTCTTTTCCAGAATTATCCTAATCCATTTAATCCAAGCACAACAATTCGCTTCAATTTACCTGAAGCAAGCATAGTGAAGCTTACTATCTTTAATATAATCGGTCAGGAAATAAGAACACTTGTGAATGAATTCATGGAATCCGGAGTAAATACAATTAACTTTGATGCAAGCGGTCTTAACAGCGGAATGTACATTTATAAAATAGAAGCGGGTAATTTTGTTCAAGCAAGAAAAATGACTTTACTTAAATAATTAAAAAATAAAAAAGACTCAGGCAACTGAGCCTTTTTTATTTGAGTAAAATCATACTAACCGGTTAGATAATAATTCAGAGAAACGACTATTGAGTTAATTAAAATATAACCGTGTATGCTTTAAAGAACTAATCCCTTTTTCATCCTTTTGGGCGATTGATTTTCCAACTACTTCTTTACACATTCATCCTGATTTAAACAAATGAAAAATTATACATGCAGTAACATTTGAAATTATATAACATGCATTATAATTTAGATTGAAATTTTAATTTCCAATAATAGAGTTATAAGAATTACATACCGGGCCCCATCTTACAGCCTGCATTATTAAGTACGGTAATTATAAATTTATTTTACCGTATTCGAAGAAAGGCAGATGAAAATATGAAATCATTTCTATTGTTGCTGATCGTTATATTATTTACTCCGCTAATGCTAAATGCATCAACAATTACTTTTATTGGACCCAACAGTGTAACCTCTTTCACTGAAAATGGTCACAACTTTACAATGTCAGGCGAAGGATATGTCTGGAATACAGGTTATCGCAGTGCTTCCTATTGTGCACTATGTAATACCACTAATGGAAGCATAACAATAACAAAAACATCCGGCAATACATTTCAATTGAATAATTTATGGATAAAAGGGGCCTGGGCAGGGTTTCAACTTGTTGTTAAAGGATTTTACGGCGGAATACAACTTTATACTACAGGAACAATCAGCGTTTCATCTTCTTATGCACAGACAACCCTATCCAATTGGACAGGTATAAATAAAATAACTGTTACGGCAGTGAGTAATGGTACGTATTACATTGATGACATAGACTATACGGTTGAGAATACTGCACCGACAAATATTTCGCTTTCGAATTCATCTATTACCGATAGCTCTGCTAGCGGAATAACAGTAGGTACACTTAGTACAACGGATTCTGATGACCCTGGCAGCCATATTTATACTTTTGCATCCGGCGGAACGGATAATTCAAGTTTTACAATATCAGGAGCGTCGTTGCTAACTACATTTACTGCTAATGCTTCAACTAAAAGCAGCTACGATATTATGATAAGATCGACCGATAACGGAAGCTTGTATTATGAAAAAAACTTTACCATTACAGTAATGTCGGCAGCTATAGTTTGGAGTGGTCCAAAAACAACAGTTACAAAATCCGATTATGCCGATTGGAATGCTGAAAGCAACCAGGACCGTATTACTTCTAATGTTTGGATAACAAGGCAAGATAACCAGGGCCTTTTTAATATTAAAAATGAAAGTGGTTATAATCATTTATATTCGCCTGATAATACTGAGTGGGCAACCGGAACTACTGCAAGCTACGGCAGCTTAACATACCAAGACTGGGAAGACTGGGTAAATTATGCTACTGGTTTTTTCACTCCTGCGATTGTAGGGGTGGACGCAGTTCTGCACTTAATTACAGAAAATATATACATTGATATAAAATTTATTTCATGGACATCCGCATCAAGCGGCGGCGGTTTTTCGTATGAACGCTCTACTGCCACTCCATTGCCTGTAGAACTCAATTTATTTACGGCGTCGGTTAATCAAAATTCTGTTAAACTAAATTGGATAACTGCAACTGAAGTGAATAATTACGGGTTTGAAGTTGAGAAATCAGAGGCCGGAGGCATGAATTCAGAATGGAAAACAATCGGATTTGTTAAAGGGCATGGGAACAGTAATTCACCTAAAGAATATTCTTTTGTAGATACCAAAGTTAGCACTGGAAAATATTTATACAGACTAAAACAAATTGATAATAATGGTCAGTTTGAATACTCAAAAAACGTCGAGGTTTCATTTATGAAACCTAATGAATTTAAATTAGAACAGAATTATCCCAATCCGTTTAATCCGAGCACAACAATTCGTTTTAATTTACCTGAAGCAAGCGCAGTGAAGATTATACTTTATAACATACTTGGCCAAGAATTAAGAATACTCGTAAATGAGTTCAAAGAATCCGGAGTAAATACAATTAACTTTGATGCAAGCGGTCTTAACAGCGGAATGTACATTTATAAAATAGAAGCCGGTAATTTTGTTCAGGCAAGAAAAATGACTTTACTTAAATAACACTTAAATACCTACAATTTAAGACAAACGAAAAGGCTCAGACAACTGAGCCTTTTTTTGAGTAAACTTGAATGACTAATTGGATAATGGTTCAGAATTATTAATCAACGTTCCAATTTCCCTGTAAGTTAATTAAAATGTAAATATATCTGCTTAAAAGAACTAGCTCCTTTTTCATCCTATTGGACGATTGAAAACTTCCAGGGAATTCATTATACATATAAGTATAATTCTTGAAAATTATAAAAGGTGAAAAAATTAGGTTTGGTTTTCTTCTTTCCTTGAGCTAGTTAATAAATAACAACAATTAATAATTTGTTAATATCACGGCAACCCCTTATATTAACAATAAATCATTTCGGTATGCAAACGGGGTATAAAATAATTAGGGGAAATCAGGGGAGTTCATGATAAATGTTTTAATAATAATCTCGCTTTTTTTTGAATAGTTAACTTTGCAGATTTACATCTGCCGCTAACCGCTATTCCGTAACCACAGGCAATTGCAATTCCTAATGCCAAATTGAGCAATTAATAATACTTAAAATCTGGTTGGTAAAATTGAAAATGAACTAATTAAATTCAAAATATTTTAAATAATAAATCAAAATAACATATAATTAATCTTAGAGATTCTCTATGAAAAAAGTTACTTTATTTCTGCTATTGGCTATAAGTATATTACTTTTTGGCTCAGCTCAAGTTTTTGCCCAGTCTGGCGGAACCGGAACATCCGGGGACCCATATCTGATTTCCAACCTTTCGGATCTTCAATGGCTTAGTAATCTGCAAACAGTGCCGAATGGGCGTCTGGGAAGTACTTCGAACAAACTGCAGATATTGATGCAGCCGGTGCAACTCGCAATTACGCCCATAGGAAATACTCTACCAATCAGTCTTTATTTGGTGGCAATTACGACGGGAAAGACTTTACAATTAGCAATTTAACCATTACAGGCGTTGCTACTAATAGCGTGGGATTATTTGGCTATACATCTGGTGCAACTATCCAAAATTTAGTATTAACCAATGTAAATATAACCGGAGCAAGTAGTGTTGGCGGATTAGTTGGGAATGATGGTGGAAGTTCTACCATCACTTCTTGTTCGGTTATTAGTGGAACAGTTAATGGAAGCTAACAATGCAGGTGGGCTTATAGGCTATCTTGGTAGCGGCAGTTCAATATCTGATTGCTATGCTTCAGCAAGCGCAACAGGTACCGGTGGCAATGCAGGTGGACTCATTGGTGGTTCGGGGGGTACTATAACAAGCTGTTATGCAACAGGAGCTGTTGATGGAGGCGGCCACTGGTAATTCAGGTGGTTTTGTGTAGTCTTGTGATGGTGGAACTATTACAGATTGCTATTCAACAGGCAAATGTTACCGCCGGCAAGTTTAATGGTGGTTTTGTCGGTGGTCTTCAGGGAGGAACCATTACAAATTGCTATTCAACAGGCAGTGTTAGCGGTACTCGTTTCCGGGTGGTTTTGTCGGTTTCAATCAGGCAACCATAAACAATTCTTTTTGGAACACTACAACATCTGGAACCGGAACTGGCGTAGGATTTGGTGCTGCAACTGTCACTCCACTCAATATAGCGGAAATGACAATCCAAACTACTTTGATACACCCGGGATGGGACTTCACAGGCCTATTTGGGTAATGGGTGATGGAGCAATTAACAGTGATTTTCCTGTTTTGCAATGGCAACAGCCAGCAGCACCTCCTGCTAACTCTTTTGGCACCTACCAATATGGCTTTTACGTACGTTACCGGAACGAGTGTAAATTTATCGTGGACAGATAACAGTACTGGTGAAGCAGGATATGTGGTGGAAAATTCGACAGATGGGACAGATTATTCCATAGTTGCCGACAACCTTCCGGCAAATACGGAAACGGCTCCAATTACCGGCCTTTCAAGCGGATTAAATTACTTTAAGGTATATGCAGTAAGTGCAGTTCCAGTATCGGGCCCCGAAGTAATCGGAACCGTGACGCTTGTTGTAGCAACAAACGAAATTACTGCAGTTAAATATCCATTTACACAAGGGGTGGGCACATATCCTGTGGGAGGTTCTACTATTTTAATTCAGTCTGGTCAGGACAATGTTTCTTCGGGCACTCGGAATCTAGGATTTACATTTTGGTATGCAGGTCAAGCCTACACACAATATTCTGTTACTGATAACGGGCTATTGACTCTTGGGGGTACATCGCTAACGGGATCCGAAACTTCAAATTCAATGGCAGCTGCCACTCCTGGTATCAAAATTGCGCCCTACTGGGACGACCTTTCAACCGGAACCAACGGAAATGTTAATTCATGGTATTACTCAGGCACATTATATATTACCTGGAACGTGACAGTTCCTAAGAATACAACAGGTCCTGCAAATGCTGTTTTTCAGGTAAGAATAAGTTCTGCCGGATCTATAGGATTCTTCTATGGAACTACACAGGCTACCGTTCCTGCTAATGCAGGTGGCTACTCAATCGGAATTGGCAATTCAAGTCCAGACTTTGCTAGTTTAACGGTTACAAGCCCAACAACATTTACCGGTGCTTATAGAACTGCTAACGATGCCAATACACTTTCCATAGGAGGCGGAAAATATATTCAATTTAGTCCAGATCACACTGCACCAACTATTTCAGCCGGAACAATACCCATTACACCTGGTACTGGCAATCGTACTATTACTAAAACTATCGCAGATGCGGGCACGGGTGTTCCAACAACTGGAGACTATACACCACGAATTTATTATAAAAAGAATACCGGTGGAAGCTGGGTTTCCACACCAGGTGTTCTGACTTCAGGCTATAGTGCAAGCGGAACCTGGGATTTTACTGTTGATCATTCACTTGTCGGTGGAGTAGTCCAGGGTGACCAAATCTATTATTACTTTATTGCTCAGGATCAATCAACTACTTTTGGGGTCCCGAATATAAAATTTTATCCAACCAATACAGGTGTAGCAGCTTCCGATGTTAATACGGTTACTGTGCCACCAACAACCCCATACATGTACTACATTCCTTTGGATTTAACCGGTACAAAAACAGTGGGTACAGGTGGTGATTTTGCATCGCTTACAAACGCCGGAGGTTTATTTGATCAATTAAACCAGGGTACATTAAATGGAAACTTAACAGTAAATATCATTTCTGATTTACCTTCAGAAACAGGAGCAATCATGTGCAATGCCTGGGCTGAAGGTGCAGGTGGACCATTTACTGTTACGATAAAACCTGACGGTGGTGCCAGAACTATAACGACAACCAATGCCCTCAAATTGAACGGTGCAAAAGGAGTGAGCATTGACGGTTTAAATGACGGGACAAATTCCCTTTCAATTCTTAAACCATCTGGCTCTGCTGGTGCACTCGTTCTACAAAACGGCGCTTCAGATAATACTATTACAAGAACGACCATCAAAGCATATGGGAGTACTTCTGCTACTTATTATGTAATATCGATATACAATTCAAGTGCGGCAGTCAACAGTAACAATACCATAAGTAACAATACCTTAACAGCCAGCAATGCTCCAACTAGTGGGATTCATACCGGAGTTTTGTTTACAGGAACAAGTTCTAAAGCAGCAGGTACTGTTATCGACAATAATAAATTGATAGACATCTATTTTTATGCCATTGTGGTTAATTCAAACACAGCTGTTAATACTACTATTTCTAACAACGAAATATACAATGCAGGGGCGGTTTCTGCGGGAAACTTTTTTAAGGGAATATATCTTAGTGGTGATGTAGGAACAACTAACGTCTTTAATAACAAAATTCACGACATTTTAAGTAGTAACTCGGGAAGTGCTTTATCAGCTATATATTGTGCAGCTGCTCTTGGGACAAACAATATAAACATTTACAATAACGAAATTTCTTTAGATGCCACGACTACAAATCTTGGCCAAACCTATTATGGAATCAATGCTTATTGTTTAGGTACAACCAATATTTACTACAATACTATTTATATTGGAGGAACTGGTGTTACAGGAGGTAGCACCTATGGAATCTATACATGGAGAGCAAGCACTTATAATATCAAAAATAACGCTGTATATAATGCCCGCTCCAACAGTACAGGTAATGGAAAACATTATGCTATTTATTCAACAGTTCCTGTTAATTCAGACTATAATGATTATTATGCGGACGGAACGGGTGGATTTCTTGGATACTATGGAGGAGATCAATCATCACTTGACAACTGGCAGACTGCTACCAGACAGGATACGAATTCATATTCGGCGAACCCTGACTTTATTTCTGCAACCGACTTGAAGCCTCTTGATACAAGTATTTTAAATAACCTCGGAACTCCAATAGATGGTATTACTACTGATATTGACGGAAATACAAGAAATGCCGCAACACCGGATATAGGTGCTTACGAAGTGATACCATTTGTTAGCGCAAACATTAAAGTTTTTCTCGAAGGACCTTATAATGGTGCCGGGGGAATGACAACAACTCTTAATACTAATAGTCTCATTCCACTAAGTTCTAATGATGCCTATCCAACTGCCGATTACGGATACACAGAGAGTACAGTTGCAGAGATTCCAAATGCAGATATTGTTGATTGGGTACTTGTTGAAATTAGAACCGGAACAGCCAATGAAACTAAAGTGGAAACAAGAGCAGCGTTTTTGAAAAGTGATGGAACAATTGTAGACCTTGATGGAATAAGCCCAGTTAGCTTTGCAGGAGTAACCGCCGATAATTATTATGTGGTAGTAAGGCACCGTAATCATCTTGCAATAATGAGTGCGAATGCAATTCCTTTAAGCGGAAATTCTGAATCATATGATTTTTCTACATCACAGGCACAAGCGTATACATCCGGCACTGACCCTATGGTAGCTCTTGCCGGTGGGGGATTTGGAATGATTGCAGGGGATGCAAATAATTCTTCAATTATTACAGCGGCTGATGTTACGCCTATTATTACGAACTTAAATAACTCCATATACGATGGTGCTGATGTTAATATGAGCGTAATTGTAACCGCAGCGGATGTTACTAAAATAATTTCGAATCTTAATAAAGCAACAAATGTCCCGAATTAAAAAGGAGCACAGAATGAAAAATATATCTTATATAATAGTTTTTATCTTATTATCATTAAGCACGGTTTTTGCTCAAAAAGTCGCAACCCATACATTAACTAATTTTAATGTAAATACTTTAACAAATAAACTTTCCTTTGATATTTATTCTCAGAGAACAGGAGATACCTTTATCCGAGTAGGTCTTACTAGTTATCTGATTTCCTTTAATAGTGCGGTATTGAACACGCCTGTAATATCTAACGTTAATCCTAAGTATACAACATCTTCGGTTACAGGAGATTATGATGTTATGACTGTAGAAACTTCTCTTGGAAATAAAGTTAATATTACAATTCACTATACTGGTGCTACATCAGGAACTGGAGATCTTCTTTCAACAAGTGGTCCTATGGGTGAACTTATTTGCACGGTGACTTTAAATATTGCTGTTCAGAGCGTAACTACAACGGTGAGCTGGGATACTATTAATAGTGCTATGACTGATGCTAATATTCTACAACCAGTAACTGATAATTATTCTGGTTCATTTGATAGTCCACTACCAGTCGAACTTTCTTCTTTTAATGCAAAAACAATAGAAAATTCTAAAGTTAAATTAAATTGGAAAACACAAACTGAAATTGATAATTATGGATTTGATATTGAAAGATGTGTAAGCGGAAAAGAAAGTCAGTGGACAAAAGTTGGTTTTATAGAAGGGCATGGGAATAGTAATTCTCCAAAAGAATATTCTTTTTTGGATGGTAATCCAACAGGCGGAAGTAAATATCTGTACCGATTAAAACAAGTTGATAACGACGGCCGATTCGAATATTCCGCAGAAGTTGAAGTAGATGTTTTGCCGAGTCAATACAGCTTATCGCAAAATTATCCTAATCCTTTTAACCCAACGACAAAAATAAATTTTTCACTACCGGAAAAAAGTTCTGTGCGGATTGTTTTATATAATTCAATCGGAGAGGAAGTATCGGAAATTTTGAACAGTGAATACGAGCCGGGAGTATACAATGTAGATTTGAATGCTTCTGCTTTGAGTAGCGGCGTGTATTTTTATCGAATTCAGACTCCTAATTTTTCATCGGTTAAAAAGATGATTTTATTGAGGTAAAAACATGAAATAACTTCTAATATTATTTCTCTTTTTACTAAGTAAATATTCTTTGTCTGTCATGGGGACATTATTACATGATAACCCTACTATCATGTAATGGTTCCCAGTAAAACCCTTACACAGAGTTCCGCAGAGAATACACGATAGTATGAGGAGAAATTCCTTCTCTTTGTTTAGTTGTGTAATAAAAGGTTTTATTCAAACAAACCGTATTTCAAGTAATTTAAACATAACAAGAAGCTTCGCACGAACAACCCCGCTAAGCATGCAAACTGATTTCAGTGAGGCAGTTGTGGATTTATAATGTTTAATTGTCTTTAAAGTAATCGGTAATTATGATTTCATTGATAGTAATGATGGGTAAACTATCAATAGATCGTATTGACCTTAATGATGACGGTAAACCGGAATATATTATCAACTCTTTAATAATCATCGGCAGCTGTCTGGAAGCGCACTATTAAGAGCTGAAGCAACATTACACTACGCACGCGAAATATTTCAAAATTCATACATGTTGACATATATCATTATATTAGCGTCAATAAACGATAGATAAAAGACAAATTTATACACGCCGAAATATATGCACTAAAATTAGTTTACCAGTTTAATTATACCTACATTACAAATGCATTTCTTATACACATGACAAACTCCCTGCATTAGAAACTCTTTTTTATTTTCAAATGTCTTTTCTCAAGATATCTCGTTCAAGGCGTTAATGCTTGAACCAATAATTTGTAAAAATTTAAATAATTAATAGGTCCTTTAAATGAAAAATGTAATAATTGCGGTTTTATTTATAATCTTAGGCGTTTGGGGCTGTTCGTCGGACAATCCGGTTAACCCAGCTGTCGTACCAGCTTATATCGGTGTTTACCAAGGTACTACTTCTGTAGGTGACAGCGTAAGCTTTACAGTAAGCAATATAGGCGGAACAGCATTCGTAACTTCTTATTTCCTTTCATATAGCTATTTTTCAGGCGGCTCTTCTACGTACGGAACAAAAAGGGAAACAAAAACGGAAGGAATTGCAAAACTTATTGACAGCGCTTTTGAAATATCGTTAGGTACAAATACGGAAGAAAAGTTTACCGGAACATTTTCTGATGATACTAAGCTAAACGGAACTTATAAATTTGACAGCCAGGAAACGGTCAGCCCGGTTACTTATGTATCCGGCTCTTTTGCTCTCAATAAATAAGGCTTAATACAAAAATATTTCAAAGTTCTCCTAAATCTTGCTTTGTAAAAATAATTTAAAGCTCTGCCTGTAGATAAAATAATATTTAAGGAGCCGGGCTTTAGTTATTTTTAAGTGTATTCTCTTCTGAAATAGGAAACAAACATTTGTAAAATTAAATGCAACTGATATCTCCTATTCGTCTTATCTTTATTAAGAGATAGAGTCTAGCACTTTTTCTGACGAATATTTGGTTGGAGATGGTAAATCGAAAGAAAACTCTGTTCCTTCACCGGGCTGACTTTTAATGTATAATTTCCCATTGCTCATGTTAATTAATTCTTTACAAATGTTTATACCTATGCCTGTCCCGGGTTCTCCTTGCGTTCCTTTTGTCGAGATGAAATTATCTTCATTAAGAATTCGATCTAAAGTCGTCGGTTCCATCCCAATTCCGTTATCAGCAATTCTAAATATGACTCTATCAGTTTCTTCCTCGGATGATATTTTTATCGTACCGCCTTTATTTGTGAATTTAACTGCGTTGTTAGTCAAATTTCGTAGAACTGTATTCAACATTTGCGGATCGCAATATACAGCAATATGTTCCGGAATATCTGCTTCCAGAAAGATCCCTTTTTCTCTTGCTGCAGGTTTTATTGTTTGAATAAATTCTTCCACTTCGTTTTTAACATTCAAATTTCTTGGTTTAGGTTCTATTGAACCGGTTTGTAAACGAGCCCAATCCAACAAATTATTTGTTAGTTTATACAAACGACTGGAAGTTTCATTTAAATATTTTGTTATCGCTATAACCTCTTCTTTGTCCATGTCTTTTATATCTTCCCCAAGCATAGTTGTATAACCTAATAAACTACTGAAAGGCCCTTTCAGGTCGTGAGCTATTATTGAAAACAATTTATCTTTTGTGTTGTTTGATTTAATAAGTTCACTGTTCTGATTTGCCAATTTATTGTTTAAAGTATCCAGTTGCAGATTCTGATTACTTATTATTTCATTCAATTTCTTATGGTGCATATATAAGTAAATAAGAATTAATAGAAGACTCAAAATTAGAAGTGATATTACTATAAAGAAATTTCGAATAGTTTTCTGTTTGGAGATTTCAATAAGATGAAGCCCGTTTTCTTTATTCAATTTTAGAATCTTGTTTTCTTTGTTTGCAGTTTCATATTTTACGCGCCAATTTGCAATGTTACCGGCAAGCCTTTTATTGAATAGGCTATCTTTTAAAATTGCATATTGTTCTAGACTAATAGCCTCAGCTTTGTAATCCTTCATCTTTTTTTGAATTTCAGCTATTTGCTCATAATCCTCAATTTCCTTTTCAAGTATGTTATTCTTTTTATTTATCTCCAAACTTCTATTTGTGTTGTATAAAGCTACTTTGTAATTATTCTTTCTCAATTCCAACAAACCTTTTATTTGCAATGCAGAAGCAACCAAAGATTTGTCATCAACATTATTTGCTGCGACAATAGAACTATTTAAAACTTGTCCGGCTTTTATATAGTTATTTATTGAAATATAATTTTTAGCTTCCAAAGTATATATTTTTGAAAGTGCGTTGTAATCATTTTCTTTCTTAAAGAATGGAATACATTTTTCAATATTATTTAAAGATGAATTCCATTCACCCTTAGCATTATTAAGAATTGCCAGATAATAAAATCCATTCGCTTTCCCTTTTTCCGAATTTGTACTATCAGCTTCTAAAATGGCACTCGTAATATATTTTTGCGCAAAATCATAAGAGCCAAGATCTATATTTATTAAACCGATGTTTAATTTTGTAATAATAATACCATTCATATAGTTTACGGATTCACTTAACTCTAAAGACTTATTATAGTAATCTAAAGCGCTATTTAAATTACCCCATTGCCAGAAGAGCGCGCCAATACTATTTAAGGAACTAGCAATTGAGAGTTTGTGCCCTAATTTTGTGCGCAATTCTAGAGCTCTCTGAAAATAATTTAGAGCAGATGAAAAATCTCCTCTCATTACATCTAGTAACCCAAGATTTGTTATAGAAGTTGCCATTCCGCTGGTTGAATTAATTTTTCGCCGGATTTCTAACGCGTGTTTATTATATAATACGGCGCTGTCTAATATTCCCATTTTCTGATAAGAGTTAGCAAAGTTATTGTATGTCCCGCCGATAGCAGCAGAATCTTGTAATTCAACAAATAATGGATAAGATTTTTTAAAAGTTTGAAGGGCTTTTAGGTAATTATGTTGATAGTAATAGCACAAACCGCAATTATTAATTGCGTCGGCAATGCCTTTTTTATAGTTTATTTTCCTTGCTTCTGATAAGGCTTGCTTCGATACTTGTAATCGTTTCGCAGGATTCCTACTAACAAAACTAGCTGCGTACTTGTTCAGTAATTCTACTTTTTCTTTCCCATTTGTAGAATTAATATTTGTGAGGAGTGAATCGTTTTGAGCATTTGTTTGAATATTAGAGTAGAAAATAATAAGAAGAGAAAGTATAGTAATTCTACCGGAATAGTTTTTCATCCCTTTTAGCAAGCAAAATGCAGACGTAATATTTATCAATCTTAAAACCCCGTTTAATAATTGCACAATTTAATTAACTACCATGATAAATGGAAATTAAAAGTAATTATACGACAATTAGTTAGCGATTTAATAATCTTATAAAGAAGATAAATCTAAGATTAGAAACTCATTCTTGTTTAAAAAGATTTTATTATTTTTACTTTAAGAACAAAGACAATAATTATAATTATTGTCTTATAATATTTGTAGAATATCTTTCAAATTGAAAGGGGAAATTGGAAAAAACATATAGGTATTTATTTATAACTATATTTGGAGCGCTTGGAAGCATTATTATAGGAAACCTTATTTCTCAAAACTCAATATTTAACATTAAGTCTCCTGCTTTTCAATTTGTTGCGTTCGGCATATTCGGATCGTTTTTTTTCGCGTTGATTGAATACGAAACATTAAAAAATCAATTACTCGGAGCTATTGTTTTATTGGTTGAAAATGTGGTTTTGTTTTCAGATAAAAATATTTCATTTATACTTTTGCTAAGAGATGTTTTTTATCTTGGCAGTTTATTCTTGTCATTAAAGTTTTATAAATATTTTATAGACAGCAATCTTAGGATACCATATTATGTACGAAGTTTTACTTTAGCTGTTATATTTGGAATTCTAAACACAATTACAATTAGTTTATTATTTTTACTTAATACGAAAGGCGGACTTCCGCATCTAGGATTTATTTACTTCATTGCTAAAAATGCATTGTTTATTGGACTTGGAATCGGATTAGGTTTGGACTTTTACTTCCAGAATAACGTAAAATTATTTAAGTTAATCGGCATCAAATGAAATAAATTGGTTAAATTTATGTTTTTTAAAGGGTGGGGAAAATGAAACAATTATTTCCGATATTTATTTCAATTATTGCTGCAATAACTGTGACTATATCAATAATAATACAGAAAAAAGCAGAAGGGGAAATTACCGCTCACAAAAAAACATTCTTTATTTGATAATTGCATTTGGAATAATAATATTATTTATCTCAATGCACCTTGTTTTTTTATGACGGAAAATTAATATGAATAATTTGAAACCGTTAACCTGGCGAGGTTTAATAATATTATTTGGCGTGCCGACACTTTTAAATCTATTCGCGTCTCAATTCTTAATTCCATTATTGTTTAAGCAAACATCAATGCCGATTGAAATTATCTATTTTATTTCAGTCGGTGGTTTCGTTCTTGTTCCAATGTTCTTTGGCGCAATTTATTTAAGCGGTCGGGATATCGGATCTTATAAGATTAAAGAGCTATTTATCCGGATGAGAATAAAAAAATTATCAAAAAGTGATTGGGTCTGGACCATCGGCGGTTTTATCTTTTTATCTCTCATGTCATTTCTAATTGCAAAAATTATATTGCCAATTATTAATATAGATGCAACTCCATTCTTCTTTAAAAATATGCCGCTAAATGATAAATATTTCTGGATACTTTATATTTGGCCGATTTTCTTTTTCTTCAATATTTTCGGAGAGGAGTTTTTATGGAGAGGATACATTCAAACCAGACAAGAATTACTTAATCACAAATGGACATGGTTAGTTCATGGATTCTTTTGGGCATCGTGGCATTTACCAATGGGCATAGATTTGATCTTATCAGCCTTCCCCATATTTTTTATTCTGCCGGCAATAGTTCAAATTAGAAAGAATACTACTATTGCGATTATTATACATTTTGTATTTGGAGCATTTGGTTTTTTGGCTCTCGCGTTGGGTCTAGTTCATTAAAAAATAAAATTAATAATTATTTTTAAGTTGGTTGTATCTAAATTGAAATCGAGAATTATTAACCCGTAAAATATTATAGAATATTTCTAACATACAATTCAGGGGATAGGGGAATGCGGAATAAATTTATTGTTATCATATTAGTATTTTTTGTAGCGGACTATACTTATTCACAAGAATATCTTCCCGGCGATAATGAACTTCTCTTTATGCCAACAGCTTACACAATGCCTGAAAATAATTCATATTTTTCAGATTATGAATTGTTCCTTCTAAATTATTCATATGCTGTTACACCGACTACTCATATAAGCATATTAAGTATTTTCCCGATAGTTCCCGCATTTTATGAAACAATTACAATCGGATTTAAGCAAAAGGTAATCAAATATGAATCTTTTCAATCTGCTTTTTATGGAGTTTATAATCCAAAGTCCGGAACATATTCAATCGGAAATGTAGTAAGTTTGGGTTTTGAAAAATCTAGCTTTCATTTCAGTACTGCATATTATACTTATGATGAGGATGGAAATGGTGATTGGGTTTATATGTTAGGAATGAAATATAGCGCTACTCGCGCGTCATCAATTATTATTGAGTATGAGAATACGAAATCATTTGTAACCAATGAATTTCAGGGAATAATAAGTATCGGAGTTAGATTACGTTCAACTCATATGTCGTGGGAATTAGCAGGTGTGAGACCATTAACCAGTAGCACCAACCTATTATTCTTTCCGTTGTTAAAAGCTGGATACTATTTTAACTAATAAGTAAATCGCTATCAGATAATTGGGGAGTACACTTTTCTATTTTGATAATTAAATAAGAAATTGTAAAGTCCCGAAAATAATGGAATAAGTATTTGATTGATATTAAACAGAAATAATTTAAGATTTGAAGATAGTTAAGCGAATTCTATCACTATATCATTTCTTTTTTATAAGCAGTTTCTTTATAAAAAACTATAATTAATCCAATTGCAATTAAAGATGACAAGATTATTATTAAAATTATAATGATATTATTTGTCGGCAATAATTTCGATAATGCATTTTGGTTTATATACATTAAGGAGATTGCAATCAGATTATTTGTAAAATGAGCCAGACTTGACGGTAGAATGCTTTTACTTCTATAATAGAAAAAGGAGAATAGTAAACCTAAAATAGAAAGTCCGATTAAACTTAAGGGCTGCATATGATATAGCCCGAATAAAATTCCGGCAATTATAAAGCTTTTAGCGCCGTACTTTCTTTCTAGGGTTCTCTGAAAATAACCTCTAAAAAGCACTTCTTCACATATTGCCGGGGTTATTGCAATTGCAAAAATTAAAAAAATAAATTGCAAATTTGAATGAGGAGTAAATAGGTTTGAAGATATTTCTCTAAACTCTTCGGGAATATTTAAGGATCTTACAAGCAAGTTTGAAATGAAATAGACGACTGGCAAAGTAAAAATTGTAATTGAAATCGCTAGAAATATCTCTTTATATTTAGTTGATCTTATCCTGAGATATTTTTTAATTTGAGTTGTATGCCATTTTTTTACAATCCAGAGAGTTGGCAAAAGCAAAAATAAATATTGTGTTACAACCAGTGCAATAAGTATTGGTATCTTAAATCCGGATGTAAGAATTTTTATACTATCCGCAGAATCATTTGAAGATGATTGAACATGATGTATAATATTTTGAATTGAGATCAGTATAACTGCTAAAAGGCCCTGTGCATTAAAATAAATAGCTCCAATTCCCATAACACCAAGAACAGCTGCAGAAATATAGCTTCTTTTTTTCGTTTCCCAGGAACCGTTTAAAATCAGTTCGTCGGTTTCCTTATTTTGCTCGTCAACTATTTCTACTGAATTATTAATCTCCTCCAAAGCACTCCCTATTAAACTAAATTATCAGACAATTTGCTTACGTTATCATAATGATTCTTCCGGATTTTCAAATCAAAATACATTACGATACTAAATAATGGAGTTATTACGGCTTGTAAAATAGTTGATATAATAATTACGATTCCTAATTTAGTTCCAATAATATTTAAATATTCAGCTGTTACATTTGGATTAGGATTGGTCACATTTCCTTGAGAGAGCATCTTGAAATAATTTGCAAAACTGCCCCACATTAATCCGAATGAAACCGGAGTTGTGATTAATCCGATTGCAAAATTTACAATGATTGAAACCAACAGTAGTATTCCAAAGGTTCTCCACCAATGCTTTTTAACTAAAGCAAAACTTATTTTCAAAGATTTAAATACACCGCTATTAGCATGTACAGCAGCAATTATTCCAAAATACCAACGAAAGTACAAGAATATTGTAAACATAATCAAAAATATAATAAACACAGTGCCTGCAATGTAAATAGCATCCTGGTTTGCCATTTTCATAACAACACCGGTTACAAACATAATCAGTACTATAATTGATACGGAAAATCCTATAACCAGATAAATTCCGATTGCTCTTAATAGTTTAACTGAAAATATTTCTTTGAAAGCAGTAATTAAGGAAATCTTGTTTCCTTCCATTTCTTCCGATGATACTTTTATTACTCCAACTTTAACTGCAGCCGAACCTAGTAATAAGGAAAGCATTGCAAGTGAATATAAACTCCCAGCATATATCATCTTTGAAAATTGCGAAAAGTTACTTACGCTCTCTCCATTTCCTGTCATAATGGCTTTAGAATTTGCAATTGTAGAAAAAAACACTTGCATTCCATAAGACAAAATAATGCCCACTGGAATTAAGAATATCATAGAGATAACTATATTTCGTAAAAATGTATTTTTAATTAGTTCAAATGAAATACTGAAAATATCTCCTATATTCATCGGAGTAAATCTGTTAAACATTCCGGTGTCAGGATTATTTTGATTTGCTTGTCTATTTGTAATATGTTCATTTTCGTCGGAGTCTGAATTTATTTGATCTTGATAATTTTTCTGGCCCCAATAGTAACGGTGTAATTCATTACAAAAATGATGAGATTCTGCAGATACTCCGGAACCTTCCGGAATTTCATTGTTACAGTAAGAACATTTCATATTTTGCCTTAATTAGTATTTTAGAAATTTAAAGGATAATTTTTATTTGGAAAGACTATTAACCCTCAGAATAATTTCAATATTATTTGCCATTATTAAAGCGGGAAAGATGCTTAAAAATTAGTTATCAATCAGTTATAAGATCAAAGCCCAATTCTTATTATTAGTATTCAGTTATAACTTATAACCTAATTAATTTATATTTTTATAGCAAGAAAAAGTTTTTATCTGGCATTCATTGAGTCAGGCATCCGGACTGCAATTACTACACCTTTTGCAGTTACTATTCCATCTGCGATAACAGATATTTCTGAAATCACTTTTCGCCCTTTTATCTCAATTACTTTTCCTCTTAATTCTAACTCAATTCCTATCGGTGTTGGTTTAAGATAATCCACATTTAAAGAAGCAGTAACAAAACGAAAAGGAGGCTGGGAATCGAAACTTCTATTTTCTTTTTTATAAGCGGCAATAGCAGCAGTTCCGGTTCCATGGCAATCGATAAGTGATGCAATTAATCCGCCATAAACATATCCGGGGATTGCAGTGTGGTATTCTTCAGGTTTAAAATGAGCTACTGTTTCTTCGCCTTCCATATAACTCTTAAGTTGATGCCCGTGTTTGTTCAATTTTCCGCATCCGTAACAATGACTAACATCAGCCGGATAGAAATCCTGGACAGCAAGTTTGATCGCTTGATTCATAGAATACTCCAATAATTTAATTAATTAAACCATGTGTAAATTTATGAACTAAATATTGATATACTAAATACTTTTTTCTGAAATTTACATTTAAAATTGTTTTATTTGTAATTAAGAAACCTGAGGGGAATAATGAAAAGTAAAACATTAGGTATTATTCTAAGTGTTTTAATATTTCTTACACTATACTCATGCCAGAATGTAAATCAAATTGAAGATGGTTTTAAAGTTCATGGAATAGTGAGAGATTCCAGCATCAATGCTGTTGTCCCAAATACTATAGTTACAGTGGGCTATCTTGTGAATGATTCCATTTCTCTTTCGCATAGAAAATTTATTACTGATAGTTTAGGAAACTTTACTTTTGCCGGCGGACCGGGAACAGCTCCAAGCGACGAAATATTATACTTTGAACACGAGGATTACTTTAGTAGTTCAGTAATTCTTAGCCAAAGTGTTATTCGCAACAATAGTCAATATTCAGTAACAGTATTATTAAAACATAAATAATGTGCAACACTTTTAGTTCTATATTTCCATTTGATAAATAAAAATTATATTATGCTTGCTAATTATAAATATTAGCAATACTTTAAAAAAAGGATATTTCACTCTACTAATAATTATTTTATCTAATAAGAAAATTTAGTTATTTGGTTGAAGAATTATTCTTATCGGTAAAAGGGGACCTTGTCGAAATACTTAATCACTAAGTTCTTACTTAATAATAGGTAAGCATAAAATCTATTATTAATTAAATCCTAAATATAATGAAGAATGCTTTCATAATTTTGTAGTGATGCCTTAGTAGTATAACTGCAAAATATTTTGTTTTAATCTGTTATGTGATACAAAAGAAAATAATTTATTTACAAAACTTTGAAGACACATATTTTTTATAATGAGAAGTCATTGGACTACTCAAAATGAACAAGGCTTACTAAACAGCCTTAAAACAATAAACAAAAAAGGGGGATAGCATGAAACGGAACATTATAATATTTTTTAGCTCGGTGATAATTATGTTTTTGCTAAGTAACTGTGGGAATATGTCTTCTAACAAAAATAATGAGTATTTAGGTCAATTACCTTCCTTAGAAAAAGAATATGCTGAAAAAATTTCTGAAAAAGAAAAAGCTCTTAAGGAATCAACGGATTTTGAAGATAGTTTTAAACTATCCAAAGAATTGAAAATCTTAAAAGATGAAAGAAAAACCAAAATTACGGAATATGCTGAAGCAAATCCGTTAACTAAAGAACTTCCTTATGAACCTTTAAGCGGCACAGCATATTCAAGTAAAAATGTTGTGGTAAACAAAGCATCTGCAGGTAATTTAAATATAAAAATTGCGTTGAAGATAAATCAAGATATAAAAAATAAATACGGCGGCTTAGAGAAATCCCTTTTTGTCTATTATAAAGCCGTAGATTCTAAAGGAAATGATATTCCAAAATCAAAAACCGTAGCTACCAATTTTAGTAGAGAACCTTTGGTTGCAGGATTAGATTACGAAGTTTCCGGATCGTGGACTTCTAAAGCAATACAAAATATGGATGACTTTGCAAAAGTTGTTGAAATTACAAAAGAAGAATATTCAAAAAGAGATATATAATTAACAGAATATTTATTGCTGTCTTGCTATTTAATCGGCAGGGCAGCAAAATATTTAAACCTCCAAGATAAATACTGTCGTGTTGAAAAATATTGCTGTAATCCTACTTGTCTTATTTTGTTTTGAAATTCAAGTACAAACCTATTCTGAGATAATTTAGTCCCAAAGATTAAACTTATTTTAAATTGAAAAAATCCTTTCTACTGTTAATTATTACTACGCCGGAACAGATAATGTACGACAGCATCATTCATTTGGGAATATTGCGGTCCAATTATTATCAGGCGCAGTTATCTCTGTTATTTTTACAACCCTTTATTTTCTATGGAAGTAATAGTTTTATATACAGGCAAACATTCAGATTTTGAAAACGCATGAATTACAACTTTAATTATTTCGACTTATTTATTTAGCACTGCTTCTGGGCTTTATTAGGTTGCAAAAACGCAAAATCCCTCAATCTCGCTTTGGAAAACTGAAGGCTATTCTCCTTAAACTTTACGATGATTACATATTCCCAAAATTTATACTAAATATTAATGAGCCTATCTCTTAGCTTTTTGCGCATTAATATGATAGAAGCTAGAAGTTTATTTTGAATTTCATTTAGTAAGAATTTTCGTTTCACTTTCCAACTTTAATAAGAAACGAATTCCTATTCCTTAATTCTTTTTTTTAAAACTTAAAGAATAACCTAATATGAAAAAGAATATTTATCTATTGGTGTATCTTCTATTCTCTGTGTCCATAGGAATTAATTTAAATGGATGCTGCGGCTCATCCAACAAAAACCTTAATCAAAATAAAAATGTAGAAATGCTAAACAAGCAGATTCCTCCTAATGTTAATTCAGCTGAAGTTGAAGCTGAAATAATCAGCTTACATGATGAAAATGGATACATGAATGGTGAGATAAAAATTTTACTTGTAAAATATTATGGTGTTTCTGTCCCGCCGCTACCTGTAGGTAATATAATAAGTGCTGTAGTTACTTCTTCAAGTATTGAAAACAGTAATTTATCCAAAGAAGAATTGCTGCGAGCAGGAGCAAAACGTGAAATAACTCTTGAACATCTGTTTATTCCACCCAATGTAAAAAGTCCTTCATGGAAAATAATATCTATTAAATAATTAAAAGATAAGTGAGGTAAATCAATGAAACTAACACGATTAAATCTTCTCTTAGCATTTGCAATTTGTGGAATAATAACAGTCCTTTTTACTAATGCAATGAATACACAAAAAAAAGAAGTAGCTAATCGACAGAATATTTCTAAAGAGGAAGAGTTCTCAAATGAAGCAGAAGAAAGAAACAAATTTATATTTAGGCTTTTAAGAGACCCGGCAACAAACTCAATTCCTTATCATGCACGGCAAAAGGAGCTGAAATATGCAGAGGAACTTTCATCAAAAAATAAATTACTAAAAGCATCTTCAATTAACACTATGCAATGGAAAGAGGCGGGTCCGGTTGATGTAGGTGGAAGAACAAGGGCTTTAGCTGTTGATGTAGCAAATTCAAACATTATTATTGTAGGCGGAATTTCGGGGGGTATATGGAAATCAACAGATAACGGCAATACCTGGAAAATGAAAAGCAGAACTGATCAAGTATTAAGTGTTACTTCGGTAGCGCAAGATCCTAGAGCGGGGCATACAAATACATGGTTTTATTGTGGGGGAGAATTTACTGCAAACTCAGCATCCGCTAACTTCACCGCTTATTTTTTAGGCAATGGCGTTTATAGATCAACAGACAACGGAGAAACCTGGAATGTTATTCCAAGCACTTTAGATAGTAATACTGCACAATGGAGTTCCCCATATGACAATACGTCAAAAATTGTTGTTAATCCGGCAACAGGAAGTGTTTTTGTTGCTTCCAATGGATTTGGTATTTTTAGATCAAAGAATGGTGGAGATAACTTTAGCTTAAATTTGGGAGGAACTAATGAACACATTTTTAGTGATGTTGTAGCATGCAGCAATGGGACTCTTATTGCTACTGTCTCATCACCATTTAAAGGAATTACTGCAACTATAAATCCCGGAATATATAAATCAACTAATGATGGTGATAATTGGACAGAAATTACACCTAACAATTTCCCTTCTACAAATGAAAGAACAGTACTGGGTGTTACAGCAGCGAATCCTGATATTGTTTATGCTCTAACAAATAGCGGCCAGGTAGATGCCGATAAGCATGAAATAACAAATTTTTATAAAATTACAATATCATCAGGTGCTTCAGAAGATAGATCAAATAATCTTCCTAATTTTATAAATTCAGGAGAGCCATATGCTAGTCAGGGAATCTATAGTTCACAAGGAAATTATGATATGGCAATCGCAGTAAAACCGGATGATGAAAATTTTGTCCTCATTGCTGGAACTTCCTTATTCCGTTCAACAGACGGTTTTTCAACAAAACCAACCGATATAAAGAAAACATGGATTGGTGGTTATCATCCTGTTTATTTTGGTTATCCCAATTTCCATCCCGATATTCATTCATTTTCATTCGATCCTAATAATCCGAAAAAAATGTGGTGGGGAAATGACGGAGGGTTAGTATATACTTCTGACATTACTAATACATCTTATTCGGATTATTTTCCATGGGAAAATAAAAATAACGGATATAATGTTACACAATTTTATATGATAGCTATCCCTAATGAAGCGAACGACAATCGTATCATGGGTGGCGCCCAGGATAATGGAACTCCTTTCTTTACGTTCGATGGGACTAATACAAGTAATTATATGGATGAAAGTTCCGGTGATGGAATGTGGGCTTATTTTGGGAAAGATTTTGCTTACGCTTCCGTGTACAACGGGAAAATTTTCCGGTTAAAATATAATCAAAATAATCAGCCTGATTGGAATGCAGGAGAGTCTACTATTTTCCCCACAGATGCAGTTAATCAAATGTTTGTAAATCCATATGTCATTGATCCGGTTGATGAAAATATTATGTATTACCCGGCTGGTGGCGATTTATGGAGAAATAATTCTCTTAATTCAATTCCCGATGGGCAAAATGGGACTAAAATAGGATGGACAAAATTAGCAAATTTAACTTTACCACAAGGATCAATTATAACTACATTATCAGCCTCCACTTCGCCTGCGCATGTTTTGTATTACGCAAGTACAGATTTTAATTCTGCTCCAAAAGTATATAAACTTGCGAATGCCAATACAGCTACTTCTGGTGCTGTTGACATTTCTATTCCTAATGTTTCGCAAGGAGCGTATATCTATAATATTGCAGTTAACCCTGATAATGCAGATGAAATAATGGTTGTGATGTCTAATTACAATATTGTTGGTTTGTATCATTCTACAAACGGCGGTCAAACATACAATGCTGTTGAAGGAAATCTTGAAGGAACGAAACAAATTCCAGGTCCATCTTTAAGATGTGCAACTATATTACCTACAAATAACGGAACAACTTATTATTTGGCAACAAGCATAGGAGTGTTTTCTACAAACCAATTGAATAACAACAATACTCAGTGGGTTCAGGAAGGCGCCAATGTTATTGGAAACGTAGTAAGTGAATATATAACATCAAGGAAATCGGATGGTAAAGTAATTGTCGGGACACATGGAAGAGGGGCATTTGTGAGCTCATCAGGAAGTGGCAGTGCAGCGGCATTGAATTTAAATGTCAGTCAACTGAATATAGAAGTACTTCCAAATTCAACAAGATCAACAAACTTTACAATCAGCAACCCAGGCGGCGCAAATTTATCATTTAATATTAGTGCAAGCGGTGGAGGAATTAATGTTGTTGATAAAAAGCCTCCGCAGATTAATCTGACTCCTGCTTATACAATGAACAATGTTTTAGAAGCTCAAACAATCAAAATGTTTAAATCACGGGGAAATTTAAATACAAATCATATTACTTCATCTCCATCAAAAGTTACAGCAGATGAGTTGGTATTGGATGATGGAGATGCTTTTGCGGATGGCTACATAGGATTAGGCGGCAATGTATATTTTTATTGGAGAAATGATTTTCAATTAACGAAAGATTTTTCTCTTGAGCAAGTTAGGTTTTATATGAAAACGGAAACTGCAAATACTAATCCTATGGAAATTGCAGTTGTTTTAGGTAATGGGACGATCTTGGTCGATACAACTTTTACTACTGAAGTATCTAGCACTGGTAAATGGTATGATTTCAAATTTCCAAATTATATCTTAAATAGTTTAAAATTTCAGAATGGAGACTTATTTTCAATTGTTGTCATCAGCTTAAATACAAATTTACAATTTCCAGCAGGTTATGATGATGATGGGCTGAAGCCCGGAAACAGTTATTATGCATATTACGATCCCTCTTTTGGAGGTTATTTTTCAGGTTGGGCAAATTTTAGTGCTATAGCTTCAAATGGTGCATTACTAATAAGAGCAGTTGGTAATTCAGGTGGCGGAACTACTAATCAGCCCCCAGTTGCCGTTGCACAGGTATCTCCTAATCAGGCTCAAATAAATGAGTCTGTATCTTTTAATGGCTCCGGTTCTTATGATAATGATGGACAAATTAATAGTTACTTGTGGGAATTTGGAGACAATGCAACAAGTACTCAAGCGAATGCTACCCATTCATTCATGCAAACAGGTCAATACAATTATAAATTGACCGTCACTGATGATAAAGGTGCAACTAATCAAGCTGTAGGGCAAATTAATGTATCCGATCAATCATCTCCCTGGACTATAGCGCCCTCGAGCGGGAATGTCTCTGCCGGTGGTCAGCAGAATATTAAAGTCACATTTAACTCGCAAGGCCTTGCAGAAGGTAATTATCAGGGGCAGATTATGGTGAACAGCAACGGCGGTAATATGACAATGCCGGTAAGCATTTTGGTAAGCTCAACTGTTGATGTAAATGATAAAAATAATATTCTTGCATACAAACTTGATCAAAATTATCCCAATCCTTTCAATCCGCAAACAACAATTCATTGGAGCATTCCAAAAGAAAACAATGTAAAACTGGTTGTTTATGATATTGAAGGAAAAGAAATTGCTACCCTGATTAACGGACATAAGCAGGCAGGAAATTATAACACAGTTTTTGATGCTTCAAATAAGTCATTTGCAAGCGGAGTATATTTTTACAGGATAAAGGCCGGAAATTATATAAATACAGGTAAAATGATATTAATGAAATAATATTGTTTTGAATTGTGATAACCTTGAGGGTTTTGGGGAAACCCTCAAGGTCTATATTATTTAGCACTATCTTCAAAATATTTTATCTTATAATTGTATATTAATGATTAAGTTACTCAACATTACATGAAATTCATTTCTTCGAGCAAATATTTAAACATATAGCCAATTCATTGTGGAAAGAGGCTGGTTGTAGAAGTGAATTTGAGCCTAACCCCAAATTGTAGACAAAGAGAAAATCAACTATATTTGTAAAAAAGATATACGAGCAAACATGTCAGAAAAAGAATATTCAAAAAGAGATTTATAATTAACGTAATATTTTTTGCTGTCTTAATTCTTACTAGCCGGAGTAAAATATTAAAACCTCTAAGGAAAATACTGCCGTGTTGAAAAATATTGTTGTAATTTTACTTGTCTTAATTTGTTTTGAAATAAACGCACAAACTAATTCTGAGATAAGTCAAATACCAAAGTTTAAACTTACTCTAAACCAGAAAATCCCATCTACTTTTAATTATTATTACGCCGGAACAGATAATGTACGACAGCATCATTCATTTTGGAATATTACCGGCCAAGTATTTTCAGGAGCGGCAATTTCCATTGTTTTTACAACTCCAGTAATGTGGTTAGGAATAGCTGCCACCTGGAAAGGTAAACAAACTGACTTTGAGAATGCATCTGTTTCAGCCATAATTATTTCATCGTATTTATTCAGTACGGCATTAGGAGTTTACTGGGTTGCAAAAACGCAAAATCCCTCAATTTCGCTCTGGAGAATTGCGGGATATTCTCTAATCGGCGGTGCAATTGCTACTACGACAATTGGGATTATTTCATTTTATCATCAAAGATTTCCCGGTGAAGGTGGAGTCGTATTTCTTTTCCCATTAATTAGTTCAATTATATACACTACTTGCATAGCAGAATGGCCTCAGCAAAAAGCGGTTACTCAATATTTTCATAAAACCAGTTTAACACATCAAGATTTAATAAATTCTTCGAAAATAATCGATCTTCCAATTTTAGATTTAAGTTTATAAAATTGGTTCATTTCAAAAGAATCATTGAACTAGTCTTAACGCTATTTTTAAATATCAACTGATAATAATAAATTCCGCTACTCATATTTGAAGCGTCAAAGTTTTCCGAATGTTTTCCGGCCTGTTGATTTCCGGAAACTAAAGTTTTTACTTCTTTCCCGAGAGTATTATAAACCTTAAGCGTAACAAAACCTTCGGTTGGAATTTGATAAGATATATTTGTGCTAGGATTGAACGGATTAGGGTAATTTTGAAATAAAGCAAAATCATCGGGCTGAGATAACGTAACAGAAATTGCATTGCTGTAAACAAACGATCCTTCTAAATCAACTTGTTTAAGTCGGTAATCATATCTTGTTGAGTTGCTGTTTAAAGAATTATCTATATAACTATATTTATGTCTTCTAGTACTCGATCCATGACCATTTATAAATGAAATGGTTTGCCAATTGCCGGTATTTCCATTTTCAAAAGCTCTTCTTTCAATGTAAAAACCCTTATTATTTATTTCCGATTGAGTATTCCAATTTAATGTAACATTATTGCTTTTATATGAAGCTTCAAAACTTGTTAATTCTACCGGAAGAACTTGATCCCAACAATCAGTGATTGCTGAAGAATCGGCACTTGCGCCGGAATATCCAACACCGTACATATCCTCAACAGTCCTTAAAACATTAAGATGATTAATCTTTTCTGAATAGCTTCCATTTTTTACCATTTCGCCAATAAATAAAGTTGCAATTTTATTTGCAGAAGTAAAATCATCCTCATCGAAGGTAAGTATTAGTAGGCTGTTATTATTTTTCGCCCACTGAACGTAGCCATCTAAATTATTTTTTAACCATGTATCGCCGGCTGAAATTCTAGACGGATCGCTTCCGTTGTGCATATCGTTATTCTGATTTGGTATTACGAAAGATACTTGTGGAAGGTTATTGTAATCAGCGGGGAAATCAGTAAAAGGTTTATTTAAATTATTTGGAATGCTATTTACAGAAGCACTTTGCCAATTTACCCATGGATTATGTTTTCGCTGATAATTACCCGAAGAGGCTCCGCTAAAACCGATAGAAGGCAAATCTTCAGAATAACCAGAAAACGTTATTCCTTTCTTCAATAGTTCCGCGCCAAGATTAGAAGTGGTGAAAGGAGTATTTGAAGGTAGATTATCACTTGTAACTCCTTGGTTGTTACCTGAGAAAAACCATAAATAATTTGGTTGACTAGGATGTGTAACTCCATGCGAATCAGTAAACAAAGCCGAATATGAATCAGAGACCAAACTATTTATATAAGGAGCAGCACTACTGCCGATAATTTGAGAATAACCGTGATTTTCTTCGATGACTATGACAACATGATTAGGTTGAGGTAATTGAGCAAATATTAATTCCGAAGTAAAGAAAAATAAGGCAGTAATAAATAATAAATATGTAAAGAATTTCATAATGGATCCTAATTCATGTTTGAATAAAAATGCTTTTTTGAAAAGAAATTATTAATCCGCTTAGATTGAAAGACAATATAACATAAACGTCTTTTATTCATTGTGAAATAAGATACTTAACAACAATAATAGGTTCTTATTTGTTTTTCTCGATTTAATCAGAGATTTTCTCAAATTCAGATAATTTATAAATGTATAACTAACTTTTCACTGCAAATATGACCTACTCTAAATATGTTCTACAAAATAAATTCTATGGCTGATATTAGCCATAATGCTGATAATGTTAATTCATATCTTATAAAAAGAGCTAAAACAATAAGAAGTGTGATGGCATGAAATTCGATTAATTCACTAAAAATATATTAAAAGTGAAGAATATGTTAAGTGAAGTTCAAAGTTCCGTTTTGACAGTATGTGAAGTAAAAAGTAAAAGAGATGATGAAATCTCTGAAAATATTTATGTTACACGACCTTCACTTCCTCCATTAGAAGAGTTTATCCCTTATTTGGAAGAAATTTGGAAAAGTCAAGTACTTACAAATAACGGGCAATTTCATAAACAATTAGAGAAAGAATTAGCCGAATTTTTAGACGTTCCTTATGTATCACTTTTTTCTAATGGGACCTTAGCACTGTTAATTGCTCTCCAAACTCTTAGAATAAACGGAGAAGTAATTACAACTCCATATAGTTTTGTAGCTACAACACATGCAATTCACTGGAACGGAATAAAACCGGTTTTTGTCGATATAGACCCAATTAATTGTAATCTTGATCCTACCAAAATTGAATCAGCAATAACTCCTCAAACAACAGCGATTCTTCCAGTTCATGTTTACGGAAATCCGTGCAATGTTACCGAAATAGAGAAAATTGCAGATAATTACGGATTAAAATTGATTTACGACGCTAGTCATGCTTTTAATGTTAAGATCAATGGAACATCAGTTTTAAACTATGGTGATTTGTCTGTATTAAGTTTTCACGCAACAAAAGTCTTTACCACATTTGAAGGTGGAGCAATTATTTGCCAAGACGAAAAAACTAAACGCAGAATAGATTTTCTTAAAAATTTTGGTTTTGCTGATGAAGTAACTGTAGTAGCACCTGGTATTAACGCAAAAATGAACGAAGTACAAGCTGCAATGGGGCTTTTACAATTAAAATATGTCAACAGTAATTTGCAGCAAAGAAAAAGAATCTCTGATTTTTATAAATATGAATTAAAAAACATAGATGGGATAAGATTTCAAGTAGGGATGGAATCTGTTAACCATAATTATGCGTATTTCCCAATTTTTGTTGAGAAGGAAAAATATGGAAGAGAGAGAGATGAACTATATGATATTTTTCGCGCTAATAATATTTATGTTAGAAGATATTTCTATCCTTTGATTAGTCAATTTCCAACCTATCGTGATTTACCTTCGGCAAGAGCAGAGAATCTGCCTATAGCTGAAAATATAACAGGACAAGTTTTATGCTTACCAATTTACCCGGATTTAAAGTCAGATTCGTTGGATCTGATTGTTGCTTTACTAAAAGAGTATAAGAATGGATAAAGCAGTAATAATATTCTCCGGATTTAATCAAAGAGCAGTAATTGCATTTATAAGAACTTTAGTGGCTGTTAATGTACCTTTTGCAATAATTGCTAAATCAGAAAAGGATACAATATTTTCTACTATTTATAAAGATCATGTTGTGGCTGTTAGAAAATCTGTAGAGCTTGTTTTAACAGATGTATTAAATTGTATTAAAAAGATCAAAGACAATTTGCAATATAAAAGCTTTGTAATTGCACCTTCATCTGAAAACCTTAATAGATTTTTATTAAAGCATAAAGAACAGACTACAAAATATAATTGCGAAATACCTCTCGTTGACATTTCAATTTATGAGAATATCTCGGATAAATTAAAATTCAGCAAACTTTGCGACAACTTTGGAATACCGATTCCTGAAGAGATATCGGATCAACATAAATCAAAACTGCCTTTCGTTGCAAAACCCAAAAATTATATAGCAGCGGACGGTAATATTCACAATCCATATTTAATTTTTAATGAGGAGAATAAAAAAGACTTTTTAAAAAATTGCAATCCTTCTGACTTCTATTATCAAAAATATCTTAATGGCAGAAGCTTTTATTTACTTTTCTATTTTTCCAAAGCCGGTAAAGTCCATAAATATTCTCAAGAAAACAAAATTCAACAAGCAGACGGTAAATCTATAATAGGTGCAATCTCATCTGATATACATCATTCTTCTCAATTTGAAATCTATGAAAGGCTATTATTATCACTTGGATTTCATGGTTTGCTAATGATTGAAGTAATAAATGTTAATGATAAATATTATATGATAGAAGCGAATCCAAGATTCTGGGGACCGTCTCAATTATTTGCTGATGCAGGGATAAATCTTTTCATCCCTTTTCTGAAAGATCAAGCACTTCTGGATATGGATTTTCAGATCAAAGAATCTAAAAAGGAAGTAAAGTATTTTTGGTTTGGAGGTATAATTGATAACATTAAAAGAAATAAAAATTTGAAATATTACTCCATTAAGGAGAATGAATTACTTAACGAACTTCCTTCATGGATTGAATCAGATATATATAGACGAGATGATACGAATAAAATTTACAGTGAGGAGTTATTTCATACATGGTAGATATGGAAGAGCTTTTAAGGCTTTATAATCAAACAAGTAAACATTCAAATTACCAGATTTTATCAGAGAGACTTCGTTTAATATTTGATATTGATAAACTTAGAATTAAAACTCGATATGAACCGGAAAGATTGAGCTATATAAAAAAGAATATATCATTTAAGCATAAATATTTCTTAGATGTTGGCGGTAATACGGGATACTTTTCATTTGAATTATTAGATCTCGGTGTAGAAAAAGTGCATTTTATTGAAGGAAATGCTATTCATGCGAAATTTGTAAGTAAATCAGCAGAAATAATCGGAGTTCATGATCGAATCGAAATATCTAACCAATATTTAACTTTTAAAGATGAGCTTGATGACAGAAAATACGATGTAATATTATTGTTAAATGTTTTACATCATTTGGGCGATGATTATGGAAATAAGAAAATATCCATAGAAAAAGCAAAAGATAATATACTAACTCAAATTAATAGTTTAGCTGGAAGGACAAGTGAAATGGTCTTCCAATTAGGTTTTAATTGGAAGGGAAACATTACAACACCGCTTTTTAAGAATGGTACAAAATCTGAGATGATAGAATTTATAAAAAATGGAACTAAAGAATACTGGGAGGTTATTGCAATTGGAATTCCTGAAAGATGTAACGGTGGTATTGTTTATAAAGAATTGAATGAAAAAAATATTATTAGAGATGATTCACTTGGTGAATTTTTAAATAGACCAATTTTTATTCTTAAATCAAAATATCATTTGGGCTAAATTAGCTTTTGTAATTTTACCCTTATATAAATGTAAACTAATAAGATGAATAATAAATTAAAATATATAATCTGGTCTCCAGAGTTTGAACCAAATGTCGGTGGTATTATAGTTTTACACAAACTATGTGACTTGCTAAACAAAAAAGGATACAAAGCATATTTATGGCCCTCCAATAATGAATTTGAAAATTATAAAACGAATGAAAATTATTATTCTCCGTTGGCAAGACCAGAATATTTAGATGATTCAATCGTAATATATCCGGAGATTGTCTCGGGAAATCCACTAAATGCAAAAAATGTCGTTCGCTGGTTGCTTAATAAGCCCGGAGTTATTGGAGGGGATGGTGTTTTTGGACAAAAAGATATGGTTTTCTATTATTCAAAAGCCTTTTCTAAAGATGCAAAATTGCCTCTTTTCCTTCAATTATTTGAAATTTACTCGCACCTATTTGAGGATTCTCAAACTTTCTAGGTCTGGTAATTGTTTCGTTAGAAGAAAAGGGAAGATGAGAGAATTAGTTCATGACAATTCTAATTCTTATGAGATAATTGATACAACTCCATCAAAAGAACTTGCAAATCTTTTTAATACTAAAAAATATTTTTACAGTTATGATAGTGCCACTTTTTTGTCTCTACAAGCAGCTATGTGCGGGTGTATAAGCATTATTATCCCTACAGAAGATATCTCGGCTCAAGAATGGCATAAGATGTCTCCAACTAGAAAATATGGAATATCTTATGGCTTTGAAGAGATTGATTATGCTATTTCAACAATGGATAAAGTAAAACCTCATTTGGAATCATTAGAAAACATAACATCTTTAATGGTAGACGATTTTATTGAAAGGACACAAAAATGTGCAGCGTTAAATATCGGGATGGACGAATATGAGGACAAATATCTCGGAGATGAAGAAATATTAAGACAGACTCAAATTCAGTCATTCTATAACACATCCTATGCAAATATTATGCAGTTAAGAATTGCTGAAAATTATATATCGAATGGCGATTTCTCTAAAGCCAAAGAAATCCTAAAATCTCTATTAAAGCAAGATAACCAAAACATAGATGCGTTAAATAATTTATCTGTTGTTCACATTCTTGAAAATAATTTTAATAAGGGAATTGAGTTAATAAACACAGTACTTGAACTTGATCCTCAAAATGATGTGGCTCTTGATAATAAAACCTATCTAGGGAAAACATATGATCCCAAGTTGCTCAGAGATTTTACAATAAAAAAGCTAGAATCATTAGATGATTATAAGTCGTACATGAATACTTATAAGAATATAATTAAAGAAAGAAAAAATTATGAGAATAAATTATCTAGCTCTCAAAAACCTTTTCAGTATCATGGTTATTGCACTGCGTGTGGCGAAGAAACTAATTTTCTCGTCGATTATATGTTTGCCGGAGAAAATAATGGTGTTAAAGTTCCTTGTTGGAGAGAAAGAATAATTTGTCCGAAATGTTCCATGAATAATCGAATGAGGTCATTCGTTCATTTTGTTCAAGAATTTATTAAACCGGAAAAAAATTCTAAAATATACTTGACTGAGCAAACTACCCCATTATATAAATATTACTCACAAAATTTTACAAATTGTATAGGTAGTGAATATCTTGGTGATATTTTTAAATCCGGAACTTACAATGAGCATAATATTAGAAATGAAGATGTAACAGCTCTTTCTTTTGATAACGAAACCTTTGACCTTGTTTTTTCTCTGGATGTTTTAGAACATGTACCGAATTTTAAAAAAGCATTTCAAGAAATAAATAGAGTTCTGAAACCAGGTGGGAGCCTTATTTTTACTGTGCCGTTTGCAGTAAATTCGGGAAAAAACATAATTCGAGCGATCATTGAAAATAATAAAGTAAAACATATTCTACCGCCCGAATATCACGGGGATCCAATTAATTCCGAAGGATGTCTATGTTTCCAATATTTTGGATGGGAATTGATGGATATTCTAAAAGAAATAAACTATTCAGAAGCGTATGCGTCCTTATTGTATTCATATTCTTACGGATATCTTGGAAGTGACAGTATTATATTTTTAGCAAAAAAGAGTGTTAGCTGAATAAAATTAAAATGCGATTATTGGAGAAAGTAAAAATGCCAAATAAAAACATTAATGAAATTGATCAATTAGAAACACTGATAAAAACAGACTCAATTAAAGTAATAAGTTTTGATATTTTTGATACTTTGTTGGTCAGACCAGTATTTTCTCCAACCGATGTTTTTTATTTCTTGAATAATAAAGCAAAATTGATACTGAGAGATGCTGCGGTAGATTTTTATAATATTCGTCTACATGCAGAAAATGAAGCTAGAAAAGAACTTAGTAAAAAAAATCCGAGTTACGGTGAAATTACATTAAGTCAGATTTATGATTATATCGCCGATAAATATAAATATGATGAAAAAACAAAGAATAGTCTGAAGCAGGCTGAAATTGATGTTGAAACAAATTTACTCAGAATTAGAAAATATACTCAGAATATTTACAAATTGGCTATTGATTCAGGAAAACCAGTAATCCTAACTTCAGATGTATATATTGAAAAAGAAATATTGGAGAGTATTCTTGAGGCAAAAGGTATTTTGGGGTATAAAAAATTATATGTTTCCTCTGATTGTAAAAAAAGAAAAGATACCGGTGAATTGTATAATGAAGTTATTAGCGAAGAAAATATTGAACCTTCGAATTTGTTGCATATCGGAGATAATTATCACTCGGATGTAATTTGCGCAATTAATTCGGGAGTTGTGCCTTTCCATATTCCTAGCAATAAGGAATTATTCTTTTCACAAAATGAGACTCATAAAGAAGCTTGGAAAGATGCAAATAATTTTAGTCCTCCAGAGAAGATTTTATTGGGAATTTGCATTAACAAGGTTGCAGAAGACATTTTTGAAAATCAAAATATTTATTGATATGTTTTCCAGCAAAGAAATGCTTGGCTATTACGGTCTCGGCCCTTTTATCTTTGCATTAGCCCATTATATACTGAACAGCGAAGATATTCAAAATATATTATCCAAATGTGAATTTTGCTTCAAGGGATGGTTATCTTCCTAAAGTGATTTACGATTTGCTACGTGGGAATGATAGTAAATATTTAGAAAGTAAATATATCTATGGTGGGCGACAAGCGTATGATATATCGAATTATAATGGTGATGTTTTTAAATATCTTTCCAGCAAAAGTAATCATTCGTCAAATTATTCTTTAGTTAACCTTTTTGATGCACTAGTTGAAATAGGGTTCCTTCAAAAAAAATACACCCATGAATGGCTAAATGATTTAAATTTTCTTAAGGATAAAAAAAATGGATTTCTTAAACTCAAAAAAATTGTTTCTAAACATCACAAAGAGATTAAAAGAATTTTAGATAAACGAAAAGAACTGACTGAAGAATATTATACGTCAACAATGGCCTTAAATAATGAAGGTCGGGCAATAGTTTTTGATACGGGATATTCCGGAAGTGTTTCTAAAGGAATAGGTTCATTTGTAAATGGGAAGATAGATAAATTATATTTATGGCAAACTGAAAATAATGTGAAATCTGATGATATCCATAATACACGATCAGTTGTTCTTTGTGGTTACCAGGATCTAAATAATAACAATCCGCCAGTATATTTAATAATTGAAGAATTATTTTCCCCTTTAGAAAAAGCGTGTATAGGGTTCACTAAAAATGTTAATAACGAAATTGTACCTCGTTTTGAAAGCGGAGCACCTTTTACAAAAGAAATGGTTGACAGCTTAAATGCTATACAATCGGGAGCTGTTTTATTTACAAAAGATGTAATAGATATCCTGGGCCCCTATATTCATGATGTGGAGTTTCAATCAATTCATAAATTTCTAAATCCTATATACAAATCATTAAAATCAATAACCGATTATAGTGTCCATTTGCTGGATGAAATTGTTTTTAATGATAATTTTTCAAGAAATGAACAGGTATCTCTTTCGGAAAAAGTTGAAGAGAGAAATACTGACTATTTCCATAGAACTAATTTTACCAGGAAAGATCTAATTACAAGTTCTTCAAATGAAGATATTCCAGAAAATAATTTAAATATTGGAATTCATCTTCATTTATATAATGTTGAACAAGCTCCTATGTACGTGAGTGAGTTAAAAAACGCTCCTTATAATTTCGATTTGCTTATCTCTGTAGTCGATGATAAATATAAAAAGATAGCTGAAAAATATTTCAACCAAAATGTACTTCCTATGTCCCGGCAAATAATAGTAAAAGCATTCCCCAATCGCGGACGAGATGTAGCGCCCTGGTTGGTAGGTTTTAGAAACGAATTAGAAGCTTACGATGTTGTTTGTCATGTGCATACTAAAAAATCTGTACATTTTACTTGGGGTAATAATTGGAGTGAGTATCTGGTTGATAATTTGATTTCACCCCCGGCATTTAAAGAAATAATTAAAAGTTTTAATAGACAAAACGATCTTGGTGTTGTGTTTCCGCCAATTTATAAAAGTATATATAAATTTTGGGTTAAAAACCACTATTCTCACATGGGTATTAATGGTTTAATGGGAGTATGTAAACAGTTACTTAACAAAATTAAAATAGACAAAAACCTTGATCGTAACAGTGTTTTCTTTTCTGTTGGTAATATGTTTTGGTATCGTCGAGAAGCTTTAACCCCATTATACGATTTGAATCTTAAGTATAATGACTTTCCGCCTGAACCTATTCCCGTTGATGGAACAATAGCACATGCCGTTGAACGACTGCATTCTATAGTTGCAGAATATAAAGGGTACAAAACTCTTACATATATTAATCAAGAAGAGTTAATAAATGAGTATCATAAAAATGTTTCCGTTAACGTTCTTGATATAGATGATTATCGTGATAAGTTAAAATATATTTTTACTGATCTTCTGTTCATGCATCTTGAACAAGAAAAATATTTTGGCGCAGTTCTAATTTCATTTAGAATTTATAGAGAGAATTTTATTAATGAATTTGTTCAAAAACATACAATGCGAATTAATGAGAAAGTTAAAGCCAAAGTTCTAAAAGATGGATGGAACATATCCATTAGAGATAGCTTACTTAATGAAATTGATGGCAGTATTAAAATAAAGAATTATGAAACTGCTAAAGAAAAGCTCGAAATCGTATTAAACCATGAACCAATGCATCTTAATTCAATTAAATTATTATTGGATATAAGCATGAAAGAAAATAATATATTTTATGCTGCCGAACTAAATAATTTTCTATTAGCAATTGCACCGGATAAGGATGCCATTAAAAATAAAAAATTACTCATGGACTTAACTAAATCATTTTTGGAAAGTAGATCTGATACTATCAATATACATCCAAAAGAAACTAGCGAGAAAGTTGATAAAAATAATGATACTGAAACTGAATTTATAATAAGTATTATTATAGTTACATATAATCAATATGAATATACTAAAACTTGTATTGATAGTATTCTAAAACATACTAAAACTGAATATGAGATTATTGTTATAGATAATGCATCAGTTGATGGAACTCCAAATAAAATTATGAAAGACTTTCCTTTTATTAAGCTCGTTAGAAATGCTGAAAACAAAGGTTTTCCTGTTGCTGTAAATCAAGGAATAGCAAAAAGTAAAGGAAAGGATATACTTCTGTTAAATAATGATACTATTGTTACAACTAACTGGCTTGAAAGGATGTTGGAAGTCGCTGAACTTGATAACAGCATAGGAATAGTTGGTCCGATAAGCAACTCAGTTAGCGGTGCACAATTAGATAAAGCAGCCAGATATAAAAGTATTGATGAAATGCATAGTTATGCTTCAATAATTAAAAAGAAAAACAGTGGCCAAATATTTCAGTTCCCGAGAGTAGCCTTCTTATGTACTTTAATAAAACGACAAGTAATTAAAAAACTAGGAGGACTTGATGAAAGATTTTCACCTGGAAATTTCGAAGATGATGATTATTGTTTAAGAGCGCAAATTGCAGGATTTAAAACTGTTATTGCATCCGATGTATTTATTCATCACTTCGGATCAAAAAGTTTTACTGCGGATGGAATTCAAAAATATAAAGCGCGACTTAAATATTAATAAACAAGTTTTTATTGATAAGTGGGGGGCAGATCCGGAAGAAATATGGGTGAAAGGCAAAAGTTACAATAATACAGATTGTTATTTCCCTCTTATCGGGAATTATCAAAAAAGTGATTCTACATTAAATAATCATGAAAATTTACCATCACTAATCCTCAAATCCGAAGAATTAATCACCAATAATAATTTATCAGAAGCACGCAAAATTCTGGATGAAATCCTGGTAAAAGAGAAAAATAACTTAGATGCCTTAAACAATCTTGCAGTAATTGAAATAACTGAACAAAAATATGATGAGGCTCAAAAATTATTAAAAACCGTAATTGATCTTGATCCAAATAATGAGATTGCTACTGAAAACATTAATTATTTAAAAGAACATTTAGAGAGTATCTTGAAGTAATAACTTTTTATTATCCGGAATTTATACAAAATCCGATTACAAAAATATTATCCTTTTATTATTAATCTAAGTTTGGACTATTCTATTATCTAATAATTGTTTAGTTTACAATTTGAGTACATCTTATCGTTAATTGAACCTCGCAAGTTATTGCCTTTAACTTTCTATAACTTCTGCTTTAAATACTACTTTACCCAAGAATTTAGTTTATTCAATCATTTTTTTTCATTATAATAAGCTATAATTGAGTAATAACTTTTCCTATTTCACAATCCGAAATTAATTGAGGGATAATTGAAGACTATCAACCTATTTGTTTGTGATTATGATATGAGATAAGCCGATAGGATCTTCAAATAAAACATTTATTACTTCCTAAAAAATTATCTAAATAGATCCGTGTAAAAGTCCTGTTAAAAATTGGAGCTTTTATTGTTAGGTAAAAATATTCTTCATTATAATATTATTAATAAAATCGGTGAAGGCGGAATGGGAATTGTGTATCTTGCCGAAGATACTAAGTTGAAACGAAATGTTGCAATAAAATTCCTTCCTAATCGCATCTCTATTAACTCAGAGGAAAAACAACGATTTGAAATAGAAGCACAGGCTGCCGCTTCATTAAATCATCCAAATATTGCTACAATACATGCTATTGAAGAAATCAATAACGAGATCTTCATCGTTATGGAATACATAGAAGGTAAAGAATTAAAGGACGTGATAGAGCTTCAGAACGAATCTAAACTATCAATTATGAGTATAGTTAATTATGCGAAGCAAATTGCAGAGGGATTAGATTCTGCTCATAAGAAAGGGATAATTCATAGAGATATAAAATCTACAAATATAATGATTACAGATGATGATAAAATTAAAATAATGGATTTTGGATTGGCAAAAATTGGTGGCGGATCACAGATAACTAAAGTAAGAAGTACAATCGGAACAGCCGCGTATATGTCACCCGAACAATTTAAAGGTGAAGAAGTTGATAAAAGAACGGATATATGGTCTTTTGGAGTCGTACTTTATGAAATGGTTGCCGGTAAGTTACCGTTTACAGGAGATTATGAGCAATCCATTTCTTATGCAATAGTTAATGAAAATCATAAACCTGTTTCTACTTATAGGGAAGATGTTCCTGATAAATTAAGATATATTATTAAGAAGTGTTTGGAAAAAAATGCTAAAGATAGATTCCAAAATATGGAAGAATTGTTATCAGAGCTTAATACATTAAATGAGAACTCTACCATTGGGCAAACCATAAATGAATCCTATACTAAAAGTTCAAATAATAGAAATAAAATATTTATTGTTTCAGCAATTATACTATTATTTTTAATGTCATCATTTTTACTTTGGTATTATTTTTCGGGAAGTAATTATCATGTTTCAAGATCACATATTCCTCTAAAAAGAATTGCAGTCCTTCCACTAACGAATCTAAATAACGACAAAGATTTTAATTTCTTAAGTTTTGCTATTGCGGATCAAATTATAAATTCGCTTGCTTATGTAAGGGAACTTCTTGTTCGCCCTTCCAGTGCGATTCGTAAATATCAAAATCAAAATATAGATGTCTCACAGGTAGCGCAAAAATTAGGAGTCGATTATGTATTATCCGGAAGTTATTTGAAAGAAGGTAATAAGATACGATTAAATTTGGAAATGGTTGATGTGCATTCAAATAATTTAGTTTGGCATGATAGGATTGAAGTAACGTATGAGAATACTTTTAAGCTTCAAGATATCGTTTCTGAAAAAGTAGTTCAAGGTTTAAAGGTTAAGTTTTTACCTGAAGAAGAAATATTAAAGGAGAAGAATATTCCAAATGATCCAATTGCATATGAATATTATTTAAAAGCAATTTCATATCCCGTAAATAATTCAGGTAACTTATCCGCTATCGATCTATTAAATAAATCCTTTAAAATAGATTCAAATTTTGCTCCTGTTTATGTGGAATTAGGTTTCAGAAATCATGCTCTCGCTGTGTACGATTCTGACTTTAGGGAAAAGATAAAAGTCGCAGAAGCTTCATATAAAAAAGCTCTTGAAATTAATAATCAATCATTGGCAGCACTAGGAAATCTTGCTTCACTTTATACTGAAATCGGTAAAGCTACAGAAGCTGTTCAACTAATTAAAAAAGCATTGAATATAAATCCAAATAGTGCTGAATCTCATTTTTGGCTCGGTTATGTTTACCGTTATACAGGAATGCTTGATGATGCAATTAATGAAATGGAATCTGCAGTTAATCTAGATCCGGCAAATTCAAGGTTCCGTTCAATTGGTGTTACCTATATGTATTTGTCAAAGTACAAAGAAGCAATTGAGGGATTAAATCTGGATAAGGACTCGCCCTATAGTAAAGCTTTTAAAGGCCAGGTTTATATGCGTGAAAAAAAGAATGAGCTAGCTAAACAATTATTTCAAGAAGTCATAAAGTCAGAACCTTATGGAACATTAGGCTTGTGGTCTAAAGCTATGCTGGACTTTATAACCGGGAAAAGGGAAGATGGTTTGGCTTCGATAAAAGAATTAGAAACATCAAAAGTTTTTGATGCTGAACAGCTATATAATTATGCAAATCTGTACGGCTTATACGGACAGAAGGATGATTGTGTAAGAGTTCTTAAAAGAGCTATAGATGCAGGATTTTATTGCTATCCATATATGCTTAAAGATGAGTTTTTAAATCCAGTTCGAAACGATGCAGATTTTAAACAAGTATTAGGATTAGCAAAAAGCAAATATCTAAAATTCAAACAATCTCTTGATTAAAATACTAAACTTACATAAATAAATAATTCTTCAAACTAAATTGTAATTTCTTAACAAATCAATTATTTATAACAAGATATATAATGAATCCAATTTTTCAACAAATTATTTCAGAACAATTTTGGAAACGATTAAAATCCGGCGGTGATAATAAAAATTCAAGTGGTCAGAAGGATAAATTGAACTTACAAAAAACCGAAATAACAATTACACATTTTATAAAAGATTCCTTATTTATAATTTTGGGGATATTTTCCGCTGCATTTGGATTAAAAGGATTTTTACTGCCAAATAGTTTTATCGATGGTGGAGTTACCGGAATCTCATTGTTAGTAGCGGTAGTTACAAATATTTCTTTACCAATATTAATTATAATTATCAATTTTCCATTTTTAATAATGGGATATTCACAAATAGGAAGAGCATTTGCTTTAAAAAGTATTTTGGCAATAGTTGGATTAGCTTTTGTTTTGGCATTGGTAAGTTTTCCTATAATTACATCCGATAAATTACTAGTTTCTGTTTTCGGTGGCTTCTTTCTTGGAACAGGCATTGGATTATCAATTAGAGGCGGAGGAGTTCTTGATGGAACTGAAGTTCTTGCAATTTACTTAAGTAAAAAATTGGGCCTAACTATAGGTGATATTATTCTAGTCTTTAATATAATTATTTTTTCTATAGCAGCTTATTTGCTTTCCATTGAAACTGCACTTTATTCAATTCTAACATATCTAGCCGCATCTAAGACCGTTGATTTTGTTGTTGAAGGAATCGAGGAATATACCGGGGTAACAATCATTTCTGGTTTTAGTGATCAAATTAGACTTATGATAACCGATAAAATGGGTAGAGGGGCTACAATTTACAATGGTAAGAGAGGGTTCAAAAAGAAAAATGAATCACTTGATGATATTGAAATTATTTATACTGTTATTACTCGGCTGGAAATTGCAAAACTACAATCCGAAATTGGAAAAATAGATCCGGATGCATTTATTGTTATGAGTAGTATTAAAGATACGGTGGGTGGAATGATTAAAAAACGATCGTTGAAAGATTAGTATTCTAATAAATGATTGGAAAATATAATAAATATATTGCATTCCACTATTCTGCTTATAGGCCCCCATTACATAAACTGATTCTTGAAAAATGTTTGAATGACGACGAATATTTTAATTTAGGTTTAGATATTGGTTGCGGAACCGGTTACTCCTCAATAGCTTTGTCAAAATATTGCTCAACCGTTTTGGGGCTAGAACCTAATAATTCGATGCTGAAAGGTTTACAAATATCCAATAAAATCATATACATAAATGGATTTGCAAATAGGTTACCTATTAAAGATGAATCGATAAATATAATAACATTTGCCGGATCATTGTATTATGCAAAATCAAAAGAACTAATTTTAGAATTAGAAAGAATATCTTCTAAAGGGACAATAATTTTAGTTTATGACTTTTATATAATGCTAGATAGTTATTTGAAGAGTTTAAATATGCCTGAAGAAAAATCATTATTAAATTACGATCACAAAATCAATCTATCAAATGATTCGAGCAGAAGGCTATTAGAGCTTGAAGTTCAAAGTGAAATAGTAATACTTAAAATGTCTTCCGATGAATTAGCGCATATTATACTTTCCAACCAACATTTGTATCCCTCAATAGAAAAAAGATATGGCTATTCCAATCATTTTTCTTTATTGGCTAAGGACCTTTCTAAATTAAATAAAACTCATTCAGTAAAATCAATGGTTTACTATTCTAAATATGAATTGATTAAATAATAACTTCATCTTTTGAGTAGGTAAATAATCTATTTATCATAACCGCTTATCTATTATTTATTGATTTAAAAAGCAGAAATACTTATTATCCTAATTAATCTACAAAAATAAAGTGCTATTGCGGAATTATTAATCTTATATCATTACATAAAGTATGAATGTTAAGCATTCTCAAATTATGATATTATAGTCCTTCTAAAATCAAAACATAATTAAAATATAATATAATATAATAATCAGGTTTGCCTGGCAATTATATTCTGTATTTTAAAATTCATATAAATCAAAAATAAAATAGTTAATTAAAAATATCATTCTTTACAGCTATATTTTTTGCAATGTTCAAATCATCAATTTTACTTTTACTAATTCTTAACTCATTTATACTTGCACGGGAAAAAACACTCAACGCGGATTTATACACTAAAAAGAATGGGCTGTCACAAGTAACAATTTATTCCATAAACCAGGATAAACTTGGTTTTATCTGGATAGTTACACAAGACGGTCTGAATAGATTTGACGGATATGATTTCACTGTTTACAAACACAAACCAAACGATTCTACCAGCATACCAATAAACTTCTGCAGCGGAGTCTTAAATGATTCGCAAAATAGACTCTGGTTTACTTCCGGGAATGAGTTTTTGAGATATAATTTTGATAAAAACAATTTTATACAATATCCCAATAATATCGGTATAAGAGGATTCGGACAAATAGTCGAAGACAACAGCGGTTTTTTTTGGTCCGCAACAAACCTGGGAATTGCTTCTTTTAACCCTCTTACCGGAAAGTTTAAAGCATACCCGGATACTTCATCAAAAAAAGATTTTAACAATAATAATGTTATTGAGTGCCTGACTTTTGATAATGAAAATACAATTTATTATGGTGATCATAATGGGAATTTAAAGTCTTTAAATCTAATTACTAAACATATGAAAGTGCTGAAAAATTTCTCTTCACGAAATATTAGAATTATTTCAGATGTAGTTTATAAGGACAGTATTTTATGGCTAGGTACTTTTCATTCCGGTATTATTTCTTATGACCTAACAAACAGGCAAACTAATCATTACAATATTTCTAAAGGTAATTTAGTAAATAACACTATAAACAAGTTATATATTGATAAGAAAGGCAATCTATATTCTGCGACAAATGGATATTTTTGCAAATACGATTCTGCGAACGATAAATTTGAATCTATTAGGATAGAAATACCGGATAAAAAAGTTCCTCCCGATTATAATGTAAGTGAAATATTTCAAGACAGAGACGGAAATTTTTGGCTTGGATTAGATCCTGTGGGGCTGGTAAAGATTTCAAAAAAGAAAAATTTATTTCACACTATATCAAATGATCCGTCTTCAAATCCGATTTTACCCTCCAATGTAGTTATGTCTATGTTGCAGGACAGAAAAAAAAATCTATGGTTTGGTACCTGGGGAGGCGGACTCGTAATGTTTAGTAAAAAACAAAATAAATCCACTATTTTTAAAAATAATCCTAATAATAATAACAGTCTTACCTCTAATAATGTTTCCACATTATGCGAAGATTCGGAGGGAAATATTTGGGCAGGTTCATTATATAATGGATTAAGTAAATTTATCCCTGATAAAAACCGGTTTATTCAGTATCCGTCTTACAAAAGTAAGGAAACATCCTATCCGCAAAAATTCATAATCAATATTGTTAAAGATGATGATCAAAATATTTGGATTGGAAATGTTGGTGACGGGCTTTATGAATATGACTTTGCAGCGAAAAGTTTTTCTTATGTATCGCTCAAGATAAAGAATAAAGTATTTAAACAGAGACTGCATATTTCTACTATGTGCAAAGATACCGTTAATAATATTTGGATTGGAACAAAGGCTAATGGAATTTGTAAGTTCGATCCCAAATCAAGATCTTTTACTTTTTTTGATAATAAAAAGGATAGTTCACAAGCATTATATTATGGAGAAATTAGAAACATTTACCAGGATTCACGGAATAGACTCTGGGCAGCTTCATCCGAGGATTTATATCAATATAGTTATAAGAAAAATCTTTTTATAAAATATAAACAGGCAAAGGAAATATGCTCGCACGTAGTTAATGCAATGCTAGACGACGATAAAGGAAACCTTTGGATTAGTACAAACGACGGCATTTATAATATTGAATTTAAACGAAATTTAATTAAAAGATATAACGAAAATGACGGGCTCCTCTCAAATGAATATGTAAATAATAGTGCTTTAAAATCAGAAGATGGAATTCTATATTTTGCCGGCCTAAACGGAATAACATATTTCAATCCGGATAGGCTTAGTGATAAAGTAAATGCTCCAAGAGTTTATATCACGGGACTTTCCGTATTAAATCATAAAGTTAAACCATCCGCTGATTCTCCAATGAAAAAGTATATTATCAGCGCTAAAAAGATAATATTAAAACATACAGATTATTTCTTTCAATTAGAATTTACAGCAATTGATTATGACAATAATAAAGATCTGAAGTATGCATATAAAATGGATGGTTTTAATAAGGATTGGATTATTACAAATTCGACAAGGCGTTTTGCAACATTTACTAATCTAGATGCGGGGAGTTACACATTCAGGGTAACAACTATTCAGAATGGGAAACCTTCAATTGCAAATGAAGCAGCGATTTCGGTTGTCATATCTCCAGCCTTTTGGCAAACATGGTGGTTTTATTCCATAATAATACTAATAGTTATTTTTATTTTATACTCATTTTATCGATTCAGAATTAACAGACTTCTCGAATTAGAAAGACTTCGTATCAAAATTGCCAGCGACCTCCATGATGATATCGGAGCAAATCTTACAAAACTTGCCTTAAAGGTTGATGTTATAAAACAAGATGTAAATGAAGAAAAAGCTAGTGAGCTTTCACGTGTTTCTGAAATGAGCAGGGAAGCTATCAGCACAATGCGGGATATTGTCTGGTCTATTGATTCCAGAAACGACAAATTTGAGAACTTGCTGAATAAAATGAAAGACTTTGCTTTCAGCGTGCTTCGCGAAAAAGGTGTTATCGTTAATTTTAGTGTCGACGGATTCCATGCTGCACAGAAATTGCCTATAGAAATAAGACAAAATCTCTACTTAATACTTAAAGAATCAGTTAATAACATTTCAAGACATTCTAATACGGAAAAGGTTGATATTATTTTAAATAGTGATGGTAAAAATTATTTAATGATCATAAAAGACTATGGTAATAATTTTACCGATAAAGAATTTAAAGTCGGGCAAGGGCTGAAAAATATTAAAATGAGAGCAGGAAAAATAAATGCTGAAGTCTCAATTAAAAACTCAGAAGGATTTGAAATTATAATCAAAGGTAATTTGGGTGTTTAGTACGGCAATAGCATGATCATGCGATTGAAATGATTTGTCAAATTCCCTACAATTAAATCATGAAAAATATTGGAATAATAGAAGACGATGCAGAACTAAAAGACTTACTGCAAAAATACCTTAATAGACAGGATAATTTTAATTGTGAAATTGCAGAGGAGTCTGTTGAACTTTTTTTAGAAAGTTCGGATGACTTTAATCCGGATGTGATTATTTCAGACATAGGATTACCGGGAATTTCCGGAATCGATGGAATTAAAATATTGAAAGAAAAATTTCCTAACGCCGAGATTGTAATGCTGACTGTTCATGATGATTCTGAAAGTGTATTTCAATCGCTTTGTAATGGTGCATCGGGATATTTGCTAAAAAATGCTTCAATCGAAGAAATTAAAAAATCAATTGATATACTTTCATCCGGCGGTGCGCCGATGTCACCCAATATTGCCAGAAGCGTGATTGAATATTTTTCGCCCAAAAAGAAATTAAAATCACCGATTTCGGATAGAGAAAGAGAAATTGTAGATGGCTTGGTTGAGGGTTTAAGTTATAAAATGATAGCCGGAAAACTGGAAATATCTATCGATACAGTTCGGCAGCACATCAGGAATATTTACAGGAAATTAAATGTAAACTGCAAAGCAGAAGTAATAGCAAAATCGTATAAAGGGGAAATATAACGATAAGTAATAATAGTTAAATAATAAGAAAGGTTGGTTGATGATGAATCTGCTACTGAAAGGGCGGAGTTTAAAGATAGCATTCATTTTAACTATCAGTGTTTTCTCCCTGCAATTCAATTTAAATGCTCAGCAAACTAATTCCAGGTTAACCAAAAGTGCGGTACAAAAAATATCGCAAATATTAACAACACAACAAAACAGCGACTTAGACAGAGCCGGATCAGTTTTGGTAAATTTGTATAACCAATACACAAAAAATCCGGTCTCTACGACAAAAGATTATCGAGCGACAAATAATTTTGCACAGATATATAACGACAAAGTACTTGTAGATATTACCGCTCAAAACGGGACGGATGGATTAGTTGCTAAGTTAAAAAATTTAGGTGCGAAAATAACCGGTACTTTTGGAAGAGTCGTTTCGGCATATATTCCAATAAGTAAGATAAAAGAAATTAATTCAATTAAAGGCCTTCGTTATTTTGATGCGTCTATTGCCAGCACGAATGTAGGAATAGTTACATCCCAGGGAGATACTTCAATGCATTCAGCCAGGCTAAGATCACAATCCGGCATTGACGGTTCCGGAGTTATGGTAGGCGTATTATCAGACAGTTACAACACACTCTTCGGAGCTCCGCAGGATATTGCTACAGGAGATTTGCCTGGAAAAGGAAATGCACAAAATAGTAAGCCTGTAGTAGTGGTTCAAGACATGCCCCAAAAAGCTAGCGATGAAGGCAGAGGAATGCTTCAAATAGTACACGATGTAGCTCCGGGTGCAAAATTAGCATTTGCTACAGGTTTTAACGGAATGGCAGGCTTTGCTAATAATATTCTTGCTCTAAAAGATTCAGGTGCTAATGTTATTGTAGATGATATTAGCTATTTTGCCGAACCAATGTTTCAAGACGGAATTATAGCGCAAGCAGTTGATTCTGTTGAATCACAAGGGGTTCCGTATTTTTCATCAGCAGGTAATAGCGGTGATCATAGCTACGAGAGTTCATGGCGGAGCGGACCAGAGACAACAATAAACGGAACTACTGTAACGCCATTCGATTTTGATCCGGGCCCCGGAGTTGATATTTATCAATCATTCTCCGTACAGGCCGGAGGAAAAATTAACCTTTCACTTCAGTGGGACTCACCATTTGCTTCTACTTATGAAGGAGCCAAAGGGTCAAAAAATCAAATAGGAATATTACTCTTAGATTCTAAGGATAGTATAGTTGCTGCAGCTGGGAATGATAACATTAAATCGGGAGATGCATTTCAAATTTTAGTATATCAAAATCCAACCGGATCAGTACAAAACTACAAAATACTGATTGCTACACTTGCAGGTGACAATCCCGGATTTATCAAATATATTAGTAATGGAGCAACCCAGCAGAATCTTGAATATGCTACTCACAGCAGCACGATTATGGGACATCCGAATGCAAAAGGTGCTATAGCAGTCGGTGCAGCATTCTATGATAAAACCCCTGCTTATGGAACGAATCCCCCGGAACTGGAAAATTTTTCTTCAATTGGGCCGGCAAAAATATTTTTTGATAAATACGGAAACCCTGTTAACGATCCCAGGCCTCATAAACCGGAAATTACTGCGCCGGACGGAGTAAATACAACATTTTTCGGTGGCTCAGATCCTGAAGGAGACGGTTTTCCAAACTTTTTTGGTACTTCAGCAGCAGCGCCACATGCGGCAGCTGTAGCGGCATTAATGCTGCAACAAAATCCAACCTTAACACCGGATCAAATTAAAACTGAGTTAGAAAACAGCATAATCGATATGAATGATCCCGGTTATGATAATAAGAGCGGATACGGCTTAATCCAAGCTGATATAGCAATTCCATTGCCTGTAGAATTGGTTTCTTTTGCTGCAACCAATAGTAATAATAATACAATATTAACATGGGAAACTGCAACTGAAAAAAATAACATGGGATTTGAAGTTGATAGAAAATCAGGCTCTAGCAAATCGTGGGAAAAAATTGGTTTTGTACCCGGTGCAGGCAATTCAGTTAAAAATAAATTATACAGTTTTACAGATGATAAATTAAGTTCGGGAAATTATTCATACCGTTTAAAACAAATGGATTATAAAGGAAATTACAAATATTCAAAAATCGTAAATGTAAATTTGAAAGTTCCGCTGAAATACACACTTTTACAAAATTACCCAAATCCTTTCAACCCAAGTACAACTATTAAGTATGAAATCGCGAAACAAAGTCATGTAGTTTTGAATATATATGATGTGCTCGGGAATAAAGTCGCAACTCTTGTAAATAAAGATCAACAGGCGGGAACGCATAATGTTAATTTCTTAACGTCAAAATATAATTTGGCGAGTGGAATGTATATTTACAAATTGCAAGCTGGCAATTTCGTTTCTACAAAGAAACTCGTTTTATTGAAATAATCACATATAAATAATTATGATATCTATGTCTTTCTATCTTATAAGAAGGACATAAATATCTTTTTGTTTTCTTTTCTAATTAATAAATCTCATCTAATAATTCATATAGCATTAAGATGTTATTGAAATCAAAAGAAATTACTCTTATTTAAGAATCGGCTTTTATATGAACTATTCTAAAATAAAAAAGGAAGATAAAAATGAAAAAATTAAGTTCAATTCTTGTTCTATTTATGCTGGCTTTATTACTTCAAGCTTGTAGCAAGACTGATAATCCGACAAATTCAAATAGTAGTAATAATACAAATAATACTTTAAAAGGTACCTGGAAGTTAAATTATTTCGGCAGCAGTAAGGACACTTTAAATGCAATAATTAATATTGACGGATCTAATAACATAGTTTCCGGCAGTGGACAATATACATATTCAAGACACGACAAAAATTTGAATCGAAAAATGTCTTCCACTGGTGAAGTATCAGGTAAATATTCTGATACTGATTTACAATTAAATTTAAGGGGTTTCTATTTTTCGGGAAACAAATCTGGTTCAAATTATAACGGTACTGCTGTTCTGATATATTATTTTTCGCCAAATCCGGATACTTTGACAATAAATAATGCCGTGTTGGTTAAACAATAATTTTTCGCATAAATGAAACAACTGAAATTAAATTCAATTTCTCTACTTAAGAATATTTTTATCAATTAATATAATTCATAAAAATATTTATATATGCGGCCTTTCTATTAAAAATAATGACCGGATAATATTTATACATTAAGTATTATCCGGTATCAAATATTCAATTTAATGATTTTTAATTATTTGAGACATAACGAATCTTATTAGCTCACATTTTAATTTCAAGATATGATATATATTTAGTAAAAAATTATATTAGTTATCTATCATTTAAAATAAAATGATCCTAAAATGAATGAAATAATATTGAATACTTTGAATTTAAACCAGGTAACAGTCAGTGTTACAAACATTGAAAGATCGTTTGAATTTTATAAAAAGATTGGTTTATTCCCAATTGTCAAGAGTGATCACTATGCCAGATTTGTAGTTCCCGGTAATGAAGCTACGTTTAGTATTCACATAGCTGAAGCGGTAGAATCAACAACAACAGTTTATTTTGAAGTTGAAAATGTTGATGAAAAATATTCAGAGTTAAAAAAGTATGGAATTCAATTCAAAGTTGATCCAACAGATCAAAGATGGCATTGGAGAGAAGCTTATTTTGATGATCCGGATAAAAATAATATTTGTATATATCATGCCGGATATGTTAGGATCAATCCTGAATGGCGTATTGCCGAAAGTAAAAACAAACATAATTTAACCTACCAATATTTTAATAAATGGCTCCAAGAATATAAAATAGCTTGGGAAGAGAAAAATCCACAAAAAGCTGCAGACCTTTTTACTGACTCAGCAGAATATTATGAAACTCCATTTGATAATTCTATAGTAGGCAAGGTCAAAATATTAGAATATTGGAATGAAGTTACAAGACTTCAAAAAGATATAGAATTTAATTATGAAATTATTAAAGTTCAAAACAATATTGGATATTGTAAATGGTCTGCTCGTTTTACACGAGTTACCAATCTAAAGGAAGTTAAACTTGAAGGGATTTTTGAAGTAATATTTGAACCAAGCGGACTTTGTAAATTGTTTAAAGAATGGTGGCATAGGAAAGAAGAATAAGAAGTTGGTTTTAGTCTCGCAACCATTTTACCATTTCAGGAAATGATTTTACCCCTTCTAATTCAGCATTCTTTTTATCGAATGCCATGCCTAAATACTGAAGCATCGGAAGTCCAACACAAGAACCCTCAGAGAATGAATTCATTAAATTCATAGATTCTCCTTTATACCCGTGTTCATGAAATACAAGATTTAATGGAATATTCAAATGCACAGCTGCAGCATAAGACCATGCAATAGCCATCATCTCTTCTGATGGATCATTTCCAACATTAATATTTATACTTGTCCTTTTTGTTTTTTCAATGATCGCTAAATGTCCAGCCTCATGTAATATATCACCCGGGTAAAATAATTTTTTCTCATCGATTATAATTATTCCATTTTTAATTATAATTCCAGGCAGTATTGTTTTACGCCATATTTTTTCTACTTTGACTTTTAGTCCAATCTCGGTTAAAAAGTTAACTATTTTTAATGTCAATGGATCTTGGATCATAAAAACATAATGTTTAATTTATAACAATCTCAGAAGGTATTATACTAGTAACTAAGGCTTTTAATCTACTAAATTATTTCTTAAGTTAAACCTCATTTTACTTAAATTCATCTCCAACATGAGATAAACTCGGCACTTCCAAAATAATTAGATATTATAAAATTAATATGAATTTATACAACGTTGCTAATATTCGCGCTAATAATCAAAAAATATTTAATAAAAGTTCAGCTTCTGTTCCTGACGTCGTTAAGTATATAACCGCAATACAAGCTCAAGATTATAATATGGTTAAATGGGCTGTGGGTGTCAGATCGAAAAATATTACTGAAAATGATGTTAATAATGCAATTAATAATAGAGAAATAATTAGAACTCATTTAATGAGACCAACATGGCATTTAGTTTCAGCAAATGATATATACTGGCTGCTAGATCTTACGGCTCCTAAAATAATATCGACCTTAAGAACTAGGTTAAGAGATTTAGGTTTAACCACAGATATATTAAATAAATCTTTAAAAATATTAGAAAGAGAATTATCGGAAAATAATTATTTAACTCGCGATCAAATTAAAAGTATTTTTAAATCGTCTAAAATTAATACGGGTGAGAATCGGCTTTCCCATATATTGATGTACGCAGAATTGAATAAATTAATTTGCAATGGAGACGTTCATTATAACAAGGTTACTTATTCTTTATTAGAAGAGAGGGTTCCAAAATCAAAAACATTTAATAAAAATGAATCGCTCTTTAATTTAGCAAATAGATATTTTACTACTCGTGGTCCGGCAACTATAGCTGATTTTACTTGGTGGTCAGGATTAAATATCTCAGAAGCAAAAATTGCTTTAGAATTATGTAAAGATAATTTAATTTCTGAAAACTTAAACGGAAAAGAGTATTGGTTCAGCGAATCAAGTGACAACATACCAGAAGATTACTACGCTTATTTACTGCCTGCTTTTGATGAATTTATTTTGAGTTATACAGACAGAACGGCATATTTACCACATGAATATATGAAAAATGCAGTGTACTCAAATGGAATATTCAGACCTGTTATTTTATTAAATGGTAAAATTATAGGAATATGGAGTCGAAAGATTAAGAAAGAAAAAGTAATTATCTCCATAAAATATTTTGAAGGGCAAGGAAAATCCAATAATGAAAAAGTTAAAAATGCAGCACAAAATTATAGTAACTTCCTTGGCCTAAAATTGGAGTTTATACATAAAGATTAATTAAACCTATCTCTTTTCAATTCTTGTTATTAATACACCAATATTTCTTTCAAGTCCGTTTTTTAAATATTTATTATTTGCAGATAAATATTTTCCGGTTCCGATTATTTGTAATCGACTTTTGTTAATCCCTTTTGAAACAAAATAATTAAAAACTTCATTAGCTCTGTTATAAGAAAGTACTTTGTCATAAGAAACAGGATTATCATAATCAGTGTATCCTTCAATACGCCAGGTGCTTCCGGAATCTGCTTTAATTTCGATTGCTATTTTATTTAATTCTACAAATGCGGCAGGTAATAAAGCTGATGAGCGTCTAAAGAATAAAGCAGCATTTAAAGGATAAGATATTTGATAACTATGAATCGGTGAGTCTTCAACCTTTTGAGATAATTTGGGTTTTTCTGTTTTTAACTTTACACTTTTCTCTTTAACAGTGCATCCTGTAGAATCTACTTTAACACCAAGAGGAGAATCGGGGCACTTATCCAAGTAATCGGGAACTCCGTCTTTATCTCTATCAAGCGGACAGCCTGTAGAATCCACCTTAACCCTAGTCGGTGTTCCGGGACATTTATCTAAATAATCTGGTATTCCATCTTCATCCGAATCAATTGGACAGCCTATAGAATCGACTTTTACTCCTTTTAATGTATTTGGACATTTATCAAGATAATCAGCAATTCCATCATGGTCAGAATCAATTGGGCAACCTACCGAGTCAACCGAAACTCCGCTTGGAGTATTATTACATTTATCTAAATAATCAGGAACTCCATCGTTGTCTGCATCTTTCGGACAACCGTGTTGATCAACTTTAATATTTTTCGGTGTTTGAGGACATTTGTCTAAATAGTCAGGAATTCCGTCATTATCAGAATCTATTGGACAACCGGATGTATCAACAATTACTCCGTTTGGTGTTTGAGGACATTTGTCCAAGTAATTAGGAACTCCGTCGTTGTCATCATCCAATGGGCATCCGTGTTCATCAACTTTTATTCCTTGAGGCGTACCAGGACAAAGATCGTTTGAATCGTTTACACCGTCTATTATCAGAGTCTTTATCTGCAAATAATGAAATTGAAATACCGAGATTAATTTGTGAATAAGTATCTCCGTGACTGCCTATATTTAAATCATCTAAATAATCTTGTGTATTAAAATTTTGTGTGTATCCTGCAGTTACAGCAAGAAAATCATTAATAAAATATCTAAAGCCAAATTCTACATTGGAGTTATATGTTTCCCTGGAATATAAATTTTTAGAGTTATTGGGTAAACGGTTACCATTATTATCTTTTGGATCAAAGTACAAATAATTTATACCGACAAAAAAATACGGGTAAAAATATTTAGAAATTTTATATCCAAGCTCAACTCCGGCACCTTCAATTAAAATAGAAGTTTTAAATTGTTCGGGGAATCCGGATTTTAATAATGAAATTTGCTTACCCTGCAAGTTACCCTGACCATAATAAATTCTAATTCCACTAAAAAAGTTACTATATAAGGGAAGAAAATATTCACCGTAAACTCGCCAACCGTTATTATTAATGGAATTTGTGTAATCGGAAAAAGTAAAAGTTTCCATAAAATCTGCGTTAATTAAAACCGAGCCACTTAAAGGATGATAAATATTTCTATTAGTTTGAGCATAAACATTATTAATATTGAATAAGAAAACACTTATTGTAGTAATGATAAAAAATATTAATCGTTTAGAAACAATATTATTATATCTCATAAAATATGATCGATAAAAGTTATTGAATAAGAATGAAAATTATTCCGGATTAAAGAGGAAAAGATCTCCCTGAAATAGTGATTTCAATTTGATATAAAATGAATTTGAAATCGAAAAATAGTCTCGGAAATTTGAAAGATATGATTAAGAATAAATTCGAGTTATTTAATCATCCGCATTGAACAAATAACTTTCAAAAAGTAATATTGAATATGACAAAAATTATTTAATAATTCATCATAATAATGAAAGAAAAGTAAAAAAGAGCTGAAAGCCAATAGAGGCTCTCTATAATTTTTGGGGGAAGGAAATTAGAAATAGTAAAAAGTTGCAAATAATAATCTGAATTTATTTACAGTTGCGCCGCTGTTAATCGTTCCATAAGAAGCACTTGTGAATTCGGTATTTAAAGCAAATGTTACCTTACCTGATTGGAAGCTTAACCTTGGAGAAATTCTGTAAACATTATCGCTATATGAACCTCTAGCAATTATTATGTTTGTAAAAATATTTTCAATTGCTCCTCAATTTATAATTTGATTATGAAGAAATTCTTTAATGCTGAATGTAATAGTGCTTATACAAATAAGTAGGATAACCTTCTTATGAGTTCCCCTTAATTGAGTATTTATTGTTTAATTAATTTCATTATTCTGAAGCTAAAATTTCTACCGAATGAATAAAGTTACTTTTTGAATTAATTAATACGTCGCTTGGTTCTTATTTAATATTATTAAACCTATTTAGTTGGCAATTATCGTAACGTGTAATTTTTGATAAATGATCTTGAGATATCACTGTTGTATTTTTTGAAGTGTGTGATTTATTAGTCTGGTTTGAATAAAGTTTTATAAAATCATAAATTTCTCTACTTAAATAATTACCTTTTAGATAGTGAGTGTTATTTACTTTATAGATTTAAGAACTAATGTATAAGTTGGATACGCGCTAACAGCATGTGAATAATTAATTATATCTAAATGCAAAGACCAATCATTATGAAGCGACGAATCCAATTTCCACCATTTTAATTTTTCCTTTTAGTTGAGTCATCAACTAAGTAGACGATAGATTTATAACTGATTCCGCTATTAAGCGATAGTCCTATTTCACAAGTCCTACTTGTAGAATATCCATGGGAACATTTTTCAGAAACTTGCGATTTTAAACTTTCCAAAGCTGAATTATTTAATTCAGGAAATGTAAATCCTCTATCACCTGCCCAGCCACAACATTCAATGTTTTCAGGAACAACTACTTCTTCAGCACATAATTCAGCAATAGTTTTAAATTTTTCATTTAGTCCCATTTTGATTGAACTACATGTGGTATGAATTGCAACTGATTTTTGAGATTTCGTAAATTTAAGTTTATCAACTAAGAATTCTAATATGAAATCAATCGGCTCATATAATTTTAATTTGCTAACTAACGTTTCCTTCATTCTTAACAAACAAGGACTCATATCAACATACACCGGATACTCACCATCGTTTGAAGCTTTCAATAATGCATGTTCTAATTCCTTTGCGAGAGCATCAGCTTGATCAAAAAATCCTTTACTGGCAAAAGACATACCGCAGCATAAATTATTTAAATTATCAGGAAAGAGTACTTCAAATCCCGCCTTTTGTAATAAATGTATTGTTTTATCGGTCAAAGATTCTTTAGTATCATAATCTTTAGAAATTCCCATAGTTCTATTTAGACAAGCAGGGAAGTAAACTACTTTTAAAGGGTTCGCTCTCTCTATGTCTCGAGGTTCAACTACATGATTATTTTTAGGTAAATATTTATTCCATTTCGGAATTTTGTTATTAGAAATTGTTCTGAAAATACTTGAAATTGATTCCATATTTTTAGAACCAAGCAGTGAATGAAAATCATCCACAACTTTTAATAGAGCTCTTATTGCAGTTGTTGTGCCTGCAAAATGTTTTGAAAGGAACCACGCAACACTATTCGCAAAATCCGAATTATTTTTAGCTCTAAGCTCTTTTATCATTTTACCTGTATCTATTTTTACAGGACAAGCAAGTGCACAAAGTCCATCTGTAGCACAAGTTTCATCACCAAAATATCTATAGTCAGATTCTAATTCATGCAAGCGTGATAACTCAGAGTTGCTTGATTTTAATCTAGAGATTTCTCTGTAAGCTACAATTCTATGCCTTGGAGTAATCGTAAGGTTTTGAGAAGGGCAATGACTCTCGCAAAATCCACATTCAATACATTTATCAATTATTTCATTGGCTTCAGGCAATGGCTTCAGATTTTTTAAATGAGCGCTTTTATCAAGATTTATTATTACACCCGGGTTCAGAAGATTTTTAGAATCAAAAATACTTTTAATTTCTTTCATCAAAAGGTAAGCTTCGGTTCCCCATTCAAGTTCAACAAAAGGAGCCATGTTTCGTCCTGTTCCATGTTCAGCTTTTAAAGAACCATCATATTTTTTAACCACCATTTGGGTGACTTCATCGATGAATGCTTTATATCGTAATACTTCTTCTTCAGAATTAAAGTCTTGATTAAAAACAAAATGCAAATTTCCTTCAAGCGCATGTCCGAATATAATTGCGTCGTTATATCCATGTTTCTTAAACATACTTTGAAGTTCTAAAGTAGCTTCTGCAAGTCTAGGGATAGGGAACGCAACATCTTCAATTATACATGTAGTTCCGGTTTTTCGCATTGCTCCGACAGAAGGGAAGAGTCCTTTGCGAATATTCCACAGTTTTGCATATTCAATTGGCTTATCAGTAAAAGTAATAGGACGAACAAGTGGAAGTATTGTAACTTCATTAGAAATAAAATCAATTTGTTCTAAAAGTTTATCTTTATTTATACCTCTAGTCTCAACAAGTAGCGCAGCTGCTTTTTCATCCAAATCCTTTAAGTATGAAGGCATTCCTTTTTGATCTTCAACAGAACGTAAAGATGCTCGATCCATAAGCTCAACAGCTTCAACCGGACAATTCTTTAAAATAAAAACCGCCTTACATGCTGTTTCAATATCAGGAAAAATTATTAACGAACTTGCCTTGTCCGCTAATTCAGGTACTGTCCGGTATGTTATTTCAGAGATAAATCCAAGAGTACCTTCAGAACCAATCATTAAATGTTGAATTATATCTATCGGATCAATGAAATCTACAAAGGCATTTAAGCTGTAGCCGGTTGTATTTTTCATCTTATATTTTTGTTTTATTCTTTCAAATAAAACCTGGTTATTTCTTATCCTAGCAACAACGGATTTAATTTTGTTTATCAGTTCAGGTTTCTTGTAATGGAATTCTTTAATGCTTTCTTCATCTGATGTGTCAACAAAAGTACCGTCGTTTAGAATAATTTTCATACTCTCAAGAGTTTTATAACTATTCTGTGCGGTTCCACAACACATTCCGCTTGCATTATTGGCTGCGATACCACCGATTTTTGCTGCATTTATTGAAGCGGGATCAGGTCCGATTTTCTTTTTATAAGGGGCAAGAAATTGATTTGCCCGTGAGCCTAATATTCCTGGCTGAAGGGATATTTTAGTAGCATCATCAAATATTTTATACTTATTCCAGTTCTCACCAAGAACTGCTAGCACAGAATCAGAAATTGATTGGCCGGATAAGCTAGTTCCTGCGGCTCTGAATGTAACCGGCAATTCCAATTCACTACAAAGTTTTAATAGTTCAACTACTTCTTTTTCGTTCTGAACTTTTACAACTAATTGCGGAATCAGTCTGTAAAAACTTGCATCAGTTCCAAAAGTCAATTTTCTTAATTCATCATGGATTAGTCTAGAATTCGGAATAAAATTCTTGAGGCGGTTGTATAATTCCAAATACTTTCCGGTCAGCATGTAGATCTTTCAAATAATTAAAATGAATACAAAAACTTAATAATATGTAAATAAAACTTAAGTAATTACTACGAGAAAAACAGTTATGTCCCTTCATAATAATTAAGGAATATTTATATATAACTAACAATGATTTACAAAATGAGTTTCCTTTGTTTTAAGCCTCTAATACCTTGTAAACCGCCTGTATGTATAGCTAGTATTTTGGTTCCGGAAGGGAAGTATGATTTGGAGATCAAATCATATATGCCGTAAAACATTTTTCCCGTATAGATCGGTTCCAGCTTAATATTAGTTTTAGATTCAAAAGTTTCTATAAAATTAATAAGTTCAGGTTTTAATCTTGCGTAACCTCCAAAATGATAGTCTAAATTTATGCTCCAATTATCACCATTGCCATATTTATAATCAGTTAAAAGGTTTGCAACATTACTTATAAGAAAAGAAGCATTTTTAAGCACTGCAAAACCAATGGCTTTCTGATTATTGCTTAAGGATGATATTATTCCTGCTAAAGTTCCTCCGGTTCCACACGCAGTAGCTACAAAATTATAATCAGAATCTGTTTTATCTAATATTTCGGATGTCCCTTTAACTGCTAATAAATTTGTGCCACCTTCCGGTATCAAGTAAAAATCGCCGAATATATTTTTTAATTCTTTTAGAACACTATCCTCAGTTTTATGTCTGTATTTTTCCCTCGACATATAATGAATCTTCATTCCATATTCATTTGCATTTGTTAATGTTGGGTTCAACGGAAGATGTTGCTCACCGCGGATAACTCCAATTGTTCTGAATTCTAATAAATGTCCGGCGGAAGCTACAGCATGAATATGATTAGAGTATGCACCTCCAAAAGTTAATAAGCAATCAAATCCTTTTTGATTGGCTTCAAGTAAATTATATTTTAGCTTATACCACTTATTCCCGCTGATCTCCTTGTGAATTAAATCGATTCTCTTCACAAAAAGTTCTATGCCAAATTTATCTAAAAATTCATCATTGACTTTCTGTACCGGAGTTTTGTTAAGCTCAATCTTATTTAGAAACTCAATATTATTTTTCATTTGAGATATGTAAAAACCTAAATAACAACGTAGTATTATTAAATTTTACTTTTTACAAATTATTAAAAAAGTAATTTGATATTTTTGTGAATAAATGTATTTGAGTATTTCCTCCGGAAATACTATGATTTCTGTTTGGGTAAACCATTAAATCAAATTGTTTAAGATCTTCTTCAAATTTATTTACGAGCTGTAAAGTATTCTGAAAGTGCACATTGTCGTCTGTTGTACCGTGAATCATTAACAGATGTCCTTTTAGTTTATTTGCGTATGTCATTACAGAGGCAGATCTGTAGCCCATTGGATTATTCTTTGGCAAGTTCATATATCTTTCGGTCCAGATTGCATCATAAAGATGAAAATCAGAAACCGGAGCGACTGAAACACCGACTTTGAAGTACCCAGCAGCTTTAGTCATCATCATTAATGTTAAATAACCTCCTCCGCTCCATCCCCAAAAACCCAATCTATTTGAATCTACATAGGGAAGGGAAGCAAGATATTTAGCGCCTTGAATTTGATCATGAACAGCCCATTTTCCTAAATCTCCATAAACCAAATTTTTGAAAGCTTTTCCTCTTCCTCCGGTTCCGCGGTTATCCAAACAGAAAACAATATAACCATGCTCTGCTATAAATTGGTGCCAAAGTGTCCTTTTTCCACCCCATTTATCAACAACTAATTGGGAGCCTGGCCCACCGTATCCGTAAACTAAAACGGGATATTTTTGATTAGGATCAAAATTTGTCGGTTTAATCATATAAGCATTTAGTTCTGTACCATCTTGAGTTTTTACCGTTACAAATTTTGGATAAGTAAAATTATAATCTTTTAATGCCGGGATATTATCTTCTGCAAGAACTTTAATTACGGAGCCGTCGGCTTTATTAAGAATAGTTTTTGTGGGTGTTGTTACACTCGAATATTCATCTATATATGCATTATATTTTGGTGAAAAATTTGGAATATGCCAACCATCATTTTTAGATATTCTCTCTAAATTTGTCCCGTCAAGTTTAGTACGATAGATATTTTGCTCAATAGGTGAATCTTTCTTTCCTGTGAAATAAACCCAATTATTTGCTTCATCTACTCCGATTATTTGAGAAATTTCCCATCTGCCACCAGTTATTTGTTTTAAGAAATTTCCGTAATAATTATAAAGATAAGCATGTCTAAAACCGCTTTTTTCGGAAGTCCATATTATTTGATCGGAATTTTTAAGGAATTTAATATTATCTGTTACATCAACCCATTTGGGATCGGTATCTTTTATTATGACCATACTTTTGCCGTTATTAGTATTGGCAATTAGCATTTCCATTTTATTTTGTAATCTATTTAAACGTAGTATTGCTAGTTTAGAAGAAGTATTTGTCCAATAGATTCTAGGGATGTAAATATCGTCGTTCCTTCCTGTATTCATCCATTTGGTTTTTAACGAATTTAATTCAATAACGCCAATTTTAACTATAGAATTCTGTTCTCCTGCCTTAGGATATTTTAGATTAAAAACAGAATTGTATGTTGTCATTTCATCAACAAGATGAAATATTTTTACTCTAGTTTGATCCATTCTCCAGAATGCTATTTTTGTTCCGTCAGGTGACCATCTCCAGGCGTCTGCCATACTAAATTCTTCTTCGTATGCCCAATCAAATTCACCATTTAAAATATTTTCTGAACCATCTGTAGTTAGCTGAGTTTCTTTTCCGGATTGCAAATCAACAACATAAATATTATGATCTTTTACAAATCCAACTAATTTGCCATTCGGCGACAATTTTACATTTCTTAAATGCGGATTATTATTTGCAAGTGCTGCCACTGTTTTTGTTGATACATTAAAAAGATAGTAGGGAGCTTGTCTCGAATGTCTCCAAATTGTCGTTTCAGGTCCTTCGATTAAAAGAAATTTGCCATCTTTTGTCCAACTATAATGACTCATTCTGATTATTCTACCTTTGTACTTAAATTCGGAGCCTTTAAGTATTAATTTCTCTTTTCCGGTTTTTACATCTTGCTGAAAGATATCCTTAAAATTGCCGGAAGGATCATCTTTCGTGTAAGTAAAAGCGCTTCCATCAGGCAGCCATTGTACATTATTTAATAATTTTGTTGTAAACTTAGATGAGTTGTAAATATCATTCAGAGTTAGATCTTTTTTACTTTGTGGAATAATAACAATAGTTGAAACAAGTAAAATTGTAAGAATGAGAATCCTATTTTTCATAATGAATAAACTCCCTAAATATTGTGTCTTTTTAGATTTACTTTGATGGCCATAATTTTGAGATTTCATCTTTAAGTCCTAAATATTCCCAACGTTGTAATGAAATTGGTACATTTCCGTTGACTAATAAATAATCATGAAAGTTTTTAAGACTGAAGTTTTTGCCCTGAGTAAGTTTTGCATCAGATAAAAAATTAAGTATTTGTGCTTTTCCAATTTGATATGTAATTCCTTGACCGGGAGTTGATGCAAAGAAAGCAGCTTCATCTTTTGCAGTTTCAAAATCCATTGGTGTTGTTTTTGCAAGATATTTTGCGGCTTGATTAATACCATATTTGCCTAGTGCTAAATTTACATCAACATTAACTCTTAAAGCTCTGAGACGCATAAAATGATAAATTATTTCTCTCGTTCGTGGACTTTGATCGAATAAGCCCATTTGCAGCATCATTTCCTCAAAATAAAATCCAATTCCTTCGTTTGAGTTCGAATCAAAATAATGTCTTCTAATAGGATCATCATTCGCCCATGATCGAACGAGTTGGAAATAATGTCCGGGAAATCCTTCATGTATAATAATAGGACGAGGATCTTTAGCCGTAGCCAGTCTGAAAAATGACATATTTTCAGAAGGTTCAGGAATATAACTTACCCCATCTTCATTTAATCTTGTTGCAGAAGTAAGATCATCGGTCATTCCTAAATCTGCAATTGGGGCCACATACTCTGGAATCAATTCATTTTTATAATGATGAACCCATTTGGGAATAGTCATCAAATACTTTTCACGAATAAAATCTCTAATTTCTTGTTCGTCTTTTATACCTTGGCTAATCTGATCGCCCACAGATTTAAATATTTTCATTTGTGGAGCATTTAAATCGCGTTGGCTCTCTAATATATCCAATGAAACAGAACGATTTAATTCAGTATGTCCAATTTCCAATAATTTCTCTGGTGAATAGGGAACTAATGCAATATTCTTCAGGAAATAGCTATAGTCATTTCGACCGACATTAAATTTATCGGCCATCGTTTCTTCATTTTCTATTAACCAATTTTTATAGCTTAAAAGCGCTTTTGAAGATTTTATAATCGAGCTATCCAGTCTGGAATAAAATTTATTTGGGAACACTTTTTTTAATGCTATATCAACTTTTGCTAATTTTTTATCAATCCCATTTAAAATTGAAATAGCGTTTTGTGCGAAAACCTTAACCGGTTTTGATAAATTTAATTTTGCATCATCTAAAATTTTAGGAATAGCTTCTAAACGAATTATAATATTTATGCAGTGTGAATCATTGAAGGGTTTTGTTAAAACAAGTAACTCAAGAACTTCGCCAAGTGATTGTTCAACATAAAAGTTAGGATCGCGATTAGGAAGTTTCAATATATTTAACTCCCAATTAACTCGTTCGACCGCAGAGTGGAGTAAAAGAAAATCTACACTATCTGATCTGGTCCAATTGTGTTTTGATATATCTGATAGCTTATTTTTGAAGTAAACATATTTCTTTTTGTACGAAGATAAAGCATCCGGAGAATAATTAGCACTCCAGTTATCGTGCCTTTCAATTCTTGGAATATCATCTCCATTAATCGGTTGTTCAAGTCTTCGCCAATTAAAAAATTCTGTTGAGAATTCTTGTAAATCTTTATTAGCTTGGGGTAAAATAGATGTTTGTAGAAAGAAACAAACTAATAATATATACTTCATGCTTACTCCTTAGAAAAACCGCAATGATTATTCTGTAAGATAGTAAAAATAATTATTTTAATTTTTTAGAAATTATGGAAGGCTTAAATAATAAACATGCAAGTATATCAAAATATCCATTATGAATTTAGGATTGATAATTTGATTTAAACTTATTTTTACGATTTTTAAACTTGTAAGCTATATATGAAATGCTAAAAACTAAAAATGATATACTGACAAGAAATAACAATAGTGGAATTAGTCTACTATAAACTTCCATGAAAATCTCCATTCAAGATGTATAATCTGTTCGATCGAAATATATTTTAATATCCAGTTTTAAAATTACGGGCAAAGCACGTTAAGTGTTTAAAGCAAAATTTAACAAATTCCGATTAGACAATTATTGAAAATAGAAAATAGTCTAAAAGGATAATAACGTAGTCAAACTCTTTATTTACTCTTGTTTAAGATATTTAATTAAAGGGGTTAAGTAAAGTTTTTGTCGAAATAGATAAAAATAATTCGCCAAGTGGTTTGTATAGTCGATAAGTTACTAAATTACTAGGGCTAAAATGGCAAAAATGTCGATAACTACTAATGTAAGTGAAACTTCATCTTTTTTACCAAGAATAAGCTTAATCAAAGTCCAGCTAATAAAACCCCAAATAATTCCTTCCGTAATTGAATAAGTAAACGGAATTAATATAAGTGCCAAAAAAGCCGGAATGGCATCATCTAATTTAAACCAATTAATTTTTAAGATAGGTTTCATCATAAAAACACCGACTAAAACTAACGCAGGGGAAGTAGCTATTGAAGGGACTACAGATAAAATCGGAGAAAAAAACATAAAAGGAAGAAATAATAAGCCCGAAACTAAAGCCGTCATTCCGGTTCTTCCGCCTTCCTCAATTCCGGTTGCAGACTCTATATAAGCCGTTCCCGCACTTGAACCAAAAATTCCCGCTACTGTTGTAGCAAAAGCATCGACAATTAATGACTCTTTTACGTTTCTGGGTTCACCATTTTTATCAATTAAATCTGCAGCTTCAGCAACACCTACAAATGTTGAAAGACTATCAAACATATCAGTAAAAAGGAATGCAAAAGTTATCGGCCAAATAGCAAATTTTAATGAACCAAGTAAATCTAATTTGAATAGCAGACTGAAATCCGGTTTGCTAATTATTCCTTTCCAGGTAACTAAAGTAGAAATTCCGTTGTTTATTGAAGATGCATCACCGTATAATCTTCCAATTGGAATTGCTAAAACGGTGGTGGCAATTATTCCAAAAATTATTGCACCTTTTACTCTTTTAATAATTAAGATTGCTGTAATGATTAATCCGATTATAAAAGTAACTGTTACTGAATTCATTTGACCAAGAGATGCTAAAGTAGAGGCGTTTGGAACTATAAATTTTGCATCAACCAAACCTATTAATGCGATGAATAAACCTATACCAGCAGAAACCGCGTACCTTATTTGCTTGGGAATTGCCTTGACGATGAATGTGCGTATATTAAAAATCGAAAGGATAAGAAAAACAATTCCGGCCCAAAATACTGAGCCGAGAGCTACTTCCCATTTAACACCCATTCCGATAACAACAGAAAATGTAAAAAATGCATTTAATCCCATTCCGGGTGCTACCAGAATTGGATTTTTTGCGTAGAGTCCCATCATAATTGTACTGAATGCAGAAACTAATATTGTAGCAGTTAAAACGCCGTTGAAAGACATTCCGGTTTTACTAATTATTGCAGGGTTAACAACTATTATGTACATCGCTGCAAGAAATGTGGTTACACCGGCAATAACCTCAGTCTTTAAGTTAGTTTTGTTCTCTGAGAATGCGAAAAATTTCTCAAACATAAATTTTATTTATGAAATGGATAAACATTGCTTGTTTTATAATTGAGAAGAAAAATAAAGAAATATCTTTTGCTATCAAATGATGGGATGCATAGTAAAATGGAAACGTGGTTTCTAAACAATGCCCAACGGAATAATCCGTTGGGTAATGAAATACAGTTTAAATAGCAGAAATTGTTTTTAGTAAATACAAATTCTTAATATTTATATTTAAGCCATTTTATTACTTCACCCCAAGATGGCTTTTTACCGGTGATAAGCACTCCGACTCGATAAATTCTACCGGCAATAGGGAAGATAGCTAGCATTGTACCGACAGTTACAACTATAGAAATTAAAAGTTGAACTAATGGAACATCTGCCATTGCTAATCTTGTTGGCATAACTATAATCGAGGCGAAAGGAAGCATTGATGCAATCCTAGCAATCTCACTTGTTGGATTACTGGCAAGAGAAATAGCTATGAAAAACGGAATCATTATTAACATCATTATTGGCCACATACCAGATTGCGCATCTTGATCATTATCGAATATTGCTCCAACTGTTGCAAACAAACCTGTAAAAGTTATAAGTCCGACGAAATAATTAAATAGAACAAAAAGCAGCTGTCCCCAAGTAATAGAAACCATAAACTTTGCCGGAATTGCAAACCATGAGGTTGAAATGACTAAGAAAATAGGAGAAAGCCAAATTATCATTTGAAGCAATCCGGTTATACTAGTTCCCAAAATTTTTCCGGTCATTAACTCACTGCTGTTTGCAGATGAAAGTAAAACTTCTACAATCCTGTTGTTTTTTTCTTGAACAACAGATCTCATCATGATTGTTCCTAAGAGGATTAAACTAAAATAAAGTAAGAATGAAAATAAAATTGCTAGAATCGTATTGCCGTCACTTGCTTCTTCTATTTGTGAATTCTTAGAAACCTTGAATCCGTTAAAACTAACTCCATCTCTGATATAAGAAAGATCATTATCATCTAAAGGCTTTCCTACTAAATAAATTTTGAGCAAAGCCTGATTTATTGGACCACGAATATTGGAGAAGATCGACATATTATTTGGATTTTTAGAATAGAAATCTACCTGCTTATTTTTTAATGCAGTTTCTGGAATGAATACTAAGCCGCTTAATTTTTCATTTAATAAATCATTTTTTGCTTTATCTAGTTCTGCGTGTAAACCGGCGCTATCACTTGTTACATAATTTATTTTATAATTTTTATCTTTTACAGCTTCAGATTGGGTTAAACTATTTCTAACATTTGATGTAATTTGCTCATTTGCAGAAATTATGGTAAGGGATTCACCGCTGTCGCTTGAGTAATGAATTAGAAAAGTTTGTATACCTAAAATACCGAATAAAAAAACGGGGATTAATAGAGTCATAATAATAAACGATTTGCTGAATAATCGTTCTCTTAATTCTCTTTTAATGATCGCCATTGTTCGTTTATTAAACATGTTTTACCTCCACTCCGTTTGCTTTATCGGCAAGTTTAACAAATATTTCGTGAAGAGAAATCTCATCAACACTAAATTTCTTTACTTTTATATTATTTTTAACTAATAGTTTCAGTAGTTCCTGAGATTGTTGAGAATCTTTTACTTTTATTCTGGCTGAACTATCTGAGGTTTCAAGTAATTCAAGATCGGGAACATTGTTTAAGAAATTTAAATCCCCTTCATAATTTAGGCTCACATTATTTTTAGCAAATTTTGTTTTTAATTCGTTTAAAGCTCCGCTAATAATTAATTTCCCTTGATCAATCATTGCAATATGATCACACATTCGTTCCGCAAAATCCATAAGGTGAGTTGAAAAAATAATCACTTTGCCTTGTGATTTTAATTCAAGTATTATGTCTTTTAACAAATCTGTATTAATAGGATCAAGTCCGGAGAATGGTTCATCGAATATTAAGAAATCCGGATCATGAAGTATTGTTGTAATGAATTGAATCTTTTGCTGATTGCCTTTTGATAAGTCCTCTAACTTTGAATTTTTCCTGTCTGCCAAGTCAAATCTTTTTAAATATTCGTGAGCTCTTTTCTCAACTTTTTTCCCGGTTTTACCTTTTAACTCAGCAAAGAATAAAAGTGTTTCTAATACCTTCATCTTTTTATACAATCCTCTTTCTTCAGGCAGATAGCCAACTTTATCTCTAAACTCCTGTCCAATTTTTGTCCCATGTAAAACAACTTCTCCTGAATCCGGGAGATAAATATTCATCATCATTCTTATGGTCGTGGTTTTACCGGCTCCGTTTCTTCCGATTAGTCCAAATACAGAGCCTTCCGGAACATTGAAAGAAACATCATCAACCGCTTTAAGATTTCCGAAAGACTTTGATAAATTTCGGACTTCCAAAACATTCATTGTTTTTCCTCATTTGTTATTAGCATATTATTACAAAATAAACTTTATAGCTCTTTAGAGAACTCTTTCCAGAATTTATTACAGTTTTAAAGCTCAATTTATTTATAAAATCTAAAAATAATCGATTATTTACGAAATAGAAACGATTTTAAGTATTTATTTATTACTTAATTATGAAATTAATATTTAAATATATTTTAAATAATACCTTTACTGACTTGAATTACTGAGCTAAAACAATAATTTGTTTATGATAATATCATCTTTATAAGAGTAATTAGATTATTGTTTAATAATTTAAAATATTAATAATTCGGAGGGAAAAATGTCAGCAAAAAACATTCTTATGCTAGTTGGAGACTTCGTTGAAGATTACGAAGTAATGGTTCCATTTCAAATACTTACTATGGTTGGTCATACTGTTCACGCTGTTTGTCCGGATAAAAAGGAAGGTGATACAGTAAAAACGGCTGTTCACGATTTTATCGGCGATCAAACATATGTTGAATTAACCGGACATAGATTTCACATTAATTATGACTTTGATAAAGTAGATCCGGAAAAATATGATGCTCTTGTAATTCCGGGTGGCAGAGCTCCGGAATATTTAAGATTGAATAAAAGAATAATCGAAATAACACAGCATTTTGGTAAAGCCAACAAACCCATTGCTGCAATTTGTCACGGTCCTCAAATATTAGCTGCAGCCGATGTAATAAAAGGTAAAAACATAATATCTTATCCTGCTGTTGGACCCGAATGTATCATTGCAGGCGCTAAATATGGCGAGATAAGTCCCGGAGCAGATAATGCAGTTACAGATGGAAATTTAGTTACTGCACCTGCTTGGCCTGCACATCCTGAATGGATGAAACAATTTCTTAAAGTTTTAGGATCAAAAATAGAGGCTTAGTTTTTGAATCCAATATCATGATCGTGAATCATATTATTTGTATGTAAAAAAGGAATTAATAGGAGATCAAAATGAAGAAGAATGTTGGAAATTCAGATAAAGTTATTAGAATCGTTTTAGGAATAGTGATTGCGGTTATCGGAATAGTTACCCAAAGCTGGTGGGGATTATTAGCTATCGTTCCAATAGGAACTGCTTTAATCAATTTTTGTCCTGCTTATGCATTATTAGGGTTATCAACCCAAAAGAACGCCGAGAAGTCAAAAGCTTAATTTTATTTAATCGCTGAATGATATTTTGGCTGTTCAATTAACAATTAAATTGAACAGCCTATTCATTATATAAGTTTTAATAAGAAGCTCATCAAAATACCGGCTGCAACAGCGCTACCAATAACACCGGAAACGTTTGGCGCCATGGCATGCATTAATAAATGGTTTGTCGGATCTTCCCTTAAGCCCATCATTTGAGAAACTCTAGCACTATCCGGCACTGCAGAAACACCTGCCGAACCAATTAAAGGATTAAGTTTATTACCTTCTTTTAAAAATAAATTCATTACTTTTGCAAACATTATGCCTCCTGCGGTCGCTATTCCAAAAGAAATTGCGCCAAGAACAAAAATTAATATGGATTGAGGAGTAAGAAAGGTAGTTGCTTGGGTAGATGCACCAACCGTTACTCCCAACAGTATAGTAACTATGTCAATAAGTGAGGTTTTAGCTGTATCTCCTAGTCGTCTCGTAACTCCACTTTCCTTTAAAATATTTCCAAAAAATAACATTCCCAATAAAGGAAGTGCGCCCGGAGATATAAATGTTGTAAGTAATAGTCCAACAATAGGGAAGAGAATCTTTTCCCTTTTAGAAACAGCACGGGAGGGCTTCATTCTAATTCTACGTTCCTTTTCAGTTGTAAGCAACTTCATTATTGGTGGCTGGATAACCGGCACAAGAGCCATGTAGGAATATGCGGCAATAGCAATCGCGCCAATCAATTCAGGAGCTAATCTCGAAGAAAGGAAAATAGCTGTTGGGCCGTCAGCACCACCAATTATTCCTATTGAAGCAGCTTGAGCCGGAGTAAATCCTAAAGCTAATGCCGATATAAATGTAAGAAATATTCCAACCTGGGTAGCGGCACCAAGTAACATTAACTTAGGATTTGAAAGCAACGCCGAAAAGTCAGTCATTGCTCCGATACCTAAAAATATTAATGGGGGATAAATTCCCTTCAGTACGCCAAAATATAAATAATTTAGAACACTTCCTGATTCATAAATACCAATTTGCAAACCAACATTTTCAAAAAAGGGGATATTGCCAATAAGAATTCCAAATCCTATTGGAACCAACAACAATGGTTCGTACTCTTTTTTTATTGCAAGATAGATAAAAATCAATCCTACAACTATCATAAATACATGACCCCAGGTTACATTATAGAAACCGGTAAAATCCCAAAATTGCCTCAAACCTTCCATTTTTCTATCCTCCGATTTCTACTAAAACATCACCTTCAAGTACGATATCGCCTGTTTTAATCTTAACAGAAATAACTTTTCCTTCCTTGTCGGAGTTAATATTATTTTCCATCTTCATCGCTTCCATAATTAATAGTCGATCACCAATTTTTACTATATCACCTTCTTTTACAGAAACACTTAATATTAAGCCCGGAAGAGGTGCTTTAACTAATCCTGCACCTTTATGGCCGGATGGTTTATTAGTTTTTAAACTTGCACCTAGCTCAGTTGACGGAACAACCGTTGATCTAACAAGTTTTGGAGTTTTCGTAGATTTTATCTTTTCTTCTATCTCCACTTCATAAGGTGTTCCGTTTACTTCAACTTGGGCTATATTATTTTCTAGAGATAAAATCTCTACCTCATATTTATTGCCTTGTATTGTGAAATTTACTTTTTTCATTTTGCCCCTTTATCTTGGATAGTGCCGCAACCCGTAAATTTTAGAACTCCACGGCGAATATGGTTTTGTAACTTTCTTTATTGTTAGGATTGTATTTTCTTCATCATGATTTTCTTCGAATAATAGGTGTAATGCCAATCCTATAGCTGCATTTATTTCCCCCGAAATCGTATCCTCTTCAACTTCACCTTTTCCATTTTTTCTTGATTTATTCTTTAAAAGAAATCTCTTAACCTTTTTGAGTTAAGAGCCCTGAACATATTAAGTAAGAATAGATATAAAAGTAGTAATGATAGAAAGACAACAACATACCCCACTACAGATATAAATATTCCATTACCATCAGAGATAGCTTTAAAACTAAATTGCAAATGAAATGATGATTGTGCAGTATCTTTTACAGCCGCAACACTTGATGAATCTAAAAATGTTGATATCATTTTATCCTCCTTATAATGGAATATTTGAATGTTTTTTGGGAGGGTTAATATCTTTTTTGTTGGCAAGAGACTGTAAAGCGCGTATGATTCTGAATCTTGAATTTCTTGGTTCAATTACGTCATCAATGTAACCATATTTAGCCGCTACATACGGAGTAGCAAATTTCTTTTTATAGTCTTCTTCTTTTTGCTTCAGGAATTCAATTCTTTCGTTGACATCTTCAATTAGTTGTAATTCACGGCTATGAAGAATCTCAATTGCACCTTTGGGTCCCATAACCGCTATTTCTGCACCTGGCCATGCATAGTTTATATCTCCACGTAAATGTTTGGAGCTCATAACATCGTATGCACCGCCATATGCTTTTCTTAAAATAATTGTAATTTTCGGAACAGTTGCTTCTCCATATGCATAAAGCAGCTTTGCACCATGAATTATTATCCCATTATATTCTTGTGCTGTTCCTGGTAAAAAGCCCGGAACATCAACTAAGGTAATTATTGGTATATTAAATGCATCGCAGAATCTTACAAATCGGGCTGCTTTTCTTGATGAATTAATATCCAGTACGCCGGCTAAATAATTCGGTTGATTTGCAACTATTCCCACTGACATCCCGTTAAATCTTGCAAATCCGATTACAATATTTGGAGCGTAATTTCTCTGCACTTCCAAAAACTCCTTGTTATCAACTATTAAATGAATAACGTCTTTAACATCGTAGGGTTTATTAGTTATAGTAGGAATAATATCGTTTAGTGAGTCTTCAAGGCGATCGATTGGATCATCACATGGAATAATCGGAGGATCTTCTAAATTATTTTGCGGTAAAAAACTAATAAGTTTCCGGAGAAGCAATATCCCTTCTTGTTCCGATTCTGAAATAAAATGCGCAACACCTGATTTAGAACCATGTACAAATGCCCCGCCCAATTCTTCTTCATTGACTTCCTCACTAGTCACCGTCTTTACAACTTTAGGTCCTGTAACAAACATGTAACTTGTATCTTTTGCCATTAATATAAAATCAGTAAGAGCAGGGGAGTAAACAGCACCACCAGCACAAGGTCCGAACACAGCGGAAAGTTGAGGAATTAAACCCGAAGCCAATATATTTTTTTGAAATATGTCCGCATAGCCGCCTAAACTTTTTACACCTTCTTGAATTCTTGCACCTCCGCTATCATTTAATCCAATGACCGGCGCACCTACTTTCATTGCTTTATCCATAACCTTGCAAATTTTTTGTGCATACATTTCAGAAAGGGAGCCACCAAAAACTGTAAAGTCTTGAGAAAAAATATAAACTAATCTTCCGTCAATCGTACCATAACCGGTAACTACACCGTCTGAAAGATAAGCTTGTTTATCCAATCCAAAATCGATACTTCTATGTGAAACAAACATATCGAACTCTTCAAAACTACCATCGTCGAGAAGTAATGAAATTCTTTCACGCGCGGTTAGTTTTCCTTTTTGATGCTGTGCTTCAATTCTTTTTTCTCCGCCTCCTAATCTTGCTTGATTACGAAGCTCCATTAACTCTTTGATTTTATCTTGCATTACCATTGTATTCTCACTGATATTACTATGATGAATATTTCTTTTTATTAAATAAATATTTGTTCTTTATATTCTCCGAAAACTCCGCGAAGAGTGTTAGATATTTCGCCAATACTTGCATAAGTTTTTACTGCACTAATAATATACGGCATTAAATTAGCTGAATCTTTTGCTGCATTTTCTAATTCCTTTAATGCATTATTTACGGCTTCATTATTTCTTTCACTCTTTATTTTGTTTAAGAATTTTACCTGCTCATCCTGAATTTTCATATCGATCTTTAGCAGTTTAGGCTTATCTTCATTTTCAATTTTGTATTTATTTACACCTACTACAATTCGTTCGTTGTTTTCAAATTCTTTCTCAAATTTATATGCGGAGTTTTGAATTTCAGACTGCGGATAACCTTTTTCAATCGCACCAATCATACCACCTAACGAATCAATTTTATCAATATATTCTTGTGCTTGTTTTTCTATTTCATCAGTTATTTCTTCAACAAAATATGAACCTGCAAGAGGATCAATTGTATTTGTAACCCCGCTTTCATGCGCAACAATCTGTTGAGTTCTAAGCGCAATTCTTACAGATTCTTCTGTAGGAAGTGAAAGAGCTTCGTCTCTTGAGTTGGTATGTAAACTTTGAGTGCCGCCAAGAATCGCGGCTAGAGTTTGTATTGTAACTCTTACTATGTTGTTATTAATTTGTTGTGCAGTTAAAGTAGATCCGGCAGTTTGAGTATGAAAGCGTAACATCATTGATTTTGGATTTTTCGCGTCGAATTTTTCTTTCATAATTTTTGCCCACAATCTTCGAGCGGCTCTGAACTTTGACACTTCTTCTAGCAAATCATTATGAGCGTTAAAAAAGAAGGAAAGACGAGAGGCAAATTGATCAACATCTAAACCTGCTTTTAATGCAGCCTCCACATAAGCGATTCCGTCAGCTAATGTAAATCCAATTTCTTGCGCCGCTGTTGAACCGGCCTCACGAATATGATATCCTGATATTGATATTGTATTCCATTTGGGTACTTCTTTGGAACAGTATTCAAATATGTTTGTAATTAATCTCATCGAAGGTTTGGGAGGGAAGATATATGTTCCACGAGCGATATATTCCTTTAATATATCATTTTGAATTGTTCCGGTTATTTTATCCTTAGTAACACCTTGATTTTCGGCTACTACAATATACATTGCTAATAAAATTGCCGCAGGCGCATTGATTGTCATAGAGGTTGAAACTTTATCCAGTGGAATATTTTCAAAGAGTAGTTCCATATCCGCAAGCGTATCAATTGCAACACCTACTTTTCCTACTTCACCATACGCAAGCGGATCATCACTATCATATCCTATTTGCGTTGGAAGATCAAAGGCAACAGATAATCCTGATTGTCCTTGCTCTAGTAAATATTTATATCTTTCATTAGATTCGTGTGCAGTACCGAAACCTGCATACTGTCGCATTGTCCATAATCTGCCACGGTACATTGTCGGTTGAATTCCTCTTGTAAAAGGAAATTCACCGGGAAATCCAATTTTATCTTTATAATTTTCAAAAGATTGCGATTTAACATAGATAGGTTTTACAGTTTGAAATGAAACAGTTGTAAACTCTTTCATTCTCTCAGGTGATTTATCAATTGACTTTGTGTAGGTAGTGTTTTTCCATTTGTCAACTAAATCAATTAAAGATTTATCAATACTTTCGGAGTTTTCCAAATCGTCCCCTTTCGATTGTTATTCCGATATATATACGACATTTGACAACTTTCATAAAAATCAAAAGTTGTGATACATCAATAATAATAGTTAATATACAACAATACCGCGAATAATAGAATATTTATTCTATCTTAATAAGTTTTCAAACTTATTATTTCCGCGGTAAATTTTTTCATACGTCATCTTATGATAACAGATGATAAACGTTAAATATATTGTTATTTTATAATCAAAGTATATGCCACAATTATTATTAACAAAATAATTGATAGGAGCACATATTATGGTTGTTAACTAATATCTAAAATATTTATTAGTTCAGTAATGAGAAGTTAATCAAAATTTTATCCCGTTATTGGGAAGGATTTCGATTTTTATAATTATGACGATCAAATAAAAAAGCCGCTTATTAAGCGGCTGTAAGAAGAACGTATCTTTTAGAGGTTAAATTTTAATTTCCGCGTGAGTTTGCTACACCGTTAATATGTTTTTCTTTATCAATGATATTACCGTATTGATCAACTACTCCTTGGTGACAGGCGCTGCATGAACTAATCGGGAATTCTTGAAATCCTAAATGTCCTTTAGGAGGGAGATCATGGCAAGAACCACACTTTGCTTGACCGGAATTTACACTTGTCCAAATAACAGTTTGATTATTACCTACAATTTTGTCTTCCGTAAAGACCCACTGATCGGTTGGATCAGCATCTGCCTTCGAAAATTCAAAATTACCATGACAGTATGTGTTTGAACATGAATTATCTGATGGATTATAAGCCGCATTTGACGCAATACCCTGATTAGCAATTCCAGATAATTTTACTTCCGCAGGCAATTGCGAATCCAGATGCCCGGGTTCAAATACAGAAGAGGGAACAGTATGACAATTGTTACATTCAACTTTATTCCCAATTTTATTAGTATAAAGATGATTTGAGTGAGCACCTACTCCTGCATAGGTAGTAGTTGTATCTCCATTAATAGCTCTTGGTGGAGCAATTTTCGTAGGATCAGAAAAATCCCCGTGACAAGTATTGCAAGCCAGAGGTCCACCGGGAGCAGTATGACATGTATTACAACTCGAGTTTGTTAAACCGCCGCTAAAATCAGCAGCATGGCATTGCTGACATTTTTGCATATCCCAATTATTGGATTTCAAAAACTTTCCGTGAAAATTATTACTTGCCGGAACCGCAAATCCATTTTGATGAGCACCGGAAATTTGTTTCTCAGCAGGAATGTTAGTCTGCAAATCACTGCAACCGACAATAAAAATACCGGCAGCCAAAACAAAATATATTTTTATCAGATAGTTTCTCATTTTCAATCCATTATTTTTCAATTTACTTTGCTCCATGGCAATAACCGCAGAAACCGACACCCGATTGCGAAGATGGAGACGCGCTAGTATGACAGTTATAGCAAATTGAACCTTCACTAGTATGCCAATCGCCATGATTATCTTTCATAAAATTAACCGGATGGGTTCTAGGATTAGTACCCTTTATTCCGTCCGGATCCATGTGGCATTTTATACAAGTCGGATCTGCTCCTTGAACGTCATGACAAGATTGACAGCTTTCTATATCTCTTCTTGCAAGTGTTGCATGATCTCCGCCGCCACTACCGACACCTATAGTTAAAAATGTGTTTTTCAAATGAGATGTTGGAGTTATTCCACCTAATGAAAAATCTCCCTGGCGAGATTGGTGACAATCTGCGCAGAAAGTTTCTAAGGAGTGGCATGACTGACATTCGGATGTTTTACCTTTTGCATCTATTCCGTGAGTATATCTGTAATTCAAATCATGGACACGTGTAATTTTTTGCTTCTTCATACCATTGCCAAAATTACTAGGAGAATACGGCTGGAAGAAATCATCCGGTGTATTCTTTTCAGTAATTTGTGTTGTAGCAACATGGCAGTCTTCGCAAGAATTATTATCATGGCACATCATACAATTTGCATTAAATGCCTTAGCAGCGAACTTGTGGGTAAGTATAAAGCTTGCACTTTTATGTGATTGAGGTTTTAAATCTACAGTGTTAGTATGGCAAGTTTCGCAAGCATTAGGTGCTTTTCCTTTAGAACTATGGCAAGAATAACATGTTGACATTGCGGGTAAAGCATTTGCCGACTGAAATGCATAATCAACATCACCTATTCCTTTATGACAATCTACACATTTTAGTTTTTCATCATTTAGGTGAAAGCTGTGATTAAAATTTATATCTGATTTTTTCTGAATCAGCGGTTCATAATTATCATCATAATGGCAAGTTGTACAGTTTTTTTCATCTTCTACATCGTGACAAGTAGAACAATTATCCATTGTAGGCATTAATCTATCGGATAGAGATTTGCTTTTTGGAACTGCCGAGTGACAATCTTCGCAAGCCGCAGCATCATTATGAAGAGAATGAGAAAATTTTATTATTCCCTCATTTCCGCTCTTCGAACTGTCATTGTCACCGCCGTTTGAGAATGCAGTGAAAACAAGAATCCCTGCGATAATAGGCAATAAATAAAAGTATAAGTGTTTTAATTTCATTTTACATCAGTTTAAATTTGTAAGAAACCAATAGTTCAACTTCAAAAAGAATCTAACATCATCTTTGTAAATTTTGTTATTCATATATTGACCTTGAAGATCAAAGGAAAGCTGATTTAAAGGTCTAATATTTAGTCCAACCAAAACACTTGTTAAATTATTTTTCTCAGCGTCAGGGGAAAGTTTATAGTTTGTATAAGCCCCACCTATGGAAGGAGTGAGTAAACCTTCAAAAAATGAATGTGCCGAATAAATCGAAATAGCATCCAATTCACCTTCATATCCAAGTGTTTTTCTATATGATATGTTACCGTATTTTGAAGCTAATCCGAGCGTTACTCTTTGAGAGTTATCATCTTTGTAAGTAACATTTCCGAATCTACCAGTTACAGTAAGAAGATCATTAATTATGTAATCGCCACCAAGCTCAATTTCTTGGGAATTTCCATAATCAAAGACTGAAAATATTGAGTTATAATTAATCCTTGGTTCTCTATAGTTGTAGTAAACATTCAATCGCAGATTATCAATTTTTTCATAAGAACCATTAATTTCGAATTTAGATGCTTTTTCAAAATTCAAGTCGTAATCAAATCTAGTATCAATCGAAAGTATGTCTTTCAATCCGTATGAGACTTCGGCACTTGCAAATTGAAATTGTGTTGAGTTATTATTGATTAAAACTGTAATCGGATTAAGATTAGCGTCTAAACGAGTTGCCCAATAATCTTGAGGTTTAAAGTTTTTGTTAACATAACTCAATGATACCTGGAAATTTTGTAAAGCAATTGTTGTGAATTTACCTCCGACAATAAAATCTTCACTCCAATTATTTGTAGTTTCAAGTTTTTGATATGCCGGAACATTACCACCGTAATAAGCAGTAAGTTTGTAGTCTTCCTTTTTTACATCCAGATTAACACCATCGAACAAACCACCGCCGATACTGTTAAATAGAGGCTGTCGTCCGATTTTAAGAGTGAAGAGATCCATTAGATCTCTTCCCTCCAAATAAAGATTGTAAAAGCGTAATCTAGGATCATCTACGTTTTGGTTCGATAAGTCGCCTTCATAATTCAAATAAGATTTAAGAGAAAACTTATCTACATTAATATTTAGATTTAACATTTGGAATGCGCGTAGATGAGAATTTGCCACATCCGTAGTATCATATCTTTTGAAACTATACAGTGAAGAGGAGAATCTCCCACTGATAATTTGAGCGTTCGTAGATATGGTTATCAACAATAAGCTGATAATTATAATATACTTTTTCATTTTAATTCTTTTTCTGTATTACGCTGACTTAATTAAAGCAAAAATTATTTTTGTGGAACTTTATGTTCAATCTCTTTCCACATAGCTTTGAAGTCATAATCGCCTTTATGAGTCGGACTTTCACTGTTATGACAAGTAGCGCAGAAAGTATCTAGATCCTCGTGCATAACCAAGCCGTTTTTAACAGCTTCGTCTTTATTTCTCATAATTTTAATACTTTTATAATCAGCACCCGGACCGTGACAAGTTTCGCATTGCACACCTTGTTCTACTTTGTAGTTCTTCTCTAACATTGAAGCGTCAACATTATGAGCAGGTGCATGGCATTTTAAACATGCTTCAGTTTCAACTGCAGGAGTATCGAAGCCTTTTTCTTTTGCAATTTTATTGGCTTCATCTGTTTTTAGTGTTTCGTAAGCTTTTGAATGTTTACTGTTTTCCCAGATTTTTAATTGTTCACCTTGTTTCTCTGTTTTATGACACATTGTACAAGTCTTAACGCCTACATACGCATGTTTAGGCATAACTTTGTCTTGTGCCAACAAAGCTGGAGCAACGAGTAAAAGAACAAGAACGAGTAAGAAATTTTTGTTGTACATTTTAACCCCTAAATTTTTTCATTTAGTTATTATTAGTTAATAGGAGAGCCCTAAAGACAGAGCTCTCCAAAGAATATATTACTTAAGAAGAACCATTTTCTTAACCATTTGGAAATCTTTTGTTTCAATTCTATATAAGTAAACTCCGGAAGGGAATGAAATAGCATTCCATTGAACCTGATGAGATCCGGCACTCATATTAGAATTAACAAGTGTTTTAATTTCCTGTCCGATTGAGTTAAAGATTGTAACCTTAACATTGGTAGACAGCGGTAAGGTGAATTTAATCGTAGTAGTCGGATTAAACGGATTAGGATAATTCTGGCTTAAATTATATGTATTAGGTAAGACCTGAACATCCTGAACCGCCGTTACATTCATAGAAGCGATAGCATCTCTTAATAATTTCTGAACTAATCTAGTATTGTGGATTCCGTGACTTCCTTCGCCTTCAACGGCAGCTAAGTTATAATTTGCCTCTTTGAACTTAACAGTTTGAGAATCTGCACTCGAAACATTATTAAGGATAGATTGCAATTGAGCAATCAAAGCATTAGTCTTGGTTTGAGTACCTCTGTAATCAAATCTTGTTGCCGGGTTCGAAGTATCTACTTGAGCATAATAATCTTTATGACAGGATGCGCAAGCTTGAACTCTTGGTTCAAAAGTATGAGCTGTATTTGTGTTGCCTTGAGCGTCAGGCCCCATATATAAGTGGCAATTTATACAACGTTTTGTAGCTGCAAAAGTATGTGCTGAATTGTCGTATGTGGAGTCAGGATATTGATATCCAAAATTTTTCGATCCACTAAGTGCTTCCGACGTAGTATGGTGTGGTACTGTGTTAATGTCAACGGAATCAATTTCTGCATTATGGCATTGATCGCAAATTGTAGATTTACTAGTTAAATCAAATCTTAATTGTCCAGGGTATTTTTTCTCATGCGGATCATGACAAGTTTGACATGTTATTGGTTGAATATCTGAACCAGTAACCAATATTGTATCTCTGTATGCAGAAGGATCTTCAGAATAAGCAATGAAATTTTGAGCCACGTGACACTTTACACAGCTTTTATTCTTAACCACAAACGCGTTACTTGTCGATTGTGCATGCAACGATGTTTTCCATTCATCATAATAAGGGTGATGTGCTCCTTGATGACATTGTGCACAAAGTTCGGCAGAATAATTTAATTTATTTACTGAACCGCTAACCCAGGGCCAATGAAGAGTACTTAAATTACCATCTTTGTCACCCATTGGGCCGTGGCAACTTTCGCAACCAACATTTTTAACTCTATTCCATTTTGTTGTATCTGTTATTACATAATTAGGAGTTTTAGAAGTATCTTTCTTTACGTATTCATCGGCTCCGTAATTTGTGGTATTTGGATCCCATCCGGTGTTATGGCATTGTAAACAATCATAACCGAAATGAGTATTCTTCATCGAATCTTGAGCGGTAGAGTGTGCAGTTGTTTTCCACTCATTAAATTTACCTTCAACTCCTTCAGGCTGTGCAATTCCTCCAGTCTTATGGCATGAAGCACAAGATGTTCCTTGAGCTTCTGTACCGTTGCCGGTGCCAAGATAATATAAGGTTTGGCTCATCAAAAAGGGTGAGGTCAGAAAAATGAAGAAAGCAATCGTAAGTAATTTTATTTTCATCTTAACCCCTAACATATAAATATATTGTTTATTTACTTCTCTAATAAGTATTTAAAGTTTACTTGCCATTCACCAACAAAAAGCAAACCAAAGTAATTGTAGCAAAATTCATCAATTTCCAACTTTCCCTTTTCATTCATGAGAAACCTAAAAGGCGCTTCTCAAAAAGGAGAATGACATATCGATTCGATAATTGTGCTGTTGTACTTCAAAGAATAATAGGGAAGTTAAAATCACAGTTTAGCTTAAAAACATACTTAGAATTTATATAAAATTTAAACAAATTAGTACAAAAATATTTTTTTATTTACTAAAATTTAAAGTGTTCGAGAGTTATAATTCACCTAAAATAGTTATCTATCTATATTATATATATGAATAATAATATGGTAGACTTGCATATTTACTTTTACTGAAATTTCTAATCTCTTTTTTAATTATTCCTTGATATATTCTTGCAAAAATATTTCGAATTATCTATATTTACACGCTCTAATTAAAATTGTTAAGAAAAACAGTTCTTTACTAATTTTTGTTACAAAATTCTTGCCGGGGTGGCGGAATTGGTAGACGCACAGGACTTAAAATCCTGTGGGTGTTTTCACCCGTGCCGGTTCGAGTCCGGCCCTCGGTACTTTATATAAATGTACAATGTGTAATTTACTTTGTAGAATGGATTAGAAATTATTGCATTGTCAAGCAGCAAAAAATTGTACATTTAATCATCCTACATTGTAAATTTTGGGCTCTTAGCTCAGTTGGTTAGAGCGTCTGCTTGACGTGCAGAAGGTCAGAGGTTCGAATCCTCTAGAGCCCACTTTATCGGAGTTATCTCCGATTTTTTTTATTTGAAAGTCAACTAACATGGAAAAAATAAAAATAACATTTCCTGACGGTAACGCTAAAGATTTTGAATTTGGAGTTACTGGTTATCAAGTTGCCGATTCAATTTCACATCGACTTGCTGAAGATGCTTTAGCTGTTGAGTTGAATGGTGTTGTTAAAGATATTAATTCGTCGTTAAAAGAAGATTCTTCGATTAATTTTTTAACTTTTAATGATGAACGGGGTAAGGAAGTTTACTGGCATTCAACATCTCACTTAATGGCTCATGCTGTTCAGAGTTTATTTCCCGAAGCAAAGTTTGGCGTTGGACCAGCTATTGAAAATGGTTTTTATTATGATATAGATATTAATTCTTCACTAAGTGAAGATGACTTAAAGAACATTGAAAATAAAATGGTGGAATTATCTAAAGAAGATAATTCATTTGTGAGAGAAGACCTTTCAAAAAAACAAGCTGTTGAGTTCTTTAAGAAAAAAGGTGACAATTACAAAATTGAAATCCTTTCAGGCATTGATGAAAATAATGAAGACATCTCTATATATAAAGAAGGTGATTTTGTTGATCTTTGCAGAGGACCTCATCTACCTTCTACCGGAAAAATTAAATACGTAAAACTTTTGAATATTTCCGGATCGTATTGGAGAGGTGATGAAAAGAATAAACAACTTCAACGAATTTATGGTATTTCATTCCCTAAGAAGAAACTTTTGGATGAATATCTTGAAAGACTTGAAGAAGCAAAAAAGCGTGACCACCGTAAATTAGGTAAAGAACTTGAGTTATTCTTTTTCTCTCAAAGTGTTGGCAGCGGTTTACCAATATGGTTGCCAAAAGGTACTATTTTAAGAGAGACTTTAGAAAACTATTTACGTGATGAACAAAGAAAAAGAGGTTACGAGCCCGTTATTACTCCACATATAGGGAATATAAATCTTTATAAAACCAGTGGCCATTATCCCTATTATAAAGATAGCCAGTTCCCCCCGATTCTTCTTGAAGACGGCAAGGAAGAATATTTGCTTAAACCGATGAATTGTCCTCATCATTTTCAAATTTATCTTTCCAAACCTCGTAGCTATAGAGATTTACCAATTAGATACGCTGAATTTGGAACTGTTTATCGTTATGAACAATCCGGTGAATTAAATGGATTAACTAGAGTTCGTTCATTTGCCGTTGATGATTCACATATGTTTGTGCGGCAAGATCAGTTAAAAGATGAAGTTTGTGATGTGATTGAATTGATTCAAACAGTCTTTAGTCAAATGGGATTTAAAGATTTTGAAACACAACTTTCTTTTAAAGATGATAATATAGATAAGTATGGCGGCGATATGGATCTTTGGGATAAAGCCCAAACCCAAATTCAAGAAGCTGCAGACCAAATGGGATTAAAATATCATATAGAAGAAGGTGAAGCTGCATTTTACGGACCCAAAATAGACTTTATGGTGAAAGACGCTCTTGGCAGAAAGTGGCAACTTGGAACTGTACAAATTGATTACGTTATGCCTGAAAGATTTAATCTTGAATATACCGGAAGCGACGGACAAAAACATAGACCGGTTGTAATTCATAGAGCGCCGTTTGGTTCACTAGAAAGGTTTATCGGTGTTCTTATTGAGCATTACGCCGGAGAATTTCCTTTATGGTTGGCACCTGTACAGGCAGTTGTTATTCCTGTTTCACAGAATTTTGCAGAATATGCTCAAAAAGTTACTAAGGAGCTTAAGGAAAGTGATATCAGAGTTGAGATTGATGAAAGAAACGAAAAAGTTGGTTATAAAATTCGCGATTGGGAGACGAAAAAGGTTGCATATATGTTGATTGTTGGAGAAAAAGAACAGACTTCCGGGGAAGTCTCGGTAAGGCAGCATAAAAAAGGTGACTTAGGTGCTTTGTCTTTGTCAAAATTTATTGATAATATTAAGGTCGAAATAAAAAATAAAATTTCATTAACAGATTAGAGAGGTATTCAATCGCTCAAAAAGATAACGTTAGGGTAAACGATGAAATCAGAGCCCAAAAAGTCAGGGTTATTGATGTTGACGGAACGCAACTTGGGATTTTTATTGTAAGAGATGCGTTAAAATTATCAGAAGAACGAGGACAAGATTTAGTTGAAATTGCTCCTCAGGCAAAACCACCAGTATGTAAAATTATTGATTTTGGTAAGTTCAAGTACGAACAGCAAAAGCGTGAAAAGATTCAGAGAAAGAATCAAACAGTTTCTTTGCTTAAAGAGATAAGATTACACCCGAATACCGACGTTCATGATTTTGAGTTTAAAGCTAAGCACGCCGAAAATTTCCTGGAAGAAGGCAACAAAGTAAAAGTTGTTGTTATGTTTAAAGGAAGAGAAATGGCTTATACTGAGCTTGGAGAAGACCTGTTAAAGAGATTTATTGAAAAAGTTGAAGATATTGCAAAAGTAGAATCTCCCATTAAAATGGAGGGGAGAAATATGAATGTAATTTTAGTACCGACGAAAACTAAGACAAAAAAAAATAATTAACCGGAAAGATTAGTTATGCCAAAAATGAAAACGAATAGCGGAGCAGGTAAAACATTCAGAAAAACTGCTTCCGGTAAATTCAAAAGAAAAAAAGCTTATAAAAGTCATATTCTTACTTCAAAATCGACTAAGAGAAAAAGAAATTTAAGACACGCAACTTTAGTTTCTGCATCTGAAGAAAAGCGCGTTAAAATTATGCTTCAAAAATGAAAATGAAAGAGGATAAGTAAAATGCCACGTTCAAAAAATAAAGTAGCTTCCCACAGAAGAAGAAAAAAGATATTAGCGCAAGCTAAAGGTTATTGGGGAGCTAGAAGTAAGGTATATACAGTTGCTAAAAACCATGTTGAAAAAGGCTTGGTTCATGCATACAGAGACAGAAAGCTTAAAAAACGTACCTTCAGACAACTCTGGATTGTTAGAATAAATGCTGCTGCCAGAGCTAACGGAACCACATATTCAAAGTTGATGCATTCATTAGATGTTAAAGGCGTTAACATAAACAGAAAGGTTCTTGCCAGTTTAGCTCTTGAAAATCCTGCAGCTTTTACTGAAATAGTGAATTTTTCTGCTAACTAATTTTGTTGCCCTCTTCAATTTATTTTTTGAAGAGGGTATTATTTTAAATAACCGCTCACACTACGCAGAATGTTATCCCGGACTCGTATAGAGTAATAGTAATAAATGGATACTTATTTCAGTTTGATAAAATAGTGATCCGGATTTTTAACAAGTTGATTAAACTTTAAAAGTTTTCACCATTGCGTAAGGTGAGGAAAATTATGTTGCCCTTATGCTTGATGAAAAATTAAATAGTGTTAAAAACGAATTCTTTGACGAAATTAAAAACGTTAAAAATTTAAAATCACTTGAAGAAATAAGAATAAAATTCTTAAGTCGTAATGGTTTGGTTTCCAATCTTTTTGAAGACCTCAAAACTGTATCCAAAGAAGAAAAACCTACTTTTGGAAAATTATTAAATGCATTTAGAAATGAAGTAACTGAAAAATTTAATCTTACTAAAGATTTACTTGAGGTTACTGAATCATCCTCCAAGGATCAACTCGATCTTACTTTACCCGGAATAAAACGAATTGTTGGAAGTAAGCATATTCTTACTCAAACATTAGATGAGATAAAGTCTATCTTTAAAGGAATGGGATTTTCTGTTTTCGAAGGCCCTGAACTAGAATCAGATTACAATAATTTCAGCGCATTAAATTTCCCTGATGATCACCCGGCAAGAGATATGCAAGATACCTACTTCATCAGTAAAGACTTTCTTTTAAGAACTCACACTTCTCCTGTTCAAGTAAGATTAATGCAAAACCAAGAACCTCCGGTAAGAGCGATTATGCCAGGAAGAGTTTATCGTAACGAAGCTGTTAGCGCAAGAAGTTATTGTATGTTTCATCAGGTAGAAGGCTTATATGTTGATACTGATGTTACATTCGCTGAGTTAAAAGGTACACTCGTTTCTTTTACTAGACAGTTTTTTGGGGAAGATCTTAAATACAGATTTCGTCCAAGCTTTTTCCCATTCACTGAACCAAGTGCCGAAATGGATATAACATGCTACCTTTGCAAAGGAAAAGGTTGTAAGATTTGCAAAAATACCGGGTGGATTGAAATATTAGGTTGTGGAATGGTTGATCCAAATGTGTTTGAAAGTGTTGGTTATGATCCCGAGAAATACACCGGATATGCTTTTGGAATGGGAATAGAAAGAACGGCTCTTAACAAATACGGAATTGATGACATTCGTATTTTCTTTGAAAATGATTATAGATTTTTAAAACAGTTTTGATTTGGAGTTTTTGAAGTGAAAATATCACTAAACTGGCTAAAAGAATATGTCGATTTAAATGGAATATCTGTTGAAGATATTGTTGCAAATTTAACTATGTCTGGTCTTGAAGTTGAAGAGGTTATTGATGAAAATGAAATTTATAAAAATTTTATAGTTGGATTTGTTAAAGAAAAAGTTAAACATCCTAATGCAGATAAACTTTCTCTTTGCACGGTTTCCGATGGCAAAAAAGATTATCAAGTTATTTGCGGTGCACCAAATGTAGACGCCGGACAAAAAGTAGTTTTTGCTAAGGTTGGTGCTGTTGTGCCTAAAGGGAACTTTAAAATTGGTAAAGCCAAAATTCGGGGTATAGAATCATTTGGTATGATTTGCGCAGAAGATGAGCTAGAATTAAGCGATAATCATGACGGAATAATGGTTTTAGATGCTGAACAACAAGAAGGAACTCCAATTTCGGAAGCATTAGGATTAAACGATGTTGTAATGGAAATTGCTATTACTCCAAATAGACCTGATGCATTATCACATTTTGGTGCAGCTAGAGATCTGGCTGCAATTTTTAATAGAGAGTTACATTTACCGGAAATTAATTTTGTAGAATCTTCAGAGAACATTGAAGATTTAGCATCAATAGAAATTAATGATGAAATTAATTGTCCTAGGTACACTGCAAAGATTGTTAAGAATATTACTGTAAAAGAATCCCCGGAATGGTTAAAAAACAGATTAATCGCAATCGGGTTGCGCCCGATAAACAATATTGTTGATGTTACTAATTTTGTAATGTATGAAACCGGACAACCATTACATGCATTTGATCTTAACAAATTAGCAAACAATAAAATTGTTGTAAGAACTGCTGAAGCAGAAGAAAAATTTACAACACTTGATTCTAAAGAACGGAAACTTCCCTCAGGTGCTCTAATGATTTGTGATGCAGATAAAGCAGTTGCTGTTGCAGGAGTAATGGGCGGAGAGAATTCTGAGATAAGTAACGAGTCAAAAAATATATTAATTGAGAGTGCATATTTTAATCCCTCAAGTATTAGAAAAACTTCAAAGCAACTAGGTTTGAGCACAGAAGCGTCATATCGTTTTGAACGTGGATGCGATCCAAACGGAACATTGTATTCCGCTTCGCGTGCAGCTCAACTTATTTGTAATGTTGCCGACGGCGAAGTAGCGAAAGGATCACTTGATGCTTATCCAAAGCAAATAGAAAAGAAGGAAGTAAGAATAAGATTTGCAAGAATTAAGAAAATTCTGGGTTACGATATTTCAAGTGAAAAAATCATTCAATTGTTAAAAGATCTTGGTTTACAAATAGTTTTTGAATCAGAAGAAGAGTTACACCTAACAGTGCCGACCTTCCGGCCGGATATTGAACGAGAGATTGACATAATAGAAGAAATTGCAAGAATAAATGGTTATGATAATATTCCTACTGTAAGCAAAATATCTATCACGCTTGATCAGAAACATGATGATTCCGAATTTGTTGATGATCTTCGTAAATACGCAACCTCTCTTGGTTTTTTTGAAATGATTAACAATCCTTTAGTCAGTGACAAACATGTTTCAATTATCGGGAACCGTATTCCGGTTTTGAATCCTCAAAGCATAGACATGGCTTTTTTGAGAACATCTCTTGTCCCCGGCGCTTTATCGATTATTTCCGACAATATAAATATCGGTGAAAAGGACCTAAATCTTTTTGAAATTGGTAATGTTTTTAATAAGAAATCAGACGGTGAAATATCTAGCTTTGATGATTTTACAGAAGATTCTAAAGCCCTTTTTATCATAACCGGAAAAAGAACGGAAAAGCAATGGAATCAAGGAGAAAATAATAATGACGTATACACATTAAAAGGTTATATTGATAGCTTTTTAGAGAAAAATTTGCTTGACAATGCGTTAAATGATTCATATTATCATGATGAAGATAGTCTTTATGATTTTTATTTCACTAAAATTTATAAAAATTCTACTGTTGGAAAAGGCGGTAGAGTTAGAAAAGATGTTCTTAAAAAATTTGATATACAACAAGACGTATTCTGTTTTGAATTTGATATTGCTCTATTGAAAAATGTTGACAAGAATAAAAAACAATACATTGCTCCGTTAAAATTTCCAAAAGTTAATAGAGATTTTGCTTTTATTTTTGATAAACAAATTACTTTTGGTGAAGTTCAGAAATTTATTAAACAGAATGCTACTAAGTTATTAAAATCAGTTAGCTTATTCGATCTTTTTGAAAGTGATACTTTGGGTAATAATAAAAAGAGTATGGCTTTTTCCCTGGAATATTACTCTGAAGATCGTACTTTAACTGAGGAAGAAGTAGAAAAAGATTTTAATTCTTTAATTAATGCTGTAACAAAAGAATTTAATGCAAAGTTAAGAGGAAATTAACTTGGCCGAATTATCAAAATACGATGTTCTTTTGAGTGACTTGAACACAATTGAAACCAGAGTTGCCGTTCAAACACAAAACTATAAAAATGCAATTGAAAAAAACATCGAATTGGAAGAGATGCTAGAATCGGCAAGAGCAGAAAATTCAGCATTAAAGAATAAGATATTAGAACTGGAGTCTGAGTTGGCAAGTTTGCACGGGGACATGGAAAATAATATCTTAAATTCATTAAATTTAAAGGAGAGAGAGACTTTAAAAGTTAAATTACGAGATTTGATTTCTAGAATAGATTATCACTTGTCTGCAGGCGGACAAGTTTAGGTTCTTAATCTTATTGTTTGTTTGATGGAAAAGACATAAATGACCGAAAAAAAGAAGCTTAAAATAAAAATATTTGAAAAAGAATATTCTTTACTGGTTGAAAATGAAGAAATTGCTAAAGAATTAGCAATTTATGTTAATAAAGTAATGGAAGAGACTAAAGACGAACTTCCTGACCAACCGGCACAAACCATAGCGATTATTGCATGTTTAAATATTGCTTACGATTTGTTTTTAGAAAAGAATAATAATAGAGAATTTATGATACAGGCGTCCGATAAAGTAAAAAAAATTAAGCTTCTATTAAATGATCCGGCTATGTCTGAACCATCCTAAAAATTAAAATACCGCTCTGTCAGTCCGTAATAATATGAAAAACTAACACTATCATATCAGGGAGTTTGACTTCGGGCGTCTATTGCAGACCTCATCTCGGTTCGCCGGGATCCTGATTTATCGGGACAGAGGAAGCGAAAAACGTTTGGGCATATTCCCGCACTGATTAATTTAGAGTTTTTCTCTATTAGTCAGGCACTGGCAGAAGCGGTTTAAATTAAATCCCTACATCGGAGGAAAAATGGATTCATTATTACTTATACCAATGGTGATTCTCCTTGTAGTATTGTTCTTTTATTTGGGATGGCAATTTAATTCTAAAATCGGCAAGAAAAGTTTGGTTTCTGCCGAAGAAAAAGCTAAGAGTATTATTGCAGAAGCTCAAAAAGAGGCTAATAATATAAAGAGGGAGAAACTTCTAGAGGTAAAGGATGAATGGTACAGAAAAAAAGTTGAGTTTGATAACGAAGTAAATCAGAAAAGACAGAAAATAAGCAACTTAGAAAAGCAATTAGTAACTCGCGAAGAAAATATTGAGAAAAAATTTGATCTGGTAATTAAAAAAGAAAAAGACAATAAATTACTTGAAAGAGAATTACACGATAGTAAAAAAAATATAGAACAAAGACTTACTGAACTTGAAAAAGCAGAAATTGAACAGAATGCCAGATTAGAAAAAATATCCGGGTTAACCTCTGAAGAAGCAAAAAATATGCTTATTGAAAATATGGTTAACCAGGCTAAGATGGATGCAACTGTTTCAATCAAAGAAATACACGACCAGGCTAAAGCGGAAGCCAAAAAAGAAGCACAAAAAGTTATAGTACAAGCAATACAAAGAACTGCTGCTGATCATTCTATTGAAACTACTGTGTCTGTTGTTCAAATACAGAATGATGATATGAAAGGCAGAATTATCGGTAAAGAAGGTCGCAATATTCGTGCTTTTGAAGCTGCTACCGGAGTTGATGTTATTGTTGATGATACACCGGAAGCTGTTATCCTTTCTTCATTTGACCAGTTTAGAAGAGAAGTTGCGCGTCTTTCTCTGGAAAGACTAATTCAAGATGGTAGAATTCATCCTGCCCGAATTGAAGAAGTTGTCGAAAAAGTTCGTCAGGAATTAGAAGAAGAGTTAATTAGAGACGGTGAAAACACTATTCTTCAACTTGGTTTACACAACATGCATCAAGAATTAATAAAACATGTTGGTAAAATGCGGTACCGTTCCAGTTATGGCCAAAACTTACTTCAGCATAGTATTGAAGTTGCCTATTTGACCGGAATAATGGCAGCTGAATTAGGACTTGACATTAATTTTGCTAAACGTGCAGGACTTCTGCACGATGTTGGTAAAACTGTCGATAAAAGTATCGAAGGTCCGCACGCTTTGCTAGGTTATGATTTAACAAAGAAATTCAAAGAACATCCTATTGTAGTAAATGCTGTTGGATCTCACCATGAAGATATCGAAATGGAAAGTCCGATTGCGCCTTTAGTTCAAGCCGCAGATGCTATTAGCGGTGCAAGACCGGGAGCAAGAAGAGAACCATTGGAAGGTTATGTTAAACGTCTGGAAAATTTAGAAACTCTTGCACAATCATTCGAAGGAGTTGCTAAAACATACGCGATTCAAGCAGGCAGGGAAGTTAGAGTAGTTGTAGAACATGATAAAATTGATGATATATTTGCTGATAAACTATCTCATGATATCGCTGCTAAAATTGAATCGGAAATGGAATATCCCGGACAGATTAAGGTTACGGTAATTAGGGAAGTAAGAAAAATTAGTTACGCTCGTTAGAGGATGCGGGATTAAGTTCCCGCTTTTATTTTTAAAAGTATATGACTCAAAAAATCAGAAAAATAAAAGTTGGAATTACCGGAGCTATTGGTTCGGGAAAATCCGAATTCTCAAAAATATTAGAAAATAACGGATTCAATGTAATTAACGTGGATAATGTTTCTAAAGACATTCTTTCCACGGATAAAGAAATCCAAAAACAGATTATAAAGACTTTTGGAAAAGATTCCTTCATTAACGGACAAATCAACAAAAATTATCTTGCCGAAAAAGTATTTTCCAATCCGGAAAATGTTGTAAAAATAAATTCAATCGTTCATCCAAAAGTTATTGTAAAAGTAAACGATTTGATCACAGAGTATTTGAAGAGGAATAATATTGCATTTGCAGAAGCAGCGTTAATTTATGAAGCTGATATGGAAGATATGTTTGATTATGTTGTACTTGTTACATCGGATGAAAATTTAAGATTGAAGCGCAAAGTTAAAATATCAAAAATGTCGGAAGATGATTTCAAAAAACGAAATGATAATCAAATTAAAGATGAAGAGAAAAAGAAACGAGCTGATTTTGTTTTTGAAAACAACGGAAGCATTGAAGATCTAAAAAATAAAACAGAATTTTTTATAAAAATATTAAACGGACTTTTGCTTAAAGATGTATAATATTGCATTTCAAGGGGAACGAGGTGCTTTCAGTGAGATTGCATCTAAAAAATATTTTGGTGATGATATCTCAATTTCTCCCTCTGTCTCTTTTGAAGAAGTATTTCTGAAAGTAAAAAAGGGGAAAGTGGATTTTGGAATAATTCCGATTGAGAATTCCTTATACGGAAGCGTTTACGAATCCTATGATTTGTTGCTTAATTACTCACTAACCATAATTGGTGAGTTAAGACTTCAAATAAATCACCACTTAATAGCAAGTAAAAATTATAAACTTTCTGAGATTAAAAAAGTATACTCTCATCCTCAGGCATTGGGACAATGTTCGCATTTTCTTAAATCAAAATTAAAAAATGCAGAAGTCGTTCCTTCTTACGATACTGCCGGCGCAGCATTAATTTCTTTAAAAGATAACGGGAAGCCATCTGCGGCAATTGCTAGTAAAGAAGCTGCTGACATTTATAACTTCAAAGTTTTGAAAAGTAATGTTCAAAATAATAAAGAAAATTTCACTCGCTTTTTAGTTGTTAGCAAGAAAAGAAATGAGAGTAAAGTTGAAAATCCCAAAACATCGATTTGTTTTGAATTGAAAAGTATCCCCGGAGCTTTATTTAAGGCTTTAAGTGTATTTGCTTTGAGAGATATTGATCTGTTAAAAATTGAATCTCGTCCAATTCCCCATAAACCTTTCCAATATGTTTTCTATACAGATTTATTGGGAAGCCTTGAGGATGAAAAAATTAATCTTGCAATTAAACATTTATCCGAAATTTCTCTTAGTATTAAGAAATTCGGCACATATGAAGCTGGCAAAACATTTAAAAGTTAGTACTTCACCCGATTGATTTATACCTTCTGCCGAAGTAAATTTGAATCAATTATTTTAAGGAGTATAAGTTGTCACTTTTCAATAACCTGATTGTTAAAACGGTTGAGCTTATGCCAAAACCCGTTGTCGGATTCTTCTCAAAAAAATATATAGCGGGAGAATCTATCCAAGATGCTGTTGCACAAGTCAAAGAACTAAACAAAAAAGGAATTTTAGCAACAATAGACGTCCTTGGTGAATCGATAAGAAATAAAGATGAAGCTATAGATGCTCAAAAAAAAGCTATGGAAGTTTTTGAAGCGATTGTAGATAATGACTTAAACGCTAATTTATCAATCAAGCCAACTCAAATGGGTTTAAGTATTGATGAAGATTTTGCATATAATCAAGTTAAAGAATTAGTTGAACACGCTAAAGTAATTAATAATTTTGTCAGAATAGATATGGAAGACTCTGGTTATACTGATAAAACGATTAATTTATTTAAAAAATTAAAATCTGATTTTGATAATGTTGGAATTGTGATTCAGGCATATCTTAAAAGAACTTATAATGATGTTGTTCTGCTAAATAAGATTGATGCTAATTACCGTTTGTGTAAGGGTATTTATATTGAACCGGCTAATATTGCTTATAAAGAAAAGCAAGCTATTAGAGATAGTTATACACAATGTTTGGAGTCAATATTAAAGGCTGGTAATTATGTAGGTATTGCAACTCATGACGAGTATTTAATTAATGAAGCTTATAGACTTATAAAAGAACTTAACATTCCAAAGGATAAATTTGAATTCCAAATGCTTTTAGGTGTTCGCGAAGATTTACGTGACAAGATAAATGCTGATGGATATAAAATCAGAATTTATGTACCTTTTGGAAAGGACTGGTATGCTTATTCGATTAGAAGATTAAAAGAAAATCCACAAGTTGCCGGTCATATTTTTAGAAATATATTTTCGATAAATTAATGAATTATTTAGGTATAGAAAGCTCTTGCGATGAAACATCTGTTGCCATTATAAAAGATGACAAATTAGTTGCAAATTTAATTTCATCTCAAGATTTTCATAAAAAATACGGCGGAGTAGTTCCCGAATTATCTAGTAGAGCTCATTTGCAAATTGTGATTCCACTTTTGAAAGATGCGCTTAAAGAAGCGAACCTTGAATTGAAAGACATCGATGTTGTTTGCTCAACAGCCGGACCGGGACTCATTGGAGCACTACTGGTTGGGTTAACTTTTGCAAAAGGTATAGCATATTCTCTTAAGAAACCTTTTATTCCGGTTAATCACATTGAAGGACATATTTACTCCGGATTTTTAATGGAAGAGAAACCTGAATTTCCTTATTTAACCCTGGTTGTTTCTGGTGGACATACATTATTACTTTTAGTTGAAAGTTTTTCAAATATTAAAAAACTTGGAACAACGGTTGATGATGCAGCTGGCGAAGCTTTTGACAAAGTTGCGAAAATGATCGGACTTGGTTATCCCGGTGGCCCTAAAATTCAAAAAGCCGCTTCCAATGGTAACGCCGATGCTATTAAATTTCCAATTGCAGACTTAAAGGATCCTTATAATTTTTCGTTTAGCGGATTAAAGACCGCTGTATTAAGATATATTCAGAAGAATTATAAATCATCAGAAGATATTCCGGAACAAGATTTGAGTGATATTGCAGCTTCCTTTCAGAATGCAGTAGTAAAAGCATTAATTAAAAACACTGAAAAAGCTTTAAAAGAATTCGAAATAAAATCGATTTCCTTAGTTGGAGGAGTTGCGGCAAATAAATCGTTGCGAGATTCGATTACTAATTTAGGAACTAAGTATAATAAAAAAGTTGTAATCCCGAAATTTGAATTTTGTGGTGATAATGCTGCAATGATCACTTTCCGCGGGAAAAAGATTTTTGAAAGCGGACAAAAATTTAACCTTAGTTACAGTCCTTATCCTGGACTTCCTGAAAATCAATTCGCTTAATTTTAAAATTAATTGCAAAGTTGTTGTTTTATAAATGGACGAAATTTATAATAAAATTGAAAACGAACTAAACAATCTTACTGAACAAGAACGTTTAGATATTTTAAAAAAGCTGCGTGATGAGGTAGATATAATTGATAAGCAAGTTGTTAAACTTGTAAGTAAACGAACATTAATGTCAGTTATGATCGGAAGGATTAAACGATCTCTTAAATTGCCGACTTACAATCCCGAACGTGAAAAGGAAATTGCCGAAAGAATAGGATCTTATGTAGAGGAGCCTTTGAGTAAGGAAGCTCTTCTAAGAATTTATGAGCGAATAATTGACGAATCTAGGGCTATTCAAAGAGAAGAAGCTGAAAAAGGTAATATCTTCAAGATTTCCCCTGAAAAAAAAAAGTTGAGCTAAAAAGTTTACTTTCCAAAAAACAATTACTCTTCGTTGTTTCATCCTTTTTTCTTGTCTGGTTTATACTTTATTATACGTTTTTTACCGGTAATTACTACGATAGTAAAACTCCGGTAAAACTTGAAGTAAAAATGGGAGAACCATTCTCATCTATTGTTGATGATTTGTATTCAAATGGAGTTATTCCAAGCAAATTAAATTTGAGAATAGCTGCATTCTTATATGGTGCAGAAAAGAAGATTCGCCCTGCAAGATATAAGATTCCAAATGGATTAAGTTACCTTGGATTAATCGAATATCTTAAAACCACAACAGATGCAGATTTTCAAAAAAATGTAACAATAATGAAAGGCTCTTCACTTGGCTGGGTTGCAGAGAAATTACACAATTCAGTTTTTACTGATTCTGCAGATGTTGTAACTCTTGCTAATAACAAAGGATTTTTAGATTCTCTCGGATTAAAAACTCCTTCAATGTTGGGATACATTCTTCCTAAAACTTATCATTTCTTTGAACGAAGTGCACCGCGTGAATTGCTTAAAGATAGTTATGAAGCATTTAATAATTTTATGAATGATTCCTTACGCGCCAGAGCAAAAGAATTGGGATATAGTATAAATAAAATTGTTACTATGGCTTCCATTGTAGAAGGGGAAACAAATAATCCAGATGAAATGCCAATTATTGCAGGGGTTTATTATAATCGATTGAAGATTGGAATGAAATTACAAGCCGATCCTACTATACAATTTATTCTAAATGGAAATTGGAAAAGACTTACTTATAAAGATTTAAAAGAAAAAATCTCCGTATAATACATATGAAAATATTGGTTTGCCTCCGTCACCAATAAATAATCCGGGAAAGAATGCTATTCTTGCAGCATTGTATCCGGGGAAGAATGATTATTTGTATTTTGTAGTTGATAAAAATGGAAAACACTTATTTTCAAAATCATATAATGAACACTTAAAGAATGTTCGCGAATACCGAAAATGGTTAAACTCACAAAAGAAAAATTAAAATACTCGATAATTATATTATCGATTTTATTCCTCCAAAGTTGTGCTAATCAGTTACCACCAGGTGGCGGTGATTTAGATACAACTCCACCAGTGATTACGGAAGGTTATCCTACTGATGGTACAATTAATTTTAAAGATGATCACTTTGAATTATCTTTTTCAGAGTATGTTGATAAAAGATCATTGAAAGATGCGATTTTTATTTCGCCGGCAATTGACGGCAATTTAGAACTTGATTGGACAAATAAAACTGTCGATGTTTATTTCCCTAATAGCTTAAAACAAAATGTAACTTATGTTGTAACCATTGGTACCGATGTTGTGGATTATAATAATAAAAACAGAATGTCGCAGGCATACACATTTGCATTTTCTACAGGTAATAAAATCGATAAAAGAATTATTTCAGGTAAAGTTTATGATAAAAAGCCTGATGGTGTTATGATTTTCGCATATAAAGTTGATACATCCTCTATCAATCCATTAAAAGTAAAACCAGATTATATATCACAAACTGGAAAGAACGGAACTTACAAACTAAGTGGATTAGCAGAAGGGAAGTACAGGGTATTTGCTATTAATGATGAATATCATGATTTACTTTATCAACCACAGCAGGATAAATATGGAGCGCCATTTAAAGAAATAAGTTTAATCGGAAATGATACTCTTTTCACAGGATTGGATTTTTTACTCACACAAGCTGACACTGTAAGTCCAAGATTAATAAGTGCTACTATGACTGATAAAAACCATATACTAGTAAAACTTTCCAAAAACCTTGATACATCATTAGTATCTGCGAATAATTTTATCGTTGTGGATTCTACTAAGAAAGAAAATATAATTCCTCGTTTTGCATTCAAAGGCAATACTAAAAATTTGGAAATGGTTTTAGTTGTAGATAAAAATGTTTCAGTTGATGATGAATACATTCTTATAGCGAAAGAGTTAAAAGATGAATTAGGAAATACATTTTACCAAGATACTGTTACTATGATTCCAACTGACAAAGCTGATACAACCAAACCGGGAATATTTAAAACCGATCCGGTTCAATCATCTAACACAATTGATTATCAAAATCAGAGATATAATTTTTATTTTAATGATGCAGTAAATGTTTCCGGTTATAAAAGTGGAATCTCTTTTACTGATACTTCAGGGAATAAAGTTGATTTCAACTCGTACTTTAAAGATGATGGACATCTTGTAATAAATCCGTTGACTGATCTATTACCGAAAAAAGATTATGTTATAAAATTAAACTTCAAATATTTTAAAGATATTGCAGGTAATTATTTAGATTCTGTATATCAATACAAGTTCAAAACAATAAGTGGACTTGATTTTACTGGTGTTTCAGGCAAGTTTACGACAAATGAGAAATTACAAAATCCGGTATTGATTCTAGAATCAACAGATAACGATGCATTAGTTTATAAGCAAAATCCAATGCAGAATGGAAGTTTTAAATTTGAGAGAATACAACCTGGTAATTATAGTCTATGGGCTTTTGATGATAAAGATTCCACTAAAAAATTCAATTACGGTTGGGTAAAACCATTTAAGACATCGGATAGGTTTTCTTTCTATCCTGATACATTAAAGCTTCGATCTCGCTGGATAGTTACCGACGTTAAAATGGAATTTAAATAAAACTATAATTTCAAACGGAATACCACTTTCAAAGAAATGACTCTTCTCCTAATTCAAGTTTTTAATTTATTCATACAAATAGTATCTGCTTGATAACTTTCTAAATGAAGCAATATCTTTATTTAGAAAATCTTTTATGTCATCATATTTCATTCGCTTTGAAAATAATTCCCTTACTTTCGAAGTTCCGCAAACCTTATCAAAAAAATTCAATCTATTCTTTTTTGCTAACTCAAATGGATTTTTATCCGGATACATTTCTGTTTGAACTTGCATAAATAAAAATTGTAAGCTCATTAAATTTACTTTTGTATAATCGGTTATTGTAACTTGAACACCATGCAACTCTTTCTTTTCATCACGACCGTAAAATGGCTTAAAATTTATTGGTCTAAACAAAACACCTTCAAGATTAAGTGCACTCATTTCCTTTGCCAAACTATCTGCATTTATCCATTCTGCAGCAAAAACCTGGAAGGGAAGAGTATATCCAACTCCTTCGGATAAAGTTCCTAGCTCTCCCATGATTCCACTTAAAACATAATATTCCGGTGTATCGAAATGTGGAATGTGCGGTGAAGTCGGCACCCATGGCAATCCGGTTTGCTCAAAATCCATTGTACGCTTCCAACCTTTCATTGCCACAACTTTTAAATTGCATTTCTCTCCATCCTTTAGCATTCCTTCATTATTTAAAAGATTCGCTAATTCTCCACAAGTTAATCCGTATACATAAGGGATCTTAAATTGTGAGACGAAACTAAAAAATCCATCTTCAACAACATTACCTTCAACTTTATTTCCGCCTAAAGGATTCGGCCGGTCCAATACAACAAAATCAATATTATTTTCTGCTGCGGCTTCCATAGCTTTTCCCATCGTACTTATATAAGTATAAGATCTGCAACCAATATCCTGAATATCGTAAACAAGCACGTCAATACCTTTTAACATCTCTTTAGTGGGTTTGCTATATTTGCCATACAAAGAGTAAACAGGTAAACCGGTTTCTTTATCAACATAAGATTCAACATTAGCTCCAGCTGAGAAATCTCCGCGAACTCCATGTTCGGGACCATATAAAGCTACCAACTTAATACCTTTAGCATTATAAAGTATATCAACAGTTGATTTTAATTTTGAATCTACTCCGGTCGGATTTGTAATTAAACCAACTCTTTTACCTTGCAGAATATCGAAATTATTCTCTCTTAAAACTTCGATGCCGGTCTTAACTTTTGGTGTCTGTCCAAGAATAAAAGTTGTGAATAACAAAATAATTGAACTTAGCTTTATTAGATTTTTCATATTATTCCAGTGAAAAAGAGGTTGTAAAATATTAAGCGGATTGAAAAATAATTTCCCCGTTTTTAATTGTCATGCAGTTTAGATTTTTACCGACCTGATAAGAAATATCGGAAAAATCATTAGTATCAAAGATAGAAAAATCGGCCTTCTTGTCAATCTCAATACTACCGCGATCTGAACTTAATTCTAATGCTTTGGCAGAATTAATTGTAACAGCTGAGATTGTTTCTTCCGGAGTCATTTCCATTTTTATGCATGCAAGACTCATAATAAAATTAAGATTTGAGATGAATGAAGAACCCGGATTATAATCAGTTGCTAAAGAAACAATCGCATTATTATCGATTAATTTTCTAGCAGGAGCATAATCATAATCCAGGAAGAAAGATACACCGGGCAAGAGAGTGCAAACAGTATCCGATTTAGACAATAAATTAATATCATCTTCAGAAATAACCTCTAGGTGATCGACACTTGTTGCATTATGATTTAAAGCTATTTGCAAGCCGCCTATATTGTTAAATTGCTCCGTATGGAGCTTCAATTTCATACCGTTCGTAGTTGCGGAGTTAAATATTTCATTTACATGTTCCGCCGAAAATGCCGTTGATTCGCAAAACGCATCACAAAATATTGCTAGTTTATTTTCCGCAATTTTAGGAATCATTTCGTTGATGATTAAATCGACATATTCCTGATGATTATTTTTGAACTCCGGTGGAAAAGTATGAGCCCCCAAAAATGTAGGTATAATATCTATAGGGAAGATTGAATTTAAATAATTGATAACTCTTAAAAGTTTTAATTCATTTTCAACATCGAGTCCGTATCCACTTTTTATTTCTAGAGTAGTTATACCTTGAGAAATAAAATACCGAACTCTTGGAGCAATTAAATGAATTAAAGTTTCTTCACTTGAGTTTCTGACTGCTGAAACGGTTTTGTTAATACCGCCGCCGCTATTTGCAATTTCCTCATAATTGACACCGTTTAATTTCATTCTAAATTCATCGGCGCGAGAACCGGCGTAAGCTGTGTGAGTGTGTGATTCAACTAATCCAGGCAGAATAATTTTGTTTTTTAAATCAATTTTTAAGTTGTAGGAAACCTTGTTTAATTTTGAATTTGGAATAATATCTTTGATAATACCATTCTCAATAAGTATAGAGTGGTTGTAAATTACGTTGATACTTCCTAATTCAGACCCTCTTTTTATATTTTTACCGTTTGTATCAACAGTTACAATTTGAGCAGGGGATGAGAGTAATTTTCTCATAATTATTTTTTATTTATAAACATTAACAGAATCGTTTACAACTTTAGCCTCTGGATATCCAATTTGATTTAATTTGAAACTTAAATTTTTAGCATCGTTCATATTCAGAAAATCACCAACTTTAACTTTATAAAAAGGCGGATCAAAATCTACATAAACACCTTTCTGATCCGTTTGAAAATATAAATCCGATCTAACAGAATCAGCTACTATTAAATTATCGGTTGAAAGTACGCGGACTCTAAATCCCGGGACTTTTCCGACTGGTATTCTTTGATCACTTCCTGTATCTGGCTGTTCTTTTAAAGTTATACCATGCGTTAACCTTCGCAGCAGGATTTGAAGAAGCGGTCTCTGAACCTTTCACTTTTAATTTCGTTCTATAATTTGTTATATCAAAATCTTCTTTTGGTAGTTTTACTACCTCCTTTGTAGATTCTTCCTTAAGTTTAGCTTTCTTTTCATTTTTATCGTATCTACTTCCCGTACTTGTTCCACAAGAAGCCATAAAGTAAGCAATTGAAAGGATTAAAAGATATTTAGGGATGTTTTTCATTATTCAGAATTTAATTACTTAGAGAAATACTATTGATTTAAAAGAATAAAATAACTCATATAATTCGAAAATAAAAATATGAAAAAATATATACGAAAAATGGTGATTATTTAAGAAAAAGCCATTTTAATAGCTATGAAATAAAGTAATTACTAAGCCATTTACTACAATTTAAACGTGATTATACCAACATACCTAAAATAAGCCGTAATTTATATACCTAATTATATTTTGAGAAAGTTCTTTTATTTTAGTAAATTGTAACATTATTTCAAAAACTCTTTTAAAAAATGGCTGCAAAAAAATATAAAATTCTATTTGTCACATCTGAAGTTGTTCCATTCATGAAAACAGGCGGTTTAGCAGACGTTTCTGCTGCATTACCACAAATGCTTGCTGAAATGGGACACGAAGTAAGAATTGTTGTTCCTAAATACGGCGCAGTAGATGACCGAAAATTCAAAATACATGAAGTTGTTCGATTAAAGGACTTACATGTGCAAATTGGGGAAAAAGATGTAGTATTTTCAATAAAATCATGTTTCTTGCCCGGACAAAAAGTTCGTGTTCAAATATACTTTTTGGATAATGAAGAGTATTTTGGAAGTAGAAACAGTCTATACATTGATCCTGAAACCGGAAATGATTACCCGGATAATGATGAACGTTTTATTCTACTGGCTAATTCAGTTTTTGAGCTGATTTCAAAGCTCGGTTGGATACCTGATATCATTCATCTTAACGATTGGCAGTGCGGTTTGGTTCCTGCTTATCTCAAAACACGTTTTAAAGATGATGAGCAATTTTCGCAATTCAAGACTCTATTTACTATTCATAATCTTGCTTACCAAGGAATTTTCCCGAAATCCTCTTTTAAGAAAACCGGTTTACCGGAAGAATTAAATTCTGAAAAAGGTCTAGAGATTTATGGTAAGGTAAATTACATGAAATCCGGTTTAATGTTTGCTGATGTTATAAACACAGTTAGCGAAACATACGCGAAAGAAATTAGAACCGACGAAGTTCTTGGCGCGGGATTACAAGGAATTTTAGCTAAAAGAAAAAATGATCTGTACGGAATTGTAAACGGTATTGATACTAAAGTCTGGAATCCTGAAAAAGACAAACATGTGCCAAAGAAATTTTCTGCTAAAACCTTACCTCTTAAACTTGTGAATAAAAAGGAACTTGCAGAGAAATTCGGTTTTGAATATAATGAAACTACACCAATTGTCGGTCTTATTTCCAGATTGTATGATGCAAAAGGAATTGACTTATTGATGGATGGTTTTGATGCTATCATGAAAGAAAATGTGCAGATTATTTTACTTGGAACTGGTGAAAAGAAATATCATACTTTCTTTGATAAAATGGCGAAAAAGTATCCACAAAAATTTGCATGTTATTTAGGCTTTAACGATGATCTTGCGCACTTAATTGAAGGTGGCGCTGATATATTTTTGATGCCGTCACATTATGAACCTTGTGGATTGAACCAGATGTACAGTTTAATGTACGGAACAGTTCCTTTGGTTAGAGAAACCGGTGGACTTGCAGATACAGTTGAAAAATATAATGAGAAAACTGGTGATGGTAACGGTTTCGTTTTCAAGGAGTATGATAGTTCAGCGATGGTGAAAGAATTGATAAGAGCGCTAAAAGTTTTTGAAGATCAAAAGTCCTGGAATAAAATACAACGTGCCGGAATGAAAGCGGATTTCAGTTGGAATTCCTCAGCAAAAAAATATATCGAGTTATACAAAACAATTTTATCTAGCAACTGATGCCCAATTTTGCAGTTTTCTTTGATAGGGACGGAACTCTAAATGAAGATCCGGGTTACCTTGGCGATCCAAATTTGGTTAAACTTTTCCCAGGTACAGGTGAAGCTCTTTCAAAATTAAAGAATGACTTGAACTTACTTCTGATTGTTATTTCTAATCAATCTGGTATTGCAAGGGGATTACTTACTGAAAAAATGGTTGATTCAGTAAATTCTAAGATTAATGAGCTTTTAAAACCTTATAACACCAAAATCGATGCGTTTTATTATTGTCCTGCTCATCCCGATTTTAGTACCCACGAAGATTGTTCTTGTAGAAAACCATCACCGGAATTAGTTCTTAAGGCAGCCAAAGATTTTAATATTGATCTTTCGAAATCTTATTTCGTTGGCGATATGAGCACTGATATTGAGTGCGGTATAAATGCAGGAGTAAAAACCTTGCTTGTTAAGACCGGTTACGGAGAGGAAAGTATTTCTATCTTGCAAAAACAAAATAAATTTCCCACTTTTGTTGGCTCAAATATTAATGAAGTTTGCAATTTTATAATTAAAGATTTTACCGGAGAGAAATAATTGCTTAAGAAACGAGTTGTTTTAATTGTTTTAGGTTTGATTTCATTCATGTTAGTCTCTTGCAGTGATAATCCTACCTCAATCGGTTCAGATTTATTAAAAAATGATCTAATTGATGTTCATACCTTAGATTCTTATAAAGATTCTTTAAGTCAGACCTCATCATCATTTAAGAAATATATTTCATTAGGTGGCTCACAAAGATTATTTATCGGAAAATATCAGAACGTTGAATCTTCTACTTTATTGAGATTCTATTTTACTTTACCCGATTCGATAGTTCAGGATATTATAAATAATACTGCTACTGTTAAAACTGCCAGCATTACACTTACTAAAACTTACCAATTCGGCGATACAACAGGTGGTGTACTAGATTTTACTGCTCATAAAGTAAACAGTAGTTGGAATTCAGGGACTGTTACGGGAGATAGTCTTGCCTCTTTGAATTATGACCAAAATGATATCAGTTCAAACAGAAAAATTACTGACTCTACAACCACATTTGATTTTGACCCTAATCTAGCTTTTCAATGGTTGCAAGCAGTTGCTGATTCAAATACAGCTTCCGATTACGGGATCTTGTTAAAGCCAACTGCAAACTCACAAAAAATATTTGGATACCAATCATATATTATAGGATATACCGGCTATCCAAATTTAAAAATTGTTATAGTTAAGCAGGGAAGTTATGAAGACACACTTTCATTTGATCCTGCTTTGGATGCAGCTGTTGTAACCGGAACACTTCCAACTGTTCCTGCTGAAGACATAGTCGTTCAATCTGGATTAATAGCTAACTCAAAACTTTGGTTTGATGTTTCCAAAATTCCAAGTTCTGCAATTATTAATCATGCAACATTAACTTTAACCGGCGATTCTACTTATAATCAATATGGCTCATATTATTCAACTTCCTTATATTGTTATTCAATGGAAGATAGTACAAATGTTGATAGCGTGGCGATTTCTTCTAAAGAGTTAGTTTATTCCGGAGGGAAATATTCAGGTGATATTACGGCTTTCGTTCAGCGATGGATAACCAGACAAAATAATCAGGGGATAAGAGTAGTTGCCGGGACACAACTTTCAGGTTTTGAAATCTTTGCGTTAAAAGGTGCAAGTGCCTCGGATAGAGCAGTTAGACCTAGATTAGAAATAACTTACACAACAAAGAAGTAGCATGAAATTTAAAAAAATAATTTTAACTATAACTATTCTTTTTGCAACTCAAGTTACAATTTTCAGCCAGGGTAATTCTTCGTATACCAGAATCGGTTTAGGAGATTTAAACTATAGTTTTTCCGCTAGAAAATTTGCAATGGGCGGATTAGGGGTTGCGGTTTCAGATAAAAACTCTTTAAGTGAAATAAATCCGGCTGCTTGGAATGCATTAAATCAAACCAGAGTTGATTTTGGCTTCGGTTACAATGGTTTATTCCTTTCAAATAATCAGAATAGTGCTTATAGCGGAAACGCAGAGTTTAATGGTTTTACCTTGGCTTTTCCTATCTCTAAAGATAACGGAATTGGTTTTGCTTTAGGAATGCTTCCGTTTACAAATGTAAGATATAAAGTTCAACAATCTTATACTTTACAGCAATCGACTCCTCAGAATTATAATATAACATATGAGGGGAACGGTGGATTGTCAAAACTATTTTTCGGTTCATCCTATACTTTACCATTCGGGGTTAGTATCGGTGCAACTTTAGATTACTATTTGGGTACAATTAATTATACATCAACGGCCGATTTTAACAACAGTAGTAACATATCATCATCTTACCTTAGAACTTATCGTCCGAATGGATTAGGATCAACGTTTGGGCTAATTAGTCCGGATTTATCATCCATTTTTAACTCAAAGAGTTTAACAGATCTAAGACTAGGGTTTTCTGCAAATTATGTCTCTAACTTAAATACGGATACAATTTTAACTTCTAAATCTAATGTCGGAATAGATACACTCGGAAGCGGCACGGTTGAGATAAATGTTCCAATGAGAATTAATGCAGGAATAAGTTTTACAATGAATGATTCTTACCTTGTAACGCTGGATTTTGCTTCACAAGCCTGGCACGATTATTCCTTTAATAATATAAAATCATCTGAATTAAGAAATTCAGTAAAAGTAAGTGCTGGTTTTGAATATCAGCATAAAAGAGTTTTAGGGGAGACATTTTGGGAACAATTTTCTTTGAGAGCAGGTTTAAGTTATGAACAAACACCTTATATTGTTAATAACAAGGGAATTGACGAGATGTCTGTCTCAGCCGGTTTTTCAATTCCACTGGGACTTGAGAACGGATTAGATGTAGGTTTGCAGTATGCAATAAGAGGAACGAAGGAAGCAAATTTGATGCAAGAACATCGTCTACGATTGGATGTAGGAATCAGTCTTGGTGAAATTTGGTTCTTAAGGCGTGATAATTAATCATTCAACAATTCTAAGGGATGTAACTTGAAACAAATAGTTAAAATATTTAGTGTATGCGTTTTCGCATCTTTATTGTTATTTGATAAAGGATATGCACAGAATAATAGCACTAGTCCGGACACATCGATGGATATTCGTGCTACATATAGTCTCTTTTCAGAGTACTATAAAAATAAAGATTTTAAAAGCGCCCTTCCTTATGGATGGACTGTGCTTAAAAAAGAACCTAAACAATTTGCAAAATGGATTTACTTTAAAATGGAAGATATTCTTTGGTATACTCATGATTCATTAAAGATTTCTCCTGAGCAAACAAAAGCAATTGAAGATACTATGCCTTATTTTTACGATATGGCTATTAAATATGATACTAGTGATAAGGGATATTTTGAAGCAAGAAAAGCTTTCGTATCAGAAGAATGGTTAAAAACAAGTCCCGATACAATTATTGCTATGTACGAAAAAGCAATCAAAGATGATCCGAGTATTTCTACTTACTATTATGATCGTTTAGGTGAGTTATACAAAAATAATGCTTCTGCTGCTAACGGTTATAAATTAAAAGCAATTGATCTTTATACTGCATTAAGTGAGAAACAACCGGATAACCAGCAATGGCCGGAGAAATTAGAAGGCTTGGTAGATAACATTGATGAGTTAGTTAAAATTAATAAAAGAGCTTGGGATCTTGATAAAGAAAATCTAGAAAAAGCATACAAATACGCATCTGTTGCTATGAAAGCTCAAAAATATAAAGAAGCTATTGAAGCTCTGGAATTTTTAGTTAAAAAATCTCCTGATACTCCAAATTACTGGATGCAGTTAGCTTCGGCTTATACTAAGATTGACGATTTAGATAATGCTATTAATGCTTATAACAACTTGATTAAACTTGAACCAAATAAAAAAGAAGACTATTTAAATTTGGGTATAGTTTATAAAGACAAAGGTCAATTGGCAAAAGCCCGTGAACTATTTTTAAAAGCAAGTGAAGTTGGAAAAGGATGGGGTTTGGCAATTTATGATGAAGGTTTGCTTTATGAACAAGCTGCCAGAGGTTGCGATTTCAATTTTGAAACTAAATTAGTTTATCAATTAGCAGTTGATACTTATAGAAGAGCGTATAGTCTTGATCCTAACCTTTCACAAGCAAAAGAAAGAATTCCTGCTCTATCTGGATCGGTGCCGACTAAAGAAGATTATTTCTTCAGAGGGTATAAATCCGGAAAAGTTCTTCCGATTACAGGAAGTTGTTATGGTTGGATCAATAGAAGCGTAACTGTACCATAGTGGATATTTAGAACTAGTGTTACATAAAGTTTTGTGAAAAGGTTTTCTTGTTAAGGCAGGAAAACCTTTTTCTATTGAGAGGGAATTCATCACAAAGCTTGTTTACTTTTTATCAATATTTTGATGGTTAGCCAATTAACATTAAATTAATAGTTCATATTTTCAATTATTAAGTAACTTAACCTTACATTATTTTATAAATAAAGATCCTAATACTATGTACCAACATTTAGCAAAAGACAAAGATATTTTTGAAGTATTAAAACTAGAAACTTCCAGACAACAAGATAAACTTGAACTGATCGCTTCCGAAAACTTTGTAAGTCCCGCGGTTTTAGAAGCAGCCGGTTCGGTTTTGACTAATAAATACGCGGAAGGTTATCCCGGTAAAAGGTATTACGGTGGTTGCGAATATGTTGATATGGCTGAAAATATTGCTAGAGATAGATTAAAAGAATTATTCAATGCAGATTATGTAAATGTTCAGCCACACAGTGGATCTCAGGCAAATATGGCTGTTTTAATGACACTATTAAAGCCGGGAGAAAAGTTTTTAGGATTAAGTTTAGCTCATGGTGGACATTTAACTCACGGCTCTCACGTAAATTTTTCAGGTCAGCTTTACCAACCGGTGGGATATACTTTAAATAGAGAAACAAAATTAATTGATTACAATTTAGTTGAAGAACTTGCAAAAAAAGAAAAACCTAAAGTTATCATAACAGGCGCAAGCGCTTATTCCAGAGAATGGGATTATAAAATATTTCAGAGAAATCGCCGATTCTGTTGGTGCAATGCTAATGTGCGATATGGCTCATCCTGCAGGCTTAATTGCAAAAGGGTTTCTCAATAATCCTTTAGAATATTGCGATGTAGTAACTTCAACCACTCATAAAACATTACGCGGACCAAGAGGCGGCATAATATTGATGGGTAAGGATAGAGAGAATCCGTTTGGAATTAAAACTCCGAAAGGTGATAGAATAAAAATGATGTCTGAACTATTAGATAGTATGGTAATGCCCGGAATTCAAGGCGGACCATTAATGCACATAATAATGGCAAAAGCTGTAGCTTTTGGAGAAGCGCTTGATGATTCGTTCAAGGATTACGCCGGACAAATAATTAAAAATGCACAAGCTTTAACTGCTAAATTGACAGAATATGAATTCGACATTATTTCAGGTGGTACAGATAATCATTTAATGTTGATTGATTTATCAAATAAAAAAATAACCGGTAAACAAGCTGAAAATGCTCTGCATACAGCTGGTATGACAGTAAATAAAAACATGGTACCATTCGATGAAAGAAGTCCTTTTGTTACCAGCGGAATTAGAGTTGGTACACCGGCAGTTACAACTAGAGGAATGAATGAGGGAGAGATGCTGGTTATTGCGGAATTTATTAATGAAGCAATAAATAATTTTGAAAATGAATCTGTTCTTACAAATGTGAACTCAAAGGTTATGGAGTTTTGTAAGAAATTTCCTTTATATGCAGAATTAAATTAATATTGAATTAAATTGGCTTCTGAAGATTTAACCCCAACAGATGAACCGGTAGACGAAGTAGAAACCGGTAAAGAAATGACTTTCCTTGAACATCTCGAGGAATTAAGGTGGAGAATAATATATTCTCTGATAGGCGTAGTTGTTGGAACAATTATTTGCTGGATCTTTGTTGATTTCCTGGTAAATGCAATATTATTATCACCGGCAAAACATGCAGGAGTATCTTTACAAAACCTAAAACCATTCGGCCAGTTGTTTCTATTTTTTCAGGTCGCAATTGTTGGTGGAGTTGTTTTAAGTTTACCCAATTTATTCTACCAATTCTGGAAATTTATTTCTCCGGCTCTTAGACATAATGAACGAAAATATGTTACTTATGTAGTCACATTTTCAACACTTTGTTTTTTAGCTGGAATTGTATTCGCTTATTTTGTAATGCTTCCTCTCACTCTTAAATTTGCAGCTCAATTCGGATCGGAAGCAATAAAAAACGAATTTGCAATTGACGAATATATGTCAATTATAATAAGCATTATGCTAGGTTCGGGTTTAGTATTTGAATTACCTATGATATCATTTTTCTTAACTAAGCTTGGAATTCTAACTCCGGAGTTTATGAAGAAATATAGAAGACATGCAATTGTAGTTATATTTGTAGCTTCTGCATTTCTAACACCCGGCACTGATCCGGTTTCACAAATGATTTTAGCGGTACCTCTTTTATTACTTTATGAGATCAGTATAATTATTTCAAAATTATCCGTTAGAAAGAATTGATTAAAAAAAGTTTATCAGAAATAAGTTCACCTATTAAATCTGAATTAGACAAATTTAATGATCTTTTTAAAGATTCAATACATTCTAATTCACGAATAGTTGATTTAGTTGCTAGATATATCATTAGGCAAAAAGGGAAGAAGATACGCCCTCTTTTAGTTCTACTTGCTGCCAAACTTTCCGGCGGAGTAACTGACAGAACATATCGTGGTGCAGTTTTGGTGGAACTACTTCATACTGCTACTTTAATTCATGATGATGTTGTAGATAACGCGGATAAGAGACGAGGCTTCTGGTCGATTAATGCGATTTTCAAAAATAAAATTGCTGTTTTAATGGGCGATTACCTTTTAGCAAAAGGATTAATGATTGCAGTAGACGGAAAAGATTTTGATTTCCTTGAAGTAATAACAAATACAGTTAAAAGAATGTCTGAGGGAGAACTTCTTCAGATACAGAAAACCAGAAAATTAGATATTGATGAAGAGACCTATTTTAGAATCATTTCTGATAAAACAGCATCGCTATTAGAAACTTGTTGCCAAATAGGTGCATTAAGTACTTCGGAAAATAAAGATTATCATGAAGCAATGCGAATATTTGGAGAATCCATTGGAATTGCTTTTCAAATACGTGATGATATTTTGGATTTTGACGGAACGGTAAAAACTATTGGTAAGCCGGTTGGCGGAGATATAAAAGAAAAAAAAATTACACTTCCATTAATCTATTCTCTTAATCAAGTTCCTAAAAGCGAGGCTTCTAAAATCATTAAAATGATTAAAAAAGGCGATAAAAAGGATAATGTTAAGGAAATAATTGAATTTGTTAGAAAACAAAAGGGAATTGATTACGCTTTAGAGACTGCACACCAATATTCATCCAAAGCCACAGAAGCTTTGAAAATATTTCCGGAATCTCAAAGTAAAATAGCTCTTCAAGCATTAGTTGATTTTGTGATTGACAGAAAAAATTAATCCTTCTGACTTTCTTTTTCTATATGATCTTTAAAGTTAAAACCTTTTATGGGTTCTCTTAAAGTTAGAACAGGACAAGGTGCTTTCCTCACAACTTTTTCTGCAGTACTTCCAAATAAAAGATGTTCGACACCCGTATGTCCGTGTGTAGCAATTATTATCAAATCAACGTCAACTTCAGAAGCTGTTTCAATAATCTCAATGAAAGGTTTCCCGGTTTTTACAATCGTTTTTACTTTTATTTCTTTCGGAATTTCTTTCTGAGCTAATTTATCCAACTCTTCAATTGCACGTTTATCAAGATCTAAATCAACTGACGGAATTGCAATTTGTCCCATGCTAAAATCCGGTGGATAAATAACCGGTTCAACTACATAAATAAGAATTAATTCTGCGTTAAATTGTTTTACAAAATTTAACGCGTATTTTAAGGAGCTTTTGGAATAATCAGAAAAATCTATCGGCACCAATATTTTTTTTATGTTAGGTTCCATAATCATTCTCCGATTTTATTTGATTTTTATTCTGTAACTGGAAATGATCTTCATTTAATTTTCTAAGTCGTACTGCTACAATCTGTGAAATTCCTGAAAGAATTTTAATCCCTTTTTTAGGGTACATCTGTATAAATTCATCTAAATCCGGCTTAAATATTACTGCTAATCTTGCATCTGTCTTGGTTATCGCAGAAGCTGATCTTTTTTCACCATCCACTAATGCAAGCTCGCCAAAAAAATCTCCTTTATTAAATGTTGCAAGCGGAATAACATTGCCCGAATCATTATTTCGCTGAATCATAACCTCACCATCACGGATAATATAAAGGCCAATTCCAGGATCGCCCTGGTAGAAAACATATTCGTCCGCAACATAATTTCTGTTATGAATTATTTCAGTTAGTAATGATATATCTTTCTTGTTTAATTCGGAAAAAACGGGAATTGAACGAAGAGATTTTTGCAAATCACTTTTTTCTGTTGGAGTATTAAAGAAATTTGACCAAAAACTGCTATGCATTATTTCATTACTTTTAACGTCCATATAAATCCTTATTGAAAAATTCCAGATTCGGCTACTCGCCACATCTTTTGACATGGGAATCTATTTTCGTACAAAGCTCTTCCAACAATAACAGAATCAACACCGTAGTGCATTAATTCCTGAACATCCATCAACTCATCTTTGTTTCTAATTCCGCCTGAATGAGTTACTTTACATTTTGTAAGTTTTGCAACTTCCTGGGAATAATGCAGATTAGGACCGCCCAGCATACCATTTCTTAAAACATCAGTAACAATAAATCTTTCAACGCCTATCTCATTCATTTGTTTAGCAAAATCGATGTAATTGATTCCGGTTTTGTGTTTTCTACCTCTTATTACAATTTCATTATCAATTATATCTAAGGAAATAACAATTTTACTTGGACCGTATAATTCGAATGCTTTTTTAAAATCAGTCGAGTTATCAATAGCCATAGTGCTCAAAACTAAACGACTGATCCCTTTATCCATTATAGTTTTCACATCATCTAAATTTCTGATACCGCCGGCAAATTGAACCGGTATAATTACGGAAGAACAAATTTGTTCAACTACATGAAAATTATTTCTTGTGTGATCGGCCGCTCCGTCGAAATCAACAACGTGAATCATCTTAGAATTTTCTGCTCGCCAAATTCTAGCCATCTCAACAGGATCGCTTCCATATTCTTTGCAATTTAATTCGGGAATTCCCTGAACAACTCTTACAGTTTTTCCATGTTTAATATCAATCGATGGTATTACCAATAAAAAAGGCATATTCTTATTCATTATTTAAACAAATTCATTTTCTATATTTAATATATAACAATAATTTAACTCAACCGAAAACAAAAAAGAAACAATTAGAATTTTAGTTTTCCGTTATTTTTCAATGTTTGCCTGCTAATCACTAATTTTTGAATTTCGTTGGTTCCTTCAAATATCTTTAAAATTCTTGCATCTCGATAAAATCTTTCTAGCGGTAATTCTCTAGAAAAGCCCATTCCGCCGTGAATTTGAAGAGCTGTATCCGCAATTTCTACCATGGATTCAGAACAAAAATATTTTACCATTGCACTTTGTTGTGAAATATCTTTTTTCAAATCGTAATTATGTGCAGTTCTATAAATCATACTCTCCATAGCATATATTTTTGTAGACATTTCGGCAAGATAAAATTGTATTGCCTGAAATTTTGAAATTGGTTCATCAAATTGTTTTCTCTGTTTTGAGTATTGAGTTGACATTTCAAGCAATTCTTTTGAAGCTCCAAGGCAGCAAGCGCCAAGTCCTAATCTACCCGCGTCTAGTGTTGCCATTGCTATAATGAAACCGCGTCCATCTGTACCAATTCTATTTTCATCCGGAATTTCCACATTTTCAAATGAAATAGAATTAGTAGCGCTACCTTTAATTCCTAATTTCTTTTCATTCGGTCCAACAAAAACACCTGGTGAATTAGCTTCCACAACAAATCCGGTAATACCTTTTTCAGTTCTGGCAAATACGGAAAAAACATCGGCAATACTTCCGTTTGTAATCCAGACTTTGGAACCATTTAAAATCCATTTATCACCTTTTTTTTCAGCGTAGGTTTTAAGATTAAAAGAATCGGATCCTGCTTCAGGTTCTGTTAAAGCAAAAGCGGCAATTTTTTCTCCGGCAGTAAGAGAAGGAAGGTATTTCATTTTTAGTTCTTCTGAACCGCCTATATAAATAGCGTTTGTTCCAATTGATTGATGCGCGCCAATCATTGTAGCGGTTGATCCACAAGCTCTTGTAACCTCTTCTTGAGCAATGCAGTATCCAACTTCTCCAAAACCGCCGCCGCCGTATTTTTCCGGAAAAGCTGTTCCCAGTAAACCTAACTCGGCAAGTTTTTTTATCAATTCTCTGGGAATTTCTTCATTTTCGTCTATTTTATTTGCAATAGGTTTTATTTCAGAATTTGTAAATTCTTTAACCATTTCACGAAGCATGTTTTGATCTTCGGTAAATGTGAAATCCATATATTTTCCAAGTTTAATTAATGTAAAGACGAAAAAATACTAAACTCATTCCTTATTACAAAAATTAATATCAATAATAATATTTTGCAATCTCAACAGTTTAGGGGAAAAATAGAGAATTAATTTTTGTTAAGTTCTGGGTACTCTAAATCTATATTTTCTTGACTTTTCTAACTATAATAAGCATATTTGAGCTCAATGAGCAAAGATTTTATACTGCCGACTATAGAAAACGATAAACTTAGAATAACCGCTTATGGAAATGATAACTTAGGCTCATCTCCTTGCATTATTATGGTTCACGGTTTTAAAGGTTTTAAAGACTGGGGTTTTGGTCCATATATTGGTAATTATTTATCGAATGCAGGATTTTTTGTTCTTACTTTCAACTTTTCACACAATGGCGTAGGCGATAGTCTTACTGAATTTACGGAACTTGATAAATTTGCGAAAAACACATTTTCTCTTGAAATTAGCGAATTATCTCAACTAATAGATGCCTACAAAAATGGTTTCTTCGGGCTTTCAAATAATGATAAAATTGGGTTGATAGGACATAGCCGAGGTGGAGCTATTTCTTTGTTAGCGTCAGCGATAAAACATGAAGTTAATGCGGTTTCTGTGTGGTCTTCTGTTGGTTATTTGGATCGATATTCTGAAAGACAAAAGGAGAAGTGGCGAAAAGAAGGAGTTTTTGATGTCTTCAATACGAGAACAAAACAAAAAATGAGTTTGAACTTATCTTTGCTTGAAGATATTGAAAAACATAGCGGTGATCTCTTAAATATTGAAAAAGCTGTAAGAAATCTTAAAAGACCATTATTTATTGCTCAAGGCGAACAAGATTTGGCGGTTTCACCAAAAGAAGCTAAACAAATCTATGAATGGTCCGATAAGTCAAAAACTAAATTATATTTGATCCCTTCAACTGGACATACTTTTGATATAAAGCATCCTTTTGATGGATCAAATGATAAATTTGACAATCTGTTGAAAAAAACAAGTGAATTTTTTAAAACCAATTTAAGTTGAGGAAAATAATGTCTTTGAGAGAGAATGTAAAAAACAATAGTGCAATTGAATTTTTTACTCATGTAAAATCTTCACAATTATTTTGGATAATATCATTTTCTTTATTAACTGTTGCAGGGGCACAAATTGCTATACCTGTTAAACCGGTTCCTTTTTCTTTGCAAACCATGATGGTGGTTTTGGCAGGCGCATTTTTGGGAGCCAAAAATGGAGCTTACTCACAGTTGTTATACCTATTTCTTGGAAGCATCGGGTTGCCGGTTTTTGCAAATGGCGCTTTGGGTGTTGCCTATTTATTTGGACCAACAGGAGGTTATCTGTTAGCCTTTCCGATTGGGGCTTTTGTCGTTGGCGCTTTAGCAGAAAGATTCAAAAGTTATTTTAGCATAGTTGCAGCTATGTTTACCGGTGAAATAATCATACTCCTTTTAGGATCATTATTTTTGGGCACATTCTATACTAAAGATATTTCACAAGCGTTATTAGCAGGTGCAGTAATATTTTCAGTATGGACAGTCATTAAGGTCCTAGTCGCTGCTTCAATTTATTTTAGCATAAATAAAAAATCACAACAAAATTAGCATTCATTAAGTGAGTCTCTTTTAATTATTCTTAAACCGAAAAAATATCCCGTTTAATATGGAAGTTAAAAACATAATCTTCATCATCTTCTTTTTATTTGCTTTAGGTCTTTTTACTTGGAGCTGCAGAAATTTAATCAAAGATATGCTGGTTGCTAAGAAAAAGGATGATAGGTTCGATAAAATAGGTGAAAGGTTAAAGCGAGTTTGGAATATAGCATTCGCACAAACAAAATTATTGAGAGATCCTAAAGCAGGAATTTTACATCTTTTAATATTTTGGGGATTTGTACTATTTCTATTTGCTGTTATCGAAGCAGTGATTCAAGGTTTTTATTCTCCGTTTACATTTGCATTTGCCGGTCCATTTTATTCATTGGTAACAATTATTACTGATGTATTTGGCTTTCTGGTCATCGGATCGGTCTTATATGCTTTATACCGAAGATTCATTCAGCATATTCCTCGATTAGAAGTTGATAAACATGGAAAATTAGATGCAGCATTTATCCTTGTTCTCATACTGCTTGTATGTGTTGCTATGTTTGGTGAGAATATTTCTCTTATTGCAATGCACAATTTTCAGCTTGGAAAATATGAAATTCGACCAATCTCAGCATTTCTAAGTCCTATTTTTTACTCAGGTCCAACAAGTCATGCGGAAACTATGTATCAATTTTTCTGGTGGATGCATATTGTAGTTGTTTTTGGGTTTCTAAACTTTTTGCCTTATTCAAAACATTTGCATGTTTTAACATCAATTCCTAATACATTTTTTGCAAATCTTGATCCTATAAGAAATACTTTAAAGCCGCTGAATTTGGAAGACGAAAATATTGAAGTTTTTGGAGCGGCTGATATTGAACATCTTTCATGGAAACAAATACTAGACGGATATTCTTGTACAGAATGCGGTAGATGTACTTCTGTTTGTCCTGCTGCAACAGTTGGAAAATCCTTATCTCCTAGAAAAATAATAGTTGATATTAGAAAGAGAACAACTGAAAAAGCGCCTCTATTAGCTGCCGGAATTACCGAAGGCGAGGTTTTTGAAAAAACTTTAGTTCACGATTACATAAGTGATAAAGAACTTTGGCAATGCACAACTTGTATGGCTTGCGTTCAAGAATGTCCTGTAATGATTGAACACGTGGATTCTATAGTTGATATGAGAAGAGATTTAGTATTAACCGAATCTGAATTCCCAGCTAATTTGAATAATGTGTTTAAAAGCATTGAAACCAATTATACTCCATGGGCTTTTAATCAACAAGACAGGGCTGAATGGGCAGAAGGGTTAAATATAAAAACTTTGGCTGACGATCGAGAAGGCGAAATATTATTCTGGGTTGGATGTGCAGGTTCATTTGATAGCAGATATAAAAAAGTTTCGCAATCTTTTGCTAAATTGATGCAAAAAGCAAATATAGATTTTAGAATTTTAGGTACTGAAGAAAAATGTAACGGTGATACAGCAAGAAGATTGGGAAATGAATATCTTGCGCAAATGATGATGCAAGAAAATATTGAAACGTTAAATAATTATGGCGTAAAAAAAATAGTTACAGCTTGCCCTCACTGCTTTAATTCCTTAAAAAATGAATATAAACAGTTTGGGGGAAATTTTGAAGTTTTACATCACTCAGAGTTAATAACTCAAATGATTGATGAAAAGAAAATTGAACTGAAGGACGAACCGGAAACCAGCAATAAGGTTACTTACCACGATTCATGTTATCTCGGCAGATATAATCAAGTGTACGATTCTCCAAGAAATTCCATTAACAAAATTAATGGAGTTGAATTGGTTGAAATGCAGAGAAGTAAAAGCAAGGGATTTTGCTGTGGTGCCGGCGGTGGTAGAATGTTTCTTGAGGATGAAGAAGGCGGTAAAATAAATATTGAAAGAACTCAAGAAGCTTTAAATACTAAAGCTGACACGATTGCATCTGCTTGTCCTTTCTGTATGACAATGATGACTGACGGAGTTAAGCACTTTGAAAAGTCTGAAGAGGTAGCCGTGAAGGACATTGCTGAAATTGTTCTAGAAAATTCTAAATAACAAATTTCTTTCATTTTTATAGGAGGTATTATGGGAAAATTCGAAGACCTTTTGGAAGCCGTAAAAAGGCTTGAAGCAGATTTTGAAAAATTCTACGAAAAGGGACAAGCTGCCGCTGGTACTCGTCTTCGTAAAGGGTTAAGCGAGCTCAGAAAAATGTCTCAGGATGTTCGTAAAGATATTCAAGATGTTAAAGCTGAACGTAAAGCTGATAAAGGTTGATTAAAATGTTCTAGTGTTTCAAGGGCTGAATTGTAAATACAATTCAGCCTATTTTTTTATTTGCTCTATGAATAAATATATAAAAATATCATTTTTCTTTTTTATTGCTTCTTTAGCTTTGTTGCAAAATATCTTTTATACACCGATACAAGCTCAAGAACATTTTCAAAAGCAAGATTCAATTATAACTATTTCAATTTCTGCCGTTGGCGATCTAATGTGTCATTCTGTTCAATATAAATATGCACATGTTGAAAAAGATAGTTTTGATTTTGCTCCTGTCTATAGATATGTAAAAAATGTTATTTCTAATTCTGATTTTGCATTTGGTAATCTTGAGACTGTATTTTCGGGAAAAAATATTAAATATTCGGGATATCCATTTTTCAATTCGCCGGATGATTTTGCTGTACCTTTAGAATCAGTAGGCTTTAACTTGCTTTCAACTGCTAATAACCACGCTCTTGATGGTGGGGAAAAAGGATTAATCAGAACTATAAATATTCTTAAAAATAATGGGATAAATTATAACGGAACTTTTGTCTCACAAAGAGATCGTGACTCAGTAAGACTATTTAATATTAAAGGAATTAAAGTTGCTTTTTTAGCCTACACTTACGGAACCAACGGAAATCCTATTCCAAAAAAGAAACCTTATTGTATCAACACAATTCAAGATACTCTTATAAAATCCGATATTTTAAAAGCTAGAGCAGACGGGGCCGATATAGTTTTGGTTCATTTTCATTTTGGAACAGAATATAAGCGACTTCCAACCACATATCAAAAAGATGTAGTTGAAAATACAATTAAATACGGAGCTGATCTTATAATTGGAGGACATCCGCATGTAATTGAACCATTGGAATATTTTAAAACTAATAATGCAAAACTTGATTCAGGCATTATTGCGTATTCATTGGGAAATTTCATATCAAATCAAAGGTGGAGATATTCTGATGCGGGAGTAATTCTTACTCTAAATATTAGTAAAAACCTAAGGAGTGATTCTGTGTATATTTCTTCAGTTAAATATACACCTACATGGGTTTTTAAGGGAATAATTGATGGTGAAAAACATTACGTGATTTTGCCTGAAACTACTAACCAGGATTCAATATATAACTTTCTTGATTCCTCAAATAAGTTTAAGATGGAACAAGCTTTCTCAGATACAAAAGAAATTCTAACCAAATTTACAAATAGGAATATACATCTTAATCTAAGATAATCTTACCCATATTAATAATTCCAGAATAACAACGTAATTGCGATCGCTTAGCGTTTGCCTAATAATTCTTATATTATCACTAATAAAAAATTAAACTTTAGGAAATAGGAGATTAAATTGAGCTACAAAGTTACATTAATTCCGGGCGACGGAATAGGTCCGGAGATAACTGCAGCTACTAAAAGAGTAATTGAAAGTGCAGGAATTAATATTGATTGGGAAGTTGTTGAAGCCGGAGTGACTGCTCTTGAAAAATACAAAGATCCACTCCCTCAAGAAGTTATAGATTCAATTGAAAGAAATAAGGTTGCGTTAAAAGGACCGCTAACTACTCCAATCGGTAAAGGATTTAGGAGTGTTAATGTTGCATTAAGGAAAGAATTTGAACTATATGTAAATCAAAGGCCTGCTAAGACTTATAACGGTATTAAAACTCTATATTTTGATCATATTGATCTCGTAATCTTCAGAGAAAATTTGGAAGAATTTTATTCCGGTATTGAACATTATATAGATAGCAGCCGTACGGCAGCGGAAACTATAGGAATTATTACAAAAAGAGGATCAGAAAGAATCTTAAGATATGCATTTGAGTATGCTAAAACACATAATCGTAAAAAAGTAACCGTTGTACATAAGGCTAATATATTAAAATTTACAGGCGGTCTCTTTCTCAATGTTGCCGAGCAAATTGCACCGGAATATCCTGATATTATTTTCGACAATAAAATTGTAGACAATATGGCAATGCAGATGGTAATGAATCCTTATCAATTTGATGTTATTGTTACCACAAATTTATTTGGTGATATACTTTCAGATTTAGCTTCAGGACTTAGTAGGTGGTCTTGGTTTAGCGCCTGGAGCTAATATTGGTGACGGAGTGGCTATTTTTGAAGCTGTCCATGGTTCAGCTCCGGATATTGCGGGCCAAAATATAGCCAACCCAGCCGCACAAATTTTAGCTTCTGTAATGATGCTGGATTACCTAGGTGAACATGAAGCAGCAAAGAAAATTGAAATTTCCGTTGCTTCGGTGTTGGCGGAAGGGAAAAAAGTAACTCGTGATATAAATAATCTCAATTATGTCGGCACATCTGAATTTGCCGATGCGGTTATCGAAAAAATTGAGAAGTAGGATTGAAAAATAGAACTCCGCTATTTTTAATATTTATTACAGTTTTTATTGATTTGTTAGGATTTGGAATACTAATTCCAATTTTGCCAACCTTTGCTACCAAAGAATTACATGTTAATGAAACAGCGATTGGAATTGCAATCGCTGTTTATTCATTTGTGCAATTATTCTTTAACCCTATTCTTGGTAAGTTATCCGATAAATATGGCAGAAAACCTCTAATTGTAATTAGCTTATTATTAAATGCTTTCGGTTATGTGATTTTTGCATTTACACATACATATCTTGTTTTGATAATTTCTAGGATAGTAGGTGGGATTGGTGGTAGTAGTATAGGTGTTGCACAAGCCTATATTGCCGATGTTACGACAAAGGAAAATCGTGCTAAAGGGATGGGATTGATAGGTGCTGCTTTTGGATTAGGTTTCGTATTTGGACCAATGTTTGGCGGAATCTTATCAAAATTTGGTTACGAATTAACCGGATTTGCAAGTGCTTCATTTTCATTTTTAGCATGTTTAGTTTCGATGTTATTATTACCTGAATCTCATCACGGTAGAGATCGTGAAATGAAGATCGGTAAAAAATTATTAGATATCGCCGCAATGAAAAAAGTTTTTCGGAACAATGAACTAGCAATACTAATAATAGTTGCATTCACTTTAACTTTTTCCGTAGCAAATATTTATGGTACCTTTGCTTTACTTGGTTATAAAGTTTATAATTTAAGTGACCTTCAAAATGGTTATTTGTTTGGAATTATAGGTTTAGTCTCTGCTTTAGTTCAGGGAGGATTATTAAATATAATTTCAAAATATTTAAACAATAAAGAACTAATAATAATCGGAACAGCATTAATGATGATTGGTATGGCTGCGGTTCCTTATGGCGGCAATATTACTGGTTTGATAATATTGACAATCATTTTTTCTACAGGTGTTGCGTTGCTTCAACCTACTTTCTTAAGTTTGATTTCTAAAGTCGCCTCTGATAAAGAGCAGGGAATTACGTTAGGAATAAATCAGTCTTTTTCTGCTTTCGGAAGAGTGCTTGGACCTTTATGGGGAGGTTTTGCTTTCCAATATTTAGGACCGGAATTTCCGTTCTTTACAGGTTCGTTATTTGCGCTGTTTATTTTGATCACAGGAATAGCTTATCTCCCAAAAAAAATTGCAATTCTAGGAGAATCTTAATCACTTAAATTTGTGATTTAGTTTTGTTATCTTTAAAGTATAAAAATTATATCGTTTTAGAATCTATGTTTAAAGTTGGAAAAATAAATATTGATAAAGCAGTTCTTCTTGCACCAATGGAAGATGTTACTGATGTGTCCTTCAGATTAGTCTGTCGTGAACTTGGTGCAGACGTAGTTTATACTGAGTTTGTTAATTCGGAAGGATTAGTTAGAAAGAATGAAAGAACTCATAAAAAATTAGAAATCGTTGATGAAGAACGCCCTGTAGGAATTCAAATATACGGTGGAAATATTGAATCGATGATTGGAGCCGCAAAAATATCGGAACTAGAAAAACCGGACATACTAGATATAAACGCCGGTTGTTGGGTGAAAAATGTAGTTGGAAATGGTGCAGGTGCTGGTTTATTAAAAGATCCTGCTCATATGCAATCACTTGTAAAAGGCGTTGTTGATGCTGTAGATTTACCGGTTACCGTAAAAACCAGACTTGGTTGGGATCATGAAAGTATAATGATTTTGGAAGTTGCCAAACGACTTGAAGATGTTGGTGTAAAAGCGTTAACGGTTCACTGTAGAACAAGATCGATGGGGCATAAAGGTGAAGCTGATTGGGAATGGATTCCAAGAATTAAAGAAGTAGTCGATATTCCGGTTATTTTGAACGGAAACGTAATGACTGCAGAAGATGTTAAAAATGCTTTCGATCAAACCGGAGCTGATGGTGTTATGATTGCTCGAGGAGCTATTGGAAACCCCTGGGTATTTAAAGAAGCGAAAGAATTGGTAACTAATGGAACTATCTCGATTATAGTTGATGAGGAAAAAAGAATTAAAACTTGCCTTCGCCATCTTTACCTGGCAATTAAGGTAAAGGGAGAAAAAAGAGCGGTATTGGAGCATAGAAAATTCTATACAGGCTATTTAAAGGGGTTACATAATGTATCCCAAATTAGAAAAGCTTTGATGGTTCCTTATACTTATAATGAGGTTGAAGACATACTATTAAGATATCTAGACGATCTTCAAAACTTTAAACTTGTTGTCTAATTAGTTTCAAAATGAAAAGTCACAAATAGAGAAACTATAATTTGGAAAAATCATTTTCTCAAAAAATTGCAAGGATTATTTCTACTCTCTTTGTCCCTCCGTCATTTTCAATTATTATTTTCACATTACTTGCGATAAAATTTGAGCCTACTATATCCGGTAAGTTGATTGTAATTACAGTTGCTTTGGCTTTGGGATTTATTGCACCAATAATTTTATTCGTAACATTTAAAAACAAAGGTAAACTTGTAGATTTAGATGCATCCATTAAGGAAGAAAGAACGCTTCCGTTTTTAATATCCACAGGTTTTTATTTAGTCGGCTTATTAATATTAATATTTTCGAAATCTTCACCTATTTCAATAGCATTTTGGTTTTGTTATATTTCCAACACATTAATTGTAATTTATATTAATAAATACTGGAAAATTAGCGTCCACGCAATGGGTGCTTCCGGGCCTCTTGCTGTTCTTTTGTATATTTTCGGAATTCCGGCTTTAAGTTTTCTTATTATAATTCTTGCGGTAGATTGGTCAAGAATTAAATTAAAATGCCATAATTTAGCACAAGTTACTGCCGGATCAATGTTTGGTTTTATTTCAACTTATTCACAGATTTATATAATTGTAAAACTTATCCAACATGCCAAGTAAAAAAGAAACCATAAATTTATTAAATAATATTGCAAATTTGATGGAGTACATCGGAGAAAATCCTTTAAAATTAATGCTTTTAGAAATGGTGCAGACACAATTCGACATTTAGGCGATGAATTTAAAGAAATCTTAAAAAAGAGGAAACTCGATAAAATAAAAGGGATCGGAAAAAGTTTACAATCTGTTATTTACGAATTTAATGAAACGGGTGAATCTAATACTTATATAGAATTAAAAAAACAAGCACCTGAAGGTATTGAAGAACTATTGAAAATTAGAGGTTTAGGTTCTAAAAAAATAAAAATCCTCTATGAAGAACTAGGAATATCAAGTTTAGGTGAATTAGAATACGCTTGCAAGGAAAATAGATTAGCTTTGTTAAAAGGTTTTGGAGAAGCTACTCAGAAAAAGATTTTAACAGAACTAAGTAAACTTAAAGTTTATAGTAAATTTGTTCTGCTAAGCAGAGCGGAAGAAATAGTTGATGAAATATTGACGAAAATTTCACAACTAGAATCTATAAGTAAAGTGGCTGTTACCGGAGATTTTAGAAGGGGATTAGAGGTTATTTCATCGATTGAACTTGTAATTCTAGCATCGGATAAAAAATCTCTGCTAAATGATCTTCAAAAAATATTTAATGTTGAATTAAAAGAAGATAGATATCAATTAAAAGATGAATACTCTGTCCCAATCATAATTTATGAATCACTGAATGAAGGCGATTTTACAAAAAAACTTTTTATTACAACAGGTTCAGCTGCTTTTATTAAGAAATTAAAGATCGATTCAAAAACTATTTCCAGCAAAGAAGAATTGGGAATTTTTGAGTCTATAGAATTTCCTTTCATTATTCCTGAGATGAGGGAACCCCAATTTTTTCATATTAAAAAGAAAAAATTAAAAAAGAATACTGATTTATCTGTCGATAAATTTCATGGTCTGCTCCATTTCCATACTGATTTTTCCGATGGAAGAAACACACTAAAAGAGATGCTAATTTCTGCGCAAAATGAAGGATTTCATTACGCTGCTGTTTGCGATCACAGTAAATCAGCTGTTTATGCAAATGGTTTAAGTGTAGACAGACTAATCCAGCAAAAAGAAGAGCTTACAGCGTTAGCTTCAGATTTTAGTTTGCGACTTTTTCATGGAATTGAATCGGATATATTGCAAAATGGTCAATTAGATTATGATGAGTCAGTTTTGAAGAATTTTGATTTTGTGGTTGCCTCTGTGCATTCCAGATTTAGTATGGAGCACGATGAAATGACAAAGCGGATTATTCGAGCAGTTGAGAATCCGTACACAGATTTACTTGGTCATCCATCCGGTAGGTTACTACTTTCGAGAGAGCCGTATAAATTTGATGTGAAAAAAGTTATTGATGCATGCGCTGCAAATAAAGTTGCTATTGAGATAAATGCGAATCCCCGGCGTCTTGATTTGGATTGGCGATGGATTTATTATGCAAGAGAAAAAGAATGTCTATTTTCGATTAATCCCGATGCACATTCAACCCAAGAAATAGAATATATAAAATATGGAGTGATGGTTTCCAGAAAAGCAGGCGTTTTAGCTGAAGAGGTAATAAATTGTTTTCAACTGGAAGATTTTGAAGAATTCTTAAATAGAAAAGTAAAGAGAGAATTTGCAATTCAGGATGTATTTTAAATGATTAAATATTCAAAATCAGAAAATATTGGACTTTTAATTCTTAATCGACCGGAAAAAAGAAACGCTCTAAATCCGGAATTGGTAAATGAGATTAAACTAAAGTTAGCGGATATCAAAAATGATCCGGATGTAAAATCTTTAATTATCACCGGAGAAGGCAAAAGCTTCTGTGCCGGCGCTGATCTTTCGTACCTGAATCAATTAAGAAATAATTCTAATATAGAAAACCTTGATGATTCTGAAAATCTTGCAGAATTATTTTTGCAAATTTACGAATTTCCTAAACCCACAATTGCTGCAGTTAACGGAGCGGCAATTGCTGGTGGTTGTGGATTAGCATCGGTTTGTGATTTAATTGTAGCAGATAATAATCATGCTAAATTTGGATATTCTGAAGTAAAGATAGGTTTTATTCCGGCGATTGTCTCAATATTTTTAATTAAAAGATGCGGAATGAGTATTGCGAAACAGATGCTTCTAACTGCAGAAATTTTCTCAGCTCAACGAGCATACGAAATTAATTTGGTAAATTATTTATCGGATGATGTGCTTGAAAAGGCTTTTGAAGTTGCCCGAAATATAAATAATAATTCTACATACAGTGTTCAACTAACAAAGCAAATTATTAATCAGATTTCTAATTTAAATGTAAAAAAAGCTGTAGACTTTTGTACTAAACTTAACGCAATTAGCCGCTCATCAGAGGATTTTGAAAACGGCTTAAATGATTTTTTAAACAAATAACAGAGGGACTAAATGTCTTTAGACTTAAAAAAATACATTAGATCTGTAAAAGATTTTCCAAAAGAAGGAATAAATTTTAAAGATATTACTACATTGTTACAAAATCCGGAAGCTTTGAATGATACTCTAACTCAACTTCTGGAATTCATAAAAGATAAAAAGATCGACAAAGTGGTAGGAATTGAATCGCGAGGATTTATTTTTGGAGCAATGTTGGCAAAAGAATTGAATGCCGGATTTGTTCCAATTCGTAAGCCCGGCAAACTTCCCGCTGAAACTGAAAGCGCTTCTTATGCTCTTGAGTATGGAACTGACACAATTGAAATTCATAAAGATGCGATAAAACTAGATGACAAAGTTCTACTTCATGATGATCTTTTAGCAACCGGTGGAACTGCCGAAGCTGCTGCAAGGTTGATTGAAAAATTAGGCGGTGAAGTGGTCCAGGCATCATTTATCATCGAACTGGCATTTCTTAAAGGACGAGATAAATTAAAAGCTTATGAAGTAAAATCTCTCATCAATTATGACGGTGAGTAATTTTTAGCATTTCTTGATTTGTAAGTTTTTAAAAATCCAATTACCTCAAACACATCATATTTGAGTTAATTTTAGAAAATTATATTAACATTAGTAAAGTTTTACATTGGATAATTATGGGAAATAAAGAGTTCTACAAATTTGCAAAAGCATATGATATAGCGTTTCAGGGAAGAGACTATGAAGATGAATATGATTTTCTGCTATGGTGTTATAATAATCATGCTAAAAATAAAATTGATAGTAAACTTAAACCAGGATTTTTAGAAGTTGCATGCGGTCCGGCGCATCATGCGAGAGAATTTGTTCGACGCGGATGGAATTCGGTTGCTGTTGACCTTTCTGAGGAAATGTTAGAATACGCCAAAATATTATCCGAAAAAGAAAATATAAGTATGAAATATTTGGCTGCTGACATGTCTGATTTTAGTATCGAAGAAAAAGTGGACTTGGCTGGAATATTTACTGAAAGTATAACTCATTTAGTAACAAATGAACAAATTATTTCCCACTTAAAAAGTGTTGCTGCATGTATTAATTCAGGTGGAATCTATGTTATAGAAACAAGTCATCCGCAATATTTTTTCCCTGATGATGAGCCTAATTATTGGGAAGCTAAAGAAAACGGAATGAATGTTAAAATTTTATTTGGTAAGCCTGATGACAAATATGATCCGGTTTTACAACAATGGGAAGTAACTACAAAATTAGAGATAGAAGAAAAAGGTCAACCAACTGAAATAGTAGAATCAAAAAGCAAACATCGCTGGTATTTAGCTCAGGAATTAAGAGCATTAATTGAACTTTCAGGTGTCTTTGACGATTTTTGGTTTTACGGAAATATGGAGGTTCCGCCGGGGAAATTGGATAATACTGCAAATTCTGATTGTATGGTAGTTGTTTTAAGAGTTAGATAATCTTATTTAAATTTATTTGCATCCCAATTTTTCGGGGCAATAACTACAACAAATTCTCCTTTTACAGTTTTATTTTCTAATTCATTTAATAATACGGATGGAGTACCGCGCCAAACATCTTCAAACATTTTGGTTAGTTCTTTGCATACAGAAATAGTTCTATCAGGCATATATTCATTTAATTCTTTAAGTAATTTTTCAATTCTATAAATGGATTCATATAGAACAATTGTTCTTTCTTCGTTTGCAAGATTTTGCAATAGTTTTTGTCTACCTTTTTTTTGAGGAGGAAAACCTTCAAATACGAATGAGTTGGTCGGTAAACCAGCAACTGTTAGAGCTGTAATAACAGCAGAAACTCCCGGCACAGGTTCAATTTTAATTCCATTAGAAATTGCAGCGGAAATCAATCTAATGCCCGGATCGGAAATTCCGGGTGTACCAGCATCGGAAACGACAGCACAAGATTCGCCTGCCTGTATCCTATTCAAAATATATTCAAGTTTAGCAGATTCATTTACAGCATTTATTGAAACCATTTCTTTTTTGATTTCATAATGGTGTAGTAAAAAGCTTGTAACTCTGGTATCTTCGCAAGCTACAAAATCCACATCGCGTAATGTATCTAATGCTCTGAGTGTAATGTCTTTAAGGTTGCCTATAGGTGTGCTTACAATGTAAAGTGTATTTTCCACAAATATCTTTATTTAAAATGATAATCCCGCCAAACGGCGGGACATCATGCAAGTAGTTAATAATAATATTTAGTTATTAGACGACATTAAAAATAGTATTTTTTTAATAATTTTCAAGCCTTCATCTAATCCCTCTTTTGTAACATTTAGTGCAGGTCTGAATCTAATTGATTTTTCACCACATCCTAAAATAATCAATTTATCTTTATAACAAGACTGAGCAAATTTATTTCGTAATTCAGGCCAAGGAAGATCAAAAGAACACATTAAACCTAATCCTCTAGAATTACTTATCAAACTAGGAAACTCAACTTGTAAAGCTTTTAGTTGATCAAGTAAATATTCGCCTTGAGTTTTAGCATTTTCAACAAGGTTTTCATCTTGTATTGTTTGAAGAATATGCTTGGAACGAACCATATCCGTTAAATTTGCTCCCCAAGTAGAGTTAATTCTGCTTGATTTATGAAAACAATTTTCTTTAACATCATCAACTCTGTCAGAAACCATTATTCCGCAAACTTGTGCTTTTTTACCAAATGCAACAATATCCGGTCTCACAAAATATTCATGTGCCCAAAATTTACCGGTTAATCCGAATCCTGTTTGAACTTCATCAAACATCAAAAGAATATCGTTTTTATCCGCGATTTCTCTTAACTGTTCAAAAAATTCTTTTCTGAACATATTATCGCCGCCTTCACCTTGTATGGGTTCTAAAATAATAACAGCAATATCATCAGGATTATTTTTGATAGCTTGATTTATTTCATCTATAGCTTTTTCTTCTAATTGTTTTATAGTCTCTAAATTTTGTTCTAACGGAAAAGTGATTTTCGGATTTGTAACTCTTGGCCAATCAAATTTAGGGAAGTATTTTACTTTATTTGGTTCAGTATTAGTTAAGGAAAGCGTATAACCGCTTCTTCCGTGGAAAGCTTGCTTGAAATGAAGAACTTTATGTCCTTTTTCTTCCTTTATGCCTTTCATAAAGTTTTTTTGAACCTTCCAATCGAAAGCAACTTTAAGTCCGTTTTCAACTGCTAATGCACCACCGGAGATAAAGAAAATATATTTCATATATTCTGGCTTTGCTACTTTTGAAAAAGTCTCAACAAATTCGGCCATTTGGGTAGTATATATATCAGAGTTGGAAGGCTTATTAACTGCGGCTATAGCTAGTTCGTGTTTGACTTGATCATTGTTTATTCTTGGATGATTCATCCCGAGCGGAGAAGAAGCAAAAAATGTAAAAAAGTCTAAATATTTATCACCGTTTCTAGCATCTACTAAATAAATTCCTTTGCTATTATTTAGATCCAAAACAATGTCATATCCATCAGCTAACATATTATGACCAATTATTTCATGAACATTTTTTGGTAAAATTGTTGAAAATTCTTCCATTAAATCTCCGTTTGAGTGTGTATTTTTTAATTCCATATTATTCCTCCTTTTTAAAAATTCTTTATTACAACTATTATTTATAACTAATTAGATATGACCAGGAGGACTTGATTAGAACACGTTTTCAAAACGTGAGGCCAAGTAGCTTCTGTGATGTTTGAAGCCGGTTTGAACACAAAAGGTTAATATTTTTTTCATATAACTAAATTAAAATTATTCTAATGATTCAAAGTAAAAATTCTTATTAGAACTATCAATCGATTGATATGAAAAATATTGAATTTAAATTAACTATTTTGCTAGTGGAATTATCAAGGATATAATCTGTTATAAAATAAGCAGTTATGGCTTGTATAATGTTGTAATAAAATGTAATATTATTTATTTTACATTTATTGGAATAAAAGTTATATCCTGTTGGAGAGATATGACCTCTGACAAATTTATTATCACATACTTTATCACGGAAATAAGTTTATTGACAGATAATAATTCGACATCTTTGACTGAGTTTATTGCTTCAGAGTAGGCAATAGTTTCTTTTGCCGTGATAAACAAATCCAATAATCATTAAAAATTATAAGATTGATTTTTTAATTTTTATTTGTTACACTATCTGTAACAAATAAGAAAATTTATGTCAGCTTCCACAAAACTATCAGTTGCAACTAAAGCCATTTGCTATTTGGCTAAATCCTATCCGGATCCAAAATCGAGTCAGGAGATTGCAGATTTTATTGGCTCGAATGCATCTAAACTTAGGAAGATCCTATCAATGTTAGTGAAAAACAATATTTTGGAAAGCACTTACGGAACTCAAGGCGGATTTTTATTGAAAAAGAAGCCCGATAAAATGCATCTTCAGGAAATCTATTGTGCAATAGAAGATAGAAAAGCTTTTTATCTTGATATAACAAAGTCAAATAGAAAAGAAGAAAGTGATACAACGAAACTTAATAACTATTTTCTTGATTTATTCACGGACATACAAATAGATATTGAGAACAAAATGAAAAATATTAGTTTGCAAAAAATTATTGATCAAATAAACTCAGAACAAAAATCAAATAAAAATAAATAAGGAGTGAAAATGGAATTCTTAGAGAAATTAGGAATTAAAGAGAAAAACTTCGGTTCTTGTTCCGGAACAAAATGGAATGAAACTACTTCGGAAGGTGAATTGAAAATTTATTCGCCGACTAACGGTAAATATATAGCTTCGGTTTATCAGGCCTCTTCGGAAGATTATGAAAATATGGTAGCTATTGGTCAAAAAGCTTTTAAAGTTTGGAGAAACATGCCTGCTCCTAAAAGAGGGGAGATAGTCAGACAAATTGGTTTAAAATTAAGAGAATATAAACCATATCTTGGCAGATTAGTTTCTTATGAAATGGGAAAATCATTACAAGAAGGTTTAGGTGAAGTCCAGGAAATGATTGATATTTGTGACTTTGCAGTCGGTCAATCAAGACAATTATACGGTTATACGATGGTCTCTGAAAGACCAAATCATAGAATGTATGATCAATATCATCCTTTGGGAATTGTTGGAACAATATCTGCTTTTAATTTCCCGGTTGCAGTTTTCTCTTGGAATTCAATGTTAGCAGCTGTCTGTGGAGACGTGAATCTCTGGAAACCGTCTTCTAAAGTTCCACTATCAGCAATAGCGACTCAAAATATAATCTCGGAAGTTATAAAAGAAAATAATTTACCGGAAGGTATCTTCTCTTTGGTTATCGGAAAAGGTTCTACAATCGGTGAAAAAATATTAAACGATAAAAATTTACCGTTAATTTCTATCACCGGTTCAACAAATGTTGGAAGACATGCAGCGGAAGTTATAGCAAAGAGATTTGGAAAATACATCTTAGAATTAGGTGGAAATAATGCAATCATTTTAACTGCTGATTCTGATCTTAAAATGGCAATGCCTGCAATTGTTTTTGGTGCAGTCGGTACAGCGGGACAAAGATGTACATCAACAAGACGATTAATTATTCATGATTCGATTTATGATAAAGTTAAAGATTCCTTAATAAAAGCTTATAGTGGATTAAAGATAGGTGATCCTTTAGATGAAAAAAATCATGTAGGACCGCTGATAGATAAAGGTGCTGTTAAAGCATTTACAGATGCTTTAGAAAAATTGAAAAAAGAAGGCGGAAAAGTTATTTACGGCGGAGATGTTTTATCAGGTGAAGGTTATGAAAGCGGTACCTATGTAAAACCGGCAATTGCAGAAGCTGATAATAGTTATGAAATTGTTCAAGAAGAAACATTTGCACCGATTCTTTATTTAATTAAGTATTCCGGTGATGTTCAGAATGCTATCGATCTGCAAAATGGTGTTGTTCAAGGTTTATCTTCATCAATCTTTACAAATAGTATGAGGGAAGCTGAAAAATTCTTATCATCTGAAGGCTCTGATTGCGGAATAGCAAATGTTAACATCGGAACTTCAGGCGCAGAAATTGGCGGCGCATTTGGCGGTGAAAAAGAAACAGGCGGAGGTCGCGAATCCGGTTCGGATGCTTGGAAAGCATACATGAGAAGACAAACAAATACAATTAATTATGGAACCGAATTACCTCTTGCTCAGGGTATAAAATTCGATATTTAAATAACATTCCATAAAATAAATATGTTCTTGGCGGCTTATTGCCGCCTTTTTTTGTAATAATGTCTCTATTTTACTTCTCAAAAACAGATTTTCTCATTTTGATATAAAATATTAAGGAATTTCATTTGTTTTTAATTCAATTTAGGCTTTTTAAACTGGTACATAATTTGTTCTAGTATATCAAACAATTGAATGGAAAAATGAAACAGCTGAATTTAAATAGTTTTATTTGTTGTGAAACAGATAATGAATTAAACCAATACAGAGTTTTATCAGGACTAAAAGAGTTTCAAAATGATTTCTATCATAACAGACTTTATCCTTCATTAGCTGAACTAGTATATTTAAGTTCTCGTTTGGAGGAAGTTTTAGATAAAGACTTAAATTTTTCAAACCGAACCAACAAAAATCGTAAAAATATAATTGTTAAAGAGAAAGCTGCTGAGATTCAAATTCTGGATGAAATAAGCTTTCAAAATGATTATCAATTAGATTTAATTGAATGGGCGTTGCCAAAGGTTAAGAGTTTGATTGAAGAAGCATATATTCTTTATCGTTTTGTAGAAGACAGTATGAAAATTTACGAGGTTGGATTGCCGCCTCTCAATAAAAGTGAAGGTTATTTTATTGTACCAGACAATAAGAGTAATCTGTTGGAAATTCATCGATACGAATCATCAATTTATTCATCCAGCTCTAAACCATTTCATTCCATGAATACTTCATTTGTCAAGGCAGCTGAACCTGTAACTACAATAGGACAAGCCGAATTACTAAAATTAGAACTTATTCGTAGTAATAAAGATGTTCCGACGATTGCAACATATTTATTTAAAACAGAATTAGATTTCCCCTTTAATGAAACAATCTTTCCAATTGCAAAAAGAATATTACTCACTCATATAGCCTAAATAATTATCCGAATATTATTTCTGTCCCTCGTAAAAACCAAAATTATAAAAAGAATCCCGCAATAGCGGGATCTAAAACAAATACTATTTTATTTGCTCAGGAGACCAACGCAATATAATCGCCTAGAATTTGTCCGGTTTCATCCAATAATGGATCATTTTTATCTTTATCTTCAGGAGAAGTCTCTCCCTTTTTAAGAAGCTTTAATCCTTCTTTCTTTCTTCTAGCATTTTCGGCCTGGAACTTTTTTTCCTCGTCTGCTTCTTTTTCTTTCTTCCTAACATCTTCATTTAAAGAAACAAACTTTTTAGCATGTGCTTCTTTGTACTCTTTCACATCTTCCAAATATTGATCAAATTCCGGATCATCACTAATTCTCTTTAAGTGTTCTTTTTCAAGCGTTGGAATGTATTGACTAATATTGCTGTATCTTGTAAAATTGGTCGCTTTTATTTGATCCCAGGGTAAAGAGCTTGGTTCGGAACTTTCGCCATATTCGGAAGCGTCAAGTGCGGAAGGAAAGTTTACATCAGGTACAACGCCTAAATGTTGTGTGCTTCCACCGGTAATTCTGTAGAATTTGGCAATTGTAAGTTTTAATTGTCCAAGCTTATATTTATTATTTGGCAGAAGCCTGTTCAAATCAATTAAATTTTGCACAGTTCCTTTACCATACGTTTGTTCACCAATTATCAATCCTCTTCCATAATCTTGAATAGCTGCAGAGAATATTTCGGAAGCCGAAGCACTAAATCTGTTAACTAATACAGCTAATGGTCCATTATATACTAAAGCTGAATCAGGATCGTCCTCAACTCTCACAGAGCCGCTTGCACTTTTTACCTGAACAACAGGACCTGTCTTAATAAATAAGCCTGTCAATTTAATTGCTTCTTCTAATGAACCTCCACCGTTATTTCTCAGATCAATAATTACTCCGTCCACATGTTTAGAATGTAAATCTTTTAGAAGTTTTCTAACATCACGTGTAGTGCTTTTGTAATCCTTATCTCCTCGTTGTTCAGCTTCAAAGTCGGCATAAAAGGCAGGAATAGTAATTACTCCAAATTTATAACTTTTATTATCTTTTTTAATATCTATTACTTTATCTTTAGCTGATTGTTCTTCTAGTTTTATTTTATCCCTAACTAAAGTAACTTCCTTTGGAGTTCCATTTATTCCTTCACTAGCCGGAATTATTTGTAAACGAACAACTGTTCCTTTTGGACCGCGAATTTTTTGTACAACATCAGTTATTCTCCAACCAATTACATCTACAAAATCGCTACTGTCACCTTGAGCCACACCTACAATTTTATCATCTCTGTGAAGTTCTTTGCTTTTAAATGCAGGTCCGCCTGGAATAACTTCAACAATTTTAGTGTACTCATCTTCGGTTTGAAGTTGCGCTCCAATTCCTTCAAGCGATCTACTCATATCAATCTTAAAGTTATCAGAAGTAATAGGAGACATATAATTAGTATGAGGGTCAATTGCTTCAGTAAAAGAGTTTTCAAAAAGCTGGAATACATCCTCGCTTTTATATTGATCAATTCCTCTTTTTAAATTGTCAAATCTTTTCTGCAAAACATCTTTAGCTTTTTCCCATTTTTTACCGGCAAGGATTAAATTCAATGCGTCATTTTTTACTCGTTTTCTCCAAATCTCATTCAGTTCAATTGTATCCTTAGGCCATGCGGCGCTGTCTCTTCTAATATCATACTTTTCGTTTAATGAAAAATCAAATCCCTTATTCAATAACTTTTGTACGTAATCAATTCTTTCATTTACACGTTTTTTAAAAGTATTAAATATTAAAAATGCCGGCTGAACGTCACCATCTTTAATATCATCATCAAATTGATATTTAAATTCATCAAAAACATTAATATCTGAAGCAAGGAAATAGCTTCTATTGTAATCTAACGATTTTATATATCTATTAAATATTACTGCTGATAAGGAATCATCCAGATCAAATTTTTTATAATGATACCTGCTTAGGATAGTGTTTATTAGTTCGTCTTCATTCGACATATAAGAGGAAGGAGATACTAGTGTTGAATCATCAAGCGAAGAATTTGAATCTTTTTTACTATCATTAGAACGAGCTAGAAATATATTTGCCGTTATTATTATTAAGGCCAATACAAGAACTTTTTTCATATTATCTCTCGATTTTTGTGTCATACTTTTGTAGCCAAATACTAAAACTTTAATTTAATCAATGTTTGTTAACTATTAAATTGATAAATATTGATACTTTTTGATTTATGATATAAAACAATTGATGATGGAAACATGAATATAAATAATCATTTCCAACATTAAAACAATTCCAAAGTTTTTAAGCAAATTTTAATAAATCAATATATCTATTATATTAATACCATAATTTTAATAACTTGGTTCCAAATCATTTATAGATGGATTTATGAAAAACACAAGAACCTTAAAATCACTATTAACATTGCTATTGTTAATCTTATTTATATCTATAAATAATGCACAAGATTTTAAGAAGAATAAATATGGTTTAATGGTTATAGACGACCTAAATACATACGAGACAACATTAAAAAATGATTCTTCCAACGAATTAATCGATATCCAAAAATTTATTCCGGAAATAAAACTGGACATAAGATATGCCACAAGCAACAATTTCTTAGGTGAACCTGTTTATACAAGCGATAGAGCATTCCTCAGAAAACCGGCAGCTGAAGCGTTAAAAAATATTCAACATGAACTAAGTATTATGGGATACGGATTAAAAATATTTGATGCTTACAGACCTTATGCAGCAACCGAGAAATTTTATTACAAAGTGAAGGATACTGTTTACGTGGCTTCAGTTTGGACCGGCTCCAGGCATAACAGAGGCTGCGCGGTTGACTTAACTATTCTCAATCTTAAAAACGGCAAAGAGTTAAAGATGCCAACCGGTTTTGATAATTTTACTACAAAAGCTAATTCTGATTATCTCGATTTATCACCGGAACAATTAAAAAATAGGGATTTACTAATCGGTGTTATGACAAAATGGGGATTTAATAATTATCCGGGTGAGTGGTGGCATTATGATTTTAAAGACTGGAAAAAATACCCTTTGATGGATCTAACATTTGAAGAATTAGAAAAACTCCAGTAATAAAGTTAGTTACTGAAGTCTCTACAAACCATAATTTTAAATCCGACAACTGTAGTGTGAAAAAACTCAAGACTGTAATTTTGCTAGGATTGAGATATTTCACTCCGTTCAATTTGACCAAATTATGTATTAGTGTAATTTTAGTTAGTTTTTATTACTTCCGGTTATTCCAATATCTACTCATGGGTTATTACACAGAGTAATACTCTTTAAAATTGATGTCTAATTACAACTTTGATGCAATCTTAAAAACTTTTTCTGCATGTGCGCTTATATCGGTTACTTTAAATATATCTACGATTTTTCCTTTTCTATCTACAATAAATGTAACCCTATTATCCACGCCGTTATTTTGAAGAACACCGTATTTACCGGAAACAGATTTACTGGAGTCGGAAAGGAGAGGGAAGTTAAGTTTATAATCTTTAATAAATTTCCGAATAGCTTGCTTGGAATCAACGCTAATTCCTAAAACTTGAATATTATGCTTCTTAAACTTACTCCAGTCATCTCTTATTCCACATGCTTGTTTTGTACATCCGGGAGTGCCGGCTTTTGGATAAAAATATATAACAACAGGTTCCTTTTTATAAATTTTTGATAGTGTATAAACGTTTCCATATACATCAGTTAATGTAAAATTAGGAGCTTTATCTCCAATCTTTAAAGAATCTTGTGCAAATGAACTACCGGTTCCAAAAATAAAAAGAGAAGTAAGGAGCAATAATAATGATAACTTTTTCATAATATCCTCGTTAATAATATTCGTATTTATTTATATATCAACTTCTATAGATCTGGAAAAAATGTAATCTATATTTTTTAACATCTTTTTATTATCAAATATTTCTTTTAATTCTTTATTTGAAAGTAGCTGCATTACTTCATCAGAATTTGATAACTCCGTAAGAAGATCTTTATCTTTATTTTCCCATACTTTCATTGCTGATGTTTGAACCAATTTGTAGGCGTCTTCTCTAGTAATTCCTTTGCTGACTAATTTCAACATGACTGTTTGAGAAAATACAAGCCCTCTAGTAATATTAAGATTTTTTAACATATTCTCCGGATAGATTACTAAGTTCTTCATCAAATTTGTCATAAGATTTAACATATAATCTAGAGCAATGCAGCTATCCGGCACTATAATTCTTTCTACCGATGAATGTGAAATATCCCTCTCATGCCATAACGCAACATCTTCTATTGCAGCCGTTGCGTTTCCGCGAAGTACACGAGCAAGCCCGGTTATTCTTTCACTAACAATGGGATTTCTTTTATGCGGCATTGCTGAGGAACCTTTTTGTCCTTTTGAGAAAAACTCTTCAGCTTCCAAAACTTCTGTTCTCTGGAGATGTCTTATTTCAATTGCAATTTTTTCTAATGTTGCACCGATAATAGAAAGAGTAGTTAAAAATTCAGCATGACGATCTCTTTGAATAACTTGAGTTGAAACCGGTTCAGGTTTTAACGTCCATTTTCTCGCAAACATATTTTTCTATTTCAGGAGATAAATGTTCAAAGGTTCCAACCGCGCCGGATATTTGTCCAACACTAATTGTTTCAATAGCACTTTCTAATCTTTTAATATTACGTTTAGTTTCCTCAAACCAAAGAGCAAACTTTAATCCCATAGTGGTTGGCTCTGCATGAATACCATGAGATCTACCTACACAAAGAGTATTTTTATGATCTAATGCACGTTTTTTTAATACTGATTTTAATTCAATTAATCTTTTTAATAATTGTTCACCAGCGGATTTCATTTGATAAGATAATGTGGTATCAAGTATATCGGATGAAGTCATTCCATAATGAATATGCCTTGATTCCGGACCCACATATTCAGCAACATTTGTTAAGAATGCGATTACATCGTGTTTAGTTGTTTCCTCAATTTCAAGAACACGCTTAACATCAAAGTTTGCTTTATTTTTTATTATTTGAACATCTTCACTAGGTATTTCACCTCTTAATGCTCTAGCTTCACAAGCCAATATTTCAATTCTTAACCAAGTACTATATTTGAATTCATCTTCCCAAATTTTTCCCATATCGGGAAGTGTATACCGTTCTATCATTATTGTTTCTCCAGTTTCAGTTTTTTTGTAATTTCATTACCGTCTCTCAATATAGTAAGGGAAACAGTATCTCCGGTTGTAAATTCTTGAAAAGCTCCGATAAAAGCTTGTTCGTTGTTTATATCGTAATCATTAACTTGTAAAACAATATCGCCTTCTTTTAATCCGCTCTTTGCAGCAGGAGTTTTAGGCAGAATTTGAGTTATAATTACACCTTTAGTTGTTTTTAATTTATAATATTTTGCAATTCCTTCATCTATTCCTTGAATTCTTAAACCAACTTTAAAGTTTCGATCCATCTTACCATTTTCTTTAAGTTGTGTTATAATTTTCTTCACTTTATTGATCGGAATAGCAAATCCTAGTCCTATATTTCCTTTAACTCCGCCCGCAGTATAAATTAAAGTATTCATTCCGATTACTTGTCCAAGACTATTAACCAAAGGTCCGCCAGAATTACCACCGTTAATAGCAGCATCAGTTTGAATCATATCAACATAATATCTTTGATCCATTTGTTCTAGATTCATTCCCGTAGAACTAACAACCCCAACTGTTACAGTTGGTTTATCATTAAGACTAAATAATCCAAATGGATTTCCAAAAGCAATTACCCACTCTCCAATAATTATATTATCTGAGTTCCCTAAAGTAACATAGGGAAAATCAGAACCGTCAATTTTCAAAAGACAAATATCGGTTGCGTGATCTGTACCAATAAGTTTGGCAGGATAAGATTTTCCGTTTGTCAGAGTTACGGTAATTTCAGAAGCATTACCGGCAACATGATCATTTGTTATGATATAACCATCAGGAGAGATTATATAACCTGATCCCAGTTCTTTAACTTTTTGCGAATAATTTTGACCACCAAAAAAGTGTTGAAAAAAAGGATCATTTAACAAGCCGCCAAAAGGACTTTGCATTTGTTGAATTTCTGTAACATTGATTCCGACAACCGCAGGACTTATTTTCTTTACTGTTTCTGTTATTACTGTTTGTCTTGAATCATCAATACTGCTGTTTGCCAATACTTTTTGATAATTTGCATAATCAATATTTGAATTTGAAGAATCCTGGTATAACGGAGCCGAGTGATTTCCACTGAGAAAAACTACAACTACTCCAATAATAATTATTAGTACCGAAACATTTAATATTAATAATATTTTATTACTCTTCATCATTTTCACCTTTTTCTTTAGAAAGAATATTTTTTTCATGGAATAATCCGAGCATAGGATCAATATGTTTGACGAATATAATAGATAAAAGTGCTGTGGTAAATAATATTAATTCCGAATATGAGTATGGATTTGGAAACGTATATTTAATGGCAATTTTAATTGTAGAAAAGACTAAAAGCAAAGAAAGTATATTTGCGAAAATATTTGAGAAAATAATATCTTTCTTTAATAAATAAGTTAATAACCACATTAAAAGCCAAGTAATAGGGAGAAACGGGAAAATTAATAATGATCCCCCTAAAGCTGTTGCTAAGCCTCTGCCACCTTTAAATTTGATCCAAGGATTATAGCAATGACTTATCAAAGCAAATATTAGTGCAACAGCTGGGTAAATAAAAGATACAGAGAAAATAAGTAGGGGAACATAAACCGTTAATAACCCTTTCAAGGCATCAATTAAAAATACTAGAATTCCAAGAAGTTTAGAGTTTGAGACTTCATAAGAATTCATCGCACCGACATTTCCGGTTCCGGATTTTGTAATGTCTATTCCACGGAATTTTTTTAGTAGAAGATAGGCTGTCGGAATTGAGCCAAGTGAATATCCGATAATTGCACTTATTATATATTCCATAGTATTTATATTTTTTATTGATAGTAAATTAAGAAAAATAAAGACTTTGGACTGTGACTGAAAATTGAAATTGATTTGAAATTATATTTTAAAATAACAAAATTAACCAACTTTATGAATTTTTGATACTTAACATCATTTTAAATACTTATAAGAATTTTAATGAGCAATAATCCTAATTATTTGATATTTTTAATAATGATAATGTAAATTTATTGCAAAAAAAATGGATTAGAATATTATGGATTTAAAATTAGCAGTATTGATTGACGGAGATAACATACCCTCCGCATACGTTAAAGAGATGATGGAAGAAATTGCAAAATATGGAAACCCAACAATAAAAAGGATTTATGGCGACTGGACAAATCCGGGATTATCAAAATGGAAAAATGTTTTACTCGAAAATGCAATTACGCCAATACAGCAGTATGGATATACAACAGGAAAAAATTCAACTGATTCTTCAATGATTATTGATGCAATGGATATTCTTTATTCGGAAAAAGTAAATGGTTTTTGTTTAGTCTCAAGCGATAGCGATTTTACGCGTTTGGCTACCAGGCTCCGCGAAGCCGGAATGAATGTAATTGGAATGGGAGAAAAGAAAACTCCGGAGCCATTTATAGTTGCATGCGATAGATTTATTTATATCGAGATTCTTAAAAACCAATCTGAAGAAAACGAATCCGAAACAGTAAGAAGCAAATCACAATCTAAGGAAAATGTTGATAACATTACACCAAAGGTAATTAGGTTAATCGCAACAACTATTTCAGATCTTGCCGATGATGATGGTTGGGCATTTTTAGGAGACGTGGGAAATCTTCTACAGAAAAAGCAGCCAAACTTTGATTCAAGAAATTATGGTTTTCAAAAATTAACACCGTTAATTAAATCAACGAAGAAATTTGAAATTGAACAACGTGAAAGTCCCAAAGGAAGATTTAAACTAATTTACGTAAAGAATAAATAACGGTGTTTATTATTGCTTAGATTTAGCAATACCGATTAATTATAAGTGTAAATCATAATTTATTTAATATACTCTTCAAAATAAATTAACTCTAACGGTCTACGATTCTTTGTTGATTTTACTTTTCCATAATTGTGTTCGGAAATTCTTCTCTCTAAATTATCCGTAAAACCGATGTATCGTTTACCGTCTTTTATGCTTTTAAGAACATAAACATAATACATAACAATATTTGTTTTCTTTAAAATAAGAAACCTCTTCATGATCTGAAGAGGTTTTTAGAGGCGCCGGTCGGATTCGCCCGTCTGAGACGGGTTGCAGACCTCCGCCTTAATATTTATTAATCTGGTTTAAGAATTCTCTTCCTTTGCCGGTTTTGAAAAACCTCTCTCTACTCATTGCTTCTTTTTTAGTAGAATATTCCTCAGAATAAATTAAAGCCAGTGGGCGACGATTCTTTGTTGATTTTACTTTTCCATAATTGTGTTCGGAAATTCTTCTCTCTAAATTATCCGTAAAACCGATGTATCGTTTACCGTCTTTTATGCTTTTAAGAACATAAACATAATACATAACAATATTTGTTTTCTTTAAAATAAGAAACCTCTTCATGATCTGAAGAGGTTTTTAGAGGCGCCGGTCGGATTCGAACCGACGAATAAAGGTTTTGCAGACCTTCGCCTTGGACCGCTTGGCTACAGCGCCGGGAATACCAAATTAACTAAATATTTTCTAAAAAGAATAATCTCTAAAATATTATTCTTAGCGCCGGTCGGATTCGCCCGTCTGAGACGGGTTGCAGACCTTCGCCTTGGACCGCTTGGCTACAGCGCCGGAATAAAAAATATTTAAGATTTCTTTAAAAAATAAAATCCACTTTCGTGGATTCTTGAGCGGGAAACGGGACTCGAACCCGCGACATCAACCTTGGCAAGGTTGCGCTCTACCAACTGAGCTATTCCCGCATTCATTTTAACCATGAACAATCTGAATTTTCTCAGATTTGGTCTTCAAATATAATAGGATTCATAGTTTCTTGCAATAATATCGACAGAAAAATTTCATTATTTCTTATTTTTTCTATTTATTTTCTTGTGCCTCTAATAAATCCGCGGTAAGGTATTGAACCTTGCATATTTATGAAAGCTTTATTATCAACTGATTCAATTAATTTTATTACTTTTTTCTGCTGCTTTCTCGGAACAACTACAACTACAATTGATACTCCACCGGAACCACCTTCAGCTGGTAAAATAGTTACTCCAAATTTCGATCTTCGTAACTGCTCTGCTATCTGGTCTGCATAATGCATGGAGATTACGGTTAATTGGACAAATCCGAAACCAATTTTTTGTTCGATACTAATTCCGATTATATTTCCCAATGCAAAACCTGTTGCATAACCGAAAAGATTAGGAATTACATCTAAGTGCTGAAAAACATAACGTATAGCAAAAACCCATATTAATACTTCAAAAAATCCAACAATACCTGCCAAATATTTTTTCCCCTGAATAACTAAAATCACTCTTATCGTATCCAAGCTTACGTCGCAAATTCTCATAAAAGCTATTAATACTGCACCGCCAATAATTTCCAGCATCACTACTCCATAAACTATAGTATTTTCTAATATTTGATATTTTATTCTAGATAAAAATAAATATATTTAATAAATATCATATATCAATTACATGATTTATGATATTTTTATTATTTACAGTGTTAAAAATAATGATTTTTTATTTATCTTTATTAAACAAAAAAAGAGTTTAATATTGGGCATTTTTGAAAGAGAACGACTAGAGTTAGTTGACAAACTCTCACATAAAGGAATAGACGATATTTTTGTGTTAAAGGCAATCGGTGAGATTGAAAGGCATAAGTTTGTTCCTAAAGCGATGGAGCCTCATGCATATAAAGATGTTGCGCTTCCTATTGGTTATGGTCAAACTATTTCACAACCTTATACTGTAGCTTTTATGACTCAGGCTCTGAAGCTGAAGAGAGAAGCTAAAATACTGGAAATTGGTACCGGTTCGGGCTATCAAGCTGCTATTTTATATAAAATGGGTATGCGTGTTTATAGTATTGAAAGACATTTTGAAATCTATAATAATGCTCTTAATCTTTTTGATAAATTGGGTATAAGAGTTCATGTTAAATGTGGAGACGGCACAATAGGGTGGCAGGAATATGCTCCGTATGATGGAATTATAGTTACTGCAGGCTCGCCATCAATTCCGGAATCTTTAAGGAAGCAATTAAGCATCGGAGGGAAGTTGGTTATTCCGGTCGGTAATATGAATTCGCAAACTTTAAAGGTTATTACAAAGATTGATGATCAAGAATTCAATGTGAAGGAAATTCCAGAATTTAAATTTGTTCCACTAATTGGTAGAGAGGGTTGGAACAAAAAGTAATAGTAATAGTTGGACCAACATGCTCCGGTAAGACTTCTTTAAGTCTTAAAATTGCGGATAAGATAAACTCTGAAATCATTTCTGCGGACAGTCGGCAAATATTTAAATATTTGGATATAGGAACTGCGAAGCCTTCTCAAGATGAACTTAAAAAAGTCAGACATCATTTTATAGATATTCTTGATCCTAATGTAAATTATAATGTAAGTAAATTTGAAGAAGATTCTTTACTTTTAATAAATTTATTAATTAAAAAGAATAAAGTTCCCATTGTAGTTGGAGGGTCTGGTTTATATATAAGAGCCTTAATTGATGGATTATTTAGTTCAGTTGATGCGGATGAAGATTTTAGAAGTAATTTGAATAAAAAAAGAGAGCTTTATGGCAATGAATTCCTCTACGAAGAATTAAAAAAGGTTGATCCTGTAAGCGCTTCAAAAATGTTGCCTCAAAACTGGAAAAGAGTTGTAAGAGCACTGGAAGTTTATCACTTATCAGGCAAATCTATTTCAGATTTACAAGAAGAACATGAGAGAGAACAGCAATACGATTTTAGACTTCATGGCTTAATGTGGGAGCGGCAAATTCTTTACAAAAATATAGAAGACCGTGTTGATTTTATGATTGAGAAAGGGTTAGTTGAAGAGGTGAAAAATCTTCTTAATTCAGGTTTTGACAAATCGCTTAATTCTCTAAATACGGTTGGATATAAAGAAATAATTTCATACTTAGAGAATGAGTACTCTTTAGAAAGAGCAATAGAACTAATTAAAAGAAATACCAGAAGGTTTGCTAAAAGACAACTTACATGGTTTCGTGCCGATAAAAGGATTGTTTGGCACGATGTAAAATCTCAAAAGGATTTTGATAAAATTGCGAATCAAATAATTCGCAGAGAGGAACTCCATGAAAGAAATGATTAAAATCGCTTCAGGACAAGGTTTTTGGGGAGATTTAATTGATGCGCCCTATCATCAAGTTACAAAAGGTGATATCGATTACCTTGTGATGGATTATCTAGCCGAAGTAACAATGTCCATTCTTCAAAAACAAAAGAATAAAAATCCGGATTTAGGATACGCAAAGGACATCCCGGATTTAATGAAACGGATTTTGCCTGCTTGTAAGGAAAAAGGAATAAAAGTAATTACGAATGGAGGAGGTGTCAATCCAATTGCGTGTGCGGAAGCAGTTCTAAATGTTGCGAAAAGCATTGGAATTGAAGACCTAAAAATTGCTGTAATTCTTGGTGATGACATAAAAAACAGAGTTGATGAAATAATTGCTTCGGGTAGTGAACTAAATAATATGGATACGGGAGAATCAGTAAAAATTATAAAAGATAAAATCCTAAGCGCTAATGTTTATTTTGGAGCTTTTCCTATAGTTGAAGCATTAAAACAAGGTGCCGAAATAGTTATAACCGGAAGAACTACCGATACCGGACTTACTCTCGCTCCAATGATTTATGAATTCGGATGGGGTAAAAATAATTATGATCTACTTTCTGCCGGAACAGTTGCCGGACATATTTTGGAATGCGGGGCTCAATCATCCGGCGGTAATTTTTTAGGTGATTGGGAAGCACTTCCTAATATGGCTGAAATTGGTTTTCCTATTGCAGAGGCTTATCCAAATGGAGAAGTTATAATTACAAAGCATAAGAACACAGGTGGTAAAGTTACTTTCGAAACTGTTGCAGAACAACTTCTATATGAAATTGGTGATCCTACAGATTACATAACACCGGACTGTGTTGCAGATTTTACTTCAATAAAGTTAGAGGATTTAGGAAAAGATCGCGTAAAAGCTTTTGATATTAAAGGTAAAGCAGAGACAGAATTTTATAAAGTTTCTTGCTCACACGCCAGCGGATATTCTGCTTCATCAACCTTAACATATTCCTGGCCTCAAGCATTAACTAAAGCTAAAGCAGCAGACGGAATTTTAAGAAAAAGATTAGAATTATTAAATTTAAAGTTTAATGAAATTAGATCTGAATATCTCGGCTTTAATGCTTGCCATGGTCCGTTATCAAAACAACTTGATGAAGACAAAATTAATGAAATCACATTACGTGTAGCAGTTCGTTCAGATGATTATAATTCGGTTGAGAGATTTGGAAAAGAAATTGCACCACTTATTTTAACAGGACCGCCGAGTGTTACCGGGTTTGCAGGAGGAAGGCCAAAGCCAAGTGAAGTTGTGGCTTATTGGCCTGCTTTAATCCCTAAAAAACTGGTTCAACCTGAAGTAAAAATATTGGAGTTAAAACATGAAAATTAAATTATTAGATATTGCTCATGGCAGAAGCGGTGATAAAGGTGATGCTGCCAATGTTGGGATTATCGCTTATGACGATAAAGGATATGAAATCATAAAAGAACATCTAACTGTTGAAATAGTAAAAAAACATTTTGAAGGTATTTGCGAAGGAAAAGTTGAAAGATTTGAATTACCTAATTTAAGAGCTTTGAATTTTATGCTGCATAATACACTTGGGGGCGGAGGTACGGTTTCATTGAAATATGATGCACAAGGAAAAACTTTAGCAGCAGCTTTGCTAAGAATGGAAATAGAAATTTAGATATCAATTTCAAATTGATCGTTATTAAACATTAAATTCCGAAAAATTACAGAGAAAATTATGTACGAAGAAGAAGTAAAACAATTAAAAAATTATAAAGAGAGAATTGCTCAATTACGAGGTTATCTTTGACGTCGATAATAAAGACAATAAGATTAAAGATCTTCAGCACAAATCAACTGAACCTACTTTTTGGGATGATCAAGTAAAAGCACAAGGAATTTTACTTGAAATAAAGAGCTTAGAAGATTGGGTAAATTTATGGAAGGATGTTGATTCAAAAGCGAAAAATTTGGATGAGTTTATTCAGCTGGCTCAGATGGAAAATGATGAATCTTTCCAAGAAGATATTACAAATGAATTAGTTGCGTTGGATAAGGCCCTGGAAGATGCAGAATTCAGGAACATGTTAAGCGGTAAAGACGATAATAAAACTTGTATCTTAACTATTCATTCTGGTGCCGGCGGTACTGAAGCTCAAGACTGGGCTGATATGTTAATGAGAATGTACCTACGTTGGGGTGAACAAAATAATTTCAAGATGACCATAGTAGATATTCTTGAAGGAGACGGTGCTGGAATTAAAAGTGCCACAATAGAAGTAGTTGGTGAATTTGCTTATGGATACATGAAAGCAGAAAATGGAGTTCATCGGCTTGTAAGAATTTCACCGTTTGATGCGAATAAACGTCGTCATACTTCTTTTGCATCAGTTTTTGTTATTCCCGAAATAGACGACACGATTGAAATTGATGTAAATCCAGCTGATTTGAGAGTTGACACCTATAGATCAGGCGGTAAAGGCGGACAGAATGTGAATAAAGTTGAAACAGCAGTTCGAATTACTCATATACCAACAGGAACAGTGGCTGCTTGTCAGAGTGAAAGATCACAACTTCAAAACAGAACTAATGCGATGAAGCTTTTAAAATCAAAACTTTACCAGATAGAAAAAGAAAAACAAGAAGCAGTATTAGATGAAGTAGAAAAGGGTAAGATGAAGATAGAGTGGGGAAGTCAAATTCGTTCATATGTATTTCATCCTTATAATATGGTAAAAGATCATCGGACAAACGAAGAAACCTCTGATGTTCAAAAAGTAATGGACGGTGACTTAAATAGATTCATAAAAGCTTATTTGTTAAAGTTTTCACAGAATTAGTATTATCATAAATATCAGTAGAGACAAGTCACGACTTGTCTCTACAAATAAAAAATATATGCCCGCTAAAAAAGAGAGCTCAAAAAAGAGTAATGATTTTTTTGATAGAGTTTATAAAGTTGTAGCTAAAATTCCATACGGGAAAGTTACAACATATGGCGCTATTGCAGAAGCATGCGGAATCAAATCAGCTGCAAGGACTGTGGGATGGGCAATAAATGGAACCAAAGATTCCGGTTTGCCGTGCCATAGAGTAGTAAACCGTTATGGTGCATTAACCGGAAAATTTCATTTCGGCAGTCATGATTTAATGGAAGATTTACTTAAATCAGAAGGTGTTGAATTTGATAAAGATGGTTGTGTGATTCTAGAAAAATATTTATGGATTCCGAGGAAACAATATAAACATTAGAGGAATCACCGTGATTGATTCCCCGTTAAATTCTAAATTTTACCTTACACCATCGTCACTTTTAATCTTCACAGTTTTATAATCATTTATTTTCTTTAAAAGAGAATAAATTGAAATGGAACTAAACAATAATACAAAAGTTATTAAAATCATTTTTACAAATCCTCGTTATATCTTTTAACATCTATAGAAGCTAATCCGGATTTAAGATGCAGAATTATTATTTTTGAAGATGAATCAAAATTTTCTGTGCGATAAGTGTTCTTATTTATTTTGGTAAAACCTTCAAAATCTTTTGATGATAAACTTACATTAGCTATAATTTCGCACCCAACATTTTCGGGAACAGAAATATCAACAGAAGAAGCTCCGGCATCAAGGAATAGATTAGTCTTATCTGACTTACTTCCCAACTTTATATTCAACGAAGCCACACCCATTTTGACTGAAATATTATCAATTTTATAAGGGCTTAAATCAAAATCAATTGAAGCAGCGCCTAATTTAAAATCCATATCCCAGATTGGACGAGTATTAAGCATCATATTAACATTATTTTGTAAAGAGCCGTCGGATAGGGAAAATCTGTGATTCTTCATTTCAAAATCTACCGTAGAATTTTCTCTACTATCCGATCTTGATAAAACATAAGAATTTTTAGCACCATAAGTTTTTGCGGCAAATAAGGAGCCTGTTGTATCAGATATTTTAAAAGAACCTGCTCCGGATTCAACATTCAATTTAGCTGAATTTATAGAGTTTGAATATTCTTCGTTGTAAAAGCTATATTCTGCAGAAGACCGGGAATCAATTGATATTCCATCATCTCCATCTATTATTATATTATGACAAAGAAATGTTGAATTAAAAAATGCAAACAGAGCAATAGCTAGGATTATTCCCGAGAAGCCGGAAATAAATCCTCTGAAAATTGTATTTGAGACAAGGAATATTATTCCCCATAAGACGAGGACAACAGGCCAGAACTTCCATATATCACCAAATTCTAAATTTACAGTTCCTAAATTTTTTAATAAGACTAAAACACCGAGCGTAATAAAAAATAATCCCCAGAAAAAATGTCGTGATTTCATTGTTCCCCCAAGATTAATCTTTTTTTGAATTAAGTAAAATTCCGGCACCAATGGCAATTAGAATCAATGGCCAATAATCTCCTAAATGGAAATGGGGTACAAAATTATTTAATAAGAATAATATACCAATAGCAATAATTATTATACCGGCTGTTTCTGAACGTTTCCGGCTATGCTCTTCAAAAGCCTCGGATTCTTGCTTTTGCTTATTTTCTGATTCTGCAGAAGTTTCTTCAGTTGGGTTTTCACTTGTACCGGTATTCCTAAAATGCTCTTCCGGGACAACAATCCATAAAATAATATAAGCCAATACGCCGCTGCCACCTAGAAATAATGTTATGATAAAAATGATTCTTACTAATGTAGGATCAATCTCAAAATAATCTGCTAAACCACCGGCTACTCCACCAATCATTTTGTTTCGTCTGCTGCGGTACAACTTCCTATACATAATGTTACTCCGGTTAAATTGTTGTTATGTCCCAATGCAATAATAATCAAATAATTGTTCTCTATCTAAATTATGTTATCATCGGCAAAACAAGTTGAATAACGGATTATACATCAGAGTAGCGGCAGTTAAAATCTATTTATTTTTACTTTCTTCCACTATTTTCTTAAAAAACTCAAAATGTCTCGGTATAGATTTTCGCCAATATTTATGTGAGTGATTACCGGGAGAACTTATAAAAGTAATATCTACATCGTCAGCCCTGGCAGAATCTGCGAATGCTTCACTAACTTTGTATGAAAAATCCTTCAAGCCGCAATCCACAATAATTTTTCTATGCTGGCCTTTAATATTTTTCAATAAATAAATATCGGAATGATCCTTCCACGATTGAGTATGATCTTTATATTCTCCTAATAATTTTGGAATTCCCCATCTATCAGAAGGGAAAGGACATAAATTTAAAATTCCGCTTGTACTTCCGGCGCTTCTAAAAAAAGAAGGATTTTTTAAGAATAGATACATCGCTCCGTGTCCGCCCATACTTAATCCGGTAATAAAAATATTTTTCTTATCAATGTTAAACCGGTTAAAAATTTCGGGGACTAAATTCTTAAAGAAAAAAGTTTCATACTGATGTGTGCTGTCAATAGGACTATTGATGTACCATGAATCATAAAACCCATCCGGACAAACTATAACAAATTGTTCCGAGTTAGCGTAATCTTGAAGATTAGCTTCATGGCTCCATTGAGCATAATTTCCTGCCCATCCGTGCAGCATAAACAAAAGCGGATAGGAATTTTCTTTATTATAATTCTGCGGGTAAAACACCAAAGTTGTATCAGCATAGGGGATATAATTAGCTTTGATTATTAAAGTATCCTGAGGGAAAATATAAACTGTAAAAGAAAGCAAAAGGAGAAGGAATAATTTTGGTCGCATTACTAGCCTTAAAATTTGTTGATGTAAATGAGGTCCATATAAAATAAATTGTATAAACTTATTAAGTTTCCTAAATTTAAAGATTAAAATTTTTGAGAAATTATGAAAATTGCACTTTGTCAAATAAACACGATAATTGGAAGTATTCAATATAATAAAACAAAAATTATTGAAGGTTACAAAAAAGGAGTTAAGGATGGAGTAGATTTAGTTATTTTTCCTGAACTAGCTCTGGTTGGTTACCCGCCTTTAGATCTGGTTGAAAAAAAAGAATTCCGCGATGCAGTACAAAAAGCAGCAAATGAAATTGCATCATTAACTTCCGATGTCGGTTTATTATTTGGTTCTATTACCGAAGGCGATGACCACATTGGTACGGACATACATAATTCCGCTGTGTTATGTTTCAACGGGGAAATACAGTTTGTACAGCATAAATCATTAATTCCTAACTATGATGTTTTTGATGAGATGAGGTATTTCGATCCGGCAAAGGATGTTAATGTTTTTGAATTTAAAGACGAACAACTGGGAATCTCAATTTGCGAAGACATTTGGAATGACTCAGACTATTGGTATAAAAGAAGATATTCTGAAGATCCGGTTCAAAAATTAATTGAAAAAGGAGCAACGATAATTTTAAACATCTCTGCGAGTCCATACTCTTACGGCAAACGAAAAGATAGGGAAGAGATGCTTTCTGTTTTAAGTAGAGATGAGAAGATCCCGATTGCCTATGTTTGCTGCGTGGGCGCACAAACTGATTTAATTTTTGACGGCGCAAGTATGTGTCTTGATTCAAATGGTAAACTGGTTAAAATTGGTAAAACGTATGCCGAAGATTATTTTATTTTCGACTCAAAATTTCAAAACGGTGAAATCCTAGTCTCAGAAGGAAGTTTTGAAGAAGAGACTTTGAACTCTTTGATCTTTGGTGTTAGAGAATATTGCGAAAAATTAAAATTCAAAAAAGTAATTATTGGATTAAGCGGAGGAATTGATTCTGCTCTTGTTTCATATATTGCTGTTCAAGCTCTTGGCAAAGAAAACGTTCATGTCGTAATGATGCCTTCAGAGTTTTCTAGCGAGGGAAGTATTGAAGATTCTGAGAAACTTATTCATAACTTAGGCATCTTATTCAACAAGATTTCTATTCAGCCTGTATTTGAGGAAATCAAAAATGTTCTTTTCCCGGTTTTTGAAAATAAACCTAGCGATACAACTGAAGAAAATATTCAGGCAAGAATTAGAGGTCTTTATTTAATGGCTATTGCAAATAAGCATAGATACCTTTTGCTAACCACCGGAAATAAATCTGAGATGGCTGTTGGATATGCAACTTTGTACGGCGATATGTGCGGAGGTTTGGCAGTAATAGCTGATGTTTACAAAACCGATGTTTATAAAATCTCTAAATATATTAACAGAGATAAAGAAATTATTCCAAATGAAATAATTGTAAAGGCACCTTCTGCCGAGTTAAGATTAGATCAAAAAGACGAAGATTCTTTACCGCCATATGAAGTAATGGATAGAATATTAAAAATGTACCTCGAAGAGAATAAGGAATTAGTTGAAATATCAAAGATAATTGGTGATAAAAATTTAGTCGGCCAGATACTGAGATTAGTAGACCTAAATGAATTTAAAAGAAAACAAGCGGCTCCTGCTTTACGAGTTTCGACAAAAGCTTTTGGATACGGCAGGAGATACCCCATCGTTCAAGGTTGGAGAAAATAGTATGAAATTAGATAATTCAAAAAGACTAAATATTCTGAAGAATAAAAATATTTTATCCTTTTTTGTTCTTTTAATATTTACGTTCAGTTCCGTTTCCTTTGGTCAATTCGGCGGACAGCAGCATGTAAAGATCAAAACTTTTCAATCTTTTAATAAAGTTAATGCAGGAAGCCAATTTAAGATTGCGGTTAAATTAAATGTAGATCCCACATGGCATATAAATTCCAATCAACCAAAAGATGATTTTTTAATTCCTTCAAAATTGTCTATTGATTCTACTACTGGTTTTTCTGTTGATAAAATTGTTTATCCCAAAGCAGAAAATATTAAGCTTGAATTTTCGGAAACACCGCTCTCTGTTTGGGAAGGAGAGGTTTATGCCGGGATATTAGTTAAAGTTTCTAAAGATATAAAGCCCGGTAAATATCCATTGGTTGTTAAATTTGATTATCAATCATGTAACAACGCTACTTGTTTACCTCCAATGACTACCTCTGATACTTTGCAAATTGAAGTAGCAGATAAACAATCTGTTATAAATGAAATCAATCAGAACATATTCAAAAAAATAGATCTGAGTTATGCCACACCGGTTGTTAAAGCTCCGGATTCCGGTGATACAATAACTTCAACGTTAGAACATAGCGGTTTATTACTGAGTTTAATCTTTGTATTTATCGGCGGTTTGGCTTTAAATCTAACTCCGTGTGTATATCCTTTAATTCCAATTACAATCGGATATTTCGGCGGGCAAAGCGAAGGCAAAACCGGGAAACTTGTGGGAATGGGATTGTTCTTCGTAGTTGGTATGGCTCTTACTTATTCGGTAATTGGAGTTGTAACTGCTCTGAGCGGTTCTATTTTTGGCTCGCTTTTACAAAACACATATGTGATAATTGGAATCGTCGTTATTTTTATAATTCTGTCTTTAAGTATGTTCGGAGTTTATGAATTTAAAATGCCGGATGCATTGGTAGCTAAAGCTGGCGGAGCCAAAAGCGGATATTACGGCGCTTTTTTTATGGGATTAACAATGGGAATTGTTGCGGCTCCGTGTATCGGTCCTTTTGTTTTAGGATTGGTAACTTACATCGCCGCAAAAGGAGATCCGCTATACGGATTTTTAATGTTCTTTGTTTTAGCAATAGGATTAGGAACTCCTTATTTGTTTCTCGCCATTTTTTCCGGTAAAATCAAAAATCTTCCTCGTTCCGGCGAATGGATGGAAGCGGTTAAACATATTTTTGGTTTTATTATTTTAGGAATGGCTCTTTACTTTTTGGTTCCGATTTTACCAAAATCATTTTCGGGTTATGTCTTACCTGTATTCATGATTATTGCCGCTCTTTATTTATTATTAGTTGATAAAATGGCAAATAGAATTAAAGGATTTAGAATATTCAAAACGGCATTTTCTATTATAATAATTTTAGTTTCTGTTTATCTTTTAATCCCGAGTGAGAAAGCTTCTATAAATTGGAAGCATTACAATGAGCAAGCATTGCAATCAAGTTTGAATGACAATAAAAGCGTAATAATAGATTTTTACGCCGATTGGTGTATTCCTTGTAAAGAATTGGAAGCTTCAACATTCTCAAATCCAAAAGTTATAAATGAATCGCAAAAGTTTAACGCTTTTAAAGCTGATATGACAAAATCGCTTTCTCCGCAAGTTGAGGCGTTGAGAAATAAATTTAAAATTCTTGGTGTTCCAACAGTTTTGATAATCAATTCAAAAGGACAGGAAGCAAAAAGAATAACCGGTTATGTCGATGCCAAAGAATTCTACAAGATATTAGAAGGTATTGATTAGAAAAATAATTTTTGGCCATTTTAAGGGAGTCCTGCGGTTGCAGAAGAAAGAGACATCTTATAAAGACTTCTCATCTCCGGCAAGTCGGGAAATTCGAAGTGACATTCTGGAACTCACTAGTCTCGTAAAAGTAATATCTCTCACTTCATTGATCAGTGTCTTTTGCGGTTTAATTCCGACACAGAGAACACAAAAAAGCGCAGAGAAATATTGTTGAAATATTTGACACATTTTAAATTATGTTTTATAAAAACATTAAAATACCTTCTTTTTGGATAGTTAACATTTCTCACTAATAAAAATAGTTCTTGATTCATACAATTATTTTTTTCACATCTGAGAATTATAAATCTAGATAATCTATTCATTTAAATTCTAACCTACATTTTTTCAAGCAATTTTAGTATTTAAATACAAAACAAATATTTCCTATAAATCTTTAATCATGGCACGTTTTATGAAAATACAAGAATGATTCGTTTCAAATCAACAATATTTGAGTAATAAAAAATGATAAAAGAGAAAGAAATTCAGAACGTTGCGGAAGTAACAGTTCGATTTGCCGGTGATTCAGGGGATGGTATGCAGTTGACCGGTAGTCAATTTAGTGATACAACTGCATTAGTAGGAAATGATCTTAGCACTTTACCTGATTATCCTGCTGAAATTAGAGCTCCTATCGGAACAGTATACGGAGTTAGCGGTTTCCAATTACATTTTGGAAGCACTGATGTTCACACACCTGGTGATAGCCCGGATGTTCTAGTTGCTATGAATCCAGCAGCTTTAAAAAAGAACTTGCCGGAATTAAAACATGACGCAATAATTATACTAAATACTGATTCATTCGATTCTAAAAATTTAGCATTAGCTAAGTATGATCACAATCCTTTAGAGAACGGAGATCTAAAAGGTTACCAGGTTTTTCCTGTTCCAATCGGATCTTTAACTTCAAAAGCATTGGAAGGATGTTCGTTAACTCAAAAAGAAATTGGCCGTTGTAAAAACTTTTTTGCATTAGGTATTATGTATTGGCTTTACAATCGTCCATTGGATCAGACCGTTTCCTGGATTAAAAATAAGTTTAAAAATAAACCCGAGTTTATCGAAGCAAATGAAAAAGCTCTCAAAGCCGGATTTAATTTTGGTGAGATGACGGAAATATTTACTACTAGATATACTGTTGAACCTGCAAAACTACCAGCCGGAACTTACAGAAGCATATCCGGAAATGAAGCTACAGCTCTTGGATTATTAGCTGCATCTGTTAAAAGTAAATTACCTCTCTTCTTAGGATCATATCCTATTACACCTGCTTCAGAAATTTTACAATATTTAAGTAATTACAAGTCTTTTGGTGTTAAAACTCTACAGGCAGAAGATGAGATTGCCGGAATTACATCAGCAATAGGAGCTTCCTTCGCTGGTAATCTTGCAATCACAACAACAAGCGGACCCGGTTTAGCATTGAAGACCGAAGCTCTTGGTTTAGCAATCATAACGGAATTACCCCTGGTTATTGTTGATGTTCAAAGAGGCGGACCAAGTACGGGCTTACCAACAAAAACAGAACAAGCTGATCTTCTTCAAGCAGTTTATGGAAGAAACGGTGAGGCACCTTTAGCTGTATTAGCAGCTTCAACTCCAAGCGATTGTTTTTACATGGCTATTGAAGCTTGTAAACTATCATTAAAATATATGACTCCGGTTATTCTTTTAACTGACGGATATCTTGCCAATGGTACAGAACCATGGAAAGTTCCTCACACAAATGAATTACCAAGTATTGAAGTAAAACAAAGGACAGAAAAAGAAGGATTTGCTCCTTATTTGAGAGATGAAAATCTTTCAAGACCTTGGGTAAAACCCGGAACTCCCGGATTAGAACATAGAATCGGTGGATTAGAAAAAGCCAATATAACAGGTAACGTTAGTTATGATCCGGATAATCACCACAACATGATTACATTAAGAGCTCAAAAAGTACAGAATATGACAAACGATATTCCTGAGCTAAAAGTTGATGGAGAATCTGAAGGAGACTTACTTGTTCTAGGTTGGGGAGGAACTTATGGCGCAATTACTGAAGCTGTCATCAGAGCTAGAAAACAAGGTTATAAAGTTTCACAAGCTCACTTGAAATATATTAATCCAATGCCGAAAAATACTGAACAAGTTTTAAGAAGTTTCAAAAAAGTTCTAATTCCTGAAATCAATTTAGGTCAACTTAGTAAAATTATTAGAAGCGAATACTTAATCCCGGTAGTACAATTCAATGTTGTAAGAGGTTTACCATTTAGAGTATCCGACATTGAAAGTAAGATAATCGAAACACTTGGAGGTGAGAATAATGGCTGATAACATTGAAGTTAAAGAGATAAAACTAAAAGCAAAAGATTTTGCGACGGATCAAGATGTAAGATGGTGCCCGGGTTGTGGAGATTATTCGATTCTCGCTCAAGTTCAAAGATCATTCCCGGATATGATTGGAATTCCTAAAGAAAACATTGTTTGGATTTCAGGAATCGGTTGTTCATCAAGATTTCCATACTACATGGATACTTACGGATTTCATACAATTCACGGTAGAGCCCCTGCAATTGCAACCGGTGTTAAAGTTGCCAATCCCGACTTATCTGTTTGGGTTGCAACAGGTGATGGTGATTTATTAAGTATCGGCGGAAATCATTTCATCCATGCTTGCAGAAAAAATATAGATTTGAAGATATTGTTATTTAATAATAGAATTTACGGATTAACCAAAGGACAATATTCTCCGACTTCCGAGCAAGGTAAAAAAACAAAGACAACACCATACGGAAGCATTGATTATCCTTTTAATCCGGTTGCACTAGCTCTTGGTGCAGATGCAACTTTTGTAGCACGAGCGATTGATAGAGACCCTAAACATCTTCAAGCGATGATTAAAAGGGCAGCGGATCATAAAGGAACTGCTTTTATCGAAATTTTCCAAAACTGTGTTATTTTTAACGATGGAGCTTTTGATAAGTTAACCGATAAAAAAACTAAAGATGATTTCGTTCTTACTCTTGAACATGGCAAACCAATGATATTCGGCGTAAATAAAGATAAAGGTATCGTGTTTGACGGATACAAACCTAGCGTTGTTGAAATTGGTCCTGGTAAAGCAAGAATTGATGACGTTGTTGTTCATGATGAAAATTCCGATAGTCCAATGTTGGCTACTATGTTAGCTCACATGACTGATGATCCTGATCTTCCGACTCCGGTTGGCGTTTTCAGACAGATTACAAAACCAACATATGATGAAGGCGTTGTAAATCAAATCGAAAATGTTAAAAAATTAAAAGGAGAAGGCGAATTGGAAAAAGTATTGTTCAACGGCAATACATGGGAAGTCAACTAAATCTTCTCAAATAATTTCTTATAAAAAAGGATCCAATTATGGATCCTTTTTCTTTTTAAATACTTATTCTTATAATAAAATGTCCTTTGTGATATAAAGCATAATTAGAAATTCCCCACATTGTTATGTAGTTGTGTCTGTAACACTCTGAATTTACCTTCTATTAAAACTAAATAAACTCAATTCAACCTATCGATGTTTCATTTACAACTTGAATTATTCTAATGAAATATAACTGTGAAAAACTAATCGTTAATAAGTGTTAAAAATTAAAAGCAGATTTTTTATCAAAAAAATATAAAATGATGAGAAAATACTTAACACATCTCATACTGGTTTTATTATTTTTTACACAATCTAATATTATCTGCCAACCGAGCTGGAACGGAATATTAAATATAAATCCTTATCCGTCTCCATATATAAGCGATTGGCAGAACAATCCTTCTTCGCTTGGATCATTAACCATAATGCGAAATGGAACAAGTACAGAACAAGTCCGAATAACCGTATCGGTAAACTTAGATGGAGTTGGTGAAGTATTTTACGGAACAAGTAATCCTATCGATATTCCATCTAATCCTTCTTACGTAGTTGATAATACAAAAATTACCAGCATTGCCAACCCATCTTATCCAAACTCAGACTTGAAAAATAAAACTATACAAAGTGGGCGTTTGCCTGAAGGACATTATAATCTTTGTATAAATGTAATCAACAATGATAATATACCCTTAATATCAAATATTTGTTCAGATTTCACAATTATCTATCCCGAACCGCCACATTTATTTTACCCAAATGATGGAGATTCATTATTTATAACTAATAAATATCCAACTTTTCAATGGACACCTGTTATAACACCGCCTGGATATCAAATTTATTATAATATAAAAATTGCAGAAATTCTTCCCGGACAAACTCCGCTACAAGCTTTAAGTTCAAATGTGCTGCAATTCTCCAAAGAGAACATAAGCACTGTTTCACTGATTTATCCGATTAGCGCATTACCACTTGATACAGGGAAAACATATGCGTGGCAAATCCAGGCGCTGGATCAAAATGGATTTCCGCCAACCCAAAATAACGGAAGTAGTGAAATATTTACTTTTAATTATGAAAAGAATAATAAAGGCTCGGGAACTAAATTCCTCTCCGGAAACCTTCCGGTAAAATTTGATTGTGGGTGTAATGCACCATCTCCAAAATCTGAAGATGTGAAAACGGGATTTACATTAAAACCAGGGACAAAATTAAAGATCGGTAACTATGATTTAACTATTTCAGATATATCTAAACAGCCGGGCAGCGGGGGTAAATTTAGCGGAACTGGATCAATTCCTTTTCCGCTAATAAATTCAGGTTTAATTCCATTAAAAGTTAAATTTGATGACATTCAAATAAATGAATTTAATGAAATTATTAGCGGTGCTGTATTTTCAGTAGTTAGTGAGAATGTTGATTTCCTTCCTCAAGTTCAGCAGCCAGAATTTAATACCGTTCCTCTTACAATTACTGATGTCCAAAATTTAAAACAATATTTTAATAAATACCCTGACCAACTAGCAAGTCAAGCTCAAAATATAAAAAACAACTCCGGATTTGATCTGCCCATTGGAATCGATAAGTTCATTGCGGGGAAAAAAGTAGTTATAGCTGTAACAGGAATGACCTTCACACCTAAAAATGCGGTTTTTGATGCTGCTGTAGAATTAGATTTACCTGATGCAACTCCAAATGCAATTGGTTTAGGTGCGAAAAATATCTGCATAGATAAATATAATATATGTGGTCAAGGAACTCTATTTTTATCAAAAGATCTTAGCATCTCAATTGGAAACAGTCAGTTTACGCTAAAGGGTTTTGATAATACGAGCGCAACTCCGGATTCCGGCACTTATATAGTTTTTGATAACAAAGGTTTTAAGAACTTAAGGATTAATGCTGAATATAAATTTCCAACTTCTTTATTGACTGGTATTAATAATTCCGGACCTGTAAAAGCTGCAATTCTGGCTAACGCTAACTCTTGGACAGATTGGATCGGCTCAATTAAAATCGATCCATTTAAAATTAATGGTATCTCTGATTTTACTTTTAATCCGGGAACCGGCTACTATGATCATTCCGATTTGATCAACCCTCAAAATATCCCATTAAAATATATCGGGTCTAAATCTTCTTTATGGCATGGATTCTTTTTACCTAAGTTAAAAATTACATTACCGAAATTTTTAAACAGCAATAACAACCCAATTGAAATTTCTGCAAATAATTTAGTAATCGATAATCAAGGTGTTTCTGTTGATGCTGTGGCAAAAAATATTCTTGCGATCGGTAACGGCAATTTATCGGGTTGGTATTATTCTATCGACAGTCTATCAATTGAATTTATAAAAAATTCACTTTCCAACAGCGGCTTTGGTGGTAAAATAGTTTTACCAATAGCGGGAAGTAATCCTAACAATACTAATTCTCAGCTAAATTATACATGCAATTTGAGTTTTGATAAAAAGAACGGAACCCAACTGCAATTCTTGGTGAATCCAAAGGATAATATTGATATAGCAATGTGGAAAGCAAAATTGAGGATTAATAAATCCTCAAACATGATTGTTAATTTTGATCAAAATAATCAATATGCAAAACTCAGTTTAGATGGAGAACTTGATTTAGTAAATGATAAACCAAAAATCGATTTTAAAGCAGTCTCTTTCCAGGGAATGGAATTACAAACTCAGAAACCTTATTTCAATATTAAAAGTTTTTCAGCCGGATTTGCAAGTCCACAAAAATTGGTGAGCGGATTTCCAATATCTATTGACACAATCCAACCCAAGATTCAAGGCAATGATGTTGGAATTTATATAAAATCCGGAATTAACCTATGTGATAAAATAAAATCTTTGCCTAAAGCTGAATTAGGATTTACGATTTGGGGTAAGCTTGAACAAAATCCTTCCACGAAGAGATTCACTGCAGCATACGATAAACTTGATTTGAACAATGTAAAGCTTGAGGGTGTTCTTGGACCGATTTCTGTAAAAGGGGAAATTGATTTTATTCACGACAACATACTGGGTGATGCAATCGGTGGTTCAATTGAAGCGGAAATGCTAAAAGGTTTCAAAATAAATGCAAATGTTTTATTTGGAAACAAATCATTTAACTACTGGTATGTCGATGCACGAGTAAAAATTCCACCAACACCTTTAGCCCCACCGTTTGATATTTTCGGATTCGGAGGCGGCGCATATTATCATCTAACTCAAAAACCTACACCTAAAGCTAGTGATCTGTTAAAAGATCAGTCAGTAGCGGATCAATATAAACCTAATAAGAATTCAATTGGATTTAAGGCTACCGTAATACTTGGAACAGCTCCTGACGGTGAAGCAATTCAAGCTGAAGGCACAGTCTCAATTGAACTAAGTAGTGAATTAGCTGTTAAAAAAGTGCGATTTGATGTTTCAGCTAGTATGATCACTCCTTTAATGCAAACTCAAAAGGCGCAAATTAAAGGCAAGGGTTTTATTGATATGGATTTCGCTAATGATATTTATCATGCTGGATTTGCCATGCAGGTAAACGTAGCAAACGGAATTGTGCAAGGCGGCGGTAACATTGACATGTTAATCGATGCTCCACACAAGGATTGGCATTTGTTTATTGGTAATCCGGCTCCAGATCAAAGAATATCCTTAACAATTTTAAAATCATTGAATACAAACGCATATTTCATGATAGGAAATAATATTCCGGGAATTCCGCCTCCTGATATTCCATCCGATATACATCTGGATAAAAGTTATAACCAAAATAGAGTGCCGCCTTTACAAAACGCAAATGGTATTGCTTTTGGAGCATCGTTAAGTCTGAAGCAAAGATTTGATTTTTTAATTTTCTACGCAAAACTCGAAGCCGGCTTAGGTTTTGATATTTCTCTTCAAAAACTGACTCAGGGCTGCAAAGGTAGTTCAACTCTTCCGGGAATTAATGGTTGGTATGCCCAAGGGCAGATATATGCATACGGCGCCTTTGATGCTGGAATTCATGTTGATCTTTGGTTTTACGATGGAGATATTTCAGCAGTATCACTTCAGTTAGCAACGGTTTTTCAATTGGCAGGTCCAAATCCTACATGGTTTAAGGGATGGGTTTATGGACATTATTCGGTTTTGAATGGAATTATTAGCGGACAAATGAGTTTTAAAGTTGCATATCAGCCAAACGGCAAATGCGAACCGGTCTATTCAACACCTTTCGGTAATTTACCATTGATTACTCAAATTAAACCGGATGGAGAAAAAGATGTTCCTATTTTTGCCAACTCAGAAACAGCATTTACTTTTCCTATAGGAAAGAAAATACTCTTTGACTCACCTGATGATAATGGTCATATAATAACACACAACTTCAAACTGAAAATAACTCATTATGATATATTTAAAGGAAACCAAAAAGTATATGGAATAAACCAAAAAGGAAATGTAAATACAGAAGATGACCCCGAACTTGCAACTTATTATCCGGATGTTGCTTTCGATCCTCAAACAAAATATAAAATTGTCGTTTCTGTAAAAGTCCAGGAATGGAATAAAAAAGAAGATAAATACGAAGATGTTGTTATAAACGGCAAAGTAGCTGAGGAAACAAAATCAGCCGAGTTCGTTACCGGTGATTGCCTAGAAACTTTGGATAAACCCGGCGTAGTATCATCATCATATCCATTTGAGCGCCAAAGATTTTTCTTACAAAATGAAAATAATCGTCGAGGTTTTATTCTTCTGAGCAAATCAATCCCGTGTTTATTATATGATTCTAAGTACGACATAAAAGCAATATTCGTTAGCTTTGTGAGCGGAAAGGGAATAGAAACACATGAAGAAAATGTTTTATTAAATGGTAAATATCTTGAATTTAATATTCCTCAAATACCTAACGAAACTATTACTCAAATTAAGATAATAAAACGGCCAAAATTAATTCCTAAAAAATCATTTAATAATGCTGCAAGAAAAAGTACTGTAACTACTAACAGATACTACAAAGCAATAATAGAAAATAAAAACGGATATAGACAACTATATGCTTCTTCATTAAATGTTAGACATTTAGAGATTAAGGATATTAGTTTATCCGCTCAAGATGTTTTGTTGTACTCATATTTTTTTAGAACAAGTAAGTTCAATACACTCAAAGAGAAACTAAGTTCTACTTCGGTTAGTTCAAATGCTACCGGATCCGGTTCTCCCTATAGTTCATATACAGCGAAATACAAAGCGGCGGAAACTTTTGATACTTACGATGCTCTAGGCAAAGTTATAAAAGGTGCACCTGATCGTTATGTAAGACCTCTTTTGGATGTAAGAGAAGATTATAGAAATGATCCATGGTACAAGAATTTTCTTATACCACTTTATAAAAATGCTGAGAAAGCTTATGGCGAAGTTTTACCGAAACGTACTTTTTACGAATGCACAATGTATGGATGGTATCCGCCAACGGGAATAGTGAGATTAACAAACTTTGCTCCGAAATTGTCTGATTCTGAAATAAGTGCAGTTCTCAACTCTGATGTTATCCGTAAATCATTTTCTAAGCAAAACCTAAAAGTCAACACATCATTATACAATAACAATTGAGTGTTTATGAGAACTAAAATGTTGCTAAAATATTATTTAATGCTTTTGTTTGTAACTGTATCAGCGCATTACATCAAATCACAAACCCGATATTCAAATTATACTACGGCTTATAAAGCTGTAAATAAATCGAACTATTCAAATCATAATAGCACTTCGGTTTTTAATAATTTATCATCAAACAGCTATTCTTATAACAGTTCAACTAATGCTAACAATCTAAAATTATATCAACCTCAAAACGAAGAAATTGGGATTTATTACGATGTATCATCTAGAGTATATTACGATCAAATGTTCATAATCTTAAATGTCTCTCAAAGTGAAATAAATTACCTCCTTAAATATTACGACTATGAAGACAGCTATAAAAAATGGGCAAGGGAAAAATCATTACATAAATTTGGAGTGGTTGCAATTAGTAATGAGTATAACCGTTTATTAAAGCTCATGAAAACATATAATCAATGGATGGCTGAAAATACCAGTGTGCAGGAAAGAAATGCCGCTCAGTATATATTAGATCATATGGACTACATAGATATATCAAAATATGCACCGCTAGATTTAAGTATAGGTTTTAAATACAATCCTCCTAAAGCAATAGATAAAAATGGATTAATGATAGACTATGTATTCGGTAATATCTTAATATCAAATAAGAAAATATTTTCAATCAATAAGTAAAGATTAATGAAAAAATTTTACTTGATAATAACGTTAACTCTCACTTGCTTTCAGCTATTGTATGCACAAATAATTGATACCTCTAAAGTTAAAATAGAGTCAATTATCAGCGATAGTTCCCAAGCAAATCCGCCACTTGTTATTATAGCTAAAAGTTATCAGGATTCAGTTGTTTTAAGATGGGCGCCCGGCAATGCAATTTTATGGAAATATTCAAATCAATATGGATACATACTAAATCGTTATAAAATTGACGGAAATAGTATTGGTGATTCTACTGCAATTAAACAACTTTCAGACAATCCGATTCTACCCTGGAAATTAGAGGAATGGAAAAGACGTTCAAACAGAAATGATTCGTTAGCAGCGATCGCAGCTCAAATTTTATATGGAAAACATTTTAATACTAGTACGCAAGGTGGGTTAAATTTGGATGCTATTCTACAGCAAAAAGCAGATGAGGATAATAGATACTCCTATGCTTTGATAATTTCTGATATTCATCCTTTTGCTGCCAACGGTTTGGGACTAAGATGGGTTGACAGAAATATAAAAAGAGGCTCAACATATCTGTACACGATATATTCCTTGGTACCGCAGAGAATTATAAATTCAGATACGGCTGCAGTTATTGTGAGAACAAATGATAATCTGCCTACACCACAATTACCCAACATTAAAGTGGAAGTATTAGATAGGGCTGTGAGATTTTCTTGGAATAGTGATATATCAAGGAGAAACTTTTCCGCCTATTTTCTGGAAAGATCCGATGATTTAGGAAAAACTTTTCACAAAACAAGTAATATTCCGTTTATGCAAAAGGGAAGAGGCAAAAATGTTTTTCAAGAAGATTGGATGGTTTTAAATGATTCTCTTCCTCAAAACTATAAAAAATATATCTATAGAATAATCGGGATAACTCCATTCGGCGAAAAGAGCAAACCATCTGATAATATGTTGGTGATTGGGAAGGATAAAACTCCTCCTTCAAAACCGGAAAATGTTAAAACTGTAAATACTTTTAACAACAGGGTTGAAATATCATGGGAGAAAAAATTAAAAGAAAAAGACTTCTTAGGATTTATAATAGGTAGAAGTCAGAATATTAACGGTCCATATATTCCATTATTTTTAGACCCTCTAAACAAGAATGCTAAAAAATATACAGATACTTCTGCATCTCTCCATGGCACTAACTTTTATGTTGTCTCTGCTATTGATACAGCAGGTAATGCTTCTGCATCAACACCGACATACGTAATAATGAGTGATTCAATACCACCGGCAAAACCCAATGGCCTAACCGGAAAAATTGATACAAACGGAATTGTCACTTTACAATGGAAAAAAGGGAATGAAGAAGACTTACTTGGTTATTTGGTCTATTATTCAAATTCTATATCTCATGTGTTCACTCCGATTACAAAGGATTTTTTAGTTGATACAACATTTGTAGATACCATTTCTCTAAACTCACTTACTCCGAAAGTATATTATAAAATTGCCGCTTTTGATATGAACAGAAATCCTAGTGAATTTTCGGATGTATTGATTCTGAGTAAGCCTGATACTATCCGCCCGGTTCCGCCTGTTATCACTCATTATACTGTTACGGATTCATCAGTATATTTTCAATGGATTAAAAGCTCTAGCGAAGATGCAGATTCGCAATATGTTTATAGAAAAGTTAATAATAAAGATGAATGGCAATTGCTTGCAAAATTAGATAGCAATTCGAATGCATACAAAGATACAACAGTTAAGAAATTAAAAAAATATATATATGCTGTAGAAACAATGGATTTATCTAAACTAAAAAGCCGTAAATCATTTCCATTGAATGTACGTGTTTATGATTCAGGTTTAAGAGATTCAATTCATACTTTTTCGGCTATATACTTAAGCGATAAAAACAATATCGAGTTATCCTGGAATTATTTATCAAATGAAAATGATAAAATAATTATATACAGAAATTATAATAATTCAGGTATGCAAATGTATGACTCAGTGCCGGGAAACATCAGCACTTATAAAGACATGAATATCCCAAAAGGGAATTACCAATATGCAATAAAAATTATTTTTGCTAATTCTGATGAAACACCATTAAGTAAAATTACCACTTTGAATGTTACTGCAAACTGATTTTATAAATAAAAAAACTAATTCTCACTATGAATATTAAAATAATGACAATGAAATGGTTTCTAGTTCTTCTGTTTACCAGTTTGATCATTACATCTTGCAGCAATAATGATAATCCTACTAATCCAAATTCTAAAAATAACTCTACTAATATAATTGTAACGATAAACTCTAATATTGTTGTGCCTAAGCTAATGTTAATAGGCAAAGACAAAACATATAATTTATCAACTACGGATACGCTACAAAATATTACTCCCGGTACATTCACGTTAATTGCAGAGCGAGTTGATGTTGGTTCCACAAGTGGTAATTTAGTCGGAAAATCATATGGTGTAATTAAACCGGTTCAACAGTTTCAAGTAGCTGAAGGAGAAACAAAAGAGATTAATTTAACTTATACAGAATTACCTGCAAGCGGTAAATTATGGCTAAGTGATGATACCGGATCACAATTGCTAGCCTTTGCTAACTCTAAACTAATAACACCAGGCTCACCTTCACCGGATACTAAAATTACATTTAGTTTTGAAGGACTTCGTGGATTTGCATTTGATAAAATGGGAAATCTTTGGGTTGCTGGCTTCAGTTCAAGTAAATTATTTGTTTTTACTCCCGATCAATTATCAAATAGTTCAACTGCATCGCCTTTACTAACCATTACTGATAATTCAATCAGCGGACCTTATGGACTTATATTCGATTATTCTGGTAATCTTTGGATTTCAAACTGGAATTCGGGTACAATTATTTCTTATAATTTAGCCACAATTATTACTCTTCTTACAAAATCCGGTAATATTTCAAGCACTCCGGATATAACTTTAACATCTACTAAATTAAAAGAACCGGAGTTTATGGCTTTTGATTTTTCCGGCAATTTATGGATTGCAGGTTCAGATCCATCTTCCAATAAGAGCGAAATTATAAAATATCCTTCAACAAGTTTAAAAACATCCGGAGAGATATTACCTACAGTAACTATTACAGAATCAAGTCAGCCAACTTTAATAAATGTAAGTGGATTAGCTTTTGATAAAAGTGGTAATCTTTGGGGCACAGATGGAAATTCTTTTTTCAGATTTTCACCAAATCAGTTGATATCATCCGGAGCCACAATTCCACAGTTATATAAAGGTGTTCCTTCTCCTGCATTATTAACCGGTTTGGCGTTTGACGCTCAATCAAATCTTTGGATGTCAGAAACCTATTCACCGAGACTTATTCGGTATACTTATCCAAATAGCGGTTACGGAACTACATATAATTCAAGTAATTCATTAAATGAACCAAACTGGATATGTATTTTTCCTCCACCTTCAGGTCTTCCGATTAAATAATTTTAGAAGAAATCCTTAATTATATGAACAAATGTTTTATAAAATATTTTATTATTATCTCATTGATTTCTTCAGCAAGAATATTTGGACAAAACAATACTACAGTAGACACATCAAAAAGTTTCTTAGAAAATAATATTTCAATCACGGGAAGCTTAGGTCTTTATGGCGAATTGTATTCAATTTCAGGTGCCAGTCGTAGACGTCCCGGTGCGACAGGTAGAGTTTATTTTCGCCCAACTTTACACTTGTTTAATTTAATCGATATTCCATTTGAGTTTCTGCTTTCAACTGAGGGTAATTCTGCAAGACAAAATATAAACCAGTTTGGAATTAATCCAACCTGGAGTTGGGGAACTTTACATCTCGGCGATTTTAATGAAAATTTTTCTGATTATACCCTTAGAGGAATATCAATTCGAGGAGCGGGAATTTCTATACATCCGGGAATATTACAATTTACTGCAGTTGGCGGTTATACCAAAAGGGCGGTTTCAGGCGGAGCTTCGAACGGGAGTTATGATAGATATCTTTATGGAGCAAAAATTGGGTTTGGCAAGGAAAGCGGATCAAATTTTAATTTGCAATTTTTAAGAGTTAGAGATGTACCTTCATCTTTACCGGTAATGGGTGAATCAATTACTCTACTTTCACCTAATGGAGAAAATGTATGGCCGATAGGTTCAATTCAAAATATTAGTTGGACCTCAGTAAATTTATCCGGAAATGTAAATATTGAAATCTCGCGTGACGGTGGAAATACATTTCAAATCCTTTTTGTAAATCAACCAAATATTGGAAGTATTGACTGGACTGTGAACGGTACTGAATCAAATAATTCATTAATTAAAATAATAAGTATAAATGATACTACTATTTTTGACGTAAGTGATGAGGTTTTTACCATAGGATTTAATTCTGTTGCGCAAGGGGGAATTGCTTCACCCATCATTCAAAATCATTCAGCTGTAACACCACAAGAAAATTTGGTGATTGCAACATCCTGGAGATTAAATTTTTTGCAGAACAAGATATCATGGCATTCTGAAGTTAATGGGAGTGTGTTTACACGTGATATGAGAAGTACAACTATTAATCTTGACTCTGTTAATATTCCCGGCATCATAACCGGAATATATTCACCGAACATTTCAACTAATATAGATTACGCATTTCAAACCGGACTTGATTTTAGAATCCAATCAGTAAATACTAATTTATCGTACAAATATATTGGACCGGGTTATACTTCATTAGGATTATCATATTTATTAAATGATCAACAAATGTTTTCCGCATCTACATCTTTTAGAATCTCAACTTATGGTTTTAATGTTCGCTATTCCAGATCGAATGATAATTTAATTAATCAAAAAATTTTCACAACCAGCAGGAATCAATTAAATTTTAATGTAAGCGGATTGTTAACATCATTTTGGAATGCAAGTATAATGACCGGATTTAATGAAATGAGTAATGATTCAAAAAATGATACAACGAGAATTAACTTTTCCTCATTTATCCTTAGTACTAATCATTCCTTTATGCTTGAGAAAGGTTCAATCCTAAATTCAATTGCATTTAATTATACGTATCAAAATTCAGGAGATGATTCACCAATAAGGCAAAGCACAAAGTCAACAGTTAACAGCGGTAATCTCGGTTTAGTATTTAATTTATCAAAAGAATTTAACGCTAACTTATCTGCAGGAATTGTTAGCTCAATATTTGCGGATACCATAAGTAATTCAACTCAAATTTATTCTGCAGGAATTCAAAATATGGAATTGCAAAATAAATTGACTACATCACTTTCTATTTCTACTTCAATTGGTGATAACAATTCATCCATAAATTCAAGATTATCGTCATCATACAAAATCACTAAAGAGGATGTTATTGCAGTTTCTATTTCGGCAAATCGATTCAAATCAACTTCATTAAATAACGAGGGATTCAATGAATATTATGCATCTTTAAGTGTATCGCATATGTTTTAAAAAAGTTAATTAAGTGTTTTCTATCACTTTCGTGAATATAATCTGTTAGTTATCTTAAACACAATATCCATCAGTGGAAACATGGGAGCCAAAAAACACTCGATTTACTTGTCTTTAACTTTATTCTTTTTCCTTTCCTGGAATAGTATGGTTTTTTCTCAATACAACAATGTAAAAAATTATTCTATCAGCGACGGATTGGTACAAAACACTATTCATTCAATTATTCAGGATTCAAAAGATAGAATTTGGATCGGCACTGCTGAAGGATTTAGTATTTATGATGGTACTGAATTTCTAAATTATCCTCCTACTCAAGGATTAAAGAATCCTGTTATAAATTGCTTTTTGCGAATAGGTGATCATTATATGTTACTTGGTACAAACGGAGCAGGCGTTGCACTTGTTAAAATGAATAAATACGAATACCCGAAAATCATAAAATATATACACGGTAAAAGATTTTTAACAAACGATGAGATTTACTCTTTTTACAAAGACACTAAAAATAATTTGTGGATATGCACTAACAATGGCTTAACCGAATGGAAAGATTTTGATATCAATAAATTACTCGATTTAAAAATATCGAACTCGGTTAAATTTTATAACAAAAAAAATGGTCTACCGGGAAATTCTGTACAATCGGTTATTGAGACACAAGACAAAACAATTTGGGTTGGAACAAATAAAGGCATCAACAAGATTGTTAATGGTAAACTTATACATAGCACGATGAATATTTCAGATCGAAACCTTGATATTAATTATTTAATGATTTATAAGGAGAATAAATTTTTAATTGCTACGAAAAAAAAGGTTCTAATTTTTGATGGCGGTAAATTATTAAACTTTTCCGATAAAATTGGTCTTCCAAATATTTATGTAAATACAATGATGCGAGATTCAAAAAATAATTATTGGTTTGGAACTAATACGGGCTTATACCAATACGACGGAAAACGAATTCAATATTATAGTCTAGGTGATAATTACGCATCTAAATTAACAGTTTCTCTGATTGAAGATAATGAAGGCAATATTTGGGTAGGGACACTGCATGGTGTATATAAAATCCAAAGATCTAATTTTCTTCATATTAAAGGTAGTTCTGATTTAGAATATATTTCATCAATCAAAGTAGATAAAAATAATAACGTCTGGGTAACCGGAACTAAAGGATTATTTAAATTGAAAAATAATCGAATTGAGAAATATCAACTTTCTAAAGCAATAGCCTCTTTAGATATTCGCTGCTTATATTTTGATAAAAAAGGAAGAATGTGGATCGGTACTGAAAACGGTCTTTACTATAAGAATCCCGGAAGCAATAATTTTATTTTGAAAAACGGAATTAAGAATAAATCTATAGTTTCAATAATTGAATTGCCAAATGGAATTTATTGGGTTGGAACTGATAATGGTTTCTCGGTCTTTAAAATGAGTAATCCCGTAAATCAAAAGGATTTTATTTTCGCGAAAGATATTTGTTCCAAATTACCTGATAAACCAGCAAGATCATTATATCAAGATAGAAATAATGATTTGTGGATCGGCTTCCTTTATGATGGATTATATAAAATTAGTAAAAATAAATTAAAACATTATACTTCTATTAATGGATTAACCATCGATAATATAAGATGTATTTTTGGAGATTCTAAAAATCATATTTGGATAGGAACAAGATATCACGGTTTATTGCTTTATAAAAATGGTAATTTCGTTAAAGTTACTAAAAGCGATAGTTCTTCTCTTGGATGGATTTCAACGATTATTCAAGATCAAGGAAATAACTACTGGTTTGGAACCGCAAAAGGGCTTTTACGTTATGATAATAATAATTGGTTGTCTTTTGATGAAAATGATGGGATAACTTCAGGCGAGATTACAGCAGCTGCAATTGATTCCAGCGGAAGATTATGGTTTGGATCATTTAACGGAATTTACAGATGCGCCTTTACTAATCTAATTAACAAACAAAAAAGACCGAAAATTTATATCAAAAGAATCCAGGTAAACGGAACACTAAATTCAGAATTTTCTAAAGGCAAATTAACATCATTACCATATAATAAAAATAACATCGAATTTGATTTTGCCGGAGTTTGGTTCAAAAATGAAGGAAATGTTTATTACCGTTATAAGCTTGATGGATTAGATAAGAATTGGTCACGGCCTGTAAAATCTAATGCGATTCATTATCAAAATTTAGATTACGGGAAATATAAATTTGAGGTGATCGCAAAAAATTCCGATGGAGTATGGAGTAAATCTCCTGCTAAAGTTGCATTTATTATTGAATCGCCTGTTTGGTTAAGATGGTGGTTTTTATTATCCGCTGTAATAATCCTTACTACTATTGTTTATCTAATTCTTAATTACAGGCTAAAAAGAATAATTGAACTTGAAAGACTAAAAACTCGTATAGCGAGCGATCTTCATGATGATGTCGGTGCTACATTGTCAAGGATCTCCTTAATTTCGGAACTAATTAAAGAGAATATTGAACCCAATAAAATAAAACAAAACCTGATTGACATCGGTAACTTATCGAGAGAAGCGCTTAATACAATGAGTGACATTGTTTGGTCGATGGATACGAGAAATGATAATTTACAAAGTATGATAAATCGAATTAAGGATTCATATGCTGCAACTTTTCGTTCAACAGATATTTATTATAAGTTTGATCAAGGGGAATTGGACGGCAGTAAGAAAATTTCATCCGAAGTTAGAAAAAATATTTATTTAATTGCTAAAGAATCTCTAAGTAACATTATAAAACATTCCAACGCTACAGAAGTATTTTTAGATTTTAGATTAGAAATTGGAATGTTAAAAATGATTATAAAAGATAATGGGAAGTGGGATGAGGAAAACAAAAAGTTAACCGGTAACGGAATAAGAAACATGAAAATGAGAGCGGAAGATATTAAAGGCTCAGTGGAATTAAATAGGGATAATGGAACAGAAATAATCTTTACAATGAAATTTTAATAGATATTTTTTTATTTATAATATTGCTAAATGATAAATATAGCCATAATAGAAGATGATTCGTTTTTTAGAGAAGGTCTTGAAAAATACCTTAGCATTCAAAAAAACTTCAACTGTGAGTTATCAGTTGATTCAGTAGAAACATTTTTAAGATCTATCACAACAGAAACCATAATTGATATTATGTTAACGGATATCGGGTTACCTGGAATTTCCGGCATCAGCGGAATTAAATTAATTAAAGACAGATTTCCGGATATAGAAATTATTATGCTAACTGTTTATTCAAATCCCGATAAAATATTTGAATCACTTAGGAACGGGGCGGTAGGTTATCTTTTAAAAGATATCTCTTTAATAGAAATCAAAAATACAATTGAAACCGTTTACAGCGGCGGCTCAATTATGTCGCCGGAAATAGCAAGAAAAGTTATTGATAGATTTAATGCAACAAAAGTTTCAGATGAACGATTTAAATTAACTTCAAAAGAAAAAGAAGTTGTTAGCCTTTTAGAGGAAGGGTTGAGCTATAAAAAAATAGGGGAGAAGCTACAAATATCTGTTGACACAGTCCGTTTTCACATCAAGAATATATATCAAAAACTACACATAAATTCTAAAGCAGATTTAATAAGAAAATCAATTTCAGGAGAAATTTAGCTTTTATAATTTATTTGTGTTAATGATTTAATGATACTTTATAATGGTAACTACATTTGTTGATTTTATGGGTATATTTAATAAAGTATAATATACTTCCTCGGCAAAGCGGATTTTTAGAAAAAAGAAATATTAATTAAGGTTTGAAATATTATGAAAAAGAATATTTTAGAACTTCGTGATGTTACAGTCAGGTTTGCAGGTGATTCCGGTGATGGTATGCAATTAACCGGATCTCAATTTACAAATACTACGGCACTAGTTGGTAATGATTTAAGTACACTTCCGGATTATCCCGCCGAAATTAGAGCCCCTGCGGGAACTACTTATGGAGTAAGCGGATTTCAACTTCACTTTAGCAGTAGTGATATTCATACACCCGGAGATTCACCTGATGTTTTGGTTGCAATGAATCCAGCTGCACTAAAAACTAATATAGGTACATTGAAACCAAACGCAACAATTATAATTAATACTAATTCATTTGAATCTAAAAACTTGAAACTTGCCGGGTATGAAAATAATCCTTTGGACGATGGATCACTTAAGGGTTATAATGTTGTTAGGGTTCCACTTTCACAATTAACATCAACTGCACTTGAAGAGAGTGGACTTTCAGCTAAAGAAATTTCGCGCTGTAAAAACTTCTTTGCTTTAGGTATTATGTACTGGCTGTATAGCCGCCCGATAGAACCCACGGTTGACTGGATTCATAAAAAGTTTAAAAACAATGAAGCCATAGCAAAGGCCAATGAAAAAGCATTAATGTCCGGATATTATTTCGGGGAGAATACCGAACTATTTACTACTCGATATCAAGTAGATCCGGCAAATCTTCCTAAAGGTACTTATAGAAGTATCTCCGGTAATGAAGCATTAGCAATAGGATTTATCACCGCGTCGGTAAAATCCGGTTTACCTTTATTTTTAGGATCATATCCTATCACTCCGGCATCAGATATTTTGCATGAACTTAGTAAACATAAAAATTTTAATGTCAGAACATTTCAGGCCGAAGACGAGATTGCGGCAGTAACCGCAGCTATAGGAGCATCATTTTCCGGAGCTTTAGCTATAACAACTACAAGCGGACCGGGAGTAGCATTAAAAACCGAAGCGATTGGTTTGGCGATTATGACTGAGCTTCCGCTCGTCGTTATTGATGTTCAACGAGGAGGTCCTAGCACAGGTTTGCCGACTAAAACAGAACAATCTGATTTGCTTCAAGCTATCTATGGAAGAAACGGAGAAGCACCGGCTATTGTAATTGCTCCATCAACTCCGGCGGATTGTTTCAGTATGGCTTTGGAAGCATCAAGATTGGCTTTAAAATATATGGTTCCTGTATTGTATTTGTCTGATGGATATTTGGCAAACGGATCAGAACCTTGGCAAATCCCTGACCCGGATACTATCAAAGAAATAAAAGTTGAATTTAGAAAAGAAAAAGAAAATTTCTTCCCTTACACAAGAGATGAAAATTTAGCAAGACCTTGGGCTATTCCCGGAACTCCCGGTCTCGAGCATAGAATAGGTGGATTGGAAAAATCTAATGTTACGGGAAATGTTAGCTATGATCCGGAAAACCATGAATTTATGGTAAGACTGCGAGCTCAAAAAGTTAAGAATGTAGAAAATGATATTCCCGATCTAAAAATTGACGGTGATGAAAACGCTGATGCTTTTAATTTTAGGATGGGGCGGTACTTATGGTTCAATTACTGAAGCCGTTAATCGTTCAAGAGCTAATGGATTAAAAGTAGCGCAAACTCATTTCAAATATCTAAATCCATTTCCGAAAAATACTAATGAAGTTCTAAAAAAATATAAAAAGATTATTTGTGCTGAATTAAATATGGGACAATTAGCTAAGGTGCTTAGAAGTGAATTTGATGTGAGTGTTGATTCTTTTACCAAAATTCAAGGATTGCCCTTTAAAGTATCGGAATTAGAAAATAAAATTGAAACCGTATTGGGAGGTATTGAAAATGGGAAATGGTAAAATAATAAATGAACATGACCAGGAATCAAAATATACATCGAAGGATTTTTCCACTTCACAAGATGTAAGGTGGTGTCCGGGATGCGGAGATTATTCTATTCTTGCTCAAATGCAGAGAACTTCGCCAGATTTTGGAGTGAAGAAAGAGAACATAGTTTGGATTTCCGGTATTGGATGTTCCTCTAGATTCCCATATTACATGGAAACCTATGGAATGCATAGTATTCACGGCAGAGCTGCAGCTATAGCGACAGGTATAAAAATTAACAATCCGGAGTTAATGGTTTGGGTGGCTTCTGGTGACGGAGATTTGTTAAGTATTGGCGGTAATCATTTCATTCATGCATGCAGAAGAAACATTGATATTAAAATATTACTTTTTAATAATAGAATTTACGGACTTACTAAAGGGCAATATTCCCCAACTTCTGAAAAAGGGAAGAAAACAAAAAGTAGCCCTTACGGAAGTATCGATTTTCCGTTTAATCCAGTTGGATTAGCTATTGGAGCAGAAGCTAGTTTTATTGCTAGATCTTTAGATAGAGATCCAAAACATTTACAAGCGATGATGAAAAGAGCAGCGGAACATAAAGGAACAGCGTTCTTAGAGGTTTTCCAAAATTGCAACATCTTTAATGATGGTGCGTTCTCTCTTTTCACTGATAAAGAAACAAAAGCTGATAATGTTTTATTCTTAGAACATGATAAGCCAATGTTATTTGGAAAAGAGAATGATAAAGGTATAATTCTTAACGGACTTGTTCCTGAAGTTGTTAGTTTAAAAGATGGTAAATATTCTGTTAACGATTTGTGGATTCATGATGAATTTGACATTAATATGACACGAGCACACATTCTTTCACAATTTTCCGATCGCGATAATTTCCCTTTACCGATTGGAGTGATAAGGCAGGAAAATAAATCTACATACGATTCAGATTTTCATTCTCAAATCGAGGCTGTAAAAAAAGAAAAGGGGAAAGGCGATTTGAAAAAATTGCTTTTTGGAGGAAACATGTGGGAAGTTAACTAACTAATATTTTATTGATATAATTTCAAATTTTCATATCTTTACAACTTACATTTTACTGGGCTTGGTAATCCGAGCCCATTTTTATTTAATAAATTGATGCAGTATGATTGAATTTGAAAAATTAAAATCCATAGTTTTAGAGAATGACTCATTTTTATTAACTACCCACGTTAATCCTGACGCTGATGCAATAGGGTCTGAAATTGCTTTTTATTTTATATTAAAAGAACTTGGCAAAAAAGTTTTCATAATCAATCATAACGAAACACCGTATAATTTAGAGTTTTTGGATAAAGATAATGTTATTCAAAAATTTGATTCAGAAAGACACAAAAATATTTTTGACGAAGTTGATGTTCTTGTCGCCTTAGATTTTAATCGTTCTGATAGAACTGTAAGCATTCAAAAGTATTTTAATGATTCGAAAAAAATTAAAATTTGCATAGATCATCATCAAGATCCGGAAGAATTTGTTAATTACTTCTTTATTGATACTACCTTTTGCGCAACCGGACATATTATTTATGATTTTATAAAAAAGACAAATATTGTAGAACTTAAGTATGAAACTGCTTTTCCTATTTACGCTGCGATAATGACTGATACCGGGTCATTCAGATTTGAGAGAACTACTCCTGAGATTCATAAAATAGCTGCTGAGTTATTAAAACTAAAAGTTGATCCGAATGAAGTCTACGATAAAATTTATGATCAGAGTAAATTTACAAGACTTAAACTCATGGGAAAAGCATTAGATTCAATGAAACTTTATGGTGAAAATAATGAAATTTGTTTTATGCTTTTAAACCAGGATATGTTCAAAGAAATCGGAGCGCTAGAATCTGACACAGATGGGTTTGTTAATTTCTCACTGTCTGTGGAAGGTGTAAAACTAGGAATGTTATTTATAGAATTAACAGAAGGATTTAAAGTCAGTTTTCGCTCAAAAGGGAATATAGCTGCAAATAAATTAGCAGGAGAATTTGGCGGCGGCGGACATACAAATGCTGCAGGCACAAGAATATTTAATGGGAAATTACAAGAATATCTTCCCAAAATTCTTGAATCAGCAAAAAAATATTTGAATTAGGAAGGGTAAAAATGATCTTTAATTTAAAAATAAAATCTGGCGAAAAGAAAATTGTATATAAACCATTATCGGTTTCATTAAAATTTTTAATTGATGAGAAAAAACTTTCACAAAGTCTTGAAAATCTAATAAAAGTTTCAAATTTAAAAATCTCCGAACTTCAGAAAAAAACTTTTTTATCAGGTTCCAGAAATGTATTAAAGATTTCTCATCCAAGTGGTAAGCCAGATGAAGTAGTTATTTCTAAAGTTAAAATTGAAGATAATTTTTCAAATGATTACTTCAGAAATTATCTAGCAGGGCATATCCCTTCCATTCAACACGAAGAGCTTAAAAATCTTCACATTTTCATACCCAAGTTCGATTCATTCAGCAAATTTTTTGATAATGAAGAATATTATTACCAAACATTTATTGAAGGATTGTATTTGGGCAATTATTCTTTTGATCACTACAAAAAGTATAAGAAAAGTCCAAAAGAATTAAACGTTTTTCTTTACGCTGAAAATCCAAAGAAATTGAAATCAGCTATTTCCACTTCAATTTCATTAATGAATGGAGTTAATTTCACTAAAGATTTACAAAATGAACCTAGTAATAATTTAACACCGGATCTTTTAGCCAAGCGTGTTAAATCAGAATTGGCAAAAGCAGGTGTGAAGATTAAAATATTTGATGAAAAAGAGATTAAACGACGTAAAATGGGTGGTTTGATGGCTGTTGGAATGGGAAGTGAAAACCCACCAAGATTTATCGTCCTTGAGTATAATGGAATCACAAAATCAAAATCGAAAAATCAAAAAAAGATTGCTCTAGTTGGTAAAGGCGTTACATTTGATAGCGGAGGTATCTCAATTAAACCCGCGGCAGAAATGTGGGAGATGAAGGCTGATATGTCAGGTGGGGCTGTTGTTGCCGGTACTTTATTAGCTGCGGCAAAAGCGAAATTACCAGTAAATTTAATCGGAATTATTCCATCAGCCGAAAATATGGTTTCCGGGAAATCAATGCGGCCCGGAGATATTTTTGTTACTGCTTCAGGAAAAAGTATTGAAGTAGATAATACAGATGCAGAAGGTAGAATGATATTAGCCGATGCATTAGATTTTGCTTCTAAAACAAATTCTACAGAGATAATTGATTTAGCAACACTTACAGGCGCAGCTGTTGTTGCATTGGGAGAATTTGCAGCCGGTTTATTTACAAAGGATGATAAACTCGCTGAAGAACTTTATAAAACAGGGATGCAAACTTTTGATAGAGTTTGGCGATTACCCTTATGGGATGATTATCATGCTTTAAATAAAAGCGAAGTTGCTGATGTTAAAAATTTAGGCGGAAGATGGGGAGGCGCAATTACAGCAGCAAAATTCTTAGAAAATTTTGTTGATAAAAATATTCCGTGGGCTCATCTTGATATTGCCGGGCCGGCTTTACCGAATAGTTTAAATAATTATTCTAAAACTTATATGACGGGTTTCGGAGTAAGGCTATTATTTAAGTATCTGCAAACACAAAAATAGATACATATATCTTTGAATATATACTTAGTGTTAAATTATATTGCCGTCTTTCATTTCAAAAACTTTATCTGCAAGATCAACTAATCCGGAGTTGTGTGTAACTATCACAAAAGTTTTGGCAAACTTATCACGAAGATTTATTAATATTTGATGAATAGAATCACTATTGGCAGAATCCAAATTACCTGTCGGCTCATCCGCAAAAATTACTGAAGGATCATTTGCTAAAGCACGCGCTACCGCAACTCTTTGCTGCTCACCTCCGGAAAGTTCAGCCGGTTTGTGATTAGCTCTATCTCCTAATCCAACAGATTCCAATAATTCTTCAGCTTTTTTAGAAGCGCTTTGTAACGAAGTTCCGTTTATCATCTGAGGAATTGCCACATTTTCCAGAGCTGTAAATTCAGGTAGCAAATGGTGAAATTGAAAGACAAAGCCGATATTTTTATTTCTAAATTTTGCCAGTTTTTCATCCGAAAATTCAAAAATATTTTGATCATTAAAATAAACAGCTCCGCTATCAGGCCTATCCAGCCCACCAAGCAAATGTAAAAATGTACTTTTGCCGGCACCGGATGCTCCGACAATCACGTTGATTTTTTTTTCTTCAATTTCAATTGAAACACTTTTAAAACTTCCAGTTTTACTTTTTTTGTATTCTGATAAGTTTTAATAATATTTTCTGCTTTAAGTAAGATGTTGTTCATTATCTATAATAAATATTTTAGAATGATATGTTTAACTTATTTATTCCCATTTAATTGCATCAATCGGATTTACCTTTGCCGCACGTTTAGCGGGAAAAAGTGAAGCTAAAAATGATAGTAGCATCGATGCTCCGGTGATGAAAAAGAAATCTGATACTCTTAATTGTAACGGTAAAGAATCTATTTTATACTGTGTAGGATCTAAAGGATAAATATTAAAATGTAATTGTAGGAAACATATAAAATATCCTAAAAGCAATCCGGCAACAGTTCCAACTACACCTATTAACAAACCTTCATACATAAATATCTTCAAAATTGATTTTTCTGTTGCTCCCATTGAAACTAATATTCCGATATCTCTCTTTTTTTCTATTACAGACATTGACAATGAACCAAGGATATTAAAAGTTGCAACTGCAATTATTAAACAAAGTATAATATATGCAGACCATCTTTCAACTTTCATTACGAAGTAAAGTTCTTTATGGAAATCATACCACGTGTTCACACTAAATATTTTGTTATCAAGCTTTCTATCTAACTCGCTTTTAACTTCAAATGATTGATTGATATTTTGAAGCCTAATATCAAAACCCTGGATTTTATTGCCGTAGCCCAATAGATTTTGAGCGTTAGGTAAAGCCGAGAAAATGTAATTCGCATCATAATCATTATTATTACTGCTATAAATTCCGGCAACTATAAATTTTTTCATATTCGGCATTGAGTATTGAGTAATTGCTTGTTCAATTCCGGAAGGAGAGACCAAAGTTAAAGTATCGCCGATAAGTGCTTCTAATCTATCTGCTAAAGTTAATCCCAAAATAATCCGCGGTGTTCCATTTGTCGAAGATAGATCATATTTACCAAATAACATTGAAGCATTTATTCCATAAATATCATTTCCGGAGCTTTGCGGAATTCCTTTCAAGTTAACAACTTGAGTTTCGCCTTTGTGATAAGCCAAAACTTTGCCATTTACAAATGGAGCTAACTTTTCAACATCTTTAGTATTCTTAATCGTTTTTTCAAGATAATCTTGCTGGCTAAATCCTTTCTGATTTATAATCTCGACTCTTACATGGGGATCAAAATTTATTAGAAAAGAGGTAACTAAACTTCCAAATCCATTGAACACAGAAAGTACAACAATAAGAGCTGCCACGCCGATTGTTATTCCCGCAATTGAAAGTAAAGATATTATACTAATAAAATTAATTTTATGTTTAGAAATTAAATAACGCCGCGATATGAATGATTCAAATTTCATTAATTAAATCTTAGTGTTGAAACGGGTTTAATTTTTGATGCAATATAACTCGGTATAACTGATGCAATTATGCAAAGTAAGAAAGTCAAAAATGAAACTCCCAGAAAAACAATTGGAGAAAGTTGAATGGGAACTGTCGACATAAAATAAACCGAAGACGGAAGAGATATAATGTTATACTTTAACTGAAGTTCCATCAACAAATATGCTAAAACATTACCAAGTAAAATTCCAACAATAGCTAAAAACATTCCCTGATAAATGAAGATTCGTGTGATTTGCTTTTTCCTGGCACCCAGAGATTTTAGTATTCCAATTGCGCTGGTTTTTTCAAGTACGATCATTAACAATGTACCTATTATATTAAAGACTGCAACAATAATGATAAGTCCCAATATTATTGGTATCGGTTTTTTCTGAAGCTCAATCCAAGTAAAAATATTTCTATAATTTTGGTAAATGGATCTTACAGAATATGGGTAGCTTAAACTTTGGGCTAAGGAAGAAGTTAAGCTATCTATCTTAGAAATATTATTTAGTTTAATGTCATATCCAGTAACATTATCGCCAATACCAAATAGCGTTTGAGCTTGTGAAATATTTACATAAGCATTTAAATCATCGTATGCAGCCATACCGCTTTCAAAAATACCCGATACAACAAAACGTTTGATATTCGGCATGTTATCAGGCGAAGGAAGCTGATCATTTGTAAGTGCAAAAATGGTAACTTTATCACCAACTTTTAATAGTAACTTATTAGCTAGTTTTTTACCAATAATTATTGATGGAATATTATTTGCACTTTTTAGCTCAAACTTACCATCAATTATATCCTTTTTAACACCGTCGTAATTTCCGTCCGGAAAAATGCCTTTTATGCTAACTCCTTCTTTACCAAATTTGCTGCTTATAATCGCAAGTTTCGAAACAAATGGATTTACGTACTCACCATAAGGAGCTATTTTATTTTGTATTAAGGGCAATCCCGAATGATAATCCGGTAAAACATTTGTATAAGTTTTTATTTGAATATGGGAATCGAAAGCAATAATTTTATTTGTGATCGTATTCGCAAAGCCGCTCAAAATGCTAAGAGCAATAATTAAAGTAGCAACGCCTAAAGCTATACCAATTATTGAGATAGAAGAGATAAAAGTAATAAACTTTGAATCGCGTCTTGAAAAGGTATATTTTTTTGATACGAAATAGGGAAATGACATTTATATAAGGGTATATGTTATTTTATTATGTTGCAATTTACGCAAGATATATAAGATTTGAAAATCAGAAAAATGGGGATATATTTTAACAAAAATGATAAAATATATTAATATTTTTATTTTCAATTCGTTGTTTTTTATAAAGCAAACTTATATATTTGGTATCCTATTTAAAAATAGGAATTACAACAATCGGGGCGTAGCGTAGCCCGGTTCATCGCGCCTGCTTTGGGAGCAGGAGGTCGCAGGTTCGAATCCTGCCGCCCCGACAGAAGTTCTTAATATTATTGATAAAAATTACACTAACCTGCGCCCGTAGCTCAATTGGATAGAGCATCAGCCTTCTAAGCTGAGGGTTAGTGGTTCGAGTCCACTCGGGCGTACCAAAAACAATTAAAAATTTCAAATTAAAAATTTGTTCTAACCAAGTTTCAAAATAGAAATTCTCAATTTTTAATTTTTCCTTTTTAATTATACATGGTGAGCGTAGCTCAGTTGGTTAGAGCACCAGGTTGTGGCCCTGGGGGTCGTGGGTTCAAATCCCATCGCTCACCCTCAATAAAAAAGTTTTCTCGGCCCCATCGTCTAATGGTTAGGACCTCGCCCTTTCACGGCGGTAATAGGGGTTCAAATCCCCTTGGGGTCACTTGATAGCCCTCGATTTCGTAAGAAGTTGAGGGCTTTTTTATTTTCTTTTCTGAATTGATTACCTCCCTAGACTTTTTTAAATTAAAGGGCAATAAAGGGGGATCTTTATGAAAAATTTTTATTTGTTCATAAAAGTAATATTATTCTTTTCTTTTATACCGGTTCAAATTCAAGCCCAGGTAAACGGATTTAATCTTAACGACTATAAAAGTTTTCTTTCTTCACATATGAATATGTCATATGAAGATTTAACTTCAATGTATCCGACCGAACTATTTACATCCGACATTAAAAATAATTTTAGTTCTGCTGAATATTATGATAGTATTAATACTAAATATCAGCTAACCAATTATGAAAAATCGCTTTTAAGTAAAAACGGATTTGTTGTATCTGAAAGACTTACTAAACCATCATTTGGCGAAGCCTTGTTGGAAATATTTCAAAATGATTTACCGGTTTTCATTTCAACGGATGCAATACTTCATGCGTATCATATTTCTTATGATAGAATTTTAAGAGAAGTAGAAATTGAAATTATAATCGACAAACTGACGTTGATGTTAAATCAGCTTCATCAATCAATGATTCAACTTGATTCCAGGTACACTTCCAATCAAGATATGAAACAAGAACTAGAAGATGTTGATGTTTATATAACAGTTGCTCTGAAACTTTTAGGAGAGAGCACTGAACCTTTTTATAATTCTAATTCGACTAAAATTGAAGATATTTTAAAGATGATTTCAGAGGAAAAAGGCGGTGTTCAGTATTCAATGTTTTCTGATGCGTGCGTAGTTTATGATTTTAGCCAATTTAAACCCCGCGGACATTATGCGGATGATAGTTTATTTCCGCAATTGGCAAGATATTTTCGTACAATGATGTGGTTGGGCAGAATAGAAATCTATTTACTTCCGCCGGATTCAAATCCGGTTTTGTGCCCGAAGCAATCCTTTCATGATATACAAAGGCAAACTATTGATGCATATTTAATAAAAGAATTGTTTGATACTTCTGACTCATATTCTATGTATCAAGAAATTGAATCGCTGTTAAAGTTTTTTGTAGGTGAATCAGATAACGTTACATTACCTAATTTAAACTATTTACAAAATGCGGTTTCTATAAATGAAGCAAGTGATTTACTCGATAGTTTAAAGCTTGTAGAGTTTCAGGATTCGTTAAAGAATCAATCTTTTGCGTATCAAAAGATACTATCACAGATACTATACAGTGGAAATATTGCAGCGGACAGCATAGTTCCGGCCTCTTCTTTTCTATTATTCGGGCAAAGATTTGTAATAGATTCCTATGTTACCGCAAGTGTTGTTTTTGATCGTATAAAATATAACGGCGAAAAAATCTGCAGGCTATCACCTTCAAATTTAGATGTGATGTTTGCGCTTGGTAATGATGCATCCGCACAATTATTAAAAGATGAATTGGGAAAATATCACTATTCTACAAATCTGGCTGCCTTAAGATATTTAGTTAATTCATACGATGATTCTTTCTGGAATATGTCACTTTACAATCGGTGGTTGGGTTTTATCAAGACTTTGAATCCGCCGATGGACAGAAGTAACTTACCAAAGTTTATGCAAACAGCTGCGTTCTGGCAAGAAAAATTGAATACGCAGTTAGCATCATGGACACAATTAAGACATGATAATCTTCTTTATGCAAAACAGTCATATACAGGCGGTACGACTTGTACTTTCCCATATACTTATATAGAACCTTTTCCTGAATTGTATAAATCTTTAAAAGTTTATGCTGATTCTGCTTATGTAAAGTTTACACAGATCGACTTTAAATTTCCTCATATGAAATCTAAACTCTTGGAATATTTTGAAGGACTCTCTTCAATTTCAGATACTCTTGCAATAGTAGCTCAAAAAGAATTGGACGGAACAGAGCTTGATTCATCAGAAGTTCAATATTTAAAGCATATTATATATAGAACTGATTCTTATAGCGCACCTGAACCATATTCAGGCTGGTATGCGCGTTTATTTTTTAATAATAATGATTATGCTTCAAAAGGATTTATTTCACAAGATAATATAGTCGCAGATATTCACACAATTCCTACAGATTGCGGCGGAAATCCAGTCGGCTGGGTAAAACATGTAGGCACAGGCGATGTTAATTTAGCAATTTTAACAACAAATACAGCTTGTGGAAATGAAGTTACTTTTGTTGGTCCGGTTATGAGTTATTACGAATATACAACTACTAATTTCCAAAGACTTACTGATGATGATTGGAACAATACTTACCTAGCATCTGCAGTTCGGCCGGATTGGGTGAATTATTACATGGCAAACGATCAAGGCGAATCACGCGGAAGCGGATCACATTTAGTAACAGATGTTTCTGACATTCCTAATAATAATGTTGTAACTGATTTTAAAATAAAAGCTCAAAATTATCCCAATCCGTTTAATCCATCTACAATTATAAGTTTTAATGTTCCGGGTAATTTAACAGGAAGTTTTACCACTCTATATGTTTTTGATTTGCAAGGCCAACTAGTTAAAAGGTTAATAAATAGTACTCTTTCTGCTAATAATTATATGGCAAAGTGGAATGGAACTAATGATGCCGGAGAACAAGTATCAAGTGGTGTTTATATTTATCAATTGAGAATAGCTGATAAACAAATTTCGGGAAAAATGAATTTAATTAAGTAGAGTTCTATTTTTTAAGATTATGTAAAAAGGTTATCTAATGAGATTAGAGAATATTTTAATTCTAAATCTTTTGGGATAACCTTTTATTATTTATTCACATTAGGTTTTAGTGATTAATATCATCGTTTATAAATTTTTACTATTTAACACAGTTATGAGCTTGGAATATTAATAATATAATGCATTTTAGAAGTGTGAAATTCATGATAAATAATAATTGTTTACGATATTTTGGGTAAGAATAATAAATCTTATAATGTTAATCTAAATCTCAATGTTAGGGGAATTCCACAATCTGCGACTCTGGCCATCAACGAGAAGAGTGAAGCACTAAAAAAAGAAGGTAGAAAAGTTTATAAATTGGGACTTGGACAATCTCCATTTCCTGTTCCACAAGTAGTAATTGAAGAACTCAAATCAAACGCATTTCAAAAAGATTATCTCCCGGTAAAAGGATTATATAAATTACGCGAAGCTGTTGCTAATTATCATTGTTTAAAACATGGAGTTTGTTATACAGCCGAAGATATATTAATCGGTCCGGGCTCCAAAGAGCTGATGTTTCTTCTACAATTTGTTTATTACGGAGATTTGGTAATTCCCACACCTAGTTGGGTTTCATATGCTCCGCAAGCGCAGATAATAGGAAGGCATGTGAGATGGCTTTCTACTTCCGGTAAACATAATTGGCGCTTAACAGCAGACGAATTAAGTGAACATTGTAAAGATGATCCTGACAAACCAAGAATTGCAATTTTGAATTATCCATCCAATCCCAGCGGTTCTAGCTACACTGTTGAAGAATTAAAAAAACTTGCTAGAGTGGCTAGAAGGCATAAAATTATTTTGCTTTCAGATGAAATATATGGAGAACTTCATCATAAAGGGAAACATGTTTCTATTGCGAAATTTTATCCCGAAGGAACAATTATTAGTAGCGGATTAAGTAAGTGGTGCGGGGCAGGGGGATGGCGATTAGGAACGTTTGCTTTTCCTCCTTCTTTAAGATGGCTTTTGGATTCAATGTCTGCAGTTGCAAGTGAAACTTTTACGGCTACGAGTGCTCCAATTCAATTTGCAGCGGTAAGAGCATTTGAAGGCGGCGAAGAAATTGAACGATATCTTTGGAATTCAAGATGGATTTTATCTAAACTAGGAAATGAAATTGCTTCAATACTTATTAAAGCCGGAGTAAAAGTTAAAAAACCGGATGGAGCTTTTTATCTTTTCCCGGATTTTTCTCCTTTCAAAGAAAAACTTTCTAGCAGGGGGATCACAAATAGTGAGAATTTAAGTGAAAAACTTTTAGAACAAACCGGAGTTGCAATTCTTCCCGGTTCGGTTTTCGGTAGGCCAACAGATGAATTAACGGCTAGAATTGCTTACGTTAATTTTGATGGGATAAATACCTTAGCTGAAGCTGAAAAGTTAAATTCAGCAGATGGAATTTCTAATGACTTTTTGAAAAAGAATTGCGCTGAAACTCTAAAAGCTATTGAACTAATTTGTGATTGGCTTCAAAATTAGTTCTATAATTATCTTTCAAATTCAAATAATCCTTATTTTAAAATTAATGTTTAATTTAATTTTGGTCTGTTTATGATTAATTATTTATGGGTTTCTCTAGGTGCCGCGGTTGGAGGAGGATTACGATATTGGTTATCCAATTTTACATATAAATTTGTTCCGGCAACTTTTCCTTATGGTACTTTGGTAGTAAATGTTATCGGAAGTTTTATATTGGGAATGGTAATGCTTCACTTTGACCAAAAAGAATTAATTTCACCCGGATTAAGACTATTTATTGCAGTTGGATTTTGTGGCGGATTCACAACTTTCTCTTCATTTTCTCTAGAAACATTTAACTTACTTAGGGATTCTCAATTAGCACTTGGTTTATTAAATATTCTTCTTAATGTTTTGGTATGTTTAATTGGTGTGGCTATCGCGTACCTTATTTCAAGATGGATCGGAGGGTAAAATGCAAATAAAAGGAGATGCAAAACTTCTTAGAATTTTTATTGGCGAAAGTGACAAATCAGGTACTATCCCTGTTTATGAAAATATTGTTTTGGAGGCGAGAAAATTCGGTCTTGCAGGTGCAACTGTCTTTAAGGGAATTATGGGTTATGGAGGAACGAGCATAATTCATACAAGTAAAATTTTAAGACTTTCGGAAGATTTACCGCTAATTATTGAAATTGTTGATTCAGTAGAAAAGATTGAGGATTTTTTACCCTCACTTAATACTATTTTTGATGAAGCAAATTGTGGCGGTTTGATTACAATTGAAAAGGCGGAAATTATTCGTTATACGGCCAACAAAAAACCTTGAAATAATAATTTCATGTTAATTAATTGTTAAGTTAATCAATACATGATTTTAGTTTGAATAATTTTTCTTAAGTTTGTAATGTAAATAATGGTTCTATGACACGATCAGTTAGAATTCGATTCACAAACCAAAAGTGGTTGAAACGCTGAAAATTATAGCCATTACATTACGTTGAAAAATAAAAATGCAACCTACCATAAAAAAGGACGCCAAAAGCGTCCTTTTTCCTTATTTACTGAATATTTATTCCTTTTCTTCCTTTTTAACTTCGTTTTTCCATTATTGATATAATTTTTATGATTAAAATTGTATATTCACTCACACGTAAACATTATAAACTTTAATTATTCCTAAAAGTTTTTAATAATTATACTTATAAATTATTATTTCTTTTTCTTACTTAAATACAAAAGGAATTTCGGATTATAATCTTTGAAATATTAAATAAAAATGAAAAAAGACAACAAGACATATTTTGAATTTGCGGAAAAAATGCTCAGTAAAAGAGCAATGCATTCATGCAATGCTTCTCTAAAAAAAGAATCAATAGAATTTTTGAGTGAAATGATTGATTTCCTATTTCCGCATTACTCAAACAAAATTTATTATTCTTCCGATGACGTAATGGCGAAACTTCAGCTATTGGAAAGGAATTTAATCTCATTATTAAAGATTATAAACAATAATACTTTAGATAAAATAGAAACTATTGCATCTGTATTTATCTCAAAAATTCCGGAAGTACATGATATGCTTTGGTCAGATGCTGAAGCAATATTTGAAGGTGATCCTGCTGCGGAAAGTGTAGACGAAGTTATATTAGCATATCCAGGATTTACAGCAATTTTAATTTATAGACTTGCTCACCAGTTGTATGAATTAAATGTTCCAATAATTCCTAGAATTTTTACAGAACATGCTCATCAAATAACAGGAATAGATATTCATCCTGGAGCAAAAATAGATTCGCCGTTTTTTATAGATCATGGAACCGGAATTGTTATTGGCGAAACAACAGTGATAGGTAAGAATGTAAAAATTTATCAAGGCGTTACTTTAGGCGCTTTAAGTGTTACAAAAAATATGACTGATGTAAAACGACACCCCACGATTAAAAACAATGTAATTATATATTCCCAAGCAGTTATTTTAGGCGGTGAAACTGTAATAGGGGAGCACAGTGTTATTGGCGGAAATGCTTGGGTAACACAAAGTATTCCGTCTAATTCAGTAGTTTATTCTAAAATAGAAGTAAAAGTTAGATCAAATGAAAATTATTTCGATACAATGGAATTCATAATCTGAGGAGAAAATATGAAACACAACAATATTGTTGAAGCAATTGGAAATACACCACATATTCATATAAATAAATTATTTGATGGTTCACACGAAGTTTGGATAAAGCTAGAAAAATCGAATCCGGGCGGAAGTATAAAAGATAGAATAGCTCGTGAAATGATTGAAGATGCAGAAGCAAGCGGGAAATTAAAAAAAGGAAGCATTATTGTTGAACCAACTTCCGGTAATACCGGTATTGGTTTGGCCATGGTTGCTGCTGTAAAAGAGTATGAACTAGTTTTGGTAATGCCGGAATCCATGTCGATTGAAAGACGCAAATTAATGGCAGCATACGGAGCTAAGTTTGAATTAACGCCAAAGGAATTAGGAATGAAGGGTGCAATTGATAAAGCTAAAGAAATTGTAGCACAAAATCCTAAAGCCTGGATGCCGCAGCAATTTGATAATCCGGCAAATGTTAACGCTCATGTTAATTATACTGCAAAAGAAATCTTAGCTGATTTTCCTGATGGTATTGATGTTTTAATTACCGGAGTTGGAACAGGTGGACATATTACCGGCGTGGCAAAAGTTCTTAAAGCCAAATATCCTAACTTAAAAGTTTATGCTGTTGAGCCTGAAACATCTCCTGTTATCTCCGGTGGAAAACCTGGTCCGCATCCTATACAAGGTATAGGGGCCGGATTTATTCCAACCAACCTTGATACAAGCCTTTTAGATGGAGCAATTACAGTTTCGAAAGAAGAAGCATTTGAGTTTGCACAAAGAGCTGCCAAAGAAGAAGGCTTGCTTGTCGGAATCTCTTCAGGAGCTTCATTAGCAGCTGTTAATAAAAAGCTTAAAGATATTCCTGCAGGACAAACCATTCTAACTTTTAACTACGACACAGGCGAAAGATATCTATCTATTGACGGATTATTTTAGTTATTACTTTGCCTATATATGAAAATTCATTTTCAATGCTCTTTATGAAGATTCTTTTCATGAAGAGCATTTTTTGAATTAAATTAAAATATCATTAAATATTTAACTTTATAGGAACCAGACGATGAATAATAGTTTTGATGACAAATCCAGTATAGATGAAATAAGAAATCGTTTTGATAATGATGTTGAACGATTTTCAAATTTGGAAACAGGACAACAAGCAACTATAGATGCTCCGTTGTCAATGGAACTAATTACTCAAGCTGCGTATTCAATTACTCCTAACGCAAAAAAAGTTTTAGATATTGGTTGCGGCGCTGGAAATAATACACTCAAACTTTTACAATTAATTAAAGATTTGGATTGTGATTTATTAGATCTAAGTGAACCAATGTTGATAAGAGCAAAACAAAGAGTTGGAAAAGTTACCACCGGCATTGTTAAAATCTATCAAGAAGATATCAGGACTGCTGATCTTGAAAAAGAATCTTACGATATTGTAATCGCTGCAGCTGTTTTACATCATTTAAGAGATGAAAATGATTGGGAAGATACTTTCACTAAGATTTATGGACTTATAAAACCGGGCGGATCATTTTGGATTACAGATATGGTTTACCATGAAGACGAAAAAATCCAAGAATTGATGTGGAGTAGGTATGGACAATATTTAGAATCACTTGGCGGAAAAGAATATCGTGAGAAGGTTTTTGCATATATAGAAAAAGAAGATTCTCCTCGACCGCTAACTTTCCAAACGGAATTACTTAGAAAAGTAGGATTCCGAAAAGTTGAAGTACTTCATAAAAATTCTTGCTTTGCAGCCTTTGGTGCTATTAAATAAAATTTATGTTTATACAGAATGCAAAGAATTATTTGATAATTTCAATTTAAAATGTCTGTGAGTAGTATAATGATATGCTTGAATATACTCATTAAATAAAATATATTAATGTTCCGGCAAAAACCGGACTACGTTAGTGCCACCCAAAATGTGCGTATCTAAAGACTTAGTATTAACTAAAGAATAATGTGTTTAATCTTTTAAAATAGATTAAATATTAATTGGTTTTATCTTTTACTCAAACTTAAATTAAAGAGATGCATAATGGAAAAACAAAGAAAGTTTTTACTCGAAGAAAAAGAGATGCCCGAAAATTGGTATAATATTCAAGCAGATATGCCAAACCAAATGCTTCCACCGCTTCACCCTGGAACCAAACAACCGATTGGTCCGGAAGATTTAGCACCATTGTTTCCTATGGAATTAATAAAACAAGAAGTTTCTAAAGAGAGATGGATTGAAATACCTGAAGAAGTGAGGGATACTTATAAAATTTGGAGACCAACGCCTCTTTATCGCGCATACAATCTTGAAAAGTTATTAGATACACCGGCAAAAATATATTACAAATACGAAGGTGTCAGTCCTGCAGGATCACACAAACCTAATACAGCTGTTGCACAGGCCTATTATAACAAAATGGAAGGCGTAAAAAAAATTGCAACTGAAACGGGAGCAGGGCAATGGGGAAGCGCTCTAGCTTTTGCTTGTCAACATTTCGGTATCGATCTTGAAGTTTATATGGTTAAAATTAGTTATGAACAAAAACCATATAGAAAATTAATGATGAACACATGGGGAGCTCAGGTTTTTGCTTCTCCGACTGATAAAACTGAAGCCGGAAGAAAAGTTTTAGCACAAGATCCAAACTCGCCGGGAAGTTTAGGAACCGCAATTTCTGAAGCTGTAGAGCGAGCAGCTATGGATCCTGATACCAAATATTCACTTGGAAGTGTGTTAAATCATGTTTTAATGCACCAAACAATAATAGGACAAGAAGCAATAAAACAATTAGAAAAAGCCGGAGACTTTCCTGATATTGTTATCGCTCCATTTGGCGGTGGTTCTAATTTCGCCGGTATATCATTTCCTTTTTTAAGATACAATTTAACAGAAGGCAAAAAGATAAGATGCATAGCAGTTGAGCCTGCGTCTTGTCCGAAACTTACTAAAGGAGAATTTCGATATGATTTTGGTGATACTGTAGGACTTACTCCTTTACTTCCTATGTATACATTAGGACATTCTTTTGTCCCGGCCCCTATTCATGCCGGTGGATTGAGATACCATGGTGCAGGAGTAATCGTAAGTCAATTATTAAAAGATAATTTAATTGAAGCTAAAGCGCTCCATCAATTAGAATGTTTTGATGCCGGAGTTAAATTTGCAAAAGCAGAAGGTATTATTCCTGCACCGGAAGCTACCCACGGAATTGCTCAGGTATTTAGAGAAGCACAAATTGCTAAAGAGGAAGGAACCGCTAAAACTATTTTATTTAATTTATGCGGACATGGGCATTTTGATATGTCAGCTTATCAGGCATATTTTGAAGGGAAGCTTGTGGATCATGAATTAACCGATGAAGAATTATACTCAGGAATTAAAGAATTGAATCTTCATCCTGTAGAGTAATTCATAGAATATTTTATTTATCAGGATAACCCATGAGCAAGTTTAAATAGGGTTATCCTTTTTTTATAATATCTAAAAATTAAGGAAGTTAATTTTACACATTACATGTAATATTTTCTTTAGACTTAAATAATCAGCACCTAACTCTTTCTAATATTGTAATTTCCAAAGATGCATTACTGGCATAATATTGGTTTATGTAAGTAAAATCTTTAAAAATTGCATGAGGATAAAATTGGCTTCAATATTAGACAGCAGTAAATGGAATGTTAAAAAAGGGGATTATATAAGAAAAAAAGATAATTATTTGGACTATAATGACATAAAAAAAAGTAATGCTAAAAAGAAAAAAGCAGTTTTTGCAACCATTATTATTGCTTTTTTTGTAATTGAGATAATTCTACTACAAGTTATTTCAAAAATGTAAATGTAACTAATGATCATCGTAAAGTGTTTTGATTATATTTAATTTATTTAAACCTTTACGATGATTTCTTATTTTAAAACTCATTTCAAATTTCATTTTCAAAAATACATTCTCAAATGTGATATTAAATCTGCAAAAGAGAATCTAATTTCATAAATTCCATCCTAAATCTTAATGAATTTCTCTCTTTGTTAAGTTCATAACAGTCTGATTATTTACCTAATTATTTTTATGGATAAAAATTTACTTAAAAAAGCTCTGCTTCTGGGAATTATTACAGTTGTCTACAACATTCTAGAAGGATTAATTTCTGTTTCCTTCGGAGCAAAAGATAATACTCTTGCTTTGTTTGGTTTCGGAATTGATAGTTTTGTAGAAGTAGTATCAGGAATTGGAATTGTACATATGATCTTACGCATGCGCAATTCATCAGTTGAGAAAAGAGATGATTTTGAAAACACTGCTTTAAGAATAACCGGTATAGGATTCTATATTCTCACAGCCGGTTTGGTAATTGGTTCGATATTAAATCTATACTTTCATGTAAAACCGGATAACACTCTTCCAGGCGTCATAATTTCTATCATTTCTATAGTTACTATGTATTTTTTAATGAATTCAAAATTAAAAGTAGGAACAGAGCTAAAATCTGATGCAATTATTGCTGATGCAAATTGCACTAAAACATGCTTTTACTTATCATTCATTCTTCTTGGTTCAAGCTTATTATACCAATTATTTAAGATTGAATATTTTGATATTTTGGGATCTCTAGGAATTGCTTATTATGCATTTAAAGAAGGAAGGGAAGCCTTTGAGAAAATAAGAGAAAATAAAATTGCATGTTCATGTGAACATTAAACCAATTTTTTTATCATTTTAAGGTGTATAATTCTTCTAATCATTTATTTAGCAAATTCATACTATTCATCTTTTCAAATTTCCAATATTCTGCAAATTCCTACTTTATAACGAGATGCATTTATTTCTTAAATAAGTCTGATATTTATCACTAAAATTACTTGCGAACTACCTTTTTTTATTTCTTCCCTATAACTATTTTTTTAAAATGATTTAATTGTTTAATTTTAGTCTTAATTTATAAACAAGTTTTAGATTGGATGTAATGGAAATAGTATCTGATAAACCTAAATGCCATTGTGGAATCTTTGGCGTTTTCGGAAGTGATCAAGCCGCAGTTCATACTTATTACGGACTTCATTCACTTCAGCATAGGGGACAAGAGGCTAGCGGAATTGTTACTAGGGATTGGAATAAAAATGGTAAACCGATATTTAATATTCACAAAGGCGAAGGTTTAGTTTCTGAAGTTTTCGCCGATTCTAAAATATTTAAAGAAGTTCTTAAAGGTAATATTTCGATTGGCCATAATCGTTATTCTACAACCGGCAGTTCAGACTCTTTAAATAATATTCAGCCATTTGTTGTTAACTATAGACTTGGAAATTTAGCTGTAGCTCATAATGGTAATTTAACAAATGCAAAAGTTCTAAGAGAAGAATTGGTAAATGAAGGTGCTATTTTTCAAACTTCAAGCGATACTGAAGTAATTTTACACCTAATTGCCCGAAGCAAATTAGAAAATCAAATTGATCAAATTCAAGAAGCACTTTCTAAATTAGAAGGTGCCTTTTCGTTAATAATAATGACGGATGATAAATTAATAGCCGCTCGAGATCCTTATGGTTTTAGGCCTTTGGTGATAGGGAAATTAAATGACTCTTTTATTATCGCATCGGAAACTTGTGCTTTCGATATAAATAGTGCTCAGTTCATTAGAGAAGTTCATCCGAATGAAATTGTTGTAATTAATAAAGAAGTAAAAACTGAAGAAGAGATATTATCTCTTAATATTAACGAAGAAACCGCACCTAAAAAACATTGTATATTTGAATATATTTATTTTTCACGTCCTGATAGTTTTATCTTTGGACATAATGTAGATAAAATGAGACGGCGTCTTGGAAAAATTTTAGCTCGAAAATATCCTGTTCAAGATAAAGACGGTGATAAAGTAATTGTGATCAGTGTTCCGGATAGTTCTAATACAACAGCACTGGGATATCAAACAGAATTAGAAAAACAAGGGGTTCTTTCAAAACTGGAAATTGGATTGATCAGAAGCCATTATATTGGAAGAACTTTTATTCAACCCGGACAAGAAAAAAGAAAAATCGGCGTAAGAATAAAATTTAATATTGTTAAAGGAGTTTTGGAAGGCAGAACTGTTATAGTCGTTGACGATTCAATTGTTCGAGGTACTACATCAAAACAATTAGTAAACTTAATAAAAGAAGCTAATCCTAAGGCTATTCACCTGAGAATATCTTCTTCACCTATTATGAATCCTTGTTTTTATGGAATGGATTTTCCAAGTAGAGAAGAATTGATTGCAAACAAATATAATGGTAATATTAAAGAAATGGCCGATTATTTAGGTGTTGACAGTTTAGAATATCTAACAATTGATGAAATGGTTGAAGCTGTTAGTGAAGCCGGGCCTGATAATTTTTGCACAGCTTGTTTCTCCGGTAAATATCCCACTGAAGTTGATCTGAACTTTAAAAAGGAAATGTATGAAGTTTAGGGCTTTGTATGCGTTCATTATTTTATTCATTTTTTATAGTGTTTCATATTCGCAGACAACATATTTTATAAAATATAAAGCCAATGTAAGTCCTAAAGTTATTAATGAGATGGTATCTAACCAAAATTTTTTACCATCTCAAAAACTCAATCAAACCTTAAATAAATCCTATCAAATAAACCACTTTGCTCAAAACCTTGGTAAAAACGACATAAACTTATCCAGAATCGTAAAGGTTACTTTTAATAATTCTGTGGATGCTCAAAAATTTGTATCAGATGCAAAATCAAATCCCGATATAGAATATATTCAAAAAGCAAACATATATAAAATCGAATCATTGCCAAATGATAGCTTAGTAAGCGGACAATGGGGATTAAAAAAAATAGGCGCTTTTGATGCCTGGAATATAACAAAAGGTGCAGATACTGTTCTAATTGGATTAATTGATACAGGAATAGATTATTTGCATCCTGATTTAAAAAATAAGATTTATATAAATAAAGGTGAGATTGGTTTAGACAAAAACGGAAACGATAAAAGAACTAATGGAATTGATGATGACGGAAACGGTTTTGTTGATGATTTTATGGGATGGGATTTTACAGACCGAAGAGGATTTCCTTTTGATTCATCAGGCGGTGATTATTTAACATGGGATAATAATCCGATGGATGAAAACGGACACGGCACTGAAATTTGCGGTATAATGGCTGCTGAAACTAATAATCACACAGGTATTGCCGGAGTTGCACCGAATATAAAAGTTCTAAATTTACGTGCTTTTGATCCGAACGGTTACGGAGAAGAAGATGATGTTGCCGCAGCTATTTTATACGCTGTTAAAATGGGTGTAAAAGTTATTAATATGAGTTTTGGCGACACTCAATTTTCATACGTTCTTAAAGATGTAATCAAATATGCTTATGATAGAAATGTGGTTCTTGTGGGCAGTTCCGGAAATGAAGGATCGGATGAGCCTCACTATCCATCTGGTTATTCAGAAGTAATTTGTGTCGGGAATTCAACAGATCAAGATTATGTGGCTTCCAGTTCAAATTATGGTTCCACCTTGGATTTGGTCGCTCCCGGAACATCGATTTTGACTACAGCTAGGCACAATAGTTATGCTGAAGTAAGCGGTACTTCTGCTTCGTCACCATTCGTCTCTGCATCTTCCGCTTTACTTTTATCGTTAGGAAATTTCACTAATGAAGAAGTGAAGCAAATATTAAAATCAACTTCCGATGATATTGATATTACCGGTTGGGATTTGAGAAGTGGATCAGGAAGGTTGAACTTATTTAAAGCACTTTCCGTTGTCGCGCCATCGATCATTAAGTTTGATTACCCCAAACAAGATCTCGCAACAACAAAAGATACTCTAAACATCTCTGCAACTATTTTATCTGCCTATTTCCAAAATTATTCACTCTATGTTGGAACCGGATTAAATCCGAATAATTGGCAAACTTTAATTGATAATGAAAATTATCAGTTCAGCAGCAAAAGTTTATATTCCTTAAATATAAAAAACTACGCTGATTCAGTTTATACACTTAGATTGGTAGTAAATCAAACCAATGGAAAAGCGTTAGAAGAACGTGTTAATTTTTATGTTCAGAGAAATCCACCTAAAACAGATTTAATTTTTATTGGTCCTACATTCTATGGAAATAAATCAACAATATTAGCTTCGGTTTACACAAACCAACCTGCGGTTGTAAAGCTGTACTTTAGAAAAATCGGAGATACGAATTTTAATTTTATCACCCTCGACGGATTTGCAACTAATATTCAAACAGTAAAACAGTTGCATTACGGTTTTATTCCAAAGGATTTGATTGAACAAAATACTGATTACGAAGTTTATTTAGAGGCAACAAATTTAGCCGGGTTAAAAACTATAATTAAAAATAACGGTAATTATTTTAATCTTAAAACAGATGAACCTATAAATATATCTTATGAATCTGAAGAACAATATACTTTACCGGCAGGTGAAATTTATCAAAATCCGGTTAGCGTAGTTTCTTCTGATTCAAACCAAGTTTTTTTAAGGCCAATTGATAATCCTAAGACAACCTATCTATACCGTTTGCAAGGAAACAAATTTGAAAAAGTGGATTCGCTGAATGAAAAAATTGTGAGAGCAATCGGTGATTTTAACAATAACGGGAAAAAAGATATCCTTACTTCATTTGTGAGAAACGGATTTTTAGAGGAACAGCAATCCCAAAACTCCGGAAATTTTACTACAACATATTCAGATACCTCAGGGAAGTTTTGGCCGATAGGCGTATATGACTTATATGGAAACGGTAAACACGAAGTATTAGCAGTAAACAGCGATACATCGATAAACATATCTGATATTAACGATAATTTAACTTTAGGAAACTCAATAACACTAAATAATTTTACAAATTCAAATAGTATTCCCGGAAATATTATTACTGCTCCAAATGCTGTAATAACGGATATGAATGGAGACGGTAAAAAAGAAATTTGGATGATAGATGCCGACGGAGATTTATATAGCTATAATATAGATGGCGTTAATAATTTTAGTAAAGGCAAAGAAATATCAACCGGATTTATTGGTGCCAGCGATTTAATAACTTCAGGTGATTTTACTGGCAACGGTAAAGACGAAATGGCAATACTGTTACATTCAGTTAGCTCCTTAGATATTGCTCCTTATTATCGTTTGTTAATATTTAATTTCATTAATGATTCATTAAACGTTATCTATGATCATCCTTTTATCGATCAGGCGGATGAATTTAGCTCATCGTTTCACAAATCTGAAAATAGCTTGAGATTTGCCGATGTAAACAACAATGGACATGATGAATTACTCATGTTTACATTTCCGTATTCATATATCTTTAATTATGAAAATGGTGCAACTTCAATCATATCATATAAAGAAAATATTAATTCAAGTACAATTTTTATCGGAGATTTAAATAAAGACGGCGTTAAAGATGTTGCATTTCCGACCGAAAACGGAATTAAATTTTATGAGTTTGCAAATTCAGATCACTCATTAACTCCCAGTAATATATCCGGTTATAGCATAGATTCAACTTCAATCAAGTTAACCTGGACCGGAGCCGGAAATAAATTTAGAATTTTCCGCGGAGATAATGAAAAGGATTTAATATTAATAGATTCGGTAATTACAAATGAATATATTGATAAAAATATAAGCTCAAATAGAAATTATTATTACTCTATACAATCGGTAGATTTCTCAAAAAAATATCCGAATTCAAATTTGAGTAAAATAGAAAATGTTTATTCACATTTTCCTTCCAGAGTTATTTCAGTAATCAGTAATACACAAAATTCATTGCAAGTTAAGTTTGATCAAAAGATAAATAACACAATTGAAAACTTGTTAGCTTTTGAAGTCAACAATGGAATATTTCCGAATTCGATTTCTGCGGAGACCCAATATTCATATCTTCTAAACTTTAGAAAAAATTTACCAATCGGAAATAATAAATTAATCGTTCACAATTTAAACGATTATTACGGCTCACCGGTACCATTAGACACAATTTCATTTTCAGTAGATTCGGTTGCCACAAAAAGAGAGTTTTACATAACTTCGTATGAAATAATTAATCCGTATAAAATAAAACTAACATTTAATCTTAATGTGAATTCTACCGAGGCTGAGAATGTAAAAAATTACAAATTTTCACCAGAAAATCACGCATCAAAAGTTACATTAGATGAACAAAATAAGAATATTGTTTATATTAGTCTTAAAGGCTATAATCTTGTTGGATCTATAGGAAAAGAATATACTCTGCAAGTAAATAATGTTTCATCATCCGTTGAAAGCGGCAGCATACCGATAAATTCTGGTGCCGGTAGTTACGTTGTTCTAACAAGTTTCGCAAATAATTTATCAAACGTATTTGTGTATCCGAATCCAGCTAAAATTAATGGCGGAGTAGGAAATTTAACTTTTGCAAATCTACCAAAGCGAGCAAAAATTACTATCTTTTCACTAAACGGAAAAAAGATAAACGAAATTCAAGAAACCAACGGAGACGGCGGTGTACAATTTAATTTAAGAGATATGCAGGGAAATCAACTCGACTCAGGAATATATATATTCAGAGTAGTGAAATTAGATGATTCGAACAACGAAGTTGAAGAAAAAATTGGTAAATTTGCGGTACTTAAATGAAGTTTAATTATAAAGAAATATACACAAAATCTAATCTTCTAAGCTTATTCAGGCTATTTCTGGCAATTCCTTATTGGATATTGTTAGATAATCTAGATGTTAGCGGAATGCGTTATTTTATAATATTTCTATGCTTATTCGGGTCTGCAACAGATATACTCGATGGATATTTAGCTAGAAAATTCAACGAGATTACTGAGTTAGGTAAAATAATCGATCCTTTAGCCGATAAAGTAGCTGTAGGTGCAATCATGATCAAATTATTTTTGCTCGGACTGATTCCACCTTATTACTTTTTTATTATACTCGGACGGGATGCATTAATATTCATTGGTGGTATAATTGTCTCCAATAAAATCGGAAAGGTATTGCCATCAAATATGCTCGGTAAAATCACAGTTTTAAGTATTGGAATAGTGATTTTGTTGATAATAGGGGATATGAGTAGAAGTAGTTATATATTTCTTGCATTTTATGGATTAAGTATAATTTTAGTCTTCGCTTCTTTAATTGGATATATTATTAGAGCATTAGAATTTATTAGACGGAAAGAATATGAGTCTGTTTGACAATTTAAATTTTGGGAAATTAAAAGAAGGTTTAAGCAAAACACGCAATAAGCTGGTAAACTCGATAAACGAAACGATCAGTGGGAAAGCTGTTCTTGACAATGCTACTCTTGATGAGATTGAGGAAATTTTAATCACTTCAGATATCGGATATGAAACAACTGAAAATATAATTGAGAGTGCGAGGAAAAAACTTAAAAGCGAAAAAGATAGATCAAACGTTAACATACTTAAAACTGTTCAAAATGAATTGTCCAAAGTTCTCGATGTAGGTAAGAATAATAGCGGGAACAATAATAACATTGAAAATTTTAAGCCATACGTTATATTAATAATAGGAATTAATGGAGCAGGGAAGACAACAACCATCGGAAAGCTGGCTCATAATTTCAAAAAAGCTGGTTCAAGTGTAATTGTTGGAGCAGCAGATACATTTAGAGCAGCTGCAAATGAACAGTTGGAAGTTTGGGCAAAACGTGCAGGTGTCGAGATTATTCAAAAAAAACAAGGCTCCGATCCTTCTTCGGTGGCATTCGATACTATTAACCATGCAATAAAAAACAAACATGACATCGTACTCATAGATACTGCCGGAAGACTTCATAATAAAGCAAATCTGATGGATGAGTTGTCAAAAATAAAAAGGGTGACAAACAAATTGCTTCCGTATGCTCCCAATGAAACTCTTCTGGTACTGGACGGAACTACTGGACAAAATGCTCTTGTTCAAGCTCAGGAATTCTCAAAAGTAACGGATATTTCTGGATTAGTTATTACAAAATTAGACGGTACTGCTAAAGGCGGAGTTGTCTTCCAAATATGCGCTAAACAAAATATTCCGGTAAAATATATTGGCGTTGGAGAAGGAATTGATGATCTCCAGACATTTGATGCCAAATATTTTATCTCAGCAATGTTTGAGAATTAGACTCTAAGAGGTAAAAAATGTTCATGAAAAAACCAAGGCACAGAATTTTTGATTACACGCCGAGATATTATGCACCTGAAACCGATGAGCGTGAAAAAAAGAAAAAGAAACTAGGGTTTTCAAGACAGTTAAAAATAAATAGAAAACGAAGAAGTCCGATGATATGGATCATCATAATCATCTTACTAATTTTTGTTTTATTAAAACTGCAAGGCATTTAATGACTAGGGAATATGCTAGTTTACATAATATACATTATCGGACACATTTCGTTTTCTCATATTAATTGGTTTTTATCAGATTTTAACAACTATTCCTTGTTTTGTTTATGAAGATCATTTTTTGTCTTCTAATCTTATTTACTTCCGCGAATATATTTCCTCAGCAGCCTTCCGATTATCAGACACTATTAGATTCAGTGAAATTACTTTATGGAGAACCTTGTCAAATTGGAGTTGCCTCACGGTTAATTTATCGATTGGAAAAATATCATAATTTCCCAGATGTCAAAAAATATCTAAATACTTATGATAGTCTTCACGCAATAATAAACAATTTTAGAACCCGTTATAAAAATGAAATAAATGATGATCCGGCGATGTTATTAGGTGTCTCTAGAATATTTAATGGCAACTCGGCTAATATAGTGAATGCGGCTGGAATTTATTTAGGTCCTGATAGTTTAACCAACGTTGGATTAACATATATAATAATTCATAATAACATAGACTCTTATATTGTTGGTATAATCCAAATAGCTAATTTTGATAAAATATTTAGAACGGAAATTTGTGAATTTGGAGCTGATTGGTATAATTCTCTAAAACTAAAGGATTTAAAAGGCTTCCCATTTAATAACAATTAGTTGATAGGAGCAACTAATTGTTTTGCTAACTACTTAATGCTAAATCGTGCTCGCTTTGTTGGATGAATAACTCATTTTGATATTTTTTGAGTATGTTTTCCTTAGAAATAATTCCAAGATAATTTCCCGTATTTTTATCTATCACAGGCAAATAATCAAGATCTTCTTTTTCCATTAATTTTAATGCATCTTCTGAATTTTTACTTTCCGAAATAGTAACTAGTTCACTACTCATTAAATCACCTGCTACCAGGAAGTCAAGTATATTTCTAGTTTCTTCATCAAGAACTGCATTTCTGATGTCTTGAAACGAAATCTGCCCAATAAGCTGCTCCAATGAGTTTTTTACTAATATATTATTGTATCGAGATGCCTTAACTGCTGTGAGAAGTTGTTGAAATGAATAATTTTCGTGGACTACATCCTCATTCCTTTCAACCAAATTGCGTACAAACATTCCTTTAAGTACAGAGGTCTTTCTGCCATAAATGTCAATACCTTTCCCCTCTTTATCAAACTTTAATGTATATAGCGAACCATTTAGAATTGCTTTCGATAAAGTAGTTGATATGATTATAGTTAACATCAGAGGCAATATAATTCTATAATTATTAGTCATTTCAAAGACCATAATTAAAGCAGTTAATGAAGCATGAGTGGTTCCTGCAACAACCGCTGCCATTCCTACTAAAGCATATGCTCCCGGCGGTGCACTGATGGCTGGAAATAGATAATTAACAATTTGTCCAAATGCTCCCCCAAGCATTGCTCCCGTAAAGATACTAGGACTAAAAGTTCCGCCGTTTCCACCGGAGCCAATAGTCAATGAAGTGGCAATAGGCTTAAATAACATTAGTAAAAATAGAACTAAGAATGGAGTTGCGTTGAATAATGTATTATCTACTGCAGCTTCACTAAAACTGAATATTCCCGGTAAATAAAGTCCTATAATTCCAACCATTAATCCGCCAATTGCTGGCTTCAGCCATTCCGGAACTTTTTTCCTTTCGTCAAAAGCTTCTTCAATTTTCATAAAAACTTTGACAAAATAAACAGCTGCAAATGCGGATAGAACACCCAGAATCACATAAAATATAAATTCATAATTTGTAATTAAATGGAAAGTTGAGGTTCTAAAAGCCGGTTCGCCACCTAGATAACTCCTAGAAACTACCGTTGCAAAAACTGATGCAATAATAATAGGACTAAATGATTTTGCATTAAAAGTTCTTAAAATTATTTCCATTGAAAACAGCGCTCCGCCTAACGGTGCATTATAAGCAGCAGCAAGTCCGGCAGCAGCTCCGCAACCAACTAATATTTTTAGTCTGTCTGGTGACGCAGAAACATATTTACCGAGTGACGAAGCAATGGATGAACCCATCATAACTATTGGACCTTCATTTCCGCCAGCTCCGCCTGTACCAATACTAATTACGGCTCCAATAGTTTTAAGAAAACCAGTCTTCCCTTCTATAACTCCGCCTCTAGATGCTACAGCGTCAATTACCTTGGGAATTCCTTCTCCTTTTTTTGCGCCTTTAAAATACTTTGCCATTAAACCAACAATAAGACCACCAAATGCAGGAATAGAAATTAAAATTAGAACCGTATACCAAGTTTTAGGTCCGTTTATAAGAGTCTTTAATCCCCAGAACGAACCAGGCATATCGAATAATAGCTTCTTTACTTCAAATATGGATTCTTTATAAATTACAGCTCCGTAACCGCACAAGACACCGATTATTCCACCTAACAAAAGCAAATATGTATCTTGTGAAAATGAGAATGATTTGAAGAAGCGAGTAATTTTAACCCGATAATATCTAGATGTTTTTTTTACCTTATTATAGAACTGCAAGTATTACATTATCCCTAGTTGTATTTAAAAAATCCTTCACCATTTTTTCTTCCAAGTTTTTGGGCGGCAACCATTTTTTTTAATAATGGGCAAGGACGATATTTTGAATCATTAAAACCATTATAAAGAACTTCCATTATTGCCAAACATACATCCAAACCGATGAAATCAGCCAGGGTCAATGGTCCCATAGGATGATTCATTCCAAGTTTCATTACTGTATCGATGTCTTCAGCGGATGCTACCCCTTCCATTAAAGCAAATATTGCTTCGTTTATCATTGGCATTAGAATCCTGTTCGATATAAAACCCGGATAATCAAAAACTTCTACAGGACTCTTGTCCAATTTTAAAGATAATTCTTTTATGGCATTGTACGTATCGTCACTAGTTGAGTACCCTCTAATTACTTCAACTAACTTCATTACGGGAACTGGATTCATAAAGTGCATTCCAATAAATCGATCGGCTCTGCATGATGCTGAAAGCTCTGTAATCGATATAGAAGAAGTATTTGATGCAAAGATAGAGTTAGGATTAACTATTTTTTCCAATGTTCTAAAAATATTTAACTTTGCATCTTTGTTCTCATAAATGGCTTCAATAACAAGATCGCTATTAGCAGGAGTGTTTTCCACACCCACAACTTTATTTATTTTCTGAAGAATTGATGACTTTCCATCTTGTGTGATTATTTCTTTCTTTACTTGTCTATCTAAATTTTTTGAAATTGTTGAAAGAGCTTTATCAGCAAGTTGCTCAGTAACTTCAACCAAGTTTACATTGAAACCTTTTAGTGCAAAAACGTGAGCAATGCCGTTACCCATCGTTCCGCCGCCTATAACCGAAATATTTTTAAATTCCATTTGTGCTCCCTATTTAATGTAATTTTTTACAATCAATGCCGAAGCTTCACCGCCACCAATACACAATGACGCTAAACCATAATTTGAATTTTTCTTCTTCATTTCATGAATTAAAGTTACAAGAATTCTTGCACCACTGGCACCTATTGGATGTCCGAGTGCAACCGCACCACCATTAACATTAACCTTGGAATTATCTAATCCTAAAATTTTATTAACAGCTAATGATACAACGGCAAATGCTTCATTAATTTCAAATAAGTCAATATCATCTTTTGTCAAACCTGATTTCTTAAAAACCTTTAAAATTGCATCCGCAGGTGCTGTTGTAAATTCTATTGGTGCTTTTGCAGCTGAACTTTGTGCAACTATTTCAACTAATGGTGTAAATCCAAGCTCTAATGCCTTTTCTTCACTCATCACCAATAATGCGGCAGATCCATCATTAATACTTGATGCATTTGCGGCTGTAACTACACCGTTCTTATCAAAAACAGGACGAAGAGAAGGAATTTTTTCGAACTTTACTCTTTCAGGTTCTTCATCAGTATTTATTATGGTTTCACCAGATTTACTCTTTAAAATAACATCAACCATTTCATCCTTAAACTTGCCCGATTTAGTAGCATCTATAGCTTTTTTGTATGAATTTATTGTAAATTCATCAAGCATTTCCCTGCTGAAAGAATAATCTTTTGCACAAGATTCTGCACAATTTCCCATGTGAATATCATTATAAACATCCCAAAGTCCGTCTTTAATCATAGAATCTACAATTTCACCATTTCCCAATCTATAACCATTCCTTGCTTTTGGCAGCACATAAGGGGCATTAGACATACTTTCTTGTCCACCTGCAATAATTATATCAGCATCACCGCACATTATTGCCTGATGCGCCAACATGACAGCTTTTAAGCCGCTTCCGCACATTTTGTTAATTGTTAAACATTCTGTCTTATTTGGTAAGCCTGCGAATAATGCTGCCTGACGCCCCGGTGCCTGACCTTGTCCTGCTGTTAAAACATTTCCAAAAATAACTTCATCAACTAAATTACCGTCTAATTTTGAGTCTTCTAAAACTGCTTTAATGGCAAAACTTCCCAATTGAGAAGCGCTAAATGAAGATAAAACGCCACCGAAAGATCCGATTGGAGTTCGTTTTGCAGATGTTATTACAACTTTTTTCATTACATCCTCTGAACTTAAATTAAAAAATAAATTTAAGCATTTTAAGATTAAGTTACAGTGAGACCACTTAAATCATAACTTATAAAAAAAATTTTAGATATCTATTTATTAAAATTAGAAGTTAATGCAGCTAATTCAAAAATTATATTAAGTACTAATAAATTAATATTTATATTATTATGAATCATTGAAGACAATCTATCTAGCTTATAGACCAGCTCGTTTATTTCAACTTCAGGAAATTTTTTATTGAATTTTTCTAAAGTATCTAAGTATGTAGAATAGAAATAATTTCCGGTCTCAATTTTGTGTCTTTGTATATCATTCAACCAAATAATGATCATCTGTATAAGTAATTTTATGGAGTCGGTATCATTATCTTTTATAAATGGTGCAAATTGATCGAGAGCCGAATGATATTTTCGTCCGAAAGAGTAACGTAAAATAAATATTGTTTTTTCTCTCAACTGCTGAAAATCATGTTCCATTAGTTTGAGAGCCATATTAACAGAACCAGCAGAAAATGGTGCTATTTCTTCAGCGAACTTTTTACCAACATTGAAGTATTTAGAAAGAATTTCAGATAAATCACTTTCCGATAATGGTTCAAAAGCAATTCTCCAGCACCTGGAACGTATTGTCTCTCTTAAGTTGTCAGGATAAGGAGTTGTTAAAATAAATATCACGCCTTCTGGAGGCTCTTCTAAATTTTTCAATAATGCATTCTGAGCTTCTTCATTCATCAAATGCGCATCGGAAATTAATACGATTCTGAATTTAACATCAGAATAACTTATTGAAAGAAATTTTTTGATATCTCGGATACTACTTATTTTAATGAAATTAGCTTTAGGAAGTACAATTTTATAATAAGGATTATTTATTTTCTTCTCTAACTCTTCCTGCAATAATTTTATTTCATCCTCAGAAAGCTTTTCTACAGGACCGCTTGATTCAGTTTCATTTTTACCACGCGGTAACGGAAAAATATATTTGATATATGGTTCTGAAAGGTTTTGAATTTTTGAATTAACAGATTCATTTTGATTCAATGCTTGAGCAAACCGAATAGCTAATAAATCTTTTCCTGTTCCGGAATTGCCTTGAAATAAAAAAGCATGCGGAATTTTATTTGAGTGGATAATTTTATCTAGAATCAGTTTAACCGATTCTTGTCCGTAAACACCGTCCCAATGATTATTCATGATCTTCTGCATAAAGAGAAAAAAAAAGGCGCCTTAGGCGCCAAATTACTAATAATCTTCTTCATTATAAAAGAAATCCTCGTCGGTTGGATAATCCGGCCAAATATCTTCTATAGATTCATAAGGTTCGTCAGATTCCTCCAATTCGGTCAAATTTTCAACAACTTCATAAGGGGCACCAATTCTTTCAGCGTAATCAATCAATTCTTCTTTTGTAGCCGGCCAGGGTGCATCATCTAAATAAGAGGCAAGCTCAACTGTCCATATCATAAATTATTCTCCAAAAAGTTTACTTCTTACTTGTTAGTTCTAAAAAACCCATATTGCCGAAGAAGAAATCTTCGGGATTTAGATAAACTCCATTATGGTGAACCTCATAATGCACATGAGGTCCTGTTGAAAGTCCTGAAGTTCCGGATTTCGCAATTACTTGTCCACGTTTAACTTTCTGTCCTTCTTTTACAAGAATTTTAGAAAGATGTCCATAAACAGTTTCATAACCGAAACCATGATTTATTTTTACAACGAGACCGTAACCTCCATCCCTTCCGGCATATTCTATTGTACCATCTCCGGTTGAATGAACCGGCGTACCAATATTTGTAACAATATCAATTCCATCATGCATTCTTCTGATATGTAAGATTGGATGATATCTCATGCCGAAACCGTCCGAAATAGGACCAAGAACGGGTCTTATTGCTGGAATTGCAGAATAAAGTTTCTTATTCTCTTTTAATTTTTTCGATATTTCCAGGTATTCTGTTTTTTCAAACTCAATTTTCCTGGAAACTTCATCAACAAAAGCAAAAGCTTCCTTAAGTTTCTTATCACTAGGATTTGTTAAAAAATCTAATGAGTTATCAAAATACCCGCCGCCAACTCCGACACGTCTTTCTTCTCGAGAAATCGGGGGTAAATTAGCAGCTACTCTGAGATTATTATTTAGATTAGACAAACTATCTAATTGGATATTTAACCCCTTATACTCGTCTACAACCTTAGTTAACTTATTCCTTAGAAAGGTGTTTTGACCCTTTAAGGAAGCTAAACTATTGTGAGAACCGGTTAAGGACGAAATCAGGAAATATCCCCCAAAAATTAGAAAGCTAACTGTAAAAACCGCTAAAGTGAATAGCGTCACAAGTTTAGCCTTGTAATTTCTGATCTCAATAAACTGCAGTTTTGACTTGGAAAAGTAGTATAATTTTTTCATAAACGAAGCGGAATCTAAAAAATTTAAGACTATTAGTCAAGTACTAAAGAGACAATTTTATTCAAAATCATGCTCAAAATAGTCAACTCCTCTAATATTATCGTCTTTTAGGCCTTTCATTCTATCTTTTAGCCTATGTTGAAAGTAGTTAGCTGCATCATAACCGTAATGTTTAAGTAAATAATTCAAACTAATTACCTCAGAAATTACGGTTATGTTCTTACCCGGTAATATTGGTAGTTTTACATATGGAATATCAACATTTAAAATATTTACATATTTTTCATCAAGACCGGTTCTTGTGTATTCGGCTTTATCATCCCAAACTTCAAGCTCTACAATGATTTCCAGACGTTTCTGATATCTAATTGCTCTAATTCCAAACATACGCTCAACATCAATTAACCCAAGACCGCGAATTTCCATAAAATGTTTTACCAAATTCGTTCCGGAACCCATTAAAATTCCTTCACCTTTTTTGGTTAGAATAATCACATCATCTGCTACAAGCCTGTGTCCTCTTTCAATTAGATCTAAAGCTACCTCGCTCTTCCCTATTCCGGATTTACCAACGAATAACATACCAGCTCCGTAAACATCCACAAAAGAACCGTGTATTGAAACTTTTGGTGCAAACTGATCATCTAAAAAATCGCTTATTAAATAAGTTGATTTTGTGGTATCGAATGGACATCCAAAGACAGGAATATGATATTTGTTAGCTAATTCTATTAATAAGGGAAAAGGCTGATTGTTATCAGTTAATATAATGCAAGGAATATTAAAATGGAAAATTCTATTCAGAGTCAATTCTTTTTTATCATCATCCAGTTGAGCCAGATATCGCATTTCGGTATTGCCGAATACTTGAACTCTGGAATATGAAAAAAGATCAACAAACCCGGTTAAGGCTAAACCGGGTCTGTGAAGATTGTGTTCATAAATTTTTTTTTCAAATCCGGACTGATCTGAATAAAGTCTTAACTTAAAGCTTTCTTTAGCGTTCTCATAAAGAAACTTTACAGTTAAATATTCTCTTCTAGAAATCGAATTTTGATTAATATTTATCATTTAACTCTTGCCGTAGTTTGCTTTGATTTAATTTTTTTTAACTGTCTTTCCAACTTTCCGCATGCAGCACTTACTGACTTTTGAAAATCATCAGTTTCCTCAACGGCAGTCAATGTTTGTCCCGGAACTTGCAAAACTATTTCGGCAATTTTAATACTTTCTTTAACGTTTTGATAACTTAAAACTACATCGGCATTTTTTATATCGTCATAAAATTTATTTAGAGAAGTAACTTCAGAATTAATAAATCCCTTTAAAGTATCGTGAGCTTTAAATTTTCTAGCTGTTATTGAAATATTCATACGCTCCTCCAATTAAATTAAGATTTTGGGTGTGCCTTTTTGTAGGTGGCTTTTAACCTTTCGATACTAACATGAGTATAAATTTGTGTAGTTGACAAATTTTCGTGACCGAGAATATCTTTTACCGCACGAAGGTCTGCTCCGTTATCGAGCATATGTGTAGCGGCACTATGGCGTAGTATATGTGGACTTTTCTTCTTAATATCCACAACCTTGCCTAAATATTTGTTCACCAATCGATGAACCATTCTCGGATATATTCGTTGTCCTTTTTTAGTTATTAAAAATGGTTGATTTGCCTTGAGAAATGTTTTTGTGTTTATGTACTCTCGAATTATTTGAATTGATTTATCGCCGAGCGGAACAATTCTCATTTTGTTCCCTTTTCCTAAAACTTTAATTGTTTTTGAATCAAAATCTAAATGACCAAAATTCAAATCACACAACTCGGAAACACGAAGAGCACATCCATATAGAATTTCGAAAATTGCTTTATAAAGAGCCGCCTCTTGTTTGTCCTCTTCAAGATCATCAATTTTTTGATAAACTTCCAGAAATGATTTGTAAGATATTACATCAGGTAAAGTACGGCTACTTTTAGGATTTGAAATAAATGCGATAGGATTAGCTTTTATAAAATTCTGTTGAAATGAATATTTGAATAATCCCCTAATAGTAGCTAATTTTCTGGAAATAGATTTTTTGCTTAAACCTGTCTCACTCAATTCCATCAAAAAGGATTTTAAAAATCTTTCTTTAATTTCTTCAATTTCTTTTTGACCGGATTTATCACAATAATTCATAAAGAAGTTTAAATCTTCTTCGTATGCTTTAACAGTATTTGAAGAGTATCTCTTAATACTTATTATATTTTCAAGATATTTTGCACACGCAAGTTTAACTTGCATTAGTCCTCTTCATTTTCTTCAACTTCAGGTTGAATAATTTCTTCGCCGCATTCAGGACATTTAAGATAGTTACCTTTTTTAACGGTGTATCTTTTTTGCATAAATTTAGAATCTCCATTTGGACATTCTTGAGGAATAGGTTTATACCAACTCACAAAATCACAATCAGGGTATCTTGAACATCCATAAAAAAGCTTATTTCTTTTGGATTTTCTTTCAACAACATCACCTTCTTTACATTTTGGACAACTAACTCCAAATGTAATATTTTTAACAAAATCGCAATCCGGATATCTTTCACAACCTATAAATCTTCCAAATTTTCCATTACGAACTACAGTTCTAGCTCCACACTTTTCACATTTTTCGCCGGTGTATTCAGGTTCTTGATGCTGCTGTGCAATATCCTTAAATGATTTTATATTCTTACAATCCGGATAATTAGTGCATGCTAAGTACGGACCGAATCGTCCTACTTTTATATCCATTTCGCCGCCGCACTTATCGCACTTTATTTTTTCAACTTTATCTTCAACACTCTTTAAAGATTTTGAAAACGGTGTATAAAAATCATTCAGAACTTTTACATAATCATTATCACCTTGCGCAATTTGATCAAGTTCGCTTTCCATATTAGCAGTAAAATCTTCGTTAATAATATCCGGGAAGTTTTTTACCAAGATTCTACTAACCTCTCTCCCTAATTTAGTAGGAATAAGTTTTCTGTCAACCATTTCAACATATTTTCTGTCTTGGATTGTCCCAACTATTAAAGAGTAAGTACTTGGCCTTCCGATTCCTTTACTTTCAAGTTCCTTGATTAACGAACTTTCCGTAAATCTTGCAGGTGGTTTTGTAAAATGTTGAGTTTTAGTTAATTCTTCTAAATCTATTTTTTGATCTTTCTCCAGACCTAGCGGAATAGTATCGTTTCTATACTCATCTTTCTCTTCAGCGTTATCTTTTTGTTCTATAAATTCTTCGTAAACTTGAAGAAATCCTTTAAACTTTATTGCAGAACCAAAAGCCTTAAATAAAAATTCATCAGCAGATATTTCAACAACTGTTGTTTCTAAAAGTGCAGGATTCATTTGGCAAGCAACAAAACGGTTCCAGATTAACTCATAAAGTTTGTATGATTTATTATCTAAAAATTGTTTTACATAAGCGGGAGTATACTGCAAAGAAGTTGGTCTAATTGCTTCGTGAGCATCTTGAACGTTTTTTTGATTTTTCTTTTCGTAATTATTTGCTTTTTCCGGAAGGAATTCATCTCCAAAACTATCTTTTATATATTCACGTACGTTTCCAATCGCTTCTTCACTTAGTCGAGTGGAATCAGTTCTCATGTATGTTATCAAACCTTGAGTGCCGTCTTTACCAAGATCAATTCCTTCGTAAAGTTTTTGCGCCAACATCATAGTTTGTTTTGGACGCATTCGCAATCTACGTGATGCTTCTTGTTGTAGTGAGCTTGTAATAAAAGGAGCGGCAGGATTTCTTTTCGTATTCCTCTTATTAACATTTGAAATAACAAAATTTTCTTTTTTCTGAATATTATCAAAAATATCTAAAGCATTTTTCTCATCGGCAATTGCAATGTACTCCTTTAAGAACTCATCCCAATCTTCTTTAGTCATTTCCGGTTTAGGTTGAAGCTTAATATCTTTTCCATTAATGCTGAAAAGTTTAGCTTTAAATATTTCACCTTTATCTGTCTTAAATATTGCCCAAAGAGACCAATATTCTGTGACAATAAATTTATCTATCGCCGCTTCTCTATCACAAATTATTTTTAACGCAACTGATTGAACTCTACCGGCTGAGAGTGATGCACTTCCGGACATTTCAATAACAGCTTTCCATAAAAACGGACTAATCTTATAACCAATTATTCTGTCCATAACCCGGCGTGCTCTTTGTGAGGTTACCAAATTCTGATCGATAAATCGCGGATTATCCATAGCTTTTTTTACACCGGCTTTAGTAATCTCATGAAACAAAACACGATGAATTTTTTCATTTAAATCTGAGTTTAAAATATCTGCAATATCTTGAGCAATCGCTTCACCTTCACGGTCAGGGTCAGTTGCTATGTATATGTTTTTGCTTTTCCCGGCCAGCGATTTAATTTTCTTAATAAGATCGCCTTTGCCTCTAATGTTAAGATATTGTGCTTCAAAGTTTTTATCTACATCAACACCAAGTTTTGTCTTGGGTAAATTTCTGATATGACCAACAGTCGCTTCAACGACAAAATCTTTCCCCAAATATTTATTTATTGTTTTTGCTTTCGAAGGTGATTCCACCAAAACTAAATTCTTCGCCATAACCTTATTTCTATTTTTAATTTATAGTATCAGATGAATATAAAATTTGTCTGCTGCCAGGATTAGTATAATCATCCATCTCTAAAAATTGAGATAATATAAGTAGTTTCAATTTTTCTTCACTCACAATCTCATCGCCAAAAAGTTTCAATTGTTCTATAATTATATCAAGTTCTCCATCGGTAAGCAAACCGTGGTTGTAAAAATGCAAAAGATAATTATAATTATTCAATCCAATTTGTGATACTTCATCGGCACTAAGAATTCTAAAATTTTTAGAGTTTTTCCTAAAACCGTCCGGTTTAATATTTTCCAAACCCACTTTTTCGTAAACCCAGCTATAAGCCGCCGCTATAGTGTTTTTCTTAAAGTTTTTTTTCTGAAAAAGTAAATCAGTCAGTTCATCATGTGTAAGTTTATTATTCAGTCCTTTTGCTATTTCCGCTAGAACTTCAACAATTTCAGCAACCATAAAATGTCTCATTTAATTCAATAAAGTACTTTTATATTTATTAAGCAAACTATTTTCAAGTTTTTTCATTACTTTTTTATCTTTATCATTCATATCATCATATCCCAACAAATGTAAAATTCCATGAATAACCAATCTTAGCAACTCCTCATTAAGAGCTACATTATAAGACTTTGCATAAAATTCCGCATCTTCTATAGAGATAAAAAGTTCGCCGTCCAGATCTTGATGACTATCGTTATAATTAAATGTAATTATATCGGTTGTGTGATTGTGGTTGAGGTATTCTTTATTAATCTTTAATATTTCTTCTGCCGAAATGAAATTAACTAACAGAGATGATATTTTGAAATTAAGTTCTTTTTTCAGAGCATTTACTAATGTATGAAAAAGAGTTTTGTCAACGTTATATTTTGCGTTTGCATAAATTTGTAAATTTTTAACCACAAGCCATCAAATGAAATCGATAAAAAAGTTACTTACAATTTTATTTCCAATTTTTCTGTAGCAGCAATACAATTAATAGAAGAGTCGTTCTTCTTAAATTCAGCTTCAGTCTCTTTTAATATCGAATCAATCTTATTATCAGAGTACTCAGGATTATAATGAAATAAAATCAAGTTCCTAACATCGGCGATTATGCTAAAATATGCAAGTGCAATGTTACTTGAGTGTCCCCATCCTGCTTTTTTGCGCACTAAACTTTCATCGTACATTGAATCATGAATCAAATAGTCGCAATTCTTACAAAATTCAACAATTTTAGCGTTTAATTTCTTAATCTGATCCAGAGAATGATTCTCTTCATGTTCACCAATATTCAGTTCGTTATCCGGGATATAAACAATTGATTTATTTTGATAACTTACTCTAAATATTAAAGTATTAGAAGGATGATTTGCATCAATCGTATTAATCTTAAAACCACTTATTTCATATTCTGAGTTCTGCTTTAATTCTTTAAATTTAATATCGGCAGCAAATTCATCAATCTTAATCGGAAAATGATCCGGTGTCATCTGGTAACTTATAAAATCTTTGACGCTGGAGTCTGCACTAGACGCTCCATAAAAAGTGATATTTATTCCCTTTTGATATAATGGCGCAAAAAAAGGAATTCCCTGAATATGATCCCAATGATAGTGACTAATTAGGATCGAAATATTACCGGAAAAGTTCTCTTCTAATAGTTTTTTACCTAATCCACGAATTCCACTACCAGCATCTAAGATTAAAATATCTCCTGAGTCATTTCTTAATTCAACACACGGAGTATTTCCGCCAAATTTGAGAGTGTTTTCTCCCGGCACCGGAATTGATCCACGTGTGCCCCAAAACTTTAATTGCATGCTATCCATTAAAATTATTAAAAGATTCTAAAGTTAGTTTAGTGTATTTTTGATATCTCAGGGCAGAATTTTCAAAATCGTCAAGTTCCGCCTGTGTAAGATCTCTTATGACTTTTGCAGGAACGCCGGCTACAAGTTTGCCGGAAGGGACTACAAATTTTGGAGTAATAACTGCCCCTGCCGCTATCATGGATTTTTCTTCAACAATGGCGCCGTCTAAAACAACCGCGCCCATACCTACTAAACATAAATCCATTAAAGTACATCCATGAAGTGTAACTGAATGTCCGATTGTTACCTTATTCCCGATGTTTAATGGAAATTTACCATTAGTCACATGAAGCATTGAGCAATCCTGAACATTAGTTAAGTCACCTATTTTAATATAATGAACATCTCCTCTAATGACTGTGTTGTACCAAACACTGGAATTATTGCCAATTTCAACATCACCAATAAGCTTTACACCTGAGGCTAAAAAAACATTTTTACCAAGTTTAGGTAATTTACCCATGTATGGGAAAATCTTTAATTCTTCATCTATTTTTCTACGTATTTCGGAGGATTCCATCCCGCTCTCTTCCAACTTTTTAATTCTAAAGTAACATTTCCGATTAGAACTTTCATCTCTGCTATTATAGGAACCGAAGCTTCATCATCTGAAAACCAACCCTGAAAATAACCCGTTAAGCCAAATATACTAGTGAAATTTGTTTCGCCATCTAATCTTAAACAAGCAATATCATAATCAACTGCACTAATAGATTGATCAGTTACTTCCGGATAAAAATTTACTTTTGTATAAACTTTTTTTTCTGTAACAAAACACGGCAAGTTAACTGTCTTTTTAGTTCCGCAATTCATCCTTGCATAGTAAAGAATTGATAACCCGTCTTGATATAAAGTATCAGCCGCTGCAGTTGAGTCGGTCCAAGTAGTAGGTGGATCAACTTTACCTTTTTTTATTAATATAAGTTTATGTTTGTAATCAAAATTATAGTCTGTATATGACGTATAATCATCGTAACGAATCAATCCGGTAAAACTGTTTGAGAAATAATTTGATGTAAATGTACTTCTATAAATTTGATGCAAACTTACAAATGGGACTCCGGAATATGAGTCGATAAAAGCTACTGTTCTATAGTATGTTTTATTATCAATTATTTTTTTATCCAAAACCTTTGTTCTAACTTCACCAAGTTTAATAAATGAATATCTTACAACATAAGTTAAATCTTCCCCAACCAACAATTTTTTATCAGATTGAATAGTAGTAGTAATGACATCATGCACAGGATGAAACGGCGGGATTATCATTATAAATAAAACCGGAATAAAAGATAAAAACTTTATAGAATTCTTCATTTAAGTCTAGCTAATTCTTTTGCTTCTGAAAAAAGAGTAACTGCTTTAAGGAATTGATTATCGTCTCTCATCAACACCGAATACCAGCCTTTGTTTTTCCAGAAATTTCTAGCCACTTGAGCTTTCAATCTAGCAGAAATATAATCTTTATCTGCGTTATACTCTTTGTTGTTTGGCTTCACTCCTTTTGATTCAGCAAACTTGATAAATTCGGCTAATTGTGATTTGCTAAAATTAAATTCAGATATGAATTTATTTAGATCATTTCCGTATTTAGTTTCTAATGATTTTTTATTTGATTCAAGATAGTTTAATACAAACTGATAAAAGACATTACTTTTTAGAAGATTAATAGTATAGTTGGATAAACTATCAGTGCTTATAATGTAATCTGGTGTAATTCCGCCGCCGCCGTAAACAATTCTTCCATCATGTGTTTTAAATTTTGGTTTCGATGTATCGGTTTCAGCTTCGTGATAAATATTGTCGCCGTTAGGCTCATTATTTTCACCTGCTTCTTTATAATACTCATCTTTATTTTTAAGATGTTTATAATCTCTTTGAATTAACCTTCCAGAAGGAGTGTAATATTTTGCGATTGTTAAACGTAAGGCAGAATTATCCGGTAAATCAAATTGTCTTTGCACCAGCCCTTTTCCAAAAGTAGTTTCGCCAACTATTAATGCCCTATCCCAATCCTGCATTGCGCCGGAAACAATTTCACTTGCCGATGCACTTCCGCGATTCACTAAAATTATTAAAGGAATATTTTTATAAGGTGCCGGATTTGTCGCATCGTACTCTTCATCAAATTCAGATCTTCTTCCTTTAGTGTAAACAATCTTTTTATTACCACCTATAAAAAGGTTTGCAATTTTAACCGCTTGACTTAAAAATCCACCCGGATTTCCACGAAGGTCTAATATTAGTCTTTTCATACCGGATTTTTTAAGATCGGCTAAAGCTTCTGTCAGTTCGTTATAAGTAGTTTCAGAAAATCTGGAAACACTAACATAACCAGTTTCTTTATCGTACATAAAATGTGTATCCACTGAATAAAGCGGGATTTTAGCACGGGTAATATCATATTTAATCTGATTCTTTATCCCATAACGTGAAATTGTTATTTCAACTTTAGTTCCGGCATTTCCTCTTAATAATTTTCTAACTTGATCGTTGGTTAACCCGATTGCGGATTTATCTTCAATTTTAACAATTCTGTCCCCGGACATAATACCTAACATTTCGCTTGGTCCACCGCTGATAGGTGAAACTACAGTTATTGTATCATCAACCATTTGGAATTCAATTCCGATACCATCAAATTCTCCTTTAAATGATTCATTAACATTTTCTAATTGTTTTGGCGGAATATAAACCGAGTGAGGATCTAATTTGGAAAGAAGACCATTTATTGCAGCTTCAACTAATTTTTGGGTATCAACTTTTTCAACGTAGTATTTTTGCGTGTATGTTAAAACATCATTGAACTTTATAATATTATCACGCAAATTGTCATCGGAAAATACTTTTTGTATTTGGATTCCTAGTACAATTCCGAGAGTTAGAATTATGACAAAAAAAGGTATTTTAACTTTTTTTAATCTCATTCGATTTCTCCGTTAAAAATTAAAGCGTAGCCGATAATGTAAAAAACGTCTGCAACTGATCTACTCTACCGGAATTTTGTAAAGAGCTATTTGTGTAGATTAACTTAAATTTAGCAAAAATCTGCTTAATTGGCTCATACTCAACAGAAAGATTAACATTCCTCAAATATTCTCTAGCCCCGTCTAAAAATGTTGTATTTTCAGAATCGAAGGCACGATGTCCTAATGTAATATCACCGCCAACATTACGAATTACATTTCCATTGTTATCTTTGGGATTTGCTCCATGCAAAGTATAGCTATAACCAGCTTGCAAACTCAGCCTATTTGTAAAACGATAATCAAGTTCACAGTAAAACAGCTCACTATTGGGTTGAACAAAGGACGCAATAGGATACCCAAAATTTGTATAATTATTATTACTAATCCTATGAGTATAAACATAAGGCGAAATTCTTAAGTATTCGAATTTAATTCCCAAAGGTAAAATTCTATATAAGTTAGTAGAATAAAAGCCAAAATTATAGATAAATTGATTTCCCCACCAATTTGTTTTTATTTTACCAAAAGAAACATCATCTAACAGTAATGTTCCGTATAATTTTAATCCTTTAATCGATTTATTATTCACATCAAAGAATAACATTGAATTATCTCTATCTCTATTAGAATGCTCTACTGATTTATAAAAACTAAAAGGATTTAAATAAGATAAGTCAATTGGGCGATCACCATAAACGATTACTTCTCCAACTCCAAAATTAATATCATTTGAAATGTTAAATCCTAGCCTATGGTATCCAATATATTTTTGCTTTACTACCTCAATACCTTGAGTCACGGAATCATTTTGATAATAACTATCTCCTAAAATCTGACCGTGGAAATATGAAAAAGTGAAAAACGAATACTTTATATTAAAACCTAAATAATTGAATAAAGGAGAAGTATTACCTACAATTGATTTTACAGGTCCATAACCAACTTGAAGACGATCTCTACCAATCTTAAATTTCACAAGATCAAAATCTGCGGTTAAATAACCTTGAGTTTCATCAAAGAATGAATCGGTATTATTTTCATTAAACTTAAAATTATAACGAATGTCTTCTCGCAATCTTGCAGCTTCTTTATTGCCGAAAACTGTACCATTTGTACCGCGCAAATAAAAACCGAACTTATTTGAAATTGTTCCTCTAATTTCACCACCGATAACCCCGAGTCCGGTTGAAAGATTCTTATTTGTAAAATTATCATTTAATGCTAACTCTTGAGCTTCTCCTACAATGTTAACAAACATGCTCATCTTTGAAGTATTTTTCATATAGTATAAATACTTCTGTTTTTGGGAAAATATCGAATAATCATCTCCGCCAATCATTGAAGTAGAATTCTTCAATGTTCCGAATAATTCGAACTCAAACTCTTGTTTTAAATCATCTAATATTTTCTGATCTATATTATCTAGTTTGTAATTATTATCAATAACTTCTTTTAAGTAGTCAGCAATTTCTTTTCTTGTTTTAGGAACTTCAAAAGAGTTGTATCCCGAAATAATATGCTGTGTTTCCATACGCTCAAGAAAATTATAAACAAGATTGTCCTGAGCAACATATTCTGCTTGAGAAAATATCTTTACGCTAAATAACAAAAGCAAAACGAATAATATTTTTTTCAATTTATCTTACCTGTTCCCATTCTTTTGAAATTGATTTATTCTTAAATAAAACGGATAAACCATTTCTAAACCAAGACCATGTAACCCCGGAATAACCAAGTTTTCTGTATCTTCTCGGAGATTCATAAACACAAAGGTTGCTTGCAAATAATATACTTCCGAGTTTTCTAACTCTTATGAAAAGGTCGAAATCTTCCCCGGCAGCCAGTTTTTCGTTATAACCTTCAACCTTTTCAAAAATCTCTCTTCTAACAATCTGGCACTCTCCCCTACCCATTCCTAACCCAAAAGCATTTAATAGACCAAAATATTTATTATAAAATGAATGAAAGAGCTTATCTGATAACTTCTCCTCGTCAGGGAAAACCTTAACATTGCAGGTCATCGCAAGATGATTTGAATTTGTAAAATATTTTTCAAGATATTCAAAAAATTCAAATGGATTCGATAATAAAACATCGCCATTGATAAAGATTAGAGTATCACCTTTAGCTTCTTGAGCTCCATTATTTCTACCGCCAGCAATATTCTGTTGATGCGAACAATTATGAACTGTGACTGTATCTACATAATTCAGAGCAATTTCAACAGTTTTATCAGTACTTCCGCCATCAGAAAGAATTATTTCGTAATTGTATTCAGTCTTTAAATTCGAATCCCTAATCTGATTTAAAAGATTTGGTAATAATTTTTCTTCATTTAATGTTGGGATAATTATACTGTACTTCAAGTTGCTCCTAAAAAACAAATCCGAAAAAAGCAGCATTAGGTGTAATTCTAATTCCAGGCATTGGAAAATGAATATAATTTAATGTGTTTTTTATAAACTCCCAACCCTTACCATAAAGAGGAATTGATTCTGCATCAAAATCCAAGGCAATATATAAGACTCTTTGTCCACCGCCATTACCATCTAAATTTTGTACACCCATTCCTGCCGCCAAGCATAGAAAAGACGGCCAATAGTTTGCAATACTTTGGGGTAGTAAGTTTTTCATACGGAAACTTAGCCAATATTTCTGACCTTCATCATCATCGATTGCAATTCCTTTATGAAGGCCTTCTCTCATTTTTAATGATGGATAATAGCTAAACTTAAATTGAAAATTTTTGAGAAATGGGAAATAATATTGTGAAAGTGTATATCCCGAACCGAGAATATCGGCATAAGCATCACCGGGACTGAATCCCCATTGCGCGCCAAATCCGTCTTCAACCTCAACATATAATTGAAAAGCTAACCCTAAGACACTTCCGTAAATCGCGGCATCATCGCTTTGCATATTTCCTGCTGCCAAACCCGAAGTAAACGCATGAGCTAATATTGTGGCTGCATAAAAATGTCCGACTTTATCCAGCCAAAGTGCGTAAGACCAATCGTTTTGAAAATGGAAACTAGTTCGTTCGGAACTCCACCAAGCATTTCTCTGATAGATATGAACTCCAATTCCGGTACCCAGAAATATTGTTCCAACACCGGCAAGTACTCCATAATTTAATTGAGTCTTTAATGGATTAACTTCTTTTACTTGCACATTATGAAGCTTTAAGGAAAGAGGCGATTGCAACAAATTATCATTAGCTTCTAATAATATGGATTTCTTAGAAGGCACTTGTGAATTAGGAATATAACTACTTTGTGCTTTTAAAAAACCACAATAAAGAACAACAATAATTAATACTACAATAGTTTTCATTAATTTTAATCCGGTAGAAATTGATAATGATTAAAATATCAAATTACAAAATAAACCTTTAGGCATTAAACTCGACATTATTTTACTTCCGGTTTCATTTGCGGAAAGAAAATAACATCCCTTATTGATGTTTGATTTGTAAGCAACATTACCAAACGATCTATACCAATTCCTAATCCGGCGGTTGGCGGCATTCCAAATTCCAGAGCTCTAATAAAATCATCATCTATTTGATGAGCTTCATCATCACCTTCTTCTCTCATCTTAACCTGACCTTCAAATCTTTCTCTCTGGTCAAGTGGATCATTTAACTCACTAAAAGCATTACAAATTTCTCTACCGGCAACATAACCTTCAAAACGTTCTACTAATCCATCTTTAGATCTATGCTTTTTAGCTAGAGGCGAAAGTTCTAAAGGATAGTCAACCACAAAAGTAGGTTGAATTAAATCAGGTTGAACAGTTTCACTAAATATTTCATCAATTAATTTTGCTTTCCCTTCAAGATTCTTGATATCAATTCCAATCTTTTTAGCTGTTTCTTTTAAATCTTCAACAGAAGCAGAAAGAATATCTAATCCGGTTTTCTCTTTGATTGCTTCAACCATTGATACGCGCTGCCATGGAGGATTGAAGGATATTTTTTGATTATCAAATTCAAAATCAAAAGTTCCGAATACTTGATCGCAGATTGTCGTAATCATTTTTTCAACAAAATTCATCATCCATTCATAGTCCTTATAAGGAACGTATAATTCCATCATAGTAAATTCAGGATTATGAGTTCTATCCATTCCTTCATTTCTAAAATCTTTGGAAACTTCATAAACTCCGTCAAAGCCGCCTACAATTAATCTCTTCAAATAAAGTTCGTCAGCAATCCTTAAATAAAGTGTTGTGTCCAAAGTGTTATGGTGAGAAGTAAAAGGTCGCGCAGCTGCTCCGCCATACAAAGGCTGAAGTATGGGTGTTTCCACTTCTAGGTAACCGCTATCATCTAAGAATCTTCTCATAACAGAAATTATTTTGCTGCGTTTCTTAAAGACATTCTTAACCTGCGGATTTACGATTAAGTCAACATATCTTTGTCTGTATCTGAGTTCTTTATCAACAAATTGGTCGTGTAATACTTTTTTTCCATCCTCATCTGTAGTTTCTTTTGCTATAGGCAAAGGACGTAATGATTTTGATAACAAATTTAATGATGTAACGTGAACCGATATTTCCCCGGTTTTAGTTTTAAAAGTATAACCCTCAACTCCAATAATATCACCAATATCTAAAAGCTTAAAAGCATCATAAGATTCTCCGATATCATCTTTTCTAACATAAATCTGAATTTTACCGAAATCATCCTGCAAATGAGAAAATGAAGCCTTTCCCATTCTTCTTATGGCCATAATTCTTCCGGCAATCTTCACTTCCCTTTTTTCATCATCTTTGTAATTATCTTTTATATCTTTTGAGTTTGAGTTTACATCATAAGAATATGCAAAAGTTTCGAACCCTTTTTCTTTTAATTCTTTAAGCTCATCATGTCGTCTTTGAATTAACACATTGATTTCTTGTTGATTTGTATTCTCCACGAATCCTCCGTTTATTTTCTTTTGAAGTTTGCAAGTCGCAAACATACTAAGTCTTGAATATTTTCAGCCAATTTAACAGGTACGTTAAAATTATTAACAATAATTGAAAAAGCTATGGGCTCATTATCAGCAGTAAAAGCGTAACCGGAAAGACTTCTAACGCCTTCAATGAATCCGGTTTTAGCACGAATTTTTCCGGTTGCTTTACTATTCTGCATCCTGTTACCCAGTGAACCGTCTACTCCGGCAATCGGTAACGAGTTGAAAAATGATACAAAATACTTACTCTTAAACATATAACTCAAAAGCGAAACTATCTGCTGAGGAGTCACAAGATCTAGTCTAGATAGTCCGCTTCCGTCAATAATATTTATACTGCGTGGATTGATTCCCATTTCACGTAAGATATTATTCTCCGCCCTGACTCCGTTCTCATCCGTTCCCAATCCATATCTTTCTAAACCTTCAGTCTTCAGCAATTGCTCAGCATAAAAATTTTGGCTGTTCTTATTTATAACTTTTATAATTTCTTTTAATGGAGGGGAATATTGAGTAAATATAAGTTTCGCTTTGGAATAATCAACTGGAGACGGAATATCATCAACATCAATCGGATAGCCATTTATCGCTATTCCTTTTTTTTCAAGAATATTTTTTAAGACGACCATAGCGTATTGTGTTGGATTATTAACTGTGACATATGTTTTTACCGTATCCTCATTTGCACGTATCGTTCCGAAAACAGTAATAACATTAGTCCCGGGTTCTCTATAAACGTCAATAGAACTTACGGAGTCGTTGGAAACCGTAATAACTTTATTGAGTATAATGACATACTTAGTATCGGGTTTAATTGTAACAACAGGTGCTTTTGTCTTTTTATTTACAGAAACATACACATCAACACAATTATCATTAAATGAAATTGCACTGGATGAAGCCGCAAACCAATAACTTTCATAATCCCATGCCCATCCGGTACCCATTCCAACATCATCAAATTGATTATCGTCGCCGATAATATTTCCTGTTATTTCATCAATACCTAAATTGATTAGCGAGTCTGCCCAATCATTATAAATCTTGAACATTTCATCATCATAAAATCTTCCGGAAATGCTCGGATCGCCTCTGCCTTGAACTATAAGGTTTCCTCGTAATATAGAACCGTCAATTTCTCCTTCAGTATAAACATTAGTCGAAAATTTGTAATTAGGTCCTAACAAATTTAGACCGCAAGCAGTAGTAAATAATTTCATATTTGAGGCAGGCATCAATAATTTATTACTGTTACGTTTGTAAAAATATTCTCCTGTTTCAAGGGATTGAATAACTACTCCCCACTGAGCGTTATTAAAATTAGGATCATTAAAAATATCATCCATCTGATTCCAAAATTCAGGGATTGTGGAATAGGCAAAATTTTTTGCAGTGTCCTTTGGAATTTCTTGAGCGAACAAAGGGAATGTAATTAAGAGAAAAAGAATAATTATCTTTTTATTTACCATAGTTTCTAATCACTCCGGCAATTTCATCTTTAGTCAATTCTCTATAAGCTCCAGAGGGGATATCGTTTGTAATTCCAGCATAACTTTTTCTGTTCAACGCAGAAACATTATAGAATAAAGCGTTGAACATATTTTTAACAAAATGGTTTCTTCCTTCAACACAAACAACAGAAACTAATTTTTTATTATTTCTCTCGGGGAAACTAACTTTTATAAATTTTCCTTTATCACCACCGATATAAATTCCTTTAAGCAATTTCAATTTGTGTTCATCAGATAAAGGTTTATCCAATTTAACCTCATATTCTCTGGGAACATGATTTCTAGGATGAGTTAATAGATTCGCAAAATCTCCGTCATTAGTTATAAGCAAAACTCCTGTTGTGTTGTAATCTAATCTTCCTACAGGATAAAGCCTTTCTTTTGAATTGATTAAATCCATAACAGTTCTTCTATTTTTTTCATCATCCGTAGTAGTTACAACACCCCTGGGCTTATTCATTACAAAGTAGTGATGTCTTTTTTGCTGTATTTTTTCGCCGTCAATTTCTACAGAGTCTTTCTCGGGATCAACCTTAACAGTTAAATCGAGAACGATGTTTTCATTAACGGAAACTCTTCCCTGCTGGACAAATTCTTCTGCTTTTCTCCTGGAAGTAATCCCACAATCGGCAATAAATTTATTAAGTCTAATCGTGGCCATTTGAATCTTCTCCGTCAACTTCTTTTTGAATTGTTTCTTCTACCAAATTCATCATTATCCTATTTTTTTGCTCGATAAAATCTTCATCATTCATTATATCTTCAATTTCTCTCGGTTTGGGTAAGTCACTCAAATTATTCAAAGCAAAATATTTTAGAAAATCATCGGTGGTTCCATAAAGCAATGGGCGTCCTATTGTTTCGGCCCGACCGGTAATTGTTATTAAATTTTTCTCTAGAAGTGTATTTAGTATATAGTCAGAATTTACGCCTCTTATTGATTCCAGCTCCGGCTTTGTTATAGGTTGTTTATAAGCAATGATTGCTAATGTTTCCAACGCAGCCTGACTTAATCTTCTCTTACTTTTTTCAGAAGATAAATATCCTAAATATTTTGCATAATCAGGTCTGGTAGCAAAAATAAATCCTTTGGCAATTTGTAGAATTTTAAACGAAATACTTTGCTCTTCATATTTTTTATTCAGTTCATCCACACAATTCTCAATATCCTTGGTTGTGATTTGAGAATCTTCACCATCTATTCCTTTGATCGCCTTAATAATATCCGATGAATTTATGGGATCATCCGATGCAAATATTAAAGCTTCAATTACTGAGTTGTATATGCTGTCCATCTTCTAATCTATATAAAACAAAATCATTAAAATTTTCAGATTCTTTGATTCCTATCTGTCCGGCCTTAGTAAGTTCCAGCAGAGCAATAAAAGTAACTACAATTTTTATTTTATCTCGCATTTGAGTAATCAAACTGATAAAATGTAATTCTTTTTTTTCTTCCAGAGTAGTAAGAATGTATTTTATTTGTTCATCTATTGTAACATTTACTTTTTTTATCTCGTGGAATACTTGTTCCTTAACTTCCTCAAGTGCTTTTTTAAAAGCCTTTGCAAGATCATAAATTGAAACATTTTTCAGCAGGATTTCATATTCCGGAGGAGATTCAACCGGATCCGAATTATAATTTCCTCTAAAATTCAATTTCCTCTGACTTGATTCAAAAAAAGTAAGTTCCTCGGCAACCTCTTTGTATCTTTTATATTCTAACAGAGCCGCTACAAGTTCGGCTCTTGGGTCAATTTCTTCGCCTTTTTCATCTACTTCTTTTGGTAAAAGCATTCTAACTTTAATATGCATTAAAGTCGATGCCATCAATATAAAATCACCTGCAACTTCAAGATCAAGCATTTTAATGAGGTTCACATACTCGAGAAATTCTTTTGTAATTCTTGATATCGGAATATCGTAAATATTTAACTCATCGCGCTTGATGAAGAATAAGAGAAGATCTAAAGGACCTTCAAATTGATCTAGTTTAATCTTATACAAGTTTATCCTAATTTCATTTTATCTCTAACTTCAGCCATAGTTTCGTGAGCTGTACTTTTAGCTCTTGCTTCCCCATCTGCTAAGATTTCCTTAACATCTTCTATCTTGTTTTCGTAGTGCTTTCTTTTCTCGATAATCGGGTCTAAAAACTCTGATATTTTTGCAGAGCATTTCATCTTACAATCAAAACAACCAAGCTCTCCTGATCTACAGCCGGCATTAATTTCCGGAACACCTTCTGGATTAAACTTTTTATGATATGAAAATACAAGACAAATATCAGGATTTCCCGGATCACCTTTTCTAACTTTGTTAGGATCGGTAACAGCTTTTTTCATTTTCTTTTTCACAGTTTCAGAATCATCAGAAAGCAAAATTGTATTACCTAAAGATTTGCTCATTTTTGCGTTTCCGTCCAATCCCGGAAGTCTAGCAAAATTAGTTAATAATGGTTCAGGTTCAGGGAAAACCAAACCATACTGATTATTAAATTTTCTTGCAATTTCTCTTGATATTTCAATATGCGGCACCTGATCTTCGCCTACTGGAACTGCATTACCTTTATAAAGTAAAATATCGGCGGTTTGAAGTACCGGATAACCTAGATGACCATAAATAACATTATCGATATTTAGATCTCTAACCTGATCTTTTAAAGTAGGATTTCTTTCAAGTCTATTTACCGTAATCAGCATTGAAAAAATCAGATTTAATTCAGCATGTTCTTTTATCTGAGATTGTCTAAACATTGGGCTCTTAACCGGATCTAATCCGGCGGAAAGCCAATCAATCAACATATCTATCGAATCGTTATAAATCTCACTAGTATCTAACTTTGTAGTTAAAACATGATAGTCTGCAATTAAATGATAATTCTGATATTCATCTTGCAATTTTACCCAATTTTCCAGCGCGCCTACGTAATGTCCGATATGTAATTTGCCGGTTGGACGCATTCCGCTTAATATTCTTTTCTTTACCATAATCCAATAATATTTTTGAAATTAGAACAATAAAATAAGAATATTGTTCCTAATATTCTTCTTTTTTTAATTTTATAAAAATTTAGCTGAAGTTAATTATGAGAGATAAAGATAAGGTTTCCAATTTTCATCAAGTTTACCGACGACGTTCTTTATAAACATTATATGACTGGGCTTAAAAGGTTTTGTTAATAAAGTCATATCGGCCTCTCTAGGAGTTCTATCGCCTTTTTTATTATTACAAATCGTACATGCACAAACAAGGTTTTCCCAAGTATCAATTCCGCCTTTCGATTTTGGAATTATATGATCAATAGTTAAAGGCAAATCTCCTCGACCGCAATAAGAACATTTGTATGAGTCTCGTCTTAATATATTTTTTCTAGTTAAGACTACTTTTTTGTAAGGAACTTTTATAAAATGATTCAGGCGGATAATGCTCGGCCATGGAAACGATCGTCGGATGGAGCGCAATTCTTTTCTTTGATCTTCTAAAACTAATTCGGCTTTATCTAGAATAATAAGGACAATCGCTTTCTTGATATTACAAATTGTTAAAGGCTCGTAGCTCTGATTTAAAATTAGAACTTTAGCATTGAGTTTGCCATTAACCCTTTTTGAAGATTCGAAGACGACCTCCTTTGTACTTAAATATCAGTTCAAAATCAGTAATTCTCTGCAGTTTTGTAACAATGAAAATTATTAACAAATAAGATAATATTAAAGATTTGAATCAGCAATACTATTTTGAAGATAGTATATAATTAATGTTTTATTTTTTGCGAAAAAAAAGGCTGTTTATCGTATAAACAAACAGCCTTTAAACAAAATAAATTATTTTATTTACATAGAATAATCTACTCGAGCATATACAAATCGTCCGTCAAATCCGGATGGCGCGGCACTGCTATATGGAAAATCCCGTTAAAACTATTTACTTTCAAAATTTTATTTGGATAAGTATCAAATAAATTATTTGCACCAACAGCTACGGTAACACCTTGCAAAAGATTATAGGAAAGTTCAGCATCAGTTGTCCATACCGGGGATAAAGTTTGATCACGTGCTGCGTTACTATTATAAATAGTTACTTCACCAAACCTAACTTCTCGAATCATTATACTCCATTCACTTATAATGTAACTGCCTATAAAGTTCCACGAGCTTTTGGGTTGACCTCTTTCAAATCTTCCATGTTCTACTCTTCCAATAATTGGAGTTGAAGTCACAGCCTGGAGTTCAACAGGTGTAGTTATTTGATCGCGATTCGTTATATCCGCTTGATTAAAATTCATGGCAGCAGTTAATCTTAAGGTTCCCATTCCCAGATGAACGCCATATCTTGCGGTTACATCCAAACCTTTGGTTTTAGTATCCAAAGCATTTGTAAAAAACCTGCCACCGGAAGCATTATTTGATAATTTTCCCAACGGAACTCTAAACCAGTTGCAATATTTAAAGGTTCTGCGGTTCCAATATTTACTTACCTAACCAAATCAAGATTGCTAGTCGATTGATAAAACCTCAATGTTCCAGCATCAAATGTTTTAGGGTTGCTAGCTCCCATCGAAGTATTTAGAGAATTTGTTACATTATAATTAAATGAGTTTCCTCCATAAGTTTCACTAAAATCATAAGCCTATTCACCAATACTGCCTTTAATTCCTCCGGCAAGTGAGCCATCATAAATATTAGTTTGAATCATAGGCAAAAATCCATCCGGATAAATTGAACGTACATTTCTATCATCTAAAGAAAGTCGATAAAATCCCCCTGATAATCCATCTCTGTAGCTATATCCACCAAAAGCATAAACTTTTGCGTTATCACTGATTGGAATTGAGCTATTCATAAATAATCCTATATCTGAAACATCCGCGTCACCGTATCGATGATTTAATCTTCCGAAAGATGCTTCGCGCGGATCAGGCTGACCGTTTACGGTTAGATATTGTTGCCTAGGATCTAATCCTGCTCTATTTGTAAAATTGTGTTTCCTATATTCACCACTTATATAATCCGTTCCTTTGCTAACACCAAAACCATATCCTAAGTGAACAGTTTTTGAAAATCCATCAGTAATTTTAACATCTTGTGGATTTCCATCCCAAGAAAAAGTTGAAGCATTTTCTCCCGGAATTGTAGCTTCGGTTTCTGAATAACCTCTATTTTGTGTAGTTATGTATTCTCCATAACTTGCAGAGGCATCAAAACCTTTTTTTCCTTTAAGAATTATATTTATAACTCCCGCAATGGCATCGGAACCATACTGAGCCGATGCTCCGTCTCTTAATACTTCAATTCGAGATATTGCTCCCGCCGGAATAGCATTCAAATCAGCACCTGTGGAACCACGACCAATTGTTCCATTAACATGCACGAGTGCGCTTGTGTATCTTCGCTTACCATTTACAAGAACAAGAACTTGATCCGGACCAAAGCCGCGTAAAGTTGCGAGTCTGACATGATCAGAACCATCATCAATTGTTGTTTCCGGCGCGTTATAAGATGGGACTAACATTTTTATCATTTCAGTTGTTTGAGTAAATCCTGTCTTTTGAATATACTTGGCAGTAATAACATCAATTGGAACTGGTGAATCAACTACAGTTCTATCTTGTGTCCGTGTCCCTAAAACAACTACTTCATCCGTCCCAATTAAATCAACACTCATTGAAATATTTTTAGTTAAAGTTTGATCGGCTTTTACGGTTACACTAAATTTTAAGGTCATGTAACTTACATAACTTGCCTGTAACAGATATTTCCCTGCAGGAACCTTAACTGTGAATTACCCTTTTGTATTTGCTCCTGCACCGATATGAGTTCCTAAAACTTAAACTTTAGCACCCGGTAAAGGGGCATCGGTTTTTGCATCGGTAATAATACCTTTAACAGTACCATACTCCTGAGCATATAGATTGATACTAAGTGAACTTAAGAATATAACTATTGTGGAATAAAACACCCCTGTTTAATCATTCTGTATACACTCTGTAGAAGTATACTTATCATAACATTGCTCCTTTTATGTTGATGTATGTATATAAGTTTTCCCATCGAATGAGAAACCTCATTTTACTTTTTCTGGTATGATATATAGAGTAGTTAACCGAATAATCAGACCACAAATTATTCGGCTAGAGATGTAGATTGTTAATATCCTATTGCAGCACCACTGCCTCTAGGATCGGAGGCACCATAAACAGTTCCGTTTTCTTGATCAATCATAATTCCTTCTGCAACACCCAAAATTGGGAATCTCTTATCAGCATCCTCAAATTTGTAACCCATCTTTTCAAGATTATTTTTTACATCTTTAATAAGAGAGAACTTCTCGTAGAATATTTTATCAGGCATCCATTGGTGATGTATTCTGGGAGCATCAATTGCTTCCTGGATATTCATATGAAAATCGATACAATTTAGAATTACTTGTAAAACAACTGTTATAATTCTTGATCCTCCAGGAGAGCCAATAATTATATATGGTTTATTATCTTTCAAAACTATTGTCGGAGTCATTGAACTTAAAGGTCTTTTTTCGGGTTGAATTGAATTTCCTTCCGTTCCCATCAATCCAAATTGATTTGGAACTCCGGGTTTGGCACTAAAATCATCCATCTCATTATTAAGTAAAAAACCAGCACCTTCAACCGTTATTTTGGAACCGTATCCGGAATTAATTGTGGTAGTGTTACTAACAGCATTTCCTTCAGAATCGTAAACAGAAAAGTGTGTTGTTTCGTGACTTTCTTGATATTTTGAAGGTTTTCCTGCGGAAATTTCAGAGGAAGGTACAGCCTCATCTTTAGCTGCAATTATTTTATTGTAAATAGATTTTGCATATTCTTTAGAAATTAAGCCTTCTTGCGGCACATCATAAAAATCGGAATCACCTAAATGATAAGTTCTATCTGCGTACGTATATTTCATAGCCTCAACTAGGCGATGAATGTACTCACTACTTCCCCAATCATTGGGAGAAAAATTATAGTTCTCTAGAATATTCAACAATTCAACTAATGCAATTCCGCCTGAACTGGGAGGCGGCATGGAAACTATTTGATAGCCTCTGTAAGTACCGAGAATAGGCTTTCTCTCAACAGGATTATATTTTGCCAAATCTTCCATGGAAATATAACCGCCCATCGATTTAACTTGCTTAACAAGCATTTCGGCAACTGCACCCTTATAGAAACCGTCGACACCTTTCTCCTTAATTAACTCTAGTGTATTTGCTAAAAATGGCTGCTTGAATAAATCACCTTCCTCGTAAGGTTCTCCATTTTTAGAAAACTTCTTAAAAGATGTAGGATACTTTTTGAATTCGGGTAAAAAATGTTTGAATGATTCCGCACTATGATAATCTAGTTTCCAGCCTTTTTTCGCAAGATCTATAGCAGGTTGAATTACTTCAGCGAGTGACATAGTTCCATATTTTTTAAGTGCAAAAATTAATCCGGCTACACTTCCCGGAACTCCTGAAGATGTTGTCCCTTGTTGACTTAATTCCGGCGCATAATTTCCATTTTTATCAAGAAACATATTTCTAAAAGCTTTTAACGGAGCTTTTTCTCTATAATCTATAGTAACATTTTTTCCATCTTTAAGATGGATAACCATAAATCCGCCGCCGCCGAGATTTCCGGCATAAGGATATGTAACAGAAAGCGCAAACCCGACTGCTACTGCAGCATCAATAGCGTTTCCTCCTTTTTTCATAATGTCTGCACCAACTTGAGAAGCAATTTCACTTGAAGAAACAACCATTCCGTGTTTACTTCTCACAGGCTTAGCTGATTCACCATGTAGACTATTAAATGAAGGTGTTATAAAAATTAGATTGATTAAAATTATTGCAGTTAATTTATGAAGTATTCGAGAGTATAAAATATTCATGCCTCGGTTCTCCAGGTAAGATTATGAGTGATAATATTTTTATTAGTTATAATAAATCTTGTTATTACTTAGAACTATTTATACAATTTTTTATAGTAATAAGAGTTATTTTAATTTCAACATATATAGGTGATAGGATTTCTCTTTGTAGAGAACTAAATTTTTTTAAGAATTCTCATTTTGGAAAATTCTAAAAGAGCCGGAATGAAAAGTGGATCGGCTGACGTGACTACAATAACTAAGGATAAATTATTGCAGCAAGATTTTATTAAATGTAAATGAAAGAGTAAAAAATTATTATATAATTAATCTCCTTTATTCTTATTCTGACGAATTATATAAATTCGCATTATCATTCTAGCTATAAAAATTGCAATTGCAATTACTAATATTGATCTATAAAATTTAAGCGGTATAACGTCTATTATCATTAAGATAGCAAGTATCGCAATAAAGATAATGGAGCCATAGTTAAAAATATCATAGAACTTTTTATTCAAGTTTTCACCTTTTATTAATTTATGATTTCGTTGAAAAGATAAAATTAATTGCTGAGTAGAAAACTTTTCAACGAAGATATATAAATAAAATTCTAATTCACAAGAGATGCATCAAAAGCAAGATTATTTTAGACACAGGTCACAATTGAAGATACTAATAACATAACAATAGTTATAATAGCAGCTTCAGATAGTGCTATAACTCTTTAAATACAATTGCAACACATGTTACGTAATCTCTGGAGTGACTCATTGATATCTTAAGACTTTTACCATTGTTAAGATAATTCTCAAATTTGCCGAGCAACTTTACTAAAGGCATTCCATTTGGTTCATTATAAATTTCTATATCCTGCCATCCAACTTCTTCTTGATTTAATCCTGTTGTTAATGCTTTATACACGGCTTCTTTAGCTGCAAATCTAGCTGCAAGATGCTGATATTTACTTACCTTATTCATACTATATTCAAGTTCAGTTTTAGTATAAACTTTATTTAAAAAGTGATCACCAAATTTTTCAACACTTTGTTTAATTCTATCAATTTCAATTATATCTATACCTATACCGAATACCATTACGCTTCCGTTGATTTATTTTTATTTATTTGTGTTGATTTCGAACTATTCAATTCAAAATAATTTGATATGCGCATCAACTTTTAATCCTTCATCTTTCAATTGTTTTAACAATAATTTTGTTAATTCATTTGCTTGCTTCATAGTTTCATTCAAATTCTTGTATAAGTTTTGATCATATAGAACTTTTCCGAGATTATTTTGCTGTTTTGTTGTTTCATCAGTTATTCTATTTAACTTCGTAATCAGCGAATCAGTTTTCTTTAATGTAACAGATAAATCATTTACAGTGCCTGTAATGGTCGATTTATTTTCTTTGATAAAGTTTTTTGCTTCTTCAGTTAAATCCGCACTATTTGAAGCGATAGTTTTAACACTTTTTCTGTTCTCATCAACCATTCCATTAAGCTTTGATAAAAGCTCATTCATATTTGAGATTGATGACTTAACTTCTGCATTCAAACTTTTATCGGTTAAATAATTATTTATTGACGACAAGGTAACTTTAACTTGCTTCATTACTGTATAAATATCATCCTGAAGAGATCCCACCATAGTCATAACTGCGGGGATATCTGCCGAAAAAGTTCCGTTTTGAACTTTTGAATAATCTAAGGTTTGCGAATCGTTACCGGGATTTATTTCAAGTTTCTTACCACCCATTAAATCTAACATTGAAATAGAAAAAGTAGCGTCTTTTTTAAGCTGAACCGAATTATCCAGCAATATCTTTACTATAACTGAATTACCTTTGGGAATAATATCTTCTACGTTACCTTCACGATATCCATTTACAGTAACATAATCTCCAATTTCCAATCCGGCAATGTTATTAAATTTAATTTCAATTCTTCTATCCGGTGATGTTAAACTGAAATTTTTTGCCCAACCCAAAATGTATAAGAATACTAATATGCCGATAACAACTGTCAGGCCTACTTTAATTTCCGTTGATCTTTGTTCTTTCATTTTCTGACTTTTTTAATAAATACTTTGATAATTTTTTGAGTTCATTCTCCGTTATAGTACTATCTACTATTGAAATTTTAACAGAATCAATAATAGACTTTATTGAGTCATCTGAAAATTCAGATAACTTCTTTAAATTTTTTAGATAAGAATCTATCATAATTTTTAAGGAATCTTTTTGCGGAGAATCCTTAACAAAAACTAATTCCTTATCAACTTTCTTCTGAAGGAAGCTGTGAACAATATTTTTACCTGGATTAAGTACAAAATCATCCATTTTGTTTTGTATAATATATAAAATAGACGCTACTAAAATAGTAAGAATTATAACAGATTTTATAAAACATCCGGTTTTCATCCAAATAACTATTCACCTTGAATTTTTTCGATCAAAACTTTTTTTATTCTCTTATTGTTTACTTCACGCACCGTAAACCTAAAATTATCATTCACAAATGAGTAACCTTCTTTAGGTATGTGCCCTGCACTATTTAGCACAAAACCACCAAGAGTTTCAAAATCTTCTTCTTCACCAATATTTGTATTTAATAATTCGTTAAGTTCATCAACAGAAATTTTACCGAGAGCTAAAAAAGAAGTATCACTAATTTTTGTAACCGGACTCTCTTCCTTATCATATTCGTCTCTAATTTCACCAATAATTTCTTCAAGAATATCTTCCATTGTTATCATTCCTGCAGTTCCGCCGTATTCATCTACAACTATAGCAATGTGCATTTTCTTTTCTTGAAACTCATGCAACAAGTCGCTAATCATTTTTGTTTTGGGAACGTACAATGATTTTCGGGCAATCTTAGAAAGCAAAAGAGGTTCCCTTAAATTTTCATTTTTCAAATAAGGTAATAAATCTTTAGCATAAATTATCCCGATAATTTTGTCAAGATTGTCTTCATACAATGGAATTCGACTATGCCCCGATGAAGTAATAAGCTCAAGAATTTCATCAAACTTTGTTTCCACATCAATTGAAGTCATATCAACTCTTGGTGTCATTACTTCATGCACAGCAACACTTCTAAATGTAACAATACTGTGAATTAATCCATGTTCATCTTCTTCAATCATTCCCCTTTCGTGCCCAAAGTTTGCAAGCTCAGTTAGTTCTTCCGGAAGCATTGCTGTTTTTGATCTATCAATTTTAAGTTTAGAGACTGATATTTTTATAAATTCAGTTATGGTCTCCGAAATAGGATAAATAAGAACACTAATCCAATACAAAGGAATTGCTACTAACTTTGCAAATGAAAGCGGATTTTTTGAAGCCCAAACTTTTGGGATTAATTCTCCGAAAAACACAATTAATAATGTAAGCAGAATAATTTGAGCGGTAAGTACTAAATTTTGTGGTATGCTAAATGAATTGGAAAAATCAATTGCTAACGTTACTGCCACTATTGAAGCAGCAACATTAACAATTGTATTTCCTATTAGAATAGTTACTAATAATCTTCTCGGTTGATCAATTAAAGATTGTAAATATCTGAAGATTATGGGATTAGAAGTCGAACTACTTTTAATTTTCTTTCGATCCAAAGAAAATAGTGAAACTTCTGAACCGGAAAAAAAAGCAGATAATACAAATAGTATTAGCAAGAATATGAGATTATAAAACCAACCAACTTCCAAAAATTATTTTTACCTTAAGATGTTATACAATACTAGTTAGAAAGGAAGATCATCATTTTCATCAACTTGAATATCCGGAGCTGAATCATTAGATCCTGAATTATTATCAGAATTATTCGAACTGCCGCCTCCGCTAGTAGCGTCCAAAGGTATAAGTTTTTCAATAACTACATCAGTCGAATATCTTTTAACACCTTCTTTATCTGTGTAATCCCGCTTTGTCAATCTTCCTTCAACATAAACCTTTTGTCCTTTTTTCAAGTTCTCTTTGAAATAATCCGACAAATTAAAACCAACTACATTATGCCAGGTGGTTTGATCTTGCCAATTTCCGTCTTTTCCTTTGTAACTATAAGTTGTAGCTACACTAAAACTTGTTACACCAACATTATTTGTACTGAATCTTGTTTCAGCATCACGGCCAAGATTTCCGATGAGCATGATTCTGTTTAGTGAAAATGCCATTTTGCCTCCTCCATTAAAAAGTAATTTATAGAAATATTAATTTAATTATTATAAGATTTAAAAACTAAAAATAGAAAATAGTATCTTATAACGACTAACGATAGTTACATTATTTAAGCCTGTAAATAATTGAGATATAATCGTTTGTCGCTTGCTTTTAAGAAGTTAATCTTTGTATCACAAAAGATCAACCTTTGGAGAAATTTTTTATAAAAATTTTCTCAATGAATTTTAGATAATAACAAAACTATTTGGTCACTGTTACTATCCAGGCATCCTTAAATTGTTTCATTTTCCATAAGCTGTTTCTCATTTTTTCAGCTTGGTTCCTGCTGGTGTAAAATGGAGTAAGCTGGACGACATACAATTTAACATTATCCCCGTATTCAATATCAAGATTTTCTTTAATTAAATTTTTACTTTTGGCAGCAAATTCATCAGCGCGTTCCTTTGTAGTAAATGCGCCAATTTGAATTATGTAGTATTTCACCGGAAAATTCGGCGATTCTACTTTTGGTTCAGGAATTTTTGAAGTTGTATCTGGCGGAATCTCATCAAAGACGTAGACACTGTCTTTGTTTACATTTTGTGTAGATTGATCTGACGATGAACATCCGTTAATATTTAATATTATAACCGGTGCAAGTATTAATAGTAGAATAATTTTTAACATTTCCCTCACCGCCTTTAGCTTAAGTTAATAGATTATTCCAAATTAAAAAAAGGGATGATTATAAAACCATCCCTTTTAATATTTAAGGATAATAATTAGAACACAAAATTCTTAAAAGAATTTATATCCAAATTCGGTAACCCAAGTTTATTTAAAGATTTTTTTGCGAAAATTAAACTACCCGGTATTTCTGAAACGTTTATCAATGGAATATTAGCACTGTATTTACTGTTTATAACTTTTATAAATTCATTAGCAACAATTCCATATCCTTGACTTGTAGGATGTACACCGTCTAGACTAAAAATCCCACCTTCAACATACATTGTTGTAAAATCGATACCGTCAATCTTAGTTCCACCGGAAAAATCCTTAGCTCTTATTCCGTTAAAGAATGAATAAATATCAACTAAACCAAAGTTATGTTTTGCAACAGCAGTAGCAATCGATTGATTATAAGATGCAACTGTTGCTCGTGTTGTAGTTATTTCATCAGCATCTAAAATAAGTGCGTCAGGCCATGGATTTTGAGGATGAAATCCAAATGGTTTTGTTGTATCTATTCCAGCAGGTAAAGCTGGATATCCATTATCTCTATAAAACTTTCCTGTTGATTTACCTAATAAAGTAGCATACGCAGAACCAGGTAATGTAATCAATACTTTTCCGGTTAATAATGCTGTTGAATCCGCCACACCGGTTCCAATAGTTTCTCCATTTTTTTGAAAAACTAAGCCTGGCACTCCTAATAATTTTAATGAGGACCATGTAACTAACTGTGATACTTGTGGTCCAACAGTTGTAAAAAATGGGATTGCTCCAACATCCGGAATATTTGCAACAACAACTTTTGCACCTAAACTTGCTACACTATCCATCATTTGACTATACAAGAAATCAAATTGAGCAGTTGGAGTATATGGTTTAGTACCGCCTGAAGTTGCATAACCTAAAATATCATTATTTCCTATCCAAACAGTCATAAAAGTTGGATGTAATAATTGTGCCTGATGAAATGGAGTTCCTAATCCACGCAGGATTGCATCAAACAGCGGATTTGGTGAATTTGCATATTTCCCCGTATAGCAATCATTGGAATTAGTAGCGTTCATTATGTCATAAACAAATGCACCAGGAACACCTAAATTATTATAAGGCGCGGGATAATTTAAGTCCATTGGTTGTCCACCGCCGGGAGAGGTAAATAAATTAAATGGCTCCAATGATTTTACTTCTAATCTGCCTGGTGTTCCAGGTTCACTAAATAGAGGTTGAGCAAATGAAGCATTTAATTGACCGGCAATTAAATTACCGAAAGAGTATTTCTGAGCAGATTCATATAAAGATCCGGATTCATAACCGGCTGTTAAACTATTTCCCAGAGTTACAAACCTGGTAAAATCTGCTTGTCCGCTTACCTGACTTGGCGGAGCAGGCGCTGTTATATCTGTTTTGTCTTTACATCCTACAAATAAAAGTAGAACAGCAAAAGATATTGATGAAACTAATTTTAATATTTTTTTCATATCGAAATTCCTATACTAATTTATAGACTGTATGATAAACTAAGTGAAAGCAAACTTGCGGAAGTTGTATATGTTCCATTAAATGGTGCAAATCCGCTTGTATAACTTTCTTGTGAATTCGATACAGTTAATTGTTTTCCTCGAATAAATAAATAAGCAGCGTCTGCGGCTAAACTATTTGTGATTTTGTAATTCAAACCAAAGCTAAATCCAAGTCTGTCTGCATCAGGTAAAGACGGATTTAAGTATTCAGGTTTTACCGGATTTTTATCAAAATAAATTCCGGCTTCTACAGCTAATTGATCTAGTAATTGATATTCTCCTCCCAATCTTAAGATGTAAGAATTATCATATAATCTAGGGCTAGCAATGTCGGAATAAGCTTTATCAGAAAAATCTATTGCTAATGTATCGTAACTAGACCATCCAACATACTGAAAATCGAAACTTAACTGTAACTTTGGTATAACACGATAAGCAATACCAAATGTGAGATTAGTTGGAGTAGTAAGTTTTGCTGTTACATCGCCTTCAGGTAATTTTTTAGCGTCTATTAGCTGCTGTGCACCAGTTGTAGTCGCTGTTCCTTTAAAGTCGTATTTAATTTGGCTATGAAAAGAAACCCCAAAAGATAAAGTTGACATTGGCTTATAAAAAGCACTGACATTAAATCCAAACGCTGAATTATCTTTACCATCGAGAGACACAAATGCATCACCTTTAAAAGGAGTTTGTGAAGTTTTCTGAGTAATATTTACGGTTGCCCAGCTGTATACAAATCCTGCACTTAGCGATAAGTTATCTAGAACCTTATAAGCAACAACTGGAGTTACAGTAAAAGTTGTTAAATCTGTTTTAATAGCAAGATATTTACCAACCCAATTATCACCCCAATCTGTACCTAAACCAAACGGTGTAGTAAATCCAATACCAACCGAAAGGTCATTATTTACTTTGTGAGTTGCCCAGAAATGACTTGGAAAAAATGATTGTTTCTTAAGATCGTATTCGGTAACCGATGGATAGACACCTCTGAAAGAAGCATCCGGAGTGATCATAGTTGTACCAAGCATGAACTGGGTACCGTTTAGTTGCGTTATTCCCGCGGCGTTAAAATAAACAGCGGAAGGATCATTTGCTAATCCAGTGAAGGCACCTCCCATGGCCATTGCCCTCGCTCCGTGTTCGTTTATTTGAAATCCGCCGCCAAACGCCTTACCAAAGGCAAAGGATAGCAGAATAACAAGAGAATATATTTTACTTCTCACACTACCTCCTGAACAGGTTTTTAATTATTGTGATTATTTATACTAGTTATTTTAATTTGTTCACTTAAACAAAATTAAATTATTGAATAAAGAAGAGTTCCTTTTTCTACGGCTGTACCTTCTTGTACGTAAATTTTTTTAATTTTACCTGAAACAGGTGCACGTAAATCATTTTCCATTTTCATTGCTTCAAGTATCATGATAGAATCCCCTTGTGAAACCTCATCATTATTTTGTGTTTTAATTTTTAAAATCATTCCGGGCATAGGTGCCTTTACATCGGTTTGATGATTTAATTTACTTTTTTGCTCAATTAATTTAGATGCTTTTTCTTCCAAAGCGGTTCTGGCAATTGTTAAAAATTGTGAACCATTAATATTTACGATAAAGTTTTCGGAATCTTTCTTCTCAATATTTACGGAAAACATCTTATTATTTAGCTTAAGTAAATAATTGGCGCCTTCTAAATGAGTTAATTCATAATGAAAGTTCTTACCATCTAATTTTAAGGATGAATTCTCAGAAATTTCAATTTCTTTTCTTATACCGTTTAATGAAATTACAAAATCACTCATACATCAATCCTTGCCATTTATTATTAGATGATTGAGTTTTTGATGGTTCTGTAACTTTTGAACTATTTTTTATCAGCGCGGTTAAAATTGCTGCAGCATCTTCAGTACTTGCTATTTCTGTGTTGACGGGGAGATCATGCGTATTATTTTCTTGAAGAAATTTTTCTTCTATAAAATTAATGTCAAATTCACCTGAGGAAAATCGCTTGTCTTTTATAACTGATTTTAGAAAGGAAATATTGTGTGTCAATCCGGCTATTTCATATTCAGAAAGCGCTCTATACATTCTGGAAATTGCAGAATCACGACTCTCTGCCCAGCATACAAGTTTTGAAATAAGCGGATCATAATGAATTGAAATTATTGAGCCTCTGTCAAAACCAGAATCAATTCTGACACCGGGACCATCAGGAGTAATATAATTTTTTATTGTTCCCGTTGAAGGCAAGAAATTATTTTCTGAGTCTTCCGCATAAATTCTGCATTCAATTGCATGGCCGCGAATCTGCAAATCCGATTGCTTAAAAGACAATTTATTCCCTTCGGCTATCGATATTTGCTCTTTAACCAAATCAATTCCGCTGATAAATTCCGTTACCGGATGTTCCACTTGGAGACGTGTATTCATTTCGAGGAAATAAAAGTTTTTATTTTTATCCATTAAAAATTCTATTGTACCGGCATTAAAATAATTGCAAGCTTTTGCAGCATTTATTGCTGCTTCGGTAATACTATCTCTGGTATTCTCATCAACAAATGATGATGGAGCTTCTTCAATTATTTTTTGATGACGGCGCTGAATTGAACATTCGCGTTCAAATAGATGAGCATAGTTTCCAAATTTATCAGCAATAACCTGAACTTCAATATGTTTTGGGTTTTCAATAAACTTCTCTAAATAAACTTGGTCACTACCGAAGGCTTTTAATGCGACTCTCTGTGTTTCCTCAATAGCATCTTTTAATTCTTTAGAAGAAGATACTTTTCTCATTCCCTTTCCGCCGCCGCCCATCGATGCCTTTAACAATACGGGATAACCAATCTGGTTACAAATTTCTTCCGCATCTTTATAAGATTTTATTGGTTCAGTTGTTCCGGGAACAATGGGCACATTATTCTTCTGCATGAGTTTTCTTGCAGCAGTTTTACTCCCCATCATTTCAACTGATTTTGAAGAAGGTCCTATAAATGTGAAACCTAGCTTCTCAACGGTTCTAATAAATTGATGATTTTCTGAAAAGAAACCATAACCGGGATGAATCGCATCAGCATTAATTTCTTTAGCTAATTTTAATATTTTATCCTGATTTAGGTAAGATTCAGAGGCAACAGCAGGGCCGATGTAGTAAGATTCATCAGCTAACCTGGTATGAAGCGATTTAACATCAGCATCTGAATATATTGCTGCAGATGTTATTCCAAGCTCCTTACAAGCTCGTATTATTCTAACTGCTATTTCCCCCCTATTAGCGATTAAGATTTTATTGAACAATAAACTAACCTTATTTTAATTCGGCAATTGTAATTCCATCTCCACCAAATTCTATAGGAGCAAAGTAAAAGTTTTTTACTTTATCATGCTTTTTTAGAATTTCGCTAACAGTTTTTTTCAAAGCACCGGTTCCTTTTCCATGCAGTATTTCTATTCTTTCAAGACTGTTTGAATAAGCATTATCAATAAATTTGATTATTTCAAACTCAGCTTCTTCAGCTCTTTGTCCTCTAATGTCAATACGCATTTGTTGAAAATCATTTGACAAATTGTAAAAGTTTCCGGATTCAACTTTTGCTTCTTTTTTCTTCGAATGAACAAGTTCAGTCAATTTTACTTGAAGTTTTAAAGTACCTACTCTTAAGGTTGCTCTGTTTTTATCTGTTAAAACATCAATTATTTCACCAGTAGTTTCAGTATTACGAACTCGTACAAAATCACCAATGATAAAATTAGGGTTTTCTTGAATCAAATCAACATCATCTTTAAAAAGATTTTTATTTTTTTCTTTTATCTCTTTAATAGTATTTTGAGAAGATTTTATTATTTCCTTATTGGCATTCGATTCTTTTACTTCCTTAATAACACGCTCAAATTTCTTATTTATATCTTTTAGATATTCTTCAGCATCAGTTTTAGTTTTTCTAAGAATTTCCTTCTTTTCTTTATTTAACTTTTCTACATTTTGTTGATATAAATTTGAAAGGCCTGTCAATCTGGTATTTTCTATTTCCATTTTCCTCAATTTATCGGCAAGTTCATTCGATTTCTTTTCAATATCTACCAGAAAGTTTTCAAGAGTGTGTTTATCTTTATCAAGATATTGTTCAGCTAAAGATAAAAAGTTATCATCAAAACCAATTCTTTTAGCCACTTCAAATGCATAACTAGAACCGGGAACTCCCTGGTTAAATTTATAAGTCGGCATTAAATTTTTAGAATCGAATTCCATAGCGGAATTTTCAAAGCCATCAAGGTCATGTGCAACTAATTTTAAACTGCCATGATGAGTAGTTGCAAATACAATTGAGTTCTTATCTCTCAACTGAAGTAGAATTGCTACTGCTAATGCTGAGCCTTCAGCTGGATCAGTACCCGTACCGATTTCATCAAATAACACAAGTGATTTTTCGTCTGCATCATCAAGTATATTTTTAATATTGGATAAATGAGAGCTAAATGTTGATAAGTCATCTTCAATTGACTGAGTATCACCAATATCTAATAATACATTTGTGAATAAAGGAAAGTTAGAATCGGGGCTTGCAGGAATGTGAATTCCGGAATTTACCATGGAAGCTAATAATCCAATTGTTTTTAATACAACCGTTTTACCGCCTGCATTTGGACCAGTAATCAAAATAATTTTTTGATCCTTAATTGTAACATCTAACGGAACTGTTTTAGCTTTGCCATTTCTTTTTAACAAAATTGGATGACGAGCATCAGAGAGATAAAAATCTTTTGACGAATCAATTTCAGGAAAGCTACCAATTATTTCAACAGAATATTTTGCACGCGCAAAAATAGAATCGATATAAGACAGAGTTTCTAATGCAAGTTTCAGCTCACTGCTCGATTGCCCTATTCTTTTTGTAAGTTCTTTTAATAATTTTTCAATTTCTCTCTTTTCAGCAAATGATAACGATACTAACTCGTTATTTAGTTCAAGAGTCTGTTCCGGTTCTATATAAACAGTTTGCCCGGTTGACGATTCACTATGAATAAAACCACGAATATGCCTTTTGTGTTCTACTTTAACCGGGATAACAACTCTTCCATCGCGTAATGTTAAATAGTCTTCTCTTATTATATCCTTATCCTCTAAGGATTTCATAATTCTATTGACAGCTTTAACTAACTCATCATTTTTTTGCCTAATTTCTCTTCTTATTTCAGCGAGTTTTGGACTAGCAGAATCTTTTACTTCGCCATTTTCAGTAATTACTTTTTGAATAGCATGTTCTAACAGTTTATCCACTAATAGAGTATTGGTAATTTTAAATAAACCAGGAGCAATTTCATTTTGATGTTTTAGATATTGATAGGTATTTCTGGATAGAGTTAAAAGTTTTAGAACTTCTAATATCTTTTTGTTATCTAAAATAGCTCCTTCAACTCTGCTAGTTGCCAAAGCATCGTTTAAATCAATTATGTATTCGAGTGGAGGCGGTAAATCTTTTATAAGAATTTCTTTAGCTTCGGAAACTAGCTTTCCCTCATTCTTTATAGTATCCTCTGATTGAATTGGATATAAAGAAAGAACTTCTTTTTTCCCCTTTTCCGTAATACAATAATTGGATATGTATTGAAGTACTTTAGAAAACTCTAATTTGTCTAGAACAGTTCTGGAAATCATTTAAGTGAATCTTTATCGTCAAAATAATCTTTAATAAATTCTTTCGTTTTGGGAGTATAAGAATTTAAATAATCAATTGTAGCTGGTATAATATCGTAAACTTTTTGATAAAATATTGAACTTTTTTTTGCATTTTTTGATGGTGCATCGAATATATTTAGAAGAAATAAAACTGCGCTTAAAAAGAAAAGTATTTGAATTGCTCCAACTAATCCACCGACAATCTGATTTATTAAATTGTTTACTTTGTCAAACGGATGAATAAGTCGTTTAATGATTGAAAAAACAATAATAACGACCAAGAATATTGCAATTCCTGCTATTATCTGAGATAAATAAAACTCGATGTCCAGTAAATTTACTATCATATGACCGAGTTGGGCAGAAAATAATACAGCACAATAAATAGCCAAACCAAGGCCAATCAATCCAATTAACTTCCTAACAAAGCCGTCTTTAAAACCGAGAATAAACCCGACGAAAACGACGGCCATAACTATAATATCGACTACGTTCAATTACTCCCCAAAAATTTCTCAACAGCAGCACGAACAACTTTACCATCGGCCTTACCTTTTAGACTTTTCATTACCTCAGGCATTAGCTTCGGAAAATCGTCTTTTGTTTTAGCTCCTACAATATCCGCAATTTTTTTCACTTCCGCTATAATTTCTTCATCGTTTAATTGTTTAGGAAGATATTCCAATAATATTTGTAGTTCTGCTTCTTCCTTCGATGCTAAATCTTCGCGGTTTGCATTACGATATTGCTCAATAGAATCTTTACGCTTTTTAACAGCACTGCTGATCATTTTAATTTCTTCATCCGGTGTAAATTCTTTTCCGGTTCCACTTTTCTCAAATTCCAAAATTAAAGCACGAATTGATCTAATTGTTTCTAACTTTAATTTATTACCCGCTTTCATCGCGGTTTTTAAATCTTCATTAATTTTTTCTTTTAAACCCATAATAACCCTCTTAAATTGAAAAAGGCAGGTTAGTAATAAAACAAACCTGCCTTAAATTTTCTAAAAAATTAGATAGAAAAATTATATTTTAACGTTCGCAGAGTAGTTAATTCTTAAACAATCCGCCTTTCGCAACTCTTGTTGAATATCGGTAACTAACCCCATATCGGTGTTTCTGTCAATTCTAAGAGAAACAATGACTTCATGTAATTCTTGTCTTTTCTTGTACATAATTGGCTGAATTTGATTTACCTTAACAATGCTATCATTGATTTGAATTCTACCTGACTTGCCAACCCAAATATAATCTATCAATCTTTTATTTTCGATTTTTTCGATAGCCTTCGCTTTTGGAAGCGTAAAATTTACCAATACATCTACTTTTCTTAAGGTTGTTGTAACCATGAAGAAAAGAAGAAGCATGAAAACTATATCCGGCATCGAAGCTGTCGGTATTTCCTGTTTAGTATTGGCTCTTCTTTTTTCAAATTTCATTCTAAATCCTCTGTCTTATTTTTTTACCGATTCAGGTTCAGCTAGTGAAATAATAATAGGAACTTTATCCTTAACCTCTTTAGCTTGATCATTTGGGAGGTCACTTAATTTTTTACCATACTTAGACTGAGAATATTCATCTCTAACTTCAAAATAAGCTTGTTTTATCTGATCAAGCGCTTGTACATAGGTATTGTACTCAGTCTTTCTATCGGTTTTAACAGAAACAATTAACTTTTGGTCTGATGGTAGTTCTATTTTGGAGATAATTCTCTTTTTAAGAACATCCTTCATCTGAAATATTGAGATCGGATTGTTATCCAATAGAACGTCGCCGTTAGCATTAATCAAAACAGCAGCCATTCGATCTTTGGGCACTTTAACGTTATTAATATCCTTTTGATATTCCGGTAAAGTTAAGCCGATACCTGTATCAACGTCGATGACCGTTGCGACTAAGAAGAACAAAAGTAACAAGAACGCAATATCGGCCATGGAACTAGTTGGAATTTCGGCTTGCGATATTTTTCTTTTCTTCATCATGCTGAAATACTCACATTTTATTTATTAAATCGGAGCTGTTTAGAAATACTGTCTTCTACTTTTTAGATTCTCTTGAATGTAAAGCATAAAGAGCATCTATAAGTTCAACAGAACTTTCTTCCATATCACCGACTAATTTGTCAATTCTAGAGATGAAGTAATTGTAAAATACTTGAAGGATCATAGCTACAACAAGACCAAAAAGTGTAGTTAACAAAGCTACAGAAATACCGCTGGCAACAATTGCCGGTGAAATCTGAGCAGCTTCTTTAATAGAGTCAAATGCCTGAATCATACCTTGAACAGTACCGGTAAAACCAAGCATAGGAGCTATAGTAATAAAAGTAGATATCCAGATCATACCTTTTTCTAAGAATCCCATTTCAATTCCGCCGTAAGCAATGATAGCTTTTTCAGCAGCTTCCAAACCTTCATCAGCTCTTAATAATCCGGCATGGAAAACAGAAGCAACAGGACCCCTTGTGTTAGCGCAGACTTCTTTAGCAGCTTCAATTCCGCCTTCTTCTAAAGTCTTAGTAACTTTAATAATAAATTGTTTTGTATTAACTCTTGCGCGAGAAAGAGTCCAAAATCTTTCAATAACAAATGCTAAGCCTAAAACCAAACATACTAAAATCGGATGCATAAAAATACCGCCGGCGGTATACTTTTCGGCTAACCAATTAAGTGGGCTAGTGCTTTGCTGTGCTTGCGCCAGTACGTTTATCATCGATGAAATTACGGCTAATAATTGCATAAAGAGTAACCTCCTAAATAATTAAATATATTTGATGCTAAAGGAGAGAAAAGCTCCAATAATTTTCTTAAAAATATGTTTCAACAATAACGATTTCAAAAAACAAAGTCAATAAATATTTAGTTAGCTAATTTATTTTTTCACTTGATTATAAATAAGTTTAACTAAATTAAAATCGTCCTGTAAATTTAATAATATTACCAGTTATAAAGAAAAAATTTTCGAAAATATTATGAATAACTTGTCCAATCTCTCTTGGTTTTATCCATGTATCAAAATCAGAATCCTTCATCCACTTTCGGTTATTGTAAGTGTCTATTATATAAGGGGCAATTGCATTAGCTGAAAGTCTGATGCTTTTTCCTTCCAACGCCAAAGTTTTAACCAAGTGAACTAAAGCACTTTTTGAAGCGCCGTATGCTCCCTTTTTAGTCTCGGCTTCAAGTCCGGTCAAAGCTGCCGTAAAGCATATTGAACCCCCTGCCGAATATTTAACTATCCCGGAAAAATATTTGGCAAGCAGAAAGTTGGTTTTAAGGTTTTTATTGAACATTTCGTCCCAATCTGATAGTTCTGTTTCCCAAATTGTTTTTCCACCGAAAAAACCTCCCACAGTAGAAAACAGAAAAAAAGATGTTCCTTTATCGCTCTTTATATCTTTGAAAGCTTTTGCCACATTTTTTTCGTTCGATAAATCAGAAATTTTTACTTTTTTAATCTTATTATCTGAGTAATTCAACTCATCAACTTTTGAATCGAATAAGTAAATCTCATCATAATCTTTATCAGTAAGAATATCTGTTACACCTTTACCGAGCGCTCCGGCAGCACCGAAAATAAGCAATACTTTTTTCATAATTACCTCTTATTTAATTATGAACTTGGCAAATACAGGGAAATGATCACTATAACCACCAAGATATCTTCTTCCTCCGTATGTAGGAAATGGAGTGCCTTTATATTTTCCGGATTGAGTGACCATAAATTCAGGTTTATAAATAGTAAACGAACCGCAAACAAGACGAGTATTACTACCGTCGATCATTTCAGGGGAAATTATGATCTGATCAAGCATATTCCACGTATCACGATATTTATATGAACCTAAGTTTTTAGAATAATCAGTATAAGCCAGGTTTAATAATTCTTTTCTTTCACTTAAAATGTTTTCACTTACAATTGAATCACAAGCAAATGGCTTTGCATCGAGTGTTTTAAGAATAGAATTATTACCAGGCTCATCATTAAAATCACCCATTATCAAGATTCTTGAATTAGAATTTTGGGCAAAGAGCTTATCAACTTGAGATTTTAAAGTGGCGGCAGCAGCAATTCTATTTGGTTCTGATTTCTCTTCCCCTCCCAATCTCGATGGCCAATGATTTACAAATACATGAAGAGTATCCTTATTGGTCTTAAATAACAGATTAACATTTAAGATTAGTCTTGTTGGATAATTATCAGGAACATGTATAGTATCGCCGATAACCGAAAGTAAAGAAAACTCATCAGATTTGTAAATTAATCCGTTATCAATTCCTCGATGATCAGGAGATTCTTTATATGCAACTTTATAATTTTTATCGCTAAGAAATTTATTTGTCATAGAATCCATAAGCGCCTGATGTTCAATCTCAGAGAATCCCAAAATTTCCGGCCCTCTTCCATTATTCATCGACCTAATAACACGAGCTTCATTAAATAGTTTCTTATTTAATCTTTCTACAGTCCATTCAGCACTTCCGGTTGGAGTAAATTCTTCATCTTTCTTGTTAATATCGTGCACTGTATCAAATAGATTTTCCAAATTCCAAAATGCAACCGTAATTGTATCTTGATCGTTGTTTTTAGCATTTATACTATTTGGAATAGCAAAAGCTATTATCAATGCTATAATCAAGTATTTTCCAAATTTCATAATATTCCTCAATTATAATTCTAACCTTGTAATTACACCGTGCAATCTATTGTAAGGTAACTTATAAAATCTTACAAACGGCGGTGTCACTTTTTTCAAGAGCGCGTAAACTTTTAGAAGAGGCCTATTGGTAATTATATCTTCTACTCCGTAGAAAATAACTTTTTCACTAATTCCGTTTTCTTTTAATAAGGCAGGAATATCTAATATTTCCATGTAGCCTACATGTATCTTAATTCCGGATAAACCCGGAGCAATTTTTTCAACACGGTTAAATGTTATTCCATAAGGATTATCCGTAGTTATTATAGATACAAGAACATTATTTTCATAAATGATATTTCCTCTAATTATACAATGAACCATATAAGGGGGAATTTCGTGCAAACTTTTAGCAAAGAACAGTGCAGTTCCTTTAATATTGTTTCCCAGTCCATATATCTGTTCATAACTCACAAGAAAAGTCTCAATTGGCAATGACCTAAAATTCTTTCGCATTGCTTGTCCGCCTAATGACCAAAGTTGAATTATTGAAAAGGGAACAAGAGCAATCAGGTAGGACCAATATCCGCCGTGAGGTAATTTGTGAAAAACTGCAACCAAAAAGACTAAATCTACAAGTAAAACCAAAACTGAGGCAAACATCTTGGTTTTTTGTTTATCAATTTTAAATATCCAAATCATGAAAAATGCACTGATAACCATTGTTGTTGTAACCGCTAATCCGTATGCATCTGCCAAATTATCGGATTTCCTGAAAAGTAAAATCATACAAATAACTGCAATCAGTAAAGCCCAGTTTACACTACCAATATATATCTGAGATTTTAGGTGAGTTGAAGTGTATTTGATCTTCATTAATGGAAAAACTCGCGTAGTTATCCCTTGATATACAAGAGACATCACAGCACTAATCATTGCCTGGGAAGCAATTATAGTTGCTAATAACGTTAATATCAGAAATGGTGCATAGAAAATACCGGAGATTGATTTGATCATATTAAATAAAACGAAGTGAGTATCGTGATGCACTAAGATATAAGCACCTTGTCCAAAGTAATTGATAAGAAGTGCAAAAAACACAAAATACCACGCGTGCCTAATTGGCTGGCTTCCCAAATGTCCCATATCAGCATATAAAGCCTCGCCGCCGGTTGCACACAAAATTACATCGCTCAGAACAAAAAATCCGGTAAAACCGTGATGGAGCATAAACTCAATTGCATAATGCGGACTCACGGCAAGAAAAACTCCGGGAACTTGAACCACGTAATACATACCGGAAAGAAATAGCGCTACGAACCAAACAACCATAATTGGTCCAAAAGAAGTAGAGACTTTATCAGTTCCCCTATATTGAACCGCAAATAATAAAACTGTAATAATGATTGTTATTAACAAAATTGTAGATATACTAATATTTCCAACGGCAGGGATTAATTGTAAACCTTCTACTGCGGATAAAATACTAATAGCAGGAGTAATAACTCCATCACCCATTAGTAATGATACACCTATAAAACCTAAAAATATTGCAAAGGCTGCACGCTTTCCGGTTTTAACATTTCTGGCAAGTATTTCCTTAAGTACAATTATTCCGCCTTCACCTTTTATACTTAAGCTCATAGCAAGAACAGCATAAGATAATGTTACAAGAATTACCAACGCCCAAAAGATCAGGGATAGAACTCCCATTAAATTATCCTTTGTTGCCGGAAGAAATACAAATATAACCGTGAGCGTATAGATTGGACTAGTACCGATATCGCCGAATACTAATCCCATAGCCTGAACTATTTCTTTAAATGAAGAGAAACTTTTAGTTTTTTCCATTCTTTTTGTGTCGGTAAACTCTTGCTGATTACAAAAGAATATTAACCGTTATTTGTTCTTAAATATTAATTTATAGTATACAAAGCATTTAAATTAAAAATGAAGGCATTAAAATAAAAATATTTTAATAATAAATGCGCTTGTTTATTATAAAAGAATTTTTTATCACATCTTTAATTTTAAGCTCTAAAGCTATTGAATTTAAGTAAAACCATTTAAGCGTTATTTAGATCAGGATGAAGGATCTCATTTTCTGACGTAGCAACAACAACTGTTGCTGTTGCGTCGCCCGTGATATTAGTAACGGTTCTACACATATCTAATATTCTATCAACACCTAAAATAAGAGCAATTCCCTCTTCCGGAATTCCAACGGATTTAAGAATTATCACAAGCATTATCAATCCAACTCCGGGTACAGGTGCAGTACCGATTGACGCTAACGTTGCTGTAAATACAATTGTTAATTGTTGCGCGATACTCAAATGCATTCCAAAAACTTGTGCAATAAAAACTGCCGCAACACCCTGATATAATGCTGTACCATCCATATTAATTGTAGCACCTAAAGGAAGTACAAAACTGGTAATTGATTTTGATACACCTAAATTTTCATTGCAGCATTCTATATTAACAGGCAATGTCGCCGCACTGGAACTCGTCGAAAAACCGATTGTCTGGGCTCTTCTAATACCTTTGTAAAAAGTAAATACTTTTATCTTAGTGAATAATTTTATAATAAGAGAATAAACACCAAAAGTATGAATAAACAAACCTAAAATTACAGCCAGAGCATACCAAACCAAAGTTTGCAGAATATCAAAACCGAACTCACCAACAGTTGCTGAAATTAATGCAAAAACACCAAACGGTGCCATTAGCATAATTAAATCCACCATCTTTATCATTGTGTCACTCAAACCATCAAAAAATCCAAGTACGGGTTTTGCTTTGTCTTTATCGATTAGGGACAACATAAGACCCAAAAGCACTGCAAAAAAAACAATTTGAAGCATTTCTCCATCAGCAAAGGCTTTTAATGGATTCTTTGGTACAATGTTAACAACTTGATCAATTAAATTGTAGTTAGTAAAAGATTCTAATTTCTGAGATGCATCTTCATTGTATACCGAAAGCATTCTTTCCTTAGTTTCCGGTGACATTCGTTCACCCGGTTTAATGATATTTGCAACTGCCAATCCAACAGTAATAGCCAGAGCAGTTGTAACCAAGTAAAAAGAAAGTGTTTTTCCACCGATACGCGCAAACTTTTTAATATCTCCAAGACTTGCAGCACCTACTGTTAGTGAAGCTAAAACAAGGGGGATTGCAATCATACTTAAGAGCCGAATGAATATATCGCCAATCCATTTTATTTTTACAGCAATTGTTTTTTCTCGGCTTATTGAAACTACATTGTTTAATAACTTGGAGTTAACGATTTGATCATTGCCATTGAGATAAATAAAATCTTTTATATATACGGAAAATATTTTCTTCTGTTTACTTAATTGCTGATACTTTGATATTATTTCCAATTGTTGGGAAGAGTTATATTCAATAGTATCCGACGAATTAGATAAAGAATTTCCTAAAATAAATTGGAAACTTTTCCAATTTTTGATCTTTATTTCTTTTGTTTGATTGTTTGTTTTATACGATAAAAGTATAGTAGATTTGCTAACATTAAATATTGAACCGAAAATTGCTCCAAGTACTAAGGCAATTAGAATCTGGTTATGAAGTTTGGGGACTTTTAATTTCATAAGATAATATTTCCCGAGTGTTAAAAAGAATATACACCGCGCCCGGAAACCCGGGAACAATATATTAAATAATGCTTATTATAATTATCTCAATATAAAACCGAAAATAGTAAATAAGATTGTTGAAGCAGCCGCCACAGTTAATGCGTATGGAAGCTGCGTTCTTACATGATCAATATGATCACTCGCCGAAGCCATTGATGATACCATTGTAGTATCCGAGATAGGTGAACAATGGTCGCCGAAAATGCTTCCGCTAAAAACTGCTGCTAATGCTAAAGGTAATGTGACGCCCATTGTTAGAGCTGTTGGCACTGCAATAGGAATCATTATGGCAAATGTTCCCCAACTTGTTCCTGTTGAAAAAGCTATAAATGATGAAGCAATAAATAAAATCGGTGCCAGGATCGTAGGATTCAATATAGAATCTGCAATTGAAGCAACATAAACTCCGGTTCCTAATTCTCTACATGTATCACCGATTGCAAAAGCTAATGTCATTAGTATTGCTAACGGAATTAATCCTGCCATTCCTTTTAAAGTAAACTTCATGACTTCATCTAAAGTCAAGATTTTCTGTATCATCGCCATAATGCCGGCTACGGTTATTGCAGCCATTACCGACCATAAAACCGAAGTTGATCCTGAACCGGCAGTAAGATTTCCGTGTCCCGTTATTATTAAACTTACGGGCATCATTATCACCATTGTTAAAATCGGTACTATCATGTTTATCGATCGAAGCGGAACACCTTCTTTTGCGGTAATAGAAGTAACATCTTCGGAAATCATTGGCGTTGCGCCATCTCTGATTGTTTTTCCTTCTTCCAACGATCTTTTCTCGGCTTTTTTCATTGGTCCGAAATCTTTATAAGTAAAAGACATAAATCCAACTAGTAACACAGATAAAATTGCATAAAAGTTTAATGGCAGTGTGCTAAAAAATGTAGTGAAAGGATCTTTCAATCCTTCTTTTTGCAAGAGACCGATTATATAAGCTCCCCAGGCATTAAGAGGAATTAAAATACAAACCGGCGAAGAAGTTGTATCGCAAATGTAAGCCAGTTTTTCTCTCGATATTTTGTACTTTTCAAAAATCGGATGAGAGACGGCTCCGGTAACCAGGCAAGAAATACTTGACTCTATAAAAACACTGCATCCTATAAAAAAAGCTAAAATGGATGCTCCCCTTCTACTCTTTACAATATTTTTATTATGAATAAAATTAATGAAACCTTGAACACCGCCGGTACTTTGAGTTAACGTAATTAATGCGCCAACCAGGGCGGAGAATATAATTACTCTAGTATTTCCTTCATCTTTAAAAACATTGACCATTGCATCAATGGCACTGGCTGTTCCGACAAAAGGATTCCATCCTGATATGATAATCCATCCTGCCCAAATACCTAGAAATAATGAAAGGAAAACTTGACGAGTTTTTATTGCTAAAAGAATTGCTAGAAGCGGAGGAAGCACAGATAACCAACCGTAATTCATAAGCAGAATATTCTTTCGTAATATGGTTAAGTAGTTGAAATTGATTTTCAAACTAATTTATAAATTATAAAGATGCAACCGTTCTTATTAATTTATTTGTGTGGTTTTTTGAGATTATTATAGGTGGATTGAAATCGTTTTCAGAAATTATTTATCCCCCACGAGAAACTATTCTTAATTATTTTTTGTACTGAATACAAATTTTGTGTCCGGTAATTGCATAATTATCTTACTCTGCGTTCTCTTTAGTGAAGCTTTTTTATCGCTGTATAAACGTAGGGGACGCAAAATTTGCGTCCCCTACAAAATGGCCAATACATAAATATTTTTATTTAAGAAGAATGCATTTATTAATTGAAACATTTTCGCCGGCTTTTACTCTATAAAAATAAATTCCGCTTGGCAAACCGGAAGCATTAAACGTTACGGAATATTCTCCTTCCGGCTGATCTTTGTTTACCAGCATTTGAACTAATTGTCCGAGTGAATTGTAAACCGATATTATTACGTGTGATGTTTTGGGAAGTGTATATTTTATTGTTGTGACGGGATTAAACGGATTCGGATAATTTTGATAAACTTTAAATTTTTCTGGAGACTGAACTTTGTCTTCAATTCCGGTAACTTTATTAGCCGTAATCCATTGATAAACTGAATCTTTTTTTATTGTGTGGTCTAAATTCTACCCATGTAGGATAGGGACTAAACGTGATTATAAAGAGTGTTCCTCTCAACCAATTCTTCAAGATATTTTAATTTCACTTTGAATTCATTTTACTGTAACCCAAACAGTATCTGCAATTGATTTAGTTTCTTTTATAAAATGTTCTCCAACAAGATTTCTAATTTGCTTTAGAATATTCTTCTTTCCCCCGAAAATCAATATCTTTTCCTAATTTTAAATTAGTATAAATTTGGGGCTTTCCTAAATTTTCCTTCAAAATATCAATTGAATCTGAATAAGAAATAGTCGTGTCATTAGGAGGAGTTACTTTTAATTCGGTATTTCTGGGAGCAACTCTCCACAAATGAGGTGAAAAAATAATTGTATCCTTAACACTTCCATTTTCCAACTTAAATTTTACAACATCTGGATTAAAATCAAAATAATTTCCGGGATTAAGTCCAGGAGATGCAAAAGTAACATATTTCATATTAGACAAATCCACTTTTTTATTGCTATCCGAAACATCATAAAAAACAAAATCTCTAAATTTTAACGGATTAAATTCTTTGTCTCCATACCCCCTTAAAAAACCAATATAAGAGAAAACATAATTAAGGGAATCCACTCCTTGAACATCTAAAGCTCTTTTATTAAAATAGGCATTACCCGTAGAATCATAAAGATTTCCCGAAGAATTTTTCTCATTTTTTACAAATCCAGAAGCATTAGAAATTCCATTAATGTTTAAAAAAGCTTGACCTACTTTATATCCGTCATAGTTTTGAGTTTGTCTTAAGTTCCACTCTTCTTTCATAACTTTATCAAGAACTGCCTCTCTTTCTTCAGCTGTTTTTAAGCTATCCCATTCCGGCAAAGTTCCATATCCCCAAAAGTCAGTTGAATCTCTTCCAGTGTCATAATTAATGTATTCACTTTGAAACAAATTTCCTTGTTTTTCATAAGGAGTTGGCTGATTAATTGGCCGGTCTTGAGCGAATATAATAGAGGTAAGTGAAAACAAACAAATTGCTGATAACAAGTAGTATAAATGTTTCTTCATTGCTGCTTTATTTTATATCGCATTTTTTAAGTTAAGCTCTTTTATTATAATAGGCAAGCAGTATTCAGCAAAAAGATTTTGAGTTGGCATTAATGTCTATTCCCACATTAACGTAGGGGACGCAAAATTTGCGTCCCCTACAAAATGGCCAAGCATAAATATTTTTATTTTGCAGTGGATGCAAAACATTTTACTCTGCGGTTTCTTTGTGTTCTCTGTGGTTAAGTTTTTAAAGGATTATATCTTATATCTAAACGACAGATTACCTCTTTCCTATATTTCTTTGTTATCTTTTAAATATTCCTTAAATTCTTATTCATTAAAACTGCTTACAATTCCTTGCATAAAATAATTTTAATTATAAATAAATTGTGATGATTTTAAACGGAAAAGAACATGAAAAACAAAAAGTTTGTCATTATAGATGCAATGGCTTTAGCTTACAGAGCATACTTTGCATTTATTAATCGTCCATTAATAACTTCTAAAGGCGAGCCCTCTTCAGCAGTTTTCGGATTTGTGAATCAATTGCTCAAAATCCTGGAAACCGAACATCCTGATTACATTTCAGTCGCGTTCGATTCTAAAGAAAAAACTTTTAGACATGAGAAATATGAACTCTATAAATCTTCGCGTGCTGCAATGCCTGAAGATATGATTCCGCAGATTCAGAGAATTAAAGACATTATTGAAGCTTTGACTATGCCGGTTTATATTATGCCGCGTTATGAAGCAGATGATATTATTGGAACCGCTGTAGCCGAAGCAGAAAAACTCGGTTTGGATTCTTTTGTGTTCACACCAGACAAAGATTACAACCAGCTTATAACAGAGAAAGTAAAAATTGTTCGTCCAGGTAAATCCGCTGAAGATATTGTTCTTTATGATACCGAAAAAGTAAAAGAAGAATTCGGATTTGAGCCAAAACAGATGATTGATTATTTAGCTCTTATCGGTGATAAATCAGATGATATTCCCGGAGTTGCCGGAATTGGACCCAAAAGTGCAATTCCTTTAATTCAACAATTTGGTTCCGTTGAAAATATTTATGAACATATTGATGAGATCGAGAAAAAAGGCATAAAGAATAAACTTATAGAAGGAAAAGAAAACGCAATCATCTCAAAAGATCTTGCCACCATTCATTGCGAAGTACCTATTGAATTTGATTTTGAAAAAGCAAAACTAACAAAACCGGATTTTGAAAAATTAAGGGAAATTTTCATCGATCTTGAATTCAAAACTTTCTATCAAAGATTACTAACTTATTTCGATTCATCAACAGAAAATATTGATGAAGAGATGACACCTGATGAAGTTACTGTTTTTGATAGTAAAAAAGTAAAATATAAACTCATAACATCAGAAAAAGAAGCAAAAGACCTAGTTAAAGAATTATCTAAACAAACCTTATTAATATTTGACACGGAAACAGATAGCTTAGATCACTTCACCTTAAACTTAGCAGGAGCATCTTTTGCTTATAAAGAAGGTGAAGCATTCTTTGTTGCAATAAATCCGTATAAAAAAGATGATGACTTATTTGCAAAGGATTTGAGTGATCGCTTACCTTTAGGCACGTTTAAGAAAATATTTTCTCCGCTGTTCGAAAACAAAAAGATTAAAAAAGTTTGCCAAAACGGAAAGTTTGATATTTCTGTGTTAAGAAGTCAAGGCGTTGAGGTAAATAATTTTTACTTTGATACTATGTTGGCAAGCTATGTTTTAGATCCCGATCAAAAACACGGAATGGATGAACTCTCACAAAAATATTTACACTACAAACCAATCCCCCTTTCCGAATTAATCGGCACAAAAAAAGACCCAACAAAAATTTTTGATGTTGAACTTGAGCAACTTTCTCATTATGCAGCCGAAGATGCTGATATTACTTTAAGATTATACCAACATCTTGAGAATGAATTAAAGAAAGAAAAGTTAACCAAATTAGCATTCGATGTTGAGTTCCCGTTGGTTCATGTCCTTGAGGAAATTGAACGTGAAGGAATTAATGTTGATCAAAGCGCCTTGAGCAGTTTAAGTAAGGATTTGCAAATTCTCATGGATAATTACACTAAGAAAATATACGAATTATCAGGTGAGGAATTTAATATAAATTCACCGAATCAAATGCAGAAAATATTATTTGATAAGCTCGGATTACGAACCGGGAAAAAGACGAAAACCGGTTTTTCAACAGACGCTCGATCTTTAGAAGCTATTCGCGGTGAACACGAAATTATAGGAATAATTTTAGATTACAGGCAGGTTTCAAAGCTCAAATCAACATACGCTGATTCACTTCCAAATCTAATTAATCCTAAAACCGGAAGAATTCATACAAGTTTTAATCAAACAGCAGCTTCAACTGGTCGATTATCCAGTAATGATCCGAATTTGCAAAACATCCCGATAAGATCAGATCTTGGAAAAGAGATTCGAAAAGCATTTGTCCCGAGAGATAAAAACCATGTTATCCTCAGCGCGGATTACAGCCAAATTGAACTAAGAATTCTTGCAAGTATTTGCGGAGATGAAGGTTTGACAAAAGCATTCAAGAATGGTGAAGATATTCACAGAAGCACTGCGGCTTTGGTTTTTATGGTTGATCCCGAAGATGTGACTGCGGATATGAGAAGAAAAGCTAAAGAAGTGAATTTCGGAATTTTATACGGAATCGGACCTTTTGGATTAAAAACTCGTTTAGGCGTAACACAAGCTCATGCCAAAGAAATAATTGAAACTTATTTTAGCACTTTTAAAAGAGTTAAAAATTATATGGATGATTCTGTATTAACAGCGAAAGAAAAAGGTTATGCAGAAACTTTATTGGGACGAAGAAGATTCCTGCATAATATAAATTCAAGTAACAGAGTTGTGAGACAATTTGAGGAACGTGTTGCTATAAATATGCCTATCCAAGGAACTGCGGCTGATATGATTAAGCTTGCTATGATTAACATTCAAAACGAACTTCAAAAAAGAGAAACTAAAACGAAAATGGTTTTACAGGTTCATGATGAATTGCTATTCGATGCACATAAGGATGAAGTTGAAGAATTGCGCCCGCTAATCAAGGAAATGATGGAAAATGCTATGCCGATGAAAGTCCCGATTTTAGTAGAAACCGGAATTGGAGATAATTGGCTGGATGCACATTAAAGTAATTTTTAATTAAAAATTAACAATGAATAATTATTGAATACATTTGATGAATATTTCTCCGGAAAAAATAAGAAAAATTCTTTGCATCAAACCGCGCGGTATTGGTGATATTGTACTTTCCACAATAATTCTTGAAAATCTTAAAGCTCATTATAAAAATGCTTCTATAGATTATTTAACCGAAGACTTTGCTAAATCATCTGTCGAAAATAATCCATTAGTTAATAATGTTTTAACTATGGGTAAAACAGAATTTGCTTTAAAGGTTGCATTAAGAGTTCGAAAAGAGAAATATGATATAATTTTAGATTTATGGTCAAATCCGAGAACAGCACAAATTACTTTTTTATCAGGAGTAAAATATAGAGTTGGATTTGCCTATCGCGGAAGAAAGTACGCATATAATATTTTAGCAACCTCAGGTCGGGGTGAAAATCATTCTGCGGAACATAATTTAGAAATACTTAAACCAATTAATGTTCCGGTTATTTCAAAAAGGGTCAGCTATTTTATTTCGGAGCAGGATGATAATTTCGGGAAAGAATTTATTCGAACAAACTTTAACAAAGGTGAAAATGTAATTGGAATAATTCCGGCAGGCGGCTGGGCTTCCAAAAGGTGCGATGCTTCAAAATGGGTAGAAATTTGTAATACAATTAAGAAGAAATATAAAGCAAAGTTTTTGATTTTGTGGGGTCCTGGAGATGAAAAAGATGCGAATTATATTAAAGAGAACCTGAAAAATAATGCAGTTATTGCTCCTAAAACAAATCTCAATTCTATGAACGGCCTAATAAAAAATTGTGATTTAATAATAGCTAACGATTCAGGCCCGATGCATATTTCAGCTGCTTTAGGAAAACCCACACTTGGAATATTCGGACCAACAAATCCTAAAAATCACGGACCTTACTCTCCTATTTCAGATTATGTTATTAAAGATGATTTGTTTTGCATAATCTGTAATAAATTAGAATGCCCATATAATCATGAGTGTATGCTTGAATTATCGAATGAAAAGATTTTAAAGAAAGTAGAAAAAATTGGTAAGGATATTTTGATAGCTATATAAAATATATTTTCATGTCATCTGAAAAACAGACTATCATATATTATGTAGGGGACGCAAATTTTGCGTCCCCTACAAAAAAGTCGAAATGAATGTTTAAGTTTATAAATCATTTACGAGAAATTGCTTTGAGGAAATTGTCTAAATTATAAGCAAGATTTTGTATTCTAAAATTGTTCATAACATTATTATACGCATTATCAGCCAGCATTTTGGCTAACTTATCATGCTCTGCAACTTTTACAATACTTGCGGCAAGTTCTTCCGGTTTTTTCAAACTAAATAATATTCCACTCACCCCATTTTTTATAAGCTCATCATTTCCCGGAATATTGGAAGCGATTAAAGGTAAGTTTGCTGCTCCGGCTTCACAAAGTGCTAACGAAAATCCTTCTGATCTAGAAGGAAGTAAAAATATATCCATCGCTTTATAATATTCCCAGATGTTATCAACATAACCGGGCATAATAATTCTATCTATTTCACACCCAAAAGATTTAGCATAATCTTTAACTTCGTTTTGTGTATCCTCAGGAATTCCAACAATTAACAGAACATATTTTTTATTTAATTCAGAAAATGCTTTAAAAAGTATATCGAAACCTTTTCTCTCTTTGTGAAACCAGGAAGAAATACCTAAGACAGTTTTATCTTTTAAATTAAATTTTTCACGTACGTTACTGCCGGAAATAGAATTGATATTTTCCGGAACTTCAACTCCGTTATGAATCACCTTTATCTTCTTTTTCATAATTCCGGAAGCACTTAAACTTTTGGCTACACCTTTACTGCAAGCAATTTGATAATCATAATAAAGATTGTATAAAATTGATCCGATAATCGGAGCGCTCATAGAAATGTTTTGTCTGTATGCAATGTTAAGAATTTTCTTTTTATACTTTGATTTTAGTTTAATCCCAACTTTTCTGTCTAATGAATGATAAGAAATTATAAACTGAGGATTTATTTCATCGAATATAGAATAAATAGAGTTTATCAAAATTTTAAAGTCTTGCTTACTATCCAAAGCAATAACTTTTATACCTTTTTCTTTTGCTCTTCTTTCAGTTAAGGAATTAGTAGAAGCAAAAAGTGTAACATCATAACCTTTATTTTTCAATAGTTCCGAGCTTAGAATTGCAATTTTTGCGCTTCCGGCATAACCATCACCAAAACTAAATTGAAAAATTTTATTGTTCACGGAGGCAAGTCTTTCTATTAAAGGATAGAATCTTTTATTATATTTGATAATTATTTTAGGAATTAAAGTTAAAGAATCACGATTAATTAACCAATTTAATCTTGATTAAATTTTATTTTAAAAATTAGCAACACATTTTTCCAAGTAATAAATCAATTTTATTTTGAACAAAAACACCAATTAAAATGCTTCACAAAATTCCAAACTGTAAAAGATTTACTGGTTACAAACCTTGCTATCCCGATCATAATTGCTGGGTTGACGGATGTAAAGATCAACAAAAATTCGGGACAAAAATTCTTATTGTAAATTTGGACGCAATGGGCGATGTTTTGATGACAACGGCACAATTACCCGGAATCAGGCGTAAGTTTCCCGAATCAACAATTTATTGGGTAACACTTAAAATTGCTGTTCCCCTTTTACAAAACAATCAATACATACATAAAATTTTTTCTTACGATGCCGAATCAATTGCAATCCTAAATGAAATGGAGTTTGATTATGTAATGAATGTTGATAAATCTCAGCGGTCAGCAACTCTACTAAGCTCTGTAAAAGCAAAAAACAAAATGGGGTTTGGAATAAATACAAATGGACAAATAGTTCCGGTAAACGAAAGTGCATACTACAATTATAATCTTGGAATGGATGATCATTTTAAGTTTAAGGTTAACAAAAGAACAGGACAAGATTATTTAGCAGAGACTTTCGAACTCGATTTTCAAAACGATGAATACACTTTTAATTTTACCGATGAAGAATTAAAATTCATCGCTGATTACAAGAAAAGCGTTGGAATCGCTGATAATGATTTGGTTGTTGGCTTTAACACGGGCTGTTCAAATTTGTATCCGAACAAAAAAATGACGATTGAACAACATGTTTATTTAATAGAAAAACTCTTAGAAAAGAAAAAGTATAAGATAGTTTTATTAGGCGGCCCGGAAGATACTGAAAGAAATAATCAAATTTATTCGCATTTTGAAGGAAGAATAATCAATACGCCAACTAATCTTGGAGTAAGACGCGGAGCTTGTTTTGAAAGTTTGCCGAATGTTGTAATTACAGGTGATTCATTTGGAATGCATTTGGCTATTGCATTAAAAAAATTCATAATTGTCTGGTTTGGCGTTAGCTGTTGGACTGAAATAGAGCTTTATAACAGAGGAATAAAATTATTCCAAGAAGATTTATTCTGTTCACCATGCTGGAAAAAATCTTGTCCTTATGATTTAGAATGCAGAAAAATGATCGATTTAGACAAAATTATCTTAGAAGTAGAAAATTACTTTGCTAATTCAAAAAATTAAAAATGAATTCTGAATTATTATTAGAGAATCCTTTCAATATTAGCAGAAAAGAACGTCCTTTAATATTAGATGGAGCTATGGGAAGCCTTCTTCAGCAGAAAGGATTAAAACCGGACAAATCAAGTTGGATGACTTTAGCGAATTTTAATCATCCGGAATTAGTGAGAGAAATCCATACAGAATACATTGAAGCCGGTGCAGATATAATTACCACAAATACATTTAGAACTAATCCAATTTCCCTAAAAGATAAAAGCATAATTAATAAAGACAAAATTGTTAAGAATACAGTTAAACTAGCAATTGAAGCAAGAGGAAAATCTAATGTTTTTATTGCCGGCTCAAACGCGCCTGCCGAGGATTGTTATCAAAAAGAAAGAACAATCTCCGCTTCAGAACTTATTTATAATCATCAGCACCATATTAATCAGTTGTATAGTGCTGGTGTAGATTTTATTCTAAATGAAACACAAAGTCATTTTGATGAAATCAATATAATTTGCGAATATTGTTATAAAGAAAAGATACCTTTTGTTGTAAGTTTATTTATTGACGAAAAACTCAAATTACTTTCCGGTGAAGATATTGATTTTGCAACAAAGTATATTTCCGATTATTCCCCTCTCGCAATTGGAATAAATTGTATTTCCCCGAAGATTTTTGAAAAATATTTTTTTAAAAAATCCTTTGATTATAATTGGGGAATATATTTAAATTGCGGTAGCGGAAATTTATCTGATAACAAAATTGAATGTGGAATAACTCCACATGTTTATATTACAGAAATAAAAAAGATTTTAAGCAAAAATCCATCATTTGTAGGAGCGTGTTGCGGCTCCAATCCAAATCATATAAAAGAATTATTTAATCTATTTAATGAAAAATTTTAAATTTAACACACCTGCAAAAATAAACTTAGGATTAAACATCATCAACAAACGTGAAGATGGTTATCACAATATAGAAACTATTTTTTATCCTGTAAATCTTTGTGATACAATTACTTTTACGCCGGCAAATTCATTTACATTTGCGAGTAACGTTCCATTGCTTAATAATATTTCAAGTAATTTAATAGTTAAAGCTAAAGAAGTTTTGGAAGAAAGGTTTAATAGAAAATTCAATCTGGAAATAAAGCTTGAAAAGCGAATACCTATTAGTGCAGGCATGGGAGGCGGAAGTTCGGATGCAGCAGCTACTTTAATAGCACTTAAAGATCTCTATGATTTAGAAATTGAGTTAGAAGAGCTCAAAAAATTAGCATTAAAAATTGGTTCAGATGTACCTTTTTTCCTAAATCCTGTTGCCTCCTTTGCGGATTCTCGTGGTGAAAATCTTATTGAAATAGATTTAAAAATAAATAAACCTATATTAATTGTTAACCCTGGTATCCATGTTTCCACAAGATGGGCTTATGCAAATTGTAAACCATCTTTACCAAATTTTAGACTGAATAATCTTACACAAGAAAATGTAACTATCCCCTCTGATTTGCACAAATTTGTGAAAAATGATTTTGAAGAAGCTGTATTCAATAATTACCCGTTGATTGGCGAAATTAAGCGAAATTTGCTAAAAACGGGAGCAAGCTTCGCTTTAATGACAGGCAGCGGATCAACAGTCTTTGGAATTTTTAATAATATTAAAGATGCTCAAAAAGCTCAAAAATCATTTGGAGCAAAATATTTTACCCACATTCATTTTGAAAATTAAGTAGTAAAGTAAAATACTAGCCAATAATCACAATATATTTTATTTTTAAAGTTAGCTTACTGCACCTTCAGTAAATTCTACATTGTTTCTAGAAGCATTTACCTTCACTTTAGTTCCAAAAGGTACTGTAATTGTGTGCTTTATGTGACCATGTTTAAAGTTATAAACAATAGGAATCTTTAATTCTTCAAAATAATCAGAGATTACTTCGCCAAGTGTTAAAGTTCGTGTTGATGGATCAGCTTCGTTACAGTCTGAGAATGTGCCTAAAATTATTCCGTTAACTTGATTGAATATCTTTGACAATCTAAGCTGGTTTAACATTCTATCAATTCTGTAAGGTTGTTCCCCAACTTCTTCCAGAATTAATATTTTATCTTTCATCGGTGGCAAATAAGGAGTTCCAACAAGCGATGCAACTAAGGCTAAGTTTCCCCCAACTAATCTTCCTTCCGCCATGCCTTTTGTCAACTGAAATACCTTTTCATCATTTGGTTGATGAATTTTTCCTATTTTTTTATTTGAAGTTAACATACTCCAAAAATGTTCTTCCGTAAAAGGACTGACTTCGTTATAGAAATCAACGGCAACCATTGGACCGCCAAATGTTACTAATCCTGTTTTTTGTAAAAACGCCATTTGTAGAGCAGTTATATCACTATAACCGACAAATATTTTCGGATTATCTTTTATAACATTATAATTTATTTTTTCTAACAGTCTTGGTGTTCCATAACCGCCTCTCAGGCAAAATATGGCCTTAACTTCTTTTTTCTTAAACATATAATGTAAATCGTCAAGTCTCTCTTCGTCGGTTCCGGCCAAATAACCGTGATATTTGCCGACATTCTTTGCTACTTCCACTCTATAACCAAGTTTCTCTAAATATCTTGCTCCAGATTCTATTCTTGTTAAATCACTCGGCGAAGAAGCTGGAGAAATGATTCCGATTAGATCCCCTTTGGATAGTCTCTTAGGTTTTATAATTCTCATAATTTCCCACTTATATGACTGTTAGTTTAATTAGATTTAACTTAAATTTAAGGAATCAAAATAAATCATACAAATATTTTAGCTCATTTTGCTATGTTGGAGGTTTAATGAACATCCCGGAAAACTTATTAAACGTAAAAAAAGAAGTAATTGAAAAAGCTAAAAAGATTAAACTTGTGCTAACTGATAATGACGGAGTTTTAACTGATTCCGGTGTATATTTTTCTAAAAATGGTGAAGAATTTAAAAAATTCTCAATCCGTGATGGTATGGGTGTGGAAAGACTTAGAGTTTTATTAAATATTGAAACCGGAATTATAACAGGTGAAAAATCGGGCGCGGTGCAAAAAAGAGCTGAAAAATTATTAATTACAGAAACTCATCTTTCTGTAAAAGAAAAACACCTACTTTTACCTCAAATATTAGAAAAAAAACAATTAAAATCTGAAAATGTTGCATTTATAGGTGATGATGTAAATGATGTGGAAATTATGAAACTTGTGGCATTAACTGCTTCACCAAATGATGCATTTTATCAAGTTAAAAACGGTGTAGATTATGTTTGTAAGGCAAACGGCGGAAACGGAGCCTTTAGAGAATTTGCCGAGTTGATTATTTCTTCACAAATAATTTAGCAAATAAAAAGAATCTTGCTTAGTCATTCGGCGCGACCAATATTCATTTATTTTGCATATATTTTCATTTTGTATGCCTTTTATATCATATATTTAATAATATTTGCATTTTTATACTTGACATATAATAATTTTTTCGTATTTTCTAGCCTTAAATATTAAGGCTTTTGAAGTTAAATATGTATTGAAATGCAATACTTCAGAGCCATTAGTTTCTAATCTTCTTAAACGGAGCAACAATGGCCAGAAATATGAAAGGCAAAAGCCTTATTTCAATTAATGATTTATCACTCGAAGAAATCTGGAAAATATTTGAGCTTAGTGCTTCCCTCAAACTAAAATTGCAATCAAACGAACCGCACGAGTTGCTTAAGGGAAAAACATTAGGAATGATTTTCGCTAAGCCTTCTACAAGAACGCGTGTTTCCTTTGAAGTTGGAACATATCAGCTTGGAGGCACTGCATTGTATCTTGGTCCTAACGAACTCCAATTAAAGCGGGAAGAAACCATAGAAGATACAGCACGAGTACTTTCCAGATATTTAGATGGATTACTAATAAGAACTTTTGCTCATAAAGACGCCATTGATTTTGCAGCATTTGGATCAATTCCGGTAATAAATGGTTTAACAGATTCTCTTCATCCATGTCAGGTTCTTTGCGATCTCTTCACCATTTATGAAAAAAAGAGAAAATTAACCGGATTAAAACTAGCGTATATCGGTGATGGGAATAATGTTTGCCATAGTCTTTTGCACGGCTGCTCAAAAGTTGGAGTAGATATTTACGTGGCTTCACCAAAAGCGTATCAACCAAAACCGGAATTTGTGCAGAACGCAAAGAAAAATGCGAAGTATTTTGAAAGTAAAGTGGAAGTAACAGAAGATTATCTGGAAGCTGTAAAAAATGCTGACATAGTTTACACAGACACCTGGACAAGTATGGGACAAGAATCTGAATCAAAAGCTAGAGCTGAAATTCTAAAAACTTATCAAGTAAATCCGGAAATGGTAAAACATGCTAAAGAAGATTACTTTTTTATGCACTGTTTACCGGCGCATAGAGGCGAAGAAGTTGTAAATGAAGTCGCAGATTCTGAAAATTCAATAATATTCGATCAAGCAGAAAACAGACTGCATGTCCAAAAAGCCATTATGGCACTTGTAATGTAAGGCAATATAGATTTTCTAATTCTTCCCGTCATTACATTTTGGTGCAATTTTATGCAGTCACATTGTGATTTAAGATAATTTTCAAATTTTTATTTTCATAATTATGCATTATTTTCTTGACAAAAACTGTAAAGTTAACTATTTTTGAACCATGAAAATTTACGAGAGAAATATTAAGTTAGAGATATTTAATTTTTCAAATAAGAAAAGTGTAAATTTTTCTCCAGCTCAACCACGTCGTCCCCTTCTGGGGTAATACATTTCTATTTTAAAATACAATTAGTTTCATTCAATTATTTTTAAATAAAATATTGGGATTTTATTATGATTTCAGTAGGTATTATTGGTGGCAGTGGTTATACAGGGAAAAAATTAGTTCAATTTTGTAATGCTCACCCATATGTTGATGATTATACAGTATATGGCCATTCTTCAGTCGGACAATCTTTAAACGACCTCTTCCCTGAACTTAAAGGTATAATTGTTAACTCAATCGTTGAAAATTCAGAAAAAATATCAGAAAAACATGATGTTTATTTTATTGCTCTTCCGCATGGAGAATCTTTAAATTTTGTTCCAAAATTATATGAATTGGGAAAAGTTGTAATTGATCTTGGTGGTGATTATAGATTAGATTCAAAAGAAGAATATTCTAAGTGGTATGGAAAGACTCACACTTCAGCTGAATTATTAAATAAAAAAATATACGGTTTAGCGGATTATAATGAAACTAACTATAAAGACGCAAAATTTATTGCTAACCCCGGCTGTTATCCAACCGCTACATCGTTAGGTCTTTTACCAATCGTCTCAGGATTTAATGATTTTATTAATTCAATTAGCACAAGTGCATATTCAGGAACAAGCGGTGCTGGCAAATCGCCTAAACCAAATTTATTACTATCGGAAATGGATGGAAATGTTACTGCATATAGCGTGAGTGGACATAGACATCAACCGGAAATATCACAAGTGTTAACCAAAGCCGGCAATACTGCACCTTTTTCTTTTACAACTCATTTGCTGCCTGTTGCCGTTGGAATTTATGCTACTTCAATTGTACATCTTAATAAAGAAATTTCTGAAAGTGACATCAAAGAATACTATCAAAATTTCTATCAAGATTCAGAATTTGTAAGATTAAGAGACGTGCCTCCGCAATTAAATTGGGTTGTAAATACTAACTTTTGCGACATAAATATTACTGTAAATGATAAAGTCGCAATCATAACTTCTGCAATTGACAATTTAATTAAAGGCGCTTCCGGACAAGCTATTCAAAATATGAATAAAATTTACGGTTGGAGCGAAAGTTTAGGATTAAAAGACTTAAAGGTGAAAAATGCATCAATTTATTGAAAACGGAACAGTCACATCCTCAAAAGGTTTTAAAGCCGCAGGAATTCATTGCGGTATTAAGAAAAAAAGAAAAGATCTTGCTTTGATTTATTCTGAGTTACCATGTTCTTGTGCAGGTACTTTCACCTTAAATAAAGTTAAGGCCGCTCCACTATTATTGAGTAAAGACATAATAAGTAAAGGCCAAAAGGTAAAAGCAGTTATTGTTAATTCAGGAAACGCTAACGCTTGTACCGGCGATCAAGGTTATCAAGACGCTCTTGAAACTCAGAAAAAATTAGCGGAAAAATTGGGAATAACACCGGAAGAAGTTTTAATTTCTTCAACAGGTGTTATCGGACAAAAATTAGAAGTTGATAAGTTATTCTCAGGCATTGATCAAATTATACCGGTTCTATCGGAAAACGGCGGAAATGAGGCTGCCGAAGCAATATTAACTACTGATACAAAATCAAAACAATTTGCTGTAGAAATTAAGAGTGATGGCAAAACTGTTACCATTGGCGCGATTTGTAAAGGTAGCGGAATGATAGCGCCTAATATGGCAACAATGCTCGGTTTTATTTCAACAGATGCAGAAATTGAGAGTTCATTACTTCAAGAACTTCTTTCTGAAGCTGTAAAAAATTCGTTTAACAAAATTACAGTCGATGGTGAAACCAGCACTAACGATATGGTAACTATTATGGCAAACGGTGCAGCCGGTGTAAAAATTGAAAAAAGCTCTACAATTATTGAAGATTATAAAAATGCTTTATCCGAAATATGTAAAGAGATGGCTAAATCAATTGTCTCTGACGGCGAAGGTGCAACTAAGTTAGTTACAGTTAAAGTTTCAGGCGCAAAATCAGATGAAGATGCTGATCTTGTTGGAAAATCTATAGCGAACTCTGCTCTTGTTAAAACCGCAATCTATGGTTCAGATGCTAATTGGGGAAGAATTATTAGCGCTGCAGGAAAAAGCGGTGCAGATGTAGTTCCCGAAAATGTTTCAATCAGTTTCAATGATCTGCCTGTTCTTCAGAAAAATTTTAATGTTACGCTGGATGAAGATGCAGCATCTAAAATTCTATCGCAACCGGAATTTATAATAAATGTCGACCTTGGTATTGGAAATGGTGAGACAACATGGTGGACTTGTGATTTCACAGAGCAATATGTTAAAATCAACTCAGATTATAGATCATAATAGAAAGTATTAAAAATGAAATTAGCTGTTTTAAAATTAAGCGGTAAAACTCTAAACCAATTCCTTTCTACTTCTATTTGGACTGATACCGTAAAAAAATTAAACGAAGAATTTGATGGTGTAGTTATTGTCCATGGTGCAGGTAAAAATATAAGTGAATGGTCTGAACTCTTAGGACATCAAACAAAATTTATAGAAGGACAACGTGTTACTACTCCTGAATTAATGGAAGTTGTAGCAGCGGTTCAAGCAGGATTAGTTAATACTCAAATTGTTGCAAAACTTAACTCAAATGGAATTGAATCATCCGGATTTTCCGGAATTGACAGAAATACTTTTGTAGCTGATTACATTGATAAAAACTTAGGATTTGTGGGCAAACCTGTTTTAACCGGAAAAGTTGATTGGATTAAGGAAATCATCAGTAACAATGTAACTCCCGTTTTTTCTAGTGTGTGCCGCGATGTAAACGGAAATTTAATGAATGTAAATGCTGATATTTTTACAGAAGTTCTTGCTCTATCATTAAAATCAGATACGGTATTTTTTGTCTCCGATATAGACGGAGTAATGATTGAGGGAAATGTTCAGAATTTCTTAAATGAAGATGCAATTGAAGACGGAATTAAAGAGGGGCATATTACCGATGGTATGATTCCAAAACTGAGAAGTTCAGTTGCATTGCTACATGAAGGAATAAATAAAATTTGGATCGGTTCGAAGTTAATTAAAGATACAGGAAAGAAAACGGATAACATTTATGCAAACGGAACATGGATCACAAGCACAAAAGAAGATGAAATCAGAATACTCAGCGTTGCTTAACACATATAACAGATTTCCAGTTGAATTTGTTAAAGGTGAGGGAGCTTATTTGTATGATGCTAACGGCAAAGAATATATCGATTTCTTAAGCGGAATTGCTGTTACAGGATTCGGTCACAATCATCCGGATATTAAAGCTGCTGTTCAAGAGCAATTTGATAAATACTGGCACGTGTCAAACTTATTTGAGATTCCAGGACAAGAAGAGGTAGCTCAAAAGTTATGTGATAGATCAGGCTTAGCTCATGTTTTCTTTTCTAATTCCGGAACCGAAGCTGTAGAAGCCGCAATAAAATTTGCTAGAAAATGGGGAAACGGAAAATATAAAATTATTTCGGCTGTAAATGGATTCCATGGACGTTCATATGGAAGTTTATCAGCAACAGGACAACAAAAATTGCATGAAGGATTTGAACCGATGCTTCCTGGATTCACATATGTTGAATTTGGAAATATTGAGAAGATAAAAGAAGCTTACGATGATGAAACTGTTGCCATAATCGTCGAATCGATACAAGGCGAAGGAGGAGTTAATGTTGCTCCTAGAGGATTTTTGAAATCACTTAGAGATTTTTGTGATGAAAAAAATATTCTACTGATAATAGATGAAATACAAACGGGAATTGGTAGAACCGGAAAATTTTATTCCTTTCTTTATGAGGATATTGTTCCCGATATTGCGACCTCAGCAAAAGGTTTAGCCAACGGCTTGCCTTTGGGAGCTACTTTATGTAATAAAAAAGTTGCGTCTGCAATAAAACCTGGAAATCACGGGTCTACATTTGGCGGGAACCCGGTTGCAATTGCAGCTGCTAATAAAGTTTTGGATCTAATTGATGATAACGTTTTAAGCAGAATCCAGGAAATGGGAACACTGATTATGAATTCGGTACATGCATTACATCTACCAGAAATCATAGACGTTAGAGGAAAAGGATTAATGATAGGAATTCAGCTTAAAAAAGGAATTTCCTGCAAAAAAATTGCCTCCTCCCTACTCGATGAGGGAATAATTGTTGGAACTTCCGGGGATTCTGTTCTTCGTCTTCTTCCACCGTTCATCATTTCTCAGAAAGAAATTATGAAATTCTTGCTAAATTTTAAAAAAGTTATTGTTAATTTATCGGAGGTAATATAATACAATTATTAAAAAATAAATCCGGTGGAATAATGTCTTCAAAATTAAAAAGAATGAACCGCATAAAAGAACTTCTTAATAGTTCAGCAGTTTCATCACACGAAAGTATGGTTAAACTTTTAGCTGAAGAAGGAATTCAAGTTACACAAGCTACTTTAAGTCGCGACTTTGCCGAACTTGGAGTAATTAGAACTTTTACGGATAACGGGCCAAGATATATTTTGGATTCCACTGAATCCGGTAAACAAATTTCTAAACTTATTGGTTTTGAAATCTTAAGTGTAGAATACAACGAATCACTAATTGTGATTAGAACATTAGCTGGAAGAGCTCAGGGTATAGCGCATTTTGTAGATAGGTTAAATAATCCTGATGTTCTTGGTACTGTAGGCGGGGACGATACTGTTATTGTAATTCCAAGCGCACATAACAGTATTCCCAAAATTGTAGAACTTATTAAAAGTATGATGACTGAAAACAACAGTCTTAAACCACCAATTAGATACTAAAGGAGCAATTGAAGTGTCAAAGAGAAAAATTGTAGTTGCATATTCCGGAGGACTTGATACCTCTGTTATGGTAAAATGGTTAAGTGAAAAATATAATGCTGATATAATTACTGCTACCGGGTTCTTAGGCCAGGTAAAAGAGATTGAAGGTGTAAAAGAAAAAGCTGCAAAAACCGGTGCTATAAAATCTATAATACTGGATTTGCGCGAAGAGTTTATTACTAATTATGTATGGAAAGCGTTGAAAGCCGGAGCATTGTACGAAGGTGCTTATCCTATGGCAACTGCAATTGGCCGCCCTCTTTTAGCAAAAATGTTAGTAGATGTAGCTATTCAGGAAAATGCCGATGCTGTTTCTCACGGATGTACAGGTAAAGGTAACGATCAGGTTAGATTTGAAGTTGGAGTTCAAAGTTTAGCTCCGCAGCTCGAAGTTATTGCTCCGCTTAGATTGTGGGAGTTTAGAAGTCGAGAAGAAGAAATGGAATATGCTAAACAACATGATATTCCTATCAAAGCAACTAAAGATTCACCTTATTCAATTGATGAAAATCTTTGGGGAATTTCTATTGAATGCGGTGTGTTGGAAGATCCTGAAGCAGCACCGCCTGAAGATGCTTATCAGATAACTACTAATCCTAAATTTGCACCTGATGAATCTGAAATTGTAACAATAGGATTTGAAAAAGGTATCCCCGTTTCTGTAAACAATGAAGAATTAAATCCTGTTGATCTTGTTACAAAATTGAAAGATTTAGGAGCTGCTCACGGAATTGGAAGATTAGATTTAATTGAAAATAGGGTTGTTGGTATAAAGTCCAGAGAAATATACGAAGCACCATCGGCAATAATTTTACATACTGCACATACTGAATTGGAAAGATTAATTCTTGATAAGGAAACATTCAGATACAAACAAACTGTCGCTGTTAAGTATGCAAACTTGATTTATGATGGAATGTGGTTTTCTCCATTATTCAAATCTTTAACTGCATTTGTAGATTCAACTCAAGAAAATTTAACCGGTGAGGTTAAACTGGAACTTTATAAAGGAACGATAAAAACGTTAGCAAGAAGTTCAGCCTACAGTCTTTATAGCAAAGAACTTGCAACTTACACAAACGAAGATACCTTTGATCATAAAGCGTCGGATGGTTTTATTAAATTATATGGTTTACCATACAAAACTATTTCGGAAGTTAATGCAAGAGCAGCTGAAAAAAAAGAGGCTGCAGCCTAATGCTTTGGGGTGGACGCTTCAAAAAAGGTTTAGATGAAAAAGCGTTGAAATTTTCTTCTTCACTTAATGTTGATATAAACTTGCTTCAAGAAGATATTGAAGGAAGTATTGCCCAAGCATTAATGCTTGGTGAAATAAAATTATTGACAAGTGAAGAGACACAAGATCTTGTTAACGGTTTAAATAAAATATTAGAAGAATGGAAAAACGGTAATTGGATTCCAAGTGAAAATGAATTTGAAGATGTTCACTCTGCAGTTGAGAAAAGATTATATGAAATAATTGGCGACACTGCCGGCAAGTTACATACCGGCAGAAGTCGTAATGACCAGGTAGCTACAGATATAAAATTATGGATCAGAAAATCTTGCAATGATCTTATTGATACCATATCTAAATTTCAGATTTCACTATTAGATATTGCAAAAGGAAACATTAAAACGATCATTCCCGGTTATACTCACCTTCAAAGAGCCCAGCCAATATCTTTAGCATTTCATTTATTAGCTTATGTGGAAATGTTAAATCGGGATTCTGAAAGGTTTGCTTTTGTTAAGAATTCTGTAAATGAATCCCCTCTTGGTGCCGGAGCTCTTGCCGGCTCAACAATACCACTCGATAGAGATTTTACATCTAAAAAACTTGGTTTTGATTCACCTACTAGAAACGCACTAGATACCGTTTCAAATAGAGATTTCCTAATTGATTTTTTAAATGCTTGTCTTGTTTCAATGATGCACTTAAGCAGACTTTCAGAAGAAATAATATTATGGAGCACTAGTGAGTGGAATTTCATTAAGTTAAGTGATGAATATTCTACAGGTTCTTCCTTGATGCCGCAAAAGAAAAATCCGGATATTGCTGAATTGATTAGAGGCAAATCCGGTAGAGTATACGGGAATTATATTTCTTTAACTACTACATTAAAATCTTTACCATTAAGTTATAATAGAGATTTGCAAGAAGATAAGGAGCCGGTATTCGATTCTTATTCAACCTTGCGGAATTCTCTTCTACTAATGAGCGAAATGCTTAAAACAGCATCTTTTAATAAAGATAGATTTGCTAAGGAATTAGAAGGCGATTTTTCTTTGGCAACGGATTTGGCGGATTGGCTTGTTTTAAAAGGAGTTCCCTTCAGAGATGCACACCATATTGTCGGCGAGGTTGTTAAAGTATTGGAAGAGAAAAATCAAAATTTTAAAGTAGCTGATTTATCTCTGCTGAAATCTGTAAATGAAATTTTTGATGAGACAGCTATGGAATGTTTGAAGATTGGAAGTTCATTGAAGAGAAAGAAAAGCTATGGTTCCCCATCTCCTTCAGAAGTTGAAAAACAAATTAAATTTTGGACTGAAAAATTAAACTAACCTTTATTTATCAGCTTTTTCCAGTACGTAAGAATTATAAATTATGAAATACTCTTGCTGCCATTCGTTTTCATCATTTGAAATTCTGTTTCTAATCTCCTCATTTTGAGGAACTATTTTATTTTTACGGAACTCAATTCCCTTTTCATCACGACGATGATTTAAAAACGGAAACTCAAGTATATTATCGCTTTTATTTTTCATCTTATCAATAACTCCTTAAATTATAATAAGATATATAGTATTTTTATGTTAACTTATTATTAAAATAATGTTAAATAATTTTAACTATTATTAATGTAAATCATTTCCATATTTTAGGAAGTGATCCACTTCTACTTATTATAATCGTGTGATCTGAAGGAAAGTTTAGGTTTAGCTAGTATTTTTGAGAATTTGAGAGAGTTGGTAGATATGGAAGCTGAAACAATTCTATAAATTTTTCTTTTCAGAATCAGATTTATTTTTATCTAATTCTTTTTCAATCATCTGCATTTTTTCCTTTTCAAAAATATCATCATAGATTCTATTAGATTTCTTTCTACCTAGCCAGGACAAAATTTGTGTAATTAGTTGAAACCTAAAAATGAAATAAGCTAATGCAATAAGAATTAGGAATAATCTAACATACAAATTGTTTAAAGGATTATATACATGCTCGAGCATAGACTTATCATTCTAATATTTAAATTGAAATTATATTAATCTTTGAAAATCTTTAATTCAAAATTTTTAAACGTATCATCGAATATTTTTTTATCAATGATAAAGTAATAATAAATTATTTTGCTGTTGAATCCTGTAATTTTTGAGAATAGGATGATCCGAAAACAACAGCAAAATGGTTACAAAACTTAACTTTTCCAATTTATTTAGCAATTATTTTAATAGTATTAATTTTTTAGTTTCCACGGAATTTCCTGATTGTAGTCTATAAAAGTACGTCCCACTTGAGAGCCTGCTTCCATTAAAATTAACTTCATAAGTTCCTGCAGGTTTTACTTCATCAACAAGTGTTTCGATTTCTGATCCTAAAATGTCATAAATTTTCAATGTCACATGTTTAAATGAACTTATAGAATACCGAATAGTTGTAATTGGATTAAATGGATTTGGGTAAGATTGTGAAAGATTAAATTTACTTGGGAAATCATAATTTTGCTTAACATTTGTTATAATAGTATCCGGTATTTCAAAATTATTATCATATATTTGCTGCGCAATTTCTTTTTTCCTAATTATCTCATCGAGATTATGTCCAAGTATAATTGCGTCTGAGAAACTTTGGTTTGTCCACTTCTCAAATTTAAATGGCCCAACTCCGACAATAGTACTTAAATTTGCATTCTCAATTGAAGTATCAATACCACTAGTTAAAGCCTTCCACATAATTTCATTATTCATCGGAATCGTTTGACTATAAATACTTCCAGAATGTGAAGCATTAACAAATGAAATTTGATTGACCATATCTGAATTAGATGGACCTTCTAAAATCCCAATTCCAACATAGCCCGTTTTCCAATTGTCCGGAAATGCTACTCCATCAGGATTCCAGGAATAAACCAATTCATGTTTTAAATCTATATTGCTGCTATTTGGTCCGTGTTCAGATCCACCGACACCTGGTTCAAAATATAATCCGAATATAGTTTTATTGTAGTCGTTATCAGAAATATTCCATATGTTGTAATTTATAAAAACTATATCATTTCTTAAGGAATCATCCCATTGAAATATCCTTGTTTCAACTCTTAATCCTAGTCCGCCTCTAGAAGAATCTGACGAAATGGGATAGTAATTGTAAGGTGCTCTTGTAAACTTTTTATCTTGTGAATCATCCAAGACAGAAAATATTTCATTTGAGGCTTTTATAGAATCAATTCCAAAATATCCATACCAATGACCATTTGCACTTGCTGGTAAATTAAGCGCCTGAGGCCATTCTTTTGGCCAGGTAGAGGAGTTATTGCTTTGAGCTACATTTGATCCTTCTTTATTATAACCTGAGACTGGTTCAATGCCCCAGGGAATGTGAGTATAAGGATCCATACTGTAAAATGCTCGGTAAGCCGTTTCTAAAGGATGTATAACCTGACTATCACCTGGAGCTATTACTTCTGCACTAATTAGAAATGTATATCCATCAATGTAACTGTGTCCGGAGTCTGAAGGCCAAGAGACGCTAGGTTGATAAGGCCATTGTCCAATTTCACCATCATTATTAAACAAAGATTTTACATTATTACTGTAAAATGTATCTTCTTTTCTATTATTATAATTTCCTTTATTATCATTTCTAAAACGCTGAATCTTGTCCGGAACTTGTGAAAAAATAGTAGTTGAAATTAAAAACCCCAGAATAAACAACAATCGAATGAACATTTCTCCCCTTTCGATATTATAATTTTATCTTAAAAAATTAGTTAAATTTATAAATATATTTATCACCAACGATCAGCCCAACTAAAGCACCAATTACTGCAAATCCTCCGCCAACTACCAGAGTTCCATCAAGATTTGCCTCGCTCGTAAAAAAGTTCCTAGCTGGATCTTTAGCACTATCATAAGAAATTGCCGATAATATTATACTTCCCAAATATCCCAGAACGGCCCCAGAAGCAAATCCGTATCCGGCACCGGAAGCCATTCCCAGCCACCTATTTTTGTAATTTATATCTTTTATTTTGCTTATTGGAATGTAAGTAAGAGTCGCATCATCTTTTATTTGAAAATTCATTTCCGAATTATCAAGCAACAATTTCCCTTCATGTTCAGCATTATTCTTTATCCCGGCAAAAACTAAACCCTTTTTAAACTTATTATGATTAACATCGAGTTTTACTAATTCTGATTTTAATTCTGAAATTGATTGATTTGTGCTTTTTAATTCAACAGGTACATTTAGACTATCATTAGCAATAAATACGCCTTCTTCTGTCTCAAAAGTACTGTCATTTTTCAGTTCAACATTCAGAACTTTGTTACTTGCAAAGCTATTAAAATCATCATAATATTTTTGCTTTGAAGGAAATTGGTTTGCTTGATAAATTGTCGAACATCCTGCTGCGGAAATCCACATTAAACAAATTAAAAATATTATTGCTTTCATATAGTCTTTATTTTTGTGTAATTATGGTATCAATAATTTAATTTATATTTTACTAACCCGCAATTGTATTTTGGATATGAAATTCGAAGTTAAATAATTATTCTTGGTGAAGCATTGCTCTTATCACCCGTATTTGGCGTTCCGGTTGGTTCAATAATAAGTAGATGAACTTCTTCTTCAGCAAATGGTTTATGTTCAATCCCTTTAGGAACTACAAACAATTCACCCGGATTCAGTTCAACAGTTTTATCTCTTAATTGAATTTTTAATTTACCTTTTAGAACTAAAAATAAATCATCGGTTTCTTTATGTGAATGCCAAACAAATTCTCCTTTAGCTTTAACAACCATAATATCATTTTGATTAAATTGTGCTATTGTTTGCGGAGACCAATATTCAGAAAATTGTTCAAGTTTATTTTCTAGGTTTACTTTTTCTAAGTTCTTCATTTGGTATTTTCAGTAATTATTTATCGAAATTGTATATAATTTAAATAAAAAAGGGATTTACTGCATTAATTGCAAAATTATAATTATTACTTTTTCCCTGTTATTTTCTGATAGGTATATATTTAAGTGATCCGTCTTTGTAATTAGGCAAAAGTTGTAAGTTTCTATTTTTTGCGTTTGCTTTGGGTAAAGGAATTATTTTAATATTATTTTTGTCGGGATTTATAAAACCGGATTTAATCATTTTACTAATCTTATCTTTTAATAAATCCGCATCGATCTTACTTGAAATATTTTTATTAGGTATAAGCGTTTTGGAAAGATTTGTGTCTTTTGATGTTTCACTTTGAAGCGAATTATTATCATTACAGAATATTGAGGAAGTAAATAGTACAGACATAATAATTGTAAAATATATCTTCATTTCAAATTCCTAATAATATTTGAATAATATTTCTATCTTAGATTTTAGACAAATATATTTTTAATTTGTTCCTCAATAGTTCCATAAAGTTGGATATTATTCAATAATATATAAAGTTTTAGGAGTCGGTGAATACCCCGAATGAGGAAATATTAAATATCCATTTTTAGTTAAACTTACGCCTCCTAGTTTAACATAAGCCTTTCAATGAGATGTCCAAATCAATTTACCTTCTTTACTAACTGCTTGAACGTCATAATTTTGCCGATCATTTGAAGATTCTACAAACACAGTTCCGTTCGCATCGCAGACTAAGTGTGAATAAAAATCAAGTTTATCCACCGGGAATTCCCATCTTTTTTGGCCGATATTATCAACAGATATTAATTTGCCTTTTGATAAAAAATCGATATTACCGTCTGGATCAATAACAACATTATAATTGCTTCCAACCATGGGAAGTCTCCATCTTTCTGAGCCATTAGGAGAAATTGAAATTAAATCTTCACCGAAATACGAATAAATGTTTCCTTGATTATCCACACTAATAGCGCCTGATTGAATTCCTCCAAGTGAATCTGCACGAATAATCTGTCCGTTTAAGTTTATAGTATAAAGCGATTGACTTTCAGTTGTACCGCCAACATAAAATTTATTTCCGTCCGGAGAGGAACTAATTGTATTGTCACTCCCCCAAGCAAATGTCCCTTGTGGCGCATTAATCTGCCAATTAATATTTCCATTTTCATCAATAGCGGACAAAGTTCCGGCATCAGATATTATTAGTAAGATTCCGTCTTTAGTAATGGAACTTGATTTCATTACAACTCTACCTACTTGAGCATTATGCCAAAGTAATTTGCCATCCTTACCAAATGCTGATAAACCATTATTAGTTCCAACATAAATCACTCCCTCTTTATTTATTAGAGGTGGATTATAACTAGCGAATCGGCTATTTAGCTCTGTATCCCAAAGTTTATTTCCACTGATTGAATACGAGAATAACACGGTATCAGAGACAAAACAAATAGTTGAATCATCTTCTAAAATTACATCAGTAGTATTAAAACTCATCGGAATCGTATATTTTAATTTCCCTTTAGCAGGTCCAAGGAATGCACTTCTTCCTGTACACTGTGCATCATGCAAAGGCTTTGGCCAAGCAGAATTTGCCAAAGACGGCCACTGAATATCGTGCTGCGGTACGACGACATATTGAACCGTATCAATTTTAGTTGAATCTTGAGTTGCTTCAGAGGGACTCACCGGCGATTTAGTTTTCTTAGTACATCCGGAAATTAAAATGAAGAATAAAAGCGCCGCAATTATTTTATTCATATAACTTACTCCCCTACCGGCAATTTTTCATTCATAAAATTCCTTCAGAACTATAATAATATTTATTACTCAAATTATTCGGTTTTGTATTATGAATACTTATATTTTTATTTTTAAAAGCAATAGATGAATAATATTGCGATCGATTAACCGAATTTCCAACTTAGTTATTCTTTCTTAAAAGACCTTCTGACCAGCATGTAAAACAATGTAATTCCGTTTAGACAAAATATATTCTTAAATCATATTGCAACAGCATGGTTGACAACCCGCTGCCTATAATTTACACTGAGCTTGTCCAAGTGCAAAAGAGACGAGAAAATTGCAAAGTCAAAAGTTATGAAACTTTGCTTAATCCTGCTTGCCCGTCCCTAACGTGGCCCGGCTCAGACGGTTTTTTTGTAAGCAAAGTTTACTTTTTACATTAATTATCCCAAAAGGATCCCCAGGGGAGAAAATCTACGTCGAACTGAATGTCGAATATTTTTGAAATCTCATAGACTAATTTCTGCCAATCAGAATCTGCGGTCGGGTTGAGACGCTTGATATTTCCAATAAGTAAAAAGTTAAATTAGTTCATCATTAAACATTTTAACTTTGGAGGTGTCAAATGTATTACACAGGAATCGATCTTCATAAATTAACTTCTTATTTAACTACCGTTGACTCTTCCGGTAAGATCGTTAAACAAGAAAACATTAAAAATGTTAATCATAATTTTATTCAATACTTCTCGGAGCTCGACAATGAAAACATTGCTACCGTAGAATCAACCATGACCTGGTACTGGCTGAATGATCTTCTTACTTCCATGAACATTCCTCTTGTACTTGCTCATGCCAAGTATGTTAAAGCTATCGCTTATGCAAAGGTCAAAACAGACAAAGTCGATTCCCATACACTTGCTCAACTTCTCCGAATGGATTACATTCCCGTGGCTCATAAAATATCCAACAACAAACGTCTGCTTCGCGATGCTCTCCGTGCCAGACTTAAAATAGTACAGCGACATACTTCAGTTACCAACTCTATGCAGCTTCTGCTCGCTAAATACAATTATGATTCACCGGCAGAACTTAACGGCATCCCACAATTTCAGTATCAACAATTATCTGAAGTAGAAGAACTATTAAATGATCAAATGCTTGATCTTGAAAAACAGCTTTATCCTTATCTTATTCCCGATGATGATATACAGCGTTTGCTCTGGATTCCCGGTATCGGGAAGATGAATGCCTTTACTATTCTTCTTGAAGTTGACGACATCAACCGTTTCCCGGATGTGAAGAACTTCTTCTCTTACTGCCGACTTACTCCTTCTGCACGTAACTCCGGCGGTAAATCTAAACAGCGCTCATCCAAAGACGGAAACAAATATCTAAAAGTTGCTTTCTCTGATGCCGCTGTTCATGCAGTTCAGTATTACCCGGTTATAAGGAAATATCACAACTCTCTACTTAGAAAGAAAAACAAACAAATTGCTAAGACTATTATCGCTAAAGAAATCGCTGAAATTGTCTTTTACGTTTTGAAAAATAAATCTGACTTTAACAATAAATTCAAAGGCACAGAACTTCAGCATAAGAAGTCTCTACAATGGCCGCGCATTACAAGCCCGTACGCATAACTGATTAGCCTCAACGCATAATCCTTGCGCTGGATTGGGAAGTAATGCGCTTGCCTATTAAATATCTGGTATAGTTCCGTGTTTTCGGAACAGCTTTCAGTATATCTGTCAGTAAGACCCTAAAGAGGTTTGGTTGCCATGCTGCAGCCAAATGGATATTGATGGCATTGTTTGGTGTAAATACAGAAGATCAGTAATTCAAAGAACTTTTTTTTACAAATAATATTTGTCATCGGACTATATTATGCTATTGACTTTTTACTTATTAAAGAGGTATAGTTCCGTGTTTTCGGAACAGCTTTCAGTATATCTGTCAGTAAGACCCTAAAGAGGTTTGGTTGCCATGCTGCAGCCAAATGGATATTGATGGCATTGTTTGGTGTAAATACAGAAGATCAGTAATTCAAAGAACTTTTTTTTACAAATAATATTTGTCATCGGACTATATTATGCTATTGACTTTTTACTTATTAAAGATGTTATAAGGCTGCCGAGTTTATTTGTTAGATTTTATTTGCCAAGTTTTAATAAATTCTTCTGCTGTTGAAACAGTAATTTTACTCTTTTTGTAATCAACTTTGTTTCGCGTTAATATTATTTGTATTCCATTATTTATTGCGGTAAAATATTGTAGTGCATCTTCGAAATCTTTGAATTCTGAATTTAATGCTTGTTCAACAACTCTTGAATCCATTGTCAAAACATTTATGAGTGTTTTTAATTTTCTTAAACTTTGAAGTGCGAAACTATTAGATTTATATTTTCTTAATATATAATGTAGATTTGCAAAAATTATAGGTGATGTGTAAGCTTTTATTTTTCTCTGGTCAATAAGAGTGAACAGTTTAGCTGAATGAATATAAAAAGGCTCTCTTTCTGCAAGTAAGTCCAGAATAATATCAGAATCTACAAATACGTTCATAATTTCCCATATTTTTCTTCAAGATGTTTTCCGTATTCAGCTTTAGCATCAAAGTAATCACTCAATTTTATAACTCCAGAAAGTTCCAAAACATTTGGAGAGATTTCTATTTCTGAAGATTTCTCTTTGTCAGAAATTAAATCAAAATATTCTTCGACTAAAACGGAAAGACTTTGATTATGCTTTTTCGCATATCTTTTTGCTCTTTCAATCGACCTTTTATTTAATTTTAGTGTTAATTTTGTATCCATTTCAAACTCATAATAATACGTAACTATTTTCGTCATAATCTACGTATCAATATAATTAAAATCAATATTAGATTTTAGCCTTAGTTGTGGTAGGAATGCCTGTTACCAGACATCCCCCACGCAGATCCCGGCGTGCAGTATTACCGCACCGGGCTCCTCAGTGATACTCGCTTCCGCACCTTCAGCCATAAGAGTTAAATAAGTTTAACTGATAATTTCTTCTTTGAGTTAACTTTGGTTTCAGCAACGGATATTTTCTCAGCATTTGTTTATACCCTATCCACGTGTAGCTTTTTCTCTGACTTCTTCGGTTCAGCCATTTCTTTAATATTCTCACCACATTTCTGTAAAACTTCCTTAAACTAGAGCTGTTTCCAATTATCCCGTAATATTCATAATATCCTCGCAGCTTCTTGTTCAGCTTTGCTATTTGGTCTCTGATTCTCAGATCTCTATTAACTTTACACCACTGTTTGAAGTTTGCAAGTGACTTTCTGAACTTCTCTCTGGATGTCCTTCGCTTTATTTGCGGCTTTCCGGTTCTGCTTCCGATTCCCCAATGGAATTCAAAACCAAGAAAGTCAAAGCGGCTGTTTTCTTTCATCCTGAACTTACTGAAACTTAAAATTCGAGTCTTTTGCTCTGATACCTCCAACCCGAACTTTACTAACCTTTCCGGAAGTTCTTTGTAAAACTTCTCCGCATCCTCACGGAATTGGAACAGACAGACAAAGTCGTCTGCGTATCTACAAAGATACGTTCTACCTTTGCTGTCTCGCTTTATCTTCTTCTCAAACCATAAGTCCAGTACATAGTGCAAATATATATTTGCAAGTACCGGAGAAACTACCCCGCCTTGCGGTGTTCCGGTTGCCGGATGGATTACCATATTGTCTGGTTCCAGTATCCCGGCTTTCAACCATTTCCTTATCAAGCTGATGAATGCTTTATCTCGGATTCTTTCTTCAAGCATTCTTATTAGCCAGTCATGATTGATGTTCTCAAAGAAGCCTTTTATATCTGCTTCTACTACGTAGCCAAACCATCCATATTGCAGTTGGTAGTGTAGTTCCTTTAATGCCGTTTTTGCATCTTTTCCTTCTCTGTAGCCAAAGCTGTCAGAAATGAAATCTTGCTCATAAATGGCATTCAGTATTCTTGCAACCGCTGTTTGAAGTAGTTTGTCTTCAGTTACCGGTATCCCAAGCGGTCGTAATTTCCCGTTTGATTTGGGAATGTACTTCCTCTTTATCAGCTTTGCCCGGTATCCTTTTCTTATCAATGTTGATACCAGTTCTTTCACATTACTCTCAAGATTCACTTCGTACTGTTTTGCACTCACCCGGTCAATCCCGCTGCTTGCGCTTTTGTTTAGATACTTCCATGAATCCAGAAGGTTCAACTCGTTCAACATTGTGTATAGATTTTGAAACCGGTACTTCCTCTCACGTTTTGCTTTGTTTGCTATTTCTTGCAGTAAGGTTTGCACTATTTCTTCCGCTCCTACTGTTCGGTTAATGTTTCCTTTGCAAGTTACGTATCACTGTCAACTCCTTCCCCATGTGAACGGCTCTCCCGCTCTCGGAGTACTATGAGTTGATCCGACTCCCCACAAGTCTTCAGTTTATCTTCTTTTGGTTGATTTCGCTTACCATCTCATCAATGGAGCTTGTAGGGTCTCTCAAGTTCCTGACACTTCTCTTTATACATGCTATACCTTATAACCACGGTAGACCTTGAGTAATCTCGCTTAACGATTATTCAAGTATTGGCTTCTGAGCCGTTAATATCATTGCCGTCTACACTCTACGCAATTTTCGAGGCTAAATTGGTTTAAGGAAGTGCGGTCTTCCTTACAGCCTGCATAATTCCCTGTGTACGCTTCATGTATTCCGTTCGCCCAATAATTAAGTGAGTCCCTCGATACATGCAACACTCGGTAGAGGTGATTTGCTAAATCTTACCTCTCAAGGACTTTCACCCTGACAGAAGCATCAAGCTTCGCTTGACGCACTAACGGTTATGCTGCTAAGGCGCAGCCAAAAACAAAAATGCCAATTAGCATGAAACCGCCGAAGATTTTAGCAAACTGCGCTTAATTTTCTTCGTAAGCGCAGTTTGCAAATTAATTATTTAGAAAGACTACGTTAAACAAGTTTGCCGAAACGGAATGTTTAACTTATAAATATTATAAAATACCGAATGCGAAATCGCTGTCGCCTTGAGCAGCGGGTTATAAAACCGGAAAATCCCAATAAAACTACGAATGCGAACGATCGACGAAAATATTTTTGACCGGATGTAATATTTTAATTTTTTGAAAAACTAATTCCGGGCAAAAGTATTTGCTTAAAAAAACCTTGAACTTTTAGAAAACTTAATCAGCAAATTCTGCAAAAGAACTATTTTATTTTGCCAACTTCTACTTAAAAACCAAGATAAAAGAAAAAACTAATAATTACTGAAACGCTGCTTAAAAAGTTTATAGAGAAACATTTAAATATTTATTTTGCAGATTTTGCTTTGATAACTTCAAACAAAATAATTTTAGAACAAATTAGAAAACTTCAATTAAGAAGTAACGTTTAACAATATTAAAAACACCGTCCGGATTTATAACGGCTATGCGGTTAACCCGTCCGCCCAAAACAAAAATGACGAGTAAAATTGCAATGCCGATAATTATGAAACTTTGCTTAATTTTCCGAAGGAAAGCAAAGTTTACGATTTACATTAATTAGAAAGTCTACGTCAAACTGAATGCTGAACAATTTAGAAATGCCATAGACTAATTTCTGCCGATCAGAATGCGCGGTCGGGTTGAACCGCTTGTTATATTGCCTTTATACTTTAGAACCATCCTATTTTTATTCTTACCATTCCACCAGTAAATATTCTTTCTTTATTAATATTACCGTAGAATAATATTCCTATTCCAGTGTAATTAGTAAATTCAAACATTACTTCCGCTTCAAAAGGGAAGCCTATTGTTGATATATTTATTTTTTCAAAATCATGGTATTGAATATTTCTTCCTCGATTTATTCCATTCAGATAACTTATGCCTATAGATGCACTTAGTAGAAGGATACTTTCTCTATGAAATCTCCCATAAAGTATTCCAAATTCTTTCATTGATAATGCTGGCTCATCAAAATCATTATCAACTCCAAATCTAAATTCATTACTCTTGCTGTATTTGATGGTAAATAAATTCTGACTAATTGTGAAGGATATATTTGCGCATAAATTTGGACCAAAGTAACCGCTACCAATTCCTAGACCTAACCAATAGCCATTTCTATTGTCTGAGGAATCTTCCCATTTAATATTATTCGCCGACACAATATTTGATAAGAAAATAAATAGAATTGCTGTAATTTTTATTTTTCCCATTTATACTATTTCCCCCTTATGAATCTACGCTGGCAATATAACGGTTATGCTGCTAAGGCGCAGCCAAAAACAAAAATGCCAATTAGCATGAAACCGCCGAAGATTTTAGCAAAACTGTGCTGTAATTTTCTTCGTACAGCACAGTTTTGCAAATTAATTATTTAGAAAGACTACGTTAAACAAGTTTGCCGAAACGGAATGTTTAACTTATAAATATTATAAAATACCGAATGCGAAATCGCTGTCGCCTTGAGCAGCGGGTTATAAAACCGGAAAATCCCAGTAAAAACAACGAATGCGAAGATCGACGAAAATATTTTTGAACGGATGAAATATTTTAATATTTGAAAACTTAATTCCGGGCAAAAGTATTTGCTTAAAAATGCCGAACTTTTAGAAAACTTAATCAGCAAATTCTGCAAAAGAACTATTTTATTTTGCCAACTTCTACTTAAAAACCAAGATAAAAGAAAAAACTAATAATTACTGAAACGCTGCTTAAAAAGTTTATAGAGAAACATTTGAATATTTATTTTGCAGATTTTGCTTTGATAACCTCAAACAAAATATTTTTAGAATAAATTTGAAAACTTCAATTAATTGGAAACTTTTAACAATATTAAAAATACCGTCCGGATTTATAACGGCTGTGCGGTTAACCCGTCCGCCCAGAACAAGAATGACGAGTAAAATTGCAATGCCAATAATTATGAAACTTTGCTTAATTTTCCGAAGGTAAGCAAAGTTTACGATTTACATTAATTAGAAAGTCTACGTCAAACTGAATGCTGAACAATTTAGAAATGCCATAGACTAATTTCTGCCGAGCAGAATGTGCGGTCGGTGTTGAACCGCTGGTTATACCTACTTTAATAATAATGCTTTTATAATTTTTTGATAATTATTTGTTTTCATCATAATTAGGTAAACACCACTTGATAAATTCCTTCCCTCCACATCTTTTCCATTCCACCTTATTTTGTAATGCCCTTCTACTACTTCTTCATTTAATAAATCCATTATTTTTTCTCCAAGTATATTATAGATGCTAATTCTAACTCTTGTATTTCGTGGAATAGTAAATTCTATATTTGTACTTGGATTGAATGGGTTCGGGTAATTTTGCAACAGCATATATTTATTTGGAATAGTTGGACTAGTTACATTTCTGATCTCAGTAACAGTGCTTGTATCACCATAAATTTGATTGTTTATTATAGCACCACGCAAAGAGTAAAACCCGTTTCCTTCGCCACCATAATTTATAATTCCTAAACCTTTTGCTAATATATAGCCATATAAAACAAATCCAGAAGTATCTGAAGAATCGGCAGATGTGTAATATTCAATTTCTTTTATAGTTGTTGGTAAGTTAAATATGGTATCTTGTTTAATTGCATTTACTTTTGCAATTAAATAATTCCCACTATCTCCCGACACAACCCATTGCTCATCTAACTTTGCATTTAGTTTGAATAATAATGACCAGTTAGGATTTTGATATTGCCAAACTTGCTCTAAAGTGTCTATATAATATTCTTTAGAAGTCCAGGATGTCATAGCGTCAAAAAGACGCGATTTTTTTGTAAAATAAGAAATTCCATTAGGTGCAAGACTATCTTTAGAAATATATTCTCGCGAAGTGTAGTGAAAACTAAAATCGTGATAATCATATATCCAATAATCGTTTTTATCGTGAGGGAAATATCCTAAATCGCTTTGACCAAATAAATCTATTGTAAATAATAGTGAAAGTATTATGATTATTTTCATAATATTTAAACCTTTTATTTGTAGGTATAACGGTTATGCTGCTAAGGCGCAGCCAAAAACAAAAATGCCAATTAGCATGAAACCGTCAAAGATTTTAGCAAACTGCGCTTATGCTGCTAAGGCGCAGCCAAAAACAAAAATGCCAATTAGCATGAAACCGCCGAAAGTTTAGCAAAACGTGTGTAATTTTCTTCGTACACACGTTTTGCAAATTAATTATTTAGAAAGACTACGTTAAACAAGTTTGCCGAAACGGAATGTTTAACTTATAAATATTATAAAATACCGAATGCGAAATCGCTGTCGCCTTGAGCAGCGGGTTATAAAACCGGAAAATCCCAGTAAAACTACGAATGCGAACGACGACGAAAATATTTTTGACCGGATGTAATATTTTAATTTTTTGAAAAACTTATTTCCGGGCAAAAGTATTTGCTTAAAAAAACATTAAACTATGAGAGAATTTAAGCAGCAAATTCTGCAAAAGAACTATTTTATTTTGCCAACTTCTACTTAAAAACCAAGATAAAAGAAAAAACTAATAATTACTGAAACGCTGCTTAAAAAGTTTATAGAGAAACATTTGAATATTTATTTTGCAGATTTTGCTTTGATAACTTCAAACAAAATAATTTTAGAACAAATTAGAAAACTTCAATTAAGAAGTAACGTTTAACAATATTAAAAACACCGTCCGGATTTATAACGGTTATGCTGCTAAGGCGCAGCCAAAAACAAAAATGCCAATTAGCATGAAACCGCCGAAGATTTTAGCAAACTGCGCTTAATTTTCTTCGTAAGCGCAGTTTGCAAATTAATTATTTAGAAAGACTACGTTAAACAAGTTTGCCGAAACGGAATGTTTAACTTTTAAATATTATAAAATACCGAATGCGAAATCGCTGTCGCCTTGAGCAGCGGGTTATAAAACCGGAAAATCCCAATAAAACTACGAATGCGAACGATCGACGAAAATATTTTTGACCGGATGTAATATTTTAATATTTGAAAAACTTAATTCCGGGCAAAAGTATTTGCTTAAAAAAACATTAAACTATGAGAGAATTTAAGCAGCAAATTCTGCAAAAGAACTATTTTATTTTGCCAACTTCTACTTAAAAACCAAGATAAAAGAAAAAACTAATAATTACTGAAACGCTGCTTAAAAAGATTATAGAGAAACATTTGAATATTTATTTTGCAGATTTTGCTTTGATAACTTCAAACAAAATAATTTTAGAACAAATTAGAAAACTTCAATTAAGAAGTAACGTTTAACAATATTAAAAACACCGTCCGGATTTATAACGGTTATGCTGCTAAGGCGCAGCCAAAAACAAAAATGCCAATTAGCATGAAACCGCCGAAAGATTTTAGCAAAACGTGTGTTAATTTTCTTCGTAAGCACACGTTTTGCAAATTAATTAATTAGAAAGACTACGTTGAACAAGTTTGCCGAAACGGAATTTTCAACTTATAAATATTATAAAATACCGAATGCGAAATCGCTGTCGCCTTGAGCAGCGGGTTATGTTGTTTTAATTATTTCTACTAATATAAACTTCATTCATATATGTAGCCGCTATTAAATTTCCTTTCAAATCTGGGATAATTTTAATTATAAATTTATTTTTTAACCCCATTGATTCCCAACTATTTCCATTATCTGTAGACCTATATACGCCATCTTGTGTTCCAACTATCAAATAATCTTTATCGTTGATATAGAGAGTTTGAGATTGTATTCGCGGATAATTTTGTAGCTTTATCCAATTTTTACCAGAATCTTTTGAATAATAAAGATATCCGTCTTCTGTTGTCGCAAATATCCAATCTTTTGAATTTAGAGCTATCGATAATATTGTTTCATTACTTAATCCAATATTATGGAAATTATTTTTATTTGTATTAGAAAAATAAATTCCGTTACGAGTTGCTCCATAAACATTATTGTACTTATCAAATGCAAATGAATAAAAATATCCAAAACTCCCTTCGATGCCTTGCGTCTTCTCACTCCATGAATTTCCACCATCCGTAGAAACTAATATTTTTTTATAACAACCAGCATATATATCACCATTGAGTGCTTGAGATAATGATGTAATAATTGTTGGATTTTTAAATATATTAATTGATTTAAAAGCATTCTCAGAAACATTATAAATGCATGTACCAGTAATGCCAGTAAAATAGTTCCCAATGGCTGTAATTATTTTCCCGTTGTAATTTAATATCGCGGAGAAATGTGAACTATCAGAACTAGTATTATTATAATAAATAGTTTTATAGGACGCGTCTAGTAGATTTACTATTTTTATTCCATCCAAAGTGGTAACAAGATAAATATTATTTAATGAATCAACTATTATATCTTGTGACCTAATAGCTATTTTCCCGCTATCTTTGTTTTCCGGTAATTTTATTATTTCTTCCCAATTATTACCATCGCTTCCAGCTCTTTTTATATTGTATTCTGTCTTGGTATTACCAGGCTCTACAATTGATGTTTCATTACAAGAAATTAAAAAAGAAGTCAATATTAGATAAGGAAGATAAAATATTATTTTTTTCATAAGCTTGATCCCCTGAATTTTCATTTAACAACATAACGGTTATGCTGCTAAGGCGCAGCCAAAAACAAAAATGCCAATTAGCATGAAACCGCCGAAGATTTTAGCAAAACTGTGCTGTAATTTTCTTCGTACAGCACAGTTTTGCAAATTAATTATTTAGAAAGACTACGTTAAACAAGTTTGCCGAAACGGAATGTTTAACTTTTAAATATTATAAAATACCGAATGCGAAATCGCTGTCGCCTTGAGCAGCGGGTTATAAAACCGGAAAATCCCAATAAAAACAACGAATGCTAAGATCGACGAAAATATTTTTGACCGGCTGAAATATTTTATTTTTTTGAAAAACTATTTCCGGGCAAAAGTATTTGATAAAAAAACATTAAACTATGAGAGAATTTAATCAGCAAATTCTGCAAAAGAACTATTCTATTTTGCCAACTTCTACTTAAAAACCAAGATAAAAGAAAAAACTAATAATTACTGAAACGCTGCTTAAAAAGATTAAAGAGAAACATTTGAATATTTATTTTGCAGATTTTGCTTTGATAACTTCAAACAAAATAATTTTAGAACAAATTAGAAAACTTCAATTAAGAAGTAACGTTTAACAATATTAAAAACACCGTCCGGATTTAGTTGTGGTAGGAATGCCTGTTACCAGACATCCCCCACGCAGATCCCGGCGTGCAGTATTACCGCACCGGGCTCCTCAGTGATACTCGCTTCCGCACCTTCAGCCATAAGAGTTAAATAAGTTTAACTGATAATTTCTTCTTTGAGTTAACTTTGGTTTCAGCAACGGATATTTTCTCAGCATTTGTTTATACCCTATCCACGTGTAGCTTTTTCTCTGACTTCTTCGGTTCAGCCATTTCTTTAATATTCTCACCACATTTCTGTAAAACTTCCTTAAACTAGAGCTGTTTCCAATTATCCCGTAATATTCATAATATCCTCGCAGCTTCTTGTTCAGCTTTGCTATTTGGTCTCTGATTCTCAGATCTCTATTAACTTTACACCACTGTTTGAAGTTTGCAAGTGACTTTCTGAACTTCTCTCTGGATGTCCTTCGCTTTATTTGCGGCTTTCCGGTTCTGCTTCCGATTCCCCAATGGAATTCAAAACCAAGAAAGTCAAAGCGGCTGTTTTCTTTCATCCTGAACTTACTGAAACTTAAAATTCGAGTCTTTTGCTCTGATACCTCCAACCCGAACTTTACTAACCTTTCCGGAAGTTCTTTGTAAAACTTCTCCGCATCCTCACGGAATTGGAACAGACAGACAAAGTCGTCTGCGTATCTACAAAGATACGTTCTACCTTTGCTGTCTCGCTTTATCTTCTTCTCAAACCATAAGTCCAGTACATAGTGCAAATATATATTTGCAAGTACCGGAGAAACTACCCCGCCTTGCGGTGTTCCGGTTGCCGGATGGATTACCATATTGTCTGGTTCCAGTATCCCGGCTTTCAACCATTTCCTTATCAAGCTGATGAATGCTTTATCTCGGATTCTTTCTTCAAGCATTCTTATTAGCCAGTCATGATTGATGTTCTCAAAGAAGCCTTTTATATCTGCT
>CAVUCE010000002.1:0-41927 GCA_963739985.1 uncultured Ignavibacteriales bacterium
AACTATTAATTATGTAGAATTAATTCTTGATATCACTTTAACTTTAATTAGTGATATTTAGAAATTAATTCTTTATATCATCCAGGGTAATTTTTATACTTAAAAAGTTTTTCTTTGTCATATACCATGAAATCAAATCATATAAAATATATACGATATCTTTCTCATTATGTTATGGCGCCGAAAAATATAAATATCATGCATAGCCAAGGATGAAATATTTATCTTTTAATTAACTTATTGTTATTTATGGTTATTAGCAACTTTTTTTTCTATTATGGGAAAATTATAATTCTTAAGTGGGTTATTATTTTTAACTAGGGTGGTCAAAATTGGGTAGGGGAGAGCAGTAATTCAAATTGTGACCCTGCCTAAGAACTTTTATCCTAGTTTTACCTGTCCGTCTCAGACGTGACATGCCCGCCTGCCCGTCTCTGACGTGGCCTGCTTGCTTGCCCGCCTACGGCGTGGCCCTTCTCTGACGGGTTCCTAATTGTTAATTGTTAATTCCTAATTGTTAATTTTTAATTCCTAACCTCATAATGCGGCAAATCATAAAAATGTTGATTCTTAAGATTAAAATCACCGTTCCAATCACCGCCCCAGCGAATATCCAAACCCATCATCTTAGCTACACCACGAACATAACCGCCGAAATGGTAAAACCTCTCCTTATCATTCCAATCAATAGGGTAGGGGGCGACATCCACAGCCCTGCTCGGTAAAGAATTATGATGACTATGCGGATAATGAAGAGTACTCCAACCTTTTCTAAAAGCCTCCTCTTGTTCTTTTTCTGATCTCGTACCGCAAAGAATTGTGCAATCATAATCCTTCACAACCTCATTGAACAAATTCTGTAGCCTCTCATCCGCAGTTTCTAATTTCTCCAAAGAACTTTTACTAAACTTAGGCATAATAAATACTCCTATATATTTCACTGAATAAAGATTAATTACTTTTGATCTAAACTCCCATGGGCAGTTCAGAGAACCGACAATGCCTTCCGCACTTGAACAGTATTGCGTTAAAAAATATTATTTAGTATAGCGTTGTCTCAGCCGGATTTTTAATTTTTAATTGTTAATTTATAATAGTTAACTCGCCCGTCTTTGATGGGATAAGAAAAGTATAGCCTATTCCTTCTTCGAATTAAACCGCCCGGTAACTCCATCCGGCAACTTGTCGTACAATTTCTTACCGCTGTCGGCAATACTGCCTTTCTTATATCTCCAGCTGTCCCATAAAAACTTTAAACCGATAGATATTGGAATCGCAAGCTTGTTAACAATCGTTTTTTCCGGAAAGGCAGCCGGAAGGATTTTATCGGAATAAGCAACACTAATCCCAAGCAATCCCACGACCGCGTTTCCCAGCCAGTACCAGAAATTTTTTCTCTTCTTATCCGGCATTTTTGATTATATATTTTCTTAGAATTGTTTTACTAGCCTCAATCCAGTTGAAAATATCGCTCACCAACTCCGGCTCACTTTTATTAACATCCAGCAAACCGCGTTCTTTGAAAGGAGCTAAAAGCTGTTTTTGCTCTTCAACAGTTATCTTATCAAACAACTCCTTGGTGATGTAATTTATATTATCACCTCCAAAAGCCGGGAACGCCTCTTCAAGTGGCAAAATAAAATTAGAAATGTCTTTGCTAAAAGTTATTTTACCATCAGCGCTGACACTGTCCTTTATTGCCTTCCATAGGCTGGCGATAAAAGTAAACAACTTAACAGAATGGTCAACATTATAATTATTCATTACGTACTCCATAGATATTTTAAGAGAAGAATTATTTAATTGGTCCTCCATTGATTTAATTGGCATCACTTCCAATGCCTTTGATTTAATCCCATTTCCGTCCATACTAACTCCCTCATTAATTATTTATACACATCAAAAAATTTAGAAATCTTTCATGCTCGTCTCATGCGCATATAAGCAATTGAAAAAACGACCTTAAATAAATTCTCGCACCTGAAAAAATTTTGCTGGAACAGAGCGTTATGCCCGTCACATGACGGGTACAAAAAGAAAAAGCTGTTTGAGTCCGGCATTTGTCGGACGAGTTCTTTTTCTGTATAGTCCGGAAGTCCGCCAATAGGAAGTATAATTTCAGGAATTTATTTTACAGTCATGATTTTTTGGTACTTTTGTATCAAGACAAAAGTACGCCAACATCCTTCACTTCAAATACGACAACTCCGCCAAAAGCTCCTTCATCTTTTTCTCGTATGCCTCTCCGAAACCATTCTCTGATTCGGTCTTTATCGCGTAAATCAATGCTTCCTGCTTAACTTCGAACAGCTTTAACTTTCGGAAAATTTTCATAGCAAGACTTATCAACAGCGCGAAGCCGCCAAATTGTATAAGTATTGAGACAAAGGATGAACTGAAGTGTGCCATTTTGCTAAACCTTTTTTATTAATTTGAAATCATCACTTGTAAGATTGTATCGCTTCCTGTAGTAGGATTCTGTAAACTCCACTCCCATATCTTTAAGCATCTTGTCTCTACCGACACTAGTTTCAACCACTTTTTCTTTTTTCTTTAATTTCAACTTTGGAGTTTCCTTCACCTTGTCGCCATAATTAAATTGACACCACCACTTAAGGGTTTTATTAATTCCGGCTTCTATCAGCTTTTTGTCACTTATTCCTAAATAGGCGAGCATCTCTCTGTGTATGTCGGCAATTTTATAACTGCCGCCTTGCGTATTCTCTATTGTCAGCGTTTCTGTTAAAATCGCTTTGGATATTTCTTCGTTATAAAATTCAATTAGATTTTTGTAAAGATTCCCGACTTCATATTTCCCGTTCTCTTTAAAATCCAGCACTGTCCCGTCCGGCAGCAGACCGCCCTGGTTATCTACTATTTCACTGATCGCACTTAGTAGATTTTGCTTTTCTCCCTCGCTGGCTCCGGATGTGTAGTAACTAACCAGATATGGCATTCCGTATTTCTCTATCATTGCCTGCCAGTAATCCCGTGTCGCTTTCTTTAATGTTACCGGCCAGAAAACTTTTGATAAAAGTTTCTCACCGTAAGGATTCAGATAAGTCGGACTATGTTGAGTTACTATAAATTTATGCTCCGGTAGTTTTCTGCCGTTTGCAAAAATGTAAAATCCGTTTGTCTTTTTACGCAGAAGCATTTCGTTATCGCGATTGTAAATGAACCACTCCTGAGGTTTGCCGATTATATCTATAGGCACAATTTTATTATTTATTATTTCCCACTGAATTTCTGATACCTGGTAACCAAAATAAATTGCGTCAAGTATTTCTGATCCTATTTTTTTAAGATTCCATTTATTTACAATATCAACGGCTTCATTTTTTACCTTTTCATTTGATATATTCTGAATTTCCCAACCCATCTGCAGCACTTGATTTTTCCTTTGCTGAATAGTCGCGCTTAAATGAGGATCATCAAGCAAATCACGCAGCACACTATAATCATATCCATTCTCGGCTAAAATCCTATCCGGATCCGGAAGATTAGTAAAGAAATTATTTGTACTATAATTCCTCCTCTGAACGATAGTTCTCAACAAATAACTTTTAATCTCTTTTTTCATTTTTCTCTATACCTCATCTATTTAATCCTTACTCATTTTGACCCTAAGCCCATTCCGACACCAACACCAATTACCAACCACCAACCAAACCAACCCGCACCTGAAAAGAAATTCGCCCGGAAATTATACTGTTAGCTTTGTTCGCAAATGTTAAGTCAACACAAAAAGAAAAATCTGTTTAAGTCCCGATGAAATCGGGATGAGTTATTTTCTTTATATGTCCCGTTTATACTCCAATAGGAAGTATAATTTCAGAATTTATTTTTAAGTGCATATTCTTTTGATACTTTTCTTGTGTCAAGAAAGTATGGCTTATCTTAAGTTTATCCCGCCGAAATCGGGCTAAGAAAAGTGAGGAAAAACATTATCTCACCTATGTCAAATTATTTCCCACAACCCAATTCCCACCAACCGTATCACCGAGCCGGTCCCCGAGAAGGTCCCCGAGCTCGTCGAGCGGTTCGAGGGGGTCGTTTGATAATTAGTATCTCTTTGTTTTCTGTAGGGATACTTTTCCCGTACTCTAAAAACTGACTCGCGGAATCAACAGCGTCGTCGTACTCTCCGTTTGGAAAATCTATTAACTCATTTACAAAATCGTCAAACTTTTCTTCCTCTGTATTCGGTATAAAAACCTTACCCGATTCAAATAGGGGAGAGACTGAATTCAATCTCGCTATCTTATCTTTATCTGTTTTTATTTTCTTTATCGGGATTCTGGTTTCCTCTCTCCAGCTCTTGAATTAAACTTTGCCCGCTTGCTTTATCTTCTATAAGAACATAACGGGGATTGTATTTCTCTGCGGATTTCTTTGCTTCTTTTTTTAGTTCCGGGAATTCTAACCTATCTCTAAAAACGTCCAGCAGATAAAATCCGTTTTCTGTTACTCTCCAAGTGGTACAAACGGAATAATCGTTCTCTTCGTTTTTCTTAAACGCGGTGTCCCAGCTCTGAAAAACACCGAAGTTCCGTTTACGTGTTAATTCTCCCGGTGAATAGTAGCTGAACCACGCTTTCTTGATTATTCCCGCGTTTATTTCGTCTATAAACTTTCCGTGGATCTCTTGCAGCCTCAGATTCGGCGGCATGTTTTGTTCAAGTTCTCTTACTTCATTCTCATCTAGTAAAGGATTGTCATAGGTGGAAAAATTAAATGACTCCCAATTACTCAATTCACTTTTTCCCGGTTCTTTCAATCCTTTCTGAAACAATTCGTAAAAAAGATGCTTTCCGTCTTTAACTCTTTTTCCTTTTGGTGTGCCTCCGACAATCAAATCTGCCTTGTAGTCTATTGCCATCGGTAGTATTGTCTCTTCCCAAAGCGATCGGTTCTTTAGGATTATTCCAGCCTCATTTAGTATTATTAAAGCGTACCCGAATCCTTCAATATTCTCCGGCTTATCTGCCGATCGGAAATCGCAGTAAATCTTTTCTCCGTTTAGAAACAGCTTAAAATCATTTTTGATTTGTCTGAATTTATACAGCTCTCTTGGCAAATTTTTCAAGACCGGCATAAAGTAACGCTCAAAATACTTCTCTATGTTTCCGTAGGTTGTATCTACCCATAAAATTGGGTTAACTCCGTTAAACATCTGGTCAATTACAAAATTTGCCATTCCTTTTGTCAGTCCAAACCTTCTGCCTTTGGAAATAATCTTATACCGGGCATTGGAACCGTAAAAAATCTTCTCCTGGTTTCTGTGAAACCCGTACTCTATGTCTATCGATTTATCCATTTGTTAAATATTAAATAAGCCTCTTCCGGATTATTTCTTAATTATCTTCCTTATTATTTGAATCTGTAAACGGCTCTCTTCATCATCGCCTTGCTGCAATTCTAGATAATCCAGAATACGGCTCAACGCGTTTATCTTTGAATGAAGTTTCAATGATTTATATACTCCGCTTTCTGTCTCTTTGTATGTTACACTCTCAATAGCTTTTAATTTTGTCTCTGCAATTTTCGCTGAATCTTTAAACGATACACCGCCGTCATTAAAGGATAGATAATCCGCAATATTACTGAAGCCGATAATTCTTAATTCTTCCAGAATTTCATTAATTCCAAACTCTTGTTTCTTTGTCAGCTTTTTTATTTCTCTTTCAAGCTGCTCTAAAATGTTAGGTTTTGTTAGGTTCTCTGAAGCTATTTGTCTCGCTGATTTTTTCGCGTAACCCGCCCTGATAGCCGCTTTCGCGCCGTTTAGGTCTTTTCAAATATTCTCGTATAAACCTCTTTTGCTTTTCTGTTATTTCGGCTTTTTTCTTTCAAGATGGTTGAATATTTGTAAATAAATGTATTATTTTGTATCTCAAATGTTGTAATAAGTTTATAAATTATCAAATTATTACCATCACTTAAGGCGTATTAAATGATTCTTGAAATATTTAAAACCGGTACCCACACAGATTCTAAGGGCAGAACTAAAACTTATTCTGAAGCTGATCTTGATCGAATAGTCAATTCTTATAAACCAAATGAAAGGGAAGTCCCGCTTGTACTCGGTCATCCGAAGGACAACGATCCGGCTTTTGGTTGGGTTGAAAAGCTTTTCAGAAAAGGGAAGTCTCTTTTTGCTAAAACTAAAGATGAAGATCCCGCATTTGTAAATGCCGTAAAAAATCGTAAATTCCCTAAAAGGTCTATATCTCTGACTGAAGATCTAAGATTGAATCATATCGGGTTTCTCGGTGCGGCGCTTCCGGCTGTTGATGGTCTTGCTCCTGTACAGTTCAGTGATAACGCCGATTATGCGGTTATTGAGTTTGATGATATTCTAACTGTTGATTTTGAAAATCCCTCTAATAATGATTTGGTTCCTCGTGAGATAGAGTCGGGCGATTCTAACATACAAAAAACACACGCAATATCTGCACATGAACAAGGTAATATGCAAAGCCAATATATGTCGCCCGGCTCCTTATCTCATTCTGAGGATAATGCTTATGCAAATGCTCTTTCTGATATTTCCTCTACCCTCGATGAAGTTAAATCTCTTACTGAGAATTTCGCGCGTAATTTTAAATTGAGTAATGCGCCCGAGTTATCGGATAAGGAAAGAAACCATATCAGAGAACGTCTCGATGTTTTAAATATGAAGTTGAATATTAATAACTTCGAAGTTCTCTTAAATGAAAAGCTTCTATACGGCAGCTTAACTCCGGTAATGAAGGATAAAATTACCAAAACTCTGCAATTTATCAGCAGCCAAAATTTCTCTGAATTCAATTCTGAAAAGTTTGTTCTCGATTTGAAATCTCAATTATTGGATTTTATTAATTCTATACCAAAGATTGTCGAATTCTCTGATGTTGCGGATAAACCGGATGATGAGCCTGATGATAATTTGGTTGATTCGGATTACGGCGGTTTGCCGATTGATGAGGTTTCTAATTCTTTTCACAAAAAAGTGCTGCTTAAAATGAAGGAGGAGGATATTGATTATTCTGCTGCTTTACAAATTGTAGCCGCTAAGTCTTAGCATTTCCTTTGTAATGTTTGTCTATAAATTTTTAATCACTAAGGTATAAATAATGAGTACTATTAAAAATAGATTAGTTGATCCGGTTTTAACCCAGCTTGCTCGTGGTTATAATAACGCCGCGCTTGTTGGTACTAAACTCTTTCCAATTGTTTCGGTCGATAAGGAAGGAGGGAAGATCCCGCAATTCTCTAAAGATGCTTTTAAAATTTATAATACCGAAAGAGCTATCCGGTCTAACAGCAATGTTATAAATCCCGGTAGTAAAACTACTATTGATTACGCGCTTACGGAACATGATCTTTCTTATCCAATGGATTACCGGGAAATTGATGAGGATATTACTCCTTTAAAAATTCACGCTACGGAAGTTGTCACAGATGGAATCGCCTTACGTTTGGAAAAACTGATTGCTGATACTTGTCAGAATTTATCAACTTTTCCTGCCGGCAATAAAGTTACAATTGGCTCAAGCGATAAATTTGATGATACTTCTTCTGATCCTTTTGCTATTGTTGATACCGCTAAAGAAGCAATAAGAAGCAAAATTGCAAAACGCCCTAATGTATGTGTAATCGGCGCAGTTTCTTATAACGCATTAAAAAATCATCCGGCTGTTTTGGATAGAATTAAATATACAAGCAATTCCATAATGACACCGGAATTGCTTCGTCAGCTTTTTGATTTTGAACAGCTTTATGTTGGCGATTCTGTTTATTCTGACGACAATGATAATTTTGTTGATATCTGGTCTGATAATATGATTCTTGCATACGTGCCATCAAAAAGATCCAATGCGGCAAGAAGCTATTACGAACCTTCATTTGCATATACACTGCGCAAAAAAGGAAATCCGGTAGTAGATACATTTGATAAAGACGGCAAAGTCCAATACGTAAGAAATACAGATGTATTTATACCTAAAGTAGTAGGCTCGGAAGCGGGATATTTAATAAGCGATACAAATTCTTAAACCGGTAAAAAATTTTATGCAAAATAAATTAAAAAGGCAGTGTTTATGGATAATAAAACGATAGCAAGTAAAATGTTTTGATATGTATTTCAATCCGCACCTAAAAAGAAATTCACCCGGAAATTAAACTGAAAGACATTTTTGATAATATAACGATAACACAAAAAGAAAAATCTGTCTAAAGGAGCAAAGCGACTGAGTTATTTTTCTTTATATGATACGTTAGAACTTATAATGTAAAGTATAATTTCAGAATTTATTTTTCAGTGCATGTTTCTTTTGGTTATTTTCTTGCGCCAAGAAAATAACATTGAAAAACATTAAACAAATAATATTATCCCAAGGACTAAAACTCATGCAATACAAACTAGTTCAGACGTAACTAATAGATATTTATGAAATATATATTAGAACAGTCGTCTCTAAGAGCGGATAAAACGATAGCAAATAAAATGTTTTGATATGTATTTCAATCCGCACCTAAAAAGAAATTCACCCGGAAATTAAACTGAAAGATATTTTTGATAATATAACGATAACACAAAAAGAAAAATCTGTCTAAAGGAGCAAAGCGACTGAGTTATTTTTCTTTATATGATACGTTAGAACTTATAATGTAAAGTATAATTTCAGAATTTATTTTTCAGTGCATGTTTCTTTTGGTTATTTTCTTGCGCCAAGAAAATAACATTGAAAAACATTAAACAACATAAATATATAAATCCCAAGGACTAAAAGTCATGCAATACAAACTAGTACAAATATAAGTAATAGGTTTTAATGAAATATAGATTATTACAGTCGCCTCTAAGAGCGAATAAAACGATAGCAAATAAAATGTTTTGATATGTACTTTCAATCCGCACCTAAAAAGAAATTCGCCCGGAAATTAAACTGAAAGACATTATTGATAATATAACGATAACACAAAAAGAAAAATCTGTCTAAAGGAGCAAAGCGACTGAGTTATTTTTCTTTATATGATACGTTAGAACTTATAATGTAAAGTATAATTTCAGAATTTATTTTTCAGTGCATGTTTCTTTTGGTTATTTTTTGCGCTTGCCCGTCTCTGACGGGCCAAGAAAATAACATTGAAAAACATTAAACAACATAAATATTTAAATCCCAAGGACTAAAACTCATGCAATACAAACTAGTACAAACATCACTATTCCACAAAAGAAAATTAATTCCCGAAAATTCAATAGTAGAAATGCCCGAAAACGAAGCATCGGAATACTCGGAATATCTAATTCCGATAACAGAAACAAAAACCAAAACAACAACCAAAAAGACAAAAACAAAAAACACAAACACCCAATAATTCTTAATTTATAATTGATAATTGATAATTGATAATTGATAATTGATAATTGATAATTGTAATTGTTAATTGATAATTGATAATTGTTAATTGATAATTGATAATTGTTAATTCTTAATTGCTACTTAATAAGGCTTCCCATGAAAACAGAACAACCAATTTTAATCACAACCCTGACGACAACAACAGCAATAAACAAAAACCTATTCATAACATACGACGGCACACTCTGCGCGGCCGGTGCAAAAGCACTTGGAGTCTCAAACGCCGACACCGTGGCAAACGACGAACTGCCGGTTATGGCAGAAGGTATTGCCCTTGTCCTTTCCGGAGCAGCGGTAACAGTAGGCGATGCTATTGAAGCTGACGCGGTGGCAAAAGCAATTCCTTACTCAGCCGGAGAAATAAACGGTTACGCACTAGATGCAGCTTCCGGAGCTGACGAACTAATCAGAATCAAGCTGGTATAAAGGAGAGAAAAAATGCGACGTCTATTTGATAGTCTTCGGGCTAAAAAAGTTTTACTTCCCTCAAATATCATTACCGTTGGTCCGTCTAACTGCGATTTCTCTTCACTATCCGTGGCCACATTCGAATCCCCTGATGGTTCCAGTTTTTTTGTTTTCGGCGGTACGTATGATGGTAAGGTTTACCTGAAGAAAGATTTTAACTTTCACTTTGCCGGGCCCGTTACATTAAAACAATCGGCAAACGATTACCTATTCCAAATCATTCCGCCGTTTGGTTATCAAGTAGGGGATGGGAACCAAAATATTGAAGTTAACTTCTCCGGCACAAGTCCGTACTTTATTACCTATAATGAAAATAAATGGTTTCAAAGCCCTTTGGACAACAGTGGTTCTTACCCGGCTATGCCTTGCTACATAAAACTGAACAATATTTATTTGTTTCGTAATTTCAAAATCAGCCAGTCCGGAACATCGGATCCTACAATTTATGAAGACTATGACGTCGGATTGGAAGGCTTCCGTAACTTTGATCTAAACAGTATGTCTAGCAGTCCATATTACGCTCGAAACGGGGTAGGCTCTTATGATATTAGATTAGTTCCGGATTTAGGCATACAAAATTCATTCTTTCAAACTAGCCTTTTTCCTCTATCTCATTCTGATCGCCATTTTGTTTGGAAACAAGAAGCAGACCAATATACACTCGATTTGGAAGTCTCGGATTCCAGCGGTACGCTCGTAGATAATTGGGGATTACAAGTATTCGTTAAAGTCCCGTTCAGACTCGTATACCAATAGACAAAATCAACAGCACTTTATCCGCAGCGGTTATGACTTAGCAAAACTCTCTTATAATCCCAAAATAGTTGTTCCAATTACTAGTGCATCCCAAATAATTTACCAGTCTCAAACGAGGCGAGTCTATGGGTTGGGTTTGTTTCCAGTCCATTTTTATGTTACTTAATAAAAATTATATCATGTTTGATTAGATTGCTTACATAACCTTCATTATCAATAGCTTGAAAATAAAATTTATATAAACCGGTTGTCGAATTATCAGAAAAGGATGTTTTAAAACTATATATACCACTAACTTCAGAATATTTTTCTGATAAATACATTCTTAATTTATTAGGTGAAGCTGATTTTGGAGCATATAATTCAAAATAAACATTTGATAAATCATTGAGCCCATTGAAATCAGTTACTTTTAAATTTATCTGCAAATCAGAATTCACTGATAAAATAAGTGAATCTGGAGCCTCCAAATTGCTAATTATCGGTGGATATTTAATATTAATTGAATCTATGTTTGATAATGTACTGTAGGAATTATTATTCGCAGCAATAATAGCAAAATAGTTCATAATTGAGGAATTAAATTTATCTTTACTAATCTGTATGCTATATATATCGGAGGAAACGGAATCTAAAATTGAAAGGTCATTTTTAGTTGTTCCATTTAAAACATAAAACTTATTTTCAATATCAGAATTATCCGTCCATTTAATTATTATTTTGTTAGTATCATAGTTCATAACAGAAACATCGGATGGTTGATGATTCTTTACCATAGTAAAATAAATTAAGTTTGAACTAACATGATTTCCTTCAGTGTTTATTGCTTTTGTATATAAACTATGCATTCGTTTGTCTTTTGAATTAGCAAAATTTCTTATGTAGTTGAATGGAGGTATTGTCAAAATGGAATCAATTTCTCCATCAACGACAAAATTTAATGAGGCAATACCTTTTGGGTCAGTAGCATTTGCTTTTAATAAAACATTACTAAAAACTAATTCATCGCTCAAAGGAAATTCAATATTAGTCTGAAATTTCGCTTGTGCTATTTGAGTGGGTGAGTCTTTTTTATTACATCCATATAAAATAATTGTACAACAGAGAAAAATTAAGAAATTAACACTGGAAACATTACTGATAAAATATTTATCCATATTATACAGTCTCTTTTCTCTGGTTTGGTAGCCACTAGGCTTTGCTCCTAAACCGATACCTCACGATTTACACTGTGCTTGTAAAAGCCCGGTTTTACTAATTTGTTTCTTCCATCTAATATTCATTAGTCAATTCATTAGCAATTAATTCTGCTTGTTTTAAAACAGTTTCTGTTGCTAGTTTTTGCATATCCGGTGGATAGCCGAATTGCCGTAATGTTCTTTTAACTATCACTTTTAATTTTGCTTTTACACTTTCCTTAATAGTCCAATCAATTGATGCATTCTGTCCTAACACGTTCAAATAAAACAATTGCCAATTCACGTAATTTATCTTTCTGCATTAATTCACGTGCACTTTCATTATTAGCAACGGCTGTATAAAAAGCATATTCAAATTCTGACAAGCCCATTTCCTTTGGCTCTTTGTCCATCTCTTGAATTTCTTTGCCAAGTTTGATGAGTTCTTCAATTACTTCTGCGGCTGTAAGTATTTTATTGTGATATTTTTTAATCGAATTTTCCAGCATTTCCATTAAGTGATTTGCTTTGAACAAGGTTTTTCTTGTTCTTGATTTTATTTCATCATTCAATAGTTTTCTAAGAACTTCCAAAGCAACATTTTTATGCTCCATATTTTTCACTTCCAAAAGAAAATCTTCTGAAAGTATTGAAATATCCGGTTTCTTAATTCCGGCAGCATCAAATAAATCTATTACTTTATCAGTAACAAGAGCTTTATCTATAACTTGCCGGATTGTTGTTTCAATTTCTTCATCTGTTTTGCCGGTACCGGTTACATCGAATTTTGCTAATCTTGCTTTAACTGCTTGGAAGAATGAAACTTCATCTTTTACATCCATTGCTTGTTCGTGCGGAATTGCAATTGCAAAAGCTCTTGATAAGTGCGGTTACTTCATCAATAAATCTTTTCTTGCCGTTTTCAAGACTTAAAATATGTTCTTCGGCTGCTAATATTATTTTTAGTTTTGTTGTTGTATCGGCAGTAAAATATTCTTCATAAAGCAAGTCCTTTATCTTTTCCGAGATATGGAACAGATGGATCTTTCACTAAGTCTTCATAATCCTTTGAATAAGATCTTGCGGGTTTTTCGAGAAACATTTGAGAGACAACTTCCAATTTTTCAAGCATAAGCTGAACAGCTTTTTCTTGTGCAATTGCCGGATCACCTTTGCCGCCGCTATCAGAATAAAATGAAAGTGCTTTTTTCAAATCGGATGCAATACCAAGATAATCAACAATCAATCCGCCCGGCTTATCTTTGTAAACGCGATTAACACGTGCAATTGCTTGCATCAAATTATGACCTTGCATCGGCTTATCGATATAAAGGGTATGAAGTGAAGGAACATCAAAACCGGTAAGCCACATATCACGGACAATAACAAGTTTTAATTCATCATCGGGTGCTTTCATTCTATCTGCTAAAACTCTTCGCTGGTCTTTTGTTGTATGATGTTTTGCCATTTCGGGACCATCGGAAGATGCGGCTGTCATTACAACTTTTATTGTGCCTTTCTTTAAATCATCGCTGTGCCATTCCGGTCTTAATTTTATTATTTCGTTATAAAGTTCAACGGCAATTCTACGGGACATAGAAACAATCATTCCTTTGCCTTCAAAAACTTCTTGTCTCTGTTCAAAATGCAGATACAATATCAGCAGCAATTTGTTTAATACGGTCTTCGCTTCCGACCAATGCTTCAATTGTGTCCATTTTGCTTTGGCTTGCTGTGTAGAAGTTAATTCATCTTTATCAAGTTCATCATCTAATTCAGAAACAAGTTTTTTGCCTTCTTCACTAAGATTTATTTTTGCCAATCTTCCTTCATAATAAATACGCACAGTTGCGCCATCTTCAACTGCTTGGGCAATATCATAAACATCAACATAATTACCGAAAACAGCCGGAGTGTTTACATCCGTGCTTTCAATTGGTGTTCCGGTAAAACCAAGATAAGTAGCATTCGGTAAAGCATCCCGCATATATTTTGCAAAACCGTAAACTGTTTTTTTGCCGATAACATTCCCTGGCTTCATCTTTATCATCAATTTGTTTTGCTTTGAATCCATATTGAGTACGGTGTGCTTCGTCTGCAATTACAACAATATTTTTTCTATCCGATAACTGCTCATAAACATTCTCCTTCATCCGGTTGAAATTTTTGAATAGTGGAAAACACAACTCCGCCGGAAGAAACTTTTAATAAATCTTTTAAGTTGTTCTCTGTTTTCAGCTTGAACCGGGTCTTGTCTTAATAATTGTTTTGATGCAGCGAAAGTATCGAATAACTGATCGTCCAAATCATTGCGGTCTGTAATCACTAAAATTGTGGGATTATCTAATGCTAAAACAATTTTGCCGGTATAAAACACCATCGATAAAGATTTTCCGCTTCCTTGCGTATGCCAAACAACACCGCCTTTTCCGTTGCCGTTTGCCGAGGATGCCGAGATTGTAGTATCAACTGCTTTGTTTACCGCATAATATTGATGATATGCTGCTAATTTTTTTGTTGTTTCAATTAATGGTAAGATTAGTTTTTAAATCTTCCTTTTTAATTTTCTCAAAGACAATGAAATGCCTTATCAAATCGAGCAGTGTTTTTTTGTTCAGCATTCCATTTATAAGTGTTTCCAATTCGCTTACAAGATGTGATGCTTCTTTTTTACCGTCTGCTGTTTTCCAACTCATAAACCGACTGTATCCGGCCGAGATTGTTCCGGCTTTTGCTTCTAATCCGTCTGAGATAACTACAAAACCATTGTAAGTAAATAAACTGAAGGTATGAGATTGTTTATAAGTTTGAATTTGTTTAAATGCTGTTCTTACAGTTGCGTTTTCATCTACTGCGTTTTTTAATTCTATTACAACTAATGGAATGCCGTTTACAAAAAGAATAACATCCGGGCGTTTGTTAATGCCGTTTTCAACAACTGTAAATTGATTGGCTACAATAAAATCGTTGTTATCGGGATTGTTAAAATCTATAAGCCAAACTAAATCGCCTCTGCTGCTGCCGTCTTTTTGATAGGTTACTTTTATTCCTTCAGTAAGCATACGGTGGAAGGTTTCGTTATTGGCAATAAGTTCGGGAGAGTTTATTCTTTGAATTTGCTTTACGGCTTCTTCTCTTGCTTCTGCCGGAACTTTGGGATTTATTCTGCCGACCGCTTCTTGTAACCGTTCAATCAAAAGAACATCTTCAAAAGTTTTGCGTTCCGGTCTTTCTGAGCTGTCGAAGCATCGGGCGCAATATCCGGTGCGTAGATGTATTGATAGCCTAATTGTTCAAGCTGCTCAATTGCGAAGAGTTCTATGTCGTTTTCAATAAGTTTTTTCATTTTGATTAGTCAAACTCTGAATATTCCAGTTCTAATCGTTCCTTTAATTTATTCGCTTTATAATTTTTGTATGAAATTACTTCTCTTCTCTGCAATTGAGAAACAATAATAGACTGATGGATTCTGAATTTATCGGAAAATTCTTGCAGCTTGTAAATCGGGAATGAAAAACTTTCTAGTATTTCATTCATTTGGCTATCTTTAATTAGAGTTCGTTCGGCAAAATCATCTGCTTCTTTTTCTTTATCAGAATCGCCTTTTATATTATCTAATCCCTCAATAAAAATATCCTTTTTTCCGTGATAAAGAAGGTGCGCGCTTTCGTGATAAAAAGTAAACCAAAAAGCATTAGGACTCTTAAATCTATCTGTCATTTGCAAAACCGGAAGAGAAAAGCTTTTAATCCAATGTGTTGCCCCTAAAATAGGAGCTTTAACAATACAAGGTGTATATACCAATGCAATTCCGCATTCAGCACAAATATTTTGTAATTGTGCTTGCCAATCATCTGGAAGCAAAAAAGATAATTCTTTTATTTCAGGTAATTTCTCTCTGAATTTTTTCTTATCAAAATCGGATACTCTTACTTTATTCGCTTGTATTTCACCTAATCTTAACCAGACCGAAATTGCCTCAGCTTCGGATGTAGGGCGTAGATCAATTTTAAATGCTAATGAACTTTCCTTATAAATATTTTCCCACTCATTTGGAGAAGCTACTCTGAAAAATTTAAGAAGTGCTTCTGCTAAGACCGGTTTATCGTTTGTTTCTGGCAATATTCCTAGTTTCTTCATTGTTGAAACCGGAAAATGTTTTAACCAATCTAAACATGTTTCATAAAATTCTAATTTCTCAATTTCCACTAATTGCTCTTGATATTTTTCCTCTAAACTCAACCAGCCTTTTGCCGGGATACCAAGGACATGTTCTAATTTGAGTGCAGTTTCTTTTGTTAGTGGGGTTTTACCTTTTATTAACTCATTTAATTTAGGTATTGATCGCCCTAATCTTTCGGCTAATTCGGCCTGTGACATCCCGATTTCATCTATTGTTTCTTGTATTGTATCGCCGGGACAAGTGAGTAACAATTTTTTTGCTTCTAAGTCTCTCATTTTGATTTCTCCCAACTCCTAATGAGGGTCAACTATGGAATCAATTTTTACTGATAGTGACTTTTGATAAATCAACTCCTCCGTCTTCTAAAAGTGGAAATGGATTATTTGTAATCTCAAATAAAATTCGCCAGTTTTGATGGATATCTATAGACCATAAACCCTTTTTATTTCCTCTATACGGATGCAACCTTAATGCGGGAAGTTTTGATATACCTTCTAAAGTATCCCAAGACTCTAATTCGTTCATCCTCTGTTTTATTTTTTTTGCTTGATTACCATAAGTTTTAACTATTTCTTTATCAACGGTAAGTGAATTTTTGAGCTTATTATTCTTAAAGGAAATTTTCATTACAAATATACAAAATTATTTACTTAAAAGGTTAATGATTTTTGCTTATCATCCTTTAACGTGCTTTGTTGCATCATGTGGATTCTGTCCAATTAATCATTTTCTGAACCTAGATTTACTTTATTTTAGGATTACCTTGACTTTTTTGTTTAAATGACTTGTTTGAAATACGTTTAAATTCTAGGCTTTTTGCTCCAAAATTAATGAGTAGCCCGACTTCCAAATCGTACGCTTCTAAATAATTGATTGCTTGTGCCAAATGAACATCTTGTAATTCAATTATTGCTTTTAATTCAACAGATACTATATCTTCCACCAAAAAATCAACTCTTCTCGTTCCAATTTGCTGCTTTTTGTAATAAACATGCATTTTATATTCTCTTTGGAAATTTATTCCGTTATCTCTTAATTCTATTTCTAATGCTCTTTGATAAATTACTTCTTGAAAACTATTACCTAATTCTGAATGCACTTTCATAGCACATCCGAGTATCTTAGATGTTAATTCGGAATATTTGTACTTTTCATCAATCATTGTCTGAACCGCAGATTTATTCGATTTTTATAATTCATATTATTTGTTGTATTCTCATTATTTTTGTCTTTTATCATAGTTATTCATTTAATCATACTAATCACAGTTCAGACGTATTTCTCCACTCATCAGCTTCGGTAGCAATGTATCCCTTAGCCTTTCGAGAGTTCGTATATGAAAACAATTTGTAATTATCTTATCATCAATCGGCTTCGCCCGTGTTTGAAATTCATCAATTATCGCTTTCGAGGGTATGGTAATTGCCAAATTTTCAATATCACTTTTACTAATCGAACCGAACACTGTCCCAGTTTCATTATATTGTTTTATATCGCCCATCAATGATTTAATCTTAAAGTAAGTATACGTATAGAAATCAGGATCATGTTTATATCGAAAAGCAGCAACGCCACGACCGATACAACATTTTTCATTTGCCATATTTTGTTCACCTACCGGAGCACGAACGCTAATTAATGTATCATATTTATTTGCATATCTTTTAGGATCGGTGGTGAATACTCTTCTTTTGGGAAAGCGAAATTCAAAGTCTGCATTACCCTGATACATTGGTATTCCAATACCTTCTTCGTTATAACTTTCCCCTGGTGGCGAAGCACCCATTACAAAATAGAATTCATCTGGAAAATTACCTTCTTCCCACCCCTCATCCGCTTCTTTATTTCCCTCCTTTTGGGAGGGATTAAGGGAGGGTTCTATAAACCACTGCCTAAAAAGAGTCTCTGCCATTGCTTCAAGGGTCTTGTTTTCGCGGTGGAGTAAGTCTATTTTGTCATCCAGACTGCTAAGCACACCGGCAATTGCTTTTTGCTCGGTTATAGGAGGTGCTAAAATGCTCAAGGCACTCAACATGGAATTATTAAGACTAGCTCGTGTTGTTGTCGATGACATTGCGACAACATTTGATCTGAATTTTGGAGACCGAAAAAAGAAACCAGCATATTCAGGTATTACTGGATTATTAAACCTTGGTCGTAGACGTTTTGTAAATCCATTAAAAGTCGCATTTGGGTAATCTTTAAGTGCAACTGAACTCATTCCAAGTTCCTCATCAGTTTCACTTGTTCTTGTTAGAAAGACATCGCCTTGTTTGATTGAACAATTCTCCCTTTCTTTTTCTGTTGAATTTACGAGACTATTTAATGCCTTTGGTAAGAAGTAATTATTGAATACATCTTTGAATGCGAGGAATGGGTACCCAAATCCGAATTCACTAGCAGGTTTAGACAAACCCGAGGCGAAATCATAGATTTCATCTAAATAGTATTCTTTCCACTTGCTCATCAGCCTTCCCGCGTAATTGTTTCACTGTTGTCCAAACCGGCTCTATTTCTAAACCCCTCGAATTCGATGGGATTAAAATCCGGATTGTTGAGTTTTTCCCAAATTCCTAAAAATTCAATGGTATTTCTATTCCTCAGCCAATTCTGAATAATGTAATCTGTGCGGGCTTGCTTCCTACTCATCAGCCGCAACCTTTTTAATCTGCAAATTCCCGCACTTACTTTGGCTAATACACCGAAGAAATCTCACAAAATGCGCATTTTCTATATCTATTTTATGGGACATATATACAAAATCCAATTTCCTATACATATTAAGCGGCATATATAAATTTCCCCTTATGATTAATGTTCATTATTGTAGAACATCCTAAGATATTTCTCAAATACAAAGATGCGGTTTCTTTGATAGCCGGTAATTTCTTTTAGTATATCGTTATCTAAGAACACCTTCACCAAATCATTGGCTGCTTTTGGTGAAAGATCAACAGCGGACTGTACATCTTTAATTGATACTATCGGTTTGCTGAAAAGATAGTGAAACAAATTTAACGCGTTCTGCGAGCGTCTACCAAGCCCAATAATTTTGTCCTTCTCAATAGTGTTTTTCAGCTCAACAATTTCTTTAAGAGTATTAACCGATTTTTCCGATGTTTGAATTACTCCTGTAAGGAAATACTTTATCCATTGACCCAAATCGTTTTTAGTTCTTACAAATGTTAGGTTGTCATAATATAAGGTTTTGTTCTTCTCAAAGAATTCGGATAGGTAGAGCAGCGGTTTCTCAAGTATTCCGCTCGATACTAGGTATAGTGTAATTAACAGTCTGCCTATTCTGCCGTTGCCGTCAAGAAATGGGTGAATAGTTTCAAACTGATAATGGGAGATAGCTATCCTGATAAGATGCGGTATGCTTATATCCTGATTGTTAAGAAACTTTTCAAAGTCTGAGAGCAAATCGGGCAGTTCTTCATGAGAAGGTGGAATAAAGACAGCGTCTTTTAAGCTGGCACCGCCAATCCAGTTTTGAGAGACACGGAATTCACCCGGACTTTTATACTCACCTCTACCGGATGACAATAATATTTGATGAGTGTTTTTGATTAACCTATTAGATATAGGTAAATTCTTCAATTCTTCGATGGCGCTGTTCATCGCTTTAACATAGTTATTAACTTCAAGCCAATCGTCTCTTTTTTCCGGTGCTAAATCTTTTGAGTCAACCAGTGCCTCTTCTATATTTGTTCTTGTGCCTTCAATTTTACTCGATACAACTGCTTCTTTATACACATGCATGAGGATAAACATATCAATATCCGGCACAAATTTAGAGAAAGAATTAAGTTCACCCAGTTTTAACGATGCCTTTTCAAGAAGTTCATTAATTACTTCATCTGTCCATACAAAGGAATGGTTAATTTTTTCTGGTAGAAAGTATCGGTATTCGAATCCCTTTTTATATGAACCGGCAACGAAATCTGTTAAATTCATTCTTTCCTCAAACTAAAATATGAATATTTATATTTTACCTATAGGCGAAAAAGTAAAATAAGAATTTCCATGATTTACTTTCATTATTATACTAACACCTAATAAATAATAAAGTGTAAAAAATTTCAGTCATTAAGTGTAATTTTAGCCAAATTTTGTTTTATTAATTCATTCAATTTAGCTTCTTCTTTTAATTGTTCTTCAAACTCGGCTTTAAGTGTTGTAAAGCGCTCATTAAAATCAAAATCATCCTCATCATCCGGCAATCCAACATAACGTCCGGGTGTAAGCACATAATCAAGTTCTTTCACTCTTTCAACAGGAGCGGAATTGCAGAAGCCTTTTATATCTTCGTAATGTTACCGTTTCGGATTTCTCCAAGACTTACGATGGTATAGTACCGGCAATCTTTTGTATATCTTCTGCGGATAAGATCACGAGTTCTTCGGTTAATTAAATACCCCATATTACGCGCATCAATAAAAAGTATTTCTTTATCTTTTCGGTTGCGGAATAATCCGTTGCTACTCTGTTGACGGCTTACAAACCAGAGGCTTGCCGGTATTTGCGTATTCAAAAATAATTTTGCCGGAAGGTTTACAATGCAGTCAATCAACCGTGCTTCAACAAGAGCTTTTCTAATATCACCCTCGCCGGAAGTTTTGGAAGTAAGAGAACCTTTGGCGAGCACAAATCCCGCTTGTCCGCTTGGCGCAAGATGATAAATAAAGTGTTGTATCCACGCATAATTAGCGTTGCCTGCCGGAGGAACACCGTATTGCCATCTGCCGTCTTTGCGCAAAAGGTCACCGCTCCAGTCGCTGTCGTTAAACGGCGGATTTGCAATTACATAATCTGCTTTCAAATCTTTATGTGCGTTATTTAAGAAAGAGCCTTCATTATTCCATTTCACTTGCGAGCTGTCAATTCCGCGAATAGCAAGATTCATTTTTGCCAGCCGCCAGGTTGTTTGATTGCTTTCTTGTCCGTAAATGGAAATATCGTTTACATTCCCTTGATGATTTTCAACAAACTTTTCGGAATGAACAAACATACCGCCGGAACCGCAGCAAGGATCGAGCACGCGTCCTTTGTAAGGTTCTAACATTTCAACAAGCAATTCAACAACAGAACGCGGAGTATAGAACTGTCCGCCTTTCTTGCCTTCGGCTAAAGCAAACTCACCGAGAAAATACTCGAATGTTTTACCAAGAAAATCACCTTTGTCCTTGAGTCATAGAAACATTACTAATCAAATCAATCAATCCGCCAAGACTTGCCGGATCAAGATTACCTCTCGCAAAAACTTTTGGAAGAACATCTTTAAGTGAAGCATTATCTCTTTCGATTGCATCCATTGCGGAATCAACATCTTTTCCGATTTCCGGCAGCTTAGCTCTTTTCTGCAAATAAGACCAGCGTGCGGAAGGGGGAACAAAGAAAATATTTTCTGCTTTGTATTCATCACGATCTTCGGGATCGGCTCCGGCAAATTCGTCTTCACCTTTTTTTAATTTTTCGTAGTGATCTTCAAAAGCATCGGAAATGTATTTTAGAAATATTAGACCTAATACAATGTGTTTGTATTCAGCAGCATCAATATTTTTTCTTAGTTTATCCGCAGCTTTCCAGAGCTGCTTCTCGATAGGTTCTTCTTTACCGTTCGTCGCCATATAAAATTTATTCCCTTAATTCTTCCAGAAATTCAATCAATAAAGATATTAAACTTAATGGTATGTTACATTTTTAACTAAGCATGTAACTTTTAAGTATGCAGAATTAATTCTTAGTATCCTCTTAACTATTATTCATTATATTTAGAAATCAATTCTGTAAATCATACTGCATAATTGTTATCCTTAACAAGCTTATCATTACCGGATACTAAGGATAACTCATCATAAAAAATATTTAAAGTATTTTTTGTGGAGTCAGCATTTAAAGATATTGCAAAGCTGTGGATAAAACATTTATCCTGTAAATAAACTATTGTTATTTATGGTAATTAGCAATCTTTTTTTTATCATGGGAAAACTTTAGTTCTTAAGTAGATTATTATTTTTGATTAGGGTGGTCAAAATTGGGTAGGGGAGAGCAGTAATTCAAATTATGCAACCCTGCCAAAAGTACTTTTGTATGGTTTACTCGTCTCTGACGTGGTATGCTTGCCCGCCTTATGGCGTAGCCCGTCTCAGACATTGGTCGGGTTGTCCGAAGGACTCCTACGGAGAAGCACTGGTTTTAATATCTGGGGCATCACTACGCCTCAGCTATTAATTTTGTGTCTATCAACTTCCAGTTGCCTTTAATCGGAATAACTTGTTAGGGCTTTTTTATGACTTAGTACCTATTCCACAAATCCATCCGTACTTAACATTATCGCTAATATTAACATCTTGGTATCCGGCATTTTTAAATGTCTGTTTAAATTCTTCTTTTGTTTGATATCGCATAAAGTCAGTTGTATTAGAAAATTTAGACCACCTATTAAGTGATTTTTCATTCTCGGAATTTTTATATACTTCTGATACAATTAATAAAATTCCTTTGGGCTTCAATACTCTTAGTATCTCTTTCATATCATTGCCTAGATCAGGCCAAAAGAAATATGTTTCAATAGCAGTAATTATATTAAAATAATTATCAGCAAAAGGAAGTTTAGATACACTTGCTTTTTGAATATCAACCTTACGATTATTTATGTAATTTTTATTTATTTTGGACGATAATTTAACAGACGCTTCGGAGAAATCTATTCCATATACTTTCCCTTTTATTGCTATCTTAGCCAATTTGTTTACTGTTTTTCCACCACCACATCCTATGTCTAGTATTATATCATCTTCATTTATATTTAAATAAGATAGTGCCCAATTTGTCAATTTATTGTGTCCAATATTCATAAACCTTGCCGTATATGACCCAATAATTCCTTTTGGTTCCTTAGCTTGTGAAATAAGTTTTGCTAATACATTCAATTCATAACTCCTTTGTTAAAAAACAACTCCGATTTACTATTAGTTCATTTTTAAATTATACTTAAAAATATTTAATCAGATTTATAAAGCACTAACGGCCATGCAGTTAATCCAGCCTGCCCGTCTCAGACGTGGCCTGCCCTGCCCGCCTAAGGCGTGGCCCGTCTAGACGTGGCCATTAACCTCATCGATATTAACGGCATATGTTGTTAATTGAAGTAGGATATACAATAGCTCAAAGAACATTTATTTATTATTTATTTTTGTAATGGGAATATATTATACTATTGGCTTTTTAATTACCTGTGCGACTCCGGCGTATTAAAGAGGTTATACTTGCACACAACTCAGTTAAATTAATTATATAATCATCATGATAAATCACACAAAAACCTCAAAAAACATCTAATTAAAAAAAACTAGAACACCCCGATCTCTTAAAGTTTTCAGATGGCTATTTATTGATATTTCATTTAATGGATTTCTACTTAAATCTACTAAGTCTCCCTCACCCAAACCAGAATTATTTACCAAAGGAGTAATGTCTTTAATTTGATTACCTGGAAGAATAAACCAATTAATATTTGTCATGTTTTCAAGAACAGAAATATCAGAAATATTATTTTCTGATAAATATAAGCGTTCCAATTTGGTTAGTTTGGCTAGAGAAGATATATCAACAATATTATTATGTTTTAAGAACAGTGATTTTAATTTTGTTAAATTCTCAAGAGAACCAATATCAGCAATTTCACATTTTGCTAGCCATAAAGATTTTAATTCAATTAATTCTCTTATAGGCTCAATATTTTTGATTGGTGAATTACTTAACCACAATTCCTCTAAATCTATCATATTGCGAACAACTGAGATATCAGTAATACCCTCATTATACATTACATTTAGGTACGTCAATTTTTTTAAGTTTATTAAAGGTGATATATCAGAGATATAATTCCCATCCAGATTTAAATGTTTTAGCTTAATTAAATTAGATAATGCTGTAACATCTTTTATTTTCCAGTTTTGATCTAAATCAATCCATTCAAGATTTATTAGGTTGCGTAACGGAGAAAGATCTTCAATTCTTTCTAAAGAAGTTCCTAGAAATTTTATATTAGCACATTTTTCTATACCATTTAAACTTTCAATTTTATCAGCCACCAAAGAATAACATTGGATTGAATCTAGTCTCAACAAAATTTCATCTGTTAGCTCATCTAGTGGTTCATTAACTGAGTAGCGAATATAAGTTTCAAGACTTATATCTTCAATAGATCCGGGCAAACGTGGTAAAACATTAATTATAACTTCATCAGAATTACTTGTTTCGCTATTAATGCTTAAATTATCACCCATTTTTAATGTAAGATGGAACTTATATTGACCTTCAATTCTAAATGCAACTTCTTGAAAATCGTTATTTCCAGAGTAGAGAGCTATTTTCTCTGGATTATTTTCATCTTGAATCCATTCAAACCATTTCTCTCCAACGCCATCTGGGAAAACACTTTTTGATGCATCAAGAAGCGTAAAACTTCCTGCTCTAGTTGTTTTATCGAAACCAGCATTTGCAAAAAAATCACTATAAATAGGTTCTGTTGGTTTTTGACAAGCCTGAAACAAAAACAGCATAACTACTACTAATACTATATTACTTATTGTTTTTTTCATACTTTTATAATACAAATACTTCTTGCAAGTATAACGGCGTTGCTTTTCACCCGTCCGCCCCGAATAGCTATGACGAATTGAAAAACTAAAGCCAATAATTGTTGGCAATTTTATTTAATAGAACAACTTTGAACAACAAAGCTTACCTTTTTAACCAAACCCGAAAATTTAAACAATGCCGCACTGAAAACGCGGCCGGGTGGGAAAGCTGGTTATACTGCTTCAATTATTATATAATCCAATAGATATACCAATTCCTCCATATCCTGTTCTCTTTTCAGAAGATCCTACAAATTTTAACAACAATCCAACATTTTCTTTATATAAATTATATTTTAATTCTAATCCCCATTTTAATAATAGCTTTGAATCTGATGTCTCATCTCCCAATGAATTGTGAAGTGATAATCCAAGTAATGGTGAAAACCAAAAATACTTTCCCCTCAAACTATAACGTCCTAAAATACTAAAATCCCAATATGGACCATACGTACTGCCACCTCCTACATCAAAATCAGATATTTTATAATATTCAGTACTAATTCGTAAACCAAAATTATATTTTTTATTTCTAGAAGAATAAAAATCATAATCTCCAAATATTCCTATTTCATTTATTGCTATAATTGTAACTGCTTCAATTTGGACTCCAAAAAAAGATGGACTCAAAACAACCTTATTTGGATTGATTGAAGTAGTGTCGGATTGACTTAATAATTTCCCAGAAAATAACATAATAAGAATTACTATAATATTTTTAATGTTCATTTATAAAATTCTTTTTTGTAGTATAACGGCCATGCAGTTAACCAGCTTGTTTGGCGGGTTATGCACCGTTATTAAATTACTCAATTTGATCTAGTCGGATTAAATTTCACAAAAGGTACAGCCCATGTTTTTGAATCACCGAAAATACCATGCTGATAATCTATAATCTCAAGTTTGTCTGGAATTACCTTGATAAGAGTATAATTGGATTTATTCTCTGAATAGAATTTACTCCACTCTTCTTTCCAATAGGTCTGTTTTTTTAATGTGTCATCTATTATATAAGCTTGTCCTTTAATTACAACATAGCCTACTTCATTTGGTGCTTGATAATAAAGTGTCACCCTTGAGTCATCCGTAATCTGTTTGAGTTTTCTGCTATTTATATTTGTTCCTAACCATAACCATATCACCATATCATCATCTGGTGAAAAAGGATCCATTATTCTTACATCAGGATGACCTGTAGTATCTAAAGTAATAAGCGCACAATATCGTGCCGTTTCCATCATTATTCTTGCAGTAGTAATAAGAGTATCTCGATTAAATTGTATCCCCATTTTATCTTGAGCAAAAACCATAAGTGGGAATTGAAGGATTACGATTAAATAGAAAGTTGTTGCAATCTTCTTAAACCTATTTTTCATCTTTTATCCTCAATTTAGTTTTAGGTGTATAACGGCGTTGTGGCTAAGGCGCAGCCCAGAACAACAATGCCGAACTTGTTAATAACTTTTATAATTACAAAATACTTCCATAGCACGACGACCTTGAATGGCAATGCCAAAACGGAATGACCAACTTTATAATTTGTAAAATGCCGAATGCGAAAACGCTGTCGCCTTGAGCCACGGGTTATGTGCGTATTAATATTAAGTTTGCAATTAGACTTTTAGCGTATGTTTTCTAATTTACTTTAAATTTATTTATACCAGTAAATTTGTTGAGAAAGATTCCTCTTAATGATACTTTAATAAGTACAAAAACATAGATTTGTTCATTAACGAAGTAAACTCATTATTTTCATAATAATTTTAGGTGGTGGTTTCATACCGAGTTGTTCCATTAACGCTAATCGATCTGGCACTCCCCAATGTTCAATGAGTTTTTCTTCTTTGAAACGCATAATATCTATAACGGTAATCTCAAATTTTTTATTTGTTGGTGGTATGGGTCCAAATTGTTTCTTATGCGTTCCTCGTCCAGTCATTCGACCCCAAACTTTGTCTCCTTCGGTTATCATATCCTCAATCGTTAAAGAAAAGTCGGGGAATGAGTTGTGTAAACTATTAATGGCTTTTTTAACTCCCTCAGCATTTGGCGGACTGAATCCATATTGGTGGTCAATAAAATCTGGTGAAGCATATTTATCAAAAACAGTTACATCCCCTTTACTAAATCCCTCTTCAATAAAAATTCTAAAAAGATGTTCGTTTGTCATAATAACTTTATCCTTTAAGATTTGTTAAGTTTATATCCATCTTGTCGCTAATTGACTTTATAAAACTATATATTTGAGCACATAACTATTAAATAAGTAGAATTAATTCTTGATATCACCTTAACTTTAATTAGTGTTATTTAAAAGTTAATCCTTTATATCATCCAAGGTAATTGTTATACATAAAATGTTTGTTTTTACTGGATATTAAGATATTTCGTCATAAAAATATTTAAGATATGTTCTTTTTGCCCCTGTATTTAATGATATCTGTAAAACCAAGAGTTAGACATTTATCTGATAAAGAAAGTATTGTTATTTATGGTTATTAGCAATCTTTTTTTGCTATTTAGGTAAAATTATAATTCTTAAGTGGGTTTTCTTTTTATCTAGGTAGCTTATTTCTTATCGTAGTCATTCAGTAAGTTTTTATGCGTCTTACAACCGGTGGGGGAGGGCTAGCACTAAATTTTTTAAAATGCCGAGGGCGAAAATGGTTTGCTTGCCCGCCTTTGGCGTGGCCCGGCTCAGTCGGGTGGCGTGGCCTGCCCGCCTATGGCGTGGGGTCGAGTTGAACCGAATGTTAAATAATTTTGAAATTTCATAGACTAATTTCTGCCGATCAGAATGTGCGTATACCCGTCTTTGACGCGGTCGGTGTTGAACCGCTGGTTATATGCATTATTTTGTTTTGTTTATTTATCAAAATTATTTTACTTCAAATGAATTTGAGATAATAGCGGTATCATTAGCGAGCACTAACCTATACGTACCATTTTCATTGATTTCATTAGAAGGAATTATAAATTGATAATTATTATGTCCTTCGATTTTATCTGGAACGGAGACGCATTTTAAAAGACATCCAAGAAAACCATAAATAGTTTGACCAAGAGTTGTTATCTTTTTTTTGATAATACATTTCCAAATATTCGCCACATCTTAAACCAATTTCAAAGTTAGAGTCCATATTATTATCAATAAAGACTTCAATACTATCCGTTGTGACATAGGAATTACTTTTAGTACGAAAAACAATTTGATTGTTATCTGATGAAACTGGCTCTTGGCAGCCAATTGCAAAGAAAATTATTAATAAACTATAAGAAATTATTGATTTCATAATCAAACTTATATTTTATTTGATATGCATATAACGGCCATGCAGTTAACCCAGCTTGTTGCCTGCCCGCCTTTGGCGTGGCCCGCCTCTGGCGGGGCGTCCGCTTGTTTGGCGGGTTATGCATTAATTAGAGAGCATTCTTACATTATATTTCACTTAGAAATTTATTCAATAAATTCCACTACATCAGCTGTAACAAAATACTTAACTTGAGTATATACTAGCGTATTCAATATTTCTGTGTCTTGGCGTATGTTTACTAGTGCTAATTTTTTCCCTTCAATATCACCATATTTTTCCCGAAAGTTTTTCCAAAGGTCCCTAATTGCTGAGTCATATAGTCTTTCTACACCCGTAATTTTAACTAATCCAAACATTCCAATATCGGAACCTTGGGAAATACTAATTCCAAGTAAATATCCTTGCATTGCTGTCCCATTCAAATCTCTAGAAACAATATTAAAATTAGGTCGGGAAAGCTCCACACTTGTAATCTGATTTGTTTGAAATGCTCCTCCAGTTGCACAACCAGAGAGTGATATTAAGGAAGTAATTAAAAATATCGAAAAAATAATTCTCTTCATTTTTGTTCTCCTTTGTTATGATTATACTTTACACATATTTTGTATAAATGCCTAACGGCTTTGCCGATAACCCGACGCCCCAGAATTTATGCCGAGCTATTACTCTGAGCTTGTCGAAGCACAACGATGCCACTAAAAAACAACTGCCGATGATTTAGTCCCGCCTTGCTGAAATAGTACACTCAGACGGGGAATTGCCAACATTAAAATTATAAAAAACCGAATGCGAAATCGCTGTCGCCTTGAGCAGCGGGTTAGGCATTTAATACTATTTTAATAAAAGTAATTTTTTAGTCTCAACAAAATTTCCCGCTTTCATACTGTAAAAATATATTCCACTCGAAAGAAGCGACCCATTGAATTTCACTTTATGATTTCCTTCTCTTTCTGTTTCATTTACCAATGTAGAAATTCTTTCTCCTAATAGGTCGTATATTTCTATATTAACAAAACTTGTTTTAGGAATCGAATATTCAATTGTCGTTGTTGGATTAAACGGATTGGGATAATTTTGTTGTAGTGAATATTTCGATAAATTACTTCCATTGAAGTTTACTGAAGTTATTGAAAGATTTAATAACTTTGCAATTGTTTTATATGAATTGTCAACAATTGCTTGAGAATAAGATTCATAATAATAGAGCCCTAAACTATCATTTAATTTTGAGGTGTCTTCTCCGCCAGTATATGTTGAGCCCCAAGTATTTATTATAACTTCTTGAGAATTGGTTCCGTACCGAAATATGCCTTTAGTAGAATCAGCGAAAGAGAAATTCCATACAAGACTAGAGCAACTTAAACGATGGAAGCCACTTGTCAATTCAAGTAATGATATTGTACTGGTATCGTTTATAAAATAGCTTGTATCTCTAGCATAGTCTCTATGATAAAGATTTTTTATTTGTTTTACTTTCCATGTTACTGTGTCATTTGAAACTGTTGAGTCACAAATAATATAGTTAACTATTCCAGTATCAATCTCCGCAACAAAGTATTCTTGATGGTAATAGCTGGCAGTGGTGAAATTATAATTATAAGAATATTTTAGATGAATGCTTAGCGGGAAAATCTCATACGTATTTACTTGAGCGTTGGCATTTATAACAAATAAAAAAGAAATCAATATTGATAATTTTATAAAGATATATTTATTGATCATAATCTTAGTTCTCTCCCATTCTCGCTTTAATGCCTAACGGCCTTGCGGTTAACCCAGCCTGTTTGCCTGCCCGCCTACTTGCCCGGCTCAGTCGGGTGGCGTGGCCTGCCCGCCTATGGCGCGGCCCGTCTCAGAAGGGTTTCTTCGTAAGCAAAGTTTACTTTTTACATTAATTAAAAAGACTACGTCGAACTGAATGATAAATAATTTTTCAAACGCCAAAGCCTAATTTTCCGCCGATCAGAATGTGCAGTCGGGTTGGGCAACTGTTTATATTGCTGCTTTCACCTTAGCAATCTTTCGCTTAAAATTTCTTGTATGTTTCTTCTTCCGTCTAAAACTGCATGTATGTATACTTGATCCTTTTCTATTTCGTATATTATTCGGTAAGGTTTGTAGTAAATCTGTAAAAATCTTTTAATCCCAGTTGATCTTAGTTCAATTGGAACATGTCCACGTTCTGGATATTCTTCCAATTTGTGACATGTGTTTTCTAAAACATCTAAAAGTTTACTAGCTGATTGTAGACTATCATTTAATGTAACATAAATTAATATTTCTTTTAAGTCTTGTTTTGCTTTTGGGTCTATTATTACTTTGAATTTCATATCTACTGTAAATGTTTTAGTTCTTTTTTCAAAGATTTAAATGTTGTCTCAATATTTTTTGCGGATTTGTCTTTTTCGCTTGTCATTGCAAGCAGTTTTAACATAGCCATTGTTTCCTGCATTTTTTCATAGGTCTTTATATCCTGGACTACTGCTTTTGCCTCACCATTCTGAGTTATAACAAAAGTCTTTTGGTTCTTACTACTATCTTCAATTAAATTAGCTGCATTTGCTTTCAAATAGCTAATTGATTTTACAGATTCACTTAATTTCATATTTCAGTCCTTTTTTAGACCAAATATAGTCTTTGTTATTATTAGTTTCAATATATTTTTATTTAGCAATATAACGGTTATGCTGCTAAGGCGCAGCCAAAAACAAAAATGCCAATTAGCATGAAACCGCCAAAGATTTTAGCAAACTGCGCTTAATTTTCTTCGTAAGCGCAGTTTGCAAATTAATTATTTAGAAAGACTACGTTAAACAAGTTTGCCGAAACGGAATGTTTAACTTATAAATATTATAAAATACCGAATGCGAAATCGCTGTCGCCTTGAGCAGCGGGTTATAAAACCGGAAAATCCCAATAAAACTACGAATGCGAACGATCGACGAAAATATTTTTGACCGGATGTAATATTTTAATATTTTGAAAAACTAATTCCGGGCAAAAGTATTTGCTTAAAAAAACATTAAACTATGAGAAAACTTAATCAGCAAATTCTGCAAAAGACTATTCTATTTTGCCAATTCTACTTAAAAACCAAGATAAAAGAAAAAACTAATAATTGCTGAAACGCCGCTTAAATAAGTTTATAGAGAAACATTTGAATATTTATTTTGCAGATTTTGCTTTGATAACTTCAAACAAAATAATTTTAGAACAAATTAGAAAACTTCAATTAAGAAGTAACGTTTAACAATATTAAAAACACCGTCCGGATTTATAACTATTAATTATGTAGAATTAATTCTTTATATCATCCAAGGTAATTGTTATACTTAAAAAATTTGTTTTTACTGGATATTAAGATATTTCTTCATAAAAATATTTAAGATATGTTCTTTTTGCCCCTGTATTTAATGATATCTGCAAAACCAAGAGTTAAACATTTATCTGATAAATAAAGTATTGTTATTTATGGTTATTAGCAACCTTTTTTTTCTATGAAGTAAAAATATTATTTGCTGCTTCTGCCTTTCGCTACTATTTCCTTTTGTATCTGCTTTTCATTTTTGTCCGCTCAATCTTCATCCGCAAAAAATATTTTTGGAAAACATTCCGCTGCTATACTCCCGTGGTCGCATAACAGCGGGGAAGGGTAGTAATACTAAACATTGTTATCTCCTTTCTTTCACTTAAGCCATATTTCGTTCACTTTGTTCACTTCAATAAGGCTTTCGTTTTACCTTACATTTTGCGCCGTTAAATGTAGCTGTATCCCTCCGGGCTACAACTACTTTTCATGCCTCTCTTATTTATTCCTTTATTTTTATTGTAACTCGCCGGGTTGACGGCTCCACTTTGGTTCTTTGTTCGTTCCTCTCAAAGCTTTCAAAAAAATCAAAAGCGAAAGAAAAAAACTGAACACTGTAAAACATCGTGCTCGGTTCAAAAGGGACAAAAATAAACACCACAAATACTTGCTCGCCTCCGGCGGGCCGGCATTTCTTTTCGCCCTTTCGCTCCTGCGCGCGCTGTTTTGGGCTTCTTTACCGTTTTTTTCTTTTTCGCTTTTGTTTTTTTGTTTTTCAAAGCGCGGCGCGGCGGCGCTGATTTTTTCTAAATAAATAGGAGGTACCAACATGATCAATATGGAATTATTTCAATTCAAATCTTTAGGCTCTTTTGCTTTGCGTTGCGGTTGTAATGCTTTTGGAGTTCGTACTTGCGGCGGCAAGGTGGCTTCTCATCTTGTTTTTATTTTTGTTAACCGGTCGGATTCTCAAAACTTTAAAGGCTGGCTTAATTCTTTTCTTACTTTTCAATCTGACTTTTACTCAAGAGAGGTTTACCATAAAGGGCGCCGGCTTTTTTTGGTCTTTGTTAATTGTCATCTTCATATTAAAACAAATCAACATAAACTTTATTTCAAATCTTTCCGCAACTTTTGCAAAGCTCCGCTTACTGTTTATAACAAGTATATAGTCCATCCTAATAAATCCGCTAGTCTGCAGAGGGTTTAAAAATGAAAGTATATGAAAGTACAATTTCTAATAAGAGGGGCTTTATAAAAGTCCCTCAAATTAAAATTAAGAATTCTCAGCTTATCAAGATAGGCTTTGTAATCGGCTCTGAATATAAAATAATCTATGAAAGCGGACGAATAATTTTACAGCTGATTGAAAATGATGTTAATCTAAAAGGAGGCAACCATGAACCAAACCAGGAAAGAAAAAATCAAAATTCTAATGAAACAGCTATCTAAAATTGATGATGAACAGAAAGATATTATAGCCGGTGAGCTTGGTATTATAAATCCGGAAGGTCATGTTTTAAGCAGCCGGAATCAATGTTTATTGGCTTTTCAAGCCGGTGATAATCCTCTTTCTGTTGTCGCCGGTTTTAAGCAATGGCAAAAACACGACCGGGTAGTAAGTAAAGGCTCTAAGGGTTACTTAATCGCAGTCCCTTCTAAGAATAAATCAAATGATGAAAATGAAGAAGATGAAAGCGAAACGTTCTTCCTTTATAAAATCGTCTTTGATATCTCGCAGACTGAAGAATTAATACTGGAGGAGGCTTAAAATTATGATAAAAGTTAGATATGAACCCGCAGAGCTTTTAGCGCTTCAAGAGCTTGACGAAGTAATGAAAGCTTTAAAGCTGAGTGATGAGGATGTAATTGAATTACTCCTGGATAATCCAACAATTAACCAGCAAAGATTAATAAACCAATGGTTTTCTGAATATCAAATTGATTGTGCTTTTGCTGAAGCTGAAAATCGACATCAATTTTAATGGAGGTAAAAATGGAGCATCTTAAAAAAGATGAAATAAGAACAATCTATGCTGATCCCTTATCTGAAAAAAGACCGGAAGGAAAAGCACGGCTTGTTAATTATGTCCGTGATGCCGGGTTTTATGACGGCTGCACGGTTGAATATTGGGAGGTCTGTTTTATAAGTGATCGTTATAGATGTATGAGGTATATAAAATGTAACAGTAAAGTAGAAATACCCGATGAAATTAATTAACACTTAAAAATAAAAGGAGTACGTAATGAGTAAACTATCTTTAAACCAGTTCGCCGGTGATTTAGTTGCAAAGAACAATTTTATAAAAGCCAGTTTCGGCGGTTTTCAAGGTTCGGGTAAAACCCGGACCGCAACCGAGTTTGTTATCGGCAGCTATAAGGACATGAAATGCACAAAGCCGATTCTATGCCTTGATAATGAAAAAGGTTCAAGGTTCTTAATCCCGATATTTAAGAAAGCCGGTATTAAGGCTCTCGTAAAAGATACGGTAAACCTTTCTGATATTATTCAAGCATTTGAGTTTTTGAAAAACGGCGAAATTGATTTTTTGTTTATCGATTCGTTAACAAAAATCTATTACAAGTTTGTTAAAGATTATAAAGATAAAAACCACAGATCGTTTATGAGATTAAATGACTGGGGAAAAATACTACCGGCTTGGCAAGAGGAATTCTCCGACAGATTTGTGAACACCGAAGGTAATATAGTTTTTACCGGGAGGGGAGGATTTGAATATGAAAAAGAAGACGATACAACAGATGAAAAAGGAAACATAACCGAGAAAGGCGGTTTTGTTAAATCCGGGTTCAAAATGAAAATTGCCGGTGAAACTCCTTATGAAACAGATCTAAATATCTGGATGCAGCTGGAAAAGGGGATAAACAAAGAAAATAAAATTACTCAAAAAAATGTTGCTTATGTATTAAAGGATAGAAGTGATACTATAAACGGAAAATCCTTTGAAATGCCAAAGTACAGAAACTTTCGCCCGATAGTTCGATTCATTCTCGGTCTGCCCGTTGGCGATGTTCCGGAAGGTTCGCTAAATGAAAACCTAACACCCGGAAGCGATTCGGATTATTTTGAAAGATTGCAGAAACAGAAAATTGAAATGGAAAAGATCAGCGCGGTATTTGATAAATATGGTTTAGGTGATGCAAGAAGTAAAGCCGATAAACAATTAAAGACATCCATAATTGAAAAAATATTTAATACAACAAGTATCACTGAAATTGAAAAGATGGATTTCACAGAACTTAATTTTAGAAGATCTGAGTTGATAGAATTATTCGAAGCATTGAAAGAATCTGAAAACGAAAATCCATTTGATGTAATTGTTTCTTATAGAATGAAAGAAGCGGTTTAATTTAAAAAGCCGTGCAAATTACTATTCAGTTTGCACGGCTTATAAATAGGAAATTCTATGCATTTATTTTTAAGATTTTTATTTATCGGCAATGATGATGATAAGATTTTAACAATCAAGTATTCATCGATAAAAGCACAAACCGGGAAAGCCTATTTAATATTGTTTCCGGATAATACTTCATCATGGTTACCAAAATCTCAAATTAAATTAAAAACAAAAACGAATGAAATAAAAATACCCAAGTGGTTAGCCCGAGAAAAGGGGATAACCACAGAGTAAAATACTTTTTATTTCCGTTGCTCCTGCTGCATCACTGCACCGGGTCGAATCGCCCCGCCTTGTTCTTTGCACTTTAGCCCTCACTTATTCACGATGTCCTAAGCTCGTTCTAAAGCCGTCGCAACTATCTTTAAATAGTATACCCGTTGCTCGTTTACTTCTTCATCATTCACAGCTGCGAATCGCATCTGTTCAATCTTCAGGGCGTTTCACTCGCAACTAGTATTTATCTTTATATGCTGCGTATATCAGTATAATAAGCAATTATTAATTGTGCTAAAATTGTGCTAATTTTTACACCAATTTAAACCCATATACTCTAATCTTATTTTTGACCAAAATAAAAAGTTCGGTTTTTGTGCCAATAAGAGCCGTTTTCAATACTTAAGTCTATGTAATATTTAGCCTTACATAAATGGGGTTCAAGGGGTCGCGGGTTCAGATCCCGCTTAGCTCCACTAAAAAAGCTCGATTATAACTCATAATCGAGCTTTTTTGTTTTTAAAGAATGTGATGAGTTTTACGAATTGGAGAGAATTGAAGGCTTCTGATGCAAAAACAAGTACAAAAACAAGGACAGTTTTTATGCGAATTTATTTCCTATAAGTATATATCAAAGTGCAATTAAAACTATTTTTACTTTTAGTATAAATGTAAAAATAATCAATATCCTTTTGCCGCATTACCAAAGTTGTGAATGAAAGTGAATCAGCTTTGGCAAAAAAATAATCCCTTCCTCAAATAAGGAAGGGACTTAGTATATTTATGAAGCCTTTTTGATATTAAGCTTTTCCAAATCATCCGGCTCGTAACTCTGAACAAACTCAGCTTTGTATTCCACATCTTTTAATGCTTTGAATAATTCTTGCAATTCCTCCTTTCTATGATTCAATTCAGTATAGCTCATTTTATTTATTTCTGTCTGACTGGTTGTTTTAAATATCTTTTCTATAATTAGGGCTTTAAGCTGCTTATCTGCTTTTGCCCTGGCATCACCTAAACCGTTTTTATCAAAAACAGCAGCTATCTTTTCAAGTTCTATTTTTTGTTTCTGCTTGCGTTCAAAGTATTCACGGTCATCGCCGGGCGCAAAGTTTTTATTTATAGATTCTTGCGAAACTTCACCAACCGGTAAGCCTTGCAAAAATTTAATTATCGGTCTGAAGTTTTTGTACTTCGGCATGGAAAAGGATTTTCCGTTTATTGAATCGCTTCTATCTTTCAAAACATAGGCGACATTAGTTTGAACCGGTTTATTATCCTTTAGGGATTTTTCCAGCTGCATCCAGATATTTAGATCAGTTTCATAAGGCGTTTCACCGGCAATCTTCATCTTAAAACCGGATTTAACAAAATTACCTTTCTCTAAAACCTTACCTTCATCATCGGTCGTATCTTGTTCTTTATCATACTCAAAACCGCCTCTTCCGGTAAATACAATATTTCCCTCAGTGTTTACGAACCGATCGGAGAATTCTTCCTGCCAAGCCGGAAGGACTTTTCCCCAATCATTAAGCTGCATGAAAGATCGATGGTTTTTTGATTTATAATCTTTAACGAATTTGTAGTAAATCTTGGTTAAAGAATCAACAAACAAAAATGAGATTTCGCCTTTCTCTAAGAATTCAAATGCCTGGATAACATCGGCTAAACTAACAGTATCTTTAACAAGTGCCTCAATACCGGCTTTCTTAAAGATCGGTATTAAAAAGCGTGAGCCTTTTTCATTATCCAAACATAAAATTGGTTTGCTGCATTTCATATCCTTATACGCTCCGATAATAAAATCAGTGGCGGTCCGGGTTTTACCCGAACCTTGAAAACCGCCGAAGCTGGCTTTAATAAAAGTGTTCTTAGCTACTAAACTGCCTGCAAAATTTTGAAGTGTTAAAGTCATAATAATTAACTCCTTTTGTTTTTATTGTAATATTCTTTTATAGTTTTAATCAATTCACGAAGTTCAGATAATGCTTCATTTAATTTATCCGTACCCCATTTTTTATTTACTGCTTTGTTTCTTAGATGTTCTTCTATTTCATCTTGAACAAAATCCCAATTAACTTTTTTGTGTTTTGTCATTTAGTTTCCCTTCTCAACGATTTTAAATATGGTGACTCTCTTCAGCTTCCGAAAAAGCACAATCGACTTCATAATCTGAATACCAATGCTGAATTAATCTTTGCTGGTTTATTGTGGAGTTGTCTAAGAGTAATTCAATTACATCTTCATCACTCAGCTTTAATGCTTTCATTACTTCATCAAGCTCCTGCAGAGCCAAAAGCTCTGCGGGATCATAACTAACTTTTATCATAATATTACACCTCCTCAAGTATCATTTCTTCAGTCTGCGAGATGTCAAAGACAATTTTATACAGAAAGAAAGGTTCGGTTTCATCTTCTTCATCCTCATCATTGGATTTGGTTTTTGATGGTACTGAGATTAAATAACCTTTAGAGCCTTTGCTTACTACCCGGTTATATTTTTGCCACTGCTTAAATCCGGCTACTACCGAGAGAGGATTCTCACCGGCTTGAAAAGCTAACAAACATTGATTCCTTGCACTTAAAACGTGTCCTTCCGGATTTGTTATACCCAGTTTATTAGAAAGTATTTCTCTTTCTCCTTCATCTATTGCGGAAAGCTGTCTCATCAGTAATCCGATTTTTTCTTTTTTAGCTTGATTCATAATTATTCTCCTTTTGGGTTTTCAACATCTCTAATTATTTTTAATACGATTTTATCTCTTTGATATATAACCTCGAATTCACTTCCGATTGTAAATCCGTTTTTTAACAGTTTTGTATTTTTTATTTTAATTTGAGGGACTTTGTTAAAGCCCCTCTTATTTATATTTGTACTTTCATAAACCTTCATTTTAATTACCTTCAAACTTCAATTTGATTTGTTTGGATGTGTTATATTTTGGTTATAAACAGTAAGCGGAGCTTTGCAGAAGTTCCGGAAAGTTTTGTAGTAAAGCTTAGGCTGATTTGTTTTTATATGCAGATGACAATTAACAAAAACCAGAAACAACCGTCGCCCTTTGTGGTAAACCTCTCTTGAGTAGTAATCGGATTGAAAAGTAAGAAAAGAATTAAGCCAGCCTTTGAAGTTTTGAGAATCCGACCGGTTAACAAAAATAAACACCAAATGAGAAGCTACTTTATTACCGCAAGTGCGAACACCGAAAGAATTACACCCGCATTTAAGAGCGAAAGAACCGATTGTTTTAAATCTAAATAATGCCATGTTTATCATACCTACCTCATAAATTATATTGATAAAAGGGAGGAGTTAACCTCCCGAAAAAGATTAATTAAAAATGGATTTAACTTGATTAGTGCATGAGCAGCATTTGAACTGCCATAATAGCCCATGCAGCTTGAGAACTATCTCCGAGCAGATACTGAAGAACAGAATTAGCCCATGTTAAAAGACCTTTTTTAACTAAATATTTATGAGCTGCGATTACATTAGCTTTTTGTAAGTAAAACATATTTACTCCTTTTTTATTGATTGAAAAGATTAAGCTGATTAGAAAACTTAAAACCGAGGCTTGAGAGGATATATGAAACATGCTTAATTGATTTACACCTAAACGATATGAAATGACCGCTGTTAAGGAAAACATTGACATTATACCCGCCTTGAAAATCCAAAACGCGAACCAAATAAGAACTATTACGTTTATGAAATAATACATGATCATTTTGCATGGGATTGCCCCGAAAAAAACAAATATTTTTGCCCCGTAGCTACCGTCAAAAAGGATTGCTGATAAATGGCAAGGCGTAAAAGACTGCCGAAACAATTATCAAATCGATAAAGAGTTGGCGGTATTTTATGACCTTGCCCGGTTAAGACAAGAAGTGAAATGTTCCGGGAAATGATGAGGTTTTGTTACCATCGCCTTATAGCATCTTGCGGTAAGGGGCAAAAATATTGTTCGAACAAGTGAGTGAAACGAACTTAACAATGTGGAATTATATGTAAGGTTTAATCTTTAAGGAAGGGTAGGAAAGAGATATCATATTATTAAAAAAGCAAAGGCAAAAACGACTTCAGCTGCGGTGTGGTTATTGGAAAAATGTGTTAAGGAGATTAAATAAACTTAATTGAATTATTGGAAAATTTTGAAGCAGCGAACTAAGTGTTGCTTTTGCTTTTTACTAATAATTCTTATGGCAATAAAGCTGTAAGCAAACTAAAATTATAAGATGCGCTTACAGTTTTATGCCAATCAATCAAGGGTTAGGTATTAATCATTTTTATTGGCTTTTATATACGTTCTTTCCGGGTAATCTTCGGCGGTTTACTTTCCCAACTTCTATTTCGATCTTTTTGCTGATCTCATCTTTGACTATATCGAGTTTTTCTAAGAGTATACTTAAATCTACTTTGTGCTGCATTTCTGATTCTATCACCGACAATCGTATTATCAAGTGAGTTATAGGCTAATACGACTGCGATTATCAGCGTTATTAGATATAGTAAGAATTTCGATATTTCCAGCGTTAATCTTGTTTTGTCTGTCTGCTTATCATATTTATCATCTATGTTTAACATTGAAAACCTTCGGTTTTTTGTTTGTCGTTTGTTGGTTGTTGGGTTTTGATTACGGTTGTTGGGCGTTGGTTAATGGATTAGGTTTATTATCAATACAATCAAACTTGTTATTGCCGCGCCAAACCAAAATGTGTTGTAAAATGGATTCTTTATCTTTTTTATCTTCAGCTTTGTAATCTTTAATGTATCGACTCTGAATATTTTTAGTGTATCTATTCTGATAAATGATTTAGGTTTTAAGTTTAGAAAGTAATCCATACTGATACTATCTATTTTACCAAAGGTTTTTATTTTTATCTTCAGCTTATAATCTGCTGTTGAATCTGTTTTTGTGAATGCGGAATCTGTTTTATTTATTTGAAGCGTATCCGTATTATGATACTCTTCCGGTTTTGTAATTAGGCTGTCTTTTCCTTTTATATAGTTAGTATCCGGTTTGCCAAATATTTTTGTTGATTTCTTAATTTGAATTATCTCTTGCATGTTATTTTGCTTTAGATAATTGATTGTGAATATTGCAATCAGAATTGCTATTACGGGTATGATTATATATTCTATCTTTCTTTTCATAATGGTATCACCTTGACTCGTTTGAATAATCCTATAAAAACTTCTTGAGTATGATCTGTCTCCATATTTTCTATTATTCTTTTCTCACGGTAAAAGTTGAGTACGTTGTTAATTAATGCATCTCCGTTATACTTGATGCTGATTCTTAAGGCGGTTAAAGTTATATCTCCAATGATCCCATCGACTTTTATATCCGGATAGCTTTGCTGGTTATGGTTCAGAATATTTAATGTTTTCTGCAGAAGTACTGCCGCTTCTGTTTTACCTACATTGACAGATATATCAAAGAGTAGGGAAGCGATAAGCTGATTTTCTATCAGATCGCATTTTTGTTTTATCCAGTATTCTTGGTAATAGAATTTCTTAAGTAATATCTTGAGCTGAAGTGTAGGATGCGGTTCGCCTTTGAGTTTCTGTTTGTCTATTATTCCCCAACCGGGCCATGCCGGGTGATAATAGCGAGAGATACCATAGAATGTTTCTCCGCCTTTATCGTTTTTGTTATGAGAGTATCCTTTTTCGTAGTTTATTGTATTCCGGTATGCTTTATTGAATCTTGACATTTTATTATTCCCGATAGTTTTGAGCTGCTTTTAGGCTGAAGACTGAAGTGAGCAGTGCTACTTTCTGCCAGCTGAGATTGTAGATTCCGTGTGAGATAAGTGTGTACATCCAATCGACAACGAGTAGTATTAAGCAGACCAGCATCAGCAGTCTGGTTGAGCTTAGGTTTCCGTTTTTGTCTTTTAAGAAGTTTGAGAGGGTTTTCATTTAATTTCCTCACTTTTTCTTGATACAAAAGTGACAAAAGATCAAGACTGAAAATAAATCGTTAAAATTTTAACTCGATTCGCTATGAAAAATAAACTCGTCCCGATTTCACCGGGACTCAAACAGAATTTTTCATAATCGCTTATCTCAATAAGATTTTCGGGCACGATTTATTTAAGGTCGTATAATATCAAAATGTTACTAGTGAATTAGGCTTATGAAAGAAAAACAGTACAATTAGTTAAAAATTAAATCCGCCGATGGAGGGAGGCTGCTCCAAAGGCGGATCGGCAGAAGGAGTATATCAATTATACATCTTGTGCATAGGTATCGGAATACTGCACTATTTTTCCATCCGCGTCTTTTGTTGCTACGCTTACGAATAACAGCTTCGTATTGTATTTGGCAATCTCGTTCTGCTGAACTTGATCTATCGCGAGTGATAGACTCAATGCCGAGCTTGGATCGTAATCGCTTTCCGTATCTTTGAATGTGATGATTTTGAAAAAATCATCACCGGGATCTATAGGATCATAAACAGAGAGCATTACTGAGGCAGAAAGATCTTTTTCATCAGCGGAGAAGTGCGTGTATGCGTTTAGTGCACCGAGATCGATTGAGATTGTATCAGTCGTAACGCTTGCACTTGTTACATCAAGCTGAAATCCTCCCGGTGTAATGATGTTCTGATCTGTTGGGTTTTTAGGACCGGAGTACGCAAAGTTCTTTTTGAAGATTGTGTTGATTGCCGAAAGTCTCGGGAGTTTTGCTTTGTCCCAAATGCTGGATAGATCATCAATACTTTTAACGGATTTTGCAAAAGATGCCGTAACTGTGAATCTGTTTCTTATTGCAACTACGTTATCTGCTCTGCTAACATTTACATTTGATGGACGCGCGGAAAGAATTGTTTGTCCCTGCACTGTTCTTGCGGAAAGGTTACCTAGTTTACCGCTAAGAGTTCCAAGAACCGAACCTTTTAGTCGAGCCATAATATTGCTCCTTTCAATAATTGATTTCTAAATACTGAAGCTTGAGGGTTTGAGCGTGACCAAGCTTCTGAAGCAATTTTAAGTATCATGGATTGTTTTATCACTGTAGATTT
>CAVUCE010000003.1:0-141260 GCA_963739985.1 uncultured Ignavibacteriales bacterium
AATATATAATCCATGCAAATCCGGTATAAGAATACTGGATAATGCATGGTGTGTTTTCTTTATGAAAACTTCATTGTTAAATGAAGATACTAATGATCGTTCAAAATAACCTTAAGAAAGGCAAAATAAATAATGCAATACACTCCATGGAATCTGATTACAAAGGCAATTTGGAATTGCTGATGTCAATCAATCCCCGGAAAATAAATTATTCAATAAAAGAAACTGCAGAACACTTAGGTGTTAGTTACGACTTCATCCGTGAAGCGATACATACACAAAAAATAAAGACTGCAAAATTCGGGGACAGATATCTTATCCATGTTAATGAACTAGCTAGAATATTAACAGAAGGAGTGTAGATGAGTACGGTAAACAAATTAAAAAATGGTAAATACCAAACTGATGTGAGAGACATATCGGGGAAAAGGTTGCGTATTACCTTTGACAAGAAAACAGATGCTACAGCGTTCAACGCTAAGATTGAACAAGAAAAATATACTATGAAATTATCAAAGACCGGGTTGGGGAGGATCCCAACCGGTTTTGATTCTGTGTTGAGTGAGGCTGAAAAGGAGAAGAAATCCCTTGCGCCAAAAACATTCAATAAGTATAAAAATGTGTATAAGGTGTTCTCTGAATTCCTTGACTCCGAACGTATAACGAAAGTAGATGAATTTGGAAGATTACACGCAGATAAGTTCAAGGAGATACTGCTATCTGCTAATTTAGCTCCCAAGACAACTAACTTCTATCTGCAATCGGTAAAATCGATGTTTAATCATATAGTTAAAAAGGAAATTCTTGATAAGAACCCTTTTGATCATATAAAGATGGAAAGGGAAAAGCAGAAAAGCTTACTCGAAAGGGAAGATGATTATTATAATGAATCTGATATAAAATCATTTTTCGCCGAGGAAATGGAAAATAAGTATAGAGACGCTTTCCTCGGATTATTCCTTACCGGAATGAGGTTCGAGGAACTTAGCTCTCTGCGATGGAATAGGGTGGACTTCGAGAACAAAATCATCCAAATCCGGTCTGACGGAACATTTAGAACTAAGACCGCGAGCTCGGAAAGAGATCTCCCAATGAGTGAAAGTCTTTCGGATTTATTGAGAAGGCTCTACGTTAAAAATAGAAACGGGTATGTCTTTACTTCCTTAAGCGGAGATAAATTAAGTGAAAGAACTCTGCTGACTGTTTGTAAAAGAATTGCAGTGTCTGCAAAGCTTAATAAGAACGCAACCTTGCACAAATGGAGACATAGTTTTAATTCGCACTTAGCGCAAGCGGGGGTAGATTATACAATCCGTCAGTATCTACTAGGGCATAAACCACAGAGTATGACGGACCATTATACAAAGATAGATCCGATGAAACTACATGGCGTTGTTTCAAAGTTGGATGATATTGTTAAAAAAACAAATCAATAATTAAATGCCAAATATGTGAACTGAAAGGCCGTCAGAAATGACGGCTTTTTTATTTCTAAAGGAGTGAGAATGAATTTAATAGAATTATCAAAATATCTACAAGATGAAGATCTCGCTGAGCAGTACTTAATTGAGAAAAGGATTCTTAAAAATTTCACAAACTGTCCGTATTGTAACTCGGAAAAGATCGGTCATATAAGAAGGGGAAAGATAAAATGTTATTCATGTAAAAAAGAATGGAACAAGAGGAAGGGGAGTTTTTTGGAATTTAGACGGATCAAATATTCTAAATTTATTGCATTTATAAAGCTTTATTCAGAGGACTACAACTTCAATCAAATTGCAAGCGAGTTAAATATCGATATCAAGTCAACAACACTTTTGCACCTTGATTTAAGAAGGAGCATAGTGAATGATTTTATCAATACTTTGAATTTATCAGCTTCTAAAATCATTTTATTTCAAGAATCAAATCATATTGTTCTAAAATATTTACGCAAAGAAGAGACAATCAATCAAGCTATCGAACATTATCAATTGTGCATAAAACGTTCATATGGAATAGGGAAAACATATTCGTTCAAATTGAAAACAATAAAATCAAAAAATATAGATTCCGAAAATAATGACTTAGACAGATTTATAAATTATGCAATTCAAAAATTAAGAGATTTTAATAGTTCCCGGATTGAAAATGCATTACTATATCTTGCGGAATTATGCATTAAGTATAACCGTCAAGAGGAAGAATTCTATGAAATCATAATTCAAAACATAAATTTCAATAGGGTGGCAGTTATTACTTTTCGTGAGTAAATATTGATCTGTCCTAGTTAGTTACTAGTGACCATTTTGTGACCAACACACATAATTTTGACCCTATTTGGCAGTATATACAGTACATGTTTAAAATGAAAAACCCCGAAAACTGCTTAAACTCGCAATTTCCGGGGTGTTAAAATTTGGAGCGGAGAGGGCGGGATTCGAACCCGCGATACCAGTTTCCCAGTATGACGGTTTAGCAAACCGTTGGTTTCAGCCACTCACCCACCTCTCCGTGTTAATTGGCTGAATATCAATAAATACTGATTTCAAAGATAATATTTTATCTTGATATTAAAAAGTATTTTTTAGTAACACAAAAAAATTATTTAAATATTATAACTTATTCTTAATGTTACATTTCTTCTTTCTTCAAAACTTGCTCCGCTGAAAAATGAACCTTTTATTAAATGCGCATGATCTAGTAAGTTTGTGATATAAAGCGATGGTTCAATAGAATTTCCGTTTGCCAAAATGAATTTATATCCGCCTGAGATATTTATAATCCATGCTGGTGTTGTGTGTGCACCCTGATTGAAATCAAAAAGTCCCGTTTTAAAGTTGTAGGAATAATTACCATTTGCCAAACCACTTCCGTAAATTGCAACTATATTAGCAAACCAATTTTGTGGCTGATAATTTAATCCGACTACAACTGATAAACGTTGATCATGATCCAGATCGAATGGTTGTGTTGAATTATCAGGTTCGAGGAATCCTCCGGAAACCGGACCGTTTCCATAGGCATGAATTAGCGAACTGTTAATATAACCTGATAGCGGATTTTCCGGTGATGAATAAGTAAGGCCAAACTCTATTCCCGTAATATGAATTTTTGCAATATTTACATTTACTTTTATACTGCTGGAACCTAAGGTTTCGTCGTCTAAGCCTGGTTTTGATTCTTTGTAAAATCCATCAAGTTTCGTATTAAATCCGTAACCGTAATTATGAATCCATCCAATTTCAAATAAATCATCTTTTTCAGGAAGAGTGCTGAATTGTGAAAATCCTCCTAAAATTCCGGCAATAGACGATAACGCTTCAATATTTGTCGGCATAAAAAGTTTATCATAGCTCGCATAAAATGTATTATCTAAATCCGAGAATAAACTAAGTTTTACTCTTGGACTAATTTGATCTTGAACATCTAAGTTTGGGGCTTTATGCTGATCGTATCTAATACCCAACTCTAATTTCATTTTTTCAATTGGGTGAAAATTAGTTTGTGTAAAAACTCCAAAATCATAACCGGAATAATTGGATTGAATCTGAGGTCCTTCTAATATAGGGTTCATAAAATCAAATTTTTCTTTTCCGTTTGTACCGCTATAATTTATTCCGGCTGCATAACTAAAATGATGTGTTAGTCTTTGATCAAATTTTGTAATAAGGCCGAAAGTATAAAAGCTTCTATCTTGAGATACCACAAAACCTTTTGTAGTGTCATTATTCAAGAAAGTTCTATTTCCATCGTAAAGGCTTGGGCTAAATGTTAGGCCGCCCTGGCGCGAATATAAACCCACAAACAGTTTTGTCTCTTTTTCAATATCATTTTCAAAAGTATGATAGTAGGATAATGTTTGAAATGAGTTATAACTATTTTGATCATCAAGTGCCAAACCCTCCGCCGGATCGTAAGGTACCTGAGTTTGAGTTCGGCTGAAATTAATATTTGAAGTAAGATAATCATCATCTCCAAGTAGATAATCGAACTTACCGTACAAAAAGTAATCAAATCCATGATCTTGGAATAATTGCTCAACAGGCTGATCAATTCTTCTATCTGTTTCTTGCCGCGAACCGGAAATAAAATATCCGAATTTATCTATGTGATTACTGAAAGATAAAGATTGTCCGTTTGAATTTATGGATTTAAAAGCTCCTACTTTATCTCCGAGATTTTTATGATTAGCCGTCAAATAACTTCCTACATAACTGGAAAAGTTTAAGTGAAATCTGCCTGAAGGAACTCTGTTTTGAATATTCATCAATGCAGCAATTTGTCCGCCGTATTCAGCAGGGAAGCCTCCTGTGTAAAATGTTATTTGCTTAATCACTTTCGGATCAACTATTTCATTTAACCCACCGAAAACGCCAAGAGGAATTGGAATTCCATCTACATAATATGTGTATTCGCCGTGCTGGCCTCTAATATGAACTTCACCGGTTGGGGCTCTTACAGCGCCTGTTAAATTTTCCTGAATCAAAGTTGTCATCCTTGATGAAGGTGCAGCGTGGTATGTTTCTGTTTCAAAAGTTTTATTCCCGGTTTTCATATCAACATAACTGCTTATATTAGAAATCTTAGATGCGGAAACAACAACTTCTCCTAAACCGATTGCCGCTTCTTTTAACTTTATCGCAAGCCTGTCGTTTTTATGATTGACGATTATGGGAATTGCTTGGTTTTGGTAACCTATATAATGCAAAAGCAAAGTATAATCACCCGGAGCTATATCATGGAAAACAGCTATCCCCTGTGGATTGGTTATATTAATTTCGACTATCGAATTTTCTTTCTTGAGAATCAAATTTACCAATTCCAGCGGTGTTGCAGATGAAGAATCGTGGACGGTAATTATTAAATTTACATGGTCCTTATTATCAACTTTTTTTAGATCATTGAATGCAAATAAATTTGATATAGCGACGATATTTAATAAAAACAAAAATAGTATTAGCTTTTTTACAGAACGCAGAACATTCATAAATAAACCTTTCATAAATTCTTTTTAGTTAAGAATAAAATCAGCCAATTATGCGTAGATATCCCGGGATAAATACAGTTCTCTCAATCAAACTTGTTATTGAGAAATTTGAGCTGTTTGTTTTATAATGATTTTGGTTATTTATGAAAGCGGGGGAGCCCTAAGGGAGTTGTCTTTAGAATCTGTTTGAAGTATTAGTTTTTCATTTTGAATAATAGAAACGGATTGTACAAATTTATTTTTCTCGGTGTTGTAAGAAACAACGTATGTAAAATTAAGTACCGTTCCCGAAAATTGTTGAACCGAACAATTATGTGATAAGTCTATTAATTTATCAAAAGGCGAATCATTTCCTTGAGCAGTACTATTTGAAATTCCATAGTTTCCGGCTCTAATATCTACATGATGATAATGAAATATTGTTACGGCTACCAAAAATAAATATGGTATCAACAAACTTATTCCAAAAGCCCTTTGATATTTTTGATAAATTTTTTGCATGAATAACAATAAATATTATAGTTTATTTAAACAAATACAAGGTGTTAATAAAAACATAACACTATATGAAATGTTTTAAATAATTGGGTTGTACAAAATAAATTAGCTGCGGCATTATATATACCGCAGCGTAATTTTTTTATTGAACTGTGTGACTGACATTCGAAGAATAAGCTTCTCCTGTTGAGCCTCCTATTTTACCGACTATTACAAAAGACCAAGTTTGTCCTGTTTGGAGAGTTACACCGGTTATTGGCACGTCAGCAGGTGATGTTTGATCATAAAGTGTAGTTTCATCCCCCTGAACTTCTTCATTATTGATTCCGGCCTGCGCACAATTTGCAGTGATTTTGGTGATTGTTACAGATGTGCTTGGAGAGAACTCAAAATAGTTGGTACCTTGTTGATCATGGACAATTTGAACTTGAAATGTAACACTACCTGTAGTGCCTCCGGTAGTTCCTCCGGTGCCGGAATTGAACGGATCGGTCGTTGTTCCGCCGGAATCCTTATTACAACCAATAAAAATAAAAAATATTATAATAGGTACTAATGTTAAAAATATCCTTTTCATAGTCTTCTCTTCTTATTTATAATTAGTTTAAGCTAAATTTTAATGATGCACCTAGTTTTAATGATAAAATACTATTGCTTTGTCCGGGGAAATTAAATGTATCTGTAATTGGAATATATGCTATAAAGTCTCCTCCTAAATACATACCTGGAGATAATTTAAAATTATATCCTGCACCAACGGCAATATCAAATCTTATTGACTTTGTTTCAAAATTTAATGTTGTAACCGTAGGAGCTTGCCCGGTAGCAGATTGAGTCCTTTCTCCACTCGAACCTAGTTTTATTCCAAAAGAAGGGCCTCCAACCATATAGAATCCACTAAACTCAGCCTTAAATAAAGGATCGATAGATAAATAGGAGAGTGTGAGCGAGGTTTCTGTTGTTACATTATTTTGTGTAACTGAGTTGGAAAAATTTTTCATATCGAAAACGGTAAGATTTACTAACATTCCGATCGTTCTACTGAAGGAAATATCCAATGTACCGCCCACGCCAATTCCGACACCATTCCAGGTTCCGGTAAGGCCTTTTGCGTTATAAATATTTAAATTACCTGTGAGCCTTGGACCTATTAAAACCCTTTGTGCTAAAGTTTCGTTTACTGCACTAAAGGCAAAAAATGATACTATAGCAAAAATGAAAAGAGATTTTTTCATAAAGCACTCCTTCTGATTATTGTTTGTACAATTTGTTAGAAAAACTTTAAGCCGATCTTCTATCCAATAATGCGTAAAAATTGTCGAGTTTAGTTCATTGAATGATTGGATTTCCCCCGGTAATGAACTAATAAGTAGAATAAGAAAATTTTGGAACCCTTAAAAAGAACCGATAAACTATGTCTCGGATATTTTCGGGAAACGAGGAATGAATTTAAGTCGTTTAAAATTTACGTTTGTTATTTGTCAGTGTCAAGAAGTACTTTCAATTGTTTAAATAAAATTTATAAAGCTGAAAAATTTTTACATAATTATTTAATTGCCGGATAAATCTCTAATAACGTGATCTGAAATAAAGGCGAAATCATTGATTGTCTAATGCATATCGGTTAAATTAATATCTTAAATTTTTTCTAAAAGAGGTAATAATGCAAAAGTTTATTGGAGTGGATTATTTTGATATTGAATCGTTGCTTTCAGAAGAAGAAATAATGGTTCGTGATTCTGTAAGAGAATTTGTTTCGGATGAAATTATACCGATTATAGAGAAATATAACCGCGAAGGAAAATTTCCTAAAGAGTTAATTCCCAAAATGGCAGAACTTGGGTTATTCGGTACTACCTTACCGCAAAAATATGGTTGTGCGGAATTAAACAACGTTGCTTATGGATTAGTAATGCAAGAGTTGGAACGAGGTGACAGCGGAATTAGAAGTTTTGTTTCAGTTCAAAGCGCGTTGGTAATGTACCCAATTCATGCGTTTGGAAGTGAAGAACAAAAAGATTTTTGGTTGCCAAAATTAGCAAAAGGTGAAAAAATAGGTTGCTTTGGATTAACAGAACCTGACTTTGGATCTAATCCGGGGGGAATGGTAACCAAAGCTGAAAAAGTAGATGGTGGTTATAGATTAAACGGCGCCAAAATGTGGATAACAAATGGCACAATTGCCGATGTTGCTGTTGTATGGGCAAAATTAGATGGAGTTGTTAAAGGTTTCCTTGTAGAAAAAGAATTTGAAGGATTTACTGCTCCTGAAATGAAAGGGAAACATTCATTAAGAGCTTCTGTTACCTCTGAATTGATTTTTGATAACGTATTTATTCCGGAGAAAAATCTTCTACCAAAGACTGAAGGATTAAAAAACGCTTTAATGTGTCTGAATCAAGCTAGATATGGAATTGCTTGGGGTGTTGTTGGTTCTATGATGGCTTGTTATGATTCTGCTCTAAATTATGCTAAATCAAGGGTGCAGTTTAGTAAGCCGATTGCCGCATACCAAATGACGCAAGAAAAACTAGTTTATATCTTGTCGGAAATTACAAAAGCTCAACTGCTTAATCTTCAACTTGGTAGATTGAAAGATAAAGGCACGTTAAAACATACACACGTTTCTATGGCTAAAAGAAACAACTGTGAAAAAGCATTGGAAGCAGCAAGAATTTCTAGAGAGATTTTGGGAGCAAATGGAATTTTAGACGAATATCCTGTAATGCGGCACGCAGCTAATCTTGAATCGGTTAAAACTTACGAAGGTACCCATGAGATGCATACGCTAATTATTGGTGAAGATATAACGGGGTATCCTGCTTTCGATTAAGAACTTAGCAAGGCCACTTAATGTGGTCTTTTTTTATATTTCATAAGAATGGAAAATATATGAAAGACAAATTTGAAATTCGTGAAGGCTTAACATTTGACGATATTTTGCTCGTGCCATCAAAATCATCCGTGCTCCCAAGAGATGTTGACGTCGTTACAAACCTTACTCATGATATAAAGCTTAACATTCCTATTATATCGGCAGCTATGGATACCGTTACAGAATCGGCTTTAGCAATTGCTATTGCTAGAGAAGGCGGAATTGGAATTCTGCATAAAAACATGAGTGTCGAAGAACAATGTGGAGAAGTTGATAAAGTTAAACGTTCCGAAAGCGGCATGATAAGAAATCCGGTTACATTAACGCCGGAAAAAACTATTGGCGATGCTGTTGAAATGATGAAAAAATATAGCGTATCCGGTATCCCTATTATCGATGAAAATGGAAAGCTAGTTGGTATATTAACTAATCGTGATTTACGTTTTCAGCCAAACCGGAAATTAAAAGTAAGTGAGTTAATGACAACGGAAAATCTTATTACTGCTCCGATTACTACAACTCTTGAAAAAGCCGAAAAAATTCTCCAAAAATATAAAATTGAAAAGCTTCCTGTTGTTGATAAAAATGGAATTCTAAAAGGATTAATTACATTTAAAGATATTCAGAAGAAGAAAATGCATCCTAATGCTTGTAAGGATGAGCATGGAAGACTTAGAGTGGGAGCAGCTGTTGGAATTACCGCAGACACTCAAGATAGAATCGCTGAACTAACTAATGCCGGAGCAGATGTTATTGTTATTGATACTGCTCATGGACATTCCGTGGGTGTTTTAAAGGCAATTAAAGAAGCGAGAAAAAAATTTAAGTATGCGCAATTAATAGCTGGTAATATAGGGACTTATGAGGCGGCACTTGATCTTGCGGCTTGTGGTATTGATGCAGTAAAAGTTGGTATTGGTCCCGGTTCAATTTGTACAACTAGAGTGGTTGCCGGAGTTGGAGTTCCGCAAATAACAGCTGTTGCCGATGTTGCTAGAGCTCTCCGGAGCAAGGGTATTCCAATTATAGCTGATGGTGGAATCAAACAAACTGGCGATATACCAAAGGCGATTGCTGCCGGAGCAGATTCTGTAATGATTGGAGGACTTTTTGCCGGAGTTGATGAAAGTCCGGGTGAAAAAATATTATTTGAAGGAAGAAGTTTTAAGGTATATAGGGGGATGGGGTCACTTTCCGCGATGAAAAAAGGAAGCAAAGATAGATATTTTCAGGATACTGAAGATGACATTGCAAAATTAGTTCCCGAAGGTGTTGAAGGAAGAGTTCCTTTTAAAGGTCCTATTTCAGATACAATCTATCAATTAATTGGGGGATTAAGAGCAGCAATGGGATATTGCGGAGTGAAAAATATTAGTGAATTAAAAACCGATGCTAAGTTTGTAAGAATAACTATGGCTGGTTTGAGGGAAAGTCATCCACACGATGTAATTATTACTAAAGAATCTCCTAATTACCATTCCTAAAATAAGTTAATAAAATTTTGTTAATTAAGTGGTCTCAATATATATTATTGGGACCATTTTAAAGAATTGTGCATAATCATTAATAATGTTGTTAAGTTTGTTGTATGTATAAAGTTCTTGTTATAGCGTATTATTTTCCTCCGATGGGATTAAGCGGTGTTCAGCGAACTCTCAAGTTTGTTAAGTACATGAAAAATTACAACTGGGAGCCAACCGTTTTAACCGCGTCAAATACCGGGTATTATGCTCACGATCTCAGCTTGCTTAAAGAAGCTGAAGATGCCGAAATCGAAATAGTTAGAGTTGATGGCGGTGGCATTAATTCCAAACTTGCCTCAAAAGGTACTATTCAAATGCCCCGGGAAATAGTTAGAAAAATATTAAGCCGGATAAGCAGCACTGTTTTAATTCCTGATAATAAAAAAGGATGGACTAATAAAGCAATTCTTAGAGCAAGAAAATTAATTAAAGAAAATCATTTTGATCTTATATTTGTAAGTGCACCTCCTTTTTCAACTGTAAATATGGCGGTAAAATTAAAGAAGGAATTTAATATTCCTCTCATTATTGATTATCGAGATCTATGGTTCGGAAATCAATTTGCTTTTTATGCAACTCCATGGCATAAGTACATCCATAAGAAAATGGAATATAAAGCACTAAAAGCTGCAGATAAAATTACAGCAACTAATCGCAAGGTTAAGGAAAAGATTATTAACTATTATAAATTTTTAACCTTTGAAGATGTTTATATAATTCCTCATGGTTATGATCCTACTGATTTTGAAAACTTAGCGGTTGAAAAGAAACCTAACAATAAGATGCGCTTAACTTACTCCGGAATATTTTACGAGTATATAACTCCTAAGTATTTGTTGAATGCTTTCAAAAAACTTACAATTGAAAGGCCGGATATCGCTGCTAATATTGAGCTTCATTTTATTGGCTTCTTACGCAGAGAAAATCAAAAGCTAATAAGAAAATTAGAATTGCAAGAATTCGTTACGGAATACGGATATTTAGATCATAAAAGTGCGTTGAAAAAAATAATGACATCCGATGTATTGTGGATGATGGTGGGATTAGGCAGAAATGCTGATACTATCTCCAGTGGTAAATTATTTGAATATTTTGGTACTAGAAAACCTATTTTAGCTTGTTTACCGGATGGTGCTTTAAAAACAGCAGCAAATGAATATGGAGCTTCCTTTATTACACAGCCAAACAATGTTGAAGAAATTAAGAAAACCCTAATTCATATTTATAAACTTTATGCTGCAGGCAAATTTCCAAAACCGGATGAAGATTTTGTGCAAAAACATCGCAGAGATTATCTAACTGAATTACTAACCAAGCAATTTCAATTTTTAGTTAAGGATGAGTTATAATGAATGTACTTGTTATTGGTTCAGGGGGAAGAGAACATGCAATTGCAAAAAGAATTAGTGAAAGTGAAAGTCTGGAAAAATTGTATATCGTTCCGGGGAACCCGGGTACAGAGAATTTGGGCGAAAATATTTCTTTAGACACGAATGATAAAGAGAAAGTTATAAATTTATGTAAAGATAAAAGTATAGATTTGGTTGTCATTGGACCGGAAGATCCCTTGGTTAATGGTTTGGGAGATGAATTAAGAAAAAATGGCATTAGTGTATTCGGACCGAATTCAAATGCTGCTGAGATAGAAGCGCATAAATCATTTGCTAAAAATTTAATGCGGAATTATGGAATTCCGACAGCAGAGTTTAAAGAGTACGAAAAAAATCAATTCGATGAGGCAAAAAATTATTTAGAAACGGCAAAATATCCATTGGTAATAAAAGCCGATGGATTGGCTGCAGGTAAAGGCGTTTTAATCTGTGAAAATCTAAAAGAAGCTTTAGCCGGAATGCAGTCAATTTTTGTTGAAAATCAATTTGGTGCGGCCGGGAATAAGATTGTTATCGAAGAGTTTATGGTTGGTGAAGAAGCATCAATTTTTGCTATCACTGATGGAAATCAATTTGTTTGTCTACCTGCTGCTCAAGATCATAAAAGAATTGGGAACGGAGATACCGGTAAAAACACCGGCGGAATGGGTGCATACGCTCCTGCACCGATTATTTCAGCGGACCTTCAAGCATTGATAGATAGAACAATAATTGAACCTACAATTAACGCATTAAGAAATGAAGGTCGTTCGTTTATCGGATGTTTATATGCCGGTTTGATGATTACTAATGAAGGACCTAAGGTTGTCGAATTTAATTGCCGTTTTGGTGATCCTGAAACTCAAGCTGTTCTCCCTTTATTAGAAGGAGATTTCTTAAAATTATTATATTCTGCATCTATAGGGAAACTCGATAAATCTCTTGTAAAATATAACGGTGGATCTTCAGTGTGTATTGTGGCTGCATCGGGTGGTTATCCTGAATCATATCAAAAGGGTTTTGAGATAAACGGATTAAATGCTTTATCTGATGAGAAAGAAGTTATTGTTTATCATGCCGGAACAAAAAAATCTGCCGGCAAGATATTCACAAACGGCGGTAGAGTATTAGGTGTTACTTCAGTTATTGAGCAAAATGATCTTAAAATTGCCAAAGAAAAAGCATACCTCGCAATTCAAAATATTTCATTTGAAGGAATTTATTTTAGAAACGATATAACCGATAAAGCATTTAAACATTTATAAAATGAATACTTGCTTATTGTGTTGAGTTTTATCTTATATTCAATTAAGATGAAAATAAACTATACTTTAAAATGATACCACTTCATGTACATTCAAATTACTCAATTCTAAAAGGTGCCGTAAGTATTGAAGCACTTGTGGAAAGAGCAAAATCGTATGGGCTACCTGCTTTAGCTTTAACCGATGATAATGGAATGTATGGTCTGATTAAATTTGCTAAACTTTGTATTGAAAATAATATTAAACCAATTCTTGGAAGTAAAATAAATGATCCTCTAGATGAAGATCTAAGTGCTATCTTTCTTGCAAAAAATAATAATGGTTATTCGAAGCTTTGTAAAATTATAACTTCTCGAAAACTCAACGAAGATTTCTCCCTTATAAAATTAATTAATACCGGAATCGATGATATCTTTATCATTACTGATTCAATTGAACTTTTGAAAAAAATAAAACCGGGCAGACTTCAAGATTTGTATGCGGAACTAATCTATGGTAACGACTCAAGTCGAAATACTCGTGAATTGTTTGAATATTGCACTACTCATGAAATAAAGGTTGTAGCTACTGCACCAATCTATTTCCTCAATAAGGATGATTTCCTAATACATCAAGTTCTATCTTCAATTCGCTTGAATGAAAATTTGGAGAATCTTAAAATAAGCGCTTTAGTAAGTGAAGAGTTTTATTTTAAAAATCCGTTTGAGGTTGCAAAAAAATGGCACTTACTACCGGATGCAATAAAAGCGTCGGAATTTATTAGTGAGAATTGTAATGTCGATCTAAAGTTCAATGAGCTTAAATTTCCTCGATATGATTTACCTCCGGGAGAAACACCGGAATCATTATTACATAAAGAAACTTATAAAGGCTTAGCAAAAAGATATAGACCAATAACTGAGATTGCAAAAGACAGGTTAAGACAAGAATTAAGTGTTATCGAAGAAATGAATTTTGCCGGATATTTTCTTGTTGTAAACGACATTGTTAATGAAGCTAAAAAAAGGGGAATGATGCTGATTGGCAGAGGCTCTGCTGCTAATAGCATTGTTGCGTATTGTTTGGGCTTAACACAAGTTGATCCTATAAAGCATAATTTCTACTTTGAAAGGTTTCTGAACAAAGGCAGAAGCAATGCACCCGATGTTGATATTGATTTTTCATGGAAGGAACGAGATGAAATTATAAAATTTATTTTTGATAAATATGGATATCAAAATGTAGCAATGATTTCTACAACTGTTACATTTAGAGCGCGTTCTGCGTTTAGGGAAGTGGCAAAAGCTTTTGGACTTTCTAATGATGAAATATCAAAATATAGCAAATTTATTCCATGGACTAACGCTGAGAATTTACCTAATATTTCAGAACTTTTTCCTGAAGCACGCAGTCTTAAGTTTAATGTTGAACCATGGAAAAATATAGTCGAAATTGCTTCAAAGATAGCACGATTTCCGCGGCATTTGAGCATTCATCCCAGCGGAATTATAATTACACCGACACCGGTTACGGATTATACTGCTCTGGAATATGCAAAAAATAAAGGACTTGGATTAATAATAACTCAACCTGATATGTATTCAATTGAAGATTTGGGACTGGTTAAAATAGATATTCTTAGTCAACGATCGTTAGGCGTTTTAAGAGATACCATGTCAAGAATTGAATCCAATATCGGTTATTAAATAAGTAAAATGTTTTTATTGTAAATAAAAATTCCTTTCTCTAATTTCAGCCGGCATATTTTTATGTCATTAATAAACCTTTCAAAATAACATTTTAGGGGAACTTAAATGAGGGAAATATCCTATAAAAAGAAAAAGCCCACTCAATATTGAATGGGCTTTTTAGTACCGAAGGCCGGACTCGAACCGGCACATGGTGTAAGCCATACTAGATTTTGAGTCTAGCGCGTCTACCAATTTCGCCACTTCGGCAATTATACTTTTCAAACTATTCTTTTTAATTCATATTAAAACGAATTAAAATTTGAACTTCAATATTATACTAAAATCGAATGATTTTCAAGCAATAATAAAAATAATTCAGAATAATATTTCGCAATAATTATTTCTTTTGCTGCGATTTTTCAATCTTTGCCCACGTATCTCTCAAAGGAACCGTTCTGTTAAAGACGAGCTTATCTGAATTAGATTCTTTTGAATCAGCGCAAAAATATCCTAATCTTTCAAATTGAAATCTATCACCTGGTTGAGCACTTGATAAACCCGGTTCAAGCTTACAATTATTTAAAACCTCTAGTGAACTTGGATTTATAAATTCTTTGAAATCTTTTTCTTTATCGCCTCCGGGATCCGGAGATGTAAAAAGTCTATCATATAATCTTACTTCTGCATTTATTGCATGTTTGGCAGAAACCCAATGGATAGTTCCTTTTACTTTTTTACCGCTCGAATCTGAACCGCTTTTTGTTTCAGGATAGTATATACAATGTAACTCTTTTATTTCTCCGGTATTTTCATCTTTTACAAAATCAACACATTTTATGATATATGCATATCTTAATCTCACTTCATTACCCGGGAAAAGTCGGAAAAACTTTTTCGGGGGATCTTCCATGAAATCATCTTTTTCTATAAAGATTTCTTTACTAAATGGGATTTTTCTCTTACCCATTGATTCATCTTCAGGGTTGTTTACTGCTTCCAATTCTTCAACTTGATCTTCCGGATAATTATCAATAATTACTTTTAGAGGATTTAAAACAGACATCACTCTCATAGCTTTTTTGTTCAGATCTTCTCTCACACTATGTTCTAAAAGAGCAACATCAATAACTCCGTCCCGTTTTGCAACTCCAACGCGCTCGGCAAAATTACGAATTGATTCAGGAGTATAACCGCGCCTTCTTAATCCGGAAATAGTTGGCATTCTTGGATCATCCCATCCGGAGACATGTTTTTCTTCAACAAGTTGCAGTAACTTCCTTTTACTCATGATTGTAAAATTTAGATTTAATCTTGCAAATTCAATTTGTCTGGGATGATGAATTTCTAACTCCTCAATAAACCAATCATAAAGTGGACGATGATTTTCAAATTCAAGTGTACAAATTGAATGGGTAATTCCTTCAATCGAATCAGACTGCCCATGAGCCCAATCATACATTGGATAAATGCACCATTTATCACCTGTTCTATGATGATTTGCATGGCGAATTCGATACATTATAGGATCACGCATATTCATATTAGGTGATGACAGATCGATTTTTGCTCTCAATACATGCTCACCGTCTTTGAAATCGCCGTTTTTCATCTTTTCGAATAAGTCAAGATTTTCTTCAACTGAACGATTTCGAAATTCGTTTTCTTTTCCGGGCTCAGTTGGAGTTCCTCTAAATTCTTTTATTTGTTCCATGCTCATGGAATCAACATAGGCTTTACCTTTTTTGATCAATTTAACAGCGTAATCATACAATTGGTCAAAATAATCTGATGCAAAATATGCTTGATCATTCCAGTTAAATCCAAGCCATTCGATATCTGCTTTTATTGATTCTACATATTCAACATCTTCCTTACTTGGATTAGTATCATCAAACCGCAAGTTACATAGTCCGTTGTAATCTTTCGCAATTCCAAAATTTAAGCATATCGATTTTGCATGACCGATATGAAGATAACCGTTTGGTTCGGGTGGAAAACGGGTATGAACTTTTTTACCATTCTTACCGGCTTCTAAATCACTATCTATAATTTCTCTAATAAAATTTGATGATGTTGAATTATTTTCTTCGCTGTTTTTATTATTTATTGTTTCCATAGTATTTCTCTTTAAAAACTTTTTAATAGATCAAGTAGTCTTAATATTCTCGATAGCTTTTTGAATTCTTTTTATGATTTCTGATTTGCCTAAGATAAAAATTAAATCATAAACTCCGGGTCCTACTCCAACTCCTGATGTTGCTAATCGAACAGCATGTATCAATTTACCGGCGCCAATTCCTAGTTCCTCTGCTGTTTGTTTCAATGATTTTTCGTAATCTTCTTTTACCGGATTTTCAAGGTTAGAAAATGCCTCACATAATTTTTTTAACTGCTCCGGAGTATCTTCTTTCCATCTTTTTCTTACTACATCCGGATCGTAAGTTTCGGGTTCTTCAAAAAAGAAATAACTTTTTTCCAAATATTCATGTATAAAAATTACTCGTTCTTTCATGGATTCAACTACATGCAGAAGATAATCATCGCTATAACTATTTTCACTATACTTACTCTTTGCTAATTCATCGCGCAGCATTTGAAGTAATTCATCATTTGGTTTAGATCTTAAATGTTCACCGTTTAACCAATTTAATTTTTCTACGTTAAAAACTGCGCCGGACTTATTTACTCTGTCTAAAGAGAAATTATTGACAAGTCCTTCTAGGTTATAAAACTCTTTATCATCGCCGGCATTCCATCCGAGTAAAGCTACAAAATTTACCAAAGCTTCTTTCAGATATCCTTTTGCTCTATAATCTTCAACTGCAACATCGCCTTGTCTCTTACTTAATTTTGATTTATCAGGGTTTAGCAGTAATGGAAGATGTGCAAACACTGGACGTTCCCATTCTAAAGCATCATATAACAAAACATGTTTTGGTGTTGATGAAAGCCATTCTTCGCCGCGGATAACGTGTGTTATCTGCATTAAGTGATCATCAACTACATTTGCCAGGTGATAAGTAGGGAAGCCATCACTTTTAACTAATACCTGATCATCTACAGTATTACTATTAAATTCTACTTCTCCGCGTACAACGTCTTCAATTTTTATCAATTCATCCGGAAGTACATTTAATCTGACTACATGGGGTTTTCCTGCTGCTATGTTTGCATCTATCTCTTCTTTAGTTAAATGAAGACAATGCTTATCGTACTTTCCTTGCAATTTATGCTTTTGTTGCTCTTCTCTTAACTCTTGAAGCCTTTCGGAAGTGCAGAAACAATAATAAGCTTTTCCTTTTTCAATCAGTTGCTCGGAATATCTCTTATAGATTTCCAATCTTTCTGATTGAATATACGGCCCAAATTCTCCGGGATTATCCGGACCTTCATCGTAATCTAACCCTACCCATTTTAGAGTAGAAATTAAATTATCCACTGCGCCTTCAACAAGTCTATTTCTGTCTGTATCTTCAATACGAAGTATAAACTTTCCGTTTTTATTTTTTGCGAAAAGATAATTATACAAGGCTGTCCGAAGTCCGCCTACATGTAAATAACCGGTCGGGCTTGGTGCAAATCTTACTCTGGGAATATTACTAATCATAATTATTTAAATTGAATTAAAAAAATGTATACAAAATTAAGCATTTTGAATTAATAATAATAGGGAATCAAGCAGGTGAGGAATAAAATCTTCACTCTGCAAGCTATGCCGAATGAAGATTATATAAAAATTTATGCGTCTACCTTACTCTCGGTATAGTATTTTACCTTTTCGATAAATTCCTGGCTATCGATTGGCTTAGGAATATAATCTGTAGCACCTGCTTCAAGGCATTTTTCTCTATCACCCTTCATAGCAAATGCTGTGAGTGCGATAATAGGTGTTTCCTTATATTCCGGTAGTTGTCTGATTTTTTCAGTAGCTTCGAATCCGTTCATAACAGGCATTTGCATATCCATTAAAACGAGATCAAACTTCTGTTTTTTTACTTCATCCACAGCTTCAGCGCCATTTTCCACAACAACAATTGACTCAAAATTATTTTTCTTTAATAATCTAGTTACAATAATTTGAGAGTGTTTATAATCTTCAACTAGGAGAATCTTAATAGTATCTTTTTGTTTTTCCACTTCTTCTTTCGGTGGTGGATCATCGTATCTATTAATCATTTGATTTATTGTATCCGATAGTTCTTCAATATTTGTACTGTTCTTTTGAAGTAACTCGGTAAACATTCCATTAATTTTTTTCAGATCTTCTTGGTAATTTTCTTTCCCTGTGTATATAATTATCGGAAGTTTTGAAAAATTTGATTTCGATTTAATTTGTTTGATCAAATCAAATCCGTTTAACTCTGGCATGTCAAGATCAATAATCGCCAAATCAAGATTCATCGCTTCAATCAAATTCATCACTTTTGATGAGTGAGATTCCGCTATTGCATTATAACCGGCTTGCTCAACTGCTTCTTTTACTAAATTCAAAGTAGGAACATCATCATCAACAATAAGTATATTCGAATCTTTCTTTAACTTATAACTAGTCAGAACTTCAACCAAATATTTATATTTTATGGGTTTAACAAAATACTCTACAGCTCCCATTAAAAAAGCTTTTTGTTGTTCGGCTTCAATAGAGCAGACAATCACAGGAGTATTTTTACTATTTTTATGTTCTCTAAACTTTTTTAATAATTCAAATCCGTTACCATCAGGTAAAACAATATCCATCAATATTGATAAATAGACATCACTATCTACAGCTTTTAATGCTTGTTCACCTGAATTTACGATTGTCGGTTCATAACCCCACTTATGAAGATAATTGCTTAATAATTTTGAAGTTGCATAATCATCCTCAACCACTAAAACTTTATTTTTATTTGCAGCCGGTTTGGGTAACGCGTTAATGCGATCTTCAATCACGGAAATAGGTTCTGTTCCGATTACAAAATTATAAATTGTACCTTTACCAACAGAACTTGTTACCTCAATTACGCCGTTCTGTAATTCGATATATTTTTTAGCTAGAGTCAGTCCCAATCCGGTTGAAGTTCCAATCTTTGAATTGCCGAGATCTGATAAAGAAAACGGAGTAAATATTTCTTTTAGTTTATTTGATGACAAACCAATGCTGGTATCAGAAATTTTGAAATTTATTTTGTGTGGACCGACAGGCGAAACAAGAATAGAAATTTTACCCTTTTCAGTCATCCTTAGAGCGTAAGTGATAATATTACCTAAAATGAATTTAATTTTACCGGCGTCCAGTTTTAGGGAAGAAGGCAAATCTTTATCATAGTTAACAATAAAATCTATTTTATCTTTATCAATTTTATCGCTGAAAGAGGAAACGACTTCATCAACAATATTTTTAACATTTACTAATGTTAAACTATTTTTAGTCGTTCCGGAATCTATTTTAGCAATATCAACAAGATCATTTATAAGAGCAAGCAAATTGTAAGCGCTATCTTTCAGAGTAGCAACATATTCCTTTTGAGAAGCAGTTAGGTTGTCTTCATTTAATAAAGAAGCGAATCCCATAATACTGTTTGTAGGAGTACGAAGTTCGTGTGCTATTGAAGTAACAATTTCTGCAGTTGTGGTAACTTTATCTCCTTTATTTCCTGTCCATAATTTTAACAAGTTTGAAAGTGCTTCACCAATAAGTTCAAGATTATCTTTATCAGTTTTTGAAAAAGGAGTTTTCTTTGCCAATTTTACTAAAAATCTTTCCGATTCAGAAATGTACAAATAAACACAACCTTCGTGCTGAACAAAGTCAGTAGTTTGAATTTGGCAACCTGAAGAAGTATTAAATGTAATTCTGCTAGTACCGGATTTCAAAACTTCGCATGTGTCGCAGGAATATGTAACTTCTTTAGTGAATGATTTTTTTGCTTCACTGCTTTTGCCAAGAACTGATAATTTATTACTTTCTCCGATTTTAAAAATAATAGTTCCTTGCAGTTCATATTCTGCTACTAAAAATTCGGAAAGGTTGTCGGCAAATTCGGGTGTGCCTTTAATTGCAGCACTTACAAGATTATTGTACTTGGTCAAGAAATCAATTTTTGAGCTTTGCATTAGTTCCCTAATCTTGGTAGTGAAATCGTAAAATTGGTAAAATATTGTGCATAAATATAACTATTTAATATACAAAAGAAAAAGATAAGTATTTATGCTAACAACCTCACAAATCACCTCATAAGGCTGTGGTTTTGTATAATAAAAATATTTTAGACCTTAAAATAAAATAATAAATCTTTTTCCAAAATCTGAAAAATATATAGAGAAAAATACAATAATTATTATATTTAATTTAGAAAATAATATAAAACTTAAGAATTTCAGTTCGAAGCAAAATTTATGAAGAAACTTATGCTGCCGGGTATGGGGAACATTAATGACAAATGCTAATATTCTTATTGCTGAAGATGAAAATATTATAGCAAAAGATATTTCTAAAACATTGGAGCGTTTAGGTTATAATGTAATCGGAACTTGCAGAAGCGGAAATGAAATAATTTCTAAAACCGGAGAACTAAAACCAGATTTAGTTTTAATGGATATAATGCTTGCCGGTGAAATGACCGGGATTGAAGCTGCACAACATATCTTATCCATATATCAAATACCTGTAATTTATTTAACTGCTTTAGCGGACGAGGAAACTTTAAATAAAGCTAAAATAACCGAGCCCTTTGGTTATATAATAAAACCTTTCGATAAGCAAACATTAAATACCTCGATAGAAATGGCACTTTATAAACATAAAATGAATTTCAAATTAAGACAAAGAACGCTCGAGTTAGAAGAAGAACGTGAAAAGTCCAATACACTTCTACTTAATTTATTTCCGGCTGAACTTGTAAAAGAACTAAAAGAAAAAGGCTCAATTGCTCCCAGAGAATATTCAAAAGCAACGATGCTATTTACTGATTTTCAAGATTTTACTTCAATAGCCTCAAAAATTTCTCCAACAGAATTAGTGGAAGAACTTACAGATATATTTGAAAACTTTGATTCAATAATAGAGAAGCATAAAATTGAAAAATTGAAAACTATGGGCGATTCGTATATTGTTGTCGGTGGTATCCCGGAACAGAAAGAAACTCATGCCCACGATGTTGTAGAAGCTTCAATTGAAATGTTTGAATATCTGGATGAAAGAAACAAAAGCTCAGATTTCAATTGGATTATGCGTGCCGGAATTCATACCGGAAAGGTTATTGCCGGAGTTGTTGGCAAGAATAAATTAACTTATGATGTCTGGGGAAATACTGTAAATATAGCCAGCCAGATGGAAAAACTTAGTCAACCCGGTAAAATTCATATTACGTCTGAAACTTATAATCTTGTTAAAAAGGATTTTAACTGTGAGAGTAAAGGTGAAATTTTGATACCGGGGAATGGTTCATTAGAAAGCTATTTTATAACTAGAAAAACCTGAATAAATTAAGAAAGTAATCCATTAAAAGATGAGTGAGACTAAAACTAAAATTTCAATTGTTGAAGATGAAAATATTATAGCTAAAGATATTAAGCGAACTGTTGAAAAATTAGGTTACGAGGTTACAGGCATTTTTTCAAAAGGTGAAGAAGTGCTGCTGCATCTAAATGAATTTCAACCCGACCTGGTTTTAATGGATATTATGCTTAAAGGTGAATTGAGCGGAATTGAAACAGCAAAAAAAGTATATGACAAATATAAAATTCCTATAGTTTACTTAACTGCACTCACCGATGAAGAGACTTTACAGAAGGCAAAAATAACAGAACCATTTGGCTTCCTTTTAAAACCATTTGATCAAAGGGAATTGCATACTGCTATCGAAATTGCGCTATATAAGCATAAAATGGAAATGGACCTGAAACGAAGAACATTAGAACTTGAGGAAGAAAAGAAAAAAACAGACGAACTTTTACACCACATCTTACCTTCCGGAATAGTTAAAGAACTCCGGATAAAGGGTGAGATTATCCCTCGACATCATGAGAATGTGTCTATTATGTTTACCGAATTTCATGAGTATTCACAAATATCATCCAATTTGGCGCCAGATGATTTGGTTAACGAGCTTAACGAGATCTTTGTTAAATTCGATGATATCATGGATGAATTCGGATTGGAGAAATTAAAAACTATTGGTGATATTTACATGGTTGCGGGCGGACTTCCGGAAAAAAATAAAAATCATGCTGTTGTTGTAATTGATGCGGCTTTAGAAATGCATGAATTTTTATTAAGGAGAAATAAAATATCTAAAATAAAATGGCAGATGAGAACCGGTGTTAATTCCGGTCCTGTGGTGGCAGGAATAGTAGGCACAAATAAGTTCACCTACGATGTTTGGGGAGATACGGTAAACATAGCAAGTCGTATGGAAACGAATTCACTTCCAGGTAGAATAAATATCTCAAGCTATACTTATGAATTGATTAAAGATTCTTTTATCTGCGAGTATCGCGGCAAACTAAATGCAAAAGGAAAAGGGGAGATAGATATGTATTTTGTGGATGGCAAAAAAGAAGCGTGATCCTTTAGTGTAATCCCTTCAATACTTAAAATCCAACTGTAGGTTTAAAGAATTATCCATATTTCCATAAATTGTTGAATATCCTGAACCTAATTCTTTAACTCCCGGTTTTTCCGTTTCAGCATACTTTAAAGAAATATTTACCATATTAAATAATCTATATCTTATTAAAAAGTACCATCGAATTCCTTGACCGAACAAAGCAACATTTTTAAAAATTCCCACTAAATCATTTTCATATTCATATACCGCGGAGTTAAATGAATCGGTTTTGTAGAACATTATTCTTCCGTAAACACTTAATAATTTGCTTATATGAACCCGCATTTCTTGAAAAAATAAAATACCGTTTTCATTTGATGAGTTTTGAGCAAGGAAGTAATGGTTGTATTCAAATCGTTCTCTTAAACGTAGGTTTTTTGAAACTTCATATAGTAAATCAAAACGGTAATTTTGTTTAATTCTATTCGAAATTAGTTTAGAAATTGAGGTAGTAACTCCAACTTGTTTTTTCTCGTACTTAGCTCGCAATTGCGTTTCAATTCTTCTAAACGGATGTGTAGTGAAGTTTAACATAAATTCGTAACCCCTTCCCGGCAAGGGCAAATTATATGACGCGTAAGGAAATCTAAACTGATCATAATAAAAGTTAATTTTCCCCACTGGTAACCGAAATTTTATACCGTTATAAATCCCAAATTCATTCTGTGTGCTTCCTGATCTTTCTCCAAATCCGAATCCATGTAGGTTTGTAAAGTTCCTTGGATAACTTCTTATTGAGAGAGCATAAGTGAATCTTTTATTAAGTTTTAAAACTAAATTATTTATAGAAGCCACTGATATTCCATTATAACTAAACTCTCCCGAAAAATTAAATTTATCTATATAAGCATCGTAGTAACCCGAATAGTAATTAAATTTGCTCCCACTCAAAGCATAATTTGATTTTGGAAAAAATTGGTGATTAAAACGCGAATTATAAAAAGTAAAGCCTACTTTAAAATTATCATTCGCATTAAATTCTAAATTTGTACCATACATTATTTCGCTTACTGAATTTTTATATGCAATTTCGTTTGTTGTTCTGTGATATCCGGTTAAAGGCGTTGAGAGAATTAGCCCCGAAACAGAATCGATATGTGCATCTAAATAATTTCTCGAATAAAATAATGATAATCTGAAATGATCGATAGCAAGCGAAGTTGCAACTCCGCGAAAATAATTATTCTCAGTGCTGCTTGTGTATGGTTTTATAAATCGTTCTTTTTTCTTCAACGTGTAGGTTGCATCGGCCCCTTTTGAAAAACCGTACGGACTCCAAAAAGTTAAACCTTGTCCAAATTGAAGTAAATAGTCTCCAACTAAAAATTGTCTCATTATACCTAAATCTTCGCCATATATATGTCCGGATTGAAAATCGTTAAATTGTTTTTCGCCTGCATCTTTTTCGGTAGTAAATCCGAATTCGAAATTATCGTGGTAATGAAATAAAACTCTATTATATAATTTATAAGCAGAGCCGGAAAATTTATTATTGATAAACCCTTTTCGGGATTGTAAGTTTTTAATTACTCTAGCTCTATAGTTAACATCAATGTTACTAAAAAAGTTTTGATTGTATTGTCCCTTTTCGTTTTTTAATTTCGATTGGGTTTTAGATACTTTTACAAAAGGTATTATCTGCTTAGTTTTTATCGTAGGAATTTCAGAAATTGAATATAGTTCATTTTTTGAAAAATAATATCCATACTTTTTTCTATGTTCAATGATAATTTTTGCGTATTGATGATTAACAGTAGGGATTTGTTCCAATTCAGAAATGTCTGCTTTATTTAAATCAACCGGATTGTTAATGTACTCTTCAAATATTTGATAAAGCGAAGAATTATCCGATTCAGAAGATGTATTATTCAAAATTTGTTCAAGTATATTCTCAGTTTCAGTGTATGATGAATCTGATTGAGCCAAACATCGCGCAGTTATAAAAATTATAATAAATACGGTAAAGATTATTTTGAAATATTTACTGTTCAATAGATCTCTTTTAATTAAGGATGATATTTCTTTCTATACTTTTTCTTCTGTTTGTGTTACCTGAGAAGTTTATTATTAAACCAAATTGGTGTGTTAAACCTAAAACTTGATGAGTATAAATTGCGTAATCAAAACTAAAGATTGAATAATTTATTCCAATGCCGGCAGAGAATTTTGATGGTTCATTTGAAAAGCCGGTTCTGACTACAATATTATCGATTATATAATACTCAATGCCAAATGAAAATGAAGGATTGTATAAAACATCTTTCTCGATCGCTGCACTTATAGAAGCATCCTCTAAAATATCAAAACTAAACCCTGTACTTAACACAGTTGGAATTTGATCTTTATAACCGGAATAACTTCCTCTATTGATATTTTTAATATCAAATCCCCAGCGCAATTTATTAGAGATGTAAGCTAACCCGCCTAGATCAAAAGAAAAAGAACTTGTATTCCCATAATTTTTTATAGAAATAGTATGATAGTTTAGAGTTATACCTGCAAAAAATCTTTTGTTATATTTAAGCGAATAGGCAATTGATATTTTATTTTCACGATAAAGTTTGAATCCGTAAGTCATCATTCCGGCTGAAAGATTGCCAAAACCAAAAGGTTGGTTGTAAGCTGCAAACGCATTTGATAATTCCGATAAACCAAATGGAGCAGGGGAATAAAATAATCCGGCTTCCTTCCAATTTATTTGAGCTAAACCAGCTGGATTTTCATATAAAGCAAAAACATCATCGGATAAAGCTACACCGGAATTTGCCATAGAATTTTGCTTTGCGCCTGGAATTAGCTGCGAAAATGCTAAAATATTGCATGAAACAAAAATTAAAACTGCGAGTAAAAATTTCATATTATTTGGGCATTATTATCTTTATTGTTAGATAATATTGAAATTCATATATTAAATCAACTATTTTAAGAAGTTAAAGGATGAAAGATGAAATTCTTGTTTGTTCTCATTTTTGCATTTAGTACTATAATATTCCCACAGGAATTGAATTGTACAATTTCTTTAAACATGGATAATCTTTCCAGCGCTCAAAAAGATTTGTTATCCGATTTTCAGCAAGCAATTTCCGATTACATGAATAAAACTAACTTTACCGATGATGATTGGCAAGGCGGGAAGATTAATTGTGCCATGAGTATCTTTATCCTTAGCGCTTCAAATGATATTAATTTCACAGCTCAGGCTGTGGTTACAAGTCAGCGGCCAATATATCAGTCTGATAAAAATTCTCTTATGTTGAGTATTAATGACAGTAAATGGTCATTTAAATATCAAAAAGGCCAGGGTATATATTCAAATCAATCTTCATTTGATCCTTTAAGTAGTTTTTTAGATTACTACGCAAATATTATTATTGGATTCGATATGGACTCTTGGGTAGAACTTGGTGGAACTCCTTATTTTAATAAAGCTATAAATATTGTAAATCTTGGTGCAGGATCTTCGTTTTCAAGCGGTTGGACCAGAGTAACCGGTGGCTACAATAGAGCGGGACTTGTAGAAAACCTCTTAAATGATAAATACCGTCCTTTTAGAGAAGCATTCTATCAATATTACTATGGAATTGATTATTATCAAAAGAATAAGAAAATTGGCCAGGAAAAAATTGTTCACATGATTAAAACAGTGGACGATATGCGCGATAAAATTGATTTTAGCAGTGTTTTACTTAGAACTTTTTTTGATGCAAAAAGCGGAGAGATTGCCGAATATTTAAAAGATTATCCTGATAAATCAATATTCCAAACATTAAAACAAGTTGATCCATCCCATGCTTCAAAATATGATGCAGCAATGACGGGTTCACTTAATTAGTTGAATACTTAAAATTTTTGTCCCTTGTTTAAGATTATATACGGAATCCATTCCGTTTATTACTCTTCCAAAAATTGTATATCTTCCATCAAGATGCGGATAAGCGCCGGTTGTAACAAACCATTGCGAACCTTCCGTATCTTTTCCCGCACTAGCCATTCCTAACATAGCAGTGTTATAATTTAGATAAGAAAATTCCGAAACAATATCATAACCGGGACTGCCCCAGCCTGTTCCGGTTGGATCTCCGCCTTGTATTACAAATCCGGGCACGACTCTATGAAATATAGTTTTATTAAATAAATTTGTTAAGACCAAATAACAAAAATTTCCCACAGAAATAGGAGCAACTTCCGGAAGAAATTTAATAACAAAGTCTCCACTTTCGGTCCTTACCGTAGCTTTTGAATACTTAAATGCATTAATCCAAATTACTGAAAAGTAGTTATCACTTTTTAATACTTTTTCACCATTATTTAGGGCCATTTTTTTTACTGAAAACAATTTAGAATTTGCTAGGATATTTATTATCGATTTGCTAAATGAGCTATCTATTCTTTCTGCTAAATTATATAAACTTATTAAGCTTTCCTGAAAATCCGGGTTGTTTAAATACCTATTTACTTGTTTTAGAATAACATTTTTAACTTCATTTTTATTTCGTGTAATCGTAGAAGAATCAATTCCATCAGCTGAAATTGAAATTAATGGCGACTTGGAAGAAGACAATGCATCCAGGAATACTAAAGAATATCTTTTATCACTTGAAAAATTATTGAAATTTGCTAATGATGATAAACTCGCAATTTTAATTCCATTTGTGCTCTGATTATATACTTTAATGAGATAATCAAAAGTATATTCCGATTTATTTAATCTTGAACAAGCATTTATAAAATCTATTTTATTCAAATCTTTTTTGTAATTTTTTACTTCATCAAAAGTAGGGTTGAATAGATGAATGTAACTTTGAAGTAATTCTCCTTTGGAAACAGAATCAAGATTTTTGCCTTCTATTATTCTTGAAAGATAGTCTTTGAGGAAGTGCTTCAGTTTTTCATCAACTTTTATATTTGAAATAGAATTTGCAGTTTGTCTGGAAATATTTGGATTAGAATTATTTAAGAAAGATAAATATTCCTTCAACTTGGATTTATCTTTGAAAGGAAAGTGACTCAAATCTTTTATTGCTTCAATTATAATAACAAACTTACCGGTTTGGGCTAAATTCATAAATAATTTGAAATCAATCTTGAAAGGATCGCTCTTTCTAACACAACCAAGTAAATATTGTAACGAGTTTACTTCGTTTTCATTAAGATTTTTCTTATCTATGAGAGTTTTTATTGAACTTAATAAATCTTTATTTAATTCTTTAGGAACTCCCAATCGGTATAAGGTAAATACACAATCGTAATAATCTTGCGATCCTAATTTTACTCTCTCATAACTTTTTGTTAATAAGTTTTTAACATCTCCAGTTTTTATTATTCCACTTTGAACAAAATTGTAAGCTGATAAAGGAAAATATTTCAACAGTTCATCATCAGTTTTCATCAAATTTACTAGTTTCTTATAAGCTGAAACGCCCCCGGTTTTCCCTAATGTTTGTACACATAGTCTTTTTTGAAAATCATTCAGATTTTTATTTTTTAATTGTTCGAAAATAAAATTTGTTGAATTATAGCATTCGCCAATTTCTCCCAATGCAAAAAGTATTTCTTTTGAATATTCGTTGAAATCAAGTTTTGTAATTTCTTTTACGAATGAAGTATCATCACTTTGAGCAATGGATAGAAGAGCTGCATTTATCTTTTCGGGGGATTTAGAATTTAAATAAGAATTTACTATCTCTTTATTAAATTCTCTAGTATAAGTAGTGTATACTAGAGAAGAATCTTTTTGTGAGAATTGAGAATAGAGGGAAGGCGTAACAAAGAATAAAATACATATAACGATGACAACTCTTTGTACCATAACACCCTAAATATTGTTTGATAAAAAGAACATATAGGCACGAAGCCTATATGTTAACATCATAAACTCTGTATTTTTTATAAACTTCGCCGTTCATTACATCGGCGCCGCGTTTCATCATTTCGTTATCCTCAAGAATCCAGCTAGCTTCACCTAAATCAATTCCAATGTTATGTGCACGATTTACAATTTCCCAATAAAAAACAGCATCCAAACCGCGTTTTTGGTATTCGGGAATTAACCCCAATGTTATCACTCTAGACCACTTTATTTTTTTCTTCTCTGTAAATAATTTCAGAAATCCGAATGGGAAAAGTCTACCGTTCATTTTTTTAAAGATATAATTATAATCTAACATAACCAGCGCAAATCCAACAAGCTCATTGTTTATTTCGCCAAATAAAACGAGTGATGGTTCAGCTAAAGGTTTTAAATCTTTTGCCATGGCATCTAATTCATCATCTGTCATAGGTACAAATCCCCAATTTGGCGCCCATGCTTTATTATACACATATTTTACTTTCTCAACTTCTTTCTCAAAATTTTTCATGTCTAATTGAGTGATTTTTATTCCCGATCTCTTAGTTGCAATCTCAGCAACTCTTTTTAGTTTTTCTGAAGCAATAACTTTTTTATTTTCCAGTTTATACGCATATAAATCTTTGACCTTTTTTAATCCGTAATTCTCACAGAGATCAAGATAGTATTTCGGATTGTATGTCATAAGTATCCTGGGCTCATCATCAAATCCTTCAAGTAGCATTCCCCATTCATCATTGCTTGATGGATTTGCCGGACCGCGCATTACATCCAATCCTTTTTCTTTAAGCCATTTTTTTGCAGTATCAAATAAAGCATTAGCAACTTCCTGATCGTTTATACATTCGAAGAAACCAAAAAAACCAACATTTTCGTTATGATATTTGATATGAAGTTCATTTTTAATTGCTGCTATTCTACCAACTAACTCACCATTTCTTTCAGCTAAAAAGTATTCTGCTTCAGCATGTTTGAAGAATGGATTTTTCTTTTTGTTTAATATTTTTTTCCTGTCCATCAAAAGAGGCGGAACCCAGTAAGGATCATCTTTATAAATTTTCCATTGAAATTTTATAAACCTCATTAAATCTTTTGAAGTAGAGACGGTAGAAATTTTGATATCACTCATAGCAATTCACCTCTTTAAATAAAAAAAAGCATACCCCTCTTTAGAGAAATATGCTTTATTCGAATAAAATTAAACAATTAAATAAGTCCTATTTTTTTCCCCGTTTTAACAAAAATATCTATAATAGCATTAAGGTGTTCCTCTTCATGAGTTGCCATATAACTTGTACGCATCATTTGTCTCCCTTGTGGTACGCCTGGCGAAATAAACACATTAACAAAAAGACCCTCTTCGTAAAGAATTTTCCACATTTTAAACGCTAACTCGTCACTTCCAACAATTACCGGAACAATTCCCGTTCTTCCGTCAAGAACAGTAAACCCTGCTGCTTTCAGCCCTTTTCTAACCTTGTCTGCATTTTGGAAAAGTTTTGTAACTCTTTCCGGTTCAGCTTCTAAAATTTCTAAAGCTGCAATAGCGGCAGCAACTGATGGGGGAGTAGGGGAAGCACTAAAAATAAGAGCAGGAGAATGATGTTTAAGATAATTTATAACCTTGGCTTCGCCGGCAACAAATCCACCCAAAGAAGCAAAAGTTTTGCTGAATGTTCCCATTGTTAAATCAATATCATCTTCAAGATCAAATTCACTTGCTGTTCCTCTTCCGCCTTTACCAATAACACCGACAGAATGAGCATCATCAATTAAAGTTCTAGCTCCGAACTTTTTTGCAATACTATTTAATCTTGGCAAATCAACAATCTCTCCGCCTGTACTAAACACGCCGTCACTAACAATTAGTTTTGCTGCATTCTCCGGCAACTTGCTTATAACTTTTTCAAGATCTTCCATATCATTATGTTTGTATCTCACAAACTCAGCGGTAGCTCCTTTAGCCATCAAATTACCGGCAATAATACAAGCATGGTTATCTCTGTCAGAAATAACATAATCACCCCTTTGAACTAATGTAGGAATAATTCCTTGCGCGGTTTGGTAACCGGTGCTAAAAAGTAGAACAGCCTCCTTTTTGAAAAATTTTGCCAACTTTTCTTCAAGTTCAATGTGAAGATCTAATGTTCCGGTTAGATAACGAGAGCCCGAGCAACCCGTTCCGTATTTTTCCACCGCTTTAATTGCGGCTTCTTTAACTTTAGGATGTCCGGTAAGCCCTAAATAGTTATTGGAGCCAGCCATAATAACTTTTTTGCCTTCTATCTGAACAACAGGTCCTTCATTTTCTTCTATCGGTCTGAAGTATGGATAGAGACCCATAGCTTTTATTTCATCTGCCCTGGTAAAATCATAGCATTTCTTGAATAAATCCAACCGTTCCTCCTGCAAATTTAAATATTAATTTTTTATTCTTATTAAAATAATAAATAATTTCTTATTTTTAGCCGTAAAATGTAAAATTTAATACCCTTAAAATCAAATAATTGAAGTATGGACAAAAAAAGTATTGCCGTGGTTACAGGTGCGTCGGGATTTGTTGGTAGTCATCTTGTGGACTTATTGCTCGAAAAAGGATTTATTGTACGTTGTATTGTAAGAAAAACCAGCAATTTAAGATGGTTGAACGGAAAAGAAGTTGAAATTTTCGATTGCGGTTTAATGGATAAAGAAGGTTTGCGAAAGGCAATTGAAGGTGCGGAATATATTTATCATGTTGCCGGAGTTGTAAAATCAAAAAATCCTGATGGATATTTTAAAGGAAATGTAGATACAACCAAAAATTTGTTGGATGTTGCTTTAGAATTTAAAGATAGTATAAAAAGATTTTTAGTTGTTAGCAGTCAAACAGCAACCGGTCCTTCCTTGGATGGAAAAACAGTAAATGAAAAATCTGAATGTAATCCTATTACAACATATGGAAAAAGTAAATTAGCAGAAGAAAGATTAGCACTCTCTTATATGGATCGGATTCCAATCACTATTTGTCGTGCGCCCGCAGTTTATGGAGAACGAGATACAGAAATATTAATATTTTTTAAAACGTTTAACAGCGGATTGATGACAACGATTGGATTTGATAAAAAAGAAATAAGCTTAATTCATGTTGCCGATCTTGTTAATGGATTTTACCTGGCTGCAATTAGTCAAAAAGCATCGGGACAAATTTATTTTATAAGTTCGGAAAAATTTTATACGTGGGATGAAGTAGGAAAAGCAACCTCAAAAGTTTTGGGTAAAAATCCTATTAAAGTAAAAGTGCCTCATACGATTGTCTATGGAATTGCCGGAGTTGCACAATTTTTTGCAAACTTCAGCAAAAAACCTGCTACACTAAATATAGAAAAGGCGAGGGATATCACGCAACAATATTGGACATGTGATACAACGAAAGCAGTAAACGAAATTGATTATCACCAAGAAATTGATATTGAAAGCGGAATAAAAAGAACGTGTGATTGGTACAAACAGATGAAATGGCTTTAAACAATTAACAATTAAATAATTAAAAATTGATGATAGTTAATTATAAATTGATAATTGTTAATTATACATTCTTAATTATTTTTAGCTCCTTCTTGAATCCAAGTTTTTATACCTGTTAACTGAGCGTTTGTTAAAGCGGGATAACCAAGCGGCGGCATTGGTTGTATACCGGCTAATCTTTCGATGGACCAAACCAGTTTACTATTTTCCGGTTTGTACGGAACTAATATTTCCGGATTTGTAACCCCGGACCAGGTTGTTAAGGCAATTCCTCCTGATCTTGTTCCATCATCATGGCACCCGGAACTAGCGCATTTTACTTCAAAAACAGTCTGTAAATTTGCAGAGAAACTGACATTTTTATCAGGAATAGTTTTATTGTCCAACTCAGTTCCGGAAATAGTATCTTTACAACCCTGATATAAACTGAAAACAGCAAATATAATAATTGCCAAAAAGAAAAAAGGGTATTTCATTAAAATCCTAGAATTATTTTAAGGATGTAAATTAAGAAGCAAATACATTTAAAATCAATGCATATAGTAGAAATTAAATTTGATTAAATAGATAAAGTTCAATATTTTTAGCTCGGAAAAAATATCAAATTCTATATATTTGCGGTTATAGCTCAGTCGGGAAGGTCAGTATAAAGTTTTCTATTTTGTTAAATCGTGTTATAGATTTTGGATTTTAGAAATAATTATTTAAAAATTTCATCTTTGTTCTACAAAAAATGAATAAAATTATTAATAGCAAGTTTTAATAATTTAGAATTCAACAAAAGATACGATTTGGAATTTGTCTTTTGTTATTTGTATTTTTTAACTATGGGGCTATAGCTCAGCTGGGAGAGCGCTTGAATGGCATTCAAGAGGTCAGCGGTTCGATCCCGCTTAGCTCCACTAAAAAAGCTCGATTATAGCCCATAATCGAGCTTTATTTTACCAACCTTAACTTCGACCTATCAATTGTGCGAATGATTGTGCGAATTTTTGCAGAGGCATCAACCTGATTACCCAATCTGTTCAGTTCTACTTTTGCATAACTCTTCCGATTACCTATTCCAAATCATTCCGCCGTTCGGTTATCAAGAAGGGGATGGGAACCAAAATATTGAAGTTAACTTCTCCGGCACAAGTCCGTACTTTATTACCTATAATGAAAATAAATGGTTTCAAAGTCCTTTGGACAGCAGTGGTTCTTACCCGGCTATGCCTTGCTACATAAAACTGAACAATATTTATTTGTTCCGTAATTTCAAAATCAGCCAGTCCGGAACATCGGATCCTACAATTTATGATGACTATGACGTCGGGTTGGAAGGCTTCCGTAACTTTGATCTAAACAGTATGTCTAGCAGTCCATATTACGCTCGAAATGGGGTAGGCTCTTATGATATTAGATTAGTTCCGGATTTAGGCATACAAAATACATTCTTTCAAACTAGCCTTTTTCCTCTATCTCATTCTGATCGACATTTTGTTTGGAAACAAGAAGCAGAGCAATACACACTCGATTTGGAAGTCTTGGATTCCAGTGGTACGCTGGTAGATAATTGGGGATTACAAGTATTCGTTAAAGTCCCGTTCAGACTCGTGTACCAATAGAAAAAATCAACAGCACTTTATCCGCAGCGGTTATCTAAAATTTCTAATATGCCAAATGTGAAAATCTTTTACCTGCCCGTCTTTTACGAGGTCGGGTTGTCCGAAGGACTCCTACGGAGAAGCACTGGTTTTAACATCTGAGGCATCACTACGCCTCAGTTATTAATTTTACGTCTATCAACTTCCAGTTGTCTTTAATCGGAATAACTTGTTATACGTTTTTTAGTTGAATGGATTTATAAGATTAAGAAATAGATATGTTAATTCTTTTTTTCAAGCCGATTTCAATAATTCGACTGAACGTGGATATTTGTATATCGCTTTTCCCGGATTCAATGCGTGATATATAGCTTTTCTTTGTTCCCGTTCTTTTCGCTAATTCTTCTTGAGTAAGTTTTGCTTTCTTTCGTTCTTCTTTTAGCATTTCACCTAATCTGAATGCAATAGAATCATATTCGAACTTATCTCTTTTCTCTGTTCCTATTTTGCCATATTGTTTGTCTAGATGATCTTCAAAAGACATTAACTTTTTCATTCTTTCATTTCCTTTTCATTTTATCAATAAAATATTCTGCTTTTAATTTTATACCTTTCTCTAATTCTTTCTTTGGCGTTTTATTCGTCTTTTTAAGAAAGCAATTAAGAAGAACGATAAGTTTTCCCTCATCAAAAAAGCAAAATATTCTAATATTTTTAGAACCTAAATTTACCCTAATTTCGTAAAGACCGTCGGTTCCTTCTAGGAATTTTAGAAATTTAATTGGAACTCTTTCAATATTCCTAATCAGATCTAAAACAAAATCAATTTTTATTTTGGTCTTATCATCTTGCTTAGAGTAAAAATCTATGAAGTAATTGCCGTAAAATAATATTTTTTTTCCACACATTAAAGATAACTAATTGGTTAACTTTTTGCAACCCATTTCTCAAGGATCTTTACTAAAAGTTTCGCATACTTAAACGTATAACGGCCTTGCGCATGCCCCAGCTTGTTTGCCTGCCCGTCTCAGACGAGGGTCGTGTTGTCCGAAGGACTCCTATGGAGAACCGCTTGTCAGCTACTCCTTTTATTGTAAAATCAATTTATTCAATGTTGTTAACTCATTAAACCAAGTTATAATTGTTCTTTATTATCATCGATTCTTTCATTATACATTTCTAACTGTTCTTTTACATATTCTATATATCTAGTACTTTTATATGTAAACCATTTTTTTCTATATTCATTTTCATCGTCAATTATATCTTTGAAATTTCTAAATGGCTTTGAAAGATTTAATCCAAGTTCTAATTTCTTTTTCAGATCTTCGTCTTCAACAATTTCAGTAAAATCTTCCATCACTTGATAAGATTCACTTGAATCCATTTTCTCAAATTCTAAATATTCGTCATAATTTTCTTCTATTTCTTTGATATCTTCTTCCCAAGGTTCTTCATCACCATAAATATTATTATCAAAATCTATTAGAGACTTTATTTCTTTTGTCACGATATTAACATAAACTTTCATACCCGATTCTAATTCTTCTGCTATTTCCTTTATTTGTTCTTCTGTTAATTCCATTTTTATCACCATTCTTCATATGTCCTTTTATCAATTGGTATTTTCTGAACTTCTTTGATTGATTTTTTTAATCCCTTTAATGCTACTTTAAATTTATTAATTTCTGGGATATCTTCATAAAAAAAATATCCAATATTAAATAGTCTACCAGAAAAATAGTGTGCCCCAACTATTCCAACACCAAAAGCACCACTCATTAAAAAACCAGTTGCACCACCACCTCCACCACTTTCGATTAGAATGTTTTGAAATTTCACACCAATTGAATTTTCTGAGTCAATTTGATAAGAAAAGCATAACGAAGAATATTCGACGACACCAATTGTGAAAGTCGAAAAGAATTTTCTTTGAGAAACAGAATCTTCAAAAGATTCTGAAATATTTTCACCTTTCGTGTTTGAGAACATAAAAACGATTAAGATGAAAAATGACCATAATATTTTTACACGATGCTTCATAAATTTTAACGGTATAACGGCCATGCAGTTAACCCAGCCAGCCTGTCCGCCTCTGGCGCGGCCCGTCTCAGACATTGGTCGGGTTGTCAGAAGGACACCTACGGAGAAGCACTGGTTTTAACATCTGAGGCATCACTACGCCTCAGCTATTAATTTTGTGTCTATCAACTTTCAGTTGACTTTAATCGGAATAACTGGTTATACAAACTTTTCGTAATACTTAATCTTCATTCATTTGTTTAAATCTTTCTTTCGGATCATCAAACGATACATCTTTGGGAACAAAATTTTCTGGATCAAACTCTCCGCCTAGCCATTCAATCATTTCATTATATCCTTCATTTTTAGGATCACTCAGGACAGACAGTAAATCGTAGTAACCACCAATTCCGCCACAATCTTCCGGTGGGCAAGCCATTTGACCATCAATACATTTAGGATATTTCTCACCAACTGTCGCTTGTATGATTTTCTCAAACTTGATTGTGTGTATCCACGAATCTCCAAAATCATACTCATATCTGGCATTGCGATTATTCTCATTAAAATATTTAGATATTTTAATTTTATGGTCAGCCAAAATTCTTCTATCATCAAATGCATCATATTCTTCATCGGGAATTCCAATTTCGACTTTACTATTTGTCATTGGGTCTTTTATTGAAAATGAATGAAGATGGTAATCAAGCCAGCCCATAGAATCTTGAATAGAGACGTGTAAATCCCAAAATGAATAATTAGAAGGGACTAATATCCTTCTCCAAATTGATGGTTCGGAACCGGTTAATGTAATTTTGAATTGATACACTTCATTTATTTTTTTACTCATAATATTATCCAATTAATTCACTTGCAATATAATATAGTTAGTTTGAATAACGGCCGTGCGGTTAGCCCAGCTTGTTTGCCTGCGGCCCGTCTCTGACGTGGGTCGTCTTTGACGAGGTCGGTGTTGAACCGCCTGTTAGGGTGCTTTATTTAATTATATACTATTTTAATTCTTATTTAATGATTTAATAAAAGCATTAACTGCACCACTTACACTAAGTGTAAAACCAAGAGTTAAACATTTATCTGATAAATAAAGTATTGTTATTTATGGTTATTATCAATCTTTTTTTTTGCTATTATGGCAAAATTATAATTCTTAAGTGGGTTTTCTTTTTATCTAGGTAGCTTGTTTTTATCGGAGTTGTTCACTAAACATTTATGCGCCTTACAACCGGTGGGGAGAGCGAGCACTAAAATTTGTAATCTTACGAGTGCGAAAATGATTTGCCTGCTTGCCTGCCCGTCTATGGCGTGGCCGGGAATATACAAGGGAGTTCGCTTGATTGGATTTTTAGGTTTTACTATTATGTTTAATAGTAATTACTACATTTCCTTTTTTATGCCCTTTATCAACATATCTATGAGCTTCTACTATTTCTTCCATTGGATAGCGTCTGTCAATCACGGTTCTCAGATTCTCGGCTTCGCAGAGTTCTTTTAGGTAGTAGAGGTCTTCAACTTTTAACTTGATGTTGCCGCTCATAGTAAGAACGTTTAGGTAATTTCCCGTCTTGGAGAGAGATTTTTTACGTTTTAAAGCGGTGATTTTACCTACCGCATCATAAATAACGTCGTAAGTCTCGCCGTTATTTGTAAAATCTTCTTTCAAGTAATCAATTACTTTATCCGCTCCCAGAGATTTCACCAATTCCATATTCGAAGTGCTGCATACAGCAGTTACTTCTGCCCCAAAATATTTTGCAATCTGTATTGCATAAGTTCCAACGCTGCCGGAAGCTCCATAGATTAATACTTTCTGACCTTTTTGAATATTTGCTTTTCTAAGATGTATCAACGCGGTTATTCCGCCGTTTGATACCGGTGCGGCTTCTTCGTGTGTCATGTTAACGGGTTTGACTGCTAGAATGCCGTTTTCGGATACACAGCAATACTGCGCATATGTACCAAATCTAAACTCTGTTGATGCAAAAACGGGATCGCCTACTTTAAAGAGTGTAACATTTTTACCTATCGCTTCAATTTCTCCGGATAGTTCCATCCCGAGTATCTTTTTCCTTGGTTTATTAAAGCCAAGGATTATCCGCATAATCGGCTTGAAGAAGAAATCCTTAACCGGTCCTAATCCGGGCAGAAATCGCCGGATCTTAGTATCTCCGATATGTACTGTTGTAGCCATTATTTTTATAAGTACTTCGTTCGGTAGGGGAGAAGGTTTTTCCACTTCTCTAATCTGTAGAACCTCCGGAGGACCATATTTCGTGCATATAACAGCTTTCATAGAGCTTCTTAAAATAAATTTCAAGAACCAATTCCAAAGTAATTAGAATTATTCCTTAGAATCACTTCAGATTTAATTCATACTGTTTACAACTCAATTATGTCGATCATACAATTCAGTTGTTGTTCCCAAACCATCTGTCATTAATTGTTATTTTTCATAGCTCATTATTGAAAATATTAAAGATGTTTCGTGTGGAGTCCCCATTTAAAAAATATCATGCAAAACCAAGAGTTAAACATTTATCTGCTAAATAAACTATTGCAATTTAAGTCAATTAGCAATCTTTTTTTTGTTATTATTGTAAAATTATAATTCTTAAGTGGTGTTTTTCCTTTTTTGCTAGGTTGTTCATTTGTTATCATAGTTATTAACTAAAATTTTATGCGTCTTGTGTTAGGCGGGGGAGGGCTAGCACTAAATTTTGTAATCTGCCGAGTGCGAAAATGGTTTTCCTGCTTACCTGCCCGCCTACTTGCCCGGCTCAGTCGGGTTACGTGGCTTGTTTCAGACGTTGGTCGGGTTGTCCGAAGGACTCCTACGGAGAAGCACTGGTTTTAACATCTGAGGCATCACTACGCCTCAGTTATTTATTTTACATCTATCAACTTTCAGTTGACTTTAATCGGAATACCTTGTTCGTTTAGTTTTGCTAATCTGTCTTTCATTGCCTTAACTTGCTCTGGTGGGTGTCCTTGCCAAATTGTAACTTCACCGACAACTTTAAACGGATATATTGAACGATAAGATTTTGTTGGATTACCGGGGAATTTTCTATCTGTCAAATCAGGGTCATCCCCAATTGCTCATGTTGGGTCCACTAAATAAATTCTTTCACGTCCTTCTCCAAAGGCGAGTTCAGCACCCCAGATTGCAGCATCTAGTGTTGCTGTTAGAAATATGTATTTCGCATTTTTTCTTTGTCCAAAGTTTGAGTTGAAACCCACTTCGATAAAATCTCCGGGTTCGAGGTTAGCTCTTGTCCCGTGAAAGTAAGTCTGAGAAAAAGGAGCTGGACTTTGCCCATTTGATTTGTAATCGTCTTTGTCTTTTCCCATTGTCTTAGCTCAAGTTTGATTGTCTTTTTTTTGTGGATCAGCTAGCAGCAGCAATTTATTTTTCCGCAATTCCATAGGCAATATATTTCCAATTGTCGGGACAAACTTTATTTAAAATTATTTTGTCTATTGCTGAAAGAGCATTTCGCTGATTTTCATTTCTTCCGAATGTCCCAAGAACGCCGGTTGTCTGTATGTCATAAGATGAAAACTCGTTTAAAAATTCTTCCATTTCTATAATGGAAACATACCGCCAAGAACTTCCCCAATTGACAAATCTTTTTCTAAGTAGTTGATGAAAAGAGGACGCTATAAGGTTTTCCGCAAATAAAAGCTTTCCGCCAGGTTTTAGTGCTTTGTAAATTTCTCTGAAAACTTTTTTTTGAATTTCATAATTGTTGTTTCTTCCAATTCCTCCTATAATTGATTTGAATACTATAATGTCAAAATAATTTTCATATGGAATATTAGTTGCGTCAATGTCTTGATATTTTACAAGCGTAGAAACATTGTGTCGCAAGTGAAGTTGTTCCGCTATGTTTTTAGCATCTTTAAGGTCAGAGCAAACAGTCTGCTTACCTTTCAATGCGAGCCAAAGAGAAAGCCCCCCTTGTCGTCCGCCCAACTCAAGTCCGTTTTGAATTTTGTTCCAGTCAATTTTGCTGTCCCAATAATCAAGGGCTTCCGACCAAGATTTAATGTCCCACTGTATTATGTCTTTCGTTAATTCGTCTGTCATTATTTTTATACATTGTTGTGCTTAGTACTTTTATTTAAGTTGAACTCTTAAGATATACATTCGGGTTTTAATTATAACACTTTGTCTTCACTTATAGCTTTAGCGTCCATAGATCGTCCAATAGTCAACCCAATTAACATTCCGATAATCAAACCCAGAGATATACCTAGAGACCGCTCAAGACTCGACAAAAACACAATCCCAAAAATAATTCCAAAAGAAGATCCTAAACCTATACCTATATTGGTGTAATACCCTTTAGAGGTTAAGGAAAATCTATCCTTTAAATATTTTTCAAATTTACTTAGTGCTTTTTTAATGTATTTTTTTCCGTTTTCATGATTCAATTCTAAATTTAAACTATCAAGTTCCGCTTCAATGGATTGAATTTCATCTTTTGAGAATTCTCTTCTTTTTAATTCGGTGAGAATATGAAGGAATTTTTTATAAATCTTGATTTCAGACTGTTTAGTTGTTTCGATTTTTAAACTTTCAAAAAAGTTATAAGCTTCTTGTAATGTCATAATATTCTCGTAATAAATTTAGTGTATTTTCTGATAGAAGAGAAATCCTGTCTGTTTTACCTTTAGCACCTTTAATATTTACAACCATTCTTTCGGAATCTATATCAGGAATTTCCAAAACCATTAATTCATTTGTTCTCAAAACCAGTGAATATATCAACATTAAAATACAGCGATGTTTAATATTTTTACAAGAATCAAAAATCCTTTTCACTTCATTATTACTAAGCACTTTTGTTAACTTATATTCTTTCTTTGGCATAAAGTAAATAATTTTGTTTTTCCATTTCAAGTATTTATTTATATTAAAATATAGTAGTATTTATTCGTGGGTTTTGCTGGCTGATGGAGATTCTTTTAGTCTAATTAAATATAGAATATATTCATTTATTTGTTCTGGTTGGATATTTTCCAGTTTGGAATCCTTAAAATTGCCCGTCTCAGGCGTGGCTTGTCCGGTTTCGGCTGATTAAAGAGGATACTCAATTAAATTAAACAATTTCTAAACCCCGTATTTTTTGTGTAATGGTGAGTTAATTATATTACGAAGTTTTAATTGTAACTCATCTGTATCGTTTTTGGTTAATCCGTTTGTTAAAATTAATGGGTGAATTATAACTTCCGCTATACCCGGACCGGCCTTTCCTTTCAACAATCCTTTGCGCTGCAGCCTTTTCCAATTTGTTGTAAACGTTATGGGTAAAATAGGAATCTGCTTGCGAACTGCTAATGAAACTGATCCTGTTTTAAATTCCGTTAGTTTAGGAGCAACCCTGGAAATAGTACCTTCCGGAAGAATAACTAAAGGATGTCCTTCATCAATTACATCCATCATTCTTTTGAATGTTTTTATTAATCCCATTTTATTATTTCTGTCAACTAATATATTCATTCCTGATGTATAAAATATATGGAACAAAGGCCATTTTCCAACTTCCTTTTTTCCGGTAAACACAAAGTATTGATCGAATATTGAATATAGACAGGGAATATCGATATATGAGCTGTGGTTAGAGCAGATTAAAAATGGTTTATCTAAAATAATATTTTCCCTGCCCTCAACTTTCAAGAAAATTCCTGCACATGACAAAAACAGTCTTCCATAGAATTTCATTATTTTAAAAGCTGATGGGAACCGCTCCTTTTTAGACAGGTAAAAAGCGAAAAAACGGATAGAGCAAAACTAACAGCAATATAAAACAAATAAGAAGATATATTTTGTAAAAAAACCTGAACGGAAATAAAATAATTGACATCATTGAGATTGTTACTCTAAGTTTAAATATTAGTAATTTTCAAAATTGAAAAATAAGAATTGTTTTTATCATTTCCCTTTAGCAGTATAAAAACAAATAGTCCTATTTACCCATTTAGCGAAGTATTAAAAAATTATGTTAAATATATAACGGCATTGCGCCCAACCCGCCGCCTAGAATTCACACTGAGCTTGTCTAAGTGCAAAAGCGATGAGTAAAATTGTAATGTCGAGAATTATGAAACTTTGCTTAAATTTGCCCGTCTCAGACGCGGGAACGACTAACGCTAAAATTTATAAATTATCCAATGCGCCTGCCTTGACTCAAAGTCAAGTCGATACAGTGTATCGTTTTCGCTTTTTGCTACTGGTTATAAATACATTTCTTTAAATGTAAGTGTTAAAAATAGACAAACACTGATGTAACAAATATTAATTAGTGCACGATAATACCAAGGAGAACTATTAATACGGATTCCAAATTGATTTGAAATAACTAAACATAAACTCATTAAAATAAACCATGGTGTCATTATAATTACTATCTTCAAAAATATCGCAGATACAACAAGATCGTGTATGAGTCCACTTATTAAAAATGTTAATATTATTGCTGCATTTTTTGTAAACTTTTTTCTCAAGGGTTTAAATATAAACTTCCCTAAATAGTAACTCCAGATTGGATTCCAATAATGCCAAAATTCTGAAAATTGCTTAGACCCTAATGACCGATATAACATATTCCTCAACGAACCTTTTGCACCCAAAGGGACACCAGTGCGTCGTTTGACATATTCTCTTAGAGTTATATTTTCCATTAAAAAGTATGTTCTCAATCTTTTTATGTAAAACTATTAAGTATGTAGAATTAATTCTTAGTTACTTCAACTTTAATTCATGATGTTTAGAGTCTGATTCTATAAATTTTACAGCGTAATTGTTATTCTTAACCAGCTTATCTTTTCCGGAGATTATAGATGTTTCGAAATAAAAAATATTTAAGGTATGTTTTTGTGCCCGTGTACTTAAAGATATCATGCAAAACCAAGAGTTAAACATTTATCTGATAAATAAACTATTGCTATTTATGGAAATTATCAACCTTTTTTTATTGTTATGGTAAAATTATAATTCTTAAGCGGGTTTCTATTTTCTATCTAGGTTGCTCATTTTTTATCTTAGTCATTCACTAAACTTTTATGCATCTTGTATCCCGTGGGGGAGAGCTAACACTAAAATTTGTAAAATGCCGAATGCGAAAATGGTTTATCCGCATCTGGTGTGGGTTTTTGGCTACCTCATAGATATTACTGCATCTAATTTTGTTAACAACTGAAGATCAGTAACTCAAAGAATTATTTTTTACAATATATTTTTGTAACAGTAATATATATACTATTGACTTTTTCCTTTCTTTCTCAACGTTTTGCATGTATGTACTGTAGCGGATTAGAAGCACTTTCCTTTCCGTTTAGCACAAAGTATCTTAGAATTACCGTCCTTCAATTTATCACATCACGCACTATTGACACATACACGCCGTTTCCAGCTGAAGTTTTAGTTACTTTTTATTCCAAAAAGTGGTATTAATATTTTCACTTTTTTGATAATAAATTCGTAGAGAATGAAACTACCAAAGAACGTACTTAACAATACTATCAAAAATTTCAACCAATCATAGGTTCTCTTTTGTTTAGGTCTTTTCCGAACGCAATATGATGCTTTAGGACAACCATATTATCCGTAATGATTGCTGTATGAATATCTACTTTCGGTTCTTTTGCTTCTGTTGAACCTGACTTATTTTGTCCATTACAAGAAGCTGGTAAAAGGAGTGAGACCACCATTATTGTGTACATTGCTTTGATTATTGAATTAACTTTTCATATCAATTACTCTTTATGTTTAATAATAAAATTATTGTAATTATTTTTCTTCTCTGAATTCTAGAATATATCCTGGTTGGCATTCCAATGTCGGATGCAATTTAGTTGTTATTATGTGTGGGCGTTCTAGTCTTCCCTGTTAAACTCTTCCATTTGCTTATAAAACTCCATTGCTCTCATTACCGATTTTCCACCCGAACCCGCAATCATATTCATGAACCATTTCTTGTCTAAGTTTTCGGGTTTGTGATTTTTGAATAGCCAATAGCTGAAATAGATAAATGAGCCTGTCAATAATACCTGAAAAATTATGTATCCAAAGCCGACTTCCTGCGGAAACCATTTATTTGTCAAATAGAAAGTTGTGAAAAAAGGAAATTGCAAACACATTATTTTGGCGTGGTCAATGATTGATAATTGCAGTCGTGTTAATTGCTGCTGGATTTCCATTATACTGCCGTTATAGTTGATATTGTTAGTCCAAACGAGATGTTTAATGTAGTCTAAAAAGCCTTTAATGTTAATTAAAGCAATTGCAGAAACAGAAATAATAAAATAATTCCAAGCAGAAGAATAGTTGGAAATAGCATAAACCAATGCATAACCCAAAAGCAGTAGATAAAAGACAAAAGCAATAATGCCTCTTGTTTTTAACCGTACGAGCGATTGCAAGGAATTCTGAGCTTTCTGGTTTAATATCTCTTTTAATATTTGTCTGTTTAACGTAAGTGACTGCTGGATTTTAACATCATTATCCTTCCATAATCTTATAATATCTCTTTCTTCCATTTTAATTACTCCTTTTCCGCTTCTAAAAATTTTTGTTTCAATAATTTTTTAATTCTTCCAATTTTTGTTGCAACGTTTGTTTCAGTAATTCCAAGTATTTCAGCAATTTCTTTGTGGCTTTTTTCTTCCAGGTAAAGAAGCATTAAAGCTTTATCAAGTTCTTTTAAATCAGCAACAAATTTCTGCAGTAGAAAAAGGTCGTTATTTTTATCATGGTCTTCGTTTATTCCCGCAGTATTAAAAAGACTTTCCGAAATAGGATTTGCAATTTCTTTTCTTCTGTTCTCTTTCCTGTAAAATGAAATGGCAACATTTAAAGCGATCCGGTATATCCACGTTGAATATTTAAATTGGCTGTTATAGTTTTCAAAGGATTTCCATAACTGCAGAACAATTTCCTGATATAAGTCTTGCCTGTCGGAATCATTTTTACAATTAAGATTTGTAATCTTATAAATAATACCTTTGTGCTGTTCAATTATTTTTATAAATTCCTCAGTAGTTTTGCCCAAACCCGGTTAATCCTTTTTTATTCATTTAATTTCGATGTTTACTAAAATAAATATCATTTTTCTTTCATATAATTATTCGCATGAGATAAAAAAATATCACACCTTCAATCAACATATTCTTCGGTAAACCTTTGAAAATAAAGTTAATGTGTTTTTTAATAAGTATTAACTTTCTTTAAATAAGAAATATTATTTATTAATCTAAGTTTTATATATTCTTATTTTGTGACAAAACAGCTTTCAGCGGAGAGATGTTATAAACATAATATTTTTTTACTTCCTTGATTATTGTATCCTTTTCGATAATTGCTTCTGCACAGACAATCTCGCCGGCACAATACTATTACCTCCCTCAAGAAGCGATTCCAGTATTTCCGAAGCATCCCTTACAGTTGACAAAGCTGTTCGAACATCTGTTGAATTTTTGGTAAAAACTTTTTTATACATGCTATTAGCACTGTTGGTAATGAAAAAATTTGTATTCCGTTTTTCTCTACAATTTCTTTAGCGTCCGGCATTGTAAATTTTGCATCCAAAAGTAAGGTATCATGCATAAACGAGGTTACACTATTTCCTGCTTTTTGAGATCGAATTATAAGTTGTGTTGGTATAGACCAATTCCCGCTATGAATAGATATTGATTGTTCAGGTGAAACACAACAATCTTTATTAAATCTGTCATTTAGATATACTTTGCAAAATTTCCGGAACGACACATACCAAGATGACGTGTCTCCTTTTACTTCTTTGGGGTGACTTGACACATACCAGTCTTTCATTACTTCCTGAATAAACCCATTTTTAAGAGGAATATCTCTCTCGCTTCTTGATAATGAGCTAGTCTTTATTATAGCAATCCCATTCACATTTTTTAATATGTTTTATACTTCAAGCACCCTTGCTAATTTTTCTTCAGGTGTTATCATTATAATTTTCTTTTAAGAGTATTGTTTATAGTTTATTCTGTTCAAACGCAATTATTAAATGTAATGGTTAAGCGAAGAGTTTTTAGTAAAATGAAAAATTCGTTTCTGTTAATAAGGGTTTGTGAGAGGCGGGGGAAAGAAAATTGTACTTGTATATCCTCCAAGAGGAATTGAGCTTTTGGATTTGCATTTTCTTTTACAATTGGCAACCATCTACGATGGTTTAGTTTTAGAGTTTTTGTGTATAAAACACTAATTTCACGGATTATAATTTTGATTTTTTATTAGATGTATTTTTTCATCTTGAGAGGATGACAATTTGTCATATTTTGACCTGTTATAAAGGGAAGTCACTCACTTTAAAGGTACTTGTCACCTGCGTGGCAGGTAGGTGGCAGAAGAGAAGTTTTTTGTGTGACAAAATCGCAGACTAATTATACTATGATCGAATAAGTAAATTAATTTGTTAAGAATAAATAGGTAAAGTAAAGTTGAATGTACAGCCTACTTTTTGAGCGCTTTCAATCCAGATTTTCCCGCCTTGAGTTTCGACGAACTCTTTTGAAATCGCCAATCCTAAACCGCTACCTTTAAAATCTTTTAATCCAACTTTAGTAAATTTGTTGAATAATTTTTCTTGATCCTCCTTATCTATTCCCGGACCTTCGTCCTTGATTGAAAAAACTATATATGATTCTTTTAGATATATGGAGATATAAATATTACCGTTTCTAGGGGAGTATCTTATCGCGTTATTTAAAATATTTACAAAAACCCATACTGATTTTTCAAGGTCTGCTTTTAAATAAGGCAAATTTTCTTGAATATTATTTACTATTTGAATGTTTTTCTCATCAATAATCATTATTAGAGCTACTACACCGAGTTCAATAATATCTTCAGCCCGAATTTTTTCTATTTTTAACCGGATGTTTCCGGTTTCAACTTGCGAAAAATCTAATAATTCATTCACTACTTTTGATAATCGTATTGATTGCTGTTTAACAGAATTTATTAATTCAATTTGTTCTGAATTAAGTCTACCAATTCGTAAATCTTCTAATAATTTCAAACTAATATTTATTGAGGAAAGAGGAGTCTTTAACTCGTGAGAGATTGTTGCGATTAAATTAGTTTTTGCAAAGTCTCTTTCTTGAAACCCGGTGATGTTTTTTAAGATCACGATATATCCAAGATGTCTGTCGGGTTGATCAACCGGCCTATCTATCTTTACAGTATGTATTTCAATATTATAGAAAAGCTGTTTCCCATTTTTAAATAATTTTATAGGTTTGATTTGTTGAGCATTTTCATAGGTAGTTTGTGAATCTAAATTATTTACAATAGTTTCCATCAATCCGTTGCTTTGGGCTATATCATGAGCGGATTTATGAACAAAATCATTTTGGTAGGAATTAAATAATGAAAGCGCTATTAAATTAGCGTATAAAATTATACCATTTTCATCTAACATTAAGATTCCGTCTTGAATACTACTTACTATAGTTTGGAATCTTTTTTTCTCCAAAAGTAAATTTTCAAGATTGCTTTTTTCATACTCACTTAACCTTAAAGCCATTAAATTAAATGCCTCTGCCAAGTGCTTTAGCTCGTCATTTGAGCTGAGTTTTAGTGTTTGATTATATTTGCGTTGTGAGATCGATTTAATTTTATCGGTTATTTCATTTATTGGTTTTGTGATTGAACCCGGAAATTTTATAAGAAACAATAAAGATATCAGAATGCTAATAGCGCTTATTATTGCCATGTATATTGCAACCTTAGAAGCAGTGGTTTCAGTATAATGATTTCTTCTAAGAATGGCTTTCATATTTATTGTATAAATATCTTCAATATTATTTTTTACAGTTTGATAGTTTTTGCTTAAATAATGAATATCTAGTTTACCGGAAGTGAAGGACTCAGCTTTATCAATGAATTGATTGTAATTCTTTTTTAATCGAATAGATACTGAATCTTCTCCTTTTTCAGTAATATTTGATGACTCAAGATTGTAATAATAATTAAAATTATGTTTGTGTCTTATTATAATTAAATCTAATGATGATTTTGATTTAGGGGATATTGAGTTTGATTCAAGATTTGAATAAGAAATAAAAAGTGAATCAATGATGCTTTGCATGTGAAAGGAATAATCGACTGAGGCATAGTTATCCTTAATCGTCCCTTTAGAACCTTGAGCTAATTGGTTTATGAATATTATTCCCAATATGCCCACAATCAAAACAAAAGTGGCAAGCAAAGCTATAACAGTGAATATTTTGGTCTTAATTTTTGTCATTATCATTGACATATTTAAAACAGTTACAAGCGCAGTTTATATTAGATTTTAATTATCATAAAGATATAAACTAATTATCAAATCTAGTATAGAAGCGCTCGGGAACATTTTCTAAAATTTTATTTAAATCGTCTTTCGCATCTAAAATGTTAAATTTTATTGCATATTGGAGTGATAGAAGAAATGAGCTTGACAAAATAAAACTATTAAAAATCATAATAATTTCTTGTCTTTCGAGTACTAAAGTATCGGAAAAATCAGAATGTAACTTATTGTCGATTTTAATAATTTGTTTCAAATTATTATTAGCATCATTTAGATTAATATAACTCAATCCGTAGTTAGGAAATTTTAATAGCGCCGAAATAATAACTTTAAAGAAATCTATTAAAGAAATAAATGATTCCCTATCAACAGATATATTATTCTTAGTTGAAGAGAACAAATCAAAACATAAGTTTAAAATATCATCAACCACAAAATCATAATAATTACTTAAGACTTTATTGTGTTGTGAATTCATAATTAACCTCTTACAATTTAAAATTATCCAGATCCTTCATTTTCCCCATAATTACTAATATTACATCAGGTTTTATAATAAAATCCGCGGCGGGCATTAATGTTAAGGAATCCGTTAAGATATTTCTGACAGCAATTACCAACAAATTGAATTTAGCTCTGAGTTGAATATCTCTAAGAGACTTACCAAAATATTTCTCCGGAGCAGTAATTTCAACAATACTATACTCCGCTGTGAGCGGGATATGTTCTACTAAATTAGGTGTAGTTAATCTTTGTGCCAGAAAAAGAGCCATATCTCTCTCAGGTCTTATTATCTCATCGGCTCCCATCAACTCAAGGATTTTAGCATGATTTTCATCTACGGCTTTAACAATTATATGGTTGATCTTCAAATCTTTTAAATAATGAGTTACCAGTATACTCGCTTCCAAATTTTGGCCAGTGCTAATAATTGCCGCATCAATTTTTGGAGTAATAAATTCTTTAAGTACTTTAAAGTTTTTGACATCAGTAACCACGGCATCCGTAACAAAGTCACTTATTTCGTCAACTTTTTGCTGATCACAATCAATCGCAAGGACTTGATGCCCTTTGGAAGTTAAAAATTGAGCAACATTAAAACCAAAATTTCCTAAGCCAATTACAACAAATTGTTTCATTATTTATTCTCCTTTCATCCAACAAGAACATCTTCTTCCGGATATTTAAAACCATTTATTTTAGCCGGAGATATCATTGACAATCCCAGCGCTAAAGGTCCGACTCTGCCTAAAAACATTGTAATAGTGATTATCAATTTACCGGGTATGGATAGGGAAGATGTAATCCCTGTGGAAAGTCCAACTGTTCCAAAAGCAGAAGTAAGTTCAAAAAGAATCCTTATAAAATTAAAATTATCAGTGAGAGTTAAAATTGATAGCGCTATCAGAATCCAGAATAAAGAAATTATAGTAATAGCTATGGAATTTGAAACAGTTTCATCTTCAACTTTTCTTTTGAAAAGATTGACGTCTTTTTCTCCTCTTAAAACGGCCACTACATACTTAAATAATACTGCGAAAGTTGAAGTTTTAATTCCGCCGCCGGTACTTCCCGGGGATGCTCCTATAAACATCAGAATGATTAGAATAAACAATCCTGCATGTGTAATTGCACCAACGTCAACAGAGTTAAATCCGGTGGTGGTGAATGCAGATAGTACCTGGAAAGAATCGTCTAAAATTCTAAATAAAATATTTCCGGAAAATTTTGAACCATCTGAAAAATAAATAAATACGCAGCCGATAATTGTAAGTAAAACGGTAGTAGAAAGTACAATCTTTGTGTGCAATGAAAAAGAAGATGGGTAGATCTTCTTAATAGCTTTTAAGAATTTTTCATAAATATCATATAACACGAAAAATCCAAGAGCTCCTAAAATACAAGTAACATCAATTATGATATTTAGATAAGTGCTGTGTCCGTACTTCATGAAACTATCAGGAAAAAGACTAAATCCCGCTGTGCAGAATGCTGATATGGAATGAAATATACTTTGATAGATCGCTTCCGAAACTGAAAAGTAATTGCGGAAATAAATAAAAATACCGAGAGCGCCGAGTGCTTCTATTACAAAAGTAAAAACAAAAACAACCTTCGTAAATTTTATCATATCCATCTTAAGAGGTCTGCTTAAAGATTGTCTTAATAGTTTTCTCCCTCCAACAGTGAACTGATTTTTTGATTTTAAAAGTAATAAAACAATAAAGACCATATAGCCCAAACCGCCAATCTGAACTAAAGTTATCATTACAATTTGTCCAAAAAATGAGTAATACGATCCCGTATCTACAACAACTAATCCGGTAGTTGAAACCGCGGACGTTGAAGTAAATAAGGCATCAATAAAAGGTTGGAATTTGTGGTTTGCAGATGAAATCGGAAGCATCAATAAAATCGCTCCGGCAATTGTCATTATCAAAAAACCCAGAACCAAAATTTGAATCGGCGAAAACTTCTTTAAGAAAATATGTGATGATGAAAATGCCATGGGGTTAAAATCTGTTTTATAGTTATACTCAAATTACTTGTAGAAAATCGATACATTTTAATAAACAACAAGTATGCCTTTTTATTTTGATCGAAATGGTTGTGGTTTTTGAATATTGTTTTAAGCTATCCTATCGAAATGGAAAACATTTTTTCAAAATGAAAGGGTAGTGTATGGTAGTTATAATTAGATAAGATTATCTGATTGGATGAAACATATTGAAGGTTATTTATCAATACCGTATAATTCTAATTTACGGTACAAAGTTGTTAGTCCTATTCCCAAAATCTCGGCTGCTTTAGTTTTATTTCCACTGCAAGAAGAAAGTACCTTTAAGATATGTCCTTTCTCAATATCCTCCAATTTTAGGTTATCGGATTTTGTGGAAGTAATGGAAAACTCTTTAGGAAGTAACGTTTTAATAATTCTATTTGAATCGGCTAAGATAACTGCTCTTTCAATTAGGTTTTTCATTTCCCTTATGTTACCCGGAAAATCATAACTTTTTAGCGAGGTTAGAAATTCAGGATCAATGTATTCAATCTTCTTATTCAGCTTCCGGGAAAAATAACCTATAAAAGATTCGGCCAATATAGGGATATCATCAGCTCTTTCCCTTAATGATGGTAGTTTGATAGTAAATGTGCTTATCCTGTAGTACAAGTCATTTCTAAACTTATTGTCAGCTATTTCTTTTTCTAAATCTTTGTTTGTTGCTGCAATAATTCTCACGTTTACGAAGGTCGGCTTAGTGTCCCCAGTTTTTATAAAACTATTAGTTTCGATTGCACGAAGAAGCTTTGCTTGTAATGAAATATCCATTTCACCAATTTCGTCAAGAAAAAGAGTACCATTGTTTGCTTCTTCAAATAATCCTTTTTTATCTTTAACGGCGCCGGTAAACGCACCGGTTTTATAACCAAACATTTCAGATTCTAATAAATCCTTTGCTATAGCACTACAATTTACAATTACGAAAGGATTGTCTTTTCTATTGCTCGAGTAATGTATTGCATTAGCAAAAACTTCTTTTCCCGTTCCCGTTTCACCGGTAAGCAATACAGTAGCATCCGTTGATGCGACTTTCCTAGCAATTTCAACACTTTCTTTTAATAGAGTAGAGTTCCCTATGATATTTGCAAAACCAAATTGTTCAGATACTTTCTGCTGTAAACGAAATAGCTTTTTTAAAGTCAGCACTTTTTCAGCAGCTCTATTTAAAAGAGGGATTATCTTATTATCTTCGTCTCCTTTAGTGATATAGTCAAATGCGCCAACTTTAATTGCTTGAACTCCGTCTTGAATTGTTCCGTAGGCTGTTAGAACGATTATTTCTACTGTGCTATTTTTTGATTTAAATATTGGAATAAGTTCCAAACCTGAACCATCAGGAAGGCGAACATCTGTAATCACTATATCAATATTTTCATCATTAAATATGGATTTTGCTTCTTGTAAATTTGATGCTTCGAATGTTTTAAATCCTTCGAGACTTATCAGCTTCGTTAATACATTGCGAAGTTCAATTTCATCATCGACTATAAGTATATTTATTTGATCCATTTTTATATAGTTTTTAACTTTTAATATAATAAAAGCACATTTATAAAAATACAATATACGGACAAGACATTATTGTAAGTGATAACCGGTATAAAACAAATTATAGATTAAAATTGGAAATAATTTAATTCTGTATTATAACAAAGTCTCATTATTTATTGAGTATTAATAATCTCTTAGGTTGATCGTATATCGGCTTCCGCGGAGTGTGGGCTTTCAATGTTTTTGTATAATGGAATTTATTTCTGAATGTTGTGCGGGCGACTATAACTTTTGTTTATACCAAATACTGAAGAATTACACCGTATGCAATGAATTACTAATCATTCAATCCCTTTCCGTCGAGAATTTGCTGCATACATTTTTCAACTCTTGCCGTTTTAGTTTTGGATTGTTTAGCTGAAGAAAAGTAAAGCAAGTACCCTCTTTGTCGACCTGGTGTCAGTGCTTTAAAGGCAGTTTTCAATTCAGGCATATTGTCTAAAATATTTTGAAACTCGATGGGTATTTTGTATTCAGTTGTCTTTTTAAGTTTCACCTTCAAACCTGCTGTGGCAACTGCGACGGCTTCTTTTATATATGCTATGATTGTTTTTTTATTTTTCAAAATTTCTTGAACATTGGCGAACCGAATTTGTCTTGCCGATTGGACATTTTCTGTTTGTTGAACTAAAAGGCCTTTTGCGTCTTTAAGCAAAACTCCTTGCATAAACAACAAAGCACAGTAGTCCTTAAAGCCGTGTATTAAAACAATGTTACTTTTCTGCCTGCCCGCCGAGGTGGGAATTGTGTAACAAGGGCATCCCCATTTTAATTCTTCTGTTAGCCCGCAGTCAAGAACAAGTGTTCTTAATTCTGCATATTCTTCTTGCCACTTTGTGTTTTTATTAAAAAACCACTCAACTTTTGAGTTCATATTTTTATTTATAAATTGTTTGTCGTGAGTTTCGGTACAATGACCGCTAACGTTCCTTCGCTAAACGCAGGAGGGGAGTTTACCCGATGAACTTCCTACGAAGCACTGCAATTCAAATTACTAATTTCCTGTCAACGAAGCAACGAAACCCGACTTACTGAGTAGCGGTTTAGAGTATGAAAAGTTGCGGTTTTGCAATCGTAAATTTCCGAAGTTTAAATTCAAGATTATTATTTTTAGAAACATTCTAATTTATTGAATTTTTTTACCCATTGTTGTGCTTAGTATTTTTATTTCTATTAAATTTTTAGGATTTATCTAATCTTTTTTTATTCATCCGAATTATTTCAAAAATCCAATTGGAAATTTCCTTCAGTGCTATTGGGGATATTGTTTGTTCTAACTTTTTATATTCATCGACTTTGCCTGTTGCACATTCTTGAAATAGATGGTTTAAATTTTCTAGTTCTAAGACCTTATAATTACTATTATTGCCTTTAATCAAGGCATTGCGTATGGCATTTTGATTTATGCTTGCTTCTACTTGCTGGTCTTTATTTCCATTTAATGAGAGTACAGGTATTCTCAATTTCTCGAATTCTTTTGCAGGATTATAGTTGTAGAAATATGTACTCCATGGTCTTAAAACAGTCTCTGTTTCTTTCTCTATAAATTTTAAAATATTTTCATCTGTAGCTCCTAATGATTTTAATATTGGTGTTAAGTAAGCTTCATTATGAGCATTTAATGCATTTCTTTTGGCTGACATCTCTAAATCTGAGGCAGCAATTTCAATTGATTTTCTTACATTCTCTGCAAATATATCTTCATCAGGAACCGGAAACGGTCTTAAAATTTTAGCTTGCATAACAGCTACTTCACTACCAGGAATACCTGTGGCAGCCAATGCTACAATAAATGAAATATCTGAAGTTTGATTTGCTGCCAACGGAGCAATAATGCCTCCTTCGCTATGCCCAATTAATCCTATTTGATTAGGGTTAATGTCGCTTCTTGATTTTAAATAATGAACGGCACTTAAAACATCTTGTGCAAAGTCAGCTGTAGTGGCTTTACTAAAATCACCTGTAGATTCTCCAAAGCCGCGATCGTCATAACGTAATACAGCAATATTGTTACGAGTAAGGTAGTCTGAAAGCACCAAAAATGGTCTGTGTGTCATCATACTTCCATCCCTGTCATGTCGGCCACTTCCGCTTATTAAAACAACCACCGGATACTTACCATTTTGATTGGGTCTTGTAAATGTTCCTGCTAGTAATATATTAGCTTCGGTATTTTCAAAAGCTACTTCCTCTTCGTAATAAGGATAAGGCTTTACAGGTTCCTGTGGCCTGTTAATCTTTGCCATTTCAGGATTCCCTTTTTTTAGATTTAAAGCAAGTAAAACACCACCTTCGGTATAAGTTCCTTCTATTAAATTGGTAGTATCATTTAATATTCCCTCGTATTTCATACCAATATTTGAACCATCGATACTTAATTTTCCGTTTATAAAAGTGGTTGTTTTTGGTTTGATGTCTGAAACGTCAAAAGTAGGAACAGCCATAGTAGAAGAAAAGCCATTCGCATTACTTTCAAAAAGAAATACAAAAAGAATCTCTTTGTTATCCGGAGTTTTTGCCTTTCCATGCCAAACACCTGAGAGGTTTTGAGAAAAAGCATTTCCGATGTATAATGCAATTAAAATTGTTGTTGTAATTAATGTTTTCATATTCGTTACATTTTAAATGTAAGTGTCTAGGCCAAATTTTTATTTAGCCATGTTGTTTAAAAAATAGTGTTAATGATTAGGTGATGGAGGCTATTTATCTTTGTATTAATTATAACATCTTTCCTACAGCTTTAGCTTGAGAATCCTTACTACGACCTATTAATAAACCAATTAACATTCCAATACTCAAACCCAAAGCTATGCCCAAAGACCTCTCAAAACTTGACAAAAACACAATTCCAAAAAGAATTCCAAAGGATAGTCCTAAACCTAAACCAAGCTGGGTGTAATACCCTTGTGAAGTCAAAGAAAATGTATCCTTTAAATATTTTTCAAATTTACTTAGTGCTTTTTTAAAGAATCGAATGTTGTTTTTTCGATTTGAATTTAAATTAAAGCTTTCAAGTTCCGCTTCTATGGATTCCATTTCATCTTCTGTGAACTTTCTACTTTTCAATTCGGTTAGAATATGAAGGAATTTTTCGTAAACCTTAATTTCAGATTTTTTAGTTGTCTCGGTTGTTAAACTTTCAAAAAAGTTATAAGCTTCTTGCAGTGTCATCTTGTAGTTTCCTTGTAGTTTAATAATGGTTAACGTTTTCTTAGTTAGTGGCTCAAAGCAATAATTATTACAAGTAAAACTTATTTTTTTAAATTAAAATTTATAAAATATTATAAATGGATACTTTAGAGAGACATTTAATTGTTTAAACTTTCTATATCAGCCATCAACTCTTCCAGTTTTTTGAATACTCTTCCGTAAATAATGTTCAAATCCCATTGATAAATCCTACCGCCAAAAAATGCCAGTAAACCTAAAATTAAAACTACAATAACGATTCCTATCAGTGGAATTCCAAATATCAGGTAGATATTAGGAAAACTTATTAGAATCTTATGCACAAGTCTTTCGCCCAAAGGGATGCCCTTTGCGTCTTTAAACCAAAAACCTATAATTAATGATACAAATATAATTGGGTATAAAAATGAAGACATTCTCCTATTGATAGATACCTGCTTTTTTATCCATTGGTTAAATGCCTTGAGATATTCATAACTATTGACACCCTTATCTATTTTCTCTAAACCATTCAATAACCTCTTGTTAATAACGACATGTACAGTAAGGATTACGAAAAAAATAATGCCCGTTATAGGTATTCTTATAAAAAATGATACAATTAAAAAGATAAATGAGAAAGCAATAATTGCTATCAAATTTATTTTAAACATTCTTTTAAATTTATCTATGATATGAATGGATTTTCGGGTGTAAAGATTGTTTATTTTTGGCGCTATTAATGCGTCACTTTTTAGAAAACCCTCTTTCCATATATTTTCAATTGATTTTTCCATCTAATTCTTTTTTTAATTTAACTTTAATTCTATTAACCCGGACACCTATATTATTGGAATTTGTTCCTATAATATCAGCGATTTCCTGATATGATTTTTCTTCTAAATAAAGCATAATAACGGCTCTGTCTATTTCTGATAGTTTTCTTATAGCATCATATAAAAGATTTAGAGATTCGTCTGAAAATGCATAATTATCTTCAGTTTCTTCAGCCGGCAAAGAGTCAGATACAAAATGCTGACTATTATTTTTCTTTTTCTTAAGTAAGGTCAAACAAACATTTAATGAAATTCGATAAACCCAGGTGCTCCATTGCGATTCCTCACGAAAGTTCTCTTTACTTCTCCAGATTTGTAAACACACCTCTTGATAATAATCTTCAAAATCCTCCTGTGAATTTGTATATGCCCGACATAACTTTATGATTATTCCAGCAAAGGGTAAAATAGATGTTTTATAAAAATCGTTACTCAATATCGTTTTATTTTAGTTAGTGGTGAAAATCAGAAATTATTACATACAAATAAAATATTTAAGAAGAAGGATACGCTGCGGATGTATATTAAGCACAACTATTGAGGTTATGGTATCGTGCGGGTTTACGAGGCGATTTTCTATCGGTTTACAATGTCCTTTTTTACGCGCCAATACCCTTCGCAATCCGCTGAAACCCAAATGCACTATACTATGTGTTGTGGTGCGTTTTTATTTCCTTCAAAAGCTTCCAGAATCAATCTTTCCAAATATTAAATTTCGATTGCATATCTTTTATTCTGTTTTTTGATGTTGGTATTTTTTGTGCTAAATGAGTATTCTTATGATGAAATATTAATAGCACAAGAACTGTAATTAATAGTGTAACTTACGAATTATCTCTTAATTAGAAAATAACATCGTATTAAATATTAGAAAATATCCTTATCAAATAATTCAAAAAAGCGATACAAATAAAAGGAGGGTATAGTGAAGATTGCAATATTGGATGATTATCAAGATGCGGTACGCGGCCTGGATTGCTTTGCTTTGTTAAAAGGTTATGATGTTCAAGTATTAAATCAAACTTATAAAGATACTTCTGAACTTGCTGAAAAATTAAAAGATGCTGAAGCCTTAATACTAATCAGAGAACGTACTAAAATTAATGATGATTTGTTATCGAAATTGCCTAAGCTAAAATATATTAGTCAAACCGGAAAAATTAGTAGTCATATAGATTTATCTGCTTGTAATAAATATGGTGTTGTTGTTGCTGAAGGAGTTGGGGCTCCGGTTGCTCCTTCTGAATTATGTTGGGCGTTGATTCTTTCTTCAAGCCGGCACATTCCCGCTTACGTGTCTGAATTAAAAAATGGATTTTGGCAAAGTTCAGGTTCGCTCGGAATAGGCAGGAATCTAAAGGATCTCACCATAGGCATTTGGGGCTACGGAAAAATCGGTAAAAGAGTTGCACAATATGCAAAAGCTTTTGAAATGAATGTACTTGTTTGGGGAAGTGAATATTCCAGGAACTTAGCACTTAGTGAAGGCTTCTTTGCTGCAAAGAATAAAAATGAATTTTTTGAATCCGCAGATATTTTATCCTTACATCTCAGGCTTAATCAAAATACAAGGCATGTAGTTAAATTTGAAGATTTAAGTAAAATGAAACCTAATTCACTGCTTGTCAATATAAGTAGATCGGAATTAATCGAAACTAATGCATTATATAAAGCATTAAAATTAGGAAGACCCGGATTTGCTGCTTTAGATGTGTACGACATAGAGCCAATAAATATCGATAATGAACCGCTGCTTAAACTGTCAAATGTAATTTGTTCTCCTCATCTAGGGTACGTTGAAAAAAGCAGTTATGAATTGTATTTCAGAGTTGCTTTTGAAAATTTTATTTCATTCATATCAAATAAACCTCAAAATATTGTGAATAAAGAGTTACTTAAATCTTAAACAGTAGTATTTATTTATAAACGAGTGCTGTGAAAATTAATTGAAAGTATCAATTTTGACCCATCCAATTTTAGATTTCGTAAATCATTAACAAAGTAATGCTGATTAAAAATGAAAAACTAATTTTTTCTAAAAGAACATGTTGTTTGGTTAATTAAAAACTATGTTAAAAATAAATATGCGCGTGAACAAGCTAGGGCTAATATAATTGCAGCCATATTGTATTTTAATTCAAAAATATTGATCTTAATTGTTGAATTTTAATACAGTTAGGAATTCCGGAGAATTCTTTAAAATAAAATTCAAATTGTTGCATATCGAAAACTAATGAGCAGTGGGTTATATGAGGGAAAATTACGGGGATAAGAGGGGAAATTTATTAATTATATTTATTTCAATTCTGGTTATCACTTCTATTTTTATCGGCGGAGTAATTTACTTCAGAAATGAAGCTAGTAGTTATCAATCGACTGAATATGATAAACTAAAAACCGTTGCTTATCTGAAAGCGAAAAGAATTGAGCAATGGCGTTCTGAAATTGAATCAGATATAAAAATATTAGCCGGCTCCCCTACATTTAATTCTGAAATATTTGAGTTTTTACAAAATAGTCGTAATAAAAAATTAAAACAAAGAATATTAAATCGGTTTCAAGTTAGAAATTGATAACCACAATGATTATTTAAATGTATTACTTGCAAATAATAAAGCACTATAACTTTTATCTCATATACTCCTCAAATGTTGGTACTTGATAAGCCTACTCAAAAAATAATAAATAAAGCTATATTAACCAGAAAAACTTGCTCATTGGTAATATATATAAATGTGAAAACTACGACAAAATAATAGTAAATATTGCTTTGCCAATAATAACTAATGGTAAATTGATTGCCGACAATTGTTTATCAAATTAGTCCTGAAGAGAGCTTGCATCCAATAGTAGAAACCTGGCTGGAGAAAAGAAAAAGTGCTGAAACATTTCTATATACAAGAGAAGGTTCTAATATTATTTGCCTCAGTGATCGAAGAAATTCAGATGAGACAACGTTGTCCATTTTAACTCAAATGGATAAAAAAGATAATCCTATAGTCCAAGCTGTTGATGGCAAATTTGGGTTTTATGAGACCAAAGATAAATCAGGCAATGAAGTACTAGAATACATTGAACCAATAAAAGGTACAGATTGGTATCTGGCGGCAGTTATAAACCGAGATGAACTATTATCAGAAGTATATTTTAGAACTAAGGTAATAATTGTATTTGTTGTGCTTTTATTTTTACTATCGGGATTTTTGATCATTCATATCTTTTTAAAAGAGGTAAAAAATATTACGAAAAACTTTATCTCAATGAACTTGAGATAAAAGCTTTAAACGCACATTATGAATATATCGTAAAATATGCTAACGATATAATATTATTGGAAGATGAAAATCCTTAAATATTATTGAAGCAAATGAGACAGCTATAGAGACTTATAAATATGATAAAGACTGCATTAATAGGAAAGAATTTAAAGAGTTTAATGTATGATAAAGAAGAATAGCATTAATCAAATAATAAAAAATTCTACTAATGCTATTACGAGCAATGTTTATGAAGCAGTTTTTAAAAGAAAAGATGGAACAACTTTTTATTCAGAGGTTAGTTCAAGAATAATAGAAATAGATGGGGTAAAATATTACCAACAAATTATTCGTGACATCTCTGAAAGAAAAAGATACGAAACGGAGTTAAAAGAAAGTGAAGAAAGATTTAGGAAAATATTTCATAGAACATGCTGCAATAAAATTTTTAATTGATCCGGAAAACGGTAAAATCGTCGACGCAAATTACTCAGCAGCAAAGTACTTTGGCTGGTCGCGTGATGAGTTGATAAACATGAGTCTTGCAGAAATAAATACTTTATCTGAATCGGAAATTCAAAAAGAAATTGAAAATTCAATTAGCTCAAACAAAACTCATTTTGAATTCAAGCATAAGCTAAAAAGCGGAGAAATTAGAGATGTCGAAATTTATTCAAGTAGGATCGAGATAGGCGATAAATATTATTTGCATTCGGTTATTCATGATATTACCGATAGAAAATTAATTGAAAAAGAATTGAACTCGAGTAATGAGAGATGGGAAAACTTATTTAACAATAGTCCAAGTGCCATTGCAGTTTATGAAGCAATAGATAAAGGAAATGATTTTATATTTACTGATTATAATTTAACTGCTCAAAAAATAGATGGATTAAGTAGAGAAGATGTATTATCAAAAAGAATAAGTGAAGTGTTCCCGACCTCAAAGGAATTGGGATTTATAGACGTCTTTAGACGTGTTTGGGAAACTGGTAAAACCGAAGAGATGAACATAGCCTTCTATAACGATCAGCGAACTAAGGGATGGCGCGATAATGTAGTTTATAAATTAAAAAGTGGGGAAGTTGTTGCTATATATAACGATATTACAGAACAGTGTAAGATTAAACGAAAATTTACGAAAGTTATCAACTGCTGTTGAGCAAGCACAAGTGTCTATTTTAATAACTAACAAAAAGGGAAATATTGAATATGTTAATCCATATTTTTATAAACTGACAGGGTACGATGAAAGTGAAGTTATAGGGAGAAATCCCCGATTTTTAAGGTATGATGATAGTATGGTGGAAGAACATGATGAAATGTGGAATAATTTAGTTAATACCAACAGCTGGAGCGGTGTTTTTAAAAATAAAAAGAAAAACGGTAAATTATTTTGGGAAAGTGCAAATGTTTCAGTGGTAAAAAATGAAAAAGGAGATGTAACTCATTATGTGGCTGTTAAAGAAGATATTACGGAAAAAGTAAAAATTGAAAATGAGTTAGCAAAATATCAAAATAACCTTGAAGAATTAGTAGAGGAAAAAACAGCTCAAGTTACAAAACAAAATATCTTTTTCCGTACACTTATAGATACTATTCCGAATCCAATATTCGTACAAAATTCTGAACTTAAATTTACCGAAATAAATAAGTCCTTTGAAGATTTCTTACAAACAACTCGTGAACAAGTTTTAGGTAAAACTATTTATGATATAATTCTGAAAGCACCTGCTGAAAGAGCAAGTTATTATAACGAAAAATTATTATTAGAGCACAAATCAGTAGTTTATGAGTCTGAATTTCAGAATGGATGGTAAAAATATTCCTATGGTAGTTTACAAATCCTCATTCGGATTGCCTGGCTCAAAACCTGAAGGTATCACCGGACTATTGATAGATATTTCTAAACAGAAAGAATTAGAAAATAAAACACTTGAGGCTCTTGAGAAGGAAAGGGAATTAAATGAGATGAAGACAAATTTTATCTCAATGGCTTCACATGAATTTAGAACACCACTTACTACAATTTTAGCTTCAATCGATTTATTGGATATGTATCATAAAGACTGGGATGATCTTAAGATAAAATCAAAAATTGAAAGAATTCAAAATGCAGTTTTTGCAATGACCGGATTATTAGATGAAGTATTAACATTAAGCCGGACCGATCTAGGAAGAATATCGTTCGATCCTATAGATCTTAAGATAAGTGATTTTTGTACTGAAATATTGGAACAGATTAAATTACAAAAATTACCTAATCATATTATTAAATTTAATAACCGTTTATTGCAGTCAAATATTATTGCCGATCCGAAATTACTTAATCATATCTTAATAAATCTTTTGAGTAATGCTATAAAATATTCTCCGGATGGAGGAGAAATTGTTTTAACCTTAGTGGAAGAAGAAGAGTTTATTAAGTTTACCGTAAAGGATAGCGGTCTTGGAATTCCAGATGATGACAAAAATAAAATATTTGAACCATTTTTCAGAGCGAAAAATAGTGTAAAACAACAAGGCACCGGGCTCGGTCTGAGTATCGTAAAAAATTATGTCTTAATCCATCAAGGTGAAATTTGGTTCGAAAGTGAAAAGGATAAAGGGACACAATTTTTCGTTAAGCTAAAAAAAGTTTATGATCATTCTTAAACTTTTAATAATGATTTGATAAAAGTATAAATGATCAAAAATATAATTCTACTAATATTTTCATGTTCGAAATATTCGAATCAGAATTATATGCAAGCAAGTTTTGAGTAAGCAAAAAATTATTCATTTTAAGGACGCCTATGAAAACAAAAATTTTAATAATAGAAGATGAATTAACTATCAGAGAAGATATAATAGAAATTTTTGAATTGGGCGGTTATAAAGTTTACTCAGCTTCCAACGGAAAGGAAGGTATAAAGGTGGCGATCTTTGCATTACCAGATTTAATTATTTGTGATATCAATATGCCTGAAATGGACGGTTATCAGGTTAAAATAAATTTAGATTCTGACGAAAGAACTTCCGGGATTCCTTTTATATTTCTTACGGCAAGAACCGATATTCAAGATGCTCGCAAAGCGCTTGAATTAGGAGCTGATGATTATATTATCAAACCGATTCAAGTTAAAAAGTTGTTGGATCTGGTTTCAAAAAGACTCAAGCGAATTGAAGGGTTAAATCCAATCAAAACTAATGAGAGAAATGAAGGTAACATTTCAGAAGATGGTAAAATATTACTTAAGTCAGGCTACGAATATTTATTAAAATCATTAGAAGATATAATACTAATAAAAGCATCTGCTGACTATACAGAAGTTTTTATTAACGATGGTAAAAAGATATTATTAAAAAAGACACTTAAAAGCTGGGAGGAAATCTTACCCGAAAAATTATTTATTAGAATTCATAGGAATACAATAATAAATTTAAGTTATATAGAAAAAATTGAATCTCTTAGTAACCGATCTTACATTGCTCATATAAAAAATATAGAAGAACCTGTAATATTTAGTCAGAGGTATTCACAGAAGATAAAAAAGAAACTCATGATCAAATAGAAATTATCATGTTTAGCCCGCACAGAACTTTTAAATAAAGTAAAACTATCCAATAATTAAGCGCGTTCATTACTCATTTAACGCGTTTAACCGACTAAGTTCATCATTCATCGAATTTTTCTCCACTCTGAAATATATATTCCGATAATAAGTTAGAAATATTTACGGAGAAAATATGCAAGATTCAATTTTGATTATAGAAGATGAAACTGATGTCAGAGAATCGATTAATGAAATATTATCAAATGCCGGATATAATGTACAACAAGCCGCAAATGGTGAAGAGGCCATCAACTTATCCCAGCTTGTTAGTCCAGATTTAGTTATTTCCGATATAATGATGCCGGGGTTAAGTGGTTACGATGTATTAAATTATTTTAAAAAGGAACAGCACCTTGAAAATATACCTTTTGTGTTTTTAACAGCAAAATCTCGCAATGCCGATTTTCGATACGGGATGAATAGTGGAGCGGATGATTATATAACAAAACCGTTTAGAGCTAAGGAATTATTGAAAACAGTTCAGGTTAGGTTAGAAAAAAAAACTAGATGGGAAAATAATTTGGATAATATTCGTGAAAGCTTTTCGTTGGCTGTTCCGCATGAATTGAGGACACCGTTGATTCCATTGTTTGGATATGCCGACATTATACTTGATGAATATCAGTCATTAACAAAACAAGAAATATATGACTTTGTGAAGAAAATGAAATTTAGTGTTAAAAGGCTTCATGAGAGGATCGAAAAATTTGTACTTCTATCTTATGTGAACGGTGAGCTTCATAATTCTGAATACTTGATGGAGCTAAAGAATAATACAACTGAAATATCAAAAAGTAATTTAACTTCAATTATTCAAAAAACTGCTCAAGAGTTTGAAAGATCAGAAGATGTAATCATAGAAGAATTAACCGGTATTTACACGATTGGTATTGCCCAGTATTATTTGAACATTATTTTGCGCGAGCTTACTGAAAACGCTTGTAAGTATTCGGAAAACGGCAAACTTATTAAAGTAAAAATAAAAGAAAGTAACAGTGCTATAACAATAATCTTTGAAAGTTATGGTAAAGGTTTTACTCAAAATGAAATAAATAGAATCAATTTGTTTGAAAAATTTTCTCATGGAGATAGTAAAACATCAGGAAGTGGAATGGGATTATTCATGATAAAACAGATACTAAAAGTTTTCGGAGGTAAATTAAAAATTAAAAGTGCGCCTGAGATATGTACAAATGTATCAATAGAAATTCCAATAGTAAATATAGAAGACAGTCAAAATCATTAAAATAAGAGGGAATTGAAATGACCTGGTTAAATAATTTAAAAATAAGAACAAAGCTTATTTTAAGCTTTGTAATTGTAGCTTTAATAGCCGGTTTAATTGGCTATGAAGGGATGAGCAGTCTTAAAGCTGCGGATATAAGTGATACTATTCTTTATGAAAATAATACTGTCCCACTAGCTTTAAGCAGTAAAGTTTCAACCATGTTTCAAAGAATGCGAAACAATGGACTTGAATTGGTGGTTGCTCAAACTTCGACAGATAGTGAGAATGTTGTTGAACATTTAAAATCAAGAGAATCTGATATAGTAAAAATATTTTCAAACTTTGAAAAAATAAACCTCCCGGAAGAGTCCCGTATAGCTGTTAACGAAGCTCAAAAGTCTTATATGCTATTCCAAGCCGATTTTAAAAAACTTTTAGATTTGGCAAAAAATAAACAACATGAAGAAGCCTTAGCGCTTTGGAAAGGGCCGCTTGAAATTTCAAGGGTTAAAACACAAGATGCATTAACCAACCTTGATGAAGTTCTTACATCCAGAGCTAATACTAGATCACAGGAAAATACAAAAGCGGCGAATAGCTCAATTAGATTAATGACAATACTAATATTTGTAGGAATGTTACTAGCAATAGGATTTGGACTACTTATATCCAGATTAATAGGTAACCCCATAAAAGGACTTTCAAAAATTGCAGATAAACTTGCAATTGGAGATATAAATGTAACTATTAATTCAAAATCAAAAGATGAAATTGGCGATCTAGAAAGATCGTTTTCTCAAATGATTGAGAATATTAAAATCCAAGCCGTTGCTGCTGAGAAAATAGCGAGTGGAGATTTGAATGTATCAATAAAAGCAAAGTCTGATGGTGATGTTTTAACACTTAGTATTTTAAAAGTTGTAGAAACAATACGCGTACTAATATCCGAAACGGTAATACTTAGCAGTGCTGCGATCGACGGGAAGTTAGAAACCAGAGGCAACATAGAAAAATTTCACGGAGGATACAGAGAAATTATTGATGGCGTGAATGCAACTATGGATGCAGTTGTAAACCCAATTAATGAATCGAGCAAGGTATTAGAAAAATTATCTCAGGGTGATTTAACTGCAAAAATGGTAGGAGAATATAAAGGCGATTATTCTAAAATAAAAAATAGTATTAACTTATTAGCTGAATCATTTAACAGTGCTTTATCCGATGTTGCACAAGCCGTAGAAGCAACAGCCAGTGCATCAAATCAAATATCTTCGAGTACGGAAGAAATGGCTGCCGGGGCACAAGAGCAAAGTATGCAGGCAACAGAAATTGCTTCAGCTGTTGAAGAAATGACCAAAACATCTATGGAGACAACTAGAAATGCCGGACGTACGGCAGATAGTGCAAAGAACTCAGGGTTAATTGCAAAAGAAGGTGGTGCTGTTGTTAAAGAGACCATAGATGGAATGGCCAAAATTGCAGAAGTAGTTACAGTTGCTGCTGAAACTGTGAAAGAATTAGGCAGTAGCAGTGAGAGAATCGGTGAGATTGCCAGGGTAATAGACGAAATTGCGGACCAGACTAACTTGCTGGCTTTAAATGCCGCTATCGAAGCAGCTAGAGCTGGAGAACACGGGCGTGGATTTGCTGTAGTTGCAGATGAAGTGAGAAAATTAGCAGAGCGAACTACTAATGCAACAAAAGAGATCGCTGAAATGATTAAGCAAATTCAACAAGAAACCAAAGGCGCAGTTGAATCTATGGACAAAGGAACTCTTGAAGTTTCTAGGGGTAAAGGACTTGCTGAAAAAGCTGGTGAAGCATTAACTAAAATTATTGGCGGGACAGAGGAAGTTGTAGATGTTGCTTCACAGGTTGCTGCAGCAAGTGAAGAACAATCAGCCACATCCGAACAGATCAGTAAAAATGTAGAATCAATATCATCTGTAATCCAACAATCTGCTGCAGGTACGACACAAATTGCAAGAGCAGCAGAAGATTTAAATCGACTAACAAATCAGTTGCAACATCTAGTTGAAAGATTTAAGCTTGATAATAAAAATATTAATGATATGGAAAATCAATTTTCAGAATATGCTGCCATCCATAATAGGAACTAGCTATTCTTAAGACAGAATTTGAAGAAGCAGGGTGTTCTAAGGCGGCAATGATGCCGCCTTTTTTCTTGCTTTAATGGATAAAGTTAGCAAAGATAATTTTGAAATGTTCTAAATTTTTAGTTTTGTTATCACAATTTCGGTGTTATAACACAAACCTTTTGTAAGGGCAAAAATTTGTATAATTAGTGCATATGTTTAATATCCCTCAATAAAAATAAACACTAGGTAATTATTAATAAACTCACTCACTTTGTGTCTTTTGATGATATTCCATGGCAATATATGAAATATGAGTGTGGAAATACTCTTCAAGTATAATTAAAAGAATTATCAATTTTATAGATAAGAATATATTATCCGCGATTTTCATTTTTTTTGTGCTTTTAATGAAAAAAATAACTATGTTCCAAGTAGATAAGATACTGATTTTTTAAGCAATTCCTTTCTGCGACAGTTCATATTATTAATTCTAATTGATCAAATAGATTCTGATCCTATAAAAAAGTTCATTTAACAACTAACCATATGGGGGAAAAATGCGTAAGCTATTTTTTACATTTCTTGTTTTAGTAATGTTCACGGGAATGGGAAATTCCCAGGTAACAACGCTGTGGGAAAAGTCAGCAGCAACAAGTTCATTAACTTCATGGTTCGATAGCGGAAGTCTTACTCGTGGTCTAGCATACGGTAATGTAGGTGGAAACGATAGACTATATATCGTAAGTAGATCAAACGGTAACATGCTTTACATCTACAACGCTACCAATGGTGATTCGGTGGGTGTTTTAGATCCAAGCGGAATTACCGGCGGTACTTATGCTATCAGTGATGCAGGAGTATCTACTGATGGAGTAATATTTGTTTGTAACTTAACTGTAAATGCCTCTACATCTGCATTCAAAGTATATAAATATACCACAGAAGCGGCTGCAGCGGTGGAAGCAATTAATTACACAGCAACAGCGGCTGCAAGATTAGGTGATAAAATTACGGTTACCGGTTCGACTGCTGATAATTCAATTGTTATTTGGGCTGCATCTGCCAATACTAAAGAAGTTTATAAGTTTACAACTGCAGATAATGGAGCTACCTTCACTCCTAGTATAGTTCCTTTGCCTTCATTAGGGTCAGTAGCTTTAGGCAGTGCATCAGTTGGACCTTTATCAAATGGAGATTTTTATTACAATACAGGCGGACAAAGCGTACAAAAATTCTTGTCTGACGGAGCATTAGTTGACACAGTATCCGGTAGTATTGTATCCACCGGTTCAAATGCTATCAGATTTATGGGACCAATTGGAACTGATGAATACTTTGCAACATATGCTTATGGAACCGGTAATGAAAACGCACGCATTGTAAAAGTTCCCGGCGGAGATATAAATAATGCTTCACTTTTGGGTACAACTAATTCTTTAGGTGCAGTTTCTAATACAGGCGGTACCGGTGATTTAGCAGTACAAAAAGTTAGTACATATATTTATAATGTCTACGTACTGGGAACAAATAACGGTTTTGGTGCATATCAGTTAGATTTAAGAACTCAATTGTCAGGTGATTATTATGTCGGTGCAGCTGGTACCGGTCCAAGTGGAAGTGATCCTGACTTTGCTTCCTTAAATGATGCTTTTGATGTTATAAATAATGCAAACATTACAGGCAATTGTACTTTTTATATAACAAGTGATATTACAGAACCTTGCGCAACTAACGGAATTGGTTTAGCTGTTAATCCTGAACCATATACAATAACATTTAAACCTTACACAGGTGTTCAGCCGGTTGTTACGCTTCAATACATAGGTGATGTTAATTCAGGCCCTTCGGGCGCATTTGTAATAGGAATTCCGCAAGAAAATAAAATTGCGTGGAATGATTTACGCAAAACAAAAAATATTGTTATAGACGGTTCTAATACGGTTGACGGTACCACCAGAGATCTAACAATTACAACCGAAACAACTTCTGCAAGAAACGCATTCCCTGTAACCGTAGTCGGAGATGTATCGTATTTAACTATTAAAAATTGTAATATATTTTATAAATCAGCTCCTGCTCCCAGTACATCAAACTTATTTATCGCTGCTGTTCAATTGAGAGCTAGAGTCCAAAATTCCGCTGATTGGGTACCATCAAATATAACTTTAGAAAATAATCATATTAGTGCTAATTTTGCGGGAAATGTAAGAGGAGCTCAGGGAGTTGTTACAGTATTGCTTGGTACTGCCACTGCAAAATTAGTTGATAGTTTAGTAATTAAAAATAATGTAATTGAAGGAAAGCAAAGAGCAGTAGCGCTTGGTTATTCTGCAAATACCGAGGTTTATGGAAATGATTTAATAGTAAATCAGGATATTGATGCAACAGTTAGCAGCCAGGCATTTGAAGCTGCTCAAGTTGATGCCGGTGCCACTACTAATATATATAATAATAATATTTCGTCAATTTCATCAATTGCATCAGGAAGCGGTGTAGCAACGGATGGAATTAAAATTGAATCAGCAGGAATTTACAATGTTTATAATAATATGATTTATGGATTTAACCTTGCAGCTACAAACCCTACATCCGGCGTTTCCGGAATTGTTAGCGGATCATCAACTGCAACCGTAAACATATCCTACAACTCCATTTTGATGAATAACTTGGCGGATATCGGTACAGGTACTGTTACATACAGCGGTATTCAGATATCTAATGGAACAAATAGTGTTCTAAACAATATAGTTTCATGCGAAGAACCTGACTTTGCTACTTATTGTATATACAGAGATGGAACCGCAGGTTCGTTAGCTTCTGACTTTAATGATTTCTACACTTCAAGTGCTACTAACGGAAATATCGGATTCTGGGATGTCTCTGCTACAGCCTTACTTGCTGATTGGCAAACAGCTTCCGGACAAGATGCAATGTCAGTATCTAAGCAAGTCTTTTTTACTTCAGCTACTGATTTACACTTAGCAGGCGCATCTATAGGTGATTTAGCTCTAGCCGGAACTCCGGTTGCGGGCATTACTACTGATATAGATGGTGATGTTAGAAACTTAGTAACACCATACAAAGGTGCGGATGAATCATCAGTTCAACTTCCTGTAGAATTAACTTCTTTCTTAGCTGAAGTTGTTTCAGGTAGTGTTCATTTAACATGGGGCACAGCAACTGAAATAAATAATAAAGGCTTTGAAGTTGAAAGAAGTAACGGTTCTCAATTTGTCAAAGTTGATTTCGTTCAAGGAAGAGGAACGAGTACCAAGCCTTCTACATATAATTTTGTTGATAAAAATTTAGCCGATGGTAAATACAGCTACAGATTAAAACAAATTGATTTTGACGGCACTTACTCATATTCAAATGTTATAAATGTAGAAGTAGTTACACCAAAGCAATTTAATCTATCACAAAACTATCCTAATCCATTTAACCCGACTACAACAATAAATTACGAAGTTGCAGTTCCGGTAAATGTAACACTAAAAATTTACAACATGCTTGGTGAAGAAGTAGCCACCTTGATTAACAATCAATTCAGGGAAGCGGGACAATATAATGTTAACTTCAATGCTTCAAAATTAGCTAGCGGTGCATACGTTTATCGTTTGACAGCCGGTAATTTTGTGCAGACGAAGAAAATGATTCTTACCAAGTAATTATAGTTCTGTAAAGAATTATCCGGAAATTATGAAGCCGTCTCAATGCAATAATTGGGACGGCTTTTTTTATTTGATTTTTCATTGATTAGCTTCATTTCTATCGATTGCTTCAAATAAAAGTTTATTAAAATATATAGCTATGAAGTAGTAATAGAGTCTATTACAATTTTAAATCAGCTGGTTTAGAGTTTTGAATACTTATAAATAAGAATATTTGTATCGTAATACATGGATTCTGCTTGGTGGGAAATAAATAAACTTGTTGCACATTTCTAAAGCACTATTTGTATTAAACTATTATACGATGAAATGATACCACGATATTATTAGTGTATAAATATTTATAGTATATAGAATTATTTCCAGTTTAAGTCACTATTGAATTCTGTGTATTTTAAATCATATGTTAGATCTGAGATAATAACGGCTAAATAGTATTAAAAATGAAACCTCAACATATCCTACATCATTTGCAAGATAAATAATTTTGATTAGATTCAACATGATTTGTTTAGTTCATTCTTTTAAATCATTAAAAAACTGAACTATCAAACGTCCCTTATCTTGCGAAAATAACTTATCAATTATTATCAGCTCATCAAAAATGAATGGGCGAAGGGGATATTTATATGAAATTTTTATTTCCCGGTTTATCAATAACAAAGTTGTTCTCTGGCTTATTTCTCAGCCTTTTATTGATCTCCTATATCTTTCCACAATCAAAGATAACTGAAAGAAATAATGTTCACAGCATAAATCTCAATAGGCGTGTTACTATTAAATATCCAAATTCCAGAGTTAAAAAGATCGAATCTTACATAAAGAATTCGGAAGGAATTAAACAACAGGCATTAGCTAAAACATCATCTACTATACCAAATTATAAAAATCTTGCTTCTACAAGTGGTAGTTACACCTTCGCTTCATTCAATACCGGTACAATAACCGGAGGCGGCTCAGCATATACAAAATCGTTAGATGTATCATCTTTGCCAACATCAGAATATCTTTTTGTAAGAGTAACAGCTGATTATGCTCCGGGTACATCACCTCATGACGGATATTCAAGTACAATGAAGATGATGCTTTCCAATGGTTCTACCACAACCTATTGGGATTCATCTACTGCTACAGTCGGAGTGCTACCGGCTGCTGGAAGTACCTCTCTTGCGTGGGTTGGCATGCTCAGAAAAAACTCATATATTGGCGGACAAAATTTAACTGTATCATTTAAGGATTCGTTTACAGATGCTAGCGGACCTTATACATCAGCTCTGAATAATGTTAGTATAACTATTTATCCGTCACCTACACCAAGTCATACCTTTGCTTCATTCAATACCGGTACAATAACCGGAGGCGGCTCAGCATATACAAAATCGTTAGATGTATCATCTTTGCCAACATCAGAATATCTTTTTGTAAGAGTAACAGCTGATTATGCTCCGGGTACATCACCTCATGACGGATATTCAAGTACAATGAAGATGATGCTTTCCAATGGTTCTACCACAACCTATTGGGATTCATCTACTGCTACAGTCGGAGTGCTACCGGCTGCTGGAAGTACCTCTCTTGCGTGGGTTGGCATGCTCAGAAAAAACTCATATATCGGCGGACAAAATTTAACTGTATCATTTAAGGATTCGTTTACAGATGCTAGCGGACCTTATACATCAGCTCTGAATAATGTTAGTATAACTATTTATCCGTCACCTACACCAAGTCATACCTTTGCTTCATTCAATACCGGTACAATAACCGGAGGCGGCTCAGCATATACAAAATCGTTAGATGTATCATCTTTGCCAACATCAGAATATCTTTTTGTAAGAGTAACAGCTGATTATGCTCCGGGTACATCACCTCATGACGGATATTCAAGTACAATGAAGATGATGCTTTCCAATGGTTCTACCACAACCTATTGGGATTCATCTACTGCTACAGTCGGAGTGCTACCGGCCGCTGGAAGTACCTCTCTTTCGTGGGTTGGCATGCTCAGAAAAAACTCATATATCGGCGGACAAAATTTAACTATATCATTTAAGGATTCGTTTACAGATGCTAGCGGACCTTATACATCAGCTCTGAATAATGTTAGTATAACTATTTATCCGGCGACCAGTATAATGTATGCGATATCCGGGAATACCGGTCTGGCAAATGTAACTTTAAGTTATACTGATGGAGTGGCAAAAACTGCAATATCTGCTAGCGACGGTAGCTATAACATCTCAATTCCCTCAAATTGGACAGGTGTGATAACACCCTCAAAAACTGATTATTCCTTTACTCCGAATAATTATTCTTACTCAAATATAACATCTGACCAGCCAAATAAGGATTATACAGCAATATTAAATGCACCAACAGCAAATAATGCCTCAAATGTAACTCAATCAAGTTTTTCAGCAAATTGGACACTCATTGCGAGCGCTACGAATTATTTTCTGGATGTTGCTACAGATACACTTTTCACTAATATAATTGCCGGGTATAATAATCTAAATGTAGGTAATGTTAGCACTTATACAGTAAATTCTAATATCTCTCCTAATACAGGATACTACTATCGTGTAAGGGCAAATAATATTTCCGGAAGTAGCGGAAACTCGAATGTTATGGAAGTAACATCACTTGTTCCTGTAGAACTTGCTTCATTTAGCGTTCAAGCTCTTCTGAACAAGATAAAATTAAATTGGAATACAGCTACAGAAGTAAACAATTTTGGATTTGAAATAGAAAGGGCAGTTCAGAGTGAAACCAAAATAAAGAATGTTCAGCACTTACAAATGATTGATTGGAAAAAGATTGGTTTTGTTAAGGGAGCAGGAACAAGTAATTCGCCTAAGGATTATTCTTTTATTGATGAAAATCCGGTTGGCGGAAATAATTTTCAATATAGACTAAAGCAAATAGATAATGACGGCACATACAAGTATTCCGAAATTCTTAACGTTAAAATTTTGCCTTCTCAGTTTGATTTATCTCAAAATTATCCTAATCCATTTAACCCGACTACAACAATAAATTACGAAGTTGCAGTTCCGGTTAATGTAACACTAAAAATTTACAACATGCTTGGTGAAGAAGTAGCCACCTTGATTAACAATCAATTCAGGGAAGCGGGACAATATAATGTTAACTTCAATGCTTCAAAATTAGCTAGCGGTGCATACGTTTATCGTTTGACAGCCGGTAATTTTGTGCAGACGAAGAAAATGATTCTTACCAAGTAATTATAGTTCTGTAAAGAATTATCCGGAAATTATGAAGCCGTCTCAATGGAATAATTGGGACGGCTTTTTTTGTTACTGCTTTTAGTAAGTCTATAAGAATAGACATTAATGATGAGATGTATTTTCAATGAATAAATAGAGTTAGTCGTGATTTATATGAATCTAAAATTTAATGCATAGGATCATAACTATTATAATGATAAATTATACTTAAGGAGTTTATATAGTAAATTATATAATAATGATTTACTATAGAAGTATATAAAATGGAATATGAACTAAATTTTCTTTCTGATAAAGGCATAGTTTACGTTAAAACTATTGGACGACTTACTATCCAAAAGGCAAGGCAATTCTCTATTGAAGCTATTAAACTCGGTCATCTAAATAATAGTAGCAAATATATAATCGACCATTCAAAGACAGATCTTGAACAAGGTATTTACAAATTGCACACCGACGGAGGCGCTTTGGAGCAATTTGGATTTAAAAAAATCGACAAGGTTGCGGTCATTATTTCTCCTCAAAATGATCAAAATTATGTAAATGAAAATAAATCTCAAGAAGCTAGATGGTGTGATATTAAATATTTCCATAATCTCAGTGAAGCGGAAAACTGGCTTCTTACTGATTAAGAATACTATTACGATAATGCTTAATTAGTTCCTCTTTATTTTATACTTCAGATTTTGGAAAATGATAATCTGATATCAATTTCATCCAATCCTTTTAATTCTTACCGTTTAAAATTATTCCATATATTTAAAAATATGTTACCTACCATAATACCGCCAAAAGTATCAATTAAGAGTCAATGTAAAAAGAAAAGTTGTGCTCAATTAAACATTTATCAAAAACCATAAAAAATTAATTTGCTTCCATAATAAGGCTTATTTAAAATGATTCCAGAAAAGATGAGGGATTTAAATTGGAAAACTTTGATGCTTATATTGACCTTAATAAATTGACTAAATTGAGCAGGAGACAAGAGAAAATTAAGTTTCTTAATACCCAATTAGAAAGTCTTATTAACTCTGAAAAAATTATTGAAAAGCAATTATTATCTTATAATGATTCAAACCGTGTAAAAAAGAGCAACACTAAAATAGATTTACTTGAACATTATTTTTTAGAACTTGCCATCAAACGCAAAATATTTTACTTAGATAATTTTAAGTAAAATCAATCATCATTTGATTTAACTCTGTAAACTAAAGATATATTCGTTAATCAACAGACATAAAATTCTTATCAATTTAATAAATCCACTTATTAAATTGATAATGATTAACCCAGCCTTTTAAAATTTTCATCCGTATAACTACAAAAATTACAAGTATTTGTCTTAAGCACGGTTTTTGCTCTTAATTATACATAACCTAATATTCAAAAATATTTTCTACTGATCGCTTTTGGGGGATAGCATAGATCTGATATTCGGTTGAATAATTTCAGCATGAGTTTCTTTAATTCTATTTCATTTTGTGACTTTTCCACCAAATGTTTTCGGCAAACGGTTCGTGTTTTAAATAATTATTTTTACTAACAGATAAGAGGAGTAATAATGAAAATTCTATTTACTTTTTGTGCCTTTCTGATGGCTGGGTTGCTGATAAGTTCATCAGCTCAAACTGTTATTAATAGTTTCGATAACTCATCATCAGATTTCACTAAAAATTTAGAATCTCCAAGTACCCTAGATATAGCTGATAATAATACTGATTTTGTCCAGGGTGCCGGTTCTCTAGATTTTAATGCAATAATAGCAAATATTCATCCTTGGGGTACATATACTCTAATTGATCAAGAAATTAATGCTGACTGGACAAGCAGTAAAGACGATACTTTGTATTTGTGGATTAAAGTTAGACAAGCTCCTGCTGTTCCCTCAAACATGTTCTTGCGTGTTCAATTACTCGATCAACCAAATCCTACCGATGCTAAAGAAACGTATATCTTTGAAGATACCGCAGCATTCGATAAAGTCGCCGATTGGTTTGAATTAAAAATTCCTTTGGTTGAAAGAACTGCCGGACCAAATCCTGATAATACCGGTTTTGTTATATCACCTAGTGGGTGGGGATTACCGACTAATAATGGTAGACTGGACTTTGATAAAATTACAAATTATGAAATTGTTGCGGTAACAGGCGGGGGAATTGCTGATTCGCTTAAAGTTACATTAGATGGATTTACAAGAGGACCAATTACACCATTACCTGTTGAGCTTTCATCTTTTAACGTAACAGCAGAAAAAAATCAAGCTGAACTTGTTTGGTCTACAGCTACAGAAAAAAATAACAAAGGTTTTGAAATAGAAAGAAAACAAAGTAATAGTAATTTTGTGAAAATTGGCTTTATGCCCGGTAATGGAACATCAACTGAATCTCATTCATATTCTTTTACAGATTCAAAATTAAAAGCCGGAAGTTATACTTATAGATTAAAACAGATTGATTTGGATGGGAGATCTCAATATTCAAAAGAAATAAATATTGATGTAAAATCTCCACGTGAATTCTCTTTAGATCAAAATTATCCAAATCCTTTCAATCCAACTACAACAATTAGCTATGAAATACCTGCTAGCGGAAAAGTCAGCTTAAAAATTTATAATGCATTAGGAGTAGAAGTGGCTACACTGGTTAATGGAAATCAAGATGCCGGAAGTTATAATCTTCATTTTAATGGAACTAATTTAGCAAGCGGAATTTATTTTTATAAATTAACTGTTGATAATTTAATTTCAACTAAGAAGATGATACTTTTAAAATAATATCAATTAGTAAGCAAAATTTAAGGGAGCAAATGCTCCCTTTATTTATGAATTCTAAAATATTGTTCTATTAAAAATGTTAGTGCAAAATTAGGTTAGATTAATTTTCTCAGATATTTCAGCTAATAATTCTTTGAGACTTTCAATAGTGAATGGTTTTGAAATATAATGTGTTAACCCTTTGTCTAAAAAACTTTCTTTATCACCTGTCATGGCGTAAGCTGTAAATGCCACTATGGGTGTATTTTTATAACCGTCAATTTGTCTAATTAGGCTAGTTGTTTCTATTCCGTTTAACTCCATTCCTAATCCGATATCCATAAGAATTATATCATATTTGGTTTGAGAAACTAACTCTAAAGCAGTATGACCGTTTTCAGCAGTATCAACCAGGTATGTACTTTCTAAAATTGTTGTTACAAAATTCAGCGTATCTAAATCATTATCAACAAGTAATAACTTTAATTTATTTTCAGTATGGTGAAAAGCAGCTGATATTTTAGATACTGGTTTTGCTTCTATTATTCTTGTCCCTTTAGATTGTATGTTAGGGAAGCGTATTGTAAAAGTTGAACCTTCACCAACTGTACTCTCAACATTTATGCTTCCGTTTAACAACTCAACAGTTTTCTTAGTTATTGTAAGACCAATTCCGCTTCCTTCAAATTGTCGGCTGAAGCCTTCACTTACTTGTCTAAATTCTTCAAAAATTAAATGTAAACTATCTTCAGGAATACCTATTCCGGTATCACTCACTTTTATTACTGAATAATTATTTTGCTCTATGGTTTCAATATAAACGTCAACCAATACATAGCCATGTGCTGTATACTTTAGGGCATTGTTAATTAAATTATCAAGTATCAAGCTAATTAATCTTTTGTCGAGATAAGAATAAATTTCCGGATTATGGATATCGGCTTTTAATTCTAAATTTTTACTTTTTGCAAAAGCAAGATACGTTGAAACGATTTTTTTAACGAATTGGGGGATGTTTATTAATTGCTTATTAATCTTTAATTTATTTGATTCGATTCTTGAAAGATCTAGAACAGAGTTAAGAGTATTAAGTAATCTTTTACCGCTATCGTTTATGTTATTAAGCATTTTAAGGTGCCCGGTATTTTCTATTTCCTGGATTAGCAATTCTGAATAACCTAGTATTCCGATCATAGGCGTGCGAAGTTCATGACTCATGTTTGCCAAAAATGAAGTTTTTAATCGGTTTAGTTCTTCCGCATTTTCTTTTGCTTCAATTAATTCTTTCTCAGTTTTTTTACCGGAAGTTATATCTCGAAAGATACTTAATAGCAGAGGTTGTTTTTCATTATATTCAATGTATGAATTTGTAACTGCCAGCCACATATTTTTTCCGTTCCACAGTATCATTTCTTTCTCAAAATATGGTTCAACTTCCCGTTTCGCAAAAAGTTTTTTAGCATTATCAATTACATGTGAATTAGGTTCATCTTTATATACTGCACTTAAGGGTTTCCCCTGTAAACTGTCCTTATCAAGTTCTACCAATTTACAATATGCGTCGTTTACCATTATAATAATTCCGTCCTCATTCGTAAGTCTCATACCGTCTTTAGAATTTTCCCACACAGATCTAAATCTAAGTTCCGACGATTTTAAAAGCTCTTCAGCTAACCTTCTATCAGTAATATTTTCATAAACGCCTAAAATTCCATACACATTGTTATTATTATCTAAAAGAGGCAACTTTGAAGTATCTACCCAAATTTGTTTCCCGTCAGTTTGTCTCTGTGATTCTATAATATGTATTTTCGGCATTTTTGTCGAAATCACTTCACGATCATCCCTAATGTAAGCCTCAGCTTCTTCTTCATCCCAGTGTATATCATAATCAGATTTACCTATAATCGATTTAGGATCTTCCAACCCAACTGCTTGTGCAAAAGCTGAGTTACAACCTATGTATATACTATTGACATCCTTCCAAAAAATAAATTGCGGGATAGAATTTAATATAACCGAAAGCATCGCTTCATTTTTTTGTAATGCTTCAACGGCCAATTTACGATCAGTGATATCTCTAATATTGCACTGAACATATTTATAATCGCCTGCTGAGTAACTTGACGAAACAAACTCAAAATTTGCATTTGTTTTATTAGCGCAGGTGAATTGGATATCATCAAAATATACTTTTTCGGAATTCACTAACTTGAGGAATGTATCCTGATTAAAAATAGTCTTGTTTATGAAATTTAAATCGCGGAAATATCTGCCAACAATAAGATCTTTATCATAACCTAAATTCAATAGAAAAAAACGATTTGCATCTACAACTTTTCCTGATTTAGCGTTCAATATTAAAATTCCATCATTCGCAGATTCAAATAATCTTCTAAATCTGACTTCAGAAGCCGCTAGTGATTTTTTTGAAGCTCTTTCTTTAGTTTGATCTCTTAGGATCAACGAAGCACCAATAATTTCTCTATTATCATTTATTATTGGCGAACAGCTATAAGATACCGGAATATGATTGTTTTTATTATCCAATACTAGTGATGGGTTTGAGTTTTCTACAATATTTCCGTGTTCTAGAACTTGCTGGATAGTATTGTTAACTTTACTGATAGTATTATCAATCTTTAGCTCTATCAAATCGTCAATCATTTTACCTTTTGAATCAGATTCTTTGAATGTAATTAAAGATTCAGCAAGGGAATTCATTTGCGTTATCCTTCCCGACGTGTCTGTTGTAATTACGGCATCGCTAATACTATAGAAAGTTGTTCGGAACATCTTTTCTCTGTTTTGCAACATCTTTACAAAATTATGATTCTCTTCCTGGTCAAGCAGTATTTTTCCAATTATTACTGTTGCAATAGGATAAAAAACCATGACTGTCAGTGTTATTATTTTATAGACTCTTAAAATTTCTTCTGAAGGAAGTAATAATACTAACAGCATCATTACCGCGTGTACAATTAAACCAATCAAGTACAATCGCCATTTAGAAAGTACCTTATCAAATGTTTTTAGACGAAGGTAATAAAAGATGAGACCTATTGAAAAGGAAGTGATAATCACCAGAGTGCCCATTAAGGTTCCGGGGCCGCCAATATGAAGTCTATATAAAATTGCTAATAGGGAAGCGATAGTTCCGGAAATGGGACCAAAGAATAAAGCGCAAAGACTAATAACAATCGATCTGCCATCAAAAATAAGTCCATTCTCAAAAACGAAAGGGTAAAGCATGCCAATTATTGCGGTGATACCGAATAATAATCCTTGAAATAATTTGCCACTCAATTTTGTGCGTTTAAATCTTGCATCAATAAAACCAGATAAAACGCTGAGGGCAACTAAAACTGCAAGGTTATAAATTAATCCAATGACGATCATATTCGCCCCTTAATTGGAAAGGATGTATTACTTGATGTTATTTAGAAACAAGGACCCCAAAACTGTAATGCGCAACATTAGTTGTATAAGTAAAAAAGCAAGATTAGTAAAATCGCGATCAAATCAAAATTGAAATTTTAAATAAAAAAAGGCTGCCAGATTAAAGCAGCCTTATATAGATCTTTAATAATAAAGATTAAATAGTCTAAGACTTTTTATTAAAGAACTTTAGAGATAAGCGAAATACAAATACGATAAGAATTAAAGCACCAAATGCAAAAATCGTATCACCGAAAGCTCTAGTCCAACGAATAGCTTGCATAGTAGGAGTTTGAAGAAACTCAGCACTTCTGGCATACCAATAGCCGTATTTAACTGAAGCCCAGGTTTGCATTAATCCGACCGGAAGCAAACTAAAAACTACCATTGCGAATAAACCAAAATTTATTGCCCAGAATGATATTTTTAACGGTTTTTCATTCCATTCCAGATCCGGCCTAATTGCCCTTAAACTGAATAACATCAATCCTATTCCCAGCATTCCGTAAACACCAAATAATGCCGCATGCCCGTGGACAGGAGTTGTGTTCAATCCTTGCATATAATAAAGTGCAATTGGGGGATTAATCATAAAACCAAAAAGCCCTGCACCGACCAAATTCCAGAACGCAACAGCAACAAAATAGTTGATCGGCCATTTATATTTTTTTACCCATTCTTTAGTTCTAGACATTCGAATATTTTCCCATGCTTCATATCCAACAAATAGGAGGGGTACAACCTCGAGTGCACTAAAAGCTGAACCAAGAGCAAGTACGAAAACTGGAGTGCCGGAAAAGTATAAGTGATGCAAAGTTCCAATTATTCCACCGGATAAAAAGATAGTCGCAGCTAAAATAGTAGCTTGTCCTGCAGTCTTAAGGCTTAATAGTTTTAATCTTGCAAATAGAAATGAAATTACAACAGTGGCAAATACTTCAAAGAAACCTTCCACCCAAAGATGAACAACCCACCATCTCCAATATTCTGCGATTGCAAGATTTGTATGTTTGCCATACATCAGAGCTGAAGCATAAAAGGTAGCTATTGCTACAGAGGAAATAAGGAAGAGAGTTAGTATCGGTTTTTGTTCATCTTTTTTACTTAATGCCGGTTTAATGGAACGGTACATCAAAAACAGCCACAGAAACAACCCTATTAGCAACGCAATCTGGAAAAGTCTACCTAGATCAATATATTCATAACCACTATGACCTAGTAAAAACCATAAATCTGAAGGGAGTAGGTTCATTACGCTTAGCCATTCCCCAATCATGGAACCGAGAACAACAACAACCAAAGCACCGAATAGGATATTAACTCCAAGTTTTTGACCTTTAGGTTCAACTCCGCTTACAGCAGGCCCAATATATAACCCTGCGGCAAGCCATGCAGTAGCGATCCAAAAAATTCCGAGCTGCAGGTGCCAGGTTCGTGTTACAGTGTACGGAAGAACTTGATCTAAGGGAATTCCGTAGAACTTGCTTCCTTCAACACCATAGTGAGCAGTGATAACTCCCATGATTATTTGTAATAGAAATAATCCTGAAACTACCCAAAAATATTTTACAACTGCTAATTGTGAAGGAGTTGCTTTTGATTTTAATAAAGGATCGTCAGCAGGAATCTCGTCGAATTCTTCTTCCTTTTTTCTTCCTGCATAGAACCAAGCCATTCCACCAATTCCGGCAAGAAGAAGTAAAATACTTACTCCTGTCCAAATAATAGAGGCACTAGTTGGTTTGTTACCAACTAATTCTTCGTGCGGCCAATTGCTAGTATAAGTTATGTCATCATTTGGTCTATTTGTAGAAGCTGCCCAAGATGTCCAGAAAAAGAAAGCAGACAATTTATGAACCCTTGCGGAATCAGTCAGACTATTTTTTCTAATTGCATAATCTGTATTTCCATTTAAAAAAACATCGCAATAATGAATAACATTACTTTGAATAGCTTCGGCTCTAACACTATCGATAGTTATAACACCATTATTTTTATTATAACTGTTTGTTCTATAATTTTGCTTAAGCTTAGCTTTTAAAAATGCCTGGTTCTCAACACTTAGCTTTTTATATTTTATCTTAAAAGATGATTCGGCCCATTTATTTAATACGAAAGTTGCTTCACGATGAAGCCAATCAGCAGTCCAGTCCGGTGCTACATAACTTCCGTGTCCCCATACTGAGCCGACTTCCATACCGCCCATTTCTTGCCAAATATTTTGACCTTTTTCTATATCTTCTTTTGAAAAAACCACATTGCCGTTTGAAGAAATTACTTTGTCCGGTATAGGCGGTGCTTGTTGATATATCTTACTGCCAACCCAGCCGAGCACCGCAAACGATATTACAATTACCAATATGAACGGTATCCAATATTTTTTCATTAGTTATCCTTATTAATTATTTGGAGGAATTTAAATCTGCTTATTTTGAATAAGCTCCCTGTTTAATTATAAATTCCTACGAAAAATATGGGGTAGTGGTAATGTGGAACCTTGACTTAAGTCAAAAAAGGATAGAATTGTCCGATTAAAATGTATTAGATAATGTGTTTTAGTCTAAATTCAGAAATTAAAATTATCAGAAACATTTCGGGGAACTACATGATTGCGCATTAGCCAAAGTATTACTGGGGAAAATACTATAATTGTAATCTTCAATAACGGCAAGTAGGATAAAATGCATTTCTCAAATATATATTGCTAATTATTAGTTTTAGCAATAATTTATATTATATATTAATTACATTCTCAGTAATGTATTTAATATTGAGTAATAGGGGAAAATCATAATTGTCAAAGAATAATATATATCAGCAATAAAATAATATTCAAAAAATATTTTCCTACGAATTACTCCGATCTATTTAATTAAAGAATATCAATTTCACGTATTTATTAGAAAAATGAAAAATTTAATTTTGCTACTCTTTATAACAATTTCGTTCTACACAAATGCACAAGTGCAATTGGATTCTACTAATTTGCCTATCATTATTATTAATACAAAAGGTCTTGAAATACCAGACGAACCAAAAATAGAAGCCGAAATGAAAATTATAGACAATGGAGATGGAGAATTAAATCATATTACCGACTCAGTATATGCATATGATGATAAGATTGGAATTGAGATACGCGGCAGCAGTTCTCAGATGTTTCCTAAAAAATCTTACGGATTTGAAACGCGCGATTCAGCGGGGGAGAATAATGATGTTGCTTTACTCGGACTGCCAAAAGAAAATGATTGGGTGCTTTATGCACCTTATTCTGATAAGACACTTTTAAGAAATGTGCTTGTATATAAACTTGCAAATGAACTAGGTGTTTATGCTTCCCGTTCAAAGTTTTGCGAAGTGATTCTGAATGGAAAGTATATCGGCGTTTATGTGCTTTTAGAGAAAATTAAAAGAAATAAGAATAGAGTTAACATAAAAAAACTTGAGCCGGAAGATAACGCAGATGATGCACTTACAGGAGGTTATATTGTCCAGATCGATAGAGTCGATAACACCAAAGCAGGTTGGTATTCCCCATATAAACCAAGAGCTAATAATAGTGCTAAAGTATGGTATGTTATTGAATATCCAAAAACAGGAGACCTGATACCTGAACAAGAAAATTACATTAAGACATATGTTACCAACTTCGAAGCGGTTATGAATCGTGCTGACTATAATAATCCTTTTACAGGATATTATGATTTAATAAACATTAATACTTTTATTGATTTTTATTTAATCAACGAATTTAGCAAAAATGTTGATGCCTATAGGCTCAGCACTTTTATGTATAAAGACCGCGACAGTAAGGATGGTAAACTATGTTTAGGACCGGTTTGGGATTTTAATTTGGCTTTTGGAAACGGTGACTATGATTTTGCATACCTGAGTTCCGGATGGGAAGCTTATGTAAACAATAATAGTGATTTACTTTCACCTTTCTGGGTAGCTAAATTAATTAGTGACCCATTATTCTTAAATAATTTTAAAGCACGCTGGAACGAATTAAAGAATACGGTTTTTAATTACGATAGTATTTCAAACTATATTGATACCCAAACTATTCTAATTGAAAATGCAAGAGAAAGAAACTTTCAAACTTGGCCTGTTATCGGTACATATGTTTGGCCTAATTATTATATCGGTAATTCTTATAAAGATGAAATTGATTATCTCAAAAATTTTATAAAAGATAGAACATCGTGGATAAACAGCATGCTCGATTCTAATTTTGGAGTTATAAAATGGAAAAATCCGATTTTAGAAAAAGTATCAAATGAAGTAAAACTACCTTTAAACTCGTTTATAGATAGCCTATATAATATCGATTCAGTTGCATTCCTTTCAGAAGATGGCAAACTAAATCTTAGTTTGGTTGATGACTCACTTATAATAAAAGTTGTTAACTCAGGAAATTATAATTTCAGAGGTGCAGGATACATTAATGGTAAAATTGTTTCACTTTCTCCTTTGTATAATATTAATACTGAAATAACATCAGTAAGTTCTGGAGATGATTACTACCCCAAGAAATTTAACCTTGAGCAAAATTATCCAAATCCATTTAATCCGATTACAATAATAAGATATTCACTTCCGGAAAGAAGCTATGTAAGCTTACAAATATTTGATTTATTAGGAAGAGAAGTTACAACCTTGATTCAGGGAGAGAAATCTCCGGGAAATTATGAAATAGAATTTAATTCATTTGGTTTATCGAGTGGAGTATATTTTTATAAGTTAACTACAGATAATTATTTATCGATTAAAAAGATGATTGTTATTAAATAGTGTCATATGAACAAATAATGGTTATATACTTTTTTATTCGAGCTTTATATGATTAAATTATATTGAGTTTCTAGAAGATTAATCATAATTCAAAATCATTCTTTTATAGAACCGAATTGTTTAAAACTTTTAAACTAACATATGCTGCAAAAATACTTTACTTACATAACATTATTTTTCTTTATCATTACAGTTTATACAGGCTGCAATAATAGAAGAGAACAAAAAAACATTCAACAGGAGAAACCTCAGCAGGAAAAAGTGATTTCTCAAAAAAGTTTCATCGGATATATTGAGTCTTCATTTACAAAAGATGGAAGTGATTTTATAGCTGTAGATACAGTTGAATGGTTAACTATCGAGCATGGTAAAGAATTATCCGGTGGTGAGCAAGAAATGCCTAGCGGGTACAGTATCAAGAATACCGTAAAAGATTCGATTACTTTGATGGTTCCCGATACCGCGAAAATTATTATGCAAACTTTTTCACATAATAGTTCGGGGAATTATAATTTTAACGAAAAAATAACTGTACGGAAGTTTTTTGCTATTCTAGGAAATAAAGAATTTGAAAGATTTAAACATAAACTCTATCAATTTAAAGTATTGAATAATGTAATTATATCAATACAAGAAAAATACACTCCGTAACTACAACTGAATGGCTGCTAAATAAATAAAAACGGTAGTTTAAATAACTTTTGTAGTAGTTGAGTGTTTTAGGAAAAATAAATGAGAAGTACATTACTGTTATTTTTAAGCTTTATAATGATTAATGTTTCATTTGGACAAGCGGTTTTTACTAAACTACTTGAGAAAAAATACTCTGATTTACCTATACATATCAGGATTGAAAATTCCGGTATATATGGAATATCTTCATTTGATGTCGAAGAGAATAATATATGGATTCAAGATTTTGATACTCATGAGATCCACCAGATAGCCGGCAATCAATTACAAAAAATTTCGAATAAAATTGAGATTGCTAGTGATTTCATCGGTGGAAATGAACAGCAAAGCAAGTATATCCAAAATTATTATTCTGCAAAAGGAGATAATTTTACAATAAAGAAAACATTTCTACTTAACACGGAAAAATTATTTGTAGACAACGGGGGAGTTTTAACCGATGCGGAAAATGATAAAATCGTTGTTAGTTTAAAGAGTAAAACAGAACTTAATATTTTGTACAGTCTTTCAAGTTTCAGTAAGAGTTTTAACATCAACCAATTTTCGAATCTGGCTTATGCAGATTTAATCGGAATTGATGGTAGCGGAAATTCTTTCGTGTTAACCGAATCATATATAAATGAAATACCTTTAAAAGTAAAAAAAGAAATTTATACTTTATCTCCGGATGGAAGAATATTATCAATTTTAGAAGTGCCGTCTATTGATTATTTATATTTGGTAAAAGAATTTGAAATTGATTCACAAGGTAATTTATATCAACTATTAACCGATAAGGAAAAAATAACTATTGTTAAATGGAGCGGGCTTACAAATTATTCATCAACTAAAATATCTTATCCATCAGAATATAACTATGAGTTAAATTATAATAACATTGTTCCGGAAAAAGAGGCAAAGTTATCCTTGAAAAAAGTGAATTCTGTGCAATCGACGAGCAGAACAAATGCTATAAGGATTGGAGAAAGTTATGCTCTATACAAATATTATTGTTCGGCAAAAAATCTTTCGCCGTCGGATGTAAAAGGTCCTGACGGAGATATTGTTAGAACGCCAAGTTGGCTGATTCCCGGTGAAAACGCAAGAGTTCCTTATATGTGGGGTGGATTCAGTTCGCTAACACAGTTTAAGTCCGGTTTACAAAATGGAAAATATGCCGGTGATATAAATACCGCGGGAGTTTCGGGTTATTCTGTTGGTGTTGATTGTTCCGGTTTTGTAAGCCGCTGTTGGCAGCTAAGTTATCATTCTTCTACAAGTGATATGCCTTCTATAACAACACAATATGCCAGTTGGGACGATCTTAAACCAGGTGATGCAATCCATAAGGTTGGACATGTTAGGCTGTTTGTTGAAAAAACTTCAAACGGAGCTTTGAGAGTTGTAGAAGCATCCGCACGTGATTGGGATGTTTCATATTGGACTTATAAACCGTCAGATTTGACTGCGTACACGCCGCGTTATTATAAAGGTATTGTTAGTGATTATTCGTTTAACCAGCCTGAGTTAGAAAGTGTAACAAATAAGGGAAATAATGAACTTCAAATATCATGGAAGTGTGATACAACAAATGTTTTTGGTTATAGATTATACAAATCGACCGATGGTATTAAATGGGATTTATTTAAAGATGAATCGGAATTAAAAATTTGCAATACGAATGTATCTTCTAATGGTGAACAAGTTTATTTTCGTGTAGCTAGTGTGTTGGATAATCCACCTTCATATACTGAAAGTAATTGGTCTAATGTGCTGGGAAGCGGAAAATTTGTTAACAGCAAAAAGGTTTTAATTGTAGATGGTTTTACTAGAAAAAGTGGTGATTGGAGAGGGGTTAGTAATACTTTTTCATCAAGGTACGGGCAAGTATTAAATGCTTCAAGTATAAGTTTTGAATCTGTCATGAATTCACAAGTAATTAATTCTCAGGTTGATTTAAATAACTACGACGCTGTCTATTGGATACTTGGAGATGAAAGTACGGTAGATGAAACGTTTAGTATCACAGAGCAGGAAATAGTTGCCAGATATCTTGAAAACGGCGGGAAATTATTTGTTTCCGGTAGTGAGATCGGCTGGGATTTGGATTATAAGGGAAGTGCCTCCGACAAGGAATTCTACCATAATTATTTGAAAGCAAGTTATGTCGCTGATGATGCCGGTTCGAATTCTGTAAAGGGAATAAACGGTGGTACTTTTAACGGCTCTGATTTTTATATTGCTCAAACTTATGAGGTTAATTATCCTGATGTTATAGATGCTTACGATGGAAGCACCTTGTGTATGGATTATGCCAACGGAAAAGGTGCAGGTATAGAATACACCGGTCTATTCGGAAATTCTTTAGTCAATGGTAAGCTGATAAATCTCGGTTTCCCTTTGGAAAGTACTGCAAATGATTCAGCTTTTGGTTATGTATTGAGTAATTCGCTCAGTTATTTCTTTCCGGGAATTACATCCATTAAAGATCAAACGGTTACAGTTGATCAATTTGGTCTATCACAAAATTATCCTAATCCATTTAATCCGATAACTGTTATTGAATTCTATTTGCCGGAGGGTTCGCATGTAAGTCTAAAAATTTATAATTCTCTTGGAGAGGAAGTCTCCACATTGATCGATAAAATGGAAAACTCGGGTAAACACAATATTAGGTTTAACGGAAACAATTTATCCAGCGGAATATATTTTTATAGACTCACTGCCGGCAAATATAATTCAATTAAGAAAATGATTTTGCTTAAATAATATTTTAATAACGTCAGAATTAGAAATACATTTTTAACCTGGTTCCGATCAGAAATGAATTTGTATTATTATATGCTGCCTCAGGATTTATTATATATTGAAAATCCGGCTGAACATTAATATCCGAAGATAAATGAAACTCATATGTAAGTTCTAGATTAGTTTCATACTCATAAAGATTAATTCCTTCGGATTCCATATAACTTATAAAAGTAGAATTATTACGGCTAGAAGCAATTGCTAAACCTAAGATGTCTTTTTCGCGGCCCGGGAAGAGTCCCTGGTAATTTAACCCTGCACCCAAATAAGAATCAATTTTATTAATTTTTCTATTATTTATGCCAAATCTAAAAAATACAGAAAGTCCCTGATCATCAATTTCACTTTCGCTAAAGATCTTCCTTTCCGCTGATAAATAAGCTCCATAATTTCCTTTCACAGTCTTCATTTTAGACGAAGGAGAATTGGTTAATTGCACAAAATTACTGGTATAATACCAGGCACCAATTGAGTATTTATAAAAATTAGAAGATTGATTATCTAATCCGGTTTCAAATGATAATAGTAATCCGTCATTTTTAGAAATCACAAAACTTTCAGAATTTGGATTATCCGGAGTTCCGGGAATACCATCAAATGCAGCGGCTAAAAGATAAATATCATTTGGGAACTCATATTTTAGTCTAAACGCAACTGAACTATTAGGAAAAATAGATGGTCCGTTTTTGCCGGAAGAAGCATATTCTGCACCAATTCCATGTGAAGGGTTTAAGAAAATGGCTGACGTATTTCTTACGTCAAATTCCATATTTAAGTCAAATAATCCCAATAATAAGGATAATCTATCATTAAGTAATTTACTTTCCAAATAAAATTGAAGCACTTTAAAAGTATTGTATGAAGCAATATTTGAAATTCCTTGTTCTGTACCCACGTATTTATTTATGTCTCTTCCATAATCACCGATTAACTGAAGATAAATGGATGAATGTTGAATTGAGACTAGTTTTCCTAAATCAGTATCCAGAACTATACTTATTTGTTGAAAATATGTAGAGTTAGTTTCAATACCTCCGTATAAGTTTGCAAATAAATCTCCGTAATAAGAAATATTTAGATCTATCCCGTTACTTATGTTGTTGTGCAAAAAATTATTAAGAGGCAGTTTATTGTCATTTGAAGATTTATCTTGTGGAAATAAGAAAGTATTAAAAATAAACAGTGAAATAATAAAACTTGTAAAAATTGATTTCATAAATGCGTTAAGTGTTAATCTGATTGTTTTTTGTTGACTTTATTTTTATTTGCGGATTATTTATAGGATACAAAATCATTTGGTCTAATTCAATATTCAACCTTATGTTGCAGATAACCTACGTTGAAACTAACAGAAATAGGTGTATAATAAATATAGTGTATTAAATTCTAACTTCACTTTGTCTTTCATAATTTAAACAGTAAATAAATGCATCCCTACATGTACTTTTCTATATATAATTTTAAGAAAAAAAATATTAATAAAAACGAAAATTAATCTGATGATCGATTGTTTTGTCCGCATAGGTTATCGAGGTCCGTGTCCGCCCGAAGGAAATCCGCATCGTTATTTCTTCAGAATATACGCTTTGGATTCGGCACTTCATTTAGAATCGAGAGCGGAAAAACATCAAGTGTTAAATGCGATGAAAGGACATATTTTAGCTGAGGGAGAATTGATGGGAAAATATAAGAGACAATGATAAATTTAGTATTTAGTAAGATTGTATTTTTTTAGATATTAAAAATTAATAACCGGACTAGCATGAATAATATTGCTAATCCGGTTTTTCATTTATCTTAATTACTGATAAACAATCTTTGTTATTCCGAACCCGCTGCAGGAACGGGCAAGCTTGAATCAGAATCAGCATTTTTAGATGCTGGTTCAATCTTGCTTACTGCAAGCAGGTTTAGCATGACAGTTGCGTAACGTCAGAGAATTATGCTCTTTTGAATCTTATTCCACCGTGATCAAGAACTCTGTACAGACGAACTTTTATGTAATCGATAATTAAGAATACAAATATTGCCTCAGCCCAAATGAACAGTGCTAAACCCCAACCCATTGCCGGAAGCAAAATTCCGTATACAGTAATTATAGTAGCAATTATTTGGGTTATGATAACAGCGAACAATAAAGGCTTAGCAGGTTTTACCGTCCAGAAATTTTTCTTAGTTCGTGCAACAAATACGGTTAAGTGGCCGGCAACTGAAAGCTTCAGATAAATAAACGATTGAAGTACATCCGGCGAAAGATGAAATAATTCCAATCCAATGTAAAGTACACCGAACGACTCGATGACTCCCATTAAACCAATCATTGTGGAAATACCGAGAATTGTTCGCATATCCCATTTCTCGGGCGAGTTCGAATATTTAACATTATCATAAGCAATCGTCATAATCGGAGCGTCGTTTAATAATGCAAGCAAAACAATCATTAATGCGTTAACCGGATAGAAATTAAAGATTAGAATTGAAAATGTAATGAAGATTAAGACTCTTATCGTTTCCGCTATTCTGTAAATGGCATAATTTGCCATACGCTGAAAAATTTTACGACTTTGTTTTATTGCATCTATTATTACTGAAAGTCCCGGTTTTGTTAATACAATTGCCGCTGCCGATTTAGCTGCATCCGAAGCTCCTGCAACAGCAATTCCGGCATCGGCTTTTTTTAGCGCCGGTGCATCGTTAACCCCGTCGCCTGTCATTCCAACTATGTGATCCTTTCCTTGAAGCAGTTCAACAATATGATATTTATGTTCGGGAAATACTTGAGCAAAGCCGTCGGCATCCTCTACACTTTTAACTGCTTCTCTGTCGGGTTTATTCATAAAAGTTGAAGCTTCGGAAATGTTTGTCCCAAGGTTTACCTGTTTGGAAATTTCTTTAGCAATAGCAGAGTGATCGCCGGTTACCATTTTCACATCAATGCCCATTGACTGTGCCGTTTTAATAGTTTCAGCCGAATCTTCTCTCGGCGGATCATGCAAAGCAATTAAACCAACAAATTCCCATTCACCTTTTTCGTTTGTTCTGGCTACTCCAAGCGCTCTATATCCTTTAGAAGCAAATTTATCAACTTGTTCCGTAACTTTGCTGTTCAAATCGTTTCCGTTACTGCTCATAGAAGCAATAATCTGCGGAGCTCCTTTTGCAACTTTAATTTCTTGTCCTTCTTCGTTTTCCAAGGTTGCTTCGGTTTTTTTAGAGACTGGATCGAACGGAACAAATTTCTTTAATTTGTATTTTTTTGAAATACCGTCGGTCAGTTTTAGACCTTCAGTTCTGCTGATTATTGCATTATCAATAGGATCTTTGTCTTCCGCTTTTGAAGACAGGGTTCCGTAAACCAGAATGTCTTCTTCCTTAAATCCATTGAAGGTGACAACCTCGGCAACGGAAATTTCGTTTTTAGTAATGGTTCCGGTTTTATCGGAACAGAGAACATCCATTCCTGCCATTTCTTCTATTGCTACCAGCTTGCTTACAATTGCTTCTTTTTTTGCCAGAGCAATTGCACCGACTGCAAGTGTTACGGAAAGTACTGCAGGAAGTGCTACCGGAATTGCCGCCACAGTTAATACCAAAGCAAATTGAAGTGTGTCTAGAAGACTTTCGTGTCTATATAATGCAACCAAAAATATTATAACAACAAGCGCGACCGCCAGAATAATTAGGTAATCACCAATTTTAACAATTGCTTTTTGAAAGTGACTCTTGGTTTTGGCTCCCTCTACAAGTTTTGCCGTTTTACCGAAAAATGTATTCATTGCCGTGGCAACTACAACGGCAGTTATATCTCCCTGCCTCGCAATTGAACCGGCATAGGCCACATCGGAAACGTGTTTTTCAACCGGAAGTGATTCGCCGGTTAAAGCCGATTCGTCAACCATTAAATAATCGCCATCAATTATTTTTAGATCGGCGGGAATTCTATCACCCAATCTAACACGAATAATATCTCCGGGGACTAATTCTTTCGATGGGATGCTAATCCATTTTCCGTCGCGTAATGCTCTCGCTTCCAGAGCAAGTTTTTGTTTTAGTAATTCTATTGCGTTATCTGCTTTGTGTTCCTGCCAGAAACCTACAACAGCATTAATCAACAATAAAACAAGAATTATCCAGAAATCTTCCCAGTGGTGAATTATTGCGGAAAGAACGATTGCAATTTCAATCATCCAGGGAATAGGTCCCCAGAAATAACTTAAAAATTTTAAAATCGGACTTACTTTCCTTTCTGTAATTTCGTTAAGTCCGTATTGATCTAATCTTTTTTTAGCTTCATTTGATGTTAAGCCTTTTGGGTCAGTTTTGAGACGTTTATATAAATCTTTAGTATCTAGTTCTTTTGCTTCATCAGATGTTATCGTTTCATTATCCATGGTTTTGCCCCTTTACTATTTTTTCTTCTTGTATTAGTTCTGAGATGATAAATGTAATTAGAAAGTTCGTAGTTTACATTAGTATGAAAATTAAAAGATCTTTTTGTATTTAAGTTACTTCTATAAAGTAAGTTAAATAGGAAATCTTGATTAGGTACGGGTAATGGGCTTAAGGGAAGATTTAGTTCCGGTTTGTATAAGTTTGAAAGTTCATATTTGAAGGTTAAAACCTTCACCGTATAATTGATCTTAAATTAAAAAATGTTAACTACACTTCTAACTTAAATAGTTTTGTAAATATGGTTGGTGATGAATAACATCAATTGTTTTTAATGAATTGAAGAAATAATAAAATGGAAAAAGAGATCTACTTACTAATATTCATATTAAAATCTTTTAAAAATGAAATAATCACAGTGAGCGGAGTCGAACTATATAGTTCATCTTCAACTGCTCCTTGACTGACATTATAATCAATTAGTATAAGGAATTATTGGGTTCGTGAATGGTTTACGATAATTTTTCTCTTACCTTCTCTAATAATTTTTTAGTCGCTTTTATACCATCATATTCACTTAACTGATTTCCTTCATATTCTATTCCCAGGTATCCTCGATAACCGGCTTCAAGTACAATCTTCAACATTTTGAAATAATCAGTATAGATTTCATTGCCGTCATTATCAAAGTCAATCGACTTAGCGCTTACGGATTTGGCAAAAGGCATCATTTCTTTTACGCCTTTATACCGGTCATAATAATTATCATCATTTAAACGAAAATTTCCGAAATCCGGTAAAGTGCCGCAGAATGGATTGCTCACCATATCTATAACTTTTGCAAGCCATTCGCCGTTGCTCGATAAACCGCCGTGATTCTCGACTAAAACATTTATTTCGTATTTCGCTCCGAATTCAGTTAAAAGGCTTAATCCGTCGGCAGCTAATTTCATTTGTTCATCATAACTGCCTTCGCTCGCAGCATTAACACGAATTGAATAACATCCTAAAATTTTTGCGGCATCAATCCATTTATAATGATTTTCTACTGCTTTAATTCTTTTCGCTTTATCAGGATCTCCGAGGTTACCTTCGCCGTCGCACATTATTAAAAGGCTTTTTACGCCCTCATTATCTGCACGTTTTCTCATTTCTTTTATATAATTTTCATCTTTATCAATAAAGAAACGATTTACATATTCAACCGCATTTATTCCAAATTCATGTTTTGCAATTGAAGCGAAATCAAGATTATTAATTTTACCATCGAATAAGTTTTTATGGAGTGACCATTGGGCTAACGATATTTTGAAGAGCAAGGTGTTTTCACCAGGCAAAGAAGAATTATGATTATCTGACATTAGTCTTAAAGCTCCTGATATTTTTGTTGGTAAGAATAAAGACATTTTCCATATCATAAAAAATAATCGAGTATTATCGTTTTAATCCGATAATATATATGAGCCCATTCTAAAAAGTTTATTAAAGAGATCGTGATAATTTTTATCAGAGTAAAATTTTAAATAAATTCCTGATAACAAATTTACTCAATATCCAAGGAGAAAATGTCCAAGAAAAACACAAGACACTAACAGTCGGGGCTATTCTGATTAACCAACATAGTATCTCTTAAAATGGCAAAAGAAATAGAAGAATCAGAAGAGAAGAAATTTTATGAACTTATTTTCTGCAATATAAAAAAAGAAGACTTCATTCTTCTTGAGGGATTTATCTCCGGTTGAGTATGAAATGAAAAATAGACAAATTTTAATTCAAAATGTTGCTTATCTTTCTGTGTACTTTTTCTGGTACAGTTCAAATTAATTGTTAGTTGGAATAGATGATTAATTTGTATGAAACAAGTAGTTAAAAAGGTTGGTAAACCTTTCTACACTTTCGGATTTTAGGCGAGACTTAATTATAAGTCGTTTTGTGCTATATTAATAAGGGGTAAATCATGAGCTTACAAATATTGGAATTTATAAGAATTACAGCTGTATGTGCATCATTCTTTTGGGGATATAAGATTGGTTTTGCTGAAATTTATAATCCTATTGCCCAATTGCATTTTATGATACCTGTAATAATTGTTGCAATTGCGGGATTGTCTGGCATTGAAGGCTTATTCTTCGCAAAAAAATCAGCTGAAATTAAAGGTTTCGAGGTTGGAAGTAATTACCAGAGGCAATCTGCCATTGCATTGTTATCGTATGCAGTAATAGCATTAATTATATATTTCTACAATTGGGGAATCAAAGCAGAGTTGACAATTCTTTTTGCCTTTATTTTCTTTTTCTTTTTTTCAGGGATTAATCATGCGTGGGATGCAATTAAGAGAAGAAACTATAAGTGGCAGAATATTAATCGTCCATTTATTACATTACTACTTATTGCCGGGATGATTTATCCAGTAATAATGGCATTAAAAACCCTATGATATTTATAATTAGTTTTATCGTATTGTCTCAACTAAATGTTAATATAACATGGCACTATATCAATAATCAGTAGGTTTTATAATTATATATGAAAGGACCTGCTTTCCAGCAAAGTTAGGGCGCATAATTGTATGGCCGTTATCTACTAAAAGCAATGTCATTAAGTAGAGGCCATTACAGGTGAAGAAAAGGCATAGGAAATGAACCGGCTAAAGTCTATATTTCTAGCTAATATGAGATGATAATCTTTTCAGAAAATGGTACTAGAAATCATTACTAAAATATTTGTTTTATTGAACCATAACCTATAAACATATTTAATACTAATAGAGCATCGCGTATAATTGTCACGATGCTCTATAATAAGCTTTGACTTATTGTTTCATTGCCTTAAACTGTTTGTCTGCTTTTTCACTAATCATCTTAGGGTTTTTGTCAAACATAACCTTTGCCTTTTTAGTTGAAAAAAGATAGGTGTTGCCTTTATATTCAGTAAATAATTTGGGATTTGATTCTAACTTTTTCCCCATAGACATGGCAGTCGCACAATAACCATCGTACTTCGGAATAAATTTTTCCGGCATTTTATCAAACATAGATTTTGCTTTAGCATTTACAAAATAATATGTTTTCCCTTCGTAAGTGGATGAGTATTCTGACTTACCTTTTAAAGCTTTATCCATTGCTTTATAAGCTACAGGGCAATATTCATGAAGAGCAACTCGATGTTTAACTTTATTTTTTGTTTGAGCATTCATGAAAGGGGAAATACTACCAATAACCATTACTATGATAATTGATAATTTAAATTTATTTAGCATTTTTGCCTCCAGCGTTATTTTAAAAAAATATATGATCTGAGGAGAAGTTTAAGATAATTGAGGAAGCAAAAATGTCATCTATTTTACATAATAAAGGAATTTAAAAAATCATTTCTTATTAAATCAATAATTGTGAGATGAAATTCTAATCGCCGATGAAAATGAGAGATTTGGCATTGGAAAATGTTTTACTGCAACGCATCTTTTAATAAATTTCTCAATATATAGGAGTTCGAAAATTTATACGGAGATAGTTAAAATCAAAATTATATTATTTACAATACTTATGATAAAGAAAAATCTGGGACTAAATGTATATTTTAATTCCAGACTTTTCTAAATGCTTAAATATTATAAGTCATAATTTATCTTAAAAATAATAATTTAGCCCGGCATTTACATTAACCACATTAACTGTTCTTTTTGAAATATTTGTCGCTGACAAAGAATCGTTTGAAGAAGCATCCGATATTACTTGAGAATCATTTATTACTCCATATAAAGCATTTGCATCAATAAATAAATTTTTTGAAATAGGTATTAGAATTCCCGCACCAATACCAAGTTGAGTTTCATTAGAAGAATAAGTATCATCACCTAAATCAATTTTATTCCCATTGTTGTTGGTGTAATTTCCTTTTACTTCTTGTTTCAGAAAATAAACACCAGCCGAGATAAGAATGTATGGTCTAACAATCTTATTTCCCAAAAAATATTTTGCATTTACTATCAAAGGCACCGCATTTGTGGCAACATCCAGATTAAACTTACCGCTGCCACCGGCTTTAATAAAAGCATCATTATAAGAACTGTTATCAAATCCCCAATTAATATATCCAGTTTTTATTGAGATCTGGACGTTTTGTTTAAAGCCGTAATTAAAAGAAATAGCTGCAGAAGTTCCGGGGTTATAGTAATCATTAAAACTGCCGGTTGGGATTGAAGTACCTGCGTAAGCTCCGACTCCAAATTTTTTTTGTGCATTAGCAGTCATTAGAGCTGTAGAAAAAATAAATAGTAAAATAAGTTTGAATTTCATACTTCCTCCGCAATAATAGAGCTTTAAGAATATTATAGACTTAGAACTTAATTTCAATATAAAAATTAGATTACTAATTAAAAACAGCCGTGGAATAATGAGACCCCACGGCAATCATGAAATCGGATTTATATTATTTTATTTAATAAGAATCATCTTTCTTGTAATAATATTTGATCCTGATTTGATGCTATAGAAATACGTTCCGCTTGAAAGGTTATCGGCGTTAAAAGTTATTTCATGCCAGCCTGAATTTTGTAGTACATCATTTAATAATGTTTTTACTAAACTGCCAATGGAACTATAAATCTTAACGGTGATTTGTGAACGGGATGGAAGTGAATATTTTATTTTAGTCGATGGATTAAACGGATTTGGATAATTATGTTCAACAACAAAATTATCCAAAATTGATTTTTTATTTTTAGAATCATTTATTGCAGTTATGTTTAATCCCTCAACGTAAATTGCTCCGGTTGGAGTGCCAATATTCAAAACATGTTCAATTCCTGTTCCGTCTAAATTAGCCCGAGAAATAATTCCATTGTTGCCAGCGGAGAAATAACTATTTACCCAATAGATTTTCCCTTCATCTAAAGAAAGTGAAATTCCATCCGGTGCATCCGCGTGGAGTAATTTTTCAGCGGTTCCGTTATTTATACTTGCTCTCATAATATTATCATTGGCTGTGTTAACCCAATAGACATAACCGTCTTTAGTATTCAAAGCAATTGAAGGCGGCTGAATATATGATTTTAATGTAACTACGGTTTCAACATTACTTCCATCAAGATTTGCTCTCATAACTCCGCCGGTTTTAACCCAATATATCTTTTTGTTCTTAAGATCGAGTGCAATATCAAGAATACCGTTTGTTACTCCATTATCACTGCCGGCAACAAGTGTATCTAGTCCTGTACCATCAGGATTAGAGCTCAACAGGAAACCGTTATTAATGTTATCCGCAACATACAATTTATTATTAATGTTGTCGTATGCCATACCGGCCGGGTTTTCACTTCTGCTAAAACCACCAAATAATATTGTTGATTCATCTGAGCCGTCAAGCTTTGCACGTTTAACTTTGTTAGGGAAATCAAATTCGGACCAATAAATATATCCGCCTTCATTATCAACAACTATAGATCTTGGACGCTCAGAGGAAATAACGGTTGTATCAATTCCATTTTTGGCTGTTGCTACAACGTTATCATCTGAACCATAATAAATTTGAGCGTTTGAAATACCGCTTACAAATAAACTGACAAAAAATATGACAAGAGTTTGTTCGAGAATATTAAATCTCTTTAATCGAATTGTATCAATTTTCATAGATCTCCTTATAAGTGATTAAATGGTTACTGATTATTATTTTTTTGAAATTTGAGATTTAATCGCAATTCTGTTTCAAAAAATTGAAATAATGATTATAAATCATAAACAGAATCAGATTAGCTAATAAATTATATAGTAGGGGAGACTAGAATTCGTCGAATAGGAAAAAACGAATTTTTGACAGCAAAAGAATTTGCCGTTTCTCGGCAACAAAACATAAATGATAGATATGGTAAATTATAAGATTGTGTAGGAGAGACTTATCGCCAATATAATTGTAAATTAAATACAAGGATAAACAGCTAATATTAAATTTTGTTTGAGCGTAATAATTTATGTTATCTTTTTCGCATGCGATTAGATAATACAAAATAAAAATATCCTTAAATCATTTAATAATGAATAGTTATCCAATGATATAAAAATTAGATTCAAATTGCAAACATTGTTCTTTTAGAAAAGCTTAATATGATGTTTAATCGTTGGTAAAATTACTTTTCTTTTCTTAGATAAATATTAGGCCGGAAACTTTATTTTAGTAATATAATCTATTTTACTTCCATTTGATTATATCCATTATTACCATAAGGATTCAACTTTTCTTTCCACAATTCTTCCAAAACTTGAAGATCTTCTGTATAATCATAATCCGGATCGTCTTTTGGTTTTAGCACATCAATTATTTCGAAGGAAAAATTATTTTCGCCATACTTTTTGTAATCTTCAAGCAGTCCTTTATTTCCCTCCGAGCCAAATTTTAATTCGAATTTATGTCGATTTATTCTGCTTAATAAATTTTTATGACTTCCTATAAGAATTTTGTTATTCGCCAAATTTTTTATTTGATAAACACCCATATCCGGAGGATTATCTTTATAGTGTCTTTTTAATTCTGATTTATCCATGTTAATCTCTTAATGCATAATTTTTATTTAATTGATAATTGCCTTTATTTCTGGACATCATACCTTCTTCAACTAATAGTCTGCGGATAGTACAATAATCTTCATAATGTTTAAGTATTATTTTATCTACTTCAGATTCCGGGTAAACCTTATCAAATTCAAATTTTCTAAAAAACTCTTCGAGTATTATCATCTTTTTCTTTTTTTGAACAGGAAGTTTGAGCAATTTCTCTTTATTAAAGAAAGTCTTTAAAACTTTAGATCGATATTTATTAATTCTTTCTTCTTGAATATATTTTTCAATATTTTTAAATGATGTTAATTCCCTTAGTGTTAAATTAAAAACATCTTCGTTTAATTTGAAAACGAAATAATATTGATCTTTTTGTTTAGAAATTAGACCAGCTGTTTCAAGTTTTTTAAGATGAAAAGAAACAGTTGATGCAGCAAGATTTAGCCTATTAGCAATCTCTTCAACATATTGCGCCTTTTCCATTAACGAATTTAAAATCTGAAGGCGGGAAGTATCCGCTAAAGATTTCATGATTTCTATGCTTTGAGTCAATTCCATTTCTGCTTCGAATAATGATTCGACAATTATCGAAACAAAAATATCAGCTTAAATATTCAAAGTCAAATTATTTCTATATGTATCGAAACAAATAATTATGAATATTAAAATTAAGAAATGATTGTAGAGATGTATTAAGTGTTGAATTTTATAAATAGAGCTATGAAAATAGAATCATAACTCTATTTATTACTATGTAATTTAACATTCGGTAAAATTAGTTTTACCTTTTCTAACAAGATAAACGATGTTGAAAACCACAGAAATACCTAATAATAATGAACCGGATAAAATTAAAACCGAATTATTTGTTAAAAATGAGTTTAATGTTATAGCTATAAAGAGGAAGGTCATTCCTAAACCTAAAAGTACTTGATTATTATTAATCATTTTGTTTTTAATATTTTTACCGAAAGCATCCTTACGAAATTCATTGTAGGTACTAATCAACCATGCGATTGAAGCAACACCGCACATACCGGTTAACATACCTTTTGCAAATTCAAAAACAGAAAAATCTTTTGAGTTGATATCCGGGAATATTGCCCAAGTAATCAAAATTATCGCTAATGTAAACAATGATAATGAAGTTATCCTCAAATTCTTTTTAGTCATTATTTTCTCCTAAATCTTTTTTTATTTTTTCTAATTCATCAATAAGTGGTTGGTTCTCATTTCTAAAACGAAACTTTCTAAATTTTATCCCTAAATAGAAAACTGCTAATAATAAAATGCTAACTCCTAGATGTGCGCCGACACGTAATTCAGTTGCTAAACTTTTTAATACATCCAGATAATAAATATTTGTCCCAATGATTATTGCAGCTCCAAAGTACCAGAACTTTTGGGTGTAAAGTTCTTTTTGCGCAGAAAAATTCTCAAGTACGGAGTTAATAAAGTTTATACTAGTAGCGTTAACATTAAACTTGTTGATTTTTAATTGAGCTTTCCAATAAATGATAAGGAAAATGATAATTGATATAAGCATCCAACCAATACTTATGAGTTTTATAACTGAAACGGATGTTATTACAATTGTTGCCCAAATAAAATAAATCATGAGTAAAGTTATTCCGGCGGTTTTGAAAAAATTAATTCTAAACTGTTTCTTTTCAAATCTAGAAAGTTTCGCAATCATATCGTGAATAGATTCAATTGAATTTCTCACCGGTAAATCTTTGCGTTTCTGATTTTGCCAATTATTTTTTATAGCATCAATATCAAACATTGCTAATTCCCTCCATTTTCTTGGCAAGTTGTGTTTTAATCCTATTGATCTTAACACCTACATAGTTTTCACTAATCCCAACAATTTCGGAGATCTCATCATAACTTAATTCCTCTAAATATAAGCCTATAATAGCCCTATCCTGCTTCTTTAATTCGGCAATAGCTTTATGCAATAATTTTAATTCTTCGTCCATATTATCTTTAAAATGATCTTCATTAGAATGAATCTGTACTAATTCTGAAGCGTCAATATTACTAAATATTGAGTTTTTCTTTCTAAATTTTTTATTGTGTAAAAATGCCGTATTTACAGTTATCCTGTAAATCCATGTGCTAATTTTAGATTCATGTCTAAAACTTTCCAGGTTTCGCCAAATATTTACCATCACCTCTTGAAATAGATCTTCTACGTCATTTTTGTTTGTTAATGTTGTATAACAGAGACGATAAATTTTGTCTTTATTTTCTTCGAAAGCTGTGTCAAAAAGCTTTTCTTTTTCGGATTCGGTCATTTAGATCGATATTTTATTCGCGAATTATTAGTTATAAATTATCTTTAAAATTTAAAAAAAACTTCCTATTAAATTTTGTTACGGCTAACTAAATTTAATTTCTAATATGTTAGAGTATCGAAATTGAATTTTCTTACAGCGTTCAAAAAAAATAAAAATTTATTACTATGTCTTAATATTAGCATAATGCAAATATTTAACTTCTTTTTTATAAGTTTTCATATTAGAATTTGAGTTAATTACGGCATAAATTTAGTTTAATTTCTAAGTATATTAGTTTAGCAACTCAAAGAATAAGCAGTTTTAGTCTAAATTATCGGCAATTTATCTATGTATACAAAAATTATCATGATCTCATTTATTTTAGCGACGGTTATTTTTCCGCAAAATAAAATCAATAAAATTACGTCTGATTCGGTTAAGAGCAGTGGAGTTATTTATGGCGAAAATTATGCGTTCTCGGTTACGTCTCCCAAAGGTTGGATACTGGACAATAAAAGTGGACTTGCTCAAGGTATTAAAGCTGTCTTTTATCCCAAAGGAGGTAGCTGGGATAAATCACCGGAAGTTCTATACATAAACACCGCAGAAAAAAATATCCATGGAAATGAAACCATCGATAAAGTTATTTCAACGGATGAACATGATTTCAAAAATAATTATCCGGATGTTGAAATATCTGATGGACCGATATTGCGAACTAGAAATAATAAAAAAATTATAATTAAGAAATTTCATTATAATGATAATTATGAAGCCGTTGCATACTTTGATGAAACTAATACGATCCCAATGTTTGTGTTATCCGCAAAATCAAGAAAGGGTTTTGATAAAGCATATCAATCATTTGTACAGCTAATTAGCTCATATCAAAACCTAAAAATAAAATCCGGCGGAGCAGAAAAATAAAGGGGAGTGAATAATTCTAGGTATAATCAAACCTTAGAATTCTTTTTAATACAAAAACTATAATTATCAGAAAATTTTATGATAGAAAAAAACTACCTTTTACGATATCTCTCATATGCTTTTGAGATTAACTTCAAACAATCAACTCAAGATTATAGATCCTTTACCAAAAATACCATTAAAAGAGCCGATGAAAGTTTTAACTTTATCAAAAATGAACAAAATATTAATATTAAAAATTTTGATAATATTTTATTGAAACCGAAAAAAATAACAACTTTTGAAGAATTCTTAGAAAGTTCATCAACCTCGGCATTTATTCTTATTAAAGATGATAAAATATATTATGAGAACTATTTTAACGGTTATAATCAAGATTCCTATTTCCAAATATTTTCAGTTACAAAAACATTTGCCTCAGCTTTAGTTGGTATAGCTATTAGCGAAGGTAGAATAAATAATATAAATGAACCGGTTACTAAATATTTGCCTGAGCTTTTAAGTAAAGGATTTAATAAACTAACAATAAATGATCTTTTACAAATGCATTCGGGAGTTAAGTTTAATGAAGGACACTCAATATTTAATGATGAACCGAAAGCGTATTTGAGTCCCGATTGGAGAGAATTGATAAACACTATTTATATAAAAGATGAGATCGGAAAATTCTTTCACTACAGTGATTATTATTTAGTGCTGTTAGCAAATATTTTGGAAAGAGTTCTTGATTGTTCCATTACAGAATATTTGGGAAAAAATATTTGGCAGAAAATTGGTCCCTCAAGCGATGCTTTCATTTGTTTAGATAGTTCGAAAAGTAAATTAGAAAAAATAGAAAGTGGTTTAGTGTGTAAACCGATTGATCTTATGAAGTTTGGTAAGTTATATTTAAATAATGGTAGTTTTAATGGTCAGCAAGTTGTCCCTGATGAATGGATTAAGTCGTCACTAAGTTTTAACACTAATAACCATAGTAAAGACTACTTTAAATATTATCATGGAAAAACGTGGGGACGATGGTTTTCGAGCGGGAATGGGGAGTATAGGAATTATTGGTGGGCTTATAAAGTTGGAGAAAATGATTATGATTATTTTGGGTTGGGAATATTAGGACAAATTTTATACGTAAGTCCGCGTAATAATGCAATTGGATTACGACTTGGGGATGAGTGGGGAATAAGAGGATGGTGGCCGACGGTTATTAAAAATTTAATTGATAAACTATAGGAGAAATAATTGACGACTAGTAAATACTCGAATATTTTTTCAGCTATTATTTTGGTTGTAATTTTATTGATAGGATTTTCATGCGGCCAAGTAAAAAATAAAAAATCACATATTTCTGTTAAAGATTATAAAGAATACATCAATTCTTTAGATACAACGCAACTCAATTCTATTACGAAAGCTCTGGATAAAATAAAATTAAATTTTGGCAATATTAGCAAAGAAAAAACCGATTCATTATTCATCGTGTTTAGAAGATTTTATCATAAAGAAATAATTGAATGGAGTAATAATTCAACCAAGTTATTTAATGAAAATTATCTAAATCCTAAATCAGAAAAAGTAAAAAAGCTAAAAGATTCTTTAAGTACTTTCGGAGTAACAATCAAAATGAGCGAAGGTATTTATTACGCAAATCCTTTACCGGATTTTCTGAAAGATAATTTCTCTAAAAATGTTTCGGAAGCTGTAAGTAAGTACATTGTCCAACGAGCTCATGAAGAAAAAGAAGGATTTGCCGAAGACGCCTCGTTGATAATTTCACCCAAAGATTTATTAGAGAGAACTGTTTTCTGGGAAAAATATATTCAGCAATTTCCAAACTCGTCGATGATTAATTTTGCAATACATTTTTATAACATCTATTTAAATGTATTGACATTAGGAATGGATAATTCTTCGGTAATAGAGCCAAACGGAAATTTATCCAAGGAATATCTATCTGCATATGAGTATTGTTTAATTAATTATCCAAATACCAGGACGGGGAAAGTTATTTTACAAGAATTGAATTTATTAAAATCTAAGGACTCACACAAAATTGAAAAGATCATGATAATTGTTACCGGAAATCAGATTCAACCTAGAGAGAAAGAAGAGCCATACTCTTTTTAATTATTATCTTGTAACTGATGAGTTGAAAGTATTATTTTTATGACGGTGATTTTGGGGCTATAGCTCAGCTGGGAGAGCGTCCCGATGACTATCGGGAAGGCCAGCGGTTCTCCCGAAGGGATTCCAATGGAAGATCCCGCTTAGCTCCACAAAAAATCTTCAGTAATTTGAAATTGCCGTATATTATTTCTGTCAATCAGAATTATTAGTCGGGTTCAACAACTTGTTTGGCGCAATTATTTATCCTTTTTATTTTTCAAATATGTGTGCATAAATTTTCCGAACTTTTTATCCTTCTGTCTTTTTTCAAAATATGACATTTCGTGATATAATGATTCCTTGTATAATTTTATATAATTCTGGTAGCGTTCTTTCGTAATTATTCCATCTTCTACTGCTTTTAAAACAGCACAACCCGGCTCTATTGTATGAGTACAATCAGCAAAGTTACAATGATTAGCTAGCTCTGCTATTTCATTAAATGTATCATTAAGTCCAGAATCAATAGAAATAATTCCCAGTTCACGCATTCCAGGATTATCTATTACAATTGACCCATTTTCTAAAACGATAAGTTCGCGACGTGTAGTCGTATGTTTACCTCTGCCGTCCTTTTCTCTAATTGATTGAGTTTTGTATCGGTCTTGGTGTATTAAATTATTTAATAATGTAGTTTTTCCAACACCGGATGATCCAAGCAAACAATAAGTTTTAAAAGGAATAAAATTCGTTTTAATATTTTCCAAATCAGAAAAATTGTTGTTACTAAATACCACTATTTTTGCATCCGGTATGATTTTATAAATATCATTTTTCCTACTTTCAATCTCATCCATACATATAAGGTCACTTTTACTTAGAAATATAACCGGTTTAATTTTACTCTCGTTTATCATCACTAAGTAGCGCTCCAATCTTCTTATATTGAAATTGGAATCAAGTGCTTGCATAATTATTGCAGTATCAATGTTTGCTGCGATTAATTGATATTCGATTTTTTTTCCGGAGGTTTTCCTTTTTAATAACGATTTCCTAGGAAATATTTCGTGAATAATAGCTAACGAATCATCATCAAATAGTTGCGCACAAACCCAGTCTCCAACAGTAGGTAAATCTAAGGATGAATCAGAATTGAATAAATATTTTCCTGTTAATTCGGCATAAATATCTTTTTTACCATTTGAAACCACGAAACTATTTTTATTCACAGTAATTACCCTTACAATATCGCAGTCATCAAATTTTATTGTTTCAGTTTTCTCCTGGAACCATCTATCGAAACCGAGTTTTTCAATTTCATTCATATATTTTTAACCACTTAATAGTCTTGGTGCCTATCTAAACCGCCCGCTTCCTGAGATTTGCGTAGTATAGAGAAGGGTAAATGCGACGAATAAATAGCTATGCCAAATTATAATATTATACTTTCTTTTTAATAGGACAGCTAACTTTTAACTATAATTCGAAATTGTTTCCCAAACTAAATTTTAAATTACATTAGTAAGTATTAAAAATTAGAAATAATTTCCTCTACACAATAGTTAGGGTATAGATTTTTTATATAGCTCAAAAGCCGATTCTTAGTTCCGTAATTTGTTACCCCTGTAAAAGAAATATTATTGTTTAATGTATTCAATTGACTTATTATTAGCAATTACCAATTATATGAGCATCTTCCGGAAAATATAAATACAAAATAAAGGATAATGATTGAGTTTCAATTTTAAATTAATTTTCATTTTTGTAACCTATTATTCATTCGTTTGCTCATTATAAATATCTGTCGCAACTCGCCATCGATTCCAATACTAAATAAATCTTGCAGTTACGTTTCTCTTTATCATTATGGTAAAAAAAAAGCCGGACAAAAGTCCGGCTTGGAAAATTAAAAACAGTCTAATATTATTTCAACAAGACCATTTTCTTGGTAATTACATTTTGTCCAGCAGTTAATCTGTAAATGTATGTACCACTAGCTAACTTAGAAGCGTTAAATTGAACTTCATGAGTTCCGGCAGCCATAGGCTGATGGTTTAACAAAGTAGCTACTTGTTGACCCAAAATATCATAGATTCTTAAATCAACATTTCCAGCTTGATTCAATCCAAATTTAATTGTTGTACTTGGGTTGAATGGATTAGGATAGTTTTGATCCACATAAAATGATTGAGGAACAAATTTATCTTTAACATCTGTTAAAACACCATTAATTAATTTAGCGTAAACTGTATCAACACTTGATACAAGTGCAGTTTCAGAACCTTTTGCAATTAATACCATGGCTACATCAACTGTGTCTTTACCAGCCAATGCTTTAAGAATGTCTAATCCTGTAAACGTTACCATAGTGTCTTTTCCACCATTATTGGCAGCTTTCTGGAAAATTGCATTTCCACCAGCCATTACCTTAAATTGGTAGACTACTTCATCACCATTAAGATCAACAGCAGGTGACCATTTTACCGTATCAATTTCAGTTGAATCATTTATTGATAATGGACCAGCCATAGCTTGTTGATGCAATTTTGCATCAAAGAAGAAGTATGGAGAAGGTGGCGCAGCTACGCCTTGTGTAAACTGGCTATAGAAACTTGGAATGATTTGGTAACCATCATTCGCAGGAGTAGCAGTAGTGAATTGAGATCCGACTCCTACTACATTAACTGGCCATGTTGGTTCGGGCATTCCATCAATTTTAGTATCGCTGTCAATTCTCATAGTTAATGTATTATAACCATCCCATAACGTCATATTTGAAGAGCTACCGTCTGCAGGCCATGCATTAGAACTTGCAGTTTTAGCAACTCCATCAAGTTCGATTAATACATTTTCGTACCATTCTCCATGATCTACAAATTCCGGAATAGATACTTTCTTAGGTGTTAAGACTCTACCAGTATCAAGTACAGTTAAATCTGTAGTAGGATCCGCAACATCTATTTCAGTGGTACCATTGTAGAAAGCTACTTGACCTTTTACAAGTACTCTGTCTCCATAATTCAATACTGGTCCTTGAACACCACCATTAAATATGGTAACGCCTCTTGAACCATCTTGAATTGTATAGCTGAATCTTGCAGTTCCTTGCATATTAACAGCATTAACAACACCAATAACTTTCATTGTTGATCCTAAGTTATCAGGTGAATAATCGTTATTTGCGTCAACTCTTGCTTCAGCGATAGTAGAAAGGCTATCTACTTTCATTGAGTTAAGAACTACTATAGGAGCTGCTGTACCGCTTCTATCGATACCTGAATAAACTATTTCATCTGTAGAAGCATCAGCATCTATTTTACCTGAAGATAAAATATCCCATTGATCTCCGCTCTTAACAGAAGAATCTACTAAAGCGGTTGAGTAGCTAGACATGCTAGTGATGTCTCCGCCATTATAATAGAGAACGTAGATAGATGCATCAGGAGTTGAATAACCTGAACGAGAACCAAAAGCTATATCCATATGACCGTCGCCATTGAAATCGCCAAGAGCGCTTCCGTTAAGTCTTCCACTACCTAAAGGAGCAAAATCTCCAACTTCTGTAGTCGAAAGAGAATCGCCTGCCGGCTGTAGTAAGTATACTTTACCATCATTAACTGAACCGATTAATATTTCTTTGTGACCATCACCATTAAGATCTACTACCTCGGCAGTTTTCCATGTACCGCCAGGTGCCGTAGCTGGATAAACTTTACCAAAAGTATATTTACCATTTGCATAGTATATCGGCTGCATGTCTCCACTGCCATAACTGAACAAATAAATAGTACTATCAATAACGGCTACATCCGGATAAGAAAAACCAAAGGCGCTCGTATCTGCAATACCTGTGGTATCCATTTTCCATGTTTCGGATCCATCTCCATTATCAGGAATGTTATCTACAGAGATAACACCAAAATGGTAGTTGCCAGCTCTTGTTGTGAAGATTAATTCCTGTTTTCCATCGTTATTAACATCAGCTGCAACCCACCTGAAGGCACGGCTATTGTTACTAACAACTGCAGAATCCGGCAACATATTCCAGGTAGCATTAGCTTTAAATCCACCGGAACCATCAGGAACACCAAGATTATCACTTCCGCCGCCAACAGCTTCATAATCAAGTAGACGAATCTTACCGTTAGTATAAGGAGAAGCATTTACCGGTCCCCAAACAACTTCCATTTTACCATCGCCATCTAAATCGGCTACAGTTAAGGGGCACCAGGTATTTTGATCGTTAAGTTCAGAAGGAACAGATGCCCAAACTGAATCCCACGAAGTTCCATTATATTTGAATTCATAAATACGAGGCTGAACACCGCCCAAATTTAATTCGCCGCTAACAGCATAAATTTGAGGAGCCCCGCTACCGGTTACGTCTTCACCGGCAACTAGATTTCCATATCCTTCGGGATCTTGTGGTCTCGGAGGAATTATTGAGTTTCTTTGATAAATTGTTGTTTGAGCGCTAACAGATCCCGCAAAAACAATAGTTAGAAAGAAGAATAAAACCTTCTTAATAAGTGACTTTTGCTTCATAAATGTACCTCACATTTTAGTTATTTAATTAATGTCATCTTTCTAGATAACTGTTCGGTGTTTGTTCTTAACACATAAATATATGTGCCGGATGCAAGTTTCGTTGCATCAAATGAAATATTATAAACTCCACTATCAAAGTGAGAGTTGTTTATTAAATTACTCACTAATTGTCCATTTATATCATAGACAGATAACGTTACGTTAGTAGATTTATTAAGTGAAAATTTAATTGTAGTAGTCGGATTAAAAGGGTTCGGATAATTTTGTGATAAATTGAAATTAGCAGGTGTTAAATTTGACTCTTTTTTTATACCGGTAATCGTAATTGGAATAGTAGGAAGTGTTCCTGAATAACTCCATTTATCAACTGTCCAGCCATAGTAAGATTGATCGTATACATTGAAATTTTCATCAAAAGCTACATTAAATGTTGATGTATACCCTGATTGAACACCACTTTGACGAAGATTATATCCGCCAGTTTGATCAAGATTCCATTTTGCACAATCTATAGTATCAAGAATATCACCTGTGTTAGGATTTAATGCATAAATTCTTCCATACTCGTATCCAACTCCCAACTGAAAATCAACATCGGCTGCCGCAAATAAGATATTTTTGGTATTCATAAAACCTAAACCCCATGGCCCAGGATTTAATGTATCCCCACTGCTTGCTATTGGCATTTCGTCCATTTGGAATTTAAAGCCGGTGTTTTGCGTATAACCCGTGGACGGACTTCCTGTATAGCAATAAATCTTTTTTGTAGTATAGTTAGAAACATATAAAATGCTTCCATCAGAATTTGTTGTTATACCTCTTAAATCGCCTGCTTCAGGAACTGTGACTTCCGTAATCGGAGTTGTAGTAAAATTTGTTCCCCAAGAATCCATATCGTCTTTAATACCTTTAAAGACCATTACTTTGCCCGGAGTTTGAGCATCTTTAAAGCTGGTAACATAAACATATCCATTATCATCAACATGAATTGCCCAAAGTGAATCTGCATTAGTAGCAATTCTATAAGGGGCAGATATTACAGAATCAGCACCTAGTTGAAATACTAAAATATTTCTTTGAGGATCGTTATTGGCTACATAAATTAAAGAGTCCGGGGTAGCATACAGATCCATTGCCCTGTACATGCCTATATCATCAAAACCTGCGAGCCAATGACGATAGTAATCCGCACCATATGGAATATTGCTTTTCTTCCCGTTAACTGAGTCGGCATTTAAATATTCTACTAAATAATTAGATAGTCCGTCGCTTGTTGATATTAATGCAACAAAATTGTTTTCGTTGACTACTCCAACAGATATTGTGTTATAACCTGTTCCATTTGCATCATCGTCAGTAGTTGAGTAATTACAACTCCACGTTCCGTCAAATGTTTGCGCTAAGGAAGGTACAGCTAGCAATGAAATGAATAGTAAGAGAAAGGATACAGTACGCAAATGACTCATCTTTGCCTCCTTATAGTGAATGATGTTTGGAAATGTAGATAGAACTTTAAAAAAATTACTTAAAATGTCAATATTTCTTTCATCATTTAAGCATAAAATAACTTTTGCCTAAATAATTTTGCACTATTCGGAATAATTATGTAAGGCCCTCTAATAATTTTATTGTCATGTCCTACAATATAACATTTTATTTTAATTTTCAAGCCTTTATGTTTTCTTAAACTAAAAAACTTATTCAATTAAACTAATCTTTTACTATTTATTCATATTTATTATACTTTTATACTTATTTATATACATTTCCTATTTTTGAGGCTTATGAATTTATTGCCTGTTAGGGACTATTATAAAACAATACTTTCTGTACCGCTTCCCGCAATTGCAGGGCTTTCAACACAAATGGTTGTTTCAATTAGTTGATTCAGCAATGGTCGGGCGATTGGATGAGGCAACTTATGCATTAGCAGCCATGGGAATTGGTGTTTTGGCAACATGGGCATTAGTTAGTTTATTCTCTAGTTTAGCCACCAGGACTCATGTTATTGTTGCTAGAAGATTCGGTGCTAAAGATTATACTGCGTGCGGTAAAGTTTTAAACAATTCTTTAATAGCCGGATTTTCGGTCGGAATATTAGTTGCTGCCTTAGCCGTATTCTTTGCCCACGATATTTCTCATTACTTTTCTGCAGATCCTACAGTAGGGAGACTACATCTTTTATAGGTTTTTAGGCATACCATTTTTTCTAATATCTGTTTCATATTGTGGCTTCTTCTTCGGAATCAATAAAACAAAAATATTTATGTTTTCCGGAGTGATCACAAATTTATTGAATATTATTTTAAATTATCTTTTTATATACGGAACATTTGGGATGCCAAGAATGGGATTAGCGGGCGCGGGCTTAGCATCTTCACTAGCAACTAGGTTTCCATATCATTCGGGATCTTGTGGGCTGGAGAAATTATTGAGTTTCTTTGATAAATTGTTGTTTGAGCGCCAACAGATCCCGCATAAACAATAGTTAGAAAGATGAATAAAACCTTCTTAATAAGTACTTTTACTTCATAAAGGTAACTAACATTTTAGTTATTTAATTAATGTCATCTTTCTAGATAACTGTTCGGTATTTGTTCTTAACACATAAACATATGTGCCGGATGCAAGTTTTGTTGCATCAAATGAAATATTATAAACTCCACTATCGAAGTGAGAGTTATTTATTAAATTACTCACTAATTGTCCGTTTATATCATAGACAGATAACGTTACGCTAGTAGATTTATTAAGTGAAAATTTAATTGTAGTAGTCGGATTAAAAGGGTTCGGATAATTTTGATCAAGACTGAATGATTTTGGTGTTAAATCGTTAACCTTTTTAATTCCTGTAATTGTTAACGGGATAGTCGGCAATGTTTCAGAGTATGTCCATTTATCAACTGACCAGCCATAATACGAAGCAATGTACATATTAAAATTTTCATCGAAAGCCATGTTGTATATAGCTGCATAACCGGATTGTATATTTGACTGACGTAAGTTATAACCGCCAGTATGATCAAAATTCCATTTGGCGCAATCTACGGTGTCCATCTTATCACCGGTGTTTGGATTCAAAAGATAAACTCTGCCATATTCATAACCAGAACTTAATTGAAAATTGACATCACAGGCAACGTAAAGAATATTTTTAGTATTCATGAAACCTAATCCCCATGGGCCGGGATTTAATGTATCGCCTGAAAGAGCAATTGGATGTTCATTCATCTCAAACTTGAAATCGGTATTCTGTGTATAACCCGCTGTAGGTGAACCGGTAAAACAGTAGACCTTCTTTGTATCATAGTTGGAAACATAAAGGACAGATCCGTCTTGGTTGGTAGTTACACCTCTGAGCTCTCCGGGTTCCGGCATTGTTACTTTAGTAATTGGTGTCCCGATGAACGTAGTACCCCAAGAGTTCATATCATCTTTGATACCTTTAAAAACTAAAACTTCACTTGGAGTTGCTCCACTCTTGATATTAGTTACATAAACATATCCATTTCCGTCAACATGAATCGCCCAAAGTGAATCAGCGCCTGTCGTTATTCTATATGGTGAACTTTCAATCGAATCAGCTCCCAAAGTAAATACTAGAATATTTCTATCGACATCATTGCTTGGTACATAAATTAGAGAGTCTGGTGTAGCGTACAATGACATTGCTCTATACATTGCAACATCATCAAATCCATATGCCCAATGTTTTTGATAATGCTCTCCGTATGGGATATTACTTTTTTTACCGTTAACGGAGTCGGCGTTTAAGAATTCTACCAAGTAGTTGGTTTGATCTTCCCTAGCCAAGAGTGCGACAAAATTATTTTCATTTACAACCCCAACGTCAATAGTTCGGTTGCCGGTACCATTAGCGTCATCGTCGGTAGTAGCATAAACACAATTCCAATTTCCGGTAAATGTTTGCGCTAAGGAAGGTACAGCTAGCAATGAAATGAATAGTAAGAGAAAGGATATAGTACGCAAATGACTCATCTTTGCCCCCTTATAGTGAATGATGTTTGAGATGTTGATTGAATTTTAAAAAAATTACTTAAAATGTCAATATTTCTTTCATCATTTAAGCATAAAATAACTTTTGCCTAAATAATTTTGCACTATTCGGAATAATTATGTAAGGCCCTCTAATAATTTTATTGTCATATTCTACATTATAACATTTTATTTTAATTTTCAAGCCTTTATGTTTTCTTAAATTAAAAAACTTATTCAATTAAACTAATCTTTTACTATTTACTCATATTTATTTTACTTTTATACTTAGTGTACATTTTCTATTTTTGTGGCTTATGAATTTATTACCTGTTAGAGACTATTATAAAAGAATACTTTCTGTGGCACTTCCCGCAATTGCAGGACTTTCAACACAAATGGTTGTTTCATTAGTAGATTCAGCAATGGTAGGGCGATTGGATGAGGCAACTTATGCATTAGCAGCCATGGGAATTGGTGTTTTGGCAACATGGGCACTAGTTAGTTTTTTCTCTAGTTTAGCCACCGGAACTCATGTTATAGTTGCTAGAAGATTCGGTGCTAAAGATTATACTGCGTGCGGTAAAGTTTTAAACAATTCTTTAATAGCCGGATTTTCGGTCGGAATATTAGTTGCTGCCTTAGCCGCATTCTTTGCCCACGATATTTCTCATTACTTTTCTGCAGATCCTACAGTAGGGAGGCTAGCGGGAGACTACATCTTTTATAGGTTCTTAGGCATACCATTTTTTCTAATATCTGTTTCGTATCGTGGCTTCTTCTTCGGAATCAATAAAACAAAAATATTCATGTTTTCCGGAGTGATCACAAATTTATTGAATATTATTTTAAATTATCTTTTTATATACGGAACATTTGGGATGCCAAGAATGGGATTAGCGGGCGCGGGCTTAGCATCTTCACTAGCAACTACTTTTGATTTATTTTTCTATTTCACAGTTAACATGCTTCCCGCATATCGTAAGAAATACAAAAATTTTAGTCATTTTAACTTCGATAAAGATACAATCAGAAGAATTCTAAAACTTTCTTTGCCTGTCTCTTTTCAAAATGTTTTCATACTGATAGGATTTTTACTTTTTGTAATTATCACCGGGTTTATTGGTTTAAAAGAACAAGCCGCAACTCAAGCGGTAATCAGTACCTTATTTATGTCATTTCTTCCGTGTTTCGGATTTGGAATAGCTGCTCAAACGTTGGTAGGGAATAACATTGGTTCTAAGAAATTTGATTTAGCTACTATATATGGATATGAGACTGCAAAAATTGCAACATATTACACCTTAATATTGGGTTTAATCTTTTTGACAATTCCACAGTTTGTGTTAATTATAATAACTACAGATCAATCTATTATAAGGGTTGCGGTTCCGGCGCTAAGAGTTGCGGGTGCTGCGCAAATATTTTATGCAACAGGAGTTGTATTAGCAAACGGTTTACAAGCAGCCGGCAAAACATTATTTGTTATGAAAGCTGAAGTAATTACCAATTTGTTTATATTTGTCCCAATTGCTTATGTTTTTGGGATATATTTTAAATTTGGATTTGTTTGGGCATGGGCGGCATTGCCGTTTTATATAATTATTTATTCAACTGTAATTTTCTTGAAATTTAGATCCGGTACGTGGCATGAATAGCAATAATTAGTAATTTGTTACTTATTAAAAATTAATTTACTTGACTTTGTGAGCTCATAAAAATATATTCTAGCTATGAAATTGAGTCTTAAATCATTATTTGTATTTATCGCAATTATTTCTACTGCTTTTGCTGGGGCAACCATCGAATATTTTCATCTCAGAAGCGAAGGGGATAATATCGTCTTAGAATGGAAAGTATCTGAAGAAAACAATTTAAACCATTATGTTATAAAAAGAAGTAGTGATTTTACAAATTATTTCGAGATAGCTCAAGTTTCTCCTCATTCAGGGAATCAATTTTATACCTATACTGATAAAACTGCATACAAAACTTCTGATATGGTATTTTCTTATCAATTAGTTATAGTTGATAATGATGGAACTTCAACTACATTAGCTCCGGTTTCAGTTTCACATAGTGTTTCTGCTGTTAAACGAACCTGGGGAAGCATAAAAGCAATGTTCCGTTAATAATAAATTTATTATTATAAAATACCTCTTAAACACAAATCTAATATTTCATTCCTTATCATTATTTTATAATTTTGGGAAACTTTATATCTAATATAATTGATGTCTATAAAATTCTCCAAAATAATAAAAGTATTCCCGTTTATTTTAATATTTATTTACGGATGTTCATCCGGCAGATATTCAGAAAAAAAAACATATACAAAAAATTTATCCAATTCGATAAGGGTTTTACTTAAAAAAACATCTTCATCGATAAATTTCCATGTAGAAAATCCAATTTCATTATTTTCTGATGGGAAAAAAGCAGCATACATTAATCGCGGAAATATAATTTCAGTTCAACCGGATCATGATAGAATATTTGTGAAAATCGGCAGCAGAAATTTTAGTGCAAATACAATATTGTTAAAAGCTGATGATTCAAATTCGACCTTAAATTTTGAAGGGAAAAAATATCGTAGCGAAATATATTTATCATGCAATAATGACAATATAAATGTAATCAACAAACTTTCTTTGGAAGATTATATTAAAGGTGTAATTCCCGTAGAAATGCCGGTTAATAATGCCGAAGACTATTTCCAGGCTTTAAAAGCTTTTGCAATAGTTGTTCGTACTTATGCAAATATGAAACTTGCTGAAGCTAAAGAAAATTTTGATGTTTATAAAGATGTTCGGGATCAGGTATATGGTGGTCGAAGTGTTGAGAAAATAATTTCTGATAAAGCTGTAGAAGAGACTAAAGGTTTGATTTTAACATATCACGGTAATCCGGCAAAAGTATTTTATTTTGCCTCATGCGGAGGTTACACTGAAAATGCCGAAAATGTTTTTTCCGTTGGACCTGTTCCATATCTAAGAACCGTAAAAGACGGTGATCCGCCGAATTGTTCAATAGCTTCAAATTTTAATTGGACAGAGAAATATTCCGAAAGTGAATTTATAAGTAGATTAAAAAACGCCGGTAAATTATATTCCGGTGATTATCAATTATACAGTATTAATGTTAGTAGCCGTTTTCAATCCGGAAGAGTTAATGAACTGGATATTAAATTATTGAATAAAAATAATGATGAAAAAGCAGTAAATTTATTTGGTAATAATATTCGTTCAATTATACGGAATTCCAGTGGAAACGGAATATTAAAAAGCACTATGTTCAATATAAAACTTAATGAAGATAAATCAGTAACAATAAAAGGAAAGGGGAATGGACATGGAGTAGGGCTGTGTCAATGGGGATCGATAGGTTTAGCTAAACAGGGTGAGAACTTTAAACAAATTTTACAATTTTACTTCCCGGGCACAGAAATTACGAGGAAAAATGATTAAGACAGATTTGAATATCTACCTGGCTTCAAAGTCACCTAGACGAAGGAAACTTTTAAAGCAGATTAATATCGACTTTAAACCAATATCGGTAAATTCACCTGAATCAATAAAGAATGGTGAATCTCCCGTAAACATTGTAAAAAGATTAGCGCTGGAAAAACTATTTGCTGCTAAAGAAAAAATAAGTGAGGGGATAATTATAACTGCAGATACTATTGTTTATATAAATGGTCACGTTTTAGGAAAGCCTGTTGATGTAGCCGACGCTGAAAAAATGTTGAGGAAATTAAGCGGGGAAACTCATTCGGTTTATACCGGGTATGCTATTTATAATTCAAATAAGGATAAAACAGTTTTAGATTATGAAAAAACTTTGGTAAAGTTTAGAAAAATTTCGTCTAAAGAAATTGAAGATTATGTTGCTACCGGAAGCCCAATGGATAAAGCCGGTGCATATGGAATACAAGATGACTTTGGCGCAGTGTTCGTAGAAAAAATTACCGGATGCTATTATAATGTTGTTGGACTTCCGCTTTCAAAACTTTATACCTCTTTGCAAAGGATAATTTGAATTGCTTAAAAATGTAAAGCAAAAAATATTGATTTCACTTGCGGCTGCGGGAATTATTTATATCGGATTTTCCTTATATGCTAATTTTAATGATGTTGCTTCGGCGTTTGAAAAATTCAACTGGTTCTTATTCCCACTACTTCTGGTCCTTTCTATGTGCAATTATTTAACCAGATTTTTGAAATGGGATTATTATTTATCCATAGTAAAAGTAAAAATTAAAAAGGTAGATTCGTTTTCCATTTTTATGTCCGGATTAATAATGAGTGTTACTCCGGGTAAAATGGGTGAGCTATTAAAATCATACCTTGTTAAGGAGATTGCAGGAACACCAATAAGTAAAACCGCGCCAATAATATTTGTTGAACGTATAACCGATACTTTTTCTTTAATTCTTATAGCACTTGCAGGCGCTTACACTTTTAATTTCGGAAGAGGGATTGTTCTAGTAGTTGGGATTTTCTTTGTCCTTTTACTTTTTGTCATCTCAAATAGAAAAATTGCACTGTATCTGATCTCGCTGTTGGAAAGGAATAAGTATTTATCCAAGCATCTCCAGAGTATACATAATTCTTATCAAAGCTCTTACGCCATGCTTAGGCCATTGCCTTTTTTCTACATGATTTTGTTAAGCTTGGTTTCATGGGGATTTGAATGCTTGAGCTATTTTATTATCCTCAATAATTTACACATAGAAGTCAGTTTCTTCTGGGCCGCATTCAGTTACGGTTTTGCAACCATAGTCGGTGCAATAACTATGCTTCCGGGCGGATTAGGAGTGACCGAAGGTTCTCTTACTTTTATGTTAGTAGATAATGGCTTTCCTAAAGACTTTGCCGTTGCTTCTACCTTTATAATAAGAGTTGTCACACTTTGGTTTGCTGTTTTAATCGGAATTATAAGTGTAACTTTTTATCAAAACAGATTTGGCAGAATTACAGTAGAAACTATTTCTAATTAGAAATAATTCAGTAAGTTGAAAGAATGTGCTAATCCCAAATTATTTGTAATTTTTACAAAATTTATTTATATAAATATCTTCATTTTTCAGAAAGGAAGAGTTAGGAGATTTAGTATTTTAGCATTATCTTTAATTAAATGACGGTAAGAAAATTTTTGAATTTTCATCTAAAATTCTGTTTGAACTACCATATTTGAAGGGGGAAACTTCGAAGACAAAATCAAATCAAAATAATAATCGTTAAATAAGTGTATAGCATGCCTATATTTCTTGATTTTCAAAGGGTTGCTTGTTATATTCTCAAAGAAGAAAATATCTTAAAAAAAGGAGTAGATTATGGCTGACGATAATAATATTGGAAAAGGATTGTTTATAGGATTTTTAGCTGGCGGTACTATAGGTGCAATGTTAGCATTATTATATGCTCCTAAAAGCGGACAAGAATTTAGAAATGATTTAAGAGATCGAACCGATGATTATATGGATGATGCTGATAGATACATTGCAGAAGCAAAAGTTAAAGCTAAAGATTTAATCAACGATGGTAAGAAGAGATCGGAAAAGTTAATTGTAGATGCGAAAACAAAATCCGATGAGCTTCTTAAAGATGCGGAAAAAATATTTAATGATGCAAAAGCAAAAGCAAATACTGCTGTATCTTCCGGCAAAGAAACTTTCCAAGCCGAAAGCGGCAAGCTGAAAGATGCAGTAAAAGCCGGCGTTGATGCATATAAAGAAACTAAAAAATCATAAGATTATAATTATGAATTTAGTCTCAATATTTACTATAGTACTTTTGATTACAGCTTCTGCACTTTGCATTGCTTTAATTATTTATATGAAACAGATAACCGATTCATTTAAATCTGTACAATTAAGTCTTAATAAGATATCGAATGATGTTGAACCGCTGATTGATTCCGCTACGGAATTAAGCGAAAAAATAAATTCATTTACCGATGAAGCAAAAGAACAACTTTCGATTTCAAAAAACATTATTACCGATGTGAAAGACCGTGTTGATACGGTTCTTGACTTGGAGAAAAAAATTCGGGGAGGTTTGGAAGATTCCTCTATGGAATTGATAAAAAACCTCTCTGCTGTTTCTAATGGAATTAGTGCGTTTTGGAGTGCCTACAAGAAAAAATAACAAACTAAAAATACCATCATCTCACCTTGTAATAAGGAGGAATTCCCTTGAAAGAATATGACACTGGATCAATCAGGAATATTGCGTTTATAGGGCACGGAGGCAGCGGTAAAACTTCGCTATCCGAAATCTTACTCTTCAATGCCGGAGAGATTAATCGAATTGGATCAGTCTCAGAAGGCAACACAGTCTCCGATTATAACCCTAACGAAATAGAAAAACAAATCTCAATTTCATCCTCTCTTCTTCACCTCGAATGGAACAATACAAAATTAAATATTATTGATACTCCCGGTTACACAGATTTTTTAGGCGATGTTAAAGCTGCTGTCAGAGTTTGTGATACCGCGGTTGTAGTATTAAAATCAGCCGAAGGAGTTGAAGTTGGTTCTGAGAATACCGTTAAATTTGCAGATGAATATCAGTTACCTATTGCCATAATTATTAATAAGGTAGATAACGAACATTCTACTTTCAAAGAAACAGAAGTTCAAGCAAAAGATAGATTAGAAAACGGAGCTACAATCATTACCTTTCCAGCAGGCGAAGGCGTAAATTTTAACACTGTTATTGATGTTGTTAAAATGAAAGCATACGAATACGGTGAAGTTGGAAGTAAAAAAGTAACTGAAAAAGAAATTCCGGCTGAATTTAAAGATGAAGCAGAATCTTATAGAACTGAGCTTATAGAAAAAGTTGCAGAAACGAATGAAGAATTAATGAATAAATATTTTGAAGATGGAGCACTTTCTGAAGAAGATTTATCGAAAGGTTTAAAGCTAGCGATACTTAAAAGAGGATTGAATCCTGTATTTGCTATGTCTGCTTTAAATGGTGTAGGCGTTAATAACTTTTTAGATTTTGCTGCTGCTTATTTTCCATCTCCTGAAGAAAAAGGCGGTGAAGAAGTGTCGATGAAAGATTCTGATAATAAAGTCTTACTAAAGCCGGATGCAAGTGGTGAATCAGTTTTATTTATATTTAAAACGGTTTCCGAACAGCATGTTGGCGAATTATCATTCTTTAAAGTTTTTTCCGGATCAGTTGCAGCCGGTATGGATTTGGTTAATGAAAATAATGATAAGACAGAAAGATTAAGTCAGCTATCTACACTTAACGGTCATAATAGGAAAGAAGCTGCAAAACTTAATGCCGGTGATATTGGTGCGGTTGTTAAATTAAAAGATACACATACAAATAATACGCTCTCTTCTAAAAGTTTTGCTGTAACTGTAAAACCTATTGCATTTCCCGAATCTGTCATACGTTCTGCCATTATTCCAAAAGCCAAGGGTGACGAAGATAAAATAGCATCCGGCTTACATACTTTGCACGAAGAAGATCCTTCTTTCTCTGTTAATTTTGATCCTGAACTTTCACAAACTATTATATCCGGACAAGGTGAGCTTCAGCTCTCTTTGGCTGTAAAACGATTAAAAGAAAGATACGGAGTTGAGGTAGATCTAGCTGAGCCTAAAGTTCCTTATAGGGAAACCATTAAGGGAAGTGTTGATGATGTTGAATATAAACATAAAAAGCAATCAGGCGGAAGAGGACAATACGGACATGTTCATTTTAAAATTGAACCTTTACAAAGAGGAAAAGGTTTTGAATTTGTAAATGCGATCGTTGGAGGTGTTGTACCAGGTAGATTTATCCCTGCCGTTGAAAAAGGTGTAATCGAAACAATGGAGAAAGGCGTTCTTTCGGGCAATACAGTCGTTGATGTAAAAGTAACGCTTCACTTCGGTTCTTATCATAACGTGGATTCGGATGAAATGTCATTCAAGATTGCTGCAGCCCAATGCTTTAAAAAAGGTTTTATAGAAGCAAAACCCTGCTTGTTAGAACCTATCTATGAAATCGAAGTTACTGTCCCTGAAGAATACATGGGTGATGTAATGGGAGATATCTCTTCAAGACGGGGTAAAATTTTAGGTATGGATTCAGACGGACATTTTCAGATTATAAAAGCAAACGTTCCTTTAGCAGAATTATATAAATATTCTTCCAATCTAAGAAGTTTAACTCAAGGTCGCGGAGTTCATAAGAGAAAATTTTCTTATTATGAAGAGGTGCCTAAAGAAGTTGAAAATAAGATTGTTGAAGAATATAAAAAGTCCAGGGAAGAAGGACATTAATATTAAGAATAATATTCATTTCAAGGCGGTTTTTATAGCCGCCTTTTTTATTTTAAGAGGTTGGTTATATGGAAAAACTTTGGTCTCCATGGCGTTCACAATATATAGATTCATTTAAAAATCCTGGTAATAAAGATAATTGTGTATTGTGTGAGATTTCAAAAGGGGAAACCGGAGATAAAAATAATTTACTGGTAGATAAAGGGAAATTAACATTTACGGTTTTAAATTTGTATCCTTATAACAACGGACATTTAATGATAGTACCTTTTCGGCATACTAGTGATTTTGCATCTTTGACTAATGATGAGAGCCAAGAAATAATGCAAAAATTAAAGTTAGCTGAAAAAGCCTTGAGAAACGTATATGCTCCGGAGGGATTTAATATCGGAGCAAATCTTGGTAAAGTTAGTGGAGCAGGAATTTACGAACATTTACATTTTCATATTGTCCCAAGATGGAATGGTGATACCAACTTCATGCCCGTTTTAGGGAAAGTAAAAGTTATTTCACAAGATTTATTGGTTACTAAATCTAAATTACTGGAACAGTATAAAATACTTCTAAACGAATAGGCTAAGTAGATAAAATATAATGGATTAGCCCTCTCATATCGAGTAACTATTAGTGAAGTCTTGTGAAGTCAAAATCTGTTGGGGTTGGATAAGTGCATTATTTTTATTTCCCGGAATTAATAACTGGGAGCACGTACTATTATTTATTCATGATTTGATTGTACAATTTTAAATAATTGTTCATTTTATATTTAATTACTTAACTTGAGGTAAATATTTTAGCAAATCAGTGGTAAATCAGGAGTGAATTGTGAATATCAAGAAATGTATTTTTCCAATTTTAGTATTTCTTTTTATTTGTATTTCCGGTTGTACATCTTCGACAAATACTACTAAGAAGGAACATGCAAATACCGTGGAAACAACCGAGACTCCATCTCCAAAGGTAGTTAAGAATAATGATATGATCGAAAAGAAGTTCATCTCATTACATAAGATTAAATCTATTGATAAGATGCAATTTGATTATAATAAGAAACATCAACTTGTTAATGGAGAAAAACTATCGAGAGTTGAATATGGGAAAGACGGTCTTGCAACACAAACAACTATTTATGATTCTCATGGACAAATTCAATATGTTTATAAGTACAAGTATGATAAAGAGGGAAAGCGGATTGAAACAATTCGCTATGACAAGAACGCTAAAGCCGATAAAAAATATACATACGAATATAATGAATATGGAAATAAAATAAGATCAGATCGATATAATATGGACAATATTCTTGAAAAATATTATTTATATAAATATGATGACGAAGAGAATTTAATTGAGGATTTATGGTATGATAAAGATGGGAATTTGGAATACAGAATTAAAAATGAATATGAGGATGGCAAAAAAACGACTTCATTCAGTTATAACTCTGATAATAATATGATTTATAAATATGATTATCATTATGACAAAAATGGAGATATTATTGAAGAAATTAGATACAATGCTGATGGAAAAGAGCTTGGTATTATACAATATGTATACGTGCATTATTAAAATTTAAAGTTTATTAAGTTAAAATATTGCATTAAGTAAGAAGATATATTATTTTTACGTTCTAGAAAATTTTGGGCCCATAGCTCAGTTGGTTAGAGCATCTGACTCATAATCAGAGGGTCGGTGGTTCAAGCCCATCTGGGCCCACTTAAAAAGCTCGATTATAACTCATAATCGGGCTTTTTTGTTTTTAAATGGTTATAGCTATTGGACAATTTGGAGAGAATTGGAGCCTTTTGATGCAAAAATAGCCACAATTTAGCCACAATTTTTATGGTCTCCTTCTTTAACAATTAGAGGGATTTATAGAAATCATTTTTACTTTTAGTATAAATGTAAAAATAATCAATTTCCTTTTGCCGCATTACCAAAGTTGTGAATGAAAGTGAATCAGCTTTGGCAAAATAAATTCCCTCCCATTATTAAGGGGAGGGAAGTAACGGTTTTAAGATGCCTTTTTGATATTTAGCTTTTCTAAATCGTCCGGCTCGTAGCTCTGGACAAATTCTGCTTTGTACTCAACATCTTTTAATGATTTGAATAGTTCTTTTAGTTCTTCTTTCCTATGATTCAATTCTGTATAGCTTCATTTTATTTATTTCTGTCTGACTGGTTGTTTTAAATACTTTTTCAATAATTAAGGCTATTAAGTCTGCTTATCTGCTTTTGCTCTTGCATCACCTAAACCGTTTTTATCAAAAACAGTAGCTATCTTTTCCAGTTCTATTTTTTGTTTCTGCTTGCGCTCGAAGTATTCACGGTCATCGCCGGGCGCAAAGTTTTTATTGATAGATTCTTGTGAAACTTCACCAACCGGTAAGCCTTGAAGAAATTTAATTATCGGTCTGAAGTTTTTATATTTCGGCATGTCAAAAGACTTTCCGTTTATTGAATCGCTCCTATCCTTTAAAACGTATGCAACATTAGTTTGAACCGGCTCATTATCCTTTAGGGATTTTTCCAGCTGCATCCATATATTAAGATCGGTTTCATAAGGCGTTTCACCGGCAATCTTCATCTTAAAACCTGATTTAACAAAATTACCTTTCTCTAAAACCTTGCCTTCATCATCGGTCGTATCTTGTTCTTTATCATACTCAAAACCGCCTCTTCCGGTAAAAACAATATTTCCTTCAGTGTTTACGAACCTATCAGAAAACTCTTCCTGCCAAGCCGGAAGAACTTTTCCCCAATCATTAAGCTGCATAAAAGATCGATAGTTTTTTGATTTATAATCCTTTACAAATTTGTAGTAAATCTTAGATAAAGAATCTACAAACAAAAATGAGAAGCTGCTTTATTACCGCAAGTGCGAACACCGAAAGAATTACACCCGCATTTAAGTGCGAAAGAACCGATTGTTTTAAATCTAAATAATTCCATGTTTATCATACCTACCTCATAAATTATATTGATAAAAGGGAGGAGTTAACCTCCCAAAAGATTAATTAAAAATTGATTTAACTTGATTAGTACATGAGCAGCTTTGAACCGCCATAATTGCCCATGCTGCTTGAGAATTATCGCCAAGCAGATAGCGGAGAACAGAATTAGCCCATGTTAAAAGCCCTTTTTTAACTAAATATTTATGGGCTGCAATAACATTAGATTTTTGTAAGCAAAACATATTTACTCCTTTTTTATTGATTGAAAAGATTAAGCTGATTAGAAAACTTAAAACCGAGGCTTGAGAGGATATATGAAACATGCTTAATTGATTTACACCTAAACGAGATGAAATGACCGCTGTTAAGGAAAACATTGACATTATACCCGCCTTGAAAATCCAAAACGCGAACCAAATAAGAACTATTACGTTTATGAAATAATACATGATCATTTTGCATGGGATTGCCCCGAAAAAAACAAATATTTTTGCCCCGTAGCTACCGTCAAAAAGAAATGCTGATAAATGGCAAGGCGTAAAAGACTGCCGAAACAATTATCCCAACTTTAAAGAGTTGGCGGTATTTTATGACCTTGCCCGGTTAAGACAAGAAGTGAAATGTTTCGGGAAATGATTAGGTGTTGTTACCATCGCCTTATAGCATCTTGCGGTAAGGGGCAAAAATGTTGGTCTGAAAAGTGAGTGAAACGAACTTAACAAATTTGGATTTATACATATAGATTTAGCGTTAAGGAAGGGTAGTGAGGAATTATTAGAATATTGAGAAAAGCAAAGGCAAAAACGACATCAGCTGCTGTGTGGTTATTGGAAAAAATTTGTTAAGGAGATTAAATATACTTAATTGAATTATTGGAAAATTTTGAAGCAGCGAATTAAGTGCTGCTTTTGCTCTGAGTCGATAGAAATTAGGATTAATCGTTTTGAACTTATTGCGCGGATGATATAAGCCATCATATTTAAATGTAAATTTACATACGAAATTCCGTAAACCGCAACCTGAATATTAAAAGCATGTACGCCAGTTATACATGATATTTGTTTCGGCGCATTATAAGTTTAAAAAATAAACTCATATTTAAATTCAAATTGATATAATAAAATTTTGTTTTAGGCAGGATTGTAAGTCTAAAAGTAAAAAAGATAAACGCAATGGGATATTACATAAACGTATAACTAATTAATATTCTATTTTCAATTTCTTCATTTTCCGCCATAAAGTTGAGGGATTTATTTTTAGTTCATTAGCAGTTTGTGCTCTATTCCATTTATTATTATGAAGTGCAGATAATATCAAATCTCTTTCAGTTTCTGAAATATTATTACTAGTTCGTAGAATATTTTTACGATCATTATTAAATTGCGTACTTTTTAGACGTTTAGGTAAATGCTCAACCTGAATTATTTCACCATTACAAAGTATAAAGGAATGTTCAATTACATTTTCAAGTTCTCTAATATTTCCGGGGAAGTTGTATTCAAAAATGATATCATAAGCAGATGAAGAGAACTGTCTTATGTTTTTACCGAACTTTCTGTTAAAATGTTCGATGAAATGATTCACGAGTAGAGGTAGGTCATCTCTTCGCTCCCTCAATGGCGGTAGATGAATATTAATTACATTTATTCTGTAAAACAAATCTTCTCTAAATCTTCCTTCGGAAATCTCTTCAAAAAGATTTTTATTTGTAGCGGCAATTATACGGGTATCCATTTTAATAATTTTATTTCCACCGACTCTTTCAAACTCATGCAATTCTAAAACCCTCAATAATTTTGTCTGAACTGCTGGAGAAAGATCGCCAATTTCATCCAAAAAAAGAGTGCCGCCTTGACCAAGCTCGAATCTTCCAATTTTTGTTTTTATTGCACCGGTAAAAGCACCTTTCTCATGTCCGAACAATTCACTTTCTATTAGCGACTCAACGAACGCACTACAGTTTACCGCAATAAACGGTCCTGTTCGCCTAGGACTATTTAAATGAATAGCGCGCGCAGCTAACTCTTTCCCGGTTCCGCTTTCACCAGTAATTAAAACGGAACTATCAGTTTGCGCTACACTTTCCAGAACGGATATAATTTGTTTAATCTCTTTGTTTTTCCCAACAATATTTTCATACTTAAATACCTCATCAAGATGCGACGATAGGTTTTTTATTTCGGAGATATCTATAAACGTTTCTACAGCGCCGATTTTTTCATTTTTGTTATTTCTTAAAATAGCTGAATTAACTCTTATAGGAACTTTCTTTCCATTTTTATTTTCAATTTCCAATTCATTTCCTATTGTAGATATTCCTTTGTTCATCGTACGCTCCATGTGGCAACCGTTTCTGCACAAAGGTGAATTGAAAATTTCCCAGCACTTTTTCCCTACAGCTTCCATTCTTTTATAACCGGTTATCTTAGCGGCAGAATCATTGAATGATGTAACATTCCAATCATTGTCGATGGTAAACGTTCCTTCAATATTGCTATTGAATATGGCATCCAGCTTATTCTTTTGATCGTTCAATTCAATAGTCTTCTCCTCAAGCTCTTCAGCCATCGAAAGCATTTCTTTTGTATTCCGGAAAACCAAAACAACACTGATTACAGTATCGGATTTTAAAATTGGAGTAATCGAAGCTAGTACATCAATTAAATTTCCGTTTTTATCTTTTATCTTAAACGGGAGGTTTGGATAAACCCTTTTTTCTGAAATTACTACTGAGATAAATTTTGATTCTTCACCGTTTTTCTTAAAAAGAATTGAACACTTCCTTCCTAAGATCATATCTTCCGAAAAGCCGGTAATTCGTGAAGCAGCTTCATTAAACACAATAATGTTTAAATCTTTTCCTATTACCACAATTCCATCAGGGGTTACAAGTGCTTCCTTTTGTTGATCAATTATGCTTTGGACGTCTTTCATTTAATATCTTTCAAAATTCTTTACGAATATTGCAATATCATTGCACTAAAACAATGCATGCATTATTATCTTGCATCTTTGCACTGAGCGCAAGATTAAATATTAAGGATTTTATCAAAAAAGGAGCTTTTGTTCCGGCATTACAATTGCTCACCAATATAAAATCATTCTAATTATTGATTAATTCGCTTAGATGTAAAAAGGGCTTTGCAATGTTCTAAAGCGCTAATTTTAAAATATAAAGGCAATATAAATGTTGATTTCTCCCGGTTGTATTCCATGCATCGTAAAACAATCTTATACTCTTAGCAGGCTTTTAGGCTTAAAAAATAAAAGTACGCAAAGTAAAATCATTTATGATACGATGACTTTATTACTCAATAATAAGGATGTTAAAAGCGCACCACATTTCTCACTTAAACTGAAATCTATTTTAGAGAAACATCTGAATGGTATAAGTTCATTCGCTGAGATTAAAGAGACAAACAGGCAAGACGCGGAAAGGTATTTAAAATATCTTGAAATCATGATGGAGGCCTCGAATGATAAACTGGAAACGGCAATCCGTATTTCAATAACCGGCAATACTATTGATCTTGGTGCAAATCCCAATTTCAATCTTGAAAAAGAAATTAACATTATCACTTCAAGAAAAATAAATGTTGATTCAATTGACAATTTCAAGGACGATTTTAATAAAGCAAACCAAATCCTTTTTATTGCAGACAATTACGAAGAAGCGCTGTTCGATAAATTCTTGATAGAACAATTAAAGCCTAAAGAAGTTGTATTTGCCGTAAGGTCAAATGAAATTTTAAATGATATAACTTTGGAAGACGCTAAAAGGTTGGGCATAAACAAGCTTTGTAAGGTAATTGAAAGCGGAAGTAGAATTGCCGGGACAGACTTAAATGAAGGCACTCCGGAATTTATCGATCTTTTTAATAAAGCGGATTTGGTAATAGCAAAAGGACAGGGAAATTTTGAAACGCTTCTAAATGCAAAGCGCTCCATTTATTTTTTATTCAAAGTTAAATGTGAAGTTATTTCTGAATTATGCGGTTATCCCGTTGGAACGGGATTATTGTACTTAAAAAATATAAAGGGAAAAAATGAAAGCTTATGATGTAGTTATTATTGGTGGAGGGCCAGCCGGAGTAACGGCAGCTTTATCCGCAAAAAATTCTTATCCAAATAAAAATATCGCTTTGATCCGTAAAGATTCAAAGCCTATGATACCGTGCGGAATTCCGTACACATTATTTACTCTCAATAATGTTGATGAAAATATTCTGGGGGATGCGCCCTTAACCGCAAATAAAATTGACATTATTAACAGCGAAGCAGTTAATAGAAAAGATCATATTTTGATTCTTGAGAGCGGTGAAGAAATAAAGTATGAAAAACTTGTTTTGGCTACAGGCTCAAGTGCTGTACTCCCGCAAATTGAAGGGAAAGAAAAAGAAGGTGTCTTTCTTATTAGAAAAAGAAAAAGTTATTTAGAAAAATTAAGAGATGCTGTTCAAAGTGCATCAAAAGTTGTAATCCTTGGCGGAGGATATATCGGAGTAGAAGTTGCTGATGAATTGATTAAAGGAGGAAAAGACATAACAATTGTGGAAATGATGCCGGAACTTTTGCCGTCTATGGACAATGAATTTAGCGAGAAGGTTAAAGATATTCTAACCAGTCGGGGCGGAAATGTTGTTACCGGAAAAAGCATTCAAAAAATATTAGGTAACGGTTCTGTTAGCGGCGTTGAATTAAACGACGGTTCAATAATTAATTGCGACCTGGTTATAATATCCGTTGGCTATAAACCAAATCTTGAATTAGTAAAAAAACTTGGACTACATTACCTTGAAGGAAGGGGAGTTCTTGTTGATAATTATCTGCGCACTTCTGAAAAAGACATTTTTGCGATCGGTGATTGCGCCGTAAAATATGATTTCTTTACGGGTGATTTCTCAAACATTATGCTTGCCTCGACTGCCATGGCTGAAGGAAGGCTCGTCGGTTCAAATCTTTTTTCCATTAAAGTAATAAGACAATATCAAGGAGTTCTCGGGACTTTCTCTACTAAAATCGGCAGCACAGCATTTGCCGTAAGCGGATTAACTGAAAACAGAGCAAAAGAAAAAGGAATGGAATATACAGTCGGTATTGCAAAGGCAATTGACCGCCATCCCGGAAAACTTCCCGGCGCTACGGAAGTATATGTAAAGTTAATCTTTTCTACTTATTCGCATACGCTGCTCGGCGCGCAAATTTACGGAGGGGATTCGGTTGGAGAACTTATCAATATGGTTTCCGTTATGATCCAAAATAGAATGACTGATACGGATATAAACACCTTGCAAATAGGAACACATCCGCTGCTAACTCCATCGCCGGTAGTTTATCCGGTTATTAATGCAACTATTAATGCAATTGTAAAATGGTTTAAATGATAAATGACCATAAAATATTGGAAAACAAATAATGAAAATAATCTGGATTTCATTCATAATGATTTCAATTATGAGCTTAACATTTATTACGGAGATATTCTCACAAAGAAGTCCGGGAAAAAAGGAAATAAAGTATCGCGCGTGATTTTTCATTATTCGAATAGTCTATCATCCTGAAGTGCTGGTTTCGCTTAAGGTGACTTAAAAACAATAAGGAGTAAAAAATGTTGATTTGTATTGGTGCAGACGAAAATAATTTGGAAAGCAAGGTAGCCAAAAGATTCGGACACGCAAATTATATAATCTTGTTTAACACGGAAACAAACAGTTTCGAATCGTTTATAAATAATAATGAAGGGCACAACCACGATAATCTTCAGGAATATTTAGATAGAGGAGTTCGGGTTTTTATTGTCGGTAATATTGGCCCTCATGCATTTGATATATTGAAATCCGGTGGAAGCAAAGTTTATTTAGCCCGCAAAATGGATTCCGTAGAAGCTCTTGCAGCCTTTAACAATAACGGGCTAAAAGAATTGCTTGAACCGACTATAAAAAATAGTATGGGTCACGGAATGCATGAGCACGAAAATGAACATAATCATCGTTAGGGCAAATAATGAATATTAGTGTAAGATATTTAATCTCAACAGTAAATAGATAAATAAAAATTTTTAAGAAAATTATGAACGAACAAGACAAACAGAAATCATTCGAAGAAGAAGAAAAACGAATTGAAGAAACAGTATCCAAAATTAAACATCGTATTGCTGTTTTCAGCGGCAAAGGCGGAGTAGGTAAAACTACCGTTAGTATAAATCTTGCATATGGATTCCAATCGGAAGGATTTTCCACCGGGATTCTTGACGCGGACATAACCGGGCCAAATGTTCCTAAAATGTTAAATGTAAACGACGATTTAATTTTTCTAAATGAAAAAATTGTTCCTTTTGAAAAATACGGCGTTAAAATGATATCCATGGCAAGTATGCTAAAAAACGGTCAGCCTCTTATTTGGCGCGGTCCAATGCGGTCTAAAATAATTAACCAATTTTTAGCCGATGTTGAGTGGGGCGAACTTGATTATTTGGTTGCCGATTTACCGCCCGGAACCGGAGATGAAATATTAACTATCGGACAAAATATGAAACCCGATTATGCGGTTATTGTTACCACCCCACAGGATGTTTCTGTTTTAGATGCTGAACGCGCTATCAATATGGCAAAACAATTACAAATTCCTTTAATAGGCGTTGTCGAAAATATGTCTGGGTTTGTTTGTCCTCATTGCAGCGCGATACTAGACATTTTCGGCGAAGGCGGTGGAAAAAAATTAGCAGACAATTACGGTGTTCAATTTCTTGGTTCAATTCCGATTGACATTGATGCCCGCATTCTTGGTGATATAGGAAAGCCAATCGTTCTGGTAAAGCCGGATTGCGAAGTAACGAACGCTTTTAAATCAATTATAAATTTAATTGAAAAAAATTATCAAGATGAGTTACAAGCACAAGAAATAAAAATATCCAAATAAATTTTAAAAAATAAAAGGGGTTAACATGCTTTCAAAAATATTTATTGTTCTCTCTCTTTGCAGCATATCATTGCTTGGTCAGTCTCATAAGGAATTGATCCAGGGCCCTTTTGCAACACCGCAAGATGTCACAAACACTTGTTTAACCTGTCACGAAACCGCAGCTAAAGAAGTTATGAATACTAGCCATTGGACCTGGTTAGATGAAAAATTCCTAGTTGCGAATAATCAAACCATTCAAAGAGGCAAAAAGAATTTTGTAAACAATTTTTGTCTTGCACTGCCTTCAAATTATCCAAGATGCACAAGTTGTCATGTGGGTTACGGCTGGAAGGACAAAACGTTTGATTTTGGCAAAGAAGAAAATGTTGACTGTTTGGTATGCCACGATCAAACAGGAAAATACAAAAAAACACCTACCGGAGCCGGAATGCCTGATAAGAATGTTGACTTAGCAGCATCTGCACAAAGCGTTGGAAAGCCAACAAGAGCAAACTGCGGTGCCTGCCATTTTAACGGCGGCGGCGGCACTGGTATTAAACACGGAGATTTAGATGGCAGCTTATATAATCCGAAACCAAGTACGGATGTTCACATGGGCAAATTTGAATTTGAATGTATTGACTGTCATTCTTCTAGAGACCAAAAGCATAGAATATTGGGAGCCAGTCACGGTTCGATGGCAGCTAATGTAAATCATATTTACTGCACGGATTGTCATAAGGGTAAAATCCATGAAAATGAAACAATAAATAGACACCTGAGTGTAGTTGCTTGCGAGACATGCCATATTCACGATTTTGCTCGTGTTGAGCCTACAAAAGTATGGTGGGATTGGTCTAAAGCCGGTGAAGACAGACCGGAATCTAAAGATAAATTTGGCAATGAAACTTACAATAAAATGAAAGGTGAATTTAAGTGGGCAAAGAATGTTATGCCAACATATAAATGGTATAACGGAAGCGCAAAGTATTATTCGTTTAGCGATAAGATCAATCCTTCAAAGGTTGTTGAGCTTAATTCCCTTAACGGGGATATCAAAGATCCGAAAGCAAGGATTGCTCCTTTTAAAGTAATGCGCGGTAAACAAATTTATGATTCTAAAAATGACTATTTAATTATACCCAAACTATTTGGTAAAGACGGTTATTGGAAGACATATGACTGGAACAAGGCTTCGGAACTTGGGATGAAAGAAATAAATTTGCCTTATTCGGGAAGTTACTCATTCATCGAAACGGAAATGTACTGGCCGATAAATCATATGGTAGCTCCAAAGGAAAAAGCGTTAAAGTGTAATTCCTGCCATGGCACAAAAGCCGACAGGTTAAACTGGAAAGCTTTGGGTTACTCCGGCGATCCGATGAAAACCGGTGGAAGAGAAATTAATTACAATAAATAATTGGCAACTTCGGCAAACAATAGATGTGACATTTTTTCCAAAGATGTCATCTCTAAGATAAAAAATGAAGTAAAATTATGAATGAGAAAGTAAAAATAGGAATTATAATCTGCGACAGATACAAAAGCTGCGCAGGCGGAAAATGTTTCAGAGCTGTTAAAGAAAGATCCGGAGCTTTTGATATTTACAAGAATAAAGAAGTTGAGCTTGTCGGTTATACCTCATGCGGCGGATGTCCCGGCGGCAATATAGAATACGCACCGGAAGAGTTAAAGAAAAACGGCGCGGAAGTAATTCACTTTGCAACCGGAATGGTAGTCGGTTATCCGCCATGTCCTTATATCAAACAATTTAAAGATTTGATAGAAGCGAAATACCTTTTAAAAGTAGTTGTTGGGACGCATCCAATACCTGAGAAATATTATATCACTCATACTAAACTAGAAACATGGAATACTAAAGATTGGCATGCTTTAATAAAACCAACACTTAAGGATAAAGAAACAAGACTAGCTTATGATTGAATATTTCTTTTGAAGATGATCTCTGTAATTGTTTTTATATCAGTTAAGCGAAAGAAAATTATTTTATGAAAAAACCAAAATTACCAATACCGATTCATCAGTTAGCTTTTCTCCAAGCTTATCTATATGAAATCTTTAGCACAGAAAAGCAATGTGAAAATAGCTTTAAATATACTGAGTGGTATTTTGGCGAAAATTATTCTGATAAAGAATTGAAAGTAATATTGGAGTTTTTCGAAGATTTAGGAGTAAAGTGCGACTGTGATATACTAAAGGAAATAGATTTAAGAGAAATGTCGAATGGAATATTGAATTTTCATAAATAAATAAAAAGTAAGAATGATAAAACTATGTCAATTGTTTTTGGTCCCATACCGTCACGCAGATTAGGAAGAAGTCTTGGAATAAACAACATACCTCCAAAAGTATGCAGCTATTCGTGTATTTACTGCCAAATTGGCGCTACTGATTCTATGTCTATCAAAAGGAGTGAATACTTTTCACCAAAAGATATCTTAATCGAGGTTTCTGAAAAAGTTAAGCGGTTGCAAAGTACAGGTGAACGCATTGACTACTTAGCTTTTGTACCGGATGGCGAACCGACTCTTGATATAAATCTCGGCAAAACAATTGACTTGCTAAAACCACTTGGAATTAAAATCGCAGTTATAACCAATTCGTCTTTACTTTGGGACGAAGAAGTTCAAAAAGATTTGTTTAAAGCCGATTGGGTTTCTGTAAAAGTTGATACTGTAGATGAAAAAATATGGCATAAGATTGATAGGCCTACTGGTAAACTTGAACTAGAAGAAATAATATCCGGTATAAAAACTTTTGCCTCTTCTTTTAAAGGAATGCTGGTTACGGAAACAATGCTTGTGAAAGATATTAATGATAATATAGAATCATTAAGAAAAACCGCTCAAGTAATAAGTGAATTAAATCCGTATAAAGCATATATCTTGATTCCTATCCGCCCGCCTGCAGAAATATTTGTAGAGCCGCCATCTGAAGATAATTTGAATCTTGCTTATCAAACATTTCGTGATTTAATAAATAGCGTAGAGCTTTTAGTTTATAATGAAGGAACAAACTTCAGTTATTCTTTCGATGCTGAGAAAGAATTGTTAAGCATACTTGCTGTTCATCCAATGCGGAAAGATGCCGTAGAAGAATTTTTATCTCGATCAAAAACATCGTGGAGTTTGGTTGATGATATGATTAGAAATAATCTCTTGAAAAAAGTAAAGTATTCGAACAATACTTTTATTATTAAAAACATTACGAGGTGAGTTATGGCCATTATTAAAAAATATTCGAAGGACAAAAAAGTTTGTAAAGTGACTTTTATGTTTTCAAAAGAGATATGTGAAAACTTTGAAGAAATTAGCGTTCTCGGAGACTTTAATAATTGGGATCCTGATAAACATAAATTTTCACACAAGCATTCTGATGGCTCTTCTTCCATTGAAATAGTGTTTGAAACCGGCAAAGAATATCAGTTCAGATACCTATGTGACGGACAAATATGGTTAAATGAGCCGGAAGCAGATAAACAGACATTAACTCATTTTGGTGATTCTAATAATTCAGTGTTAATAGTATGATAGAATTAAATTAGATGAACCTTAAGTAAAAAACTAAATTATATTTAGTAAAATTTTTAGGTGACAATTATTCAAGAAAGAGATTTACCTATGAGATAGAGCATGATGACTAGCAATAGAAAAGAAAGTGTTTCTGGATGGTTAAGTAATAAAGTTGAAAAACCAGAAAACCAAAAAGAGATAGTGATTTTAAAAGGAAACCAGGACGAGACCTTATGAATGAATTTAGAAAAAGATAAAGTGTATTGAATTCAATTATGATTGAATTCTCTTAGGGAAATATAGTCATCATTAATATATGGTAGTTAATAAACACAACAAAAACAAAATAATTGGAGTACCAAATGGAAGCAATTGAATCAAAAACAGGAATCCCGTTAATAGGGGATAAAATGCCGAGTATTGAAATCCAAACAACTCACGGAATCAAAAAATTTCCAGAGGATTATAAGGGTAAATGGATAGTGCTTTTCAGTCATCCGGGAGATTTTACTCCCGTTTGTACAACCGAGTTTTATGCTTTTGCTAAAAGGGACAAAGAATTTAAGGAGTTAAATACGGAATTAATCGGACTTTCAATCGATCAAGTTTTTTCACACATAAAATGGGTTGAGTGGATAAAAGAGAAATTAGAGATTGAAATCCCGTTTCCTATAATTGCTGATGACATGGGGCATGTTGCCACCAAGCTTGGAATGATTCATCCCGGTAAAGGGACGAATACTGTACGTGCAGTTTTTATTATCGATCCTGAGGGATTTATTCGTTTGATGATTTATTACCCGCAGGAAATAGGCAGACAAGCAGACGAGATATTAAGAGCACTCAAGGCTCTACAGATTTCGGATAAAAATAAAGTAGCGATGCCCGAAAACTGGCCTAACAATGAATTGATTAAAAATAAAGTAATTCTTCCACCGCCTAAAGATGTTATTGAAGCCGAAAAAAGGATGAACCCAAAAGAAGGATATGATTGGTGGTTTACTTTCAAAAGTCTCTAAAAATATAAGGCGATAATTATGATTACTGATTTGATCATACCGGGCAATAGCATCACCAAATAAGGGGAGGTACAATTGGAAACTGTCGAAGTTAATACCAGAACATCATTTACCGGTAAAAAAATGCCTCAAATAGAAGTGCAAACGACACACGGCGTAAAAAAGATTCCTGATGATTATAAAGGGAACTGGATTATACTTGTGTGCCAGCCCGGAGAATTCGACCTCACGTGTCTTGAAGAATTTAACGCATTCGGAATGAAGGAAGAAGAATTTAAAGAGCTGAACGCTAAGCTGATAGGCCTCTCAATTGAGAGCCCTCAATGTAAAATGGATTGTATCGGGTGGATAAAACAAAAGTTAAAAATGAATATCTCTTTTCCGATAATTACGGAATGCTTTGAAAATATTGAAAGCATCCAAGGTTTAATACATTCTGTAAATAAAGTACGTGCGGTTTCTATAATTGATATGGATGGTTTTACTCGTCTTATGGTTTATTATCCTAAGGTAATCAACATTGAGGTAGATAAAATATTAGAGACTCTTAAAGATTTACAATTTTATAAATACAGTAATCCTGTAATCATGAAGAATTAGTGTAGCACTAGATTGTTAAAACAATTTTGAAATGAATAGGCGGAATAAAAGCGAACAGCATTAACCTAAACTAAAATAAATTGACGGAGTATATATGAATCAGCGTTTAGCAATTGCGATTGAAGAAATCGGCACAAAAGAAATTGTTGCCGAGCATTTTGGAAGATGTTCTAGATTTAATGTATGTGAATTAGATGAGCAAAAAAATATAGTCAAATATGAAACTTATTTTAATCCGCTGGAAGGAGAACACGGCGGTTCATGCCAGCTTCCGGGCTATGTTAACCAGTTCAATGTGAATACTATAATTGCCGGCGGTATGGGACAAAAAGCAGTTTCTAATTTTCTTGCGTTCGGAATAAACGTTATTACTGCACCGGGACTTGCTTATGCCGATGCTCTAGATCAGTTTATAAAAGGAAAATTAAGCGGATATGAAGCATGCAAGCATGAAAAACATCATCATAATTAAGGCAAAATATTAAGAAATAATTATTAGAAATGAAAAAGGCAGTTGAATGAAAATAGCTATAATGTCTAATGGTAGAAGTTTAGACAGTATGATGGGGGACAGCTTTGCCCGATCTCCATACATTATTATTTATGATACAGAAGAAAAGAAATATTCGGCAGTTGATAATGTCGCCTTTCAATCAAATGACGGTGCTGGTCCAAAAGCTGCCGAATTTATAATTAAAAATGATATAGATGTCCTTCTAACAATTGAAATAGGAATGAAGGCTTATTCGGTGCTTGCAAAAGAAAATATAAAAATCCAGCTTTCCACTTCATGCACAACCGTTGGCGTTGCACTTAAAAAATTTCTACTGAAAAAATAGGAGGAAATACATTGTACGTACCTAAAAAAATATTTTTTACTAAAGGCGTTGGCAGGCATAAAGACTATCTTAGTTCTTTTGAAGCAGCAGTGCGAAATGCCGGAATTGAAATTTGTAATATAGTTACCGTAAGTAGTATATATCCACCGCGATGCAAACAAGTGTCAAGGCAGCATGGATTAAAAGAAATAAGTGCTGGACAAATAACATTCATGGTAATGGCCCGAAACTCAACAAACGAACCGAACCGGTTAATAGCAGCATCTATCGGTGTCGCTATTCCGGCGGATAAATCGCAACACGGTTATTTGTCGGAATATCATCCATATGGAGTTAAAGAAAAAATGGCCGGTGATTATGCTGAAGATCTGGCAGCCCAAATGCTAGCAACAACCCTCGGTATTGAATTCGATATCGAGGCTGACTGGAATGAAAGAGAACAGGTTTTTAAAATGTCAGGTAAGATTGTAAAAACTTTCAATATCACACAAACCGCCGAAGGCAATAAGAACGGGTTATGGACAACAGTTATAGCTGCTGCTATATTGCTGCCGTAGTATGGAGCAAATAATGAATTACGAAAAGGGAAAATACCAAGCCTCAATAAATATCAAGATAAAAACTTATGAAATAGATATAGCGGGCCATGTAAACAATATAGTCTACATCAAATGGCTTGAAGACTTACGTTTCAAATTATTTGAACAAATTCTTCCGATTGATACTCTACTCAAATCTGATTTATATCCGGCCGTGGTTTCAACTGAAATTGTATATAAACGGCAGCTTAAACTAAATGATACACCTACCGGTTACATCCGGTTGGAAAATATTAAACATAATATTATGTTCTTAAAATATAATTTTTTAATTGATGAAAATATTTGTGCTTTTGCTACGCAGAATTGTGTTTTTATGAATATTAAAAATGGTACAATGGATAAACAGAGATTGAGTTCATTGGCGATTTTAGGGTGAATGATTCTGTATGATAGATAAGATGTACTACTAAGTTTTCATGAATTATTGAGTTTAATTATTATAAACATGTTTATCATTTAATTGCCGGTGGTTTACTTTGCTAACTTCTATTTCGATCTTTTTGCTGATCTCATCTTTAACTATATCCAGTTTTTCAAGAAGTATGCTTAAATCTACTTTGTGCTGCATTTCTGATTCTATTACCGACAATCGTTTATCGAGTGAGTTGTAGGCTAGTACGACTGCTATTATCAGTGTTATTAGATATAATAAGAATTTCGATATTTCCAGCGTTAATCTTGTTTTGTCTGTCTGCTTATCATATTTATCATCTATGTTTAACATTGAAAACCTTCGGTTTTGTTTGTTGTTTGTCGTTTGTTGTTGTTGGGTTTTGGATTACGGTTGTTGGCCGTTGGTTAATGGATTAGGTTTATTATCAATACAATCAAACTTGTTATTGCCGCGCCAAACCAAAATGTGTTGTAAAATGGATTCTTTATCTTTTTTATCTTCAGCTTTGTAATCTTTAATGTATCGACTCTGAATATTTTTAGTGTATCTATTCTGATAAATGATTTAGGTTTTAAGTTTAGAAAGTAATCCATACTGATACTATCTATTTTACCAAAGGTTTTTATTTTTATCTTCAGCTTATAATCTGCTGTTGAATCGGTTTTTGTGAATGCGGAATCTGTTTTATTTATTTGAAGCGTATCCGTATTATGATACTCTTCCGGTTTTGTAATTAGACTGTCTTTTCCTTTTATATAGTTAGTATCCGGTTTGCCTAATATTTTTGTTGATTTCTTAATTTGAATTATCTCTTGCATGTTATTTTGCTTTAGATAATTGATTGTGAATATTGCAATCAGAATTGCTATTACGGGTATGATTATATATTCTATCTTTCTTTTCATAATGGTATCACCTTGACTCGTTTGAATAATCCTATAAATGTTTCTTGCGTTTTGTCTGCCTCCATATTTTCTATTATTCTTTTCTCACGGTAAAAGTTGAGTACGTTGTTAATCAATGCATCTCCGTTATACTTGATGCTGATTCTTAAGGCGGTTAAAGTTATATCTCCAATTATCCCATCGACTTTTATATCCGGATAGCTTTGCTGGTTTTGGTTCAGAATATTTAATGTTTTCTGCAGAAGTACTGCAGCTTCTGTTTTGCCTACATTGACCGAAATATCAAAGAGGAGGGAAGCGATAAGCTGATTTTCTATCAGATCACATTTTTGTTTTATCCAGTATTCTTGGTAATAGAATTTCTTAAGTAATATCTTGAGCTGAAGTGTAAGATGCGGTTCGCCTTTGAGTTTCTGTTTGTCTATTATTCCCCAGCCGGGCCATGCCGGGTGATAATAGCGTGAGATGCCGTAGAATGTTTCTCCGCCTTTATCATATTTATTACGGGAGTATCCTTTTTCGTAGTTTATTGTATTCCGGTATGCTTTATTGAATCTTGACATTTTATTATTCCCGATAGTTTTGAGCTGCTTTTAGGCTGAAGACTGAAGTGAGTAGTGCTACTTTCTGCCAGCTGAGATTGTAGATTCCGTGTGAGATAAGTGTGTACATCCAATCGACAACCAGTAGTATTAAGCAGACCAGCATCAGCAGTCTGGTTGAGCTTAGGTTTCCGTTTTTGTCTTTTAAGAAGTTTGAGAGTGTTTTCATTTAATTTGTCCTCACTTTTTCTTGAAGAAAAGAGACAAAAGAACATGGCTGAAAATAAATCGTTAAAATTTTATTTCAAGTCACTATGAAAAATAAACTCGTCCCGATTTCACCGGGACTCAAACAGAATTTTTCATAATCGCTTTTCTCAATAAAATTTCCGGGCACGATTTATTTAAGGTCGTATTAAATCAAAATGTTACTAGTGAATTAGGCTTATGAAAGAAAAACAGTACAATTAGATAAAAATTAAATCCGCCGATGGAGGGAGGCTGCTCCAAAGGCGGATCGGCAGAAGGAGTATATCAATTATACATCTTGTGCATAGGTATCGGAATACTGCACTATTTTTCCATCCGCGTCTTTTGTTGCTACGCTTACGAATAACAGCTTCGTATTGTATTTGGCAATCTCGTTCTGCTGAACTTGATCTATCGCGAGTGATAGACTCAATGCCGAGCTTGGATCGTAATTGCTTTCTGTATCTTTGAATGTGAGGATTTTGAAAAAATCATCACCGGAATCTATAGGATCATAAACAGAGAGCATTACTGAAGCAGAAAGATCTTTTTCATCAGCGGAGAAGTGAGTGTATGCGTTTAGCGCACCGAGATCGATTGAGATTGTATCAGTCGTAACGCTTGCACTTGTTACATCAAGCTGAAATCCGCCCGGTGTAATGATATTCTGATCAGTTGGATTTTTAGGACCGGAGTACGCAAAGTTCTTTTTGAAGATTGTGTTGATTGCCGAGAGTCTCGGGAGTTTTGCTTTGTCCCAAATGCTGGATAGATCATCAATACTTTTAACGGATTTTGCAAAAGATGCCGTAACTGTGAATCTGTTTCTTATTGCAACTACGTTATCTGCTCTGCTGACATTTACATTGGATGGACGCGCGGAAAGAATTGTTTGTCCCTGCACTGTTCTTGCGGAAAGGTTGCCTAGTTTACCGCTTAGATTTCCAAGTACCGAACCTTTTAGTCGAGCCATAATATTGCTCCTTTCAATAATTGATTTCTAAATACTGAAGCTTGAGGGTTTGAGTGTGACCAAGCTTCTGAAGCAATTTTAAGTATCATGTATTGTTTTATCACTGTAGATTTTGCTGCGGCTGTTGAATGTTGGATGTTGGATTCTGGATGGCGGAATGAATGATTGAATGAATGGTTGAATGAATGGATGGCGGAATGAATGGTTGAATGAATGGATGGTTGAATGAATGGATGGCGGAATGAATGAATGAATGGATGGATGGATGATTGGGGGAATGGATGAATGAATTGTCAACCATCTACGATGGTTTGCTGGCGGTTTTTGTGAATGGAACTCTGATTTACGGATTTTAATATTGAATATTTATTGAAGTAATATATTATAAAAAGTATATGACATTTTGTCACATTTTGATCTTTTATATTGGGAATTTACTTGCCATGAAAGTACTAGTTACCTGCTTGGCAGGTAGGAGGCAGAAGCAGCTCAAAATGTATGACAGATTGGCATAGATAAAATGATAATTAAAGATAAAATGAATGATTGGTTGAGAATATTAGATGCTGGATTCTGGATGCTGGTTGCTTGTTTCTGGGTTTTCGAATTTGTGACTGCATGAATGAATGTTTGAATGGGGGATAGAAATTTATTTGAAGTAATTTATATTGAGGACAAAACGCTGAGTCCCCTGAAATAGTTTTTTAAGAAATGATATTACTAATATTCGTTTATGCAAAATAGCCTTAAGGAAATAGTTTATTAAAAAGGAATTTGAAAGCAGAGACGCGGGAACAGAATATTTCCTGCTATAAAGGCAATAAAGTATTTAGCTGAAAAGTACGCATAATTCCGAGATAGAACTCATAAATCTTATTGTGTATGCGAAGGAATAAACGAGTTTGCGGGTAGGTT
>CAVUCE010000004.1:0-139753 GCA_963739985.1 uncultured Ignavibacteriales bacterium
TGGCTTCGTGTAAAAGTTGATCTGCCTGGCAATACAGTTTTGCTGAGGGCATGGCAGGTTAAAGTCGGCAGAGCAATTTTATATTTGCTGGATAGTAACGATGTAGCTAACTCCCCAATTCACCGGGGTATTACCAGTGAATTATATGGCGGTGGACAGGAAATGCGTCTTCAACAAGAAATAATTCTTGGTATAGGCGGATGGAAATTACTTTCAGCTCTCGGTATTCAACCCGAGGTTTGTCATCTAAATGAAGGCCATGCTGCTTTTGCAGTTCTAGAACGTGCGCATGATTTTATGGAAAAAACGGGGCAGCCTTTTAATGTTGCACTTACCGCTACGCGAGCTGGCAATCTATTTACAACACATACTGCCGTTGCTGCTGGTTTCGATGTATTTCCTCCTTACCTTATAGAACAATATCTTGGCTCTTATGCAAAAAATAAACTCGGTATTAAAGTTGAGGATTTGTTTGCTTTGGGAAGACAAGAATCTGCCGACTCATCAGAAAATTTTAATATGGCTTATTTAGCTATACACGGAAGCGGCGCTGTTAATGGTGTCAGCCGGTTACATGGTAAAGTTAGCAGAAGAATTTTCACATCTTTATTTCCGCAATGGCCTGAAAATGAAGTGCCTGTTCAACACATTACAAACGGTGTTCACATGTCAAGCTGGGACTCTCAGCCAGCCGATGATTTATGGACGGAAGCATGTGGTAAAGACCGCTGGCGCGGAACAATTGAAAAGCATGAAAATAATATTCGCCAAATATCAGATGAAAAGCTTTGGCATATGCGCAACTCTTCAAGCACAACTCTTATCCAGTTTGTTCGTGAACGGTTATCCAGGCAATTAAAAGCAATTGGTACACCTAAAGAGAATCTTGGAAGCGTAAATCGTTTCTTTGATCCGAATACATTAACAATTGGTTTTGCCCGCAGGTTTGCAACTTATAAAAGACCAAACCTTCTTTTGCACGATCCGCAGCGTCTGCTTAGAATATTAACAAACCCTAAACGTCCTGTTCAGCTTATTATTGCAGGCAAAGCTCATCCGGCAGACAAAGCAGGCCAAGACTTGATTCAACAATGGATAAGTTTCATCCGTAATACCGACGCAAAAAATTACGTGATTTTCCTTTGCGATTATGATATGCACTTAACGGAACATTTAGTGCAAGGTGTTGATGTTTGGTTAAATACTCCTCGTAGGCCATGGGAAGCTTGCGGAACAAGCGGTATGAAAGTGCTTGTAAACGGCGGAATTAATATTTCCGAATTAGACGGCTGGTGGGAAGAAGCTTACTCACCTGAAGTAGGATGGGCTTTAGGTGATGGTCTTGAACACGGTGACGATCCCAATATAGATGCCGCAGAAGCTGAAGCTCTTTATAATTTACTTGAGGAAGAAGTAATACCCGAATTTTATACACGGAACGAAAAAGGAATTCCGGCAGCATGGGTTGCGCGTATGCGTGAAAGCATGGCGCGGTTAACTCCTAAATTTTCGGCTAACCGCGCAGTTCGTGATTACACCGAACAACATTATATACCGGCTGCTGCTGCCTATAATATTCGCTCTGCAAATAACGGCAAAGAAGCAAAAGAAATTATTGAGTGGAAAAATAACCTTAATCAAAAATGGTCTGCTCTTCGTTTTATTGCGTTAAAGATTGAAACTACTAAGAAGCAACATAATTTTGAAGTACAAGTGTATCTTGATGATCTTGACCGCAATGATGTAAAAGTTGAGCTTTATGCCGACAAAGTAAATGGATTTAATTTGGCTCGTACCGAAATGAAATATCAGAGTAAATTAACAGGCGCTATAAATATTCATGTTTTTAGTACTTCGGTTCCAGCTGATCGTCCGGCAGAAGATTACACTCCGAGAATAATTCCGTATTTTTCGGGTGTAAATGTTCCGTTGGAAGTTTCTCAAATACTCTGGCAGAAATAGAACAACTATTAAATATTAAAAATGTAAAAGGGATTTTATGTCACACGATCATAATCATTCAACTGAAGTAAGCGGCGGCAGGCTGTTAACTAAAATGCTCCTTAGTTTATTATTACCTTCATAGAAATTATCGGCGGAATATTTTCCCATAGTCTTTTTTTATTGTCGGACGCATTTCATAATTTTAGTGACGGTATTGCAATTATAATAAGTTATATAGCCAACCGATTAAGCAGAAAACCAAACTCGTTAAAACATACATTCGGATTAAAGCGTGCAAAAATTATTGCAGCAGTAATAAATTCAAGTGCCCTGGTTATTATAAGTTTCTTTCTTATTAGGGAAGCCTTCGATAGGTTATATAACCCATCAATAATAAGCGATTCTTTTATGTTAATTGTAGCTGCCGGAGGTTTAATTGCAAACGTTATCGGCACTATTCTTCTAAAGAAGGATTCAGCCAATAATATTAACCTCAAAGCAACGTACCTTCACTTGCTTAGTAATGCTGTTTCTAGCTTTACGGTTATTATAGGCGCATTCTTTATAACATTATTTAAAATATATTGGATCGATTCTTTTCTAACTATTTTTATTTCTCTTTATGTCCTTGTTGAGGCATACCGCATTTTGAAAGAAGCAATGGATATAGTAATGATGTCTGTACCGACAGACTTGAATATACAAGACATAGAAACAATAAGATGATTAAACAATTCGGTTTAGAAGGATATCGAGACAAAATAGTAGAGCTTTTCCGATCTTCCTTCAAGAAGAAAGAATAGAATTTTAAAACTGAGAAAGGAGAGATTGTAATAGATTCAAACCAGTTTTATACTATTGAAAGTAAAAGGTTTGATGGCGAAAACAATTATCTGTACAGCAGTCTGATATTTATTGGAGAAATTTCTGAAAAAGAAGTGTCTTGCCTTTTGATTTTTGACAATCAACAAGACAAGGACTTGTTGGTCAATTCCTTGGTTAAGTTAAAATTTAAAAAATGAATATAACTCTAAGTTAATATGCATTGAAAACGCATTTTACACTAAACGTTGTGTGCAATGATGAGGCAAACTTTATTGCTCTAAATCATTAAATAAAATTCTAAAATGAAGTATTTGGGTAACAGTGAGTTATTCAATAAATATAAAATTTGTTTCCTTTGTTCCAGAAAAGTACACGCAAATGTCATTCTAAAAACTTACGATTGGTCACTTGAACAGCGGAATAGTTGATGCACTTTATGATTAGATAAACATTATTATTACCCGGACTTATTTTCAGCTATTTTAATTAGCTTAAATTAAACCTTATCTTCATGATTAATCAACTTGGAATGTCTTCCATAATTTCTGACCATCAGGCACCTCGACAATCCAAGCATACTTACCCGGTTCTTTCAAGTTAATCGTAAAATATTCAGCCTTTTGTCCAACTTTTGAATGGTACGTACTTAATCCACCCAAGAAAACTGCAGGAGCAGGGCTGCGCAATCCTCCAACATGGTACCAATCAAGCCATTTATTGACTTCTGCCAGGTTAGTGTTTTCATTAAGTTTAACAAGATTGATGTTATTGTGAATAGGCATACCGGTAGAATCATCTTTCAAGTACACCGAAAATGAATGTTTTCCCGTACTCGGCTGCCAGTCGGTTATTATTTGATTATCACTTACGGTTATTTTTTCATTAGGTTCTGGTTCCGAGCTTTTTGCTGATTCCTCCATAACGGTAAATGGCCAAGTCATTCCTTTGCTAATGTGTACATAACCATCGGAAGTTTTTACCCAGCATTCCATAACATATTTCCCGGGTTCAAGGTAAATCGTTTTTTCAGCTTTATTTCCGGGTGAAACAAGTCCTCTGGAGGTGATATATTGAACTTTATCTGCCCAGTCAGGAAGTAATTCATTTGCACGGGATGAAATTCCCGAAACGTCAATTTTGCCATCTTGTAATTCCTTTAGTATCTCAAACCAGGGATCAACGAATTTTGCCATATATTGCTGGTACTCTATTCCTTCTGGAAGTTTTGATATACTTATCTCATGTACATGTTTTGCATTCTCATTGTTTAAAACAAATGTTATCCATCCCGAAGGAATCTTTTTAGGTGCTATAAAAGCAAAATCTGCAGTTTTTACCTCCACTTTATATGCTTTTTCTGTATTTTTTTGCCCACAAGAAACAAGGAATATTACAGGTAACAACCATTTTATTAGTTTTTTCATTGTAGTGTAAGCTTTAATTTTTAAAATAAGTTCGAGAGAAGGTTAACTTTTAATTAATTTATATAAAAATTATTATAATGCAAACCAAAATTATTTTTTTTACTATCATATACATATTCCTCAAAAACGATAAAATAAAAAGAACCGCTACCCACAGAATAAAACTTTAGAAAGTATCTTTGTCTTATCAAGAACAAAGAGCAGTGTACTACAGCAGCTTAAGTAACATATTAAAAAGCCATGGAATAGTTCAGTCGGTGAGCTCCAAGGGAAACTGTTATGACAATGCAATTACCGAATCATTTTTTCACACGTTAAAAACAGAATTAACTTATTGGGAAAATAATCAAACTAGAGAAGAGGCTAAAAGAAGTGTTTTTGAATATATCGAATTCAATTACAACAGAAGAAGACCTCATTCTTCCATTAGGATATTTATCTCCAGTTGAGTTTGAAATGAAAAATAGACAAGTTTTAATTCAGAATGTTGCTTAACTTTGTGTGTACTTTTTAGGGTACAGTTCATACAACCAATATGTAGTATTCATTGTTTAAGTTGCTTGTCATGTTTTTACTGCTCTCACTATAATTAGGGAGCGAATTAATTATTCATTCTGTCATTGATATAAATAAATATTGTAAAACACACTTTCAAATAAAAATATTTTAATTATTTTTGGACTTACAGACCCGGCAGATTTGGATGCTTTGCTTAATACCTACAATAATGCGGTCAAAAATAAATCATATAAATATCTACGTGCGAAAAAGATAAAACTCAACAAATACAGTGAATGGGCTAGTACTCGCGAGGGCTAAGGCTGACAACCAAAAGCGTGAAGAATTGTGCCGGGATGTATTGGTATGATGAGGTTTACAAAAGAGAAATACTTGAACTCGAACGGTCATTCTAATCACAATAAATAGAAACGGGCAGAGAAGTCTGCCCGATTATATTTCGGAGGTAAAATAGTAATCTTAAATATTGATAAATTCATTTGTCAATAAGTCCCGAAAGAGGTTTGGTGGCCTGCCTCATAGATATTACGGCATATGTTGTTGTTAACGAATGAAGATCAGTAACTCATGACTTAGTCATCACTATGTGAAAGAACTATTTTTTACAAAATATTTTTGTAACTGGAACATATTATGCTATTGACTTTTTGCTTATTAAAGAGGTTATATTGCGTTTATTATTACTATTGTGTTTATCATAATAATGATATAATTTTGATATAAACAAAGGAGCAAAAATGCCAATAATAAAACCCATATCTGATCTAAGAAACAAATCAAATGAGATTTCTGAATTAGCACATAATTCTAATGAGCCAATATTCATCACAAAAAATGGCGAAGGTGATTTAGTTGTTATGTCAATGTCTCATTATTCAAAGATGCAATTAAAACTTGATTTACTCGGGAAATTATCTGTTGCACAAAACCAAAAAGCCGATGGCGATAAAGGGCGAACATTAAAACAAGTTATGACCAATATTAGGGCCACAATAAATGCCAGCAGATAAATTTCAAATTCGACTTCTCAGAATTGCGGAAGAAGATTTTACGGAAATCATAAAGTTTATTGCAGATGATAATCCGATTGCCGCTGAAGCAATCGCAACCAAAATAGAAAAGAACTTAGAACTACTTTCTGATAATCCTCAATCTGGGAAGAATGCCTAGAGATGAGGAAATCAAAAATCTTGGATATAGGTACATAATCGTTCAAAATTATATCATCTTTTACACAATTGAAGAAAGAACAATTCTGATTCATAGAATCTTACACGGTGCTAGGAATTATAAATCACTACTTTAGCACTTCAAGCAATATAACGGCGTGGGTCGGATTGGGCTACCCAAAATCAATACAGCTTCGCACGGTTGCCCACTTTTGAGTAACTTGTAATTTATCAATTGATAGTATTCCGCCTTCGTTTTTTTCTTACGATGACAATAAGCTGATCTCTACAAACTTTAACTTTTCTCCTAAAAATTTACCGTGGGTTAGGACCACTTTACTAGACCTAATGAATTTATGTTAATACAGTAATAAAAAAAATATTCTAGTTATATGCATATATAGTTGAAAACTTCGGAGTTTTGGAAAATTTCCTAAAACTTTTTTTGAACTTTAGAAGCTAAATCTATGTAACTACGACTTCATAATTATAATATTTCAAAAATTTTCCTTAGAGATTTCCATAACCTACCCCCTCTATACGGTACCGGATTTCAGTGCTCACAAACCTTCAAACCCGGTAAAGAGCGGATTAGTTTTCTATTCCATAAACCGGATTCTAAATTTTTTGTTTGTAATTTTTATTTGCCCTATATAGGCTTTTGTACTAAGGCGTAGCCGAAATATTATCCCGGCTCTAATAATTTTGTTTCATGTTTTGGAAGTCTTGCTTAACATACAATTGTATTAAACTGCTAAGTGTCCTTGTCCATTACTACCGCAATCCATTTCTTTGCTCTTTTCCCATCCTCTTTCTTCCAACGATCTTTGAATTTCTCAATCGGCCATTTTGCCCGTAAGCGCTTTAAGCTTGGATCGAGAATATATAAATGAGAGATTTTATTATCCTCAGTTGAATAACCGTAAATAACAATCCAATGGGTATCATTAATAGCCGATGTCAATATTGGAAAATTATCATCAATTGCTTTTTTAATATCTTTGAAAGAAGCATGATATTTCTCTGATACTTCAAGATCATATTCATTAAATACTCCTTCAATTAAATCAAATTCAGTTCCATCTTTATCTTCAAAGGAGTCCAACTCATTTTCTTCCATTTCAAATCCGTAATAATCTAAAATTGCATACATACATTGACCGCTAATGACACAAACATCAGGAAAGCAAAACAATATGCTAATAAGCTACAACTAGAACTGACAAGAAGAGGTCAAAAGCTGAAGCAAATTGGTATTAACCAGAGTACCCTTGATCAAGCTTTCGAACATTTCTTAAAGAATAATCAGAATAAACATCCCAAAACTATTAAAGATTATAATAGATTTTACAAAAAGTTCACAGAAAAGTTCGATAAAGATATTCCATGTAGCAGCATAAATAAGATACAAGTTGAAAACTGGTTAAATGAAATAAAACAATTACCCTTGGCTCAGAACAGTATTCATGCCTACGGTAAACTGCTGGTTCATTTCATTAACTTCTTATTTGAATACAATTACACTCCAATGTTCAAGATAAACCGGGAGGTTAAAACGAAACCTGAGATAAAAGAAAAAATTGTCTTTAGGGATGAGGATATTTATAAAATATTCGATGGCTTGAAAGAAAAGAATTCTAATTTTAAAACAATGATATACCTTCTTTTCTATACTGGCCTCCGCCCTTCTGATATACTTACTATTACTATACAGAAAATTGATTTAGAAAATAGAATAATCAATTATTACTCACCTAAGAGAAAAAAGTTCAGGGAAATTGCCTTTCATGAAGATCTTGTTCCGGTCCTTAGAGAAAGGATAAAAGAATTATCAATTGATAATCTGCTTGATTATAATAATGTTGAAAATTTGGCTCGAGCAATTCGAAGATTTATGGATACACTTAAGCTTGATGATAAAAAATATACTGCTAGAACATTCAGGAAAACATTTATAACCTTATGCAGATCAAGGTATGATATGGATGCATCAATAGTAAAAGAGTTGGTTGGGCATGAACATGGCAATACAACAGATCGATATTATAATCAGATCAGTATTGGTAAAATGAAAAGCGAACTAATTAAATTCAAACGTCCACTCCCTAAGAAAAAAAATCCTACAAAAAATTAACAAATCACTTTAATCATATTAGCTTTATCCACAGTAGATTAAATACTTTTACTGATAAAAATGGCATAGTAAATGGCATAGTAAACGAATAAAAGCTAGTAAAAATGAGGTCAATTTAGGTCAGTTTGTATCTGGGCTCACAATTCTCAGAAATAAAAAAGTGCGAAATTCAATTGAATTCGCACTTTTAGAGCTGGCGAGAGGACTTGAACCCCCGACCGGCTGATTACAAATCAGCTGCTCTACCAACTGAGCTACGCCAGCATTTAAGAGAATGAAACTTATGATATTTTAGGATTCTTTGCAACAATAATTTCATTTTATCTGTTATTTTTTTTCTTCTTTTTCTTTATCCCCTTCGGTAGTTTCCGTGAAATCTTTGCTTTCATCGTAAACTTTGAATTGTACCATTTTCTGACGAATTTTTTTCATCAGTTCAAAGTTTAATTTTTCATAAGTGAAGGTTTCTCCGGCGTTTAATATCTTACCGGATTTATCCGCTATAAAACCAGCAACAGTGTTATATTCATCTGATTCCGGTAATTGAATATTAAAGGTTTCGTTAAAGTCATCAATCGTCATAGATCCGAGCACATAATATTTTCCATCCGGTAGCCGGCTGTATTCCTTTACTTCTGTTTTTGAAGTATCGCCGAAATCGCCGACAATTTCTTCCAAAATATCTTCAATTGTAATAACGCCTTCCGTTCCCCCATATTCATCCATCACAATTGCCAGACGTTCTCCCCTATTCTGCATCTCCCTAAGAATTTCAGATATAAGTTTGGTTTCAGGAATAAAATAAGCTGGACGAATTAGACTCTGAATTCTAATTGGATTATTCTCTATGAAACTCCTCATAAAATCTTTAGTATGAAGCACGCCAATAATATTATCCGGCGAATCTTGATATACCGGGATGAGAGAATGATTAGTTTTCATTATTTCGGATGCAATTTCTTTTGTATCATCAACTAACTCAACTGCAACCATCTCGGTTCTTGGAATCATAACTTCGTTAGCACGTAAATCATTAAACTCAAAAATGTTTTCAATTATTTCCTGTTCGGTTTCATCAATCGCACCCGTTTTCACACCTTCGGAAATAATAATACGAATCTCATCTTCAGAAAACCTTGTTTGCGAAAAATCAGTTTTTTCCTTAAATGGCATCAGAAATATATTACCGATAACCGTTAACATTTTTACAGGGTATTTAAATACGGAAGTGAGCAACACAAATAATCTAACAGAAGTCCTGCCAAGACTTTCAGAATACTTAAAACCAAGAGCCTTAGGAATAAGTATCGTAAAAATTAATGTAGCAAATGAACTTAATACAAGTGAAATTACAAAAGAAATTAAAAACGGGTAACTGCTAAAAGATGGGAATGGAGAATCTTTTAGAACAGGGTAAATAATATCGAGTATAAGTTTTAGAGTTAAAAATCCGGCTGCCAGTATTGCTAAGTTTGTTGTAAGCTGCACCGTACCGAAAAAAACATTCGGCTCATTGTGAATTTTTTCAAAAGTGTCCGCTAATTTATCTTCTTTTTCCTTAAGTTCTTCAATTTTATTTTCACCAAAAGATGCGATAGCTATTTCTACAGCGGAGAGATAGCCGGCAACTAAAATCAAAATAAGAACTGCTAATATTTCCGTTAAAAGTGGATCCATTTCGTTATATTTAATTCCTTATTTTCAGACAATTACTCAATTTTGCTTAAAATGATACTTAAATCATCTTCTTAAAACGTTCATTGCTAAAATAAGTATAAAAGTTGAATTTTTGCATTATAATTAGATGATTTTTAATATACTAAAATAAGTCGTACCACATTGTTAATCTGATTATAAATAAAAGTTATAATTGATCAATAAAAATAATTTAATTAAAATAAGTTGTTTATAAATTTGAATTAATACGAAGGTAATAATGGTTCCTAAACAAATAAAAATAATAGAAAAAACAAAGCTGTTAATTAAATGGGATGATGATTCCGAAACAATGGTGGGTTTAAAATATTTGAGAGACGAATGTCCGTGCGCAGGCTGTAAAGGAGAAACAATTTTATTAAAAACCTATCGCCCTGCAAAACCGGCATCAACCTCTCCGGAGATGTATAAAGTTAAAGATATTCAAGTTGTAGGCGGTTATGCAATCCAAATTACATGGAAAGACGGACATAATACCGGAATTTACACGTGGGATTATTTAAAGAAATTAGCCGAGGACGAAAACAACGGCACTAAACAAGATTATGATAAGTTAATTTAATGTTGACTAAAAACGAGTTAAAATATTATTCTTCGCTTTTAATTAAAAAGTTTAGAGATAAAGAGAACAAATTTTTATGCGAGGGAATTAAGATTGTTGAGGATGCTTTAAACAGTTCTTTAACTTGCGAAGTTTTGATTGCTTCCCGCGAGTTTGTAAACCAAAATTCTGAGTTTGAAAGATATGCTCATTCTAAAAATATCAGATTTGAAGTTCTTAAAAATACTGAGTTCAACAGACTTAGCGATACCAAAAATCCGCAGGGCATTGTGGGTATTTTTAACAAATCAAAAGAGTTTTCTAAAAGCCGTTTTTTTGAAACATCGGGATTAAAAGTCTGTTTGGAAAATATTTCGGACCCTGGAAATATAGGGACGATTTTAAGAAATTGCGATTGGTTCGGAATAAAAGATATAATTGTTAGCAATGACTCGGCTGATATTTATAATCCCAAAACTATACGTGCGTCAATGGGCTCTTTATTTCATCTGAATATTTTGGAAGAAGTTAATTTGAAGGAATTTTTGCCTACCTTAAAAGAAAAGGGGTATAAAATTTATTGTTCTGATTTGAACGGTGAGAATATATATAATCATACAACAGATAAAAAATCCGTCGTTATATTTTCAAATGAGGCAAACGGACCATCAAAAGAAATATTAAACGCTGCCGATACAATAATTACAATCCCTAAATTAGGCAGCGCAGAATCATTAAATGTGGCAAGCGCTTCCGCCGTAATTTTAAGTATCCTTACTAAATAGTAAACTCCGGGAGTCCGCAAACCCACGGAGTAATTCTCAACCCTTATTTCAATAAAACCATTTTATTAGTTTTAACAAAATTACCTGCTTGCAATCTGTAAAAATAAACTCCGCTGGCAAGATTAGAAGCATCTAGAGATATAGAATAAGATCCGGCGGGTTTTTCTTCATTAACTAATTTAGAAACCTCTCGTCCATGCGTATCGTAAATTTTTAGAGTAACAAAATTTCTTTCAATAATTTTATAATTGATTGTAGTAATCGGATTAAAAGGATTTGGATAATTCTGTTCCAAGGAATATTCAGTAACAATATTATTTACATCTTCTATTGCTGTAGGCGTTGAAGGAATGCTAACTTTAGCATAAAATATTTCACTGTTTCCTGTTCTAGAATCCACCCAGGCAAAAGTTATGTAATTATCATCCAGAACTTTGGCATTCAAAAAACTTGCATATCCAAAGTCTCCTGTTACTGTTCCGCTTGTTGTATTAACTTTTATCTGTTTAGACCAATTTGTTCCGTCGAGCGATGATTTTAAATATAGATCGTTGTTTGTTACATAATATTTAACCAAGGTATTATTTGGCGTGATTTTTAAACCGACATAATGCATACCTTCATTATCAGCAGCTACCGGTGAAGTCCATGTAACTCCATTATCAACAGACGTAATTAATTTTGCGCCCGCAGAACCGAAATATTGGTACGCTACATATATTTTATTATTACTATCAACTAAAACATGAGTAAATGTTTCATAATTAAGGTATGTATTACCTAAATCTTTTATCATAACCGGTGCGGAAAAAGTTGCTCCTTCATCATCGGAAATACGGAAAAACAATTTATTATCCGTAGCATAAGTGATAAAAATTTTATCTGTATCGTTCACTGTTTTAATAAAGCAAGAAGCGCCGTATTCATAATCAGTATTATTAACTAAATCCATTCTTGTCTTTTTTCCATTGTAAGGCATAAAATACATTGAGGCGACGTCACTACTATTCCTAAAATCGAACCACATAAAGTACATTTTCCCCTTGTCGCTGCATTTAATACGAGGTAGGTCAACTCTAAAACTCATTGAGCTTCCCAATTCAATAGTATCAATTACATTCGGATAAGACCAGTTTGCGCCATCATCAATAGATTGTACAGATCTTAATTCGAATTGTGAATTTTTATAATCTATATAGAGACTGACTAGTTTATCCAATTGGCCGTATGCAATTTCGGTATTGTAAGGTCCCCAGTTGTTCGGATCGGGAATAATCGGATCTGTAATAGGCGCACTCGGCCCGGCTTCAGGGAATTTATAAAATTTGTAATTTGTCCCGAACACTAAGTAAACATTCCCATTATAAACATCAAAAGCAGGATTATCAACGGAATATCCGTTCATTGCCGAAACTTGAAAATCTTGTGCAAATGTATTTGCGGTAAACAGTAACGAAATTATGATAAGAATCGCCTTCATCGTTTTCCCCTATATTTATTAGGTAAGTAATTCTAGCGTGGCTACAATTTAGGCTTCAACGAAATTATTAACTATAACACATTTGCGTCATTAATTAAAAAAAGCCCTAAAAAGGGCTTTTAATTGATAGAAAAATGATTTTTTTATTTGAGTAAAACTAATTTTTTTACACTTGAGTAGTTTCCCGCTTGAAGTTTATAAAAATAAATTCCACTTGGTAGATTTACCGCGTTAAATGTAGCCGAATAATAACCGGCTGATCTTTCTTCGTTAACCAAAGTGGCAATTTCTCTACCTAGAATATTATAAATTTTCAATGTTACAAAACTACTCTTTGGTATTTGATATTTGATTTGTGTTACCGGGTTAAACGGGTTTGGAAAATTTTGTTGCAATGCATACGATTTTGGTAAATCAATCACATTTTCTTTAACATCAACGGTTGAAGCAGTTTTGAATCCCCAAATTGAAGACCAGCCGCTTTCCCCATATTGATTTAATGATTTAACGCGCCAATAATAAATGGTGTTCAAAGATAAATTTTCAATAGTTAAGAGTGTATCTGTTAGTGTAGTATCAAGTATAATATCCTTATCATACATCTTTGCGCCAACTCCAACTTGTAAAGTGTATGAAGTTGCAAGCGTGTTGACAAACCATTTTAGTGTTGGCGGATGAACGGTTAATGTAGTTGCGTGCGGAGGATCAGCCAATTCCGGAGGCAATGGAAATGCTGTAGAGAATCTATAAATATTAGAGTAATTGCTCTCGCCTCCAAATCCTAATGATTTTACTCTCCAATAATATTTTGTCAGCGCTAACAGTGAGGTTAACGTATAAGTAGAATCCTTAATTTCAGGCAAGTTAACAATCATATTCGAAGTAAAAGTAGAATCAGTTGAAACTTGTATTGAATAAGAACCCGAATATTGATCGCCGCTCCATTTTAATAAAACAGTATCTTTTTGATTCATATTATTGTCTGGAGGAGTATTAATTTGGGGAATAGATGGTACCTCCGGAACTTGAATTACATTACTGACTGTACTTTCATTATTATTTTTATCTAATGCGGTAACAATAAAATAATTTCCGGACGTTCCGAGATAATGCCCCTCTAATGGCTGCATAATGGAAGTGCCGCAAATTGCAATTAAATTATTTCCATTATCAATTTCAGATTGAGAAGGTGAATGATCGAATCTATAAACTGCGTATCTAACTGCAGTATCACCATCCGTTGCAGCTGTGGGTTTATCCCAACTTAAAACTTTTTTACCTGTATTTACATCAGTAATAATTTTAAGGTTTGAAGGTGAATTGGGCTGAAGTTGTTCCTTCCAGTTCATTAACGGTGGAATTGCAGGATTAGTATAATAGTGATAAGCTAACGAATCAACAAATCCTTTAGGATTATTCCTAAAATCTATTGCCTCAAAGAACACACTTCCCTGGCAATTTGGTTCTTTTCTATTTGCTGCAATTTCGTTTGGTAATTCGGATGCAGAATAAGAATAGACTTTATATGCAGCTTGACCAACATACATGTGTCTATTGTTTGCACCTGCAGAATCTGCCCACCATTTTAATAATTTAGCATAATCTTGTCCGCCGCCAAACGGCCAGTACAATTGAGGAGTTATATAATCAACAATACCTTTTTGAAGCCAGTGTATCGGATCGCAATAAAGAATATTGTAAGCATCAAATCCGGAAATGCCGGAAGGTACATTAGGTTTCCAAATTCCAAACGGACTAATTCCATATTTCAAATAAGGTTTTACGGAATTAACTGAGTCTTGAATTTCTTTCACCAGCAAATTCACATTATCACGGCGCCAGTCACCTATGTTTGATATGCCCCTATTATAAATCCTAAAGGCTGCTGTATCTTGTGTAGAGATTGGATCATAAGAATAGAAATAATCATCCATATGCACACCGTCTATGTCATATCTGCGAACAACATCCATGAATACTTTTTCAACATATGCTCTAACTTCAGGTAAACCGGGATTTAAAAATTTGTAAGTCCCTATTGTTAGTATCCAATCAGGATGCGTCTGTGTTATGTGAGTTGAAGAAACAGGGTAATATCCGATTTCCTTTTCAGCCCTGTAGGGATTGAACCACGCATGTAGTTCCATGCCTCTTTTATGCGCTTCTTGAATTGCAAATTTTAAAGGATCAAAAGGTTCTGACGGAGCCTGTCCTTGTTTTCCGGTCAGCCAATAAGACCATGGTTCATAGGGAGAATCATAAAGCGCATCGCATTCTGTTCTTATCTGAAAAAAGACAGCATTAATACCAACGGCCTGAAAGTTATCAAAATAGTTGATTAATTCTTGTTTCTGTTCAGTAACTGTCATCCCCTGCTTGGAAGGCCAATCGAGATTTGTTACCGAAGCAACCCAAACGCCTCTCATCTCTCTTTTAGGATTAGATTGTGCAAAATTAAATGAGGCTAATATTAAAACTATTAAAAGAGGAAATGTAAAATTTTTCATAATATAATCTCCCGGACGGAAACTTTTTTAGAATAGATGCTTAAAAATCAGTAATTAAAATAAAAGTTCTAATTATTTACTTCTTTTAAATTAAAAAAATAATAATGAATTGCCTAAATAATTGAAGTCGGAAAGTTTCTCAGTATTTGCGGAAGGAATAAAAAAGATTTGAAAGATCTGTTTTTATAAGGTTAATTCCATCAATTTTTACTAATAATTCTCTATATGCATTTCCATATATACAGCCCGGGTAACTTTCTGGCTTAGCACATTGTAATCTGTAGTGGACGCAAAATTTGCGTCCACTACTACGTTTGGGATTGAAAATTTTATCTTTGTTAATGATTAAATGGATTGAGATAATTTTCAGATAAATTATCTTTTTACCCGATCTTTATAGTGAGAATAAAAAAAGCCTTTGGCAACAATAATCACCAAAGGCTCTAAAAAAATCAAAAGAAATTATTTTAGAAGAATCAATTTTTTAGACTGATTAAATTTACCGCTTGTTAGTTGATAAATATACATTCCGCTAGGAAGATTACTTCCATCAAATTTTACTTCGTAATTACCGGCATGCATTTCCCTATTTACAAGCGTGGCAACTTTCTGGCCAAGTATATTGTAAACTGTAATCGTAACGTGTGCGGTGGAAGTAGAATTTGCGTCCACTATAGTTGGGATTGAAAATCTTATTGTAGTTACAGGATTAAACGGATTGGGATAATTTTGAGACAAATTGTAATTCTTTATTTCTGCAGGTGAATTTTCTTCAACCCCGGTTAATTCTCCGTTATCCGGTGTAGGTAATTTCTTGGTTGTATAAATGTGAAACTCACCCGGACCAAGATTTATTTGTGAGTGGACATCATTTACATCTATAGAATCACCGGATAAATAATCATACCACATGCCTCCATTCGGAAAGCTCGGATCCATTGAAGCGGAAACCACATTGAAATTTCCGATAACATTCACGTTCATTGAAGAATCAAGAATCGTTATTTTTTTTTGAGCACCGCCCAAGCTGGTTGTAAAATTACTGCTATTAAAAGCTGAATAATTTGTCTTCAAGTTAATTAATGCCGCAGTTGTTTTAAACAAAGCCAACCTATTTGGATCACTATAATAATCCCATTTTATCGGCTTATTACAAACACGGCATGGATCATCAATTGAGACATCGTAACCTTGTTCTCCAAACTGCCATAACATTTTTGCGCCCGGAACTGTATAGAAAAAAGCCTCGCAAAGTTTTATTCTATTTAAAGCAGTTGATAAATCTTTGATATTGTAACTTCCGCTTGAATTTCCATATTGCAAATTTTTGTACATCATTCTTTCTTCATCGTGACTCTCCATGTATCCTACAAGACCCGGAATAGTCCATCCCCAGGTTTTATAAGAAATACCGGAAATATCCCAAGATGGATTTGAATAACTCATTGATGCTTGTTCATATTGTCCACTCATATTATCCCAGGCTAACATACCATAATTTGCCAATACATTTTCTTCGCTGTTGGAAGCAAATATTTCTAATATTACATAAGAAGTTGAATCAACAGACCAAATTCCATCAGCCAATTTTTTTAGATTATTAACTCTGGATTGATCATACTGCTGCCATTTGCCGACATCATTACCGCTGTTCGTCTGTGTATAGCCGGTAGCAAGATCGAATCTAAACCCATCAACTTTGTACTCAGTTAACCAGTATTTTGTAAATCTGTTTATATAATATTGGAAAGCTGAACTTTCATAATTAAAATCATAACCAACATTGTACGGATGTTTAGCAACAGGATTTACCCACGGATTATTTGCAGCAGGCCGATTATTAGCAGAATCCCAATAAAGTCTTACTAAAGGAGATTGCCCAAAAATATCATTCATAGGAGCATCAAGAATAATTGCTATTCCGTTTTGATGAGCAACATCTACAAATTTTTTCAAATCTTCTCTAGTTCCATAGTACTTATCTGGAGCGAAATCGAAATCGGGATTATATCCCCAACTTTCATTCCCTTCAAATTCCATGATCGGCATTAATTCTATTGCGTTTATTCCTAATCTTTTGAAGTAACTGATAGTATCTACTAATGTTTTATAACTGTGAGTACTTACAAAATCTCTAACGAGAAGTTCATAAATAACAAGATTTGTTTTTGAGATTCTTTTAAATGTCGTATCCTGCCACTTATAAGGCGTTTTGCCGGTTTCAATTACAGATGCAATATGTGTTGTTTTCCCGGCTGGATATTGAATTAGGTTTGGATAAGTAGTGCTGGTAATATATTTATCGTCATTAGGATCACTTATTTTGTCAGAATATGGATCTGCAATTCTTAAATTTTCATCAACTAAATATTGGAAGATATATTCTTTTTGCGGTTTCAAACCATCCACTTCAATCCACCAACGTGTACTATCCGGAGTTAATTTCATGAAATACTTTGTGCCCACATTCCAGTTTGTAAAATCACCGATCACGTAAACATTTTTTTTATGTGGAGCATATAACGAAAGAACCATTGAAGTATCGCTGATATAATTTATTCCATCTTCAATCCCGTTTGGAAGTGCTTCAATTGTTACAGGCGGATTCACAACAAAATAAGATGAATCAGTTTTTGTGTTGTTATCTTTATCGGTACCAACAACTTTAATATTTGTTACACCATAAGAATTAGCTTTATAAGAATATAAAATACTGTCAGTGCTAGTTTGTGAAACTAGAATATCGTTTATAAATAATGAAAGATTTGTAGTGCCGGTTGATTTGGCAATAACATTTACATTACTATTATAAGGTACAAACGTAGGCTTTTGTGCGGGTGAAAGTATTGTAACATTTAAACCACTCTGATATATCGGTAAAAAGATATCTGAACCGTCTGCTCTTCTACCAACTTTCGAACCGTCCGAGTTTCTAAATACAAAAGCTAATTTTTGTATTGTTTCGGTAGATGGGACTTTATAATAATTAGGAATATCAATAGTAAATTGCCACTTGAAATTTCCAAGATATTTCATTGGAACTTGTCCGGTAGAATTATCGCCCCAGGATGTTTTAACATATTTCCAATCAGTCCCGGATGTGCTTAAATTTGTAATTACTCCGGCGTGAATATAAATTGGAAAAACATTCATCAACGCCTGATTACCTTGACTGGCATCATAAGTGATTATTACCTTGTCGGTATCTGTGGGAAATGCAGGAGAAGACGTTAATATTTGGCCGGATATAAAAGGTATCCAAAACAAAAATGCTAAATATAAAAATTTATTCCTCATTCACGCTTCCTAAATATTCATTTCAAAATCTCTACACAGTATTTATTTTCATACATGTTTTCGATATTCTTTGTTTTTACTCTGAGATGTTTGGTATAATTCAATATTCCAGTTAAACACAAAATTCTAAAACACCTTTAGATCGGATATTAATATTTCTTGTTGAAGTAATTTCTTCAATTTTCCCATCAATAAATACTACCCAAATAGAGTGTTTTATTTGAGGATATATAATTCATTCTGAGCTCTATTTTTAATAAATTTGTTTAATAGTTTTCAAATAAATATTAACCCCAAAGGTAAATATGCAAACAAAAGATTATATAGAAATAGAGGAAAAATACGGCGCCCATAATTACCATCCGCTGGATGTTGTAATTAACAGAGCTGAGGGTGTTTGGGTTTATGATGTTGATGGCAAAAAATATTTAGATTGCCTCGCTGCATATTCAGCTGTAAACCAAGGACATTGTCATCCACGGATTGTGAAAGTTTTAAAAGAGCAAGTAGAAAAAGTTACTCTAACTTCAAGAGCGTTTAGAAATGATCAACTTCCCCTGCTATATAGAGAACTTTGTGAATTAAGCGGATACGAAAAGGTTTTACCTATGAACTCAGGCGCTGAAGCTGTTGAAACTGCATTGAAAGCCGCACGGAAATGGGGTTATAAAGTTAAGGGAATTGAAGACGGAAAAGCAGAAATTATAGCTTGTGCAAATAATTTTGCCGGGCGAACAATCAGCATAATCAGTTTTACATCTACCGAACAATATAAAGAAGGTTTCGGCCCCTTTACTCCGGGATTTAAGGTAATCAACTATGATGATGTTGAATCATTAGAAAGTGCAATTACAAAAAATACGGCGGCATTTATAGTTGAACCGATTCAAGGTGAAGGCGGGGTAATTGTTCCTTCGCAAGGATATTTGAAAAAGGCTTATGATATTTGTAAAAAGAACAATGTTTTATTTATTGCCGATGAAATACAATGCGGATTAGGACGAAGCGGAAAATTATTTGCATTTCAATATGAAGATATAAAACCGGATATGGTTATCATTGGAAAAGCTCTTTCCGGAGGCTGTTATCCTGTTTCTGCCGTATTATCCGGTTCAGAAATTTTGGGTGTATTCAAGCCGGGCGATCATGGTTCGACTTTTGGTGGAAATCCATTAGGCGCGGCTGTTGCTAGGGAAAGTCTAAAAGTTTTGGTTGATGAAAAACTGATAGAAAAATCATATGAACTCGGAAATTATTTTCGGGAAAAACTTAAAGCAATAGACTCTAAACATGTTAAAGAGGTTCGTGGTAAAGGTCTTTTCATTGGGGTTGAACTTTACGAATCTGCAAACGGTGCAAGAAGGTTTTGTGAAGCTTTGATGAAACGTGGAATTTTGTGCAAAGAAACTCATGATAATGTGATTAGATTTGCTCCGCCTTTAATAATTAAAAAAGAAGAAATCGATTGGGCGCTTGAGCATGTTCGTGAAGTTCTTAAGATGGATTAATCTTTAAAGGGAATTTAATAAAAAGTCTGCGGCAAATTTGTTAGCAGACTTTTTCTTTTTATATCAGTTGAGCATTTTTTTCTCTTTAAGTAATTCCTCCGTTTTTTGAACGGAGTTCTTTAATGCGGTCAACCTTTCAAGAGCGCTTCTGATATCGTTATTCTTACCGGAAAGTTCTATGCCGAGTGCATTTTCAGCAACTAGAATAGCGCCAACAGTTAAACTTGCTCCTTTAATCGTGTGTGCCTCATTAATAACTTTTTGAATTATTCTTTGTTCAATCATCATTTCCAAATTACTCATTCTGGCACGAACATCGTTTATATATCCGCTTAAAAGTTCTTTTTGAAATTCAGTGTCACCCTCACTCATTTTTTCCAGATGATCGAAATCGAACAACAAGGCTTCTTTTGGTTCTTCCTCATCTTTAAGATCAATCGGCAGAGAGCCAACTTTTAACCATTGATCCAGCATATTAATTAATTTTTCCGAAACAATGGGCTTAGATAAATAATCATTCATACCGGCGGCTAAACATTTTTCTTTATCACCCATCAGTGCATGTGCAGTAATTGCGATAATAGGAATCAATTTTTTGTTTGAATCGAATTCACGAATCATTTTTGTAGCGGAATATCCGTCTAATTCAGGCATTTGAACATCCATCAGTACAATATCATAGGAAGTATTTGTTACTGCTTGAACAGCTTCAAAACCGTTATTAACAGCATCGGAGTTAAATCCGGCTTCCTTTAAAATTCTCTGTGCAACTTTTTGATTAATTAAATTATCTTCCGCTAATAGGATTTTAAAGCGCCCTCGGATTCTTTTAAGATCATCAATATTAATTTTCATTGATGTCGTTTCATCCTCATTTAAATTATAAATCCTTGATAAATTATGAGAACTAGAATCTGAATGATCAATAATTTGTTTCTTCAATTTAACAGTAAAATAGAAATTACTTCCGACTCCATCTTTACTTTCAACTCCTATTTCCCCACCCATCATATTTACAAATTCTTTACAGATAACTAAGCCCAGTCCGGTTCCTCCGTATTTTCTTGTATTAGAACTATCAACTTGAGAGAATGGTTGAAACAAACTTGATATTTTATCTTTTGGAATACCGATTCCCGTATCTTGCACAGATGCGTAAACTAAAAGATAGTCATTACGCATAGTTTTGGTTTTTATTTTAATTTTTATACTTCCGTTTACAGTAAACTTAACCGCGTTACCAATCAGGTTTATAAATATTTGGCGTAATCTGGTCGCATCCCCTTTTACAAATGTAACTGTATCGTCGGATATTTCTTTTGAAACTTCGATATCTTTTTCCTTAATCCGACTGGAAAGTACAGAAACTGATTCATCTATTACATTATCGAGACTAAAATCGATCTCGGCTAATTCCATTCTCCCTGATTCAATTTTAGATAAATCTAAAATATCATTGATTATATCTAACAAAGCTTCGGCTGATTGTCGTGCATTAAGAGCAAACTGCTGCATTTCTTCTTCATCTTTATAAGAACTATTTTGAATTAAAGAAAGCAAACCTATTATTCCATTCATAGGTGTTCGGATTTCATGGCTCATGTTTGCAAGGAATTGACTTTTAATCTGGTTGGATTGAGTGGCTTCTTCGGCAAGTTTATCTGCTTTAGATTTCTCAATTCTAAGTGCTTCTTCTGCTCTTCTTCTTTCTTGTTCCAAGAGTTTTTGTTCTGTTATATCCTGTAGATTTCCTTCAAAGTAAGGACTATTTCCCTCTTCATCTGTTAGTAACCTATCATTTAGTCTTACAATTACATCACTTCCGTCTTTTTTCTTTAACGTTAATATATAATCTTGAACAACACCGTTTTTAGCTACTTCAGCTATTAATTTTTCCCTATCTTCCTTACTTTTATATATTTCGGTTGGAATATCTGCCTTTAAAAGTTCATTTTCATTAGCGTATCCCAATAATTTTACAAGCGCAGGATTTACAGTTAAAAACCTTCCTTTTAAACTAGATTGAAACATTCCCTCGGCAGAATTTTCGAATATTGAGTGAAATTTCTTCTCCGATAGTTCAACATGATAAGATCGCTCTGCAAGTTGCATTCTTAATCTGTAATTAACAGCGCTTCCAACAACAGATACAACACTTAGAAAAAGGACAAAAAGCACAGACTCATACATATTGGGTAAAAAATAAATACTTTTATCATTAAGTAAAATTGCGGAAGCAAATACCATGTTGTAGTAGATGGCAATAATTATTTGATTTTTCACATCCCAGCTTAAAAATAATGCTGAGGTAAAAATCATCAATCCTACAATTTGCGCATTTACAACTAAGGTTTTCGGCATTAAGTAAATCATGTAGCCGGAAGAAATTATAATTACCGAGAGTAATAGATGAACCAGGATTAAAGGTTTCTTTTTACCCCATTTGGTATTTAAGGCAACCAATACGCAAAATGAAATCAGTGTTGCGATAAGACGAGTTAAATATATTTCTACAGAATATGTTGAGAAATATCGAACCTCGAAAACCATGGCAAACAGTCCAGAAAGAGCAATTAGAAGAGCCATTACTTTTAATGGAGTGAGAAGTAGTTCGTTAGATTCTTTTTTTAAATTTTCATATTCCCTTTTGCTTAAAGGGACTGATTCGTTATATATAAAATCAACAACAGTCTTACTATTTTTATTTGGCATCAATCTGTCCGTTGCTTTGTAATCAGGATATTCGGGCTCAATTAATAGGATGGAATGTCAAGTCTTATTGTATAAAGAATATCTTTTATTATCAAGTAAAAATACTTTTAAACTAACATTTGTAATTTGTCCAAAATCAAGATTTAATATGCCGATAATAAATTTTTTATCTACATTTGTATTTACTTTTAACAAAAATAAATCTTACTAATGACAGAATTTCTTTATTCTATTGATGTTGCAATATTTTACTTCTTTAATCACACATTATCGTGCGGTGCATTAGATAAGTTTTTCTCCATAATCACAAACGTAAACAACTGGTATATAGCATACATAATCCTACTTTTCATTAGCTACTTTAAAGGTGGAAGAAAAGGTAAACTAGCTGTTCTCGGAGTTATACTTCTCATTTTACTTTCTGATCAATTAGGAGCTAGAGGAATAAAAGAATTGGTTCAGAGAATAAGACCTTGTAATGCTTTACCTGATGCGATTACACCTCTCGGCTGCAACGGCACTTATTCATTTCCTTCTAACCATGCGTTAAATAATTTTGCAGCAGGTATGTTTTTTTATAAATTATTTCCTAAACTTAAATGGGCTTTATTCATAACGGCTTCATTAATTTCCATTTCAAGAGTTTATTTAGGATTGCATTATCCATCGGATATACTTGGCGGTGCAATAATAGGAAGTGCATTAGGATATATATTTGCAATCGCTGTATTAAAGATAGACTCTTATTTGCAAGAGAAGTATTCTAAAAAAACCGAAACCGAGAATTAAATAGAAGGATTTTAAAATGAGTGATATTTCAACTAACAAATTAAAGATTCGAAAAGCTGAAGAAAAAGATTTATCAAATATACTTCAACTAATTAAAGAATTAGCCGAATACGAAAAACTCTCGTCGGAAGTTGTTGCAACTGAAGAAATTCTAAATCAAAGTTTATTTGGAGAAAGACCGTATGCTGAAATTTTACTAGCTGAATATGACGGTGAACTTGCGGGACAAGCATTGTTTTTTCATAATTTCTCTACTTTTATAGGCAGACCCGGAATTTATTTAGAAGATCTTTACGTTCGTCCACATTTAAGAGGAAAAGGAATCGGAAAAAATTTATTACTTGCATTGGTAAGACTCGCAAAAGAGAGAAATTGTGGAAGAGTTGAATGGGCTGTACTTGATTGGAATGAACCTTCTATTAAATTTTATAAAAGCCTGGGCGCCGCACCAATGGAAGAATGGACAGTTTTTAGACTAACAGAAGATAAAATTGCTAAATTGAATGACATTTAAATAAATTAAGGTTTGAGATTTTTGCATAAGTAATTTAGTAAGTTGTATTGAAAAATTTGTCCTTTAACTACACTTCAAATAACTATTTATTCCGCATATTTCTGTATTCAACCTTTTTCAAAAAAGTTTAATTATACATTAATAATTGGATAAAAATTTTTATCTTTACACTTTACAATAATAATGTACCGAATACTATCAAAAGTTTTAAGAAAAATATAACAAGGGAATAAAATATGGCTCAGAATTTTAACAGAAGAGTTGTTGTTACAGGCATGGGAGCGTTGACCCCAATCGGGCTTTCGGTAGATGAGTTTTGGAATGGAATGATGGATGGGAAAAGTGGTAGTGCAAATATAACTAGTTTTGATACCTCCAGGCTTACCACAAAATTTGCATGTCAATTAAAAGAATTTGATCCTACAAATTATATGGATAGAAAAACGGCTAGAAGGTTGGATCCATACGCTCAATACGCAATGGCTTCCGCTTCACAAGCAATCACGGATTCGGGATTAAACCCTGAAAACTTAACCGATGAACAAAGAGCAAAAATTGGAGTTGTTTTCGGCAGTGGAATAGGCGGAATTCAAACGTTTTATGATCAATCGGTTATAAACCATACTCAAGGTCCAAACAGAGTTTCCCCGTTCTTTATTCCAATGTTGATTCCTGACATTGCTGCCGGATACATATCAATTCACTATGGATTTAGAGGTCCTAATTATTGTATAGTCTCGGCATGTGCTACTGCAAATAATAATATGATTGACGGATTTATGCTAATTAAAAACGGCATCTCTGATATTATTGTAAGCGGAGGAAGTGAAGCTTCGATTAATGAAATTGGAATAGCCGGCTTCAACTCAGCAAAAGCACTCTCAACTCGAAATGACTCACCGGAAACTGCAAGCAGGCCGTTTGATTCAACTCGAGACGGATTTGTAATGGGAGAAGGCGGAGGAACTTTAATACTTGAAGAACTGGAACATGCCTTAGACAGAGGAGCCAAAATTTACGCGGAAGTAATTGGGATGGGACTTTCAGCTGATGCTTATCATATTACTGCACCTCATCCGGAAGGTACAGGAGCAATACTTGCTATGGAAATGGCTTTGGCAAATTCAGGAATAAATAAAGAAGATGTTGATTATATAAACGTTCACGGAACATCTACCAATTTGGGAGATATTGCAGAAACCAAAGCAATTAAAAAAGTATTTGGAAATCATGCATACAAAATGAATATCTCCTCTACTAAAAGTATGACAGGACATTTATTAGGAGCCGCGGGTGCCGTTGAAGCAATCGCATCTATCCTGGCTATTCAAAATGATACTGTACCTCCAACTATAAATTTTGAAAATCCTGATCCTGAATGCGATCTTAACTACACTTTTAACAAACCACAAAAACGCTCAGTTAATGTAGCGCTTAGTAATGCATTCGGATTTGGCGGACACAACACTTCAGTACTATTTAAAAAATACGAAGCTTAATACTTCTTTAAAGCCGGACTAATAATAAAGTTCGGCTTTTTCTATTTCTTTAATCGATAATAATAACTCTAAATCAAACATAGCTACCGCCTGTCGATAAGTCAGTGACTATTTCCAATATTTAAGCTAAATAATAAATTCAAATTTTGCGGATAAATTTTTTGGCATAAGCCAATCAAGTAATACTACTTTCACTTACATCAAATAAAAAAATTATGCGAAAATTATACTTTGCACTTTTAACATTTGCGTTGTGCTTTTTAATTCTATCAACTAATAATTTTGCTCAAACCAGATTATCAATGCAGGCCGGATTACAAATTCCTGAAAGTGATTTTGGAAATGTTGCAAACTCAGGCTTTGGAATTGGAGCAACTGTTGAATTTAAACATAATTCTAAGTTTAGTTTTACAGCCGGAGTTACATACAATCACTGGGCACAGAAAAATCCGTACAACTCACAACCGGTTGGTAGTTTTAGTTCAGTACCGTTAACAGTTGGTTTTAGATATTATTTCAGACCGCAAGATGTTCAACCATATTTGGGATTGGAAGTTGGTATTTACTCGATGACGTATACTCAGACTTACGAATATTCTACACCTCAAAGCGTAACTCAATCAAATGAAACCGGATTTGGGCTAGCTCCAATGTTTGGAATGCTTATAAATGTTGATGAAACTTTTGATATTGATTTAAACCTAAAATATCACACAGTATCCCCCGGAACCAGATCAGGAGTGTTTTATCCGGCGAATTATTTGGGAATTAATGCCGGAATTATTTTAGAGCTTTAATAAGTAGGACCACTTTTCGAAATCCTATGAGTTCATTAAAATAATTTTAATATAATTGTATTTAATGAACTTTTTTTTACCTAATTTTACACACGTTTTTAGAATTTGTTGATAAATAAAAGAACGATGAAATTATCCTTTAAGAAACTGTGTAAAATTTAGTAACACTCCAATATACATTACCGCATAACCATGTTAAAACCGAAACTGCTCACCACATTAAAAGATTATAATAAATCACAATTTTATTCGGATTTATCATCCGGAGTTATTGTGGGGATTGTAGCAATTCCGCTTGCTATCGCATTTGCTATCGCTTCCGGAGTTTCCCCTGAAAAAGGTCTGATCACTGCAATTGTTGGAGGATTTCTCATTTCGCTTCTCGGTGGTAGCAGAGTTCAAATTGGCGGGCCAACAGGCGCATTTGTTGTAATCGTCTATTCAATTGTTCAAACCTATGGAATTAACGGTTTGATGATAGCAACCATAATGGCTGGAATCATTTTAATTATAATGGGATTTGCACGCTTTGGCTCTGTTATAAAGTTCATTCCACATCCGGTTGTTGTTGGGTTTACAAGTGGAATAGCAATAATAATTTTTTCATCAGAAATAAAAGATTTTTTGGGATTGAACGTGGAGAAAATTCCTTCTGAATTCATTAGTAAATGGTCAGTTTTTTTATCGCACTTAAACTCAATAAATATTTACACCGCTTCAATTGGTATAACTTCTTTATTAATTATGATATTATGGCCTATGATTTCCAGAAAAATTCCGGGATCATTAGTTGCATTAATATTATCCACTTTAGCAGTTAATTTTTTCAACTTACCGGTTGAAACTATTGGCAGCAGGTTCGGCGATCTTTCATCTTCCCTTCCCTCCTTAACATTTTTCCATGTTGATTTCAAAATAATTAAGAATTTGATTCAACCGGCAACTACAATTGCTTTACTTGCGGCAATAGAAGCATTATTATCTGCGGTTGTATCCGATGGAATGATAGGCGGAAAACATAGATCCAATATGGAATTAATTGCACAAGGTATTGCAAATATAGCTTCACCGTTGTTCGGCGGAATTCCCGCTACCGGTGCTATTGCAAGAACCGCGACTAATATTAAAAACGGCGGAAGAACTCCAATTGCGGGAATAGTTCATTCTATTGTAATTTTATTAATAGTTTTATTTTTCGGCCAATGGGTAAAGCTTATTCCGCTTACAACATTGGCAGCTATTTTAATAATAGTATCTTATAACATGAGCGAATGGCGTTCATTTAAAAGATTATTAAAAAGCCCTAGAAGCGATGTTGTTGTTTTACTCACAACATTCGGTTTAACAGTTTTAGTTGATTTAACAATTGCTATAGAAGTAGGAATGGTACTAGCAGTTTTTCTATTCATGCGAAGAATGGCAACCGTAACAAACATTGGAGTTATTACCAGGGAACTTAATGACGAAGAAGAGAAAGTAGATCCACAATCAATTGATAAAAAAGATATACCTGATGGTGTTGAGGTTTATGAAATAAACGGGCCTTTCTTTTTTGGCGCTGCTGAAAAATTTAAAGAAGCTATTTCTATAATTGAAGCTCCGCCAAAAATTCAGATAATAAGAATGAGAAATGTTCCTGCAATCGATTCAACCGGTTTGCATGTTCTCGAGGAGTTGCTTAAATCATCGAAACACTCCGGAACAAGAATGCTTTTCTCTGGTGTTCATGCACAGCCTTTAATTGCTTTTCAAAATTCAGGACTCTTAAAAATTATTGGAGAAGAAAATATTTTCTCAAATATCGACGAAGCACTTTCACGATCTAAAAATATCGTAATAGGCGAAATATAAAAGTTCCTAATAATATGCTATAATCTCATTTTACTTTCCGAATTTATACTATAGTTCGTACTTTACATAAGTAAATTTCAATTAATTTGAATTATTCCTCTATGAAAAAGATTCTAGCAATATTACTTATTTGTTTTAGCATTCATGCATTCCCACAATCACTTACAGTAGCGACTGCTGCTAATGTACAATATGCAATGCATGACATCAAAAATAAATTTGAAAAAGTAACCGGAATCCAATTAAAAATTATTATTGGCTCATCTGGGAAATTAACCGCACAAATTACAAATGATGCTCCATTCGATGTTTTTTTATCCGCAGATATGAAATATCCTGACTCGCTATATTCAAAAGGTTTCGCAATAACAGTCCCAAAAGTTTATGCAAAAGGTTCTTTGGTACTGTGGTCATTGAGTGAAATTGATCTATCAAAAGGTGTTATGACTTTGTTAAATAAAAGAATTGAAAATATTGCAATCGCAAATCCTATAACTGCCCCATACGGTAGAGAATCTGTAAAAGTATTAAAATACTATAAAATTTTAGACGCTGTTAAAGACAAACTAGTTTATGGTACCAGCATTGCGCAAACAAATCAATACATTGTAACAAAAGCTGCTCAAATTGGATTCACCGCAAAGTCAGTGGTATTATCACCTAAACTTAAAAATAAAGGAGTGTGGTATTCTATAGACCCGGAATCATATTCACCTATTGAGCAAGGCATAATTATATTAAAACACGGTGAAAAATTTAATAAAAAAGCCGCCGAAGAATTTTACAAATTTATCTTTTCACATGTCGCTAAACAAATTTTCAAAAGATATGGTTATAAGGTAAATTGAACAAACTTACAGCTAAAATAAAAAACGTATTAACTTCTGATAATATTTCTTTAGTTGATTTGGAGTCAAATAACACAATATTCAGCGCTGTCATTATTGAAACTAAAGAAACAACTGATTATCTGTTTGAAGGTAGTGAGGTTGAAATCATATTTAAAGAAACCGAAGTTTCAATCGCAAAAGATTTTAATGGGAAAATTAGTCTTCGAAATAGAATCAAATCCAAGATAGTTGAAATAGAAAAAGGGAAAGTGTTATCTAAAATATTTTTAGATTTTAACGGAATCGAAATTTGTTCTATAATCACAACACGTTCCGTTGAGAATTTAGAACTTGAAATTGGTGAAACTGTTACCGGATTAATAAAGGCTAATGAGATCTCAATTTTAAAGGATAACTCATAATGGATTTTAGTTGGACTCCATTAATATTAACATTTAAGCTAGCTTTTATCACTACTATAATCCTTCTGATAATAAGCATTCCTCTTGCCTATTTACTGACAAAATGGGAAAGTAAGTTTAAATATATTATTCAAACTCTCATCAGTATGCCGATTGTTTTACCGCCAACTGTCTTAGGTTTTTATCTACTACTAACTTTCAACCCGGGAAATTTTTTCGGACAATTCATTCAGCAAATTTTTAATGTTAGATTAGTTTTCACTTTTGAAGGACTAATTATTGCATCAACTATTTATTCACTTCCATTTATGGTCAACTCTTTACAAGCCGGATTTCAAAGCCTGAATCCGAATTTATGGGAAGCATCTTATACATTAGGAAAATCAAAGTTTGAAACATTGTTTAAGGTGCTTCTACCGAATATAAAATCATCCTTGATAACAGGAATTGTAATTAGTTTCGCTCATACAGTCGGTGAGTTTGGAGTTGTTCTAATGATTGGCGGAAGCATTCCGGGAGAAACAAAAGTAGCATCAATCGCTATATACGATCAAGTTGAAGCATTGAATTATCACGCTGCTAATATTTACTCACTAATTCTATTTATTATAGCTTTTACAATTTTGTTGACTGTTTATGTATTGAATAAGAAATATTTAAAGGCTTTTTAATTCATGATTGAGATTAAATTTCAAAAAAAATTATCAGGCTCTAACGGAGAAATGTTTCTTCAAGTAAACAGCAAACTTTCGGAAGGCGAAATAATCACTCTTTATGGAGCTTCAGGCGCAGGAAAGACAACCACTTTAAGAGTTTTAGCAGGTTTAACAACAGTCGAAAACGGTTTCATAAAAGTTGGTGATGAAGTTTGGCTTGATACAATAAACAAGATTAATCTACTGCCACAAAAAAGAGAATTAGGTTTTGTTTTTCAAGACTACGCATTATTTCCTAACATGAGTGTTAAGAAAAATTTGGAATTCGCAATTAATAATCGTAAAGATACCGCGTTTATCAATCATCTTTTAGAAATTACAGATTTAGTAAAATTAGCAGATCGTAAACCAACGACCTTATCCGGCGGTCAAAAACAAAGAGTAGCTTTAGCACGTGCCTTAGTACGTAAGCCAAAAATTCTTTTACTCGATGAACCGCTTTCCGCAATTGATTCCGAATTAAGAATTAAATTGCAAAATGATATACTAAAATTCCATAAAGAGTTTAATCTTACGACTATTTTAGTGAGTCATAACTTATCCGAAATATTTAGACTCTCTAACAAAGTATTAATAATTGAAGAAGGTAAAATTGTAAAATCCGGAACCGTCTCCGAAGTTTTTATAGATAAAAAACTAAGCGGAAAATTTAAGTTTGAAGGAGAGGTTTTATCTATAGAAAAGAATGACGTTGTTTTTGTAGTGACAATTGCAATAGGAAATAATATAACAAAGGTGATTGCTACAAAAACTGAGATAGAACAATTAGCAATAGGAAGTAAAGTTATTGTTTCATCAAAAGCATTTAATCCTATATTACTACCCGTAAATTGATAAAAGCATTTAATTGAAATAATTCTAAAAAACAAAGAACTTGAAAAAACAAATTAAAAGATCAAAAAAGAGAAATTTAATAGAATGGATTATAATTATTGCGGTTATTGCAATATTATATTTTACAGGCTTATACACTTCTGTAATCGGATACATGCAATCCGCTTTTTTATATACCGGAATAATTTCACCAAATAAAGAAATCCCTATCAGCGAGCAGCATGATGCTAATTACTTTGTAAGGTTTACTTCACTGGAAGGAAAATCATTAACTTTGCTGGAACTAAAAGGGAAAGTAATCTTTATGAATTTCTGGGCTTCGTGGTGCCCGCCGTGCAGAGCAGAAATGCCATACATTCAAGATTTGTATGATGATCTTAAAAATAAAAAAATCGTATTCTTAATGATAAATCTGGATAATGATCCTGCTAAGGCAAGTAAATTTATAAAAGATGAGAACTATCATTTTCCGGTTTATAGATTGACCGGCAATCTCCCGATTGAATATCAATCAAACACGATTCCGACAACAATAGTAATTTCAGCCAGTGGCAAAATTATATTTAAGGAACAAGGTATGGCGAAATATAACACGGACAAGTTCAAAAAGCTTTTGTTAGAAAACCGATAAAATTATTTCTTTTTACCACTTCCCTTTTGCTCCTCAAAAATACTGTCCGGAATATTTGTATTAACTTTATAATTTGAGTACGTAATATAAACCCTTCCGGTAGTTTCTCTCTTTTTCGATCTTTTCTTTTCGTCATCGTTTTCTGAATCCGGATCGCCGGTAAGCATTTTCGGAATATTTAATTTATCCACATTGAAAGAAAATATCATTTCATCGGGTAAAGGATATTTTTGAGATTTCTTATATTTAAGATCAATAGCAAATGTGCCGGTTGTTTTTGTGGATGATTCTGATTTAAGAATAATATTATTAACCGGATCAACCCACAAAGTTGTTAAAACTACCTCGCTATTTTCATCCAGAGGAATAATTTTTATAACATCAGTTTTTACTCCGTTAACAGTATCTTGTTTCTGATAGATTGCTGTGTATTTCTTCTCAAGAAATGATAGCGGAGAAAAATTTAATCCTTCTTTCGGTAAAAGAGCAAACTGCTCTGATTTTATTTGAATTTTATCTGGCTGTTTGTAATATAGTTTTGCTTTTGAATCAGGAATCTTTAAAAAATTAACATCAACATGAACATTAATATCAACTATATAATTTTTAATTCTCTCAAAGTTTTGTTTTACATTATTTAATACTTCATCCGGATTTATAGTTTGTGAAAATCCCATTGAAGTGAATAAAACTAATATCGCAATGAACTTCTTCATTAAAAATCTTCCAATTTTTATTAAGTTAAAATGTCTTTTCTCTTAAATATGATTAGAGCACTTGAGTATAAAATTACAATATGAGCCAGAAGCACTGAAACTGAAGTAAAGATTTCTTTTGTATCGAGAGGTTTATTAAAAAAGACTCTCCAATCATTAATGTATGTTGTAAATAAGTATGGTTTTAACGCACGGAAAAAATCAATATTTATTGCCGAAATGATTAAAAAAACTATTATAATCGCCATAGTTGTTATAATTGGTCCAATTGAATTTTCAACCAAAGCCGAGAACAAAAAAGCTATTGAAGCCACAACAACCATACTTAGTGAGGCAAAAAGATAAGCGAGTAAAAATCGCCAGATAATATCGTTTTGCGCAAAAATGATTATAGTGCTACTTTTAATTACAATTAATTCTCCGCTTCCGAATAAAATCATACCTAATCCGAGAGACATTACAGCGAGCCACAAAATTAAAAGGCACGAATATATAACTCCCGCCAAATATTTTGCAGTAACAATACTAAACCTTGAAACGGGGCGCGTAATTAGCATTCTGTAAGTTCCGGCGGTTGCTTCTCCGGCTAATAAATCACCGGCAACAAGAGCAATTAAAAACGGAATATTAATCGCAAGGCTGTTAAGAATAAGATAAGAGACAAAGTATCCGTTTAATAAATTTCCGACAAATACAAATGATTGCTGTAGTTCGCGAGTCATAAAATTTATTGATCTTTGTCCGTTTGCTAACATTGCAATTTGGACGACAGGAACAAGCAAACCTATTGCGATGAATCCGATATAAGTTCGCCACTTCTTAAAAATTTTATAAAGTTCAATTTTAACTAGTTTAATCATCAAGATACCTTTTCGGTAAGATTCAGAAAATATTCTTCCAAAGAGCGCGTGGGTATTACCGCGCTTACTAGAATTTGGTTCTCGTTCAGATATTTGTTCAACTGTGCTATTTCATTTTCTTTAAGGTTGAAAATAAGTTTATTTTTGGCTTTTGACTCCAACAACTTTACCCATTGAGAATCATTCAATAATCCGGTAGCTTTATCAATATCATCCACTTCAAAAGTAACTTTTAGCTTGCTGCTGTTTAATAAATCTTCAACGTTTCCTTCAACAATTTTAGTACCCTTATTCAGAATTATCATTCTGGTTGCTACAAGTTCCACTTCGTAAAGTATATGAGAAGAGAGAAAAATTGTTTTGTGTTTTTCCTTACTTAAATAAGTTATCAACTCTCTAATTTCTTTCATTCCTTGGGGATCGAGTCCGGTTGTAGGTTCATCAAGAATAATCAAATCCGGATCGTGCAAAAGTGCTTGCGCTAAACCGAGGCGCTGTTTCATTCCGTGTGAAAAAGTTTTTACCTTGCTTTTATATCGTTTATCCAGGCCAACTAGTTCCAAGATTTCCATAATCTTTTTCTTTGAAGTATCGGCACCGGAAAGGTCACCAAGAATTTCAAGATTTTTGTACGCCGATAAATATCCGTAAAAATCCGGTTTTTCTACAATTGCCCCGATCCTGCGGAGTATCTCTAATCTATTATTACTTAAAGGTTTACCAAATATTTTAATATTGCCTTTAGAGGGTGAAATTAGACTTAGCATCATTCTGATGGTTGTACTTTTGCCTGCCCCGTTGGGACCGAGAAAACCGAAAACATCACCTTGAAACACATTTAAATTTAAATTGTTAACAGCTTTTAAATCTTTGAATCTTTTGGACAGATTTTGAATCTCAATAACTTTATCGTTATCCACTATTTTTGATCCATATTTTTGTTCATTGTTTCAATTAAAATAAACATTAATTGCGTTAATTATTTGGAAATTTTATGCATCAGCAGATTAAATACACCAACGGTAAAAATTAATTATGGCTGCAAAAAAAATCTTGTAAAAATTTTAACAATTTTTTCTTGCAATATGTTTCGTATTCTAACATTAATTAAAAATCAAGTGCAGAAAGGAAATTCTTTTTAAAAATTTATTTGTTTTTTTTATGCGTTTCAATTAAAATTGTGAAAGTTCTCTAGCGAAGAAAATTTATTTCAAAATTTTTCAATCTTCAGTTTTCTTTTTTCAAATTTTTGCTTAGTTTGTGTCAACTCAAGGTTAAATTTCAGACTGCGAAAAGAATTGATGAAAAAGATAATTTTACCACTTTCGCTCTTCGAAACTTTCTACATGGAAAAAATGGATTTTATTAATATATAAAGATACATAACCTATTTAAGGTGAGGGAGTTATTTAATGCAAGTTAACAGATTATTTACCAAGGCGGAAAAAGATCCTCTATCTTCATTCGAGTTTGTAAAAAGAACATCCGAGATTAAGAACCCGGATGGATCAATCGTTTTCAGGATGGAGGATGTTTTCGTTCCGTCGTCATGGTCTCAGGTAGCAACAGATATAATTGCGCAAAAGTATTTCAGAAAAGCAGGAGTTCCTAAATTAATTAAAAAAGTAAAAGAAAAGAATGTGCCTACATGGCTTCAGCCTTCAAAAGCAGATTTTGAGCGCATTGAACAACTCCCCGAGAAAGAAAGATATTCCTCTGAAACCGACGCAAGACAAGTTTTCCACAGACTTGCGGGAACATGGACTTACTGGGGATGGCAAGGCGGTTATTTTGATACTGAAGAAGATGCAAAAGCATTTTATGATGAATTAGTCTTTATGCTCGCAAATCAAATGGCAGCGCCAAATAGTCCTCAATGGTTCAACACAGGTTTACATTGGGCGTACGGAATCTCAGGGCCATCTCAGGGCCATCTTTATGTTGATTACAAGACAGGTGAACTAACTGCGTCAACCGATGCTTATACTCATCCCCAGCCACATGCTTGCTTCATTCAATCTGTAAATGATGATCTGGTAAATGAAGGCGGAATTATGGATTTGTGGGTTCGTGAAGCCAGGTTATTCAAATATGGCTCGGGAACCGGATCTAACTTTTCTGATATTCGTGGTTCTATGGAACCATTAAGCGGAGGCGGAAAAAGCTCAGGTTTGATGTCTTTCTTAAGAATTGGTGATCGTTCAGCCGGTGCAATTAAGTCCGGTGGAACTACAAGAAGAGCGGCTAAAATGGTTACTCTGGATTTAGACCATCCTGACATTGAAGAATATATTAATTGGAAGGTTGTTGAAGAACAAAAAGTTGCGGCATTAGTTGCTGGTTCAAAAGCATGTAATTATCATTTAAATTTGATAATGAAAGCATGCTATGATGAACATCCCGAAAATGATAGATTTAATAAAAAATTAAATCATAAACTAAAACATGCAGTTCTTGAGGCAAGAAAAGCTCACATTCCCAACAATTATATAGAAAGAGTAATTCAACTAGCAAAACTAGGCTTTAAAGAAATTGAGTTTCCTGTTTATGACACTGATTGGAATTCCGAAGCTTACGCAACAGTTTCCGGCCAGAACTCAAACAATTCAATTCGTGTAACAAATGATTATATGAACGCTGTTCTTAACGACGGCGAATGGAATTTATACTGGAGAACAGAAAAGAAAAAAGCAAAAACTGAGAACAGAGCTCCTAAACCATATAGAAGTTTACAAGCAAGAAATTTGTGGGAAGATATTGCTTACTCAGCCTGGTCTTGTGCGGATCCCGGAATTCAGTATCATACAACTATAAACGAATGGCATACTTGTCCGGCTGATGGTGAAATTAAAGCATCAAATCCTTGTAGCGAATACATGTTCCTAGATGATACTGCATGTAACCTTGCTTCTGCAAATCTTGTTAAATTTTACGATGCCAAAACACATAAATTTGATATTCAAGCATTTCGACATGCAACAAGATTATGGACAATAGTTCTTGAAATCAGTGTAATGATGGCTCAATTCCCGAGTAAGGAAATAGCTCAACTAAGTTATGATTTTAGGACACTCGGTTTGGGATATGCCAACCTTGGATCTTTGTTAATGTTGCAAGGAATTCCCTACGATAGTAATGAAGCCTTTTCAATTTGCGGTGCAATTACAGCTATCATGCACATGACTGCTTATGCTACCTCTGCAGAAATGTCAAAAAATCTTGGTTCATTCTCTAAATATGAAAAGAACAAAGATAACATGTTGCGTGTAATCAGAAATCATAGACGAGCAGCTTATAATGTTCCAAATGAAGAATATGAAGGATTAAGTATTAACCCTGTTGGAATAAATCCTAAGCACTGCCCTTCTGATTTATTAAAAGCAGCCAGAGAAGATGCTGATAGAGCTCTTGAGTTAGGAACTCAAAATGGTTTCCGTAATGCTCAAGTTACCGTAATTGCCCCAACAGGCACAATTGGTTTAGTAATGGATTGTGATACAACCGGAGTAGAACCGGATTTCGCACTTGTTAAATTCAAAAAACTAGCAGGCGGTGGTTACTTCAAAATTATCAATCAATCAATTCCGCCTGCTCTTGAAAGGTTAGGATATAATAAAGACCAAATAAACGAAATTGTAAAATACGCTAAAGGTGCCGGAACATTACAAGGTTGCCCGTATATTAATGATGAATCTTTGAAAGCAAAAGGTTTCACAGACGAAATCATCACAAAAATAAATAAAATGCTTCCTTCTGTTTTTGAAATAGGATTCGCTTTCAATAAATTCTCAATCGGGAAAGACTTCTTAGTTAATAAGCTTGGCTTTGATGAAGAATCAGTTGAATCTTACGAGTTTAACTTATTAACAGCATTAGGATTTTCTAAACAAGAAATTGCTACTGCAAATGACTATGTTTGCGGAACCATGACAATTGAAGGCGCTCCCTTCTTAAAACATGAGCACTACCCAATTTTTGATTGTGCAAATAAATGTGGAAAAAGAGGAACACGTTTTATCCGTTCCATGGCTCACATAAAAATGATGGCCTCCGCTCAGCCATTTATATCAGGCGCAATTTCAAAGACAATCAATCTTCCAAGTCATGCTTCTGTTGATGATATAAAAGATGCTTATATGCAATCGTGGAAACTTGGTATTAAAGCAAACGCTCTATATCGTGATGGTTCAAAGCTTTCACAACCATTAAACTCTATCAGCGAAGAAGAAGTTGAAGCTATTATGGAAGAAAAAGAGAATAATGATATTGTAAAAGTTGCTGAGAGAATTATTCACCGATACATTGCAAAAAGAAGAAGGTTACCTGATAGAAGAAGCGGTTATACTCAAAAAGCAAAAATTAACGGACAATCCGTTTACATCAGAACTGGCGAATACGATAACGGACAAATCGGTGAAATATTTATTGACATGCATAGAGAAGGTGCTGCATTCAGAAGTTTACTAAACTGTTTCGCAATTGCAATTTCTCTTGGTTTACAACACGGAGTACCTCTGGAAGAGTTTGTTGACGCTTTTGTATTTACTCGTTTCGAACCAAGCGGAATAGTTACAGGCAACGAAAAAATCAAAATGTCAACTTCTGTTATTGATTATATTTTCCGTGAATTAGCTGTTACTTACCTTGGAAGAAACGATTTAGCTCATGTTGATCCAACTGAATCTAAATCAAAGACTTCTTTGGGAATAGTTAAAAAATTAGCAGAACCGGAATATGTCAGTGAAGAAGTTGTAAGTGAAAGATTAGTAGAACTTGATAAGACTACACCAAAACCATCTTACAATTACTCGCTAACTTCCAAAGCTGCGAGAACAAGACCTTCCGAGAAATCAGATATAACCAATAAGGTTCGGCAAGCAATTGAGAGAGGTTATACTGGAGATATTTGTATTGAATGCCAAAGTATGACAATGGTACGCAACGGAACATGTTTAAAATGTATGACTTGCGGATCAACCTCTGGCTGCAGCTAAAAGATTAGATCAACAATTTGTTTAAATAAAGCCGCTTAATACAAAGCGGCTTTTTTATTTTAGTTCCGATTTTTACTCTTCAATTAATCTTATTATAGTTGGCAACACAATTAGAAGTAATGGTAAGGCTACTACAAACCCACCAATAATTGCAATGGCTAGCGGTTGATGCATTTGCGCACCAGTACCAATACCAAGAGCTAAGGGAAACAACGCTATAATTGCTCCAAATGCAGTCATAAGTTTTGGTCGCAGCCTAGTTGAAATTGAATAAACAATAGCATCTTCAGAACTCTTAGCTCCCAGTTTGAATTCTCTATATTGCAAATAAGTAAAAATTGAATTCTCACCGATAATTCCAACTATCATTATAATTCCAGTATAACTTCCCACATCCAAAGGAGTGCCGGTTAAATACAATGCCAATAAACTACCTGAGATTCCTAGTATAGCAATAAATATTATTGCAAGTGATATTTTAATCTTCTTGAATAAAAATAGAATTACTGTAAAAACTAATAGGATTGCCAAGACTAAAATCAACAATAAATCACTAAATGCTTTTTGTTGCTGCTCATAATCACCTCCATAAACAATTTCATAACCTGAAGGCAAAACCACATTTTTATTGATGGTTTTTTGAAGTGATGCAATTGTACTTCCCAAATCCCTATTATTCAATCTTGCTACAACATCATATTCTTGTTTAAGGTTTTCCCTATCTATTTCCGCAACGCCTTTAATGAACTCCGGTTTTGCAAATTCACTTAAGGGCTTTATCTCACCGTTATTCAGAAAAATAAAACTATGTTGAACGTCATCTAAAGTATTAACTAATTTTCCGTTAAACATTCTTATATTAATTAATTGATTCTTCCCAAGAACATCACCTACAACAGAACCTTTAATATCATTGTTAATTTGATATTGCAATTGCTTTGGAGTTAAACCATACAGTGCAAGAGCCGCAGCTTTAGGATGATAAATTATATTTGGACCTGCAATTGTAATTCCGTCAAATACATCAGCAGTGCCTCTAGTGCTATCTACAATATCCGCAACTTGACGGGCTAATTCTTGCAGCTTAGTTTGATCATCACCGAAAATTTTTATTGATATCGGCTGCTTCGTACTGATTAAATCGCCAAGCATATCCTCAATAATTTGACCAAAGTCTACCTGCAACGACGGCAATTTTGCTTCTACTCTCGTTCTGATATCATCTGCAACTTCATCAGTAGATTTGTCTCTATTCTTATTTAATTGTATTGTATAATCACCAGTGTTCGGCTCAGTAATAAAAAAACCGTTTTGTGTTCCGATTTGTCGCGAAAAGCTCTTAACCTCAGGAGTAGTTTTTAGAATTTCATCAACAACATTTAGCATTTTATCAGTAGCTTCCAGCGAACTTCCGGGAGGACTTGTAAAATCCAGAATAATAGAGCCTTCATCCATTTGAGGTAAAAATCCGGAAGGCAATTTGGGAATGATTAAGTATGAAAATACAATTAGAGCTAAAACAAACAAAATCGAAATTGAAGGTCTATGAATGAAAAAATAAACCCAACGTCTTGTTTTAACTTCTTTATGCTTTTGTAACGAAGATTCTTTACTTGAAAATAATAGATAAATTACAGGCAATCCAATCCATGTAACAAAAAATGAACAAACAAGAGTAATTATCATTGTATTTGTAAGCACCTTAAAATAAGCTCCTGCAATGCCGCCCATCAAAAAGAAAGGAATAAATATTACAATAGTACTTAGAGAAGAACCGACCATCGCCGGTAGTAAATATTTTATTGCTTTTATAACTAAAGTGTGACTAGTTTCTTCCGGATTTTCTTCATGTGTTCTGTGTATCTGTTCAACAACAACAATTGCATCATCTATAATTAGGCCGATTGCCGCGGCAATTGCGCCTATAGTCATTATATTGATAGTATAACCCAGCGAATATAAAACCATTATAGTAAGTCCAAGGGTTACCGGAATTGTAACCAAAATTACAGAACTTGCTTTAAACGATTTGAGAAATATTATTGTTACAAAAATTGCAAGTAAAAGTCCTATCCATACTACATCCCTTATACTTCCTATAGCATCAGAAACAAAATTAGCTTGATTATAATACGGACGTAAAACAACTCCCTTGGGTAATATTTTCTGAAGATTCGGTAATTGTTTTTCGATTGATGATACTACATCAATCAGGTTGGAATTTGGCTGCTTTAAAATGTGTATTAGCGGAACTACTTTTCCGTTTGCTTTAATTTTAACATAACTTCTTTCAGAACCAATTTCTATTTTAGATACATCCTTTAGCCTTATAACTCTTTGTGCAGAATTTAAAATTACAAGGTTCTCAAGATCTTTCTTACTGTATTGAGTTGCTTCTGTTAAAGTGAGGTAAAGTCTATCATAATTATTTAAATAACCTGTGGAAGAAATAAAGTTTGATTCTGAAATTTTATCCGCAACAGTTTGTGGGGTTATTTTTAAGTTGCTTAGTTTAATTGGATCTAAAATTACATGATATTCTTCTACTTTTCCGCCGGCTACGCCTACTTCGGATATACCGGGAATTCTGGACAAAAAAGGCTTAATAGTATATTCAGCAATATTTCGCAATTCAATTTGGCTGTAACCTTTTCCGGCTAATGAAAATCCCATAATAGGAAAAATTGAAGGATTCATTCTTTCAACAGAAATATTAATTCCCTGAGGTAAATTTTGCTTTATTTCGTTAATTCTAGATTCGATTCTTTGCTTATCTAAATTAATGTCCGACTTCCAATCAAAGAATGCTGATATTTCGCAACTTCCCCTACTAGTAGTGCTTCGAACTAAATTTAAATCTTCAACTCTTTTAATTGCATTTTCTAGCGGAACCGTAACTGTCACCGACATTTTATCAACCGGCTGTTCACCATTATCTGCAATTATTTTAATTTTGGGAAATGTAATGTTTGGAAATAGACCGGACTGAATATGTGTAAAAGCATAAATTCCGCCTGCCAATATTATAAACAGTATTACTGCAATAGGACTTTTATATTTTACATAGAAGTTATTCATTTTACAATCTCTACTTTTGCTGTGTCAGGTAAGCCGTATGCTCCGCTTAAAATTATTCTTTCAGAGATATTTAATTTAGGCGAAATTATTTGTGCGACACTGTCATTTTCAATTCCTTTTTGAATATCGACTCTCACCGCCGTCGTATCGTTTACTAATTTCATAACCCAAAAAGAATCTTCAGTAACATTTGATATAACAGAGCTCTTGGGAACCACCGTAGTTTCGTTAAATTTTTCATACGGCACATTAACGGTTAAATTTAAATTTTCCGGAAGATTTTGATAAGGCTTTGGTTTTATTAAAAATATTTGAGTTTGAGTTTCAGGATCAACTTCAGGAATACTTTTATCAATTATACCTTCAATTGTTTTATCTCCTGGAAGAATTAGAGTACATGGGTTACCAATTTTAATATGTGAAGCATTTTCAAAAGGAACATTTAATTGTACTCGCATAGATGTTGGATTAGAAATTACTGCAATCACTTCACCATCAGAGACAAAATCGCCTGCGTGATAATCAAGCTTTGTCAAAATTCCATCGGATTTTGCTTTTACTTCAATTTCACCTAAAAAGGTTTTATCACCTAGCATAAGTTTCAAGCTGTCATTTCCGGCCAATTCTTTTGTTTCTATTTTGAATAATAAATCGCCCCGCTTCACTTCTTCACCAATACTTTTAAATACCTTTGCAATAAAACCCTGGAAGGTTGATCTGATAATTTCTTTTTTCAGAAATATTGTCTTGCCATTCAATACAAGATTGTTATTCATATTTGTCTGAAAAGGATGTGTGATAGTAACAGGTGTTCCGCTGCTAACTTCGTTGGAGTTATTACTATTATTTGAACCACAAGAAGCAATAAATGCCATGGTAAATAAGAGTATAATTACAGAGAATATTTTATTCGGATATTTTATAATCGATTTCATACTACCAATTCCAATAGTTATAATTATTTATTTCAGATTGATAATTTATCTCAGTCTTTATTTTATTCTTTTTAAGTTCTATAAAATTCTTATATAGAGTTAAGTATTCTATCATACTGATATTACCTTTTTCAAGTTCTCGCTTGGATATTTTTAGCAAATCATTATAATCAGAAATTTGTTCATCCAGATTTTTCAGATTATTTTTATACATATTAATCTTATCAGATGCGCTATTCTTTTGAACATATATATTTTTAATCGAGTAATTTTTATAATCTGAAATTGTTTTTTCTGAAAGAATGGTTTTTTGTCTAGTAATGTCTTTTTGATTTCCGTCTAATATAGGAATAGACAAACTTAAACCTGCACTCATACCAAATTTCTTATCAATATTATTAAACTCAACGGCATTAAGTCCGGCATTAAGAAATACTTTTACTTGCGGTTGATATTTCGTCTCAAACAATTTTTGCTGTATAGCTGTTTGCAAACTATCTAAATAATACTGGTGTAAAAATTTGGAGTTTATAGAATCACTATTTTGCTTTAGACTTAAATTCTCTACGTAAACAGTTTGAGTATCTTTTATTCCACATAGGGAGTTTAAAGAGTTTAGATTACTCTTATAACTTTGCCATAGTTCTGTTTGATTAAAGTCTTCATTCTTTAACTCAATTTTAAGTACAAGATAATCCTGAGGTTTTAAATATCCTGATGAAACAAGATTCTGAGTTAACTCTAATTGTTTAGTTAAATTTTTATTAATTTCTTTTGATGTTCTGTATAGCTTTAACTCTCGCAGCGTTTTTAAATACTGATCCGTTATCTGTTTCTTTAAGTCGTGCTTTTCCTGAATAATTTTCTGCTGGTTAGTTTTGCTTGCAGTATTTCTTAACTCATTTAAAGAATTTATTAAACTTCCGTTAAAAATATTTTTATCGACATTTATAAGAGCAGAATACAGTCCGCCGTTAGTTATGCCGATATCATAACCAATAGCATTTGGTGAAGGATTTGTAGAAACTAAATGTCCATTATTATTAAAATAAGGAGCAAATAAAACATCCCCGGTAACTGAGACCTGATATCCTGCATTTTCTGAATAATCCAACCTTTTTTGAAGGTCATTGATCCTCTGCATATTTTGATATGCGGAAATAGCCGGCGAGTTTGAATATGCTTGGACTAAGTAATAATCTAAATTATTTTGTGAGTAGACAATAGCGGTTGATAAGAATAATATCAACAATATACTTTTTATCATAATTTTTCATTTTTATTTTTATAGTTAATTAAGATTAACTTCTAATTGCTATTTTTATAAAAAATAGATTGCTCTCTCTTGCAACTTCATTTGATCTAATCATATCAATGATAAAGACTAAACAATTTGCTCGTAGTTAATATTTAAGCGAATAGACTTCTCTGTTAGTGTTATAATTTCTTTCAGCAAATAAAATTTTTCATTCAGTCATTAAACACAAAACAATCAATATTAGTTTTGAGTTAAAATATATTATTTAAATCTTGTTATAATTTTTAGAGTCTATTTCCTTTTAAGTACCAAGATCCCAAATTCATCTGAATCTCTTTTTCCATCGAGATTGCCGACTAAATAGACATCATGATTTTTAGGATTTAGCGCCATAGTCCGTAAACCTTTAATCGTAGAAATATTATCAACTACTTTAAATTCTTTTGGTGAAACCTCTTTGATAACAGTTAGACTTCCTTCTCCATTTGAACTAAATGCCAGTCCGGTCTTAGGGTCAAAAGCACAAGCATCCACTCTTCCGCCAATTGGCACTGTAGTTATAACTTTTCCTTTTTCCGCATTTGAAATAGCCATCATATTATTGTCACATCCGGAAAAGAGAATATTATTTTTTATATCAATCGCTAATCCTGAAGGACTTACACCCGGAGCAACAGACCATTTCTTAATAACCTCAAATGTCTTTGTATTAAGCTCAACAATTTCACTCTTATTTTCTATATTAATGAACAGTAAACCTTTTGTATCTGGAACAGCAAATTCCGGCTTTCCATCAAGCTTTATCGTGGCAATAATTTTATTTGTTTTTGCATCAATTGCAGTTACATTTGAACTTCTGCCATTCATTGTAAATATTCTTTTTGTAAAAGGATCATAAACAATGGCATCCGGGTTTTTACCTGTTACATGAATGCTAGTTAAGACTTTTGAAGTCTTTAAATTAAAAACGGTAACTGTATCATTTCTGCCGTTACTGATAAATCCTTCATTAAATTCATCAGCAAAAGCAACTCCATGAACTCCATTAAGATCATGTATTTCACCAATAACTTTATTTGTATTTAAATCAATGATATGTACTTTGTTACCGTGTGATACAAATAACTCTTGAGCTGAATTATCTAATGATAAATAATCCCACCAACCTTGTCCACCGATTTTTATGGTGTCCTGTATTTGATACCCTGAAGATTGAGAAAACGAAAGAGATGACAGCAAAACAATTAAATTGAATAATAAAAATAAAAACTTATATACTTTGCTGTGCGTAATCGTTCTCATAGCAAAAACTCCTTTGAATTAAGGCAAATATTTTTTTTAATGAAGTTAATAACTGAACATGAAAATAAGGTGAAAATTAATTCTACTCTGACGTACATCTAGAAAGAGGAATCAAATTCAATTGATAATCCATCTTTATTAAGAACCGGAATAACGGAATAAGAGAATTTTTCATTTTTATTATGCACCGTATTAATCTCATATCGATGGGAAATTATTTTTCCGAAACAATAACCTATTGCAATTCCTAAGGGCAAATCACTGTACCAATGCATGTCATTAGCAACTAGACTAAAACCCAATGAACCCAAAACCGCAAACGAAATTGGTTTTAACCAGGTCACATTGGGATAATTTTCATTTATAACAGTAAGAATAGTTGTTGCGCCAGTTATGTGACCCGAAGGAAATGAATAAAATCCCGGCTGGTTATTCTGATATTCACTGAACTCGGGGAAAAAATCCCAGAACCCTCCTGGTTTTGTATGGTCTGCAGGGCTTTGTCTTCCGCTGCAATGTTTTAATAATTGTACAAACAAACCGGAAGCACATATTGCTTCAACGCTTTCAAAAGAAGTATTCAAAACCTTATCATCTTTCGCAAAATAGCCATAAATCATCGCAGCGCCTGCAGCTCCAAGTTGCCATTTACCATCTCCTAAATTTACAGTCGAATTTGTAATGTTTGTAAGGAACAGCGATCTTTTACAAAGTATTTTTGTATTCTCCCAATTTTTTTGATCCTCTATCATTGAACCTAATGTAATTGCTGTTAAGATTGTTAAAGGCTTAATTGAATTTTTGTTAAACACCATCTTGCCAAATTGATAAAAATCTACCGGAACATTAGTAATAACATTGTACCATTTAGGTAAATAATCTTTAAAATAAGTTGATTTTGTGATGGTGAAGTTGTGAGTGTTGTTTTTGTTTTTTTGAGAACTGATCAATGGAGATTTGTGTCTTGCAAAAATAATATTAAAAGACATGAACCAAACAATTAGTACTAAGTTAATTTTGATGTTCATTCTTACTAACTAATTCTTTATTTTATTTGAGAGACTACCATTAAATAAAACTAATTATAGCATTACACATTCTAAAATTGATCAATAATAGAAACTATCATTCTTTTGTAAAGCAATAATAGCGGTAATTAGCCGCTATTATTAAATTAGAATTATTATTTTTATAAAATATTGATATTAATCATTATCATTTTCTTCGTTCTCGCCGGATTCACCTTTCTCACCAGACTCACCTTTCTCACCTTTTTCCACTCCCTCGCTCATTTTTTCGGTTTTGATTATTTTTCCGCTTGAGTTCAGAACTACTTCATAATCTTTGTCTTTACTTTCAATCGCTAATTCATAAGTAACTTTTTTACCGTTGCTGGTAACTTTTTCGGCTTTTTCAATCTTAAATGATTTAAATTTTGCAGTTAGATTTTTATTAGAAGCTGACGGAAGTTTGTTTTCAGCAATAGTTTCTTCAACCTCTACAATTTTACCTTCTTTTGTAATCAATAAATCAACATGTTCTTCGCCTTGAACGCTTTCAATTTCGTAGTAATGATGTCCTTCTTCGTTTTCCATACTAGTACCTTTTATTTCAGCTTTTGGGTAAGCTTTATGAAAAGCAGCTAAAACTTTTGCAGGTAACTCGCTTTTAGAAACTTCTTTTTCTTGAGCAAAAGATGAACTGCCCAAAAGAAATAAAACAAATAACGCCGTTAAACTGATTTTAATTATGCTCGATCTCATAAATTCTCCTATTAGTTGTATGTGATTTTTAATTTCCTTTAATAATTTAAGAATTGAATATGAAATGAAGATGAAAATAGAACAAATTAAATAATTCAATATTTGTTTGATAACGACGTTTTAAGTCATAAAAAAACCACGAAATAATTTATTCAAATTAGTTACGTGGTTTTAATAAAATAGATTTTTGAAAAATGATAAGTGTATTTTATTTAGTAACAGGATACCCTTTCTTTGCCCAATCCTTAACAAAGTTATCAGGAATGTATAGCACTTTAGCATTTTTGTATCCTAGTTCTTTTACTACCTTAAAAGCAGGACGAATATTTGGACAATCACTCCAGGGACAACAGCCGCAGTAAAGAACTATATTCTTATTTTTCTTAACTTTTTTCAACTCAGATTTTATTAAATGAATTCCCTTGTCACGTTCAGCTGCGCCAACATATATAGAACCGGGAATATGCCCTTGATTATAAAACATGTTAAATCCTACTTGAAGTATAACCGGTTCAGGTACTTTTTTGTTCTTCAATTCCTTTACAAATTGTTTAATAGTAATTACTTGATTTGCATTCCATGGATCATTTGGTTTTACTGATTGATTAACAACATCTTGATTTGGTAAGTCATCTTTTTTGTTTGCATGAACTTCTGCAATTACAAGAGTTAACAATCCTATTAGCACTAAAACAAAAATTCTGTTCGAGTTAATTTTCTTCTGATCGGGCATAGCTACCTCTTAATCTTGGTTATTCTTTAATCAACATATACTAAAAGTCTAAAAACTTCAATGTAGTAAATCAGAAAAGCATCATTAATTAATATTAAATGAGCCGAATCACGTTGTGTATTCTATGCGAGATGAATAATCGGAAGAGTAAAAATAAAATTACTTCCCTCATTGATTTTGCTAAAAACATCAATTTTCCCATGATGTAAATCAGCTATTTCTTTTACAATAGAAAGCCCTAATCCGCTTCCGGAGATTTTTGTCCTAATATCATTTGAACGATAAAAACGGTCAAATATTTTCGCTTTATCTGTTTCGCCAATTCCTATCCCGTAATCTTTAATCTCTAATTTTAATATTGAATTTTCTGAACTCAATTTCACATCTACAGAACTGTTTGCGTTAGAATATTTTATAGCATTACTAATTAAATTCTGAATCAGCCTTTTTAGCATTTCTTTGTCAGCTTCAACTTCTACCGCATCATTAAAGCTAACATTTAGTTGAACATTTTTTGCGATCGCTGTTTGTGTAAACTTTTGAATACTTTCTAATAAAAGTTCGTCAAAACGAAATACTTCCAATCTTAAATTATTTGTAGAGGCATCTATTTTGGCAAGTGTTAAAAGTGAATTAGTTAACTCGGATAATATTTCAGTTTCTTGTAACGAGGTTGAAATGCTTTCGATAATTTCTTTTTCATTTGTTTTTTTCGATGCAAGTTCAAGTTCCGTTTGAATAACTGTCAATGGTGTTTTAATTTCATGTGAGGCATTAGCAATAAATTGCTTCTGACTTTTGAATGCAAAATCAATTCTTTCAATCATTTCATTCAAAGTTTTTCCCAGATAATATATTTCATCTTTGGATTTAGGCAGTTGCAGACGTTTATCCAAATTATTTCCACTAATCTCCTTTGATGTTTCAATCATTTTTGAAATTGGATTGAATGCGGCATTGCTTATAAAATAAGCTGTAACTCCGGTTAGAATTAAAGCCAGTGGAATTAAGATGAGAAATAAGATAAAAAGCCTATGAAGATCGCTTTCAACTTCAGCCAAAGAAGTCATAACAAATAAAGTGCTGCTATTTTTGTCTTCAACTTCAACCGGCACCTTTAATATCCGATAATCTGCACCATTTGATTTGACAGAATAATATTTGTAGTAGTCTCTTATATTAAATTGTTTTAATTGATAATCCGGAATTGCCCAAATAGAATCATTAATTACATTGGTTTTCTGATTTAGTAAAACTTGAATTTTAACTTTGGACAAACCTTCTCTCGGAATTGCTCTAATCTCATTAAAGTCTAAATTTGATTCTTCATTTAATTGTTCTTCCAATTCTGTTTGAACAACTACCGCATAACTTTTAAGATTCGAATCAAGTCTTTCAAACGCAGCACTTTTGTTACTCGTATAAATTATCGAAGAAAAAACCACGAAAATAATTCCAAAGACGAGAGTATAGGCTAGAATAATTTTAACTTTTATAGAAAACATTCAATTCTCTTTCTCACTAAAAATATAACCGGATCCGCGTATCGTATGAATCAATTGTTTACTAAACTCTTTATCTATTTTTTGACGAAGTATTTTAATAAAGGATTCGATTACATTACTTCGAGGATCAAAATTCATATCCCATAAATGTTCAGAAATCATTTCCCTAGACAATATTTTATTGGGATTCATCATCATTAGTTCGAGCAATGCAAATTCTTTAGTTGTTAAAACTATTTTTTTTCCATCTCTAAATGCTGTGTGGAGATTTAAATCCAGTTTTACACCAAACATCTCTATCTCAGAGGAACGAACATCAGTATGACGACGAATTAATGCTCTGATTCTGGCGAGCAGTTCACCAAAATGAAACGGTTTTGCAAGATAATCATCAGCTCCGTTATCAAATCCTTTTATTTTGTCGCTTACATCATCTAATGCCGTTAACATTAATATTGGCGTAAGTATCTTTTCATTTCTTATTTTTACACAGGTTTCCCAGCCATCTTGTTGCGGAAGCATTATATCAAGGATAATTAAATCATAAATATTTACGAATGCCAGTTCTTCACCCTTTAATCCATTAGTAGCAATATCTACAGCATATCCCTCAGAACGCAAACCTTTAGCTACGGCTGTTGAAATTTTGTTATCATCTTCTATTAATAATATTCGCATAATTTTTAGAGGGAATTTAAATTTCAAATATGAAGATAAGATGAAAATTTAAATTTATAAAAGAAAGGTCTTGTATGAAAAAATTATTGACGATTAGCGGAAACGTTAGAAGAGCCGAAAAGATTTTCAAGTCTTCTACCACCCATAAATCTTCTTAAGTAATAACTTTGTTCAATTGAAGAAACGATTACACCATGTTTCGAACTTGATTGAGCAAATAATCCATCACCAATATAGATACCAACATGTCCCGGTTTTACTCTTCTTCTTGTATTAAAGAAAACCAAATCTCCGAATTTTAAATCGCGTATACTGCTTATTTTTTCTCCTTCAGTATACTGATCTCTTGCTGTACGTAAGATCGATAATGAAAAAGTTTTGGCATAAATGGCTTGTGTAAATGCAGAGCAGTCTATTCCGTCAGATGTAGTTCCACCGTATTTATATGGTGTATTTAAGTACTTTATAATTTCCATCAACATTTTTTCTTTTAATGTACTGTAATCGGCGGAAATATCTGTATTTGAATCTTCAGAGCTATATCTTTGAACAATTGAAGAAATATCTATTGAAGAGTCTTGTTCAGGGATATCATCCTTATCATCATATTGTGGTTCTGAAGTGAAGTTTGATGAAGTATCTAGTTTAGATGAATTGGAATTATTTGCAAGATTATCGTCGTTAGCTGAAGTGAATCTAGTTGAGGATTTTTCTTTTTCTGTACTCTTAATATTATTTCCATACCGGACCGAATTAGAACTTGAAGCACAACCGGAAAGCAACAACATTCCGGTTGTACAAACAAAAACAATTATGGAAAGTTTCTTTAACACTAATCTTAACCTAAATATGCTCTTAAATTTTTACTTCTTGATGCGTGTCTCAATCGGCGAATAGCTTTTTCCTTTATTTGTCTTACTCTTTCACGGGTTAGATTAAATCTTTCGCCGATTTCTTCAAGTGTTAGCGAGTGTTCTTTGTTCAATCCAAAATATAATTTTATAACTTCTGCTTCTCTTTCAGTAAGAGTTGAGAGAGCTCGTTCAATTTCTGTCTTAAGTGACTCGGTCATTAAACCAAAGTCCGGATTTGGTTGCTGATCATTTTGAATTACATCTAGTAATCTATTGTCTTCGCCTTGAGCAAAAGGAGCATCCATGGAAACATGTCGCCCGGAAATTTTTAGAGTATCGGCAACTTCGCTTATATCCATATCTAATTCTTGAGCCAACTCGGTTGCGCTTGGTTCACGCTCAAATTCTTGTTCAAGATTACTATATGCTTTTCCGATTTTATTTAAAGCGCCAACACGGTTTAAAGGTAATCTAACAATTCTTGATTGTTCGGCCAAAGCTTGTAAGATAGATTGTCTAATCCACCATACGGCGTAAGAAATAAATTTAAAACCTCTGGTTTCATCAAAGCGCTTTGCTGCTTTAATTAAACCTAAGTTTCCTTCATTTATTAAATCGCCTAAAGACAAACCCTGGTTTTGATATTGTTTTGCAACGCTAACAACAAATCTTAAATTAGCTTTGGTTAAAGTTTCCAAAGCAATTTGATCGCCCTTCTTAATTCTTATTGCCAGTTCAATTTCTTGATCGGGTATGAGTAGATCAACCTTTCCAATCTCTTGCAGATATTTATCGAGAGATTGACTCTCGCGATTGGTGTATTGCTTGGTTATTCTCACGGATTTACCTCGCTGCTTTTAATTAATCTAAGTTGATTGAATCAACAATTCCGACGATAGAAGCATCGACTGGCGCCATGTCAACCGGTAACGGGATAACTGCTTCGGATGCAGTTATATAAAATATTATTTCACCTGATCCGGCACCAACTGTATCTACGGCAATTATTGGCTCACCATTATTTTCCATATCAGCATTTATGGGTTGAACAAACAGTAATTTGAAGCCATGTAAAGCTTCATATTTTTTAGTGGCCCATACATTTCCTATTACTTTGCCAAGGAACAAATTTTATACCTTTTTAAACTAAATGTTAAAATATTTTCGAATAATATATTAACAAATCTTCTACAAAAAAATAGCCGGTAAAATCTTCTTACAAAATTTAAATGTTGTAAAATTAACAACGATTTACAAACAACAATTAAAAATAAAACATGGGATTAAGAAAAAAAAAGATAAAAAAGTTTTAGTCACTTTTTCCCGAAGACTGTGAAATATCTAGTTTGTCAACAATTGCCATAATCACTGCATCAACAGGCTTGTTCTTTGTAATCTCTGTTTGCCGGGAAGAACTACCTGTGGCAACTAAAACTACTTCCCCTTCACCGGCACCAACACTATCAACAGCAACAACAAAATTATCTTTTTCATGAAATTTAAGATCTAATTGTTTAACTATTAAAAACTTTGATCCAACAAGATTTTCATCTTTTCTGGTTGACCAAACTGTACCGATTACTTTTCCTAAAAACAAGTTAACCTCTTAATTCCTTTGGATTTATTACCATAAGACCACTACTAATATACTTTGACGGATTTAAAGATACAATTGGTAATTTGTTTACATCGGAAATTACGCATATTAGTGCATCTCTATAATTTGCAACCTTTTGAGAATATCCGGGAACACTCAAACTATAACGTGAATGCAATCCTAAAACCTTTAGTGAGCTTAAAAGCTTTTTTATGATTTCTTCATCTTCACTATTTGATACTGCATAAAAGAGCTCAGAAGCATTAATTACAGAAGTATAACAGGCTCCCTTCTGCATTATTATTTCAAGGTATGATTCTTCTTTTTTAGAATTTACTAAATGATCGACAAGAACATCGGTTTCTATAAAGTAATCGTTCCTATCTTTTTTCATAATCGAATCGATCTGCAAAATGTTTATCTTTTAAATTACCCTTAGTATTTAGAAAACCATAAACTACTGAACCCGGTAACGATTGAACTTCACAAATTTTATTAAAAACTGTTTTACTAATTCCTTCTGTTTTCTCATTCAAATTATAAATATTTTTTATATCAACTTTAATTTTTATAATTCCTTTTTTCCTCAAGCTTATCAAAAGGTCTCTAGGCAAAGATAAATTTCCTTCAGCATCAATTTCGCTTTCAAATGAAATTAGCTGGAAATTATTTCCCTCATTCATCTAAAAAACTTTCACCTTTCAAATCATTATCAACATGAAAGTAAGTTGCCACTGTTTTACCTATGTCTGAAAATGTATCTCTTATTCCTAACGATTTAGTCTTGTGATTTTTTCTGTAAAATAACAAAGGTACATACTCTCTGCTGTGATCAGTGCTTGGCGTAGTTGGATCATTACCGTGATCAGCAGTTATCACTACTGCATCGGATTCATCCAGTCTCGATAAAAAGTCGGGAAGAAAATCATCAAACTCTTTTAATGCTTTTGCAAAACCTTCAGGATCATTTCTGTGCCCGAAATAGACATCGAAATCAACGAGGTTTGCAAAGATAAAACTATTATCTACTTTATTAGTGTATTCATTTAGCCTATTACAACCTTCAGCATTCGATTTTGTCTTTTCTTTTATTTTTATTCCTTTATAATTGAAAAGATCGTTTACTTTTCCTATAGCCACGGTATTAATATTGTTTTTATAAAGAATATCTAATACTGTATCGGAGGGTGGGTCTAAGGAAAAATCTCTTCTATTGGTTGTTCTTGTAAATTTACCCGGTGCACCGACAAAAGGACGAGCTATAACTCTTCCAACATTCAATGGTGAACTTAAAACTTTTTCACGGGTTATTTCACAAATCTTATAAAGCTCCTCAACTGAGATAACTTCTTCATGAGCAGCTATTTGGAAAACTGAATCGGCTGATGTATAAATGATAGGGAATCCGGTTTTAACATGTTCGTCACCAAGTTCCTTAATTATTTCTGTTCCTGATGCTGCTTTATTTCCGAGTATCCCTTTACAACCTGTTAATGCTAAAAATTTATCTACTAAATCAGATGGAAATCCATTTGGGAAATAGGAGAAATCAATATCAACAAAAAGGCCGGAGATTTCCCAATGGCCAGTGGTTGAATCTTTTCCTTTAGAAATTTCTTTCATCTTTCCAAAAGAAGCTAAAGGAGTTTCAATTTTTTTAACGCCAATAATATCATTAATATTTCCCAAGCCCATTTTTTCCAAGTTTGGTAGTTGTAGTCCTTTCACAACTTTTGAAATATTAACAAGTGTATTACTTCCTTCATCGCCATAAGTTGAAGCATCGGGAAGTTCGCCAATACCAACACCATCAAGAATTATTAAGAAAAAATTATTCATCGTATAGATTTGAGATTATGAAAAAAAATAGATTTATTAAGAATTGAATTTAATTTACATTTCTAACTGTATTACCGCCACGTTCAAGTGCTTTTTGCAATGCAAGGTCAGCGTTGTAAATAACTTCATCTGAGTTAATTTTGTTATTAGCCGAAGCAACTCCTATAGAAACTGTATAAGTAGTTTGCTTGGAAACTACAGTTATTGGTTTACGAGCTATTTTAACTCTAAGTTTTTCTGCCCAAAGGAAAACATCTTTACTATTTGTGTTGAAAAAATAAACTGCAAAAACCTTCTCATTTAATCTTCCAAATAAGTTAAGGGGGGACATTTCTTTTGCAATGGTTTCGGAAATAGTTGAAAGTACTTTTGGAAAAGGATTTCCGTCAAATAATGATTCTTGTTCCAGAAAATCGTCTATCCTTATCAGAGCTAAAGAACTTGGTATTTTTAATTGTTGCGCCTTTATTAAATCAGAGCTTAATCTTTCTTTAAAGGTCTCTTCATTTAACGCTCTGGTTTCTATATCAACCGCCAAGAAACTCTTAAGCATAAGTTGTGTTGAATATGAGTATAAAATATAGGAGAAAATATTTAAAGCTCCTTTTAAGAACTGAATATCCGCATTTGTGTAAATCCCTTTTTTTAAACTTTCAAAACAAAGTACTCCGTAATTTTGACTATTGTACACCAGAGGTAGAGCAATAAAAGAGCCGTCAAAGCTAACATCTTCTATCTTGGAATATCTTATATATTTTTCAGCAGATGTATCATCTATTTTAATAGGCATACCGGTTAAAATTGATTTCCCAACTAGAGTTCCGTTTAATTCTATAGTTAATCCTTCTCCAACATATTTTAATGAAGTATTATTTAATATTTTCATCGTCTTGAATTTATTTTCTAACGGATGGAAATAAATAAATGCGAAGGCATCCCAGTTAATTAGGCTACCAATAGAATTTTGCAAAGTAGCAATTATATCTTCGTCAGATTCGAAACGCTTATCGGTATTAATAATACCCAACAAATTTTTCAGTCTTTGCTGCGCAACAGAATCGGTATGTTTTTCTTCAAAGATTGTAATTACCATTGTAATTACCCTTACAAATCTGCCTAAAGCGTATATTGTCTCAATTCCAAACGCATCAGATACTTTGGAATCAAGAGCAATTATTGCGATTAAAGATTTATCATAAAATAAAGGAACGCCAACAAAACTTCTAATACCTTCAGGACTACTGTAATAGCGTATTACATCTGTTTCCGCTGCCGGTGAAATATCACTTAATAATTCCGGTTCACCTTTTTGAACTATTTTACTTAGAATGTCATCTTCCAGATCAAATTTACGTTGTGTTAATCCCGTAGAATTAGAAATGAATTTTTCTACCGTTAACTTTTCTTTCTTTTTATTATACCAGAAAAATATAGCTGTGTTAGCAACGTAAGCTTCTTTAAGAACAGTTAGAATTTTTTCTAAAACAAATGTAAATTGTCCATCGTGCCCAATTCCCTCAGGCAAAGCTTCATTTGCTATCTCTTCAAAGCGTTCTTTTAAGTCGGGAGGTTTTAAACGGGTTTTAGATATTCTGAATTCAGGAGTGTAGTTTTCAGCAGTTATTACTTCAACATCTTTATTTTTGGAAACTATCTCAAATGAGTCGTCATGATCTGAAGTTTCTTCTTTGCTAAATGATTCGGAGTCAGTGGTTTGATAATCTTCTTCATCATCATTTTCATAGCCTCCATCAAACTTAACAGAATCTCTTAGAAAGATTATAAAAGCGACATAAATGATAATTAGACTGAGCGTAATAATGCGAATGATTAGGTCGTCTGTAAAAAACAAAACCGCGGCTAATAGCGGAACAAGTAGAAATATTAATATTCGTTTTTTCTGCCTACGGTCCATAATTTCTTATTTTGTTACATACAATTAAAAATTAATTGTTAATATAATTTTACTAAGCAATAATAGCAAACGGGTTTAAAATTAAGAAATGTAGATTAATAGAATAATTTGTTAAAGCGATTTATAACCTCTTTTCGCCCCGTTTTTTTTACAGAGGAATATACCATTAAATTATCACCTAAACTCAATTCCGGGAAAAATTCTATAATTCTTTTTTTCGCCAAAGCATATTCGGATTGTTTAAGTTTATCAATTTTGCTTAGTAAAATAATATAAGGAATTGCAGTTGATCTCAACATCATATTAAGTTGAATATCTAAATCTGTAGGTTTATGTCTGCTATCCACAAGGTGAAAAGCTAAGGAAATTGAAGGAGAATGAGAGATGTATTCTGAAATTAACTTTGCCCAAAATTCACGTTCCTTTTTGCTTGTTTTCGCATATCCAAATCCAGGCAAATCTACTAAATAAAGCACATCATCTATATTGTAATAATTTATTGATCTGGTTTTGCCGGGAGTGGAGCTGGTTTTTGCTAAATCTTTACGATTGAAAAGTGAATTTATAAAAGAAGATTTTCCTACGTTAGACCTACCACAAAGTATCACCTCTGGCAGCGAATGTTTTGGTAAATCATTTAGTTGATAAACCGACTTTATAAACTCTTGTTTTTCAAACATAATAAAAAAAAGAGTAACCGGAGCTTCCGATTACTCTTATTAAGATAAATAATTATATTATAATTTTATTTCTTTTCTTTAGTAGTTGTCTCTTCAACAACATTTGCTTCTTCAACTTCATCAGCCTTAGCTTGCTTTTTAGCTTCAGTTTTAGCTTGTTTGTTATCTTTGTGTTCTTCAGCTTTGGCATTTGCAACATCGTTATAATCAACCAATTCAATAATTGCCATAGGTGCAGCATCACCAATTCTATTTCCTAATTTAATAACTCTGGTATAACCACCCGGTCTGTCACCAATCTTAGGAACAATTTCATTGAAGAGTTCTTTACCAACTTCTTTATCTCTTAAAACACTCATAACTTGTTTTTTAGAGTGAAGATCATTTTTTCTAGCTTTAGTAATAAGACTTTCTACAAATCCTCTAACTTCTTTAGCTTTCGCTTCGGTAGTCTTAATTCTCTTATGTTTAAGTAGCGAAGTTGACAATGCCACCATTAAAGCAGCACGATGGCTTGATGTTCTATTTAATTTCCTGCCTCTAACTCTGTGTCTCATGAATAAACCTTTACAAAAAAATTAGTTATTTTCAGTTTCGTCTTTTAGATATGCATCTACGTCCATACCAAATTCAAGACCTAAAGTTTCAACTATTTCCATTAACTCCGCGAGTGATTTTCTTCCGAAGTTTCTGAATTTTAACATTTCGGATTCGTCTCTTCTAACAAGTTCAGCAAGATTTTTAATATTAGCTGCTTTTAAGCAGTTGTGAGATCTCACGCTTAATTCTAGATCATCAACATTTGTAAGAAGAATCTTTTTAACTCTTTCTTTTTCGCTATCCTTTTGGCTAACGGCTTGTTCTTCTTCCTGATCGATATCAAAATTGATAAATAGTTGAATATGATCTCTTAGAATTTTAGCTGCCTGAGTTAAAGAATCATCCGGTGTTATTGAACCGTCGGTGAAGATTTCCATAGTAAGTTTTTCGAAATCATTTTTATCGCCGATACGAACGTTCTCAACTTCATATTTTACATTTTTTATTGGTGTAAATATAGAGTCAATCGGAATAACACCAATTGTTTGATCAGGAGTTACATTTTCACCAGAAGGGACATATCCTTTACCTTTACCAACTCTAATTTCCATGTCAAACTTAGCACTTTTATTAAGAGTAGCTAGATGTAACTCCGGATTTAATATTTCAATTTCGCTGCTAGCTTTTTGAATATCAGCAGCTGTAAATTCACCTTCGTCATTAAACGAAATATCAATTTTATTTGGTTTCTTATTTAGTAATTTCATTCTTACTTGTTTTAAGTTAAGAATGATTTCAGAAACATCTTCAACAACACCTTCAATGGTTGTAAACTCATGTAAAACGCCGCTAAATTTAACAGAAACAATTGCAGCACCCGTTAATGAGGACAATAATACCCGACGTAATGAGTTTCCCAAAGTAACGCCATAACCTCTTTCCAAAGGTTGTAAAGTAAATTTGCCATACGTATTCGTATAACTCGTCTCATCAAGGACTACAGCTTCAGGCATTTTTAAGTTTGAAACAGTCATTTAATAATCCTCTAAAATTAGTCAAAAAAAATTTTTTACTTGGAATAAAGCTCAACTACCAATTGTTCGTTGGCATTTAGAGGAACGTCGACTCTATCCGGAACCTGTAAAAATGTTCCTGATAGCGAGGCTTTATCAATAGACAACCAAGAATAAGTACTGTCTTTTACACGTTTTAACGAACTATGTATTGCATCCAGTTTTTTACTTTTTTCTTTTATTTTGATTACATCACCAGAAGTCAAAATATATGATGGAATATCAACTAAGTGATCGTTTACTAATACATGTCTGTGTCTAATTATCTGTCTAGCTTGCTTGCGCGATGAAGCAAAACCAAGCCTATAAACAACGTTATCTAATCTGCTTTCCAATATGCGAACCAGGTTATCACCTGTAATACCCTTAGACTTGTTAGCTCTTTCAAAATAATTTCTAAATTGAGTTTCTAACAAACCGTATATTCTTTTAATCTTTTGTTTTTCACGCAACTGTACTCCGTATTCAGAAACCTTTGCTCTTCTAGAATTTCCATGTTGTCCCGGAGGATAATTTCTTACTTCAATAGGACATTTGTCTGAATAACATTTCTGACCTTTTAAAAACAGCTTCTGTCTTTCTCTTCTACATAATTTACAAACTGAATCTGTGTATCTAGCCATTTAGTAGTTCTCCAATAAATTTAAACTCTTCTTTTCTTAGGCGGCCTGCAGCCGTTATGTGGAATTGGTGTAACGTCTTTAATCGAGCTGACGTCTAGCCCCGCTGTATTTAATGCGCGAATAGCTGCTTCTCTACCGGAACCAGGTCCCTTAACAAATACATCTACTCTTCTTAGTCCTAAATCGTATGCTTCTTTAGCAGCAGCCTCAGCAGATGTTTGAGCTGCATAAGGTGTATTTTTTCTAGATCCTTTGAAGCCGTTTTTACCAGCAGAAGACCACGAAATTGTATTACCATAAATATCAGTAATAGTTACAATCACATTGTTGAAAGTTGCTTTAATATGTGCAACACCATTAGCGTCAACATGCGATTTCTTTTTTGCTTTCTTTATAACTTTAGCCAAGTCTTAAACCTCCAGTTATCAAACTAACATTATTTCTTAGATGGTGCTTTTTTCTTACCGGCAACAGTTTTTCGTTTACCTTTACGTGTTCTGGAATTAGTACGTGTTCTTTGTCCACGTGCAGGTAAACCTCTTCTGTGCCTAATACCTCTGTAAGCACCAATATCCATTAATCTCTTAATATTTTGTTGCACTTCAGAACGAAGAGCACCCTCAACTTTATAATCTGAAGTTAAAAGAGCTCTAATTTCGGCAACTTCCTCATCGGTTAATTCCGAAACTTTTTTATCCGGATTAACTTTAGCCTTTTCTAATACATCTGCTGCAACTTTTGAACCTACACCAAAGATATATTGAAGGCCGAATAAGACTTTTTTATTTTTTGGTAAATCTACACCAGCTATACGAGCCAATTATCTTCTCCTTAATTTTTTAATCCAAAGGTAATTAATCCTAAGGATGAAATTAACCTTGACGTTGTTTATGTTTTGGATTCTTGCAAATTACTCTAACAACGCCTTTACGCTTAATTACTTTACAATTATCACAAATCTTTTTAACAGATGATCTGACTTTCATTTCAGCTCCACTATTTATATCTGTAGGTTATCCTACCTTTTGTTAAATCATATGGAGACAATTCAATTGAAACTTTATCTCCCACAAGTATTTTTATAAAATGCATTCTCATTTTACCCGAGATATGAGCCAGTATTTCATGCCCATTGTCAAGCTTCACTTTAAAGTGTGCATTGGGTAAAGTCTCAGTTACAACTCCGTCTACCTTAATTGGTCCTTGTTTAGCCATTAACAAACCGTTAGTATTTCCGGATTACCGTTTGTGATTAAAATCGAATGTTCGAAATGCGCAGAAGGCATTCCGTCAGATGTTATTACAGTCCAGCCGTCCGGCAAAGTTTTTACAGTATATCTACCGGCATTAACCATTGGTTCAATCGCTATGATCATACCATTTTTCAATTTTGGCCCCACACCGGTTTTACCGTAATTAGGAACCGAAGGATCTTCATGTAAAAACTTACCAACACCGTGCCCACAAAGATCTCTTACAACGGAAAAACCATTATTCTCAACAAATTCTTGAACAGCGAATCCAATATCGCCAATTCTATTGCCTTCTTTGGCTGCTTCAATACCTAAATACAATGATTTCTCGGTAACATCCATTAATTTTTTCTTATCCGAAGAAATCTCTCCAACTGCAACTGTTAATGCAGCATCGCCAAAATAGCCATCCTTTTGAACTCCAACATCAAGAGAAATTATTTCTCCCTCTTTCAAAATTCTTTCACCGGGAATTCCATGAACTACTTCTTCATCAACAGAAGAACAAATAGAAGCGGGAAAATCAATTGAAGGCCCGCCCTGGGAATAACCCTTAAATGCTGCAATAGCATTATTACTCATTATATAATCATCGGCTATCTGATCTAACTCTTTTGTTGTTACTCCGGGCTTAACATTCTTTTTTAACAACTGAAGAGTCTCGGCAACAATCTTACAACTTTCTCTAATAAAATCTATTTCTTTTTTTGTTTTTATATAAATCACAAAAACTTCTTATCTTCTACTTTTTGTTTTACCCGATTTCATGAATCCATCATAGTGTCTCATCAACAAATGAGATTCAACTTGTTGAAGAGTATCTAAGGCAACACCAACAATAATCAAAAGGCTAGTTCCACCAAAGAATTGGGCGAATCTCATTGAAACTCCCCAACCAGCAACAAATGCCGGAAGAATAGCTACTATTGCCAAAAATATTGATCCAGGTAAAGTTATTTTTGTTAAAATATTATCAATAAACTCTGATGTCTGTTTTCCAGGTCTTATGCCGGGAATAAATCCACCTTGCTTTTTCATATTATCGGCTACGTCTTTAGGATTAAAAGCAATAGCTGTATAAAAATAGGTGAAGAATATAATCATAATTGCATAGATAACCGAATAAACAGGCGATGTAAATTGAAAATACTTCGACAAAGTTTGTAAAAAATCATTATTCGGGAAAAACTGCAATATAGTTGCCGGAATAAACATAATTGATTGAGCAAATATGATAGGCATAACACCCGCAGTATTTACTCTAAGCGGAATATACTGAGTAACTCCGCCATAAACTTTTCTTCCAACAACCCTTTTAGCGTACTGAACCGGAATTCTACGTGTGCCTTGTGTAACAAGAACAACTCCGGCAATAATAAATACCATTAAGATTAAGATTACAATTTCAACCACTAAGCTTCTTGAACCATCCGTGATTAAACGAAATTCATCTAATACCGCAAACGGGAAACGATCTATAATTCCGATAAAAATTATCAACGATATACCATTCCCAATTCCTTTATCGGTGATCTGTTCACCTAGCCACATCATAAACACAGTGCCCGCAGTAAGAATCAGAACCGTGGAAATTGTCCAGGCAAATCCTTGAATTGCAACAGGAACAATCGGCATTCCTTGAATATTCTCATTTATCAACTTTATAGTTACACCCCAAGCTTGCAAAGCGGAAATAAAAACAGTACCGTAACGTGTAAGTTGAGTAATTTTCTTTCTTCCGTCTTCACCTTCTTGCTGAAGTTTCTGAAAGTAAGGAACTACAGCACCTAAAAGCTGTATGATAATTGAGGCGGAAATGTATGGCATAATTCCTAATGCAAAAATTGCAGCATTAGAAAATGCGCCACCCACAAATAAATCATACAATCCAAATAGATCGTTTGAATTTGATTGCGAGCCTTTCGCCAATAATGCGGCATCTATACCCGGTAAGGTAACATGCGCGCCTAATCTTACGATAACAAGCAAAGCCAAAGTATATAATATTCGTTGGCGAAGCTCATGAATCTTAAAAATATTTCTGAAGGTATCTGTTAATTTTGCCATTTATTTCCAGATTAAATCTTAGTGATAGTTCCGCCTGCAGCTTCAACTTTTTCTTTAGCGGATTGACTAAATGCGTTAACTTCTACCTTAATCTTAGCTTTTAATTCACCGTTACCAAGTAATTTCACAGGTTGTTTTATGCTGGAAATTACCCCGTATTTCTTCATAGTTTCTGCATTAAGAGTTTCGTCCTTCAATCCTTTATTATCAACTAATTGTTGAAGAGCGTCGACATTAACTACTTGGTAGTATTTTTTAAAAATGTTTGTAAATCCAAATTTAGGAATTCTTCTCTGCAGCGGCATCTGTCCACCTTCAAACCAAGCTTTGTGCTTAGCGCCGGAACGTGACATTTGTCCGTTCATACCTTTGGTTGCAGTTCCACCGTGACCGGATCCCTCGCCTCTAGCAATTCTTTTACGATTCTTTTTTGAACCCTTTGCGTATTTTAAATTACTTAGAATATCCATTTATAAAACCTTATTTAATTTCTTCCACTTTCACTAAATGTGAAACTTTATTAACCATTCCTCTAATTTGCGGAGTATCATTATGAATTACTTCCCAATTTGGTCTTCCTAAACCTAAAGCCTCAATAGTTCTTTTCTGATCTTTAGATCTATCGATGATACTCTTTACTTGTGTAACTTTTATTTTACTCATTATAATCTCAATTAAGAATTAAACAATTCGCTTATTGTAATACCACGTTTGCGCGCCATTTTTTTCGCATCAATTTGCTGAATAAGTCCGTTAAGTGTTGCTTTAACCTGGTTGTGAGGATTACTAGATCCTAAAGATTTAGTAAGAATATCCTGCACACCGGCAGCTTCAAGAACAGCACGAACTCCGCCACCAGCAATTAAACCGGTACCAGGAGAAGCAGGTTTCAACAAGACTTTACCCGCGCCATACTTTCCTATAATTTCATGAGCAATTGTGCCCTTTATAAGAGAAACATGAACCAAACTTTTCTTTGCATCATCAATCCCTTTAGAAATAGCATCTGTAACTTCGTTAGCTTTTCCTAAACCAACTCCAACAGTTCCATTTCCGTTGCCAACAACAACAATTGCATTAAAGCTGAAACGGCGACCGCCTTTTACAACTTTTGCTACTCTGTTGATATGAACAACTTTTTCTTTGAGACCTTCGGTATCGCTTGACTTTACGTTTTTCAAATTACTTCTCCAAGAACTACTCTTATGGTAATATTTATTTTCAGTTAATAATTAAAATTAAACTTTTTTAGAAAAGCAATTTACGCTTTTCTTACGACAACTAAAAAAATAGCTGCCGGGAGAGGATTCGAACCTCTACAGACGCCTCCAAAGGGCGTAGTCCTGCCATTAGACGACCCGGCAATCCAAATTAAAACTTTAAACCGCCTTCACGGGCACCGTCGGCAATGGCCTGAATACGTCCGTGGTATCTATATCCATTTCTATCAAATACAACGGTATTAACTTTTTGCTCTAATGCTTTTTTAGCTAAATGAGTACCAACAATCTTACTTCTTTCAATCTTGCTTTTAGCTTTCTTAATATCTTCAGCAATTTCCTTAGACAAAGAAGAAGCCGAAACAACAGTTTTACCTGTAGCATCGTCAATTATTTGAGCATATATATTGCCTAAACTGCGATAAATAGTTAAACGCGGTCTTTCAGAAGTACCCGAAATCTTTTTTCTTATCTTAATCTTAGAACGAAGTCTAGAATTATTATTTCTATTAATCATTTTCTATTTAATCTCCACTAAATTTATTTACCAGCAGTCTTACCAGCTTTTCTCATAATTTGTTCGTCGGAATATTTTATTCCTTTTCCTTTATAAGGCTCAGGTTTTCTTATAGAACGAATTTTTGCAGCAACCATTCCGACAAGTTGTTTATCAATACCCGAAATAACAATTTGGGTTTGAGTAGGAGCTTGCAAAGTAACTCCTTCAGGTGGCATAAAATAAATTGGATGAGAATAACCGATATTTACCAATAAATTTGCACCTTTAAGTTCAACTCTATAACCTACACCAACAATATCAAGAGTTTTGGTATAAGCTTCAGTTACACCTTGAACCATATTTTGTAACAAAGCTCTGGTTAATCCATGAAGAGCTTTATTTTCTTTAGTATCATCAGGTCTTGTTACAACAATTTCAGCTTCTGTAACTTCAATTTTAATATTTGGGTGAAAACTATTTTCTAGTTCTCCTTTGGGTCCCTTAACAATTAAATGATTACCATCTTTTTTAATGGTAACACCTTTAGGTATTGTAATAGGTTTTTTACCAATTCGTGACACTTTCAAACTCCATTCAAAATAATTACCAGATGTAACAAACTACTTCGCCGCCCATTGCTTGAGCTCTAGCTTCTTTATCGGTCAATAACCCTTTTGAAGTAGAGATAACAGCAACACCTAAACCATTAAGAACACGAGGCAGCTTGTCTGAATTCTTATATACTCGTAAACCAGGAGTACTGATTTTCTTAAGACCGTTAATTGATGGAACACCATTTATATACTTCAATTGAATACGAATGATGTTTTGTTTATTGTCTTCAACAACAACATAGTCTTCTATAAAATTTTGTTTTTTCAAAATTTCAGCTAAACTCTTTTTCATATTAGAAGCAGGAATCTCTACTCTAAATTTTTTAGCTTTAGAAGCATTTCTAACTCTTGTTAAAAAATCTGCTATCGGATCCGTAACCGGCATATAATTTCTCCTTTTACCAACTTGACTTTTTTAATCCAGGAATTTCGCCTTTAAGAGCCATTTCTCTAAGAACCAGACGCGAAACACCGAACTTACGATAATATGAACGAGCTCTTCCAGTAAACATACAGCGATTATTCAATCTTACCGGTGAAGAATTTTTAGGCAATTTTTGAAGAGCATCATAATCACCATTTTCTTTTAACTCTTTACGTAGCTTAGCATATTTTTCAACTAATTTAACTCTTTTTTCTTGCCTAGCTATTAAACTTTTTCTAGCCATTAAATCTCCTATTTACGCTGTTTTAACTTCTTTTTTTCTAAAAGGGAAACCGAAAGATTGTAATAATTCGTAAGCCTCACCGTCGGTTTCGGCAGTAGTTACAAAAGTAACATCCATACCAAGAACTTTAGTTACTTTATCAACATTTATTTCCGGGAATATAATTTGTTCTTTAACACCCAGAGTATAATTTCCTCTACCATCAAAAGATTTATCGGATAAACCTCTAAAATCTCTTACTCGAGGTAAAGCAATATTTACAAGTCTATCAAGAAACTCGTACATTCTATCGCGTCTTAAAGTTACCATTGCACCTATATTAACGCCTTCACGGAGTTTAAAGTTAGAAATAGCTTTTTTAGCCTTTCTAACACTTGCCTTTTGTCCGGTAATTGTTTCAAGTTCTTTAACAGCTTGCTCCAAAATTTTCTGATCGGAAACAGCTTCTCCAATACCCATGTTAACCACAATTTTATTAAGCTTAGGAACCTGCATAATACTTTTGTAATTAAATTTCTTCATCAAAGCAGGAACAATTTCTTTTTTATATGTCTCAGCAAGACGAATATTTATTTCTGCTTCTTTTTCTGCTGCAACATTGGCTGTTTCTTTTTTAGAAGATTTCACCTGTTTTTCAGCTGTCTCTTTTTTTGTTTTCTTTTCTGCCATTTTTAAATCAAACCTTGAGTAAAAATTTATTATTGTTAAATCATTTCACCGCTAGACTTACTAACACGTGTTCTTTTCTTTTTACCGGTTTTTTCATCCAGTATAATTTGGGAACCAATTCTTGTACCCTCATTATTTTTAGGATCGACCAGCATAACATTAGAAACATGAATAGGTGCTTCTTTTTCTATTATACCGCCTTGAGGATTATTTTGACTAGGTTTACTGTGTCTTTTTCTAACATTAATTCCCTCAACAATAACTCTTGATTCTTTAGGGAAAACTTTTAAGACTTTACCAGTTTTACCTGCATTGTTACCGGCAATTACAACTATATTATCATTTTTTCTAATTTTCATTTGAATCCCAAATCTTTATAATACTTCAGGTGCTAGTGAAACAATTTTCATGAATTGTTTTTCTCTTAATTCTCTTGCAACAGGACCAAAGATACGTGTACCCTTAGGTTCGTTCTGGTTATTAATTAAAACTGCGGCATTTTCATCGAATCTGATATAAGAACCATCTTTTCTTCTGACTTCTTTTTTAGTTCTTACAATAACAGCTCTGGAAACATCGCCTTTTTTAACAGTACCGTTAGGAATTGCAGCTTTAACAGCAACCACAATCAAATCTCCAACGCTAGCATATTGTCTTCCACTACCGCCAAGTACGCGTATGCATCTTACTTTTTTGGCTCCTGAGTTATCTGCCACAACTAAATTAGTTTCTTCTTGAATCATTTTTACAAAACTCCTTGATTACTACTTGGCTTTTTCAACAACTTCAACTAAACGCCATCTTTTTTTCAAACTCAAAGGGCGTGTTTCCATGATCTTTACTCTATCACCAACCTGGCATTCATTTTTTTCATCGTGAGCCATAAGCTTGGTTGTCTTCTTAAAATACTTTTTATAAATAGGATGAGCAACTCTTCTTTCAATGGCAACAGTAATTGTTTTCTGCATTTTATTACTAACAACTACACCAACTCTGGTTTTTCTTAACGTACGTTGTTCCATGTTTAAGCGTTATCTCCTTCTTTAATTTCTTTAGCCGCAGATGATATGGCCTCTGCTGATTCTCTATCTCTAAGAACAGTTTTCATACGAGCAATACTCTTTTTAACAATTCTAATCTTAGAGGTGTTGGTAAGTTGCTTCAACTGATTAGCGAAACGTAAATCAACTAAATTCTTTTCTTCTTCTTGAATTTGTTGTAACAACTCTTCGTTTTTCATTTCTCTTATTTCATGAGCTTTCATTTTAATCACGCCTTTAAGATTATTTTATTCGTAGTCTGGTCTATTAACAATTTTAGTTTTAATAGGAAGTTTGTAACCACAAACTTTAAGAGCCTCTTGCGCTATCTCTTTAGAAACACCGGCTACTTCAAACATAACTCGCCCGGGTTTAACTACGGCAACCCAGAACTCAGGAGCGCCCTTTCCTTTTCCCATTCTAGTTTCAAGTGGTTTTTTAGAAACAGGTTTATCTGGGAAAATCCTTATCCAAACTTTTCCGTCCCTTTTCATTTTTCTTGAAAGAGCAACACGGCAAGCTTCAATTTGCCTGCTGGTAATCCAATGCGGTTCCATGGCTTTTAATCCGAAATCTCCGAATGCCACAGTAGAACCACGTTTAGCCTTTCCGGCCATTCTACCACGCTGCGATTTTCTAAACTTTACTCTTTTTGGCATTAACATAATAAGAAACTCCCAGTAATTTATTCAGTAACTCTTTTTCCTAAGATCTCACCGCGGCAAATCCAAACTTTTATGCCTATTGAGCCATAAATTGTTTCAGCTCTTCCGTTCGCATAATCGATATCCGCTCTAATTGTATGTAGTGGAATTCTACCTTCTTTATATTGTTCAGTCCTGGCCATTTCAGCTCCGCCTAAACGACCGGCGCACATAATTCTAATACCTTCGGCTCCCATTCTCATGGCAGCAGTGATTGCCATTTTCATAGCTCTTCTAAAAGATACTCTTCCTTGAAGCTGATTGGCAATGTTCTCGGCAACTAAGTAAGCATCTAATTCAGGTCTTTTAATTTCAGAAATCTGAACTTTAACTTCTTTATCGGTTACTTGTTTCAACTCTTGTTCAAGTTGAGTAATTTCTTTACCGCTTTTACCGATAACAACACCAGGTCTTGATGTATGAATAGTTAAAATAATATTTTTTGAAGTTCTGTCGATAACAATTCTTGAGATACCTGCTTTCTTCAACCGGTTACGTACATATTGTCTTAACTTAACATCTTCTTTTAATTTCGGTGCGTAACTTTTATTTTCGTACCAGTTAGAGTCCCAACCTCTAATCACTCCAACTCTAAATCCAACCGGGTGTGTTTTCTGTCCCAAAAAAATATCCTCCTAAAATTTATGCTTTAGTTGCAACTACAATAGTTAAATGACAAGATCTTTTTCTAATTCTATAAGCCCTTCCCATAGGAGCGGGTGAAATTCTTTTCAATGTAGGCCCTTGATCAACAAAAGCTTCCTTAATAAAAACTTCTGATGGCTCAATTCTATTCGCATCATCAATGTTCATCAAATTTGCCAGAGCAGATCTTAAAACTTTTTCTGCATCTTTAGAGGCATGTTTAGGATGAAAGTGCAAAATTTCAATTGCCTTTTCGACAGATAAACCTCTGACTAAATCAACAACTAATCTCATCTTTCTCGGAGATGATCCGATGTATCTATGTATTGCTCGTGCTTCCATTTTCCTTTAAAGTCCTTTAATTAGAATTATTTCGCCTGAGAGGATTTTTCTGCTTTAGTTCCCGGATGACCTCTAAAAATCCTTGTAGGAGCAAATTCGCCCAATTTATGGCCAACCATATTTTCGGTTACATAAACAGGTATCATTTTATTTCCATTATGAACAGCTATTGTATGTCCTACAAAATCAGGAGTAATTGTTGATGCTCTCGACCAGGTTTTAATAATCTTTTTCTGATTACTACTATTTAACTGATCAATTTTTGCTGCTAATTTGTAATGAACAAATGGCCCTTTTTTAATCGATCTTGGCATAATTACTCTCTACTTATTCCGTCTTTTAATAATAAATTTGTTAGATTCTTTTTTATGCTTTCTGGTTTTTAAACCTTTAGCTTTTTGGCCCCAGGGTGAAACAGGATGCCCGCCACCTGAAGTTTTACCTTCACCACCACCCATCGGGTGATCTACAGGGTTCATTGCAACACCTCGAACATGAGGTCTAACGCCCATCCATCTTTTTCTACCGGCTTTACCAAGAGTTAAATTTTCTTGTTCCGAATTTCCTACAACACCATAAGTAGCCATACATTCTAACCTTACAAGCCTGACTTCACCTGATGGCATTTTTAATTGAGCGTAATCACCTTCTTTAGCTAAAACTTGAAGAGATGATCCGGCGCTTCTACCTAATTGACCGCCTTTGCCAGGTTTTAATTCAACATTATGAATGAAACTACCAAGAGGCATTTCTTTTAACGGTAAAGCATTTCCAACAACTATATCACTTCCGGGTCCTGCATTTACAGCATCACCAACTTTTAATCCGTTAGGGGCGATAATATATCTCTTCTCGCCATCAGCATAATGCAATAAAGCAATCCTTGATGTACGGTTTGGATCATATTCAATAGAGAATACTTTTGCAGGAACACCAAATTTATCACGCTTGAAATCAATAACGCGATATTTTCTTTTGTGTCCACCGCCAATATGTCTGGAAGTTATTCTACCTTTATTATTTCTACCGCCCGATTTTCTCAACGCTACTGTCAGAGATTTTTCTGGAGTAGTTTTTGTAATCTCATCGAACGAAGAAATCGACTGAAATCTATTTCCGGGTGTAGTTGGTTTTAATTTAATAATTGCCATTAGATCGTCCTATTTTCAAACTCTATACTTGCTCAAAAATTTCAATTGACTCGCCTTCTTTAAGGGTAACAATTGCTTTTTTAAATTTCGGTGTCCTACCTACAAATCTTCCGCTTTTTCTAAACTGGGTTTTTTGTTTTCCAGGATGATTTATAGTTCTAATTTCAACAACATGAACACTGAACTTCTGTTCAATTGCCTTTGCTATTTCAATTTTATTTGCTTTTGGATTCACCAAGAAACCATATTTACCTTGATCAGCGGTTAAGTTGGTCATTTTCTCGGTAATTAAGGGACTAATTAAAGTATTATGCATATCAGTTCACCGCCTCTTCATTACTTCCAAAAGTTTTGCTTATAACTTTAACTGCACTTTCTTGTAAGATAAGTACTTGATTATTCAAAATGTCATACGTTGAAGCTTTTTCAGCTTCTAATATTTTTACTTTAGGAATATTTCTTCCTGATTTATAAACAACATCATTTTTATCAGCTGTTAAAAGCAGAACTTTTTTGCCTGAAACTTTTAAAGCATTCAAGACACTTTCAAATTCTTTAGTTTTTGGTTTTTCAAAATTAAAATCTTCAACAACTAATATTTGTTCATCGACAACTTTGTGGCTTAAAGCCGATTTACGAGCAAGTCTTTTTACCTTTTTAGGCAAATCCTGTCGATAATCTCTTGGGCGTGGACCAAATATAGTTCCACCGCCAACCCACAAAGGAGATCTAGTTGTACCGGCTCTAGCACCGCCTCTACCTTTTTGTTTCCAAGGTTTTTTACCACCGCCGCGAACTTCGCCTCTCTCTTTAGCTTTATGAGTACCTTGTCTTTGGTTAGCTAAGTAAGACTTAACCGACAAGTATATTACATGATCATTAGGCTCAACTCCGAAAATGCTGTCTGCAAGTTCTACTTGTTTACCGGTGGAAGTGCCATCTATTTTTAAAATATCTAATTTCATTGTGATACCAACTTACTTCTTTATCAATTCAACAATTGAGTTTATCGAACCGGGAACAGCTCCCTTAACTAAAATAATATTATCTTCAGCTAAAATTTTAACTACTTTAAGGTTTGAAACGGTAACATTTTCGTATCCTTTTCTACCGGCCATTCTCTGACCTTTGAAAACTCTAGAGGGATAAGAACTGGAGCCAATTGAACCCGGGGCTCTTAATCTATCGCTCTGTCCGTGAGTAGTACCGCCAACACCACTAAAACCGTGGCGCTTCATAACACCTTGAAAACCTTTACCTTTACTTTTAGCTCTAACTTTTATTTTTTCACCTTCTTGAAAGAGATCAACTTTAACTTCATCGCCAATTTTGAACTCGGCCATTGAAGCAAACTTAAATTCTTTAAGATGAGCTGCAGGAGTTATATTATTTTTCTTATAGTGTCCTAATACAGGTTTTGATAAATTCTTTTCTTTTTTTGTTCCAAAACAAAGCTGAACAGCTTCATAACCGTCTTTTTCTAAAGTCTTGATTGAAACTATTTTGCAAGGACCTGCCTGTATAACAGTAACGGGAACTAATTCTCCCTCAGCATTGAATACACTAGACATTCCTATTTTTTTTCCGATGATGCCAGACATCTTAACTCCCAAATTCATTAAAGCTTAATCTCAATATCAACACCCGCCGGAATATCTAATTTACTTAGAGAGTCGACGGTTTTATTATTTGAATTATGAATATCTATAATTCTTTTATGTGCCCTAGTCTCAAACTGTTCTCTGGATTTTTTATCTACGTGAGGAGATCTTAAAACAGTATAAACAGTTCTTCTAGTTGGTAATGGTATTGGACCGGAAACAACAGCACCGGTACTACGCACCGTTTTAATAATTTTTTCGGTAGATTTATCAATCAAAATATGATCGTACGATTTCAGCTTTATTCTAATCTTTTGACCAGGCACTTAAATACTCCTTTTAATATTTAGACACAAAAAGGGAGTTTAGATTAACTCCCTTTTCGGTTAACTCATATAGTTTTACTCTATAATCTTAGTAACAACACCTGAACCTACTGTTCTACCGCCTTCGCGGATAGCAAAACGCAATCCTTCTTCCATAGCGATTTCAGAAATAAGCTCTACAGAAAGTTTAATGTTATCACCAGGCATAACCATTTCAGTTCCTTCCGGCAATGTAGCAACACCGGTAACATCAGTTGTTCTAAAGTAAAACTGTGGTCTATATCCGTTGAAGAATGGAGTATGACGTCCACCTTCTTCTTTTGACAAGATATAAACTTCACCTTCAAATTTTTTGTGAGGTGTAATAGTTCCGGTTTTAGCTAGAACCATTCCTCTTTCAATTTCATTTTTATCAACGCCTCTTAAAAGGATACCGGCATTATCACCAGCCATAGCAGAATCAAGTTCTTTTCTGAACATTTCAATTCCGGTTACAACTGTTTTTTTGTGAAGGCCTAATCCAATAAGTTCGACTTCCTCTTGAATTTTTACTTGTCCTCTTTCAACTCTACCTGTAGCAACTGTACCACGGCCAGTAATTGAAAAAACGTCCTCAACAGGCATCAAGAAAGGTTTATCTGAATCTCTTTCCGGTAAAGGAATATATTCGTCAACAGCTTTCATTAAATCCCAAATGCACTGCAATCTTGGATCATCAGCCGGAGCATCACCTGAAGCAGCTTCTAAAGCTCTTAAAGCTGACCCCTGAATAATTGGAGTATCATCGCCAGGGAATTCATACTCATTTAACAAATCTCTCAATTCAACTTCAACAAGTTCAATAAGTTCAGGATCGTCAACCAAATCAACCTTGTTCATGAAAACAACGATTTTAGGAACACCAACCTGACGCGCTAGAAGAATGTGCTCTCTTGTCTGAGGCATAGGACCGTCTGTTGCAGCAACTACTAATATAGCACCGTCCATTTGAGCTGCACCGGTAATCATGTTTTTTACATAGTCGGCGTGACCAGGACAATCAACGTGTGCATAGTGTCTGTTCTCAGTAGAATATTCTACGTGAGCAGTTGCAATAGTAATACCTCTTTCTCTTTCTTCGGGAGCATTATCGATACTATCAAAACTTCTTTGTTGCGATAAGCCCTTCTTAGCGAGAGCCATAGTGATGGCAGCTGTTAAAGTAGTTTTTCCATGATCTACGTGACCGATTGTGCCTACGTTAACGTGAGGTTTACTCCTATCAAATTTTTCTTTTGCCATCTAAAATCTCCTTTTAATTATTCTTTTTTAATAATAATCTGTTAATATTATTCAGTTGCTACTGATTTGTTACCTAAAGTTTTTTCAGCTATTTCCTCAGCAATTGACTTAGGCACTTCTGAATAATGTGCAAACTGCATTGTGTAAATAGCGCGCCCTTGAGTCATAGATCTCAATACTGTTGCATATCCAAACATCTCTGAAAGGGGCACAGTAGACTTAATTACCTGGGCATCTTTTCTAGCAGAAAATCCTTCGATTTTGCCTCTTCTGGAATTTAAGTCTCCCATAACATCACCTAAATATTCTTCGGGAGTAACAACTTCAACATCCATCAACGGCTCCAAAAGAATAGGCTTAGCTTTTCTAGCACCTTCTTTAAAGGCCATAGAACCAGCTACTTTAAAGGAAACTTCATCTGAGTCAACATCATGGTAAGAACCATCATAAATTTTCGCTTTTATATCTACAACAGGAAATCCTGCAACAACACCATTTCTCATAGATTCTTGAATTCCGGCAGATACAGCTGGTATATATTCTTTAGGAACAACACCACCAACAATAGCATTTGTAAATTCAAAACCTTTACCGGGCTCATTAGGACCAAGCTCAATCCAAACGTGACCATATTTACCGCGACCGCCGGATTGTTTAACAAATTTACCTTCGGCTTGAACTGTATGTGAAATTGTCTCTCTATAAGCTACTTGAGGTTTACCAACGTTAGCCTCAACCTTAAATTCTCTTTTCATTCTATCAACGAGAATTTCAAGATGCAATTCGCCCATACCGCTAATTAAAGTCTGACCTGTTTCTTCATCAACCTTAACTTTAAAGGTTGGATCTTCATCAGATAATTTAACCAATGAATCAGATAACTTATCTTGATCAGCTTTCGTTTTAGGTTCAATAGCAATTTGAATAACCGGTTCAGGAAATACGATTTTTTCAAGCATTACTGCGTCTTGTTCGTCACATAAAGTATCACCGGTTCTGGTAAATTTTAACCCAACAGCAGCAGCTATATCACCAGCTTTAACTTCATCAACTTCTTCTCTGTGATTAGCGTGCATCTGCAACAAACGGCTAATTCTTTCTTTCTTTTCGCTGTTAGAATTATATATATATGAACCGGCTTTAAGTGAACCGGAGTAAACCCTAAAGAAAGTCAATTTACCAACATAAGGATCATTCATTATTTTGAATGCCAATGCGGTAAATTTTTCTTCCTCATCAATTTTTCTTTTAACTAAATCATTTATCCCTATATGATGAGCTTCAATTTCTTTGAAATCGATAGGAGCAGGCAAGAAATCGATAACAGAATCGAGTAATTTCTGAACTCCTTTGTTTTTGAAAGCAGAGCCGCATAGCACAGGAATAATTTTCAATTCAATAGTAGCTTTTCTCAGAACTGTTTTAACTTCATCTTCGGTAATTTCTTCACCGCCCAAATATTTTTCGAGCAACGTATCATCAACATCAGATACAGCTTCTAACATTTCAGTTCTGTATTTTTTAGCTGTTTCCATCAAATCTTCAGGAATCTCTATTTCATCGAATGTGGCTCCAAAAGTTTCATCATGGTACATTCTAGCTTTAAATGACATCAAATCTATAACGCCTGAAAACATGTCACCCTCACCGATCGGTAAATTGATCGGGATTGCGTTAGCAGCTAATCTATCTTTCATCATTTGAACAGCACTGTAAAAATCAGCCCCTGTTCTATCCATCTTATTAATAAAAGCAATTCTTGGTACATGATATTTATCAGCTTGTCTCCAAACTGTTTCTGATTGTGGTTCGACACCGCCAACTGCACAGAAAAGAGCAACTGCTCCATCAAGAACTCTCAATGATCTCTCAACCTCAACAGTAAAATCAACGTGTCCAGGAGTATCAATAATATTTATTTGGTGATCATTCCAAAAACAAGTAGTTGCAGCACTAGTAATAGTAATACCGCGTTCTTTTTCTTGCTCCATCCAATCCATAGTAGCAGCGCCGTCATGAACTTCGCCAAGTCTATGTAATTTACCGGTATAAAATAATATACGCTCAGTTGTAGTGGTTTTACCGGCATCAATATGAGCCATAATACCAATGTTTCGAACTTTATTTATCGGGAATCTTTTAGCCATCCTAGTTATCTTTTCCTTAATTATTCAATCAACTTTTACCACTTATAATGAGCAAATGCTTTATTTGCTTCAGCCATTCTATGTGTATCTTCTTTTTTCTTAACCGCAGAACCTTCCCCGTTAGATGCCGCGATAAGCTCAGAAGCCAATTTTAAAGACATCGATTTATCGTTTCTAGCTCTAGCATAAGTTTTTAACCAACGCATAGCTAAAGCATTTCTTCTTTCAGGTCTAACTTCTGTAGGAACTTGATAAGTTGCACCACCAACTCTTCTGCTTCTAACTTCTATCAAAGGCTGAGTATTATTAAGTGCTTTTTTAAATACTTCCAAACCGGATTTTTTGGTTTTTTCTTCAATTAGTTCGAAGGCTTTGTACATAACATAACGGGCTTTGGATTTTTTGCCATCGTACATAATAGAGTTAATAAATTTTGAGACCAAAATATCGTTAAATTTTGGATCTGGTTTTAAGTATATCTTTTCTGCTCTACTCTTTCTCATAATCTTTATTTAGCCTTTGGTTTTTTTGCGCCGTATTTAGATCTTCCTTTTTTTCTATCTTCTACTCCGCTAGTATCTAAAGTGCCGCGGATAATATGATATCTTACGCCCGGTAAGTCTTTAATTCTTCCGCCTCTAATAAGGACAATGGAGTGTTCTTGTAAATTGTGCCCTTCACCAGGAATGTAAGCTGTAACTTCCATGCTATTTGTTAGCCTTACTCTGGCAACTTTTCTAAGAGCGGAGTTAGGCTTCTTAGGTGTAGTTGTATAAACTCTTGTACAAACACCTCTTTTTTGAGGACATGCCTCAAGAGCCGGTGCTTTTTTCTTTGCAAGTATTTGAACCCTGCCTTTTCTAACTAACTGGTTTATCGTGGGCACTAATTAACTCCTAATGTTTTAAACCTAAAAAAATTTCAGACTCCTAATATAGCCTTTAGGCTAAAATTTGTCAAGAAGACATGTAATTATTTTTGCTTTTTTTAACAATTTAGACAAAAAAATCCGGCCCTATTAAAAGAACCGGATTTTAACATAATATTTTTATTGTTGTGCTTGAACTTCTTCCTCGGTTTTTGGCTCTTCTGCAACTTCTTCCTCAACTTTAAGCTTTATATCTAAATATTTCTTTAAACCTGTTCCAGCAGGAATTAAGTGTCCCATCACAACATTTTCTTTTAATCCTAACAAGTTATCAATTTTAGCTTCGGTAGCTGCATTTGCAAGAACCTTTGTAGTTTCTTGGAATGATGCTGCAGATATAAAGCTTTCAGTTGATAATGCCGCTTGAGTAATACCTAGCAATACATGTTCGAATGTTGCAGGTTCTGCATCTCTAGCAACAATTAACTTCTTGCTCTTCTTCTTCAAGTCAGCGTTAATTTCTCTAAATTTACTTCTAGAAATAAGTTGACCGTCTTTGAATCTTGAATCACCTTTATCTTCGATGTAAACGGTTCCCATAATCTTGTTGTTTTCTTCAATAAATTCGTTTCTATCAACAACGTCTTCTTCCAAGAATCTGGTATCACCAGGAGAAACGATTTTAATTTTTTGAAGCATTTGACGTACAATCACTTCAATATGTTTATCGTTTATTTTTACACCTTGCAGACGGTAAACATCTTGAATTTCATTTACAAGATATTCCTGCACAGCACTTGTACCTTTAATTTTCAAGATATCGTGCGGATTTATCGGTCCATCTGTAATTTTTTCACCAGCTGGGATTTCATCGTTTTCTTGAACAAGAACATGTTTCCCAAGCGGTACATTATATTTCTTTTCATCTGATTTATCCGGAGCAATTACAATAATTTCGCGCGAACCTTTTTTTCTAGCGCCAAATTTAACAGAACCTTCAATTTCACACACAATAGCAGTCTCTTGAGGAGAACGAGCTTCAAAAAGTTCAGTTACTCTTGGAAGACCACCTGTAATATCTCTACTCTTACTTTGTTGTTTAGAAATTTTAGCCAAGATTGTACCGGCTGAAATCATTTCTCCTTCTTCAACAGAAATATACGCACGTGTTGGAATGTTAAATGATTTTTTAGTACCGTCTTCAGCCTCTATTGCTATACTCGGTGTTAAAGTTTTGTCTTTAGATTCGATAACAACTTTTTGAACGTGACCTGTTTGTTCATCTGTTACCTGCTGTAGCGTAGCACCTTCAATCATGTCAACAAATTTAACACGTCCCGGAATATCTGTTAAAATAACTGAATTATAAGGATCGTGGTTATAAAGTGCAGTACGTTTCTTAACCTGTTGGCCATCGTTAACCATTACTTCAGCGCCGTAAGGAATATCAAACTTCTTAATCTGTCTGTTGTTTTCGTCATATATTCCGACTACACCTCTACGTCCTGTAACAACTTTTACGGTACCTAAGAAATCAGATTTCTCTACATATGCTACTCTTTCAAACTTAGCGTAACCTTCAACATTTGATTCAACCTGAGATTGACTTGCAATACGTGAAGATGTACCGCCTAAGTGGAAAGTTCTAAGAGTAAGCTGAGTTCCAGGCTCACCAATTGACTGAGCAGCCACAATTCCAACTGCTTCTCCAATTTCTACAAGCTTACCGTTAGTTAAATTTCTTCCATAACATTTAGCACAAACACCTCTTTTTGACTCGCAAGTCAGCACTGTTCTAATATAAACAGAATCAATGTTTGAGTCTTCAATCTTTTCAGCAATTTCTTCAGTAATTAATTCACCGGCTTCTATAATAACTTCATCTGTGCGTGGATCATATACATCTTCTTGAGCAACACGGCCGGTAATTCTTTCACCAAGTGGCTCTCTTTCCTGTTCAACGTCCTTAAGTGCGGTAATTTCTATACCCAGAATGGTTCCGCAATCAATTTCAGAAATGATTACATCTTGAGAAACGTCAACCAATCTTCTTGTTAAATAACCGGCATCAGCCGTTTTAAGAGCGGTATCGGCCAAACCTTTTCGAGCACCGTGTGTTGAAATAAAGTACTCAAGCACCGACAAACCTTCTTTAAAGTTTGCAACAATCGGGTTTTCAATAATTTCACCCGCTTGACCGGAAAGTGATTTTTGAGGTTTCATCATTAGCCCTCTCATACCGGCAAGCTGTCTTACCTGTTCTTGAGAACCTCTAGCACCGGAATCAACCATCATATGTAGTGAATTGAATCCTTGTTTGTGGACTCTAATTTTTTCCATCAAAGCTCGGGCAACATCGTTTGTAGTATGTGTCCAAACGTCAATAATCTTATTGTAACGTTCAGCATCGGTAATAACGCCTTGTTCGTGCTCGTTAAGTATGCCTTCAACTTTTTTATTAGCCTTGGTAATTAGGTTTACTTTTTCTTCAGGAATAATCATATCGGCATAGCTAACCGAAAGACCGCCGGCAGTAGAATATCTAAAGCCAAGATCTTTAAGATCGTCTAAGAAATTAGCAGTAACTTTATTTCCAAGTTTCATGAACATTTGACCGATAAATCCGCCAAAAGTTTTCTTAATCAATAATTGATTAAAATAGCCCATTTCTTTAGGAACAATTTGGTTGAAAATTACTCTACCAACTGTAGTGTCAACCATTTCACCATCAATTCTAACTTTAATTTTAGCATGAAGTCCGGCAACTTTTGAATTATAAGCAATTATAACTTCTTCCATTGAACCGAAAACCATACCTTCGCCAACTTCGCCTTCCTTATACTTGGTTAAATAGTAGCATCCAAGTACGATATCCTGAGTAGGAACAACGATAGGACTTCCGTTCTGTGGTGAAAGAATATTGTGACTACTCAACATCAATAGTGAAGCTTCCAACTGAGCTTCAAATGAAAGCGGAACGTGAACAGCCATCTGGTCACCGTCAAAGTCGGCATTAAATGCTGTACAAACCATCGGATGAAGCTGAATAGCTCTTCCATCAATCAAAATTGGCTGAAATGCTTGAATACCCAATCTGTGCAATGTTGGTGCACGGTTAAGCATTATTGGGTGTCCTTCAATGATTTTTGCTAGGATTTCCCAAATAAGCGGGTCTTTTCTATCGACAACTTTACGCGCACTTTTAACAGTTTTATTATGTCCGCGTTCAATTAATTTTTTAATAATAAACGGTTTGAAAAGTTCAACCGCCATATCTTTCGGCAAACCGCATTGATGTAATTTCAATTCCGGTCCAACAACAATTACAGAACGGCCGGAATAATCAACACGTTTACCAAGTAAGTTCTGACGAAAACGTCCTTGTTTACCTTTAAGCATATCACTCAAAGATTTCAAAGGTCTGTTATTATCACTCCTTACAGCGCTTCCTCTGCGGGAGTTATCAAATAAAGCATCAACAGATTCCTGAAGCATTCTTTTTTCATTACGAAGAATTACTTCCGGAGCTTTGATATCAATAAGTCTTTTCAAACGGTTATTACGAATAATAACTCTTCTATATAAATCGTTAAGATCACTGGTAGCAAATCTTCCGCCTTCAAGCGGTACTAAAGGTCTTAATTCAGGAGGAATTATAGGAATATAATTAAGAACCATCCATTCCGGCTTATTAGGAACTTTGTTTTCGTTCTCTTTGAAGGCTTCTAAAACTCTCAATCGCTTTAATAAATCAGCTTTTTTCTGCTGAGAGGTTTCAACTTTTAACTGATCCCTTAGGGTTTTAGAAAGTTCTTCAACATTTGTGTTCTTTAATATTTCTTTTACAGCTTCCCCGCCTATTTTGGCAACAAATTTCTTAGGATCTGTATCATCTAGTTTTTCGTTTCCAACAGGTAACGAATTCATAACTTCGAAATACTGATCTTCGGAAATTAAATCTAATCGGCTTAATCCGGTAGGCCCCGGATTTATTACTACGTAAGATTCATAATAAATAACTTTTTCAAGCTCTTTAAGGCTTAAACCTATAATATTACCAATCTTGGACGGTTGGGCTCTGAAAAACCAAATATGTACGACAGGAACAGCAAGGGCGATGTGTCCCATTCTTTCGCGACGTACACTTTTTTGTGTTACTTCCACACCGCATCTATCGCAAATAATACCCTTGTAACGAATCCTTTTATATTTTCCGCAGAAACATTCCCAATCGCGAGTCGGTCCAAATATTTTTTCACAGAAAAGCCCGTCTTTTTCCGGACGGAAAGAACGATAATTAATCGTTTCAGGCTTTGTAACTTCTCCATAAGATCTTGACAAAATATCATCGGGACTTGCTAAACTAATTGTGATATTATTTATATCACGCATCGCATTTTCTTGAACTCTATAAGGCATTTTTTATCTCCTAATTTCTAAGTGAAAAATTCGAAACGCATTAACGTATTTTTATATCCAGACCTAAGCCCTGGAGTTCTTTAATTAACACGTTGAACGACTCAGGAATATTTGGTTCCTGCAAGTTTTCACCTTTAACAATTGCTTCGTACGCTTTAGCTCTACCTGCAACATCATCACTCTTAATTGTTAAGATTTCTTGAAGGATGTGGGAAGCTCCGTAACCCTCGAGCGCCCAAACTTCCATTTCTCCAAATCTCTGTCCACCAAACTGTGCTTTACCACCGAGTGGCTGCTGCGTAATAAGTGAGTATGGTCCAATTGACCTAGCGTGAATTTTATCATCAACTAAGTGGCCGAGTTTAAGCATATATATATATCCACAAGTAACTTCTTGATGGAATTTCTCTCCGGATCTTCCGTCAATTAATTGTGTTTTACTTCCTTCTTGTAATCCGGCTTTCAACAACCATTCATCAACATCCTCAACATGTGCACCATCAAAAATTGGAGTTGCGAATTTTATACCGAGTTTTTTACCAGCCCAACCGAGTGCAGTTTCATAAAGCTGCCCGAGGTTCATACGAGAAGGTACGCCAAGTGGATTTAATATAATATCAACAGGACTTCCATCCGGCAAGAAAGGCATATCTTCCGGAGGAACAATTTTGGCAACAACACCTTTGTTTCCGTGACGCCCTGCCATTTTATCACCAACAGAAAGTTTACGTTTTTTAGCAACATAAACTTTTGCAAGTTGAACTATTCCAGGCGGTAATTCATCACCGCTTGTAATTTTTACTTTTTCTCTCTTAAAATCTTCATCAAGTTCCGCAATTATATCAAAATAATTTTTATATAAACTATTGATTAGACCATTTGATTTTTTGTTTTCAAACCAATCTAAAGTATAATCTAATTTAGTAACATCATCCATTGTAGTAAAAGTAGTATCTTTAATAGAAGTTCCGCTTCTAAGAACAATGCTTCCATCGAGATCACGAATTCCGGAGGTTGTTTCACCATCGCAAATCTTAGTTAATTTCTCAACTAATTTTTCGTAATTTTCTCTAAGTTTAAGTTGATGTTGATGTTCTAAGTTATCTAATTCTTTTTTCTCTTGCTTTTTAGATTCGGTGTCTCTTTTCTTTCTGCTAAAGAGTCGTGTTTTTATAACAGTACCCTTTAATCCAGGTGAAGCTTTTAGCGAAGCATCTTTAACATCGCCAGCTTTATCACCGAAGATTGCTCTCAGAAGTTTTTCTTCAGGAGTAGGATCGGTTTCACCTTTCGGTGTAATTTTACCGATAAGAATATCGCCTTCTTTAACTTCAGCACCTTCTCTAATAATACCATTTTCATCAAGATTTTTAACTGCTTCTTCACTAACGTTCGGAATTTCTCTTGTAAGTTCTTCTTCACCACGTTTAGTCTCACGAACCTGTAATTCAAACTCTTCAATGTGAATTGAGGTATAAACATCTTCGCTCACAACTCTTTCACTTATAATAATAGCATCCTCAAAGTTGTATCCTCTCCAAGGCATAAAAGCAACCAAAACGTTTCTTCCGAGAGCTAATTCGCCTTGATCGGTTGAGCAACCATCGGCAAGAACATCTCCCTTAGAAAGTTTTTGACCTCCCTGAACAATAGGCCGCTGATTAACAGAAGTTTCCTGGTTTGTTCCATGGAATTTTGTTAAAGTATAAGTAACTCTTTTTACATCATTAAAGCTGGTTAACGCTTCTATGCTGTTTGGATTAAGATCATATTTTACGGTTATTTTGTTGGCGTCTACATATTCAACAACACCATTTTCTTCCGCAACTATAACCGCCCTTGAATCAGTAGCCAATTTCTTTTCTAAACCTGTACCAACAATCGGAGCTTCAGGTCTTAATAGAGGAACAGCTTGACGCTGCATATTCGAACCCATAAGAGCTCTGTTAGCATCATCATGCTCCAAAAATGGAATTAAAGCAGCAGCAGCACTTACAATCTGAGCAGGTGCAACATCCATAAATTGGATATGGTCGGGAGATATAATCGGAAATTCACCTTTGTTTCTAGATTTAACACGATCATGCTGGAATTTAGACTGTTCATCTAGAATTGCATTTGCCTGAGCAATTGTAAAATTATCTTCTTGTTCAGCTGTTAAATATTCAACTTCAGGAAGAACTTTCCCTTTTTTAACTATTCTATATGGGGTTTCTAAAAATCCATAACGATTTACTCTTGCATATAGAGTAAGTGAAGAAATAAGACCAATGTTCGGGCCTTCAGGAGTTTCAATTGGACATAAACGACCGTAATGAGTATAGTGAACGTCACGAACTTCAAATCCTGCTCTTTCTCTAGTCAAACCACCAGGTCCTAAAGCAGACATTCTTCTTTTGTGTGTCATTTCTGCCAAAGGATTTGTTTGATCCATAAACTGTGAAAGCTGATTCGTACCAAAGAAAGCATTGATTACACTACTGATAGTTCTGGCATTTACCAGATCTTGAGGTGTAAAGTTTTCGGTGTCGCGCATATTCATTCTTTCTTTTATGGTTCTAGCCATACGCGCCATACCTATATTAAACTGCTGTCCTAATTGTTCACCAACAGTTCTAACTCTTCTATTTCCTAAATGATCTATATCATCAACAGTTTCATTGCCGTTTCTCAATTTGATGATATATTTCATAATAGACATAATGTCTTCTACCGTAAGGACAGTAGTTGTTTCAGGGATATCCAATTTTAGCTTGTCGTTCATCCTATGACGACCAACATCACCTAAATCATATCTCTTATCATTAAAGAATAATTTTTCAATCAACGACTGTGCAGTATCTACATCAGGCGCTTCACCTGAACGCAACTGGCGATAGATTGCAAACAACGCTTCTTCTTTAGTGCTCGAAGTATCTTTACGCAAAGTATTAACAATTAAATCCTGATCAGGAGCAGTTTCAGATGAGATCAATTTTAATGTTTCAACTTCAGCTTCTTTTAATCTTTCAATATCTTCTTCAGTAATAACGCTGTCTTTAGTTAAGAAAATTTCACCGGTAGACATATCAAATACATCTGTTGCGATTGTTCTTCCAATATAGTCTTCAACGTTAACCTTTTTAACGTCAATTTCTTCAACAAGGTTGAATAAACTTAATATATCCTCATCAGTTGCAAAATCTAATGCTCGTAATAATGTAGTAGCCGGGAATTTTTTTCTTCTATCTATATAAACATACATTACATAATTTATATCTGTAGCAAATTCAACCCAAGAACCTCTTAAAGGAATAATTCTAGCTGAATAAATTGGTGTGCCATTTGGGTGAACTGTTTGTGAAAAAGCAACACCCGGCGAACGATGCAACTGAGAAACGACGACTCTCTCGGCGCCGTTAATAACAAATGTTCCCTTTTCTGTCATATAAGGAAGATTACCTAAGTAAACTTCTTGTTCAACACTATTTACAAATTCCTGAGTTTCAGGGTCTTTAGCAGAAAGACGGAGTTTTCCTTTAAGCGGAGCCGCGTAAGTTAAACCTCTCTCTAAACACTCAACAACAGAAAAACGCGGTTTTTCTATGTAATATTCTATAAAATCTAATCTATAATTTTCTTTATTATCAAAGATCGGAAAATTAGTACTAAATACTGCCTGGAGACCTTTGTTTTCTCTCTTGTCAGCAGGAGTTTTCATTTGAATGAAATCCTCAAAAGCTGCTGTTTGAATATCTAATAAGTCGGGAGCTTCAATTACAGAGGGAATGCGGCCAAAGGAAATTCTCTTATTGTCCAATTGTTAACCTCCAATTAATGTTCAATTTCTTTTCTTGCGGAGCATAAATCAACGATACCAAAATACAAAAGCGATAAGACGGATTACTCCGACTTATCACTTAACAATGAAATGCTTTGCTATTAAAATAATTATCTTTGGTGCTTACTTTACTTCTACAGTAGCGCCAGCATCTTCAAACTCTTTTTTAAGTTTTTCTGCTTCGTCTTTAGAAATAGCTTCTTTAACCGGTTTTGGAGCTGAGTCTACAAGATCTTTAGCTTCTTTTAAGCCTAAACCTGTGTGAGCTCTAACTACCTTAATTACATTAATTTTTTTCTCACCGGCAGCTTTAAGAATAACATCAAATTCTGTTTTTTCTTCAGCTGGTGCTGCTGCTGCTGGAGCTGCTGCTGCAACCGGAGCTGCTGCTGTTACACCAAATTCATCTTCTAAAGCAGTTTTTAATTCAGATGCTTCTAAAAGGGATAAACCTTTAATCTTCTCAACAATTTCGGCTATCTTTTCTGACATTTTTATATTCTCCTACTAATTTTATTTCTAATTAAAACTAAATATTGTTATGCTGCTTCTCTTTGAGAAATTTGATCGATTACGCTGACTAAATCTCTCATTACAGCACCAATTGCGCCAACAATTCCCGAAACCGGGGCGTTGATACTTCCCAAAATACCTGCAATAATTTCATTTTTAGAAGGCAATGACGCTAATTGATCGAGTTGACTTCCTTCAAAATATTGATTTTCTAAGTAGCAAGCTTTTAGGGCGAATTTCTTATTATCATCAAAATATTTTTTGATGATTTTTGCAGGTGCGACAAGGTTTTCATCAGCAAAGGCAAATCCTGTCATCCCAACCAAGTGATCTGCTAGTTTCTCGTACATTCCTGATTCATCGAGTGCTCTTTTGAACAAAGTATTTTTAAGTACTTTATACTTCACACCTTCTTTACGGAATTGATTTCTGATTTCACTAATATCTCCAACAGAAATTCCTTCATAATCAGTTATGTACAAAGCTGTAGAGTTCTCGATCAACTCTTTCACCTGAGAAACTTTTTCAGCTTTTTCATTCTTATTCATTTTTCTCCCGTACCAGATTTTTATTTAATCGAGTCAGTTACCCAATAGGGTAAGTTTAGAAGCATTTATTTTATTTGAGTGCGTAAACTTTTACCAGCTCTTAATGAGCTGCAATTTCATCTTTAGTTATTTTAACGCCAGGTCCCATTGTGCTAGACAAATATAAACTCTTAACGTATTGTCCTTTAGCAGAAGATGGCTTCATCTTTATTATAGTATTTATAAAAGCTTGAGCGTTTTCTTCAAGTTTATCAGAATCAAAATTTAATTTTCCTAAAGCGGTATGAACAATTCCGGTTTTTTCAACACGGAATTCAATTTTACCGGCTTTAACTTCTTTAACAGCAGTAGCAACATCCATAGTTACAGTACCACTTTTAGGATTAGGCATTAAACCTTTTGGTCCAAGCACTCTTCCTAATTTTCCTAGATCAGCCATTGTATCAGGAGTAGCGATGATAACATCAACATCAGCCCAACCACTTTTAATTTTTTCAAGATATTCCTCAAGACCAGAAAAATCTGCACCGGCATCCAAAGCTTCTTGAACTTTAGCGCCTTTTGCTATAACGAGTACTTTAACTTCTTTACCGGTTCCGTTTGGCAAAGAAACAGTTCCTCTAACCATTTGATCAGCATGTCTTGGATCTACACCTAACCTAATTGCGCAATCTAAAGTTTCAACAAACTTAACAGAAGAACTATCTTTCAGAAAATTGATTGCTTCAGAAAGAGTGTACTCTTTATTACTGTCAAGTTTTTCACTGATTGCTTTATTTCTTTTTGATTTTTGCATCACTACACCATCAAATATTCAATTTTTAATAAATTTTTAGTCCTCTACAGTAATGCCCATACTTCTGGCAGTTCCAGCAACCATACTCATAGCATGCTCAACGTCAAAAGCGTTTAGATCAGGCATTTTCAATTCGGCAATTTCTTTAACCTGAGTTTTAGAAACTTTTGCTACTTTGTTCCTGTGAGGTTCTGCTGAGCCTTTTGCAATTTTTGTAGCTCTTAATAATAATACTGCAGCAGGAGGTGTTTTTGTAATAAAAGTGAATGATTTATCGGAGTAAACTGTAATTACAACCGGAATAATCAAACCATCTTTATCCTGAGTTCTGGCATTAAATTGCTTACAGAACTCCATAATGTTAACACCCTTTTGTCCAAGTGCAGGACCAACCGGCGGAGAAGGATTAGCCTTACCGGCAGGAATTTGAAGTTTAATATAACCTGATATTTTTTTAGCCATATAAGTTACCTATACAAATAAATACTTAATTACTTTTCTAATTCTGCTTGCACAAAATCGATCTCAACCGGAGTTTTTCTTCCAAATATAGAGACCATAACTTTGATTTTCATTTTTTCTTCGTTTACTTCTTGAACTGTTCCGCTGAAGTTATTAAACGGACCATCAATAATTTTTACTAAATCACCATTTCTAAAAATGGTTTCCATTCTTTCGGTGGTTTCGTCTTGTGTAATACGACCAACAATTCGTTTTACTTCTTCGGGCTGGAGAGGATTTGGATGATTTTTAGTTCCTAGAAATCCCATAACGGAAGGAGTATTAAGAATAAAATCTTTTACCTGGTTATCTAAATCAGCTTGAATTAAGATATAACCGGGGAAAAAGTTTTTGGTTTTACTTTTTTTCTTACCGTCTTTTACTTCAAACACTTTTTCCATAGGGACTAAAATTTCCGGTAGCTTTGCATGAAGAGATTCATTATCAATTAAAGCGGCCGTAAGCAAGTTTTTGACCTTGTTTTCATGACCGGAAAAAGTTCTAACTACATACCATTTTAATTCCATACCAATCGTAACCTAAAAAATTCCTTTGAAAATTTGAGTGATAACCATGTCAATAACATAAGTAAAAGCAGCAATCATAAGACAAGAAACAATCACGACGACCGTAGATTCTTTCAACTCGTCTTTTGTTGGCCAGGTAACTTTTTTCATTTCTTTCATTACATCATCGAAAAAAGCAATTATTTTTTGTTTCATAGTAAACCTGTCTTGTTAGCGTTGCACGTCAGGAGGGACTCGAACCCCCAACCTGCGGTTTTGGAGACCGCTGCTCTACCAATTGAGCCACTGACGTAGCAAAAATTCTTTACTTAGTTTCTTTATGAACAGTGTGTTTTTTATCCCAACGGCAATACTTTTTGTATTCCACTCTATTTGGGTGAAGTCTTTTATTTTTTGTGGTAGTGTAATTTCTTCTTTTACACTCTGTACATTCTAAAGTTATTATATCTCTCATGACAATTCTTATTTTATTTGTTTTTGAGCTGACGACCGGGATTGAACCGGTGACCTCATCCTTACCAAGGATGTGCTCTACCAACTGAGCTACGTCAGCAGTTTAATCTTAAGTTAATAAGATTATAGAGCGGGTTTACCGGTCTACTGACAGACTATCCTGATATTTTTCAGGACGCAACAGATTATCAATTAAAAACTATTCCCGTAAATTCAACTTGTTAAAATAACAAACGAGCGGGAGACGGGACTCGAACCCGCGACCAACAGCTTGGAAGGCTGTGACTCTAGCCAACTGAGTTACTCCCGCTTATAAATTTCAATAATTCGAAAGAGCAAAAAAATAAGGGAATTTAATATGCTTAGTCAAACTTATTATTCCCTTTTTCATAACTCATAATTTGTCAAAGTTTGTGGGCGGCGAGGGACTCGAACCCCCAAAGGCGTCAGCCAACGGATTTACAGTCCGCCCCGGCTCTCCAACTCCGGCGTCCGCCCAGATTTATAAACGAGCAACAAATATATCTGGATTTCCAGAAAAAAGCAAGTTTAAATTGTCTCGAAAGTCAATAAAAATATTACTTTTGAATTAGAAATGTAATTTAATAATTTTTTTTGGTATAAGTTAGATATGTGAATTTTTTTTACACTTTTTTTTAATGCTTCCATAACTCTCTATCTAAACTTCTGTATTGAATAGCTTCACTAATATGTTGTGATAATATGTTTTCCGAATGTTCTAAATCTGCTATAGTTCTACTAACCTTTAAAATTCTGTCATAAGCTCTTGCCGAAAGCCCAAGCTTGGTCATTGCCATTTTTAATAATTCTGAACCTGCAGAATCTAGTTTACAATATTCCCTAACTTCTTTAGATCCCATATCGCCGTTATTATAAATATAATCAGATTTACTAAATCTGTTGTATTGAGTTTTTCTTGCTTCTATCACGCGTTCTCTAATCATTTGAGAATTTTCAGTCTTTACTGAAGATGATAATTCCTTATATTTTACAGCCGGCACTTCAATTTGTATATCAATTCGATCTAATAGCGGTCCGGAGATTTTTGACATATATCTTTGAATTTGAGGAGGAGCGCAAGTACAATCTTTAGAAGGATCTGTGTAAAATCCGCACGGACAAGGATTCATAGCTGCGGCGAGCATAAAATTTGCTGGAAATTCTAAAGATAATTTTGAACGACTGACAGTAACCAACGAATCTTCAAGTGGTTGACGCAAAACTTCCAGAACGTTTTTCTTAAATTCAGGTAATTCATCCAAAAATAATACACCGTGATGAGCATAGGAAACTTCGCCAGGCCTGGGAAATGATCCTCCACCAACAAGTGCTGCATCCGAAACAGTGTGATGCGGACTCCGAAATGGCCTTTCAGTTATTAGTGCACGATCTTTAGGAATAATGCCGGCAATCGAATGAATTTTCGTCGTTTCTAATGCTTCGTTAAAAGTCATTGGCGGTAAAATAGTCGGAAGTCTTTTGGCAAGCATTGTTTTTCCGGAACCCGGAGGTCCAATCATAATAATATTGTGTGATCCTGCAGCGGCAACTTCTAAAGCACGTTTTACATTTTCCTGTCCTTTAACATCAGAAAAATCAAGATGATATTGATTGACTCTTGAAAATAATTCCTCCGTATCTGTGTAAACTTTTTCTTTATTTGCGTTTTCATTCAAAAACTCAATAACTTCAATCAAGTTTTCAAAACCGTAAACATCAATTCCGTCAACAATTGATGCTTCCGCTGAGGATTCGACAGGGAGCAATACTCTTTTCATTCCAAGCTTTTTCGCCTCAAAAGCAATTGATAATGCACCTTTCACAGGACGAAGTTTTCCATCCAAGGATAACTCTCCCAGGAAAATGGAATCTTCTAAAAATTTATTGCTCACCAATTCCGTTGCAGCTAAAATTCCAATTGCCAATGATAAATCAAATGAACTTCCCTCTTTTTTAACATCTGCAGGTGCTAGGTTTACAGTTATTTTTCTTTTAGGAAAATCGAATCCGCTATTTTTTATGGCTGTAGTTACTCTTTCACGACTTTCTTTTACCGCGTTGTCAGGTAATCCAACAATTGTAAATGAAGGAATTTGTTTTTCAACATTTGTTTCAACTTCAACTATGTATGCGTCGATTCCGACGGTTGCACTGGAAAATATTTTGGAAAGCATTAATTTCTTTTTGGTTACTGATTTGTATTTCTAAAGAATATATTGCTTTGAGGTTAAAAAGTAAACCGAAATAGTATTTTTTTAAGTTTTAAGTGATTGTAAATAAATAAGTTTAAGAAAGGATTATTTGGTAAGAATCATTTTTTTTGTTTGAGTGTAATCTGAGGTGGAAACTCTGTAAAGATAAACTCCTGAAGGAAGTTCCGTTCCATCAAAGGAAAAGGTGTGTTTCCCTTTGCCTAGTCTTCCTTTAAATACCTTAGCGATTTCTTTACCTTCCATATTATAGACCTGAACTTGAACTTCAGAATCTAGAAGTAAATCTATATTGATAGTGGTTTTCGGATTAAAAGGATTTGGATAATTCTGCTCAACTTCAAAAGGTTGCATTTCGCCTTGTCCAACTTTTACTGCTCCTGAATAAACAACCGAACCATCGTAATTAATCTGTTTAACTCTATAAAAAACTACATCCGAACTTTTGTCTTTCTTATCTAAAAAAGTATAGGATTTTTCAATTGTATTATCTGTTTCAATTGAATATATATCTTTATATTCCGAGCTATTAGTTGATTTTTCAAGAATATAACTTTGGGCTTGTTTAAAATCTCCTCCTTCCCATTTAAGTTCATACGATGAACTGAGCAAATTGATATTTAATTCGGGAGCCCTGGCAAAGATTGGAGCATCAGATTTTACGAATTGTAAGTTATTTGAAATGATATTTAATCTGGATTTCATCGCGACAAAATCATCAGGATTATCAAAGCTGAATTGTTGCAGAACGTTTGAACTGTCTGATATAAAATTCAAATAATTTCTGTTATTAATATTAGTTTCTATAGAATTTTGAGCATCGACAATTCTAAGAAGATCGACTTGAAATTTTTTATTTGATTGTTGGGTGCCAAAATTTATTTCAATATCATGGAAATCATATATTGTTTGGGCTTTATTTTTATATAGTAAATTTCCATCACAATACATTTTGATATCGCCATCCTTTTCCGAAAATGCGATAATTATGTGATACCATGATTTTTTACTTAAAAAAGCCGGGTTTAATAATTCCGGGTCTTTAAAAGAACTATTTATAATCAAAGATTGAAAATCATTTGTTGACAATCCAAAAATCGTAGACAAATTTTTACTGTTTAATATTTTAAAAAAGTCGGTGGAGTTATCAGAAAGTTTCACCCAAAATTCAATCCGAAGATCATCGGAATAAAAATTTGAAAGCGGCAAAGATAAATTGGCGTTTTGTGAGAATAATAAAGCTTTTCCCGCATTTTTTTGTGGTCTAAATAAATTCAGATTTGCGGTAATAAAACGTCCTTCAGGTTTTCTTAAATCCTGCCTATTGGTTTTTAGAAATCCTACGACAGAATCAGTCTTGAGATAAACACCGTATAATTTTAATGGTGAAATTGATGAATAATCGGTTTTGGCGTTAAGTAATATCTGAAAATAATTTCCACTGGATAAACTGGAGTCTGAAAGATCAATACTTGTTTTGTATGCGGTTCCTGAGTTATTCTTAAAAGTAGTTTGAACCAGATTAAGCTTAGAATTTTTATTCAATGTTTTAAGTTCAACGGAATTTAAACTAAGTTTAGAATCAGGAAGAAAATATAGATCTAATTTGTCGGCTGAAGTGTAGGGATTTGATGTAATAAGAGAAACGTCGAAAGATGAACCAATAGGAATAAATTTAGGATAGGCAAGTTTAAAGTTTTCCTGGTTGTTTTTCCCTAAAACAATTGCGGTAAAAAAGAAAAATAGAACTATTTGTAAATTTCTGATCATATATTCCCCGATTAGGGACAAATAAAAGTTGATATTTATTCAACCAATTATTTATAACTACGCAGAAACTCAATTCTATCCTGTAATTGACTTACAGGGGTTAATAGTTTATCCTTGCCATAAATAGCGTCTTCTCTATTGCTAAATGCAAGTTCATAATCTTTACTCATTATAATTGCTTCCTCAGGACAAACTTCTTCACAAAATCCACAGAAGATACATCTTAACATATTAATTTCAAATTTTTCAGGATAACGTTCTTTTTCTCTTTCGGTTTCACCGGCTTGAACTTCTATTGCTAATGCCGGGCAGACTCTTGAGCATAGACCGCAAGCAACACATCTTTCTTCACCATTTTCTTCTTGAGCCAATACAGGCCTACCTCTGTAGGAACCTGAAGGAATAAATTTTTCTTCAGGATACTTCATTGTGAATTTAGGCTTAAACATACTTTTCAGTGTAAGCGATAAGCCTTTAACAATTTCGGGGACGTATAATTTCTCAAGGAATGTTAAATCTTTTTCTCTTCTCTTAACTGCCATCAAAACTCCGTAAATTTTACTCGGTCTAAAATTCTAAATTTTAAGTTCTAACTAAAGAATCAATTTAAAAACAATAAAATCAACTCAAATCATAAAATTGTGATAATTTACATCACTAAATTTTGAAGATCATAATTAACAAGGCAACCCAAATCAAATTTAATAAGGAAAGCGGAAACATTACTTTCCATCCCAAACTCATCAACTGATCGTATCTAAAACGGGGCAAACTCCATCTAACCCAAATAAAGAAGAATAACAGAACCGCCATTTTAAACATAAATGTTAAAATGGAAATTATTACAAATAAAGTGCTGGATAATCCAAGTTTATCCAAATAAGGGAATTGCCAGCCGCCAAGATAAAGCGTTACAATCATAGCACTTGCAATAATCATATTGGCATATTCGGCAAGAAAAAATCCGGCAAATTTCATACTGCTGTATTCTGTATGAAAACCGCCGACAAGCTCCGGTTCTGCTTCAGGCAAATCGAATGGCAATCTGTTAGTTTCGGCAAATGCTGAAACAACGAAAGTGATAAATCCAATTGGTTGAACTATTGCGTTCCACATCCATCCGTACTGAGAAGCGATTATATCTGCAGGTCTCAATGAGGAAGCTAACAAAATAACCCCGGCAATAGAAAAGCCCATGGAAACTTCGTAAGAAATCATTTGAGCAGAAGAACGAATTCCTCCAAGAAGTGAATATTTACTTCCTGATGACCAACCGGCTAATGTAATAGCATACACTCCTAATGAAGTAAGAGCTAGAACATAAAGAATTCCCATATTTATATCTGCTACAACCAGAGGAACTTTAAATCCGAAAACAGTAACATCCGGACCAAAAGGGATAACAGCATAAGTTGTAAAGGCTACGAAAAGTGCAATAACCGGAGCCAAAGTGTGAATTGGTTTATTTGCAAATTCCGGAACAATATCTTCCTTTAAAAGAAGCTTTAAAACATCCGCAAAAGGCTGGAGAACACCTTCCCAACCAACACGATTTGGGCCAAGTCTGTTTTGTGCCCAAGCACTGATTCTTCTTTCAAAATAAACCAGATAAGACACTGTCAATAATATTACATTCAATAGAATGAATATTTTAACTGCACTAAATAGAATAACTTGCCAGATTGTCATTTATCTTAAAACTCCAAATTATACTTGTTCTATTTCAGCTGTTTTAACATTTGCTTTTGCTCCTAGCTCTCCTAAAACATCGTAATCTAATCCTTTAAAAGCTTCAATTGTTTTAGATATTTCATCGAAAACATCTTCAGCCAAATTAAATTTTTTCTTTTGTCCTAACGCAGAAGAAATAACTGATAAAATCTTCCATGAAGAACGAGCATCATGTTTATTTCCTTTTGCCCAACGATCGAATTGCGTACCGAATTTATCTAATCGACTCATAGACATTCCGTCAATCGCTCTGTCCAAATCAACTGTTTCAACTGCAGGCCTTAATCTTTGCACTCTTCCCTGGAAGTTAACCATTGTTCCGTTTTTCTCGGCATAAGTAGAAGCAGGGAAAACAATATCTGCCAATTGAGCAGTTTTATTCAAATTTGTCGCATGTACAATTAAGAGATCAAGTTTTGCTAATACATTTTCCAGATCTGCATCACTACCCACAAGATCTTCTTCCATTACATAAAGAGCTTTAATTTTACCATCATTAATATCTTTAATAATACCTTCAAAATCTTTTCCGCCTTTTCCCGGAACAACTCCAACTAATTCTGCACCTAGTGTATTTGGAGTAACATCGTTCTTTCTTAAAATATCATCACCAAAAGCTGGATTAACATGTCTCTTAAAATCAAGATTCTTTGTACCTAAAGAGGTTGCCAACTTTGAAAGTACATAATTGTCTTCACATGAAGCATAGGCTGAACCGATAAAAGCAATTTCATTTTTAGAAAAAGATTTTAGTTCTGAAACAGCTGAGGCAACAGCTTCATCCCAGCTTGCTTTAACAAGAACGCCTTCTCTTCTTAGATGAGGACCGTCGACTCTGTCATCAGCATTTATAAACTTGTAAGTATTAACTCTGCCTCGATCACACATCCAGAAACTGTTTACTTCTTGATTTTCTCTCGGAGTAAGCCTTAATACTTTATTATTTCTTACCCAAACATCAATATTACAACCACGAGCGCAACCTTGGCAAATTGTTTTGTTTGCCGACATATCCCAAACTCGTGCTTTAAATCTGAAATCCGTACTTGTAAGCGCGCCGACGGGACAAATATCAACTGTGTTAAGAGCATAAGAATTATCTAATTGTTTACCAGGATAAGTTACAATTGTAACTCTGTCGCCGCGTTTAACAAAAGTTAATTGAGGTTCTTTTGCAATTTCATCACAAAATCGAATACAACGAGAACATGAAATACATCTCTCGCCGTCAAATTTTATATTTGGACCGAGTTGTACTCTTTTATCTTTATGAACTTTTTCTTCAGTAAACCGGCTTTCACCAACACTGTGCTCATAAGCATAATCTTGTAATTTACATTCGCCTGCTTCGTCACAAATCGGACAATCGAGAGGGTGATTTATCAACAAGAATTCCATTACGGCATTTCTAGCACCCAATGCTTTTTCAGAAGCCGTATGAACAACCATTCCTTCGGAAGCAATTGTAGCGCATGCAATTGCAAGCTTTGGCATTTTTTCAACTTCAACAAGACAAACACGGCAGTTTCCGGAAACTGTTAAACTTTCGTGCCAGCAAAAATGTGGAATTATAATTCCATGATCTTTTGCAGCTTGAATTATAGTTTGACCTTGTTGAAACTCTATTTCTTTTCCATCAATAACTAATTTTGGCATCTCTAATCCTTGTGATAAAACTTTTTGCTATTCTAAACTAAGAAATTACCCGGTTCGTTCTGATTATTCCCTAAATTAAAAGTTTTTAGATTACAAACATAAAATTTGGGAACGAAAAAACCCAATTTTTTCTTGGAAGTTATAATTAAATCACAATCCAGTTTTAAGTGATTAAATAAAATGAGGTTGTATTAAAGGTAAATATTTGCAAAAACCTCTAATCCAACCTCGTTATGAATATTTTTATTTCAATAATGAATCTACTGAAGTGTATTCAAAATTGAATGCTTCAGCTACACTCTTATAAGTTATCTTTCCATCAATCATGTTAATACCGAGTTTAATCTCGCTATTTTGTTTTGCTGCTTCTACGTAACCTTTATTTGCAATATCAACAGCGTATGGCAAAGTAGCATTTGTAAGAGCAAGTGTTGATGTATGAGGAACCGCGCCGGGCATATTTGCAACACAATAATGAAGTACACCATCAACTACAAAAGTTGGATTTTCGTGAGTAGTCGGTTTACAAGTTTCAATACATCCGCCTTGATCAACAGCAACGTCAACAATTACGGAAGCTTCTTTCATCAAACCTAACATATCTTTTGTAACTAATTTTGGAGCTTTTGCACCGGGGATAAGAACAGCGCCAATAACCAAATCAGCTTTTGGTAAACCTGCTTTGATATAATATTCATTTGACATCATTGTTGTAACGTTTTTAGGCATTACATCATCAAGATATCTTAAACGATAAAGATTGGTATCATAAATTGTAACTTTTGCGCCGAAACCAGCAGCAATTTTTGCAGCGTTAGTTCCAACGATACCGCCGCCGAGAACCATAACTTCTGCAGGGCCCGTTCCCGGAACACCGCCGAGTAATACTCCGCGTCCGCCCATAGCTTTTTCCAAATACTTAGCGCCTTCTTGAGGAGCCATTCTTCCGGCAACTTCACTCATAGGAATTAACAAAGGTAATGATTTATCAGCTTTTTGAACTGTTTCATAAGCAATTGCAATACATTTTGTTTTTATCATTGCTTCTGTAAGTTCCTGGCTGGCTGCAAAATGGAAATATGTAAAAAGAACCTGGCCTTCTTTAATTAACTCATATTCAGGTTTAATCGGTTCTTTAACTTTCATAATCATATCTGCTTTTGCATAAACTTCAGCAGCAGTAGGTATTATTTCAGCACCGACAGCCTTATATTCTTCATCAGAAAATCCACTTCCTAAACCGGCATTGGTTTCAACAATTACTTTATGTCCGTTTGAAATTAAAGTAGAAGCGCCAACAGGAAGAAGCGCAACTCTATTCTCATTGTTTTTTATTTCTTTTGGTACACCGATTAACATTTTACACCTCAGTTTTTATTTCAGCTATGCTGCTGATTTTAATAATGCGTTTTTTGATTTTATAATTAATTTGATGAAGCGATTTTCGTCAAGTAGTTCATTGGCTATATCAAGAATATCTTCCCTGGTAACCAAATCTACATCCTTAATTGCTTCATCTGTTGTTCTAACCTTATTAAAGTAAAATTCTGATTGAGCCATTCTTATCATTCTGTTAGAAGTTCCTTCAAGACTTAACAACATACTTCCTTTTAATGATTCTTTGGCTTTTTTCAATTCTCGCTCGGAAATCTTAGTCTCTTTTAATTTTTTTAACTCTTTCATTGTTAAAGTAAGAGCTTTATCCAGCATTTTTTCATTTGTAGAGAAGTAAACGCCGAAAGAAGAAACATCATAAAAAGAGTTTAAGAAAGAATTGATTTGATATGTAATTCCATTTCGCTCACGAATAGTCTGGAATAATCTTGAACTGCTACCTTCGCCTAATATTTGAGAAATTAAGGCTACTGTAGTTCTTTTTGGATTGTTGTATCCATAAGTAGCTCCGCCTATAATTGCGTGAACTTGCTGAATTTCTTTATCGATAATTTCTAATCTTGCCGGTGTTGGAACAAATTGAAAATTCTTTCTTTTTATTTGAGAAACACCTAAGTCTTTCTGAAGATATTTATCAGCAAGCTTTACTATTTTCTCATGATCAACAGCACCGGAAGCCGCAATCATCATACGGTTCACGCCATACTTTTCATTAACAAAATTAAATAAATCAAGCTGATTAAATTTTTTGACGTTCTGCTCTGTTCCAATTATAGGAAGCCCAAGATTATTTCCCGCAAAAAGAAGCTCTTCAAATTTATCAAAGATTAATTCCTCCGGATTATCTTCAATATCATAAAGTTCATCAACAACAACGCTGGCTTCTTTTTTAATTTCGGAAGGCTTAAATGTGGGATTTTGGATCATATCAGCAAGTACTTCAAAAGTTCTCTCTATATGATTGCTGAGTCCTCTTCCATAATAACAAGTATGCTCTTTTGAAGTGAAAGCGTTTAGATAACCGCCGCAAGATTCAATATCATCAGCAATTCTTTTAGGCGAACGTTTCTTGGTTCCTTTGAAAAGCATATGCTCAATAAAATGAGTAATTCCGTTGTTTTTAAAGTTCTCATCTCTTGAGCCTACATTAAACCAAAACCCGAGAGAGAAAGATTTCACGTGGGAAACAGTTTCTGTTAGTATTTTTATTCCGTTAGGAAGGACTGTTTTTTTGTATTCGTTCAATTCAGTACTGTTATTTTTCTGAAAATTTATGAAAAATTTGCCATCAAATATAGAGAAATGGCTATCTGTAGTCAAGGAAAAGAGATGATTAGACGCAATAGCTAAACACGATAAATATTTATTTTTTGTATATTTATTTAAAATAAGAGTATGATTATTAGATATTGAAGAGGACAACAAATTCTTGTTTTTATTAAAAAAAAACGGCTCAACATTCTTTTAAATGAAGAGCCGAAAATCGTTGGTTTAGTAATATCAAATTTGGAGCTATTTAACCAAAATTAATTTTTTAGAAGCAGTAAAATCGTTTACTCTTATCGTGTAGATATAAACACCGCTAGCCAATTTTGCTCCATCAAAAGTAACGTTATATGATCCGGCATTTCTATATTCCGAAACTAAAGTTTTAACTTCTTTTCCAAGAATGTCATAAACTTTAAGAATTACATTTCCACCGGTAGGAATTTGATAGCGAATAACCGTTGTTGGATTAAACGGATTCGGATAATTCTGTGAAAGTGAATAATCTTTAGGCATTAATTCCGGAGAATTAACCGCTGTAACTTGTGGCGGATAGCTTACTCTAAGATTATCTAAATAGAGGGAGCCGCTGTAAGTATTTCCCGCTGTTTTACCGCTTGCCAGTTTTATAATTATTTGTTTTAATATTGCAGGATAATAGAAAACTGCTCCGCTTGTTGCGGCATAAACTTTTGAAAAATCTGCCGGAAGAATATCAAAAGAATCTGCAACAGTTGCGTATTGCGGAATGTACATCTTGAATAGATTTCCGTTTTCTGTTGCAAGCATGTAATAAATTTGATGTTTCAGTCCATCAGATTTTACATCAAGTTTTAAGGAATCCGGGACACCTGCAATAGGAATATCAGTGTCTAAATATATATAACATACTTTCGATGGATCGTATGTAAAATTATAATCAACTTTTAACGATGATCCGCCTTCCGATGATTGATCACTTGAGATAGAAATTCCGCTTCCGGTAGAGTTCAGATTTTCGCCGGTAAATTTCCAGTTATTCAAATTATTCATATGATCTATTACTTTTACGCCTTGTTCCAAAACCACATTAATCGTTGCCGTATCCGAAACTCCATCATAAGAAGCAATAACCTTAGTAACGCCTGCCTTTATACCTTTAAAATTTCCCATGGAATCAACAGTTCCTATTGACGGATCGGCAACACTCCATGTAAAGTCATTTTGGTTGAGATAATATTTTATTCCTTCCGCATCGTATGAATCGACTTTAAAACTTTGTGTAATAGTTGTATCTGTTACAACATTTTTGGGGCTTATGTCAATCTTTGCGATAGATTTAATAACTATCAAACAAGAATCAGTCATTCCATTGTAATCTGCAATTACATATCCGGTATCAGCTTTATTTGCAGCAGTAAATAATCCATCAAGTGAAATTGAGCCTATATCTCCGGATATAGAATAACTTACTTTCGATTGATCAATATTCAAAGGAGCAAAATAATTATCTCTTCCTTGAACATTAAACTGTAGTGTATAGCCTTTATAGATCCTATAAAAGTTCGGGCTAAGCTGAATGGAATTTAATGTGCCTGTTGGTTGAGAAGACACAACTAAAAATGCATTAGCATCTTGTCTTTGTACACCGCCACCTGATGGAAAATTAACAACAGAATCACGAACAACCATAGTTGTTGAACCGCCGCCGTCAAGATTTAATCCTTGATAAACTCCTAACTTTACCATCAAATCGGAAAGCTCTGCGAAAGTCATTCCAACGCTTTCATTTTGTCTTCCGTCAACAGTAATAAGATACATAATTGTACTATCCTGATTGAAACCAATTGCAGTTCTTGGTTCCCTTGGAGCAACATTATTGTAAGGTTTTCCGTTCTTAACCAAAACCGGATTTCCGCCGATCATCTCCTTAATTTTTGCAAAACCGGGTACAACGCTGTTAACAACATTAATCGTATCTCCAATATTTACATTATTTGTAAGAAATGTTGCAGCGGCACCATTTCCGGATAATACAACAGTTGTATCTGAAATAGCCATATTACCGGTATTGCTCTGCTTTGCGGTTACAACACATTTTATAGTATCATTCACAAACCACTGCTGAAGAGCCTTAACCGAAATTTCGGTCCCATAAGAATTACTACCGGTAGAATCCCCGTAATACTTATTGTATAAAATTAATTGATCTGTTCCGCGATCTGCATTATTGTTTGCGATGTTATAAGAACCGTTTTTAGTAATAAGTTTTCCATTATAGTTTACAGCATTAATCATCGGGTATTTATTTATATCAAAACCAACAGCCGGATTTGATGAGGGTTGATGAATTATTTCACCTTTCTTTACTTGAATTCCAATTGGAATACCGGGGCCGATTTGAAAGAAATCGCCGTTTACCGCACCAACAACTATATGTCCGTCGTAACTGTTTCTTGCAGCCATCGAACTAACCGATTCCGAACCAATTAAATGTCCGCCGCCTTTAGCTGTTTCTACGTTATTATATGGATTTTGCAAATCAACTTTTAAAACATTTATTCTCCAAGGAATTGCAGGTGCTAAAATTTTCATATATGTAATACCGCTTCCGACTTTAGTCGTCAGAACCGTGTCATACGCAATTTGTGCGTTAGAGATACTTATTAATGAAATGGAAAGTAAAACAAGCAGTAAGAATTTTTTCATTTAGTTCCCTTAATTTTAAATGTATAATAATGTTGGCTTAACTGTCCGCGCCGGAAAATTTTAATCATAACCTTCCCCTTTGTACGAAGTTGTTTTATGATGAGAAAATCGATCTGATCATGATAATAAACTAAAAATAATATTTGACTTATGCTTTAGTCTGATGTTTATTTTTTATTAAATCTTTAACAAAAATTAACAGTGAGAAAAAGTTAGTGCTTCGAATGAAAAGTGACTGCATGATAATAATGTGAGACTTAAAAATCCAAAAGTGGCGATCACTCATCCTAATTTTATAAACTCTATCGAATTATTATAAAAATTTTATAATATTCCAAAATTAAAAACATAATCGATTACTTAAGCAACACCAATTTTTTTGTTTCGTTAAAATTCCCCACACTCAGAGTATAAAGATAAACTCCACTGGGAATATTAACACCTTGTTTGCTTCCGTTAAACTCAACTTCATAATCGCCGGAGGATTTATTTTCGTTCACCAAAGTAACAAGTTGCTTACCCAATATATCGTATAATTTCAAAGAAACCGGAACCGGCCCATTATTAGTAGTTATTGAGTATTGAATTTTTGTGCTAGGATTAAACGGATTGGGATAATTTTGGTAAAGCTTAAATTTTTTAGGAACAATATTTTCTGATTTAACGCCTGTAGTACTTAAACTTGGTTTTCCTGCATCAATCCAGGCAGTATAAATTAAAGACGCGAGTTTTTGTGAGGCGCTCTTAAATAATTTTAATGTGAAGTCACCGGTCAGTTCATAAAGTTTTTGATAATAAGCGTCGCTTTTCGTACTTCCGCCGGCAAATGAAGCAGCTTTTATATCCGCGTCCAGGACAGAATCTTTATAAGCATAGTTTGCATAAATGTAATTAAAAACAAAATCGGGAATATTGTTTACATAATAACAAGTGTCTCCGGTGTAAGTAAATTGATTTTCATATTTACCAACCATAGAAGATTCGTATCTTGAATGGACACCATACTGATTGGATAATTGTCCGTTATAATTTTCTGTTAAATGTAAAGGCATGTGAGAATCTCCGACATAATGTCCAAGATCGGCAGCGGTTTGTTTCGCTTTATCCCAGTCCCTTCTTTTAAATTGTGCTGTTAAAGAATCCACAGAATTGATAATTGCCCAGGGTAATACTCCGTTTTTATAAACAGTGGGTTCTCCATGTTCGGTTATCATTGTATCTAAACTTTGCGAGATTCTTCCATTCGAAACAAATTCCGGGTAAGCATCAATATCTATAAAATGTTTTGGGGATTCATTTGGATCACTTCCTTTTCTATTATCTGCATCCGAAGCATGAGCTGCAAGAAAATCTTTCCAAGCTACAAACTCATTCATTTCTTTAGGAAAAAACTGCGGAGTAGATGAATTAATTATTTCATGTCCTACTCTTCCCCAGCCGCCAATTAAAAGGACCATTGCAATAATTGAAATTATTTTAATTTTCTTTTTCACTTCCAAATATCCCTTTATAACCTTTATAAATAATTGCCTTTATTTTCCGCACTCAATTTAAGAATAAATCGTTAAGTAAACAGTACTTAAAAGTATTTAAATAAATTCACAAAACTTCATGATTGGATTTATTTATATCACTAACTTTCTTAACTTTTAACTGCTTTTTAATATTTCATCACAGGGGTGATATCTTTTTGACTAGAATATTCTGTTATTCAATTATTCTGCTTTTTACAAACATGAATATCAATGCGCAACCTAAAAGTTAGGAAAATATCGCTAAATCTAATCTTGAACTTGCAACCAAACAATACATGATGAACCTTGAATTACTTTTTGAAGCAACAAACGTAACAGGCGATTCAACTTATTATGATATAGCGATTACACATGCCAACACCACTTTAAAAAACCATTTTAGAAATAATAACAGTTCGTACCATGTTGTAAATTATGACACTATAACTGGAAATGTTATTTCTAAAAATACTGCTCATGATTATGCAGATGAATCAGCTTGGGCGCGCGGGCAATCTTGGGGTTTGTACGGCCACACAATTTGTTACAGAGAAACGAATGAGATTAAGTATTTAAATCGAGCAAAAAAGATTGCAGATTTTATTCTGACTAATAATAACTTGCCGAAGGATAAAGTTCCTTATTGGGATTATGATATACAGAATATTCCAAACTCATCAAGAGATGCTTCAGCTGCAGCAATAATATGTTCCGCACTTAATGAACTAAGTTCGTTCTTAAATAAAAATGGAAACAAATATAAAAAAGCGGCAGATGATATTCTTAGAAGTTTATCGAGTTCAAATTATTTGGCAAAACAAGGTGAAATTTGTAATTTCATCTTGAAACATAGTGTTGGCAATATGCCGCAAAATCGGAAGTAAATGTTCCAATTGTCTACGCTGATTATTATTTTATAGAAGCTAACGTTAGATGTTTAGAGTTTAATTAGTTGAAATATTCATTGCCAAAAACAATTGAGGAAAAAATGCTCAAGAGAATTAGTAATTCTTTAATCGTTCTGTTATTTATATTCAGCATTAATTTGATTGCTCAGGATAATACTCAAAATATTCCCCCAAATTTAGATTCATACGTGAACAAGGTGTTAAAGACTTTTAATGTTCCCGGAGTAAGTATTGCTATTGTAAAAGACGGAAAGGTACTCTTAACAAAAGGCTATGGGATAAAAACCATCGGAAAAAGTGATCCGGTTGATAAACATACTTTATTTGGAATTGCATCAAATTCTAAAGCGTTTACCGCAACTGCTCTTGCATTGCTTGTAGAAGACGGAAAAATAAAGTGGGATGATCCGGTAATAAATTATCTTCCTTGGTTTCGGCTTTCCAGTCCTTATGTAACAAGTGAACTTACTGTAAAAGATTTATTAGTTCACAGGAGCGGTTTAGGATTAGGTGCAGGAGATTTATTGTTATGGCCTTCGACTGATTTAACAAGAGATGAGATTGTTAGGAAAATAAAAGATGTTCCGCTTGCAACAAGTTTTAGAAATAATTTTGCTTACGATAATGTTCTCTATTTAGTAGCGGGCGAATTGATTTCTACTGTCAGCGGGATGTCATGGGAAAAGTTTATTAAAACTAGAATACTTCAGCCTTTGGGAATGGATGAAACTATTGCCGATATCTCACTTTTACCGGAGCAGAAAAATGTTGCAACTACACACGCTGAAGTTGAAGGTAAACTGAAAATAGTAAAACCATATTTAAATAATGTAACCGATCCGGCAGGAGGAATAAATTCGAATGCAGTTGATTTAGCAAAATGGATGATTACACAGCTAGATTCGGGAAAAGCTCCGGACGGAACCACACTCTTCAATCCAGAAACAACCAGTAAACTTTGGCAGTTTGTTACTCCAATCGGAGTATCAAAAGCACCAAAAGAACTTGCTCCATTGCAACAAAATTTTTTCGGTTACGGCTTAGGATTTTTCATCACAGATTTTCGCGGACATAAAATGGTTTATCACACCGGTGGTTTGGCAGGTTACGTTTCCAAAATCACTTTAATCCCGGATTTAAAATTAGGCGTAGCAGTTTTAACTAATCAGGAATCAGGTTATGCTTTCTCATCCATCACTTATCCAATTTTAGATTATTATTTAAAAGCAGATAAATTCGATTGGCTCTCCGGATATGAGAAACTAAAAGATAAGCGTGATACAAGAATTGCCGAAGCGGAAGGAAATTCAATAAACGGCAGAGATTCAGCTTCAAAACCTTCCCTTCCGTTAGAGAAATACGCCGGAACTTATAAAGATGCATGGTACGGTGATATAAATATTTCACTGGACGAGAATCATCTGGTAATAAGATTTTCTCATTCACCGGATTTAGTCGGCGATCTTGAACATTGGCAATATGATACTTTTGTTGCAAGATGGAGAGATAGAGAACTAAGAGCAGATGCCTATGTTACTTTTTCGTTAAACCCGGACGGAAGTATTAATCATATAAAAATGAAAGCATTTTCTCCTGCAACAGACTTCAGTTATGATTTTAGAGATCTGTTGTTGAAACCGGTAAAATAGTTTTCAAAATTGACTGATTATTATTTCGATCGAAGAGAGAAATCTTTATTTAAAATTTAGAATAAAGATTTCTCGGTTTATAAAATCTTTGAATGGAATTATTAATTTATTTTACTCAAATAATTATTTAAGTATCATCATCTTCCTAACTTTTACAAAACTGCCCGCAGTCATTTTATAAAAATAAACACCGCTGGCAAGCCTGCTCCCATCAAAATGTACTCTATGAATTCCGGCGGAACGATCGGTATTTACCAGTTCTGATATTTCTTGACCAAGCGAGTTGAATATCTTAATATTTACATGCGATTGTTTTGATAATGAATACTCAATTATAGTCGTGGGATTAAACGGATTTGGATAGTTTTGATAGAGTTTAAATTCGTTTGGTATGTTTTTGTCTGCAACCAAAGTAATATTATTAGTAACGTTTAACTGGTAAGTCTGTTCGTCTGTTTGTCCGTGTTTATTTGCAACAGAAACTTTAACAGTAAAATCTCCTTCACTTCCCGGTGCGGTTCCGGTAATCATTCCTGAATTTACGTCTATACTTAACCAATTAGGAGACGAAGCATCTAAAGAATAAGTAAGCGAATCAGCATAATCATTAAAAGATGTTACTTGATAATTATAGTTTCCACCGGGTTTTAACTTTGTTATCGGCTCCGAAGAAATTACAAGCGGGTAATCATAGACATCCCAGGAAATAGAAGCAGTATCAACGTTATTATAAGCAAATCCTGTTACAACAAATTTTTTATGAGCGGCTGTAGTTTCATTATTCATAAAATTATAACTGGAATCGCTATTGTTGATAAATGTATTATCAACATTCCAATAAAAATTTAAACTAGTATTGTACGGATCTGATGAAGAGAATTTAAATGTTTCCGAATTTCCCGGCGCAACTAATACTTCTCTTTTGCTGATTGAAACGGGATCATAATTCACCAATATATTTTCAATCTTATATGGAGACCAGGCGGTTATTTCCGGCGGAAATTTATCTTCCAAAAATTTATAAAAAACATTTTTTGTGATTCGATCAACTGTGGGATCGGGATAATTGTTTGAAGAAGAATCGGTGTACAAACCGTCGGACCAATCAGTTGTAGCTCCGTTAAACAAAGCTCCGCCGTAAGATGAATAATACATCCCCATTGTTGCATGTCCATACTTAATAAACGAAGTATCAAAACCGACTGTAGGCGAAACTCCGAAAATTCTATAATTCATCGGGGTCATTTCTTTTCCCAGGACTGTAGGAACACCGTTTTTGTAAAAAAATGGGGTGCCGTCGGTTTCGTATCCTACAATTGCATCATCGTACCCAAACTGATCGCCGTCTTTCAATCCCGTTCCTTTGAAAACCCAATATTGAGTATTAAATGCAGCGTAATCTCCATAACCTGATGAATGCGGAAGTTTATCTCCCGAATTTACGTAACCGCCATCTTTAAAATTTACTCCCGTAAAAATATTTTCAGGATAATCTACCGGCGGCTTCCACCAGTTAACAGTGGTATAAAGAGAGTCAGCAGTATTGCCAAAAGGATCTAAATTCCGATCTTTATAACAAACCATAGTTTTGCCATTATCTTCAAAACGGACTTGCCACCAGCATGTATTTCCGGAAAGAATTATTACTCTGCCGCCGCTTTTTATAAAATTTTCAAGTTGTATTCTTTCTTCGTAAGACCAGTATTCATTATGACCGATTAAAAAGACTACTTTGTAATTTCCGCTTGAAAGGAAATTTGGATTTCTATCCAGATCATATTTTGCAGCATATTCCATTGAGATGTTATTTAATGTAGCCCAACTAATAAACTTAAAACCGTACTTATAAAAATCCGCACTTCCGTATGCGCCTAAAGGTAAAGCTGCAGGACGATGAAACGAAACTTTGTACGAACGCTTATAATCCGTCGAATAATTATCGTACAAACATTTTCCGCCGTAATTGTTATACGCATTCCAGGTATTCGTAGAAAGTATATAAAGGACATTAGAAAATGAACCAGGCGATTTCGGTTTTACTATAAATAGAATACCATTAATTCCTCCGTTGGAAACAGGGAAATCCGCACGATAAACTCCGGGCTCCCAGCTTTCGGGAATTATCAATGAATACGTCGATTTCCATCCACATCCATACCAATACGAACTATCTCTTTCAGATTGAATACCTCCGGAAATATTTTGATAGGAAGTTACATATCTGGCTATATCTGAGATTTTATAAATTGTAATGTTAAAAGGTGAAACAGAAGTCGAAATATGGAAGTCAATTGTATCTCCTTGAGTCACTGAAATGGTGCTTCCGTAACCGCCTTCTTGTGCGTATATTTGAAAGGTCAGAGCAAATAAAATTGTAATAAATAATAGATTAACAGTTCCCCGCTTTTTTTCCAAAAGATAAGACAGTAATTGCAATTTTTTACCTTAACAATAATATGACATTCATTATTTATATAAAGATACTATTGTTTTAAATTTAATTCTATAGATGATATATATTTATTAAATTTCAAATTTTGTTATGTGATAAAATTAAATTCATTTATGATTAAAAAGAATTTTCGTCTTTACTAAAAAGAACTTTTATGGGACAAATCGTAAAATTAAAATATAAAATATTTTATTTTGTCTGCATCTCACTAGTTATTTTGATAAGCGGATGTAAAGAGTCAGTCTCACCTCCATCATTAAGATTAACAACACCTAAACAGACTGATCTTCAAAATAGCAGTTTTTATAATTTTATAGAGAAATTGAAAAAATCACCGATTGACAGTCGAAATGCTGTTTTACAAAAATACTTAGAGAATAACGCGCATTCACCGGTAATTGGGAACAATCAACTTGCATGTTTTTATTTTATCGGCGATACATCAAAAGTTTTAATCAATGGAGATATTCAAAATGCCTGGAGTTTGCCTGACACTATGAATTCAATTTCTATTGGCGATAGCTCATTTTACTATAAAATTTACTTGCTGCCGCCTGACGGACGATTTGATTATACTTTTAATATTAATGGAAAGACAATTCTTGATCCGCGTAATCCATATACAACTCCGAGCGGCTACGGTCTGCATTCTAGTTTTTCTATGCCTGAGTTTAAAGAAGATTCAAGTAGAATATTCAGAGCCGGCATTCATCATGGAACTTTCGACAGTTTATTTATAACAAGCAAACTAACAGCAGTTCAGCCCAGAATGATCAAAATTTATAAGCCGGCAGGATATGACACTTTAGCAAATATCCCGGTATTAATTATGAACGATGGGTTTAAAGCTATTAAATACTGTTCATATCCAATAATTTTAGATAATCTGATTGCCGATAATAAGATAAAACCTGTTCTTGTGGTTTTTATAGATTATAAAGAAGAAGATGCTAACTATGAAATTAACAGAACCAATGAGTATATAAAATTTATCTGCGATGACATTTTACCGATAATTGAAAATAAATATAAAATTTCTAGACAACCAGAAAACCATGTAATTGCAGGCGTTTCCGCAGGCGCAAGTATATCAATATTAACAGTTTTTAAAAGGCCAGATAAATTCTTAAAAGCAGCCGGACAATCAACAACTATCACAGAAAAAATCTGGAATGCCTTAGGAAACAAAAAAGACTTACAAAATTTCAAATCTTATAAATTTTATTTTGATGTTGGAAGATTTGACCTGCTATCCGGTGCCGCTTATAATTATCCGTTTTTATATGCCAATCAAAAAATAAACAAAAGAATGAATGAACTTGGGATAAAGCATTCATTCCATATTTATAACGATGGACACGAATGGGCAAATTGGAGAGAAAGAGTTGACGATATTTTAATTTATTTTTTCCGTCGTTAAATATTTACATCTGCACGAACGCCATATTTGGGATCTCGAAAAAAATGATTTTTAAGTTTTATTTCAGCAAAACCATCTTTTTAATTTGCGAATAATTTCCGGATGTAAGTTTGTAATAATAAATTCCGCTGGCTTTGTTATCGGCGTTGAAATTTATTTTATGACTTCCCAATTGTTTATAATCGTTATCAATTAAACGCGCAACCTCTTTTCCAAGAACATCGTAAATTACTAGAGAAACATAACCACTTTTTGGTAATTCATATTCGATCGTAGTTGTGGGATTAAACGGATTTGGATAATTTTGAGAGAGCACAAATTTTGAGGGATAAAGTATATTTTTAGCGACATCTGAATAAGTTGTGTCTCCGTATAATTGTCCGTCTATTACTGCTCCAACCAGCTTATATATTTTTGTTGCAATACTATTTTCAATTTTAATGCTGTCAATTCCCCTTCCCTCAACCAAAGAGTAGGATTGCTGATCGGATGAGCAATTCTGAAATATTTTTTTCTTTAAGCCTGAATGATAAATATCAAAATTTTGCTCTCTTATTACTCCAAAGTATGAATAGTTTTTTGTATTAAATAACTGAAAATGTGAGGCTGATAAATCTAGAAATAAACTTTCTGAGTCGTCGGTTAAAGAATATTCGTAAACCTTGGCGCCAGCTGTGTCAATTCTTAAATATTTTGTATTTCCTTCGGATGAATAAACAACAAAATATTTTTTACCATTTTTCATTAACAGTATCACCAGTTACTTCATTAAAGATCGTACTTTCTGTATTATTAGAAGAAGAATTAGGATATTCCTTTAAATCATATTTCCATTTATCACCAATGTGAAGTAGGAAAAAGTGATAAGAAAGTTGTATCGGCGTTAAGAGTTTTCAAAGTATCTGTGTTTCCATTATATAAATCATAAAGATGGTATGAGTCTTCTACATACAAGATGATTAGAGTTTTCCGGTTTATAAAATCCGGTTATGGTTTTATTAAAAGTATGCTCAAGAGTAAAACTCATTCCATAATTTGTAGATACATAAATTTCATTTGTACTGGCTAAATAAATTTTCCCATTTTCTGTTTTTGAAACTTGAATCTGAACCGGCGGATTGGTTCCATATAATTTCTGATAGCATTCATTTGAATAACTATTTAATAAAACATCATTCCACGATCCGGGCTTTGCATTTTCATCGGAAACGATTAAATGATTTCCATCATCATTGTTTACCTGCAGATAAATATGTGATGAGTCGGGATCAATAAATATCTTCTGTATAGCTTTAAACTTCCCCTTTACCAAATAGCTAAATGATAAAATACCATCTCTTAAAGTGAAAAGACTATCCCGCCACTCATTTAACACGTTATCACCTTTGACCAGATATAAAATTTTATCATCAAAAGGATTGATTCCGAGCAAACGATAATGTTGCAATGAATCAATTTCTTCCCAATTCCAGCCTCCGTCTGTGCTTTTCGAAATCGATCGATAATCAGAGTATAATAAGCTATCATTCTGATTTGAAATAAAAATTTTTGATATTGGATCAAAACTACCGGAAACTTCATTTCCATTCAAATTATCAAAGCGTATTATAGAAAAACCGCAGTCTATTCCGCACCCTATTTCTACGTAGATAAATTTAGCCGGGTCATTATTCCAAAATTCATAATCTTCTATTCCCGTATAATATGACATCACAAGATTTGTAATCCCTCCTTCGTATAAAAACATATTATCTTCCCCGGAATTAATATCTAAATGCCAGACACTATTGCCAATACTATTGTTGATCGGGTCTCCTTTTTCAAATTTCATACGATAAAAAAGATGTGTATTCCAGCTGCTATCAACTAACCCGCGTAAAGTATTAAATGTATAGAAAGGTTCCTGAGCAAAATTGAACGATGATATAAGGATGATTAAGAGAGTTGTAAAATACTTCATATTTATTCCCCATTCCAAGTTCTTATCAAATGATAAGAAAATATAAAGCTAATATCAATTTAATTTATAAAGACTTACGCTGGCGTGAAATTTCGAAAAGTAAAACCCCGGTTGCAACAGATACGTTTAAAGATTGAATTTTACCTTCCATTGGTATGTAAACTAAATGATCGCAATTTTCTGCTGTAAGTCGTCTTATACCTTTTTCTTCATTCCCCATAACTAAAGCAATAGGAGTTTTATAATCTACTTCGGTATAACTTTTAGCATTTTCAAGTGAAGAACCAACAATCCAAAAGCCTTCATCTTTTAATTGTTTAAATACCTGAGCCAAGTTATTCACCGGACAAATTTTTACATGCTCGGCTGCACCGGCAGATGTTTTAATAACTGTAGAGTTAACCGGGGCGCTGTTGTGTTTTGTAATTATTACTCCGTGAACTCCACTACATTCAGCGGTTCTTAAAATTGCTCCAAGGTTATGAGTATCTTGAATAGAATCTAAAATTAAAATGAGCGGCTGTTGTGATTTTTTTGAGTAAGAAATGATCTGGTCCAGAGAGAAATATTTCATTTCCGATTTTATGGCAATTACACCCTGAGTATTCGGAGCTTTTGTATAATTGCTAAATTTCCCGGAAGGAATTTCCGTGCATTTAACTCCTTTTTTCTTGGCGGCAACTCTGATAGCAGTAATTATGGAACCTTTTTGGCCGTATAAGATATAAACTTGTTCAATTTCATCTTTTGAGTTTATCGCTTCTAGTACAGGCTTTCTTCCAATAATTAAATTCATTTATTCCTTAAACAGATTAAATAATTATTTCTTTTTTGCGGCAACTTTTATCGGAGGCGGAACATATTTTTTGAGCTTATCTTTATTAACTGTAAAATAAATAAACCCAATAATACCAACTACCATTAATACTACAGAAATTAATTGAGCTTCCGAGAGTCCAAACATTAAATGTGGATTTAATCTGATAAACTCAATTGAGAATCTCTCCAAACCGGCAAGGAATAAATAAACAGAGAAAAGTTTTCCGTCAGGCCAAATATTCTTTCTTAATTTCCATAGAATTAAAAAGATAATAACCGCAAGAAAAAACTCATAAATCGGCGCGGGATGAAGTCTGATAACTTCATCAAATTTTGTTATTGTTCCATAATTATCACTGCCGACAACTTGTGAAGATAAAGAGTAATAATGGTATTTTGCCGCTAAGGCCGGATGACTTTGGAAAAATGTGCTCAACATATCATGTGGTTTAACTGTACCATTTGCGAAACTCGTTCCCCATGGCAAGGAAGTTGGGATACCGTAATCACCGTCTCCGGCAAGCTGGCAACCAATTCTTCCAATTCCGTAGGCTAAAATTAACGAAGGCGCGGTAGCATCGGCAATAACAAGAAAAGGTATTTTTTTTCTTCTTACATAGATATAGATTGCGATAGTTGCTAAAATTAAACCGCCGTAAAAAGTTAATCCTCCGGGAGAAAAAGCGATCCATGGATTGGCTACAAAAGCATTCCAGTTTTCAATTAGATCTAAAAGCTTGCTTCCAATAATTCCGAATACAATTGCCAACAAAGTAATCTCTGTTGCTAATCCCGGATGAAGTTTTCTTCTTTCAAATTCTTTGTTAAGAATATAACTGGCTACTATAAATGCTATTCCGAGCATTAAGCCGTAACTATATACTGTAAATGGACCAATTTTAACTATCTCAGGATACATTATAAAAGACCTTCCCGGGAAAATGTGAATTTATCTTCAGCAACTTCAAAAGTGCAGAACTTTCTGTTGTTTTTCTTTTCAGGTAAAAATTCTTCTATTAAGATTATTTTTTTCTTAAAAACATTAAAATCAAATATTGCGCTATTAATACTTCCGTCTTGCTTAATAATATTAATTGTTTGTTTGCCGTATAAATCTTGAAAAAATACTTCAGCATCTGCGGGTGAAACTTCACTCATGTATTTTTGTTTCGTTTTAAGACCGAGTATACTAATGTCAATCTCGTTTTTTTTCTTTTCGGATTGAATAGTAATCTCATAATTAAGTGAGGAAAACAATTTTACTGTTTCCAAAGCTATGCAGTATTCTTGAACTTTTTTTTGCGGATTGTGTTGAAAATAAACCTTACAAACAAATTCTATTTCGGTCTCTTTTTTTTGCGGAATATGTTCCTTAATCGCTTCAATATTCTTTGCTCTTGCTTTAGGAACTTCCGGAATATTTTTCGGTTTTTTAAGCGGCATTTATTTGCTCAAAATATTTGATATTTCACTAACTTCCTTTATCCCGATTAACTGCTGTTCACCGGAATCCATATTCTTCAAATTTACTTTACCCGACTGATATTCTTCTCCGCCAACGAATAAAACGAAACGTGCACTTAATTTATTCGCTTCGCGCATCTGAGCTTTTACACTTCTATCAAGATAATCAAACTCGACTGAATAATTATTATTTCTAAAATATAATCCTAATTCAAATACTTTGGAAGCCAAATCCTTATCCAAACGAACAATGTATAAATCAACCTTTTCATCGGCAGTAGTAAATGCTTTTTCATTTTCACAAGCCAGTAAAATTCGCTCAATACCCGCAGCAAATCCAATTCCCGGTGTAGGCTTTCCACCTAATTGCTCAATAAGAAGATCGTATCTACCACCTCCGCAAAGTGCGCTTTGTGATCCGACTTTTCCGCTTACAATTTCAAATGTAGTTTTAGTATAATAATCTAATCCGCGAACAAGTTTCGGATCAATTTCAAAAGGAATGTTTGATTTTGTTAATAACTCTTTTACTACTTCAAAATGTTCTCTGCTTTCGTCATCAATATAATCAATAAGAAGTGGAGCATTCTTTAATAATTTCTTGATCGCTTTCAATTTTACTGTCAAAAATTCTTAAGATATTTTTGTCAAATCTTTTTCTGCTGTCTTCAGATAAATCATTCTTTTTATCTTCCAGAAATTCCTTAAGAATTTTTTTGTACTTTTCTCTTGATTCGGGAACACCTAACGAATTTATTTTTACAGTAAGATCTTTAAGTCCTAATTGTTTCATTATTTGATACGGGATTTCAATTAGTTCAGCATCAAGCATTGGTGAAGAGCTACCTAAAGCTTCACCTCCGAATTGATGAAATTGTCTTTGTCTTCCAGCCTGCGGTCTTTCTTGTCGAAACATCGGTGAAATATAAAACAATTTATTCAAACCTTGTTGAGCTCCAAGAGAATGTTCGTTAAAGGCACGAACAACCGACGCAGTCATTTCAGGTTTTAAAGTTACGCTGGTTTCGCTTCTATCTTGGAAGGTGTACATTTCTTTCCCGACTATATCGGTTTCTTCACCAATACCACGAGCGAAAAGATTTGTTTCTTCGAAAACGGGAGTTCTAATTTCTTTGTAATTAAAATTGGTGAATATTCTTTCAACAATATTTTCCAGATATTTCCAATTCCTAATTTCTGAGGGCAGAATATCTTTTGTACCTGTAATAGCTTTAATCATATTATTTTTTTTAAGATGAGTTTTCAGAATGAATTTTAATTTACTTAAACTAATGCAGTAAGGGAATAATTTTAGTTCAATCTACACACTACAAGTTGAAACAAATAGTATAACTCAGATTGTTCCGAGCAATTAATTGAAGTTTTACACTTCGAAATAATTTTCTTCTTCTTTTTTAATTATTTCAAGAACTTCTTCTTCAGATGGTGCATTTAGAAGTTTCTCTCTAAATTCATCTTTGTTCATCATTCTGGAAATACGGCTTAACAGTTTTATGTGCTTGCTAACCAAATTATCTTTTCCGACTAAAAGGAAAACTAAATTAACCGGCTGACCATCAAGAGATTCATATTCTATAGTATTATTAGTTTTTCCAAACGCAGCTAAAATATCAGTTACCGCATTTGTTTTTCCGTGGGGAATGGCAAAACCTTTTCCAACTCCGGTTGACATTATTTTTTCTCTCTCCAGCACACATTCTCTCACCTTATCAATATCCTGCACACGGGAATCATCTTTGAAGAGATCAATCAATTCATTTATAACTTCATCCTTTGTGGTACCTTTAAGATTAGCAACCACAAATTTCTTATTTAACAGATCTAATACTTTCATTACTGACCGCCAATTTTCTTTGAATTAAAAATAACTGTAAAACAGATTCTAAATTTAACAATACCTTATTAGTTTAGCAATTAAAAGGGTTTGTATGCGAAACTTATTTTTTTGATGATTTGTGTATCACAAGCGGAAAACAGAAGGATTTTTAAAATTCACTAGCCAAATTATTGACCGGAATTAATTATTTAGTGAGGGGTTAATAATTAACAATAATGTTTAATTGTTACGATTTTATAAAGCCTATTCTTGATCAGAAAGAAAAAAGTTCTAAAGTAAGAATGCATTAATTCATCATACTTTGCAATCTGATAATTTCTTCTTTAGCAGCTTCATAATCAGGTTTTATTTCAAGGGCATCCTGATAAAAGTGAATTGCCGTAAACCATTCACCTTTTTTTTCGTAAACTCTTCCGATGTTATAAAGCGGATAATATCTGTGATCGTAATTTTTTGCGTCTAAGGCTCTCTCCAACCAAAAAAGTGCTTCTTCATATTGCTTTAAAGTTATTAGATAAGACCCAATATCGTTATAGGGATTTCCGAAATCCGGATCTAATTCAATAGCATATTTACAATGTTCAATTGCATCTTCAAATCTATTTATGAGACTGTAAGCCCAACCTAAAAAAGTATGTGCTTTAGCAGTTGGATAAATTTCAATTGATTTCTTATAATCTTCAATAGCAGGCTCAATATGCCCGTCTATTTGAGATCGATAAGCTTTATGAAATAATTCGTATGCTTGTGTTTTTCTTTCTTTGTCTACCATTGTATTCTTTTCCTTCTTAATAACCTTGATAAAATTTTATCAATTTCTTTTCAGAAAGTCAACGAAGCAAAATCACCAGTTAATATTCTGTGCTCAGGAACAGAAGATCACAACACTGAAGTGTTATCCGAAATTTGGCCAGTGAATCACATATAAAAAATTGATTTCTCCTACTTAAGTTATTTTCGAAAAAAAATTAAAAATATTTATCGCTAATTCCTTTAATATTTTTAGATAAAATACTTATTAAGATTTAATAACTAAGTAAATTATAGTATAATTATAACCTTTTCCAAGCATAAAATGTTCCTGCATATAAATAATTAAAGTTTTGAATATTTATGCATGTTCTTAAAACTTATAAAGTTACATTGCCTTGCAGACGGGATTAACTTAATTTAGTAACAAATATTTTGCTCATCAAATTACGGGGAATTCTAATGGATATTAAAAACAAAACTGTATTGGTCTTAGGCGGTTTTGGTTTAGTTGGTAGTGCTGTTGCACGAAAGATTGTTCCACAAAATCCTAAACAGATTATAATCACATCATTATTTTTATCAGAGGCTGAGGAAGCTGTAAAAAAGTTTGAATCAGAATTTCCGCATAAAGGGAAAAATTACTTTATACCCTGGGGCGGAAATGTTTTTGTGCGTAATGAGTTTAAAGATGAGGATAGATTGGCTCTTCTTAGTGATCCGGTAAAAAGACAAACTGTTTTATCAGATACATTAGAGGAATTAAGCGATGAAATTTTGGAAACTTCAGCAATTTTTAATCTGTTAAATAAATTTAAACCTGATATAATTATTGATTGTATTAACACCGCAACAGGAATTGCTTATCAAGATGTTTATACAACTTACAGAACAATAAAAAAAGCGATAAATACAAAAACGGGGTATGATCAATTAGTTGAGGAAACCGAAAAATTACTTTGCACACTCTATATTCCTCAACTGATAAGACACGTACAAATTTTATATAATTCAATGGGTAAAGTTGGAACTAATGTTTATATAAAAATTGGAACGAGCGGAACAGGTGGAATGGGTCTAAACATACCTTATACGCATAGCGAAGAAAAACCTTCACGAGTTTTATTAAGCAAATCTTCAATTGCAGGAGCCCATACTTTACTTCTGTTCCTTATGGGAAGAACACCAAACGGACCAATCATAAAAGAGATAAAACCAACTGCAGCTATAGCCTGGAAGAGAATAGAATTCGGTGAAATAAAAAGAAAGAGGCAAACCGATTGAATTGCTGCAAGTGGATGTTGAAGAAGCAGTACCTTTAAAAGATAAGTTTGTGATTTGTTCTAACAAACAATACAAGAATACCGGTGAAACCCTAAAATCTGTTTTTATTGATACAGGCGAAAATGGTATATTCTCTCGCGGCGAGTTTGAAACCATTACGGCACAAAAACAAATGGAATTTGTGACTCCTGAAGAAATTGCTGAGATTGTGATATACGAAATTAAAGGCGGGAATACAGGTCACGATATAGTTAGTGCTCTTGATCATGCTACTCTGGAACCGACATACCGTGCCGGATATATGCAGCATAGTGCTGTAGAAAAATTAGCCGAATTGGAAAAGACATATAATGTAGCAAGCGTTGCTTTCGAGTTATTGGGGCCACCTAGGTTATCAAAATTGCTCTATGAAATTCATATTCTGAATAGTTTCTGTAAAACTATGTTTGATATTACGGAAGCCGACCCTAAGCAACTTTCCGATAAAGCTATGGAAGTGATTTCCAATAATAAAAAACTTAGAAGTGAAGTAATCTCAATCGGAATACCAATCTTGTTATCTGACGGGAAATCTCTTTTGCGCGGGACAAATATAAAAATACCGGCTTTTAGAGGCGAAAACGAACTTGAAATAAATACCGAGAATATAGAACGATGGGCAATGGAAGGTTGGGTAGACTTAAGAGTTTCCAACATGGAAAAATGGCAAACCAGAATAAAAGAATTAATTGAAGAATCAGAAAATTTACCGGCAAATGATACTAGCTCAATGCATGTTAGAACAAGAGCTTATTGGAATAACTATAGAGAAATAAATATTGGTAAAATATGCAGCTGGTTATTTATTCATGAGGAACAAGGAAATAGAATGAAGTCTTAAAATGACAAGAGGCTGTTTTAATTTCAAAAGTATTCTAAACAATATTATTAAAACAGCCTCTTAAAGTTATATCGATCAGTATCAGAATTTGTAAATATTATCGTAACCTTCGGCTTTTAATTTTTGTGCAACAAAGCTCAGTTGCTCACCGCTTAAGTTTTCCTGAATTTTTCTAAACAAAATATATTCTTCTTTTTGAACATGCTCTTCCAATATCTTACTCAACTTATCAAGTTTTTCTGCCAAATCATTTTTGTCTTCAAGTTGAGTAATTAAATCAGTTATCGCTTTGTGATCTTGAGTTATTTCGTTAAAAACTTCATCAACTTCGCTATTCATACCTAAAATTGCAGCTTGTAGAATTTTTTCTTCAATATAAAAATGATTTGATAATTCCTGCTCATAAAACTTCAACACATAATCTGCTTTGCCTTCCGGAGTTGCGGGCAATCCCGGGAATTCATCAGCATCCTTAGCTATTAATTGAGCTATCATCAGAGCGTGGAAGTGATCATGTGATATTGAAAGTAAATTTTGTTTTTTAGTCTTAACAAATTCGGCAGCTGTAATCATTGCGCATCAAAGTATTAAAAATTTTATTTGCAATTTCGTATTAAATAGTAAAATATTTTGTGCAATCTAACACAGAGATTATACATTTTTGCTCAGTATTTCCTCCATGGCAATTGCTTTGGGAAATAAAATATTATTTTCCAAATGAACATGTTGGTGAAGATCTTCTTCAAACTCTCTTAACTCGTTTAAGCAAACTCTATAAGTGTTGCAAGCATCTTCGGGAACTTCATAGTTCTTGCTTAACTTTCTGATATTATACATTCCGTCACCTGCATTTACGTGTTCTGCTTCCATCATATTAATTGGATTTTTTATTGTTCCGAAATACGGCGCTTCAAATAAATGATTATTGTTTTTAATAATTACCAATTTTTTAATGTAAGGGAATAAAATTTCTTCCTCTTTCATTAAATGATGCTTTAATTCTTTTGATACCGCAGAAAATATTTTTGCAATCTCAATAAGTTCCGGATGATTTTCACCGTGAACTTTTGAAACTTTATTAACATGTGCACTTAATATTGGGATTATACTTCTTACATAATTATGGTGCGTATTCATTATGTAATCTATAAGAAAGTCTAACTCCCAATCATTACTATTTAAAGTAGATGATGATTTGCTTTCAAGCAATTGTTGAACTTCCTGAAGTAACCTTGTAGAATCTACACCTTTCTCTGTACACGCTTCATTTATAGATTTATTGCCGCGGCAGCAAAAATCTAAATTATACTTTTCAAAAATTGCCGCAGTTTTAAAGTTCTTAGTAACTATTTGTGACAAAGTTAAGTTTGAAAAATTATTTTCAAACTCTGCAATTTTAATCGAGCTCATTTTGCTGCTCCTATTTTATATTTTGTTTTATAATTTCTTGTTTAATTTGTTTTGGATTTACTGTTATTATTATAAATTCTCTCTGAAGACCCAACTTCTTGATTTAACTTCTTTACAGCCTTTGTTCCTGTTGGATGACCGTAAGATCCCATTATCTTATAATGAATTAAATATTCTTGTTTTGTAATTTTATTCTGCCAGTGTCCGGTAATAATTCCCAATCCGGTTACAGCCATAAAAATTAGAACTATGGCAACAGCAACCGTTTTTTTAGAAAAGTGTTTATCTTTTTTTGCGAGTAATGGCTGCATATAAAGCGTGTCTTTAACAGGACAAGCATCTATACAACTTAAGCATGATGAACATTCATCGGAAAGCACAGTTACAACTTTATCTACTTTTATTGATGAAGGACAAGCTTTAGTACACAAGCCGCAATCGATACAGCTTACAGGATTTCGCTTAATTTTATTTGGACTAAGAAATGAGAATAAACCTAAAAATGCTCCGTAAGGACATAAATATCTACACCAAAAATTTCTTATAAATATTGATAGAACAAACAAAGCTCCAATTATTATCAGTGCGGTTTCAGATAAATTGGCGAAGAAATGATACATTTTCAAATCAGCAACCTGATTATATGGACTATCTAAAAACGCATGCAATGCAGCAGTTGTCATCAAAAAGAAAACAGCATAGAATAAAAATCCGAGAAGCAAATATTTGACGCTTCTTAAAATATAGTCTAGCCATTTAGGAACTTTAATATTTTTCTTGAAGAGTTTTGCTCCAAAATCTCCTACCAGCTCGGAAATAAATCCAACCGGGCAAAGCCAACTACAAAATGATTTACCGAAAACTAGTGAGACAAGAAGTATTGCAAAAAATATAAATAACCCTGCGGGATGAGCGGGATGAATTTCTCCGGTTGTAAGAAACAAATAAAAACTCATCAAAGAACTAATTGGCAAAAAACCATCTACTCCCGGAGGACGATTATAGAATTGTGCACTGCCTCCCGACTGCAGGTAGTGAACGAATAAATAAAAATCTATTCCAATCCAGATACATAAAAGCGCAAATGCACTTTGAATAATAAAACGATATTTTTGTACCGGCTTTTCATCATTCCTGATTATTTTTTTCTTAGTTTTCATATTCAGAGTATTTTATCCGATTTTACTATAAAATTTTTTATAAAGAAGTTACTTTATTCAAAGTTTTTTCTTTGAATTTATCTAATGTTTCATCTGTTAACATTTCGTAAGCTTTACTCCTAAGTTCACCCCACTTACTATGCAATGGACATGGATGATCGGGCGAACATTGTGGAAATCCGAGAACACAACTATTAAACATTTCAAGTCCGTCAATTGCTGCAACAATGTCAATCAATCTGATGCTTGAGGGATCCTTTGCGAGAGTGAACCCGCCGGACTTTCCTTTTTTAGAAAAAATAATTCCACTTTCTGTAAGACTTTGTAATATTTTTGAAACAAATTCCTTTGGAATATTTAGCTTCTTAGCAATTTCTTCGGATGGAATTACTTCCCCGTTCATCTTTGCTGCAAGAAAAAGAACAGCCTGAAGTCCGTACTCACATTTTTTTGAAAATATTACTGTCATAATTAAATCAGATTAAATTGTCTGATTAAAATTAGTGAGATTTATATTATTTGTCAAATTAATTCTATAATATTTTCAGTAAAAAGTGTGAGGATTTTTGAAACTAAAATCATCCTTTCACATCATATAATAAATATTAAAATAAAAACGGAAAAAGATAAAATGGATAACATACATTATTATTCTACGACAGTTAAATGGGAAGAAGGCAGATTAGGAGAATTAAGTTCGCCAACTTTACCAGATCTTAAAGTTGCAACTCCACCGGAATTCCCAAAAGGCGTACCTAATATTTGGTCTCCGGAACATTTATTTGTTGCATCGGCAAATATATGTTTGATGACTACATTTCTAGCGATAGCAGAAAACTCAAAACTAGAATTTCTAACTTTTGAATCCGATGGAAAAGGTAAGTTGGAAAAAGTTGATGGCAAGTTCATGATTTCCGAAATCGAGTTGACACCTAAACTTGTAATTAAAAACGAAAAAGACTTGGAACGTGCAGAGAGAATTTTAGAAAAATCTGAAAAGGCTTGTTTAATTTCAAATTCTATGAAAACAGAAGTAAAATTAAATCCTCAAATCACAGTTGTAAATTAATTTAATATTGGAGAAAGAAATGCCTGTTTACGAATATCGTTGTTCAGAGTGCAATACAAAATTTGATATTTTTCATAAATCCTCAGAGAATAAGGAAGAAGTCATTTGCCCCAAATGTTCATCAAAAGAAAGCAAAAAAGTATTTTCATCGTTCAGCAGTTCAATTGATGGTAATACAAATAATTTCGGTGGTTCAAATGATTCTTCGTCTTTTTCAGGCGGCGGTTGTGCGTCCGGAATGTGTGGTTTGAATTAGTTGAAATTCTTCCCTTTATTCATTATAATTTAAAAAATTTACGTTTCCATGAAAGGGAAAATATTTACCGGCTTTGGGTAAGTCCCAAAGCTGGTAAAACAAATTAAGATATACCCCAACGGGGATTTATAATACGTCGCCTCTAATTATGCCACAATCTCTTTCGCAAATATATATTCACATTGTCTTTTCTACAAAATATAGATATCCTTTCTTAAAAGATGAAAAAGTTAGCAAAGAATTATTTGCATACATTGGCGGCATCTGTAATGCATTAGAATGTCAATTTATAAAAGTCGGCGGTTATGTTGACCACGATCATATTCTTTGTAGGTTATCGCGCAAGGTAACCGTTGCAAAATTAGTACGAGAAGTAAAAAGGAATTCATCTAAATGGATTAAAACAAAAGGAAATTATTTTACAAAATTTGCATGGCAGAATGGTTATGGAGTTTTCTCAATTGGAAAATCTGAAATAAATAGAATGATAAAATATATTGATATTCAAAAGGGACATCATCTTAAGACTACATTCAAAGAAGAATTAATAAACTTTTTGAGAAAATATAATCTTGAATATGATGATAGATATTTATTTGATTGAAATGACAAAACCCTTTCAGGGTTTCAACGTAGATTTTGGGATTTATTCTTAAGGGATGATATCCCTTTCTTAAATATTTTACCGCGTTGCGGTATAGATTAGTTTAATGTATTCAGACTTTAATTCTTCAAGCAATATCCTTTGTACTATACTTTCTCTCTGAGTATAATCTCCCAATTTCCGCGCCAATTATGAACACGATCGAAGAATAATAAATCCAAAATGCAACAACAACTATAATTGCGTAGGTACCGTAAATTCTTCCGAGAGTTGTAAAATTATGTAAGTAAAATCCGAACCCTTGTTTTGCTCCTTCCCACAGAATAGCAGCCCAAAGCGCGCTGATAAGAATTGCGCGTTTTCCTAATTTTCTTACCGGGACCGTAAAATATAAAACAGCAAAAACAATCAAAATCACAATAAAGGAAATCAGAGAAAACAAAAAGTGTTCAAAAAAGCCTAAACTTAAAAAGCTAAGTCCGTCCCACTGAGTTGCGACTTGCCTTAATAAATCAAGCAAAGGAGAAAGAATAGTAGCAGCAAAGAATATTAAGATCACCATCAAAACCAAAGCAAAGTCTCGCAGCTTACCAAGAAGAAAATGCACATTAGCCTCAATACCGAATACTTTATTCAAGATTGTGCGCATACTGCTGAATAGGCCTGAAGCCGCAAATAAGAGTCCGAATATACCAACCAATCCGGCGATGTTTTTATATTCGATAACTTCATTTATACGCGAGAAAATAATCTTTTTAACAAACTCTGCATATTTATAATATGGAATGATAGTATCGATAAAGGCATTTACCTGCATCTGCATACTGCTAGAATTTAAGATGTTTCCGAGAAAGTAAAACATGATAAGCATGAACGGGATTATACAAACGAAAAGTGAGAATGCTAAACCACCGGCTAACAGAAAAACATGGTGCTCATCCGTACGATTTATTAATCCCCCGCCATAATGTTTGGTAAAGTCTTTTACTTTTTTGTATGATGGTTTATAATACAGAGCTAATCTGATTTTCCTAAACCAAGAGTATACTTTAAGTCTATGTATAATTTCTAAGAGCTTCTTATTAAGCATTCATTATATTCGGTATTGTTTTATAATATATCTCAGCAAGAACCTTTACATCTATAACTATTTCATTATTTATCTTTAACGAACTCCCTGTAACTTTTCCAAGTTCTGAAAAACTTTGTTCGGAAGATTGCATTAATTTTTCAAATTCATTTTTCACATCAGGAGATACTGAAACAATTATTCTTGATTGACTTTCCGAAAACAGACTAAAATCAATTCTTGTTTTAATTGGAACTTTAACTTCCGCACCTAATAAATTCGATTCATTGATTACACAGCATTCAGCTAATGCGGCAGAAATTCCGCCTTCTGATATATCATGAGCTGAGTTTATAAATTTATTTTCGATAGCATGTAAGAGAGCTTCTTGTAATTTTTTCTCAATTTCTAAATCCATTTTAGGTGAATCGCCGGCAACTTTACCATGAATAACTTTTAGAAATTCACTTCCGCCGAGTTCCTCATTGTCTTCACCTAACAGATAAATCAAATCACCTTCGTTCTTAAAATAAGAAGTTGTAATATTTTCAAGATTTTCAATTAAACCCACCATTCCAATTGTCGGCGTTGGATACACAGCAGTATTTGGTGATTCATTATAAAAACTGACATTACCACCGGTAACTGGAGTTTCAAAAAACCGGCAAGCTTCTCCCATTCCCTCAATTGCTTGTTTAAATTGCCAATACATTTCCGGTTTGTAAGGATTTCCAAAATTCAAACAATTAGTAATTGCAAGCGGAACTCCACCGGAACAAACAATATTTCTAGCTGATTCCGCAACCGCAATTTTAGTTCCTTCTTTAGGATTTAGATAAACATATCTTGAATTACAATCGGTTTTAACTGCAAGAGCTTTGTTAGTGCCTTTAACATAAATTACAGCTGAATCACAACCCGGTCCAACAATTGTATTTGTTCTAACCATAGAATCATACTGATTATAAACCCACTTTTTTGAAACAATATTTGGCGAAGAGAACACTTTCAAAAATGCGTCCTTAATATTATCAGGTTCTCTCAAAGAATTAAAATCAAAATTTTGTGTTTTTTTTAAGTACTCAGGTTCTTTTGTATCACGAAAATAAACAGGTGCTCCTCCTCCTAATACCAATTCAAAAGGCGGAACTTCAACTTTATTCTCTCCTTCATATTCCACATGAAGTAAGCCGTCATCTGTTACCTCACCAATTATTTCACAATGCAAATCCCATTTTTCAAATACTTCTTTTACTTTATTTTCATATCCTTTTTTTACAGTACAAAGCATTCTTTCCTGACTTTCGGAAAGCATAATTTCATAAGCCGACATTCCTTTTTCTCTTAGAGGAACTTTGCTTAAGTCAATCTTCATACCTGATTCACCTTTAGCACTCATCTCACAAGTAGAACAAGAAATCCCAGCAGCTCCCATATCTTGAATACCGATTAGCCAATCATTTTTAATAATTTCAAGAGAAGCTTCCAGCAGTAATTTTTCAGTAAACGGATCGCCAACTTGAACGGAAGGTCTTTTAGCTTCTGATTTTTCGGATATTTCTTCTGACGCAAAAGTAGCGCCATGAATACCGTCTCTTCCGGTTGAGGAACCTACAATCATAACAGGATTACCTTTACCTTTTGAAGTTGCGCTTGCAGACTCACCAACTTTTACAATTCCAACCGCCATCGCATTTACTAAAGGATTATCTTTATATGATTCATCAAAATAAACTTCACCTGCAACTGTCGGAACTCCAAAACTATTTCCGTAATCCCCAATTCCCCGGACAACTCCATCAAATAGGAATCTGGTTCTAGCATCTTCTAAGGTACCGAATCTTAAAGAATTTAAAGAGGCAATCGGCCTAGCACCCATAGTAAAAATATCACGCATAATTCCGCCAACTCCGGTTGCGGCTCCTTGATATGGTTCAACAGCGGAAGGATGATTATGACTTTCAATCTTAAATGCAACCGCAAGACCATCACCAATATCAACCAGCCCAGCGTTTTCTTCACCGGCTCCTACTAATAATTTACCGCCTTCTCTGGGCAAAGTTTTTAGTAACGCAATGGAATTTTTATAACTGCAATGTTCACTCCACATAACGCTAAAAATCCCCAATTCAGTAAAACTGGGAACCCGACCTAATATCTTGAGAATTCTTTCATATTCATCTTTAGTCAATCCATGTTCAACAGCTAATTCTAAATTTACTTCCGGTTCTTGCATTTTGATTTTCCTGGGTTAAAAATTGCATAAGTTAGATAACAAATATAAGAATTATAATTTAGCTAAAGAAGGATGAAATTTAATTTGACAACCCGAATTTCTTTAACTATGTTACCCGATAAATATCCGCATAATTCATATTGAGAATTATTTAGCAAAAACAAAGGGATAACCATATATACCATTCGTCACATGGTATATATTTCCCGGATTTATAATACAGTAAATTTAAAATCTATTCTTCAATTAGTAAAGTTGAGAATTATCACACATCAAAAGCAGTGAACTGAGACCTATTTTTAGGTATATACTTCCTTTTTAAAGTTTAAAATATATAGCATGAAATTCTGTTAATAATTAAAGTAGGTAAAAATGAGAATTCACGTATTTCAACACGTTCAATATGAAGATATTGGCTCAATTGCCGAATGGATTCAAAAGAATGATCATAAAGTAAATTATTCAAAGTTTTATGAAAATTTTAAATTTCCCAATATTGATGATTTTGATCTCTTAATAGTTATGGGCGGTCCGATGAGCACCTCCGACGATATAAAATTTCCTTGGCTGAAAGAAGAAAAGAAATTTATCAAGGAAGCAATAGAACAAGGGAAATATATTCTAGGAATTTGTTTAGGTGCCCAATTAATTGCAGAATGTTTAGGCTCGAATGTTCATCACAATAAGCAAAAAGAGATAGGCTGGTATAGCATTAGGAAATCAGAAAATTCAATTAATAACGGATTACTTCCCGAAATTTTAAAAACTTTCCACTGGCACGGTGATACTTTCGATCTTCCCAAAGATGCAATTTTACTCGCAAGTAGTGAGGCAACTGAAAACCAGGCATTTCTGTATAAATATAAAATTGCCGGACTTCAATTTCATATGGAAGTTACGGAAGAAAGTCTGCAAAGCATGGTTTCTCATGGCAAAGAAGAATTAGTACCAGACAAATACGTTCAATCTGAAGATGAACTTTTAGAAAAAGCCAATTTGATCAAGCTCAATAATTCTTTCATGGAAGTTTTTTTGAATAACTTCATAACTCAAATTTAAGTTACCAAAAATTCATTCCATATTTTATATAACTCATATGTAGCCCGAATATCATTTCCGCAATAAATTGCTATTTCTTTAATTCTTCCGGCTTCGTATAAATTTTTGACTTCTATCCCGGAAATTTCCTGAGATTTTGGCGATTTAATTCCAAACGCGTGGCAATAAAAATCAAGATTAAATTTTCTGGTTAACCCATAATAAGTTAATTGCTCAAGTAAGTCTATATGCAAAGAAGTATCGAATCTATTCGCAATTAGTGTTTTACTTGGTTTAATTTTTTTCATCGCAGAACGAATCATTAAAAAAGGAGCATCAAAACCTCTACCGTTAAAAGTTATCACTTGGTCAGTTACTTCAATAATTCTCCAAAAAGATTCAAGCATTTCATCTTCGGTAACTCCTTTATAATGGATGTCCTTTTCTTCGTTTGTCCATTCATCAGCATTTTCAGATTCATAATAAACGAAAGATTTTTCCTTGGTTATATCATAAATCCCAATCGCAATAACTTTGGCTGTATAAGGATATAAACTTAGATAACGAATTGCGTCAGCGACTTTTTCATCGTGAATATCTTCATCTTTTTCTTTTTCCGCATATCGGAGTAAATATTCTTGTTGACTTTCGGAGAGTGATTCGAACGGGTATGCTGAGGTTTCAATATCAAATACAATTTTTCTCATTTATACATCTTCCTTTTTTATTTATTCTCTTAAAATTTTTACCTCCCCTTCAAAATCAGTTATTCTATTTATAAATTCATCGGATAACCGGCAAGATTTTTTAGTATTAGGATCTACTTGTACAACTACACCAGACCCTTCCACTTTAATTTCATGATTATCCGAGTTTGTTATTATATGTTCAAAACCATATGATGAATTTTTAATATAAGCAATTTTCGTATAAACAGTTAGGGGTTCATCATAAAAAGAATGTTTTCGATAATTTAATTCATTCCGCACCATAAAAAACAATTTTCCGTCGGAAAAGATTTTACCATTTGGAATTAAACCAAGATCTTTAATGTACTGCAAGCGAGCATGCTCAAAATAATTTAAATAAACTGCGTTATTACAAACACCCAGCATATCTACTTCATTGAATCTAACCGTTACAGCTATTTTATGTTTGAATTCTTCTAACTTTGTCATCGTGAATATGCTAGTTAATTAAAAACAGAATTTAAAATTTCAACTGTTTTGTTAATCTCTTCAAAACTTACATCAAGGTGAGTTATTGCTCTTAACGAGCCAACACCGCCAACAGAAAGTAGTAAGCCTTTTTCTTTACATTTTTCAAGAGCTTCATCAACCGAAATTGTTAATGGCTTAAAGATTAAAATATTAGTTTGAACAGATTCTAAATCTATTTCCAATGAAGGATTGCCATTAATTGCATCAGCTAAAATTTTTGCTTTCTCATGGTCTTCACTCATTCTGCTTATATTATTTTTTAAAGCATAAAGTCCGGCAGCCGCCAAAAATCCAACTTGCCTCATTCCGCCGCCCCAGGCTTTTCTAACACGGAAAGCTTCCTGGATGAAATATTTAGAGCCGGCAATAATAGAGCCTACGGGCGCGCCTAATCCTTTTGATAAGCAACAAGAGACAGAATCGAAATATGATGCATATTCATTTACCGGAATTTTTGTAGCAACCGAAGCATTCCACAATCTTGCGCCGTCAAGATGAAAAAACAGATTATGTTTTGTAGCAACTTCTTTTAGTTCTTTAATATTTTCAATAGGGTTTATAGTCCCTCCGGCACGATTATGAGTATTTTCAACAGCAATAACTTTTGTCCTTGGCATGTAGTAAGCACTTGTCGGTCTTATTAAAGGTTCAACCTGACCAGCAGAATAAACGCCGAGTTTACCTTCAACCGGATATAGTTGAATTCCGCTTAAAGCCGCAGGCGAGCCTGATTCGTAATGAAAAATGTGAGCATCTTTTTCACAAATTACTTCATCGCCGGGATTTGTTAAAACATTGAGACAAATTTGATTTCCTTGCACTCCGCTTGATACAAATAATGCGGCTTCCTTCCCAAGCAATTCAGCAGCATATTTTTCTAACTTGTTTACCGTTGGATCTTCTTTAAAAACATCATCACCAACTTCTGCCTCATACATTGCTTTACGCATCTCGCTGGTTGGTTTGGTTACTGTGTCGCTTCTTAAATCAATGAATTTTTCCATAATATGATTTCGTTTTAAGTTGAATAAAAAATTAGAGCCTATATTACTTTTTGATTTTAAGTTTTTTCAAAATAAAGATACCAAAAACCCATAATGAAAATAGTGATGAAAGTACGGGGATTAATAAAGAATGCTCCGTGAAAAAAGTTTTTTGTGTTTCTAATGCAACATCTCCGGTTAGCTCCGTCCTGGTAAACATTTTTGTGTGAGATACAATTCTGCCTAATGGATCTATAATACAACTTATTCCACCGTTTGCGGCACGTACAACTGATCTACGATTTTCCACAGCTCGCAAAATTGAGATATCTTCATGCTGATAAGGTCCGCTTGAATTACCGTACCAGCTATCATTAGTTACAACAGCTATCATCTGTGCACCGCGCTGAACAAAATCCGCAACATGAATAGGGAATATAGATTCGAAGCAAATCAGACCATCAATTTTTACCGAATCGGTTTTTGCATCTACTTTAAAGTCTTCGATTGGTCTTAACGGCATTTTAAAGTTTACCGTATCTATTCCTATGTTCCAGCCTGAAAGCCCAACGCCCCATTTAATTAAATCACTTAATAAAGGGATTCTATTAGAAAAAGGAACTCCTTCACCAAATGGAACTAACTTCATTTTACCATATCGTTGAAGTTTTCTAGTATCCGGTGAAAGCATTAAAATTGCATTGTACATCGCATAATAATAATCACCTTGCCGATTATATTTAACGTCGTAAGGTTTTTTATCTTCCTTAGAATATAACCTAATATCAGGCATTCCGGTTAGTAAATAAGAATCATTTGTTTTTAGGAAATTATAAATTGTATCAACCGTGCTTTGATAACCGCCGCTTAAAAGATATACAGGATAAGCTGTTTCCGGCCATATTATTAAATGCGCTCCTTCTTGAGCCGCGCTTTTAGACAAACTAAGATAATTTTTTGTTAAATCTTCCAAACTTCCACCCGACCATTTTTCCCAGGGATTAATGTTTGGTTGAATTAAACCGACTCTTATTTTTTTATTTGATATTTTAAATTCACTCATTCTAAAAAAGCCGTAACCCAAAACCAGAAAGAAGATCATAAATCCAATTAGAGCATTAAAAACAAATTCTTTCTTTTCTCTCCTGAATTCGAGAAAAGCTTTATAGATGAATATATTTATGTACACCACAATAATTGATAAACCAACTGCGCCAATTACATCAGCAATTTGGATAAAGACAGTAAACTTTGCCAATCCGTTTCCAAGAACTAGCCACGGGAAATGAAGATCTGTCGGCATGTATAGGTATTCATATGTAACCCAAAATAAAGGGAAAAGAAATAGCGCTACTTTTTTGTTAAAAACATTTCTTGCTAAGTAGAGAAGTGTGGAGGGAATCATAAAAACAAGCGGATTGAAAAACAACAAAACTCCGCCTGCAATCATCAAAAAAGGATCAGCCTCTTTTTGCCAGCTTCCAACCCAATAAAGCGTAATTACACTAAAAACAAAAAAAGTTAGATAAGTTGCACGGTTAATATCAGCAAGTGATTTCCGCTGTCCGATTACGTATAGATAAGGTACAAGCGCAAAAAAGATTAATATAGTAAGCGGAAACGGAAAGGGCGGAAAAGATATTCCTAATAATATTCCACTCAAGATTAATAGATATCTCTCATTCTTCCTTTTCTTTTTTTCTTCTTCGGAAAGTATTCTCCGATTCTTAAATAATTTTTTCAACTAATATTTTTTCTTTTTCTCGTTATAAAATATCTCACTACAAAAATAAGTACAATTACCGCTGTTATTACCAATCCAATATTACTGTAAGTAGATAAATATTTATCTACTAATTGTATATTATTGCCGAAAATTAGTCCTAAATAAATAATTATAGCATTCCAAACAAAAGCACTAAGTAAAGAAAGCAGTGCTGTTTTCTTCGGTTCAAGTTCACTTAAACCTGCAAAAAAAGAAATAACGGAACGAGTGCCCGGCATAAATCTATTTGCTAAAATTATCCAATATCCCCATCGCATAAACCAGTGTTCTGCTTTATCTAAACCATCTACCGATATGAATTTAATTTTACCCATACGAACTACTTTTCGATCCAACTGTGTTCCAATGAAGTATAAAGTCATAAAGCCCAGAACACTTCCGATAGTAGTTAAAAGTAAAGTTGGAATAAAATGTATTGTATTGGTTGATATTAGCGAGCCTCCGATTACAATCACTAGATCGCTTGGCGATGGAGGGAAGACATTTTCTATGTAAGCAAATAGAAAAAGCAAGACATAAATCCAAATAGGAGAAAGATGGTTTATTAATTCGAGAATGTTTTCTATCATATTTAATTCTTGATTAATAAAACTGTTGCAAACGCTGAAGCTCCTTCTTCTCTTCCTACAAAGCCCAATTTCTCTGTAGTTGTAGCTTTTATAGAAATTACATCTTCTTCCGCTTTTAGAATTCCGGCAATTTTTTTTGTCATTTGTGGAATATAAGGTGCAAGTTTCGGTTTCTGTAATGCAATAACGGCATCAATATTACCAAGCTTATAACCTTTTTTTTCAATTAGTTCGTAAACTTTTTCAAGAAGCAATCCGCTGTCAGCATCTTTAAACTTACTATCTGTATCCGGAAAATGTTTTCCTATATCACCTAATGCCAATGCTCCAAGTAATGCATCGCTAATTGCATGAAGTAGAACATCTGCATCGGAATGACCTAACAGTCCTTTTTCATAAGGGATTTCAATTCCGCCGATTATCAGTTTTCTATCATCCGCAAAAGCATGAACATCAAAACCCAAACCGGTTCTAAAAGGTAAGCTCAATATTTAACCTCAAATGTTTTAAATTCGTTTTTGAATTCGGACCAATCAATTATTGCTTTTCTAACATCAGCATGAGATGGCCCCAATTTTATCAATTGGAATAATTCTTCTATTAAAGCAAGTTCTCCCTCAACAACTGTTTGTACTTCGCCGGAGTATAAATTTTTTACAAATCCATTTAAACCTATACGCTGGGCATGTCGCATAACAAAATAGCGAAAACCAACTCCTTGTACTAAACCGGATGCAATGATTTCTGCCCTTTTATAATTACTGCTCATTTAAAACGGTATCCTCTTTCTTGGCAAATATTTCCGTTACTATTAAACCTGTAAATATAAGGATACAACCTAAAAAGCCAAAGGATGAAATTTTTTCACCGATGATTGAAAAAGCGAAGATTGCAGAGAAAATAGGTTCGAAAGAGAAAATAATTCCAGCTTTAGTTGGTGTTACGGTTTTTTGATATTTTGTTTGTAAAATCGAATTAAGAATAGTAGCTAAAATAGAGGTGTATAAAATCGCAAATACAATATTTGAATTTAATGAGAAATATGAAGTTTCAATATGTGTTACAGAAAGTGTTAATGCAGTTAAAACTCCCAAAACTCCCGTTACGGATATTTGTAAAAATACCAATTGCATAAAGGGATATTTTTTAGAAACTATATCCAAATAAACCAAATACATTGCAAAGAAAATTGCACAGAGTAATGTAAAAAAATCTCCAACATTAAAGTTCGAACCTATCTCATGAAATACATCAAAAAATGAATTCCCTTTACTGGATAAAAATATTAGTCCGGCTAAGACAAAAATGACTCCCAGTATATTTATTAAAGAAGGTTTTTTCTTTTCGAACAAGAATTGAAAAACCGGAGTAAATAAAATAAATGTTCCGGTAATAAAAGCTGACTTGGTTGCAGAGGTATATCTTAAGCCAATTGTCTGTGTTGAAAATCCAAGAAAATACATCACTCCCAAAAACAATCCGGAAGCTAAAACTTTTTTATCAACATTTCTAAATATTTTAAATATGAACGGAAGTAGAAGCAACCCGGCAAACGAAAAACGTATTGAGATGAAAACCATCGGAGAAACATCTTTCAACGCATTTTTGATGATTACAAATGTTGCTCCCCAGATCAGAGTCACTGATAAAAGTATTAATTCACCGGAAAACTTTTTCATTAAAACAAGTTAAGATTTGGATTTGATTTAAACGAGATTTCTAAATAATTGAAATATTATAAACTTGTCATTTCAACCGAAGTGAGGAATATTTAGACCAACGATTTGCGCCTTTGTCTCGCACGTCTCAGCCGTTCGTCAATAGCCGGACAATATCGGAATGACAGTTAAATTAAACCTAAAAAACTAAATATTATTCTTTATCTTTTGAATAACCGAATGCTTTTAACATTTTTTCGTCAGAGCGCCATTTGGCACGAACTTTAACTCTTAATTCTAAATATACTTGACGATCTAAAAATTCTTCTATCGCGGTTCTAGCCGAGGAACCTATTTTCTTAAGTGCCTCGCCTCCTTGTCCTATCAAAATTCCTTTTTGACTTTCCTTTTCAACAACAATTTCAGCCGAAATATAATCTTTGCCGGCAGGTCTCTCTATAAATTCAGCAATCAATACTTCGCAAGAATACGGAATCTCTTCTTTGTAACCTTCAAATATCTTTTCTCTTATAATTTCGGAGACAAAAAATCTTTCGTTGGCATCTGCAACAATATCATCAGGGTAATATTTTGGGTGAAACGGTAAATGTTCTAATAAGGCTTCAACCACAGTTTTAGTATTGAATTTTTGTAGAGCCGCAACAGGAATTATCGAAGCATACTTATTTTCCTTTTCAAAATTATTAATTAAGCCTTGAACTTTTTCCTGTGTTGATAAGTCCATCTTATTAAGAATCAAAATTATAGGCTTTCTACTTTTTGAAATTATCTCTGCCACAGATTTGTCGGTTAACGTTTTTGTCCCATCGGGATCAGCTTGCAAGTCAATCATTATAATTAATACATCAGCATCTTTCGCCGAGCTTTCAACATCTTCCATCATTATTTTTTGAAGAAGGTAGGCGGGATCTAAAATTCCCGGCGTATCTAAAAAAACAATCTGATATTCTTCCTCAGTTAAAATTCCTAAAATTCTTTTTCGTGTAGTTTGAGGTTTGCTTGTAGTTATCGATAGCTTTTGACCCAATAATGCATTCATCAAAGTTGATTTTCCGGCGTTAGGCTTTCCTAAAATCGTTACAAACCCGCTTTTCACTTTTGTAGTATTCTCATCCATTCGATTGTCTTAAATTCTTATTAATAATTAGTTTTTCAAATATACGAACATTTGTTATTTGTATGGTAATTTAGACTTGAATAAGTTTTTCGGAAATATACATTATTGTTTAATAGAAGCTTAAAAAAAAGGGAAAGAAGGTCCTCTTCTAAAAAAACAGAACGAATATTTAATGATGAATTCTTTTTTGATTTTCGAAGAAGAAATATCCGCTGATAATAACAATAAATGATAGGATAGATCCTATGAACGAAAAAGTATTACCCGGAATAATTCTTTGAAGTGCATCCAGAACATTTTTTATATAAGGCATATAGTTTGCCAAAATATTCAAAGAGGTTGTTTGATCAGATGGAGTTTGCGCAATGTTGTAAGCAAGAAAGCCAATTATGCCAAGGCTTAAAGCAATTATAAACGAGATTATAGTTAAGATAAAATATTTATCTTTATTTCGGGCTTTAGCAGTTCCTCTAATTTTAGACATTACATTCATTGTAAAATCACCCGGTAGAGAAAACGACCCAATCTTTCCTAATTCAGAATGAATCCTTTTCAACGCTGATAATCGGTCCGCATCTTCTTTAGATGTATTTAGTATATTCTCAATTTCTAAAACAGATTTTTCGTCGAGTTCGCCATCAATATATTTATTCAAAATCTCATCGCTAATCCGACTCATAACAGTTCCTCTATATCTTTTTGCTTTAAGAATAAATCTTTAAGTGCGTTTCTGGATCTATACAACATTACTTTTACATTATTAACCGTTATTTTCATTACCATAGAAATTTCCTCGCAACTCATTTCATCAAGATAAAACATTGAAATAACCGATGCATAATTTGCCGGAAGTTTTTCAATCAAGCTATTCAAGAAAGATGAAAGATCTTCATTTTCATGTATATCAAAATGACTTTCAGATTTCAGGTCTAAATGATCTTCAATAGAACTCATCTCGGTTTCAATTTTTCTCTTTTTTCCTGAAAGCCTGGTTAAAGCTGTGTTATATACAATTCTGTAAAACCAAGTAGAAAACTTTGCTTCATTCCTGAATGAATTAATCGCGTTATATGCTTTCAAAAAACAATCTTGAAGAACCTCCTCAGCTTCCATCTGATTTTTTAGCATTCTGCATAAAAGAGAAAAAGCTCGATCTTTATATCGATCTACAAGTATTGAGTAATCGGATTGATTTCCTCTTTTTACCGAATCTATTATTTCTATATCTGTAAGCTGCTTCATTTTATGTTTATGACTAAGCTAATTTAAAAATGGTTACAGATTATTTGTTCAGAAGAGAAAAATCGTTACAATTTTCAGTTTTTAAGATATGAATTGATTTTTCCACAAGCAACGACCGGATTATGTAACCAATTTCAATTTATTAATGTCATAACAATTAGAAAGAAAGAGAGAGATTTAATGTGTAACCTTTATAGAAAACTTTAGTCTTAAAAGGTAGTTAACCTAAAAGGAGATAGTTATGAATACCGAAACAGTTGCAGTTTTTATACCGATTATATTTTTCTTAGTGGTAGGACTTGTGTTTGTAGTTTACTTCTACTTACGATCCAGAGAAAGACAAATGTTGATTGAGAAAGGCCTGACTGCTGAAGAGATGAAGAATTACTTTGAAAGAAAGAAAGACCCTTATGTTCTGCTTAAAATAGGAATTATTAGTGTCTTTTTCGGACTTGGTTTAGGAATAGGAATGATATATCAGGATGCTACAGACAAGGGTTATTATATTCCATTATTTATGTTTACACTTGTCGGGATAGGATTTATAGTAGCTAATTTAGCAAGTAGAAAATTGGACAAAAGAGAGGATTAATATCAGGCTGTCCGATTAAGGACAGCCAATTAAGATTTTATTCTTGAGCTTCAAGCCAACGTTCTGCATCAATTGCAGCCATACAACCGCTTCCGGCAGCAGTAACGGCTTGTCTGTAATTTTTATCCGCAACATCACCGGCAGCAAAAACACCTTCTACATTTGTATAAGTTGAACCCGGTTTAGTGATTAAATAACCGGTTTCATCCATATCCAATATTCCTTTGAAAATATCCGTGTTCGGTTTATGTCCGATTGCAATAAATAAACCATCAGCTTCTAATCTAGATTCTGAGTTATCTTTTGTATCTCTAAGAATTACTCCGCTCATTAATTTTCTGCCGTTTTCTTCTGTACCTAAAACTTCTTTAACAACTTTGTTGGTCAAGAATATTATTTTAGGATTTTTCTTTGCTCTATCGGTCATAATTTTGGATGCACGGAATTCATCTCTTCTATGAATTACAATAACTTCCGAAGCGTACTTAGTTAAAAAATTTGCTTCTTCCATTGCAGTATCTCCGCCACCGACAACCAGTACTTTTTGATCTTTAAAAGAAAAAACCGTCGCATGTAGCACAAGCAGAAACACCATATCCCATAAATTTTGTTTCGCTATCCAGGTTTAATAATCTTGCCGAAGCACCTGTGGAAACAATAATAGCATCTGCTGTATGAACATCGTCATATGTTTTCAGTGTAAATGGTCTTTTCGATAAATCTACTTCAGTTATTTCTTTATAAATAGATTTTGATCCGAATCTCTGAGCTTGTTTTCTCATAACGTCCATTAATTCCGGTCCCATAATTCCTTTTTCAAAACCGGGATAATTTTCAACTTCCGTTGTTATGGTTAATTGTCCGCCCGGTTGCATTCCTTCAAACATAACAGGATTCAAATTTGCTCGCCCGGTATAAAGCGCTGCTGTAAATCCGGCAGGACCGGAACCTATAATTACTATTTTGTGATGATTTTCTGCCATTTTTGCTCCTTAATTTAAGCGTATAAGTTTTTTCAAATAATAATTTTAAAATTGATTAAAATAATCGAACAATATATTTTCTACTTCGTAAATTTTTAATGAACTAAATTTTTGATTAAAATTTTCGTCTGCAAATGTTAATCCGTAATTCCAATCATAAAGTGGATTAGTCCCTATTACTCTCCATTTACCTTCACTATTCAGTTCAATTTGATTCAATTTTTGCGATAAAGGTTCAAGATTTTTCCGTTCAAGTGTTTTCTCCCGAGTTGTATCAAACCATGTATGATATTTATACTCAAGTTGATATTTGTTACTTTCATCATGTTTTTCAACAGAAAGTAAAATATCATGTTCGCTGTTCTTATATTTTGAGACTACGTGTAAAGGAAATTTTGATTCTAAAACCGAAAGCTTACAATCGCCGTAATTACTGAAAACTGATTCTTTTATTTCAAAGGATTTTTCAGATTTCTCAAAGAAGTCAAAATCATTTTTCCAGGACTCTTCAAACTTGTCAATTGATTTAACAAGTCTGGGAATAAGTTCAAAACAATCCTCGTAAATTTTCTGCATCGCTTGAGGATAATTATCCTGCATTAATGTTTTGTATTTTTTGTTATCGGGATTTTGAAAAGATTCTAAAACCGCGACAGCTTTCAATGAATCTTCATCAGTAAATTCTGCAAAGTCTCCGGTGCGAGCGATATTTACAAGCGCTTTTTTCATTTCTAATGCTGTTTGGGGAAACAAAATTACATAAGCGCTTAAAACTCCGTCAGCATCAAAATGATTATTTGAAACAACTTCAATTCCATTTAAAAATTTATTTTTATCAGGATATTCAATTAACTTAAAAGCCATTTCAGTTGTTGTATCTGCTTTTAACTCTATTGGAGATTCATTCCCGTGCCAGTGACTAACCTGAAGTTTTGCATTAAATGCGCCATCAACGCAAACTACATTTTTATAACTTTTTAATAAATCTTTATAAACAAATTTCATTTTTTACTTTTTGGATTTTAGTAAATATTCCGCATTGCTTTTTAAGCCCTTTAGTTTTGATCTTTTTATCGGACTTCTCTCAAATTTTTTCTTGAACTCTGAATTTTCCATATTAATTATTTTTTGCAGATTCATTTCTTTATGATCGATTTGCGGAAAAAATTCATTTATAGAAGTAACTTCAGAAAATTTATTATTCCACGGACAAACATCCTGGCAAATATCGCAACCAAAAAGCCAATCATCAAATTTTCCTCTAAACTCCTCGGAAATTTCACCTTTATTCTCTATAGTCAAATATGAGATGCACTTATTAGAATCCACTAAATAAGGTTGAACAATAGCATCTGTTGGACAAGCATCCAAACATGCTGTGCATGAGCCGCAATAATCCGGAATAGCTTCTGCATATTCAAATTCATAATTCGTAATTATTGTAGCAATGAAAAACCAGCTCCCCTTTTCTCTGCTAATGATATTTGTATGTTTTCCCATCCATCCAAGCCCGGCTCTTACGGCCCAAACTTTATCCATAACCGGCCCTGTATCAACGTAAGAAATTGATTCAAAATTCGGTTCCATTTCTTTTAATGAATTTTCTAAAACAGAAAGCTTATCCCAAATTACAAGATGATAATCGGTTCCCCAAGCATAACGCGAAATTTTCCCATTTGATTTATCTTTTGAATGCTGTTCATTTGTGTAATAATTAAGTGCTAATGAAATTACGCTTTTAGCGCCGGAAAATATTTCGTTTATATCTTTTCGTTTCTCAACATTTCGTTCCATGTAGACCATTCCGGCTTGATAATTTTTAGAAAGCCATTCTTCCAGATTTTTCTGTCTCTTCTTCTAATAAATTCGCTTTTGCAAATCCGACTAAATCAAAACCAAGCTCCTTAGCTTTTTGTGTAACTATTTCATTTGTTAGCTTCATAAATTCTTGCTTAGCTAAAATGCATATTAATCTTTGATAGCATTCAAGTATCGATCAACTGATACCTTCAAACATTCTTTAGCGTTTGAAACGATTTTTCTATTCCACCAGGCACCGTACATTTCTTCAAACTTATATTTCTCAACCATTTCTTGAATGTGTAAAACTTTTTTTGCCGAAAGAGGTATTAAGTTTGGATAACTTCTCATAAAACTTACGTGTTTTCTATCCATCACAATTTGGATTATATCTCCTGTTAGCAAAGCGCCTTTACCTTCAGCACCTTCCGCAAAATGCAAAACAGTTCCGCCTTCAAAGTGTCCGCCGCAATTTATAAGTGTTAAGCCATCCCATAAGTTAAGAATGTCACCTTCCCAAAACTTTATAACAGAATCATTTCTCATTACCCATTGCTTATCATGAACATGAATGTAAACAGGAATATCTCCGAATGCTTTACTCCATTCGATCATTGTTGAATAATAATGTGGATGTGAAATTGCAATTGCTTTTATTCCGCCTAGTGATTTGACTTTTTCAATAGTTGCATCGTCAATATTTGTTATACAATCCCAGAGTATGTTTCCCTTACTTGTTTTTACCAGCAAGGCTCGCTGCCCGATTCCAAAAGAAGGCTCAGAACCAATTCCAATCAGTTTATCACCTTCAACATCAAATCGATTTTTATAATTAGTATTCATCTCCGTTAATGTTGTCCATTGCTGTCCTTTCCAGTTTACATATTGTCTTTCATCCTCGCAAATCGGACAATTTTCAGGAGCATTTTCTGTTGCTTCAAATTGAGTTCCACATGTTACACAAATATAATTTCTCATCTAAAAAATTCCTTTAATAAATGATATTACCATTTTAATTCTCGCTTAAAAACTTTTACATAAACATCGTCTTCTGAAATTATAACCGGATAAACATCTAATCCGCTTGCCTTCGTCGGCATAAGTCCGGTTTTTAAATCGAACATCCAGCCGTGAGCAGGACAAACAACACAGCCGTCTTCAATAAATCCATCATAAATTAAAGCAGAATGCTGATGCGGACAAATATTGCTTAGCGCATAAATTTCATTTTCAACTTTAAATAACGCTACCTCAATATCATCAACTATTATTCTTTTGCCGTAACCTTCTCTTAAATCATTTACAGAGCAAATCTTTTTATATGTTTCATCCAAGTTCTGTGAATGATCTGTAAGTTTTGTCAATTCTGTATCCTTTTTCAGTTAATTTCACAGTGCCGATTGCATTGATTGGATCGTGTTCAAAAAACAATTTCCAGTTTTCTTCAACCGCTTTTGCGAGTATTTTTTTCTTCTCTTCAACAGTTACCAAAGGTTGAAGATCGTAACCCATAACGAACGGAATGTGAATATGCGAAGTTGTGGGAAATAAATCGCAGCAGTATAAAAATGTATTTGAGGAATCAGATATCTTCAATAATTGCTGAGAAAAAGTATGGCCGTTCACTAAAACAAAATCAATTTCATCATCGTATTTTTTCTCTCCTTCAATTAAATATAAAACGCCTTCTTCTTTCAAAGGGATGAAATTTTCTTTTATATAACTGCCTTTATCTCTTTCAGAAGGATTACTGCCCCACTCAAAATTTTTCTTTTGGACAAAATATTTGGCATTCGGAAAAGCCGGAACTAGTTTTCCGTTTTCTAATTTTGTAGAGCCGCCTGTATGATCGAAATGAAGATGCGTTAAAATAACATCCGTAATTTCTTCGGGCCTAATATTTAGTTTTGCCAATTCTCCGATTAAGTGAATTTTCTTTCTGATCAATCGCATAAATGCCTTCTGATTTTTCATCCCACTTATTTCCCATTCCTGTATCAACTAATATTTTTTTTGTATCAGTTTCCAGTAACAAATTTCTCGTAGCAAGTTTTATTCTATTAGCTTCATCCGGCGGATTAGACTTTTGCCACAATAGTTTGGGAATTATTCCGAACATTGCGCCGCCGTCAAGTCCGAAATAGCCTGAATTAATAATACTAATTTTATATTTGCCAATTTTCATC
>CAVUCE010000005.1:0-447487 GCA_963739985.1 uncultured Ignavibacteriales bacterium
AAGAACTGGAAGAAGCACGCAAATTGCAGTTATCTATGCTTCCCCGGGACGTTCCGAAATTGCCAAATTTAGATATAGCAGTTTATATGCAGACGGCTACGGAGGTCGGCGGAGATTATTATGATTTTGCCGTCGGGCTGGACGGAACTTTAAACATAGCGCTCGGTGATGCAACCGGCCACGGTATGCAGGCGGGCACTCTTGTTACTATTATGAAAGGAATATTTACTCTGGAAGCGGGTAAATGTGAAGTCATTCCTTTCTTTAACAAATCCGCTGAAGCTATAAAAGAAATAAAGCTCGGCAGACTGATGATGGCGTTCGTATTTCTGAAGATAAAAGATTCGCAGCTTTCACTTTCAAACGCAGGAGTGCCGCCGGTTTATATTTATAGAAAAGATAAAAATGAAGTAGAAGAAATTGATAACAAAGGAATGCCTCTTGGCGCGATGAATAACTTTCCATACAAGGAAACAAAAACAGATTTCAAAAGCGGTGACGTGATCTTTCTTTTAAGTGACGGTTTCCCGGAACTATCAAACAATGAAAAAGAACTGTTCGGATATGAAAGAGTTAAAAAAATATTTAAAGAAATCGCAAATAATTCCGCAGAAAAAATAATTGAAAAATTAAAGAATGAAATAAAAGATTGGTCCAGCGGTAAAGTACCGGATGACGACGTTACTTTTGTGGTTATAAAGATTAAGTGATAGTGTCTATAGATGGATTTTCATTTCGAATCCCGCTTTAGGGGGTGAGAAATCTTTTGGTATGTTTTGAAATATATGCATCGTCCCTTCTGGACTCGTTTTGATGATTGTGATTTGGTTTCAAGCCGGATTACGCCAAAGGCGTCCCTACGGGAAAATCCGGCCTTACAAAATGTTCCGTGCCGATGGCACTAAAGATTTAAAAAGTAAATCATTGGTTTGAAAATGTAGTCAAAAATAAATGCCAGATGCAAAGCATCGTTTCATATTGTAACAACGGAATTTATTCCGTTGGATAGGAATAACAAACACATAAAAATGAGAACCGTGGGTTCGGATCATATTTGGGAAAATCCACCGTTAATACATGTTCCGAGCCTGCGGCTCTAAGAATTGATGTAATGAACGTTCAATTTCAAAAAGCTAAATTGAAATTAAATCAAGAGGCGTAGCATTGCCTGCCGGACAGGCAGGCTCAGTTCATATTATAACAACGGATTTTAATCCGTTGGATAGAAAAAGCGAGAACAAATTATGGAGAACCGTAGGTTGACCTTTATACTACAACAACGGAATTCATTCCCTTGAAGTAAAGAAAGATCATTATGATATCTGTGAGCTATCGGCTCGGAACATATGGATAGGTTTAGCATCTTCCGTAACATTAAAAACATGTGATATAAAATGAAATATTTTTTCTTCTCTATTATTTTATTATTAAGCAGCATATACTGTCACGCTCAATCGGGGCTGCCTGCCGAGCTGCATTTTAAGCGGTTAACCGTTCAGAATGGCCTGCCGGAAGGAACAGTTCTATCGATGATACAAGGCAAAGAAGGTTACATCTGGATGAGTACGCAGCAGGGATTGGTGCGGTATGACGGTTATCATACCAAGGTCTATACAATGGGTATTACAGATCCTAATAAAATAAGGGTAGCCAAAATCTTCCAGGATCGAAAGGGACGGCTTTGGGTGGGTTTGCTCAGTTCGAATTCAATCTATCTTTATAACCGGCAGCAGGATCGTTTTATTCGCTGCCGTATTGATTCGTCCGCTTCTGATTCATACAATTCAAATAATATATTCGATATCCATGAGGATAACCGGGGCCGCCTTTGGATTGCATCATATAATGCTATTAATAACACTACTTCATTTTGTTTGTTCCATCCGCAAACCGGTAACTATCAGTGGTACGGCAAACGGGTGAGCGGGAAAAATCACATAAATGCATCTGCTCTTTTTGCCGAATTACAGGATGCTTCCGGAAACATCTGGCTAAGCTCCACCAACGGGTTGTATGAGTTCAACGAAAATAATCATTCCTTTACCGGTTATTTAACAACTCCTGATTCGGCGAAGCAAAAAGGATTTGTCGGTATAACGGAAGACTCCACTCGCCCGGATTATCTTTGGTTGACCAATACTCATTACCAATCATTTAACGGATCAATCGATTTTTACACACAGAAAGGTCTTTGGCGTTTTAATACAAAGACCGATTCCGCTGTTGCTTTTTACCACGATCCCCATAACCCTTACAGCATTGCCGGCGACACTGTCTTTAAGGTATTTAACGACCGCAGCCACCGGTTATGGATCGGCACAGAAAGAGGATTGTCGTTATATAATCCCGCTAAAAATAATTTCACCAACTATTATCCGAAAGAAAAACCATTCGGAAATAATGATGCCGTCATCGACATCCTCGAAGATAAAGCGGGTAATTTCTGGTGCCAGACCGGATTCGGCCTGCTTTATTTTAATACCTGCACCCGCACATTTACCCGCATTACCGCCGATCCAAAACAGTCCGATGGATTGATCTTAAATAATTGGAATCACACGTTGATGCTGGATAATAACGGTACGCTGTGGTTCGCTGTTCAACAACTTGGGGTTCAATGGATTAATCACCGGCGTTCCGGTTTTGTTCAGTACAGTAATAATCCCGGAGCTTTGCATTATTTCCCCGGAGGCACGGTTTCGCCACATCAATTATATGGATTTGCCAAAGCCTCCGACGGCACGGTTTGGATCGGAGCTGAACACGGGTTATATCACTGGCGTCCCGGAACGGATTCCTTCACGGCAATCAAATTCTGGAAAGGCAAGGCAGCTAACCCAAATGCAGGTCCAGTGATGGTAGATAATACGGGTAAGATTTGGTTTGGCGGCGGTAATAACGGAGATTATGGCCTGGATTGCTATGTTCCGCGCACCGGGAAAACTACCTATTACCGGTCTAACAAAAATGATTCAACCTCTCTCAGCAACAATGATATCAATTGTATTTACCAGGATCATTCGGGGAATATATGGGTGGGAACAAACGGAAGCGGTATATGTAAACTTGATCCTGAAACGGGGAAATTTACCCGCTATCCTTATATTCGAAACAATTTATTTAATCGTAGCAATCACGGGGCACTGGATGATGACCAGGCGTACTATATTTTTGAAGACAAGAACAGTACGCTTTGGGTTGGAACCAACACAGGGAGCCTTAACCGGTTCAACCGGAAAACCGGTACATTTACTTCCTATCTAGGAATAGCTCCCGGTTTCTACACCATACTAAGCATTAAAGAAGGTCCCCAAAACGATTTATGGGTCGGCACTTATGACGGCGGGTTCTTCCGGTTTGATCCCAGGACAAACCGGGTGCAACGGTTTACGGAAAACAACGGCTTGCTGTATAACGGTGCTTTTGCCATTCTCAGAGACGGCCGCAACAATTTATGGTTACCTTCATTTAGAGGCATTTCCATATTCAACCCGAAAACCGGTAAGGTACGAAACCTCACCGGTGCCGACGGACTTCCCGGAAGCAATTTTACTTTTGGCCTTAAAGTCAGCAGCAGTCAATTTCTTTTTAGCTGCGATAATGGATTTATTTCGGTCAATCCGGAGGACTTCATCCCCGATGCCCATACACCCGTTGTGCATATTCAATCGGCAGCCTTTACCATTCCCGGCAGCCGGCCCATGCGGGATTCAACCATCATAGCCTTTGGCAAGAAAAATATCAAACTCACTTATAATGAAAACAGGCTCACATTCAGGTATGTAGGACTGTATTACCAAAATGCTGACCTGGTGCACTATTCCTACAAGCTGGATGGATATGATAAAAGCTGGATTAAAGCCGGAACACAGCGAAAGGCCGTGTATACCAATCTCTCACCCGGGACCTACACCTTTCACGTAAAGGCAGCTAACCCTGACGGAGTATGGAGCACAGATAATCCATCCCTGGTTATTATCATTAATCCGCCCTGGTGGAAAACCAATTGGGCTTATTCATTTTACGGATTGTTCTTAATTCTTGGAATTATTATCGCAGACCGGATACAAAGACGTCGGGTTGTGAAAAGAGAACGTGAACGTGCAGAGCTAAAGCGAAAAACACAGGAACTGGAAGAAGCGCGCAGACTTCAGCTTTCTATGCTTCCGGAATCTGTTCCGAAATTGCCAAATTTAGATATAGCAGTTTATATGCAGACGGCTACGGAGGTCGGCGGAGATTATTATGATTTTGCCGTCGGGCTGGACGGAACTTTAAACATAGCGCTCGGCGATGCAACCGGCCACGGTATGCAGGCCGGCACGCTTGTTACTATTATGAAAGGAATCTTTACACTGGAAGCCGGGAATAATGAAGTGATTCCGTTCTTTAATAAATCCGTTGATGCAATAAAAGAAATTAAGCTCGGCAGACTTATGATGGCGTTTGTTTTTCTGAAAATAAAAGATTCACGGCTTTCACTTTCAAATGCGGGAGTGCCTCCTGTTTATATTTTTAGAAAAGATAAAAACGAAGTTGAAGAAATTGATAACAAGGGAATGCCTCTAGGCGCGATGAGTAATTTTCCTTACAAAGAAACAAAAACAGAACTCAACAAAGGCGATGTTATTTACCTTTTGAGCGATGGTTTTCCGGAATTATCGAACAATGAAAAAGAAATGTATGGTTATGAAAGTGTTAAAAAAATATTTAAAGAAATCGCAAATAATTCCGCAGAAAAAATAATTGAAAAATTAAAGAATGAAATAAAAGATTGGTCCAGCGGTAAAGTACCGGATGACGACGTTACTTTTGTGGTTATAAAAGTAAAATAATAATTGTCTTTTTATTTAAATAACGATATAGAATAAACTTAAATGACTTTTGCAGCCAAAGCAGTAAAATTTTTTTTAGAGCTCGAAATTCCCGATAATCTACCGGAAGAAATAGAAATTATAAATCCATACGAAAGCCAAACAATAAAAGAGATTACTAAAAGCTTCTTTAAAAAATATTATAATGATAATAATCCAAGAATATTTATTTTCGGTATAAATCCGGGAAGATTTGGCGCGGGAACAACCGGAATCGGATTTACTGATCCAGTAGCACTTAGAGAATTTTGCAGAATAGAAAATAATCTTGGAAATAAAAGAGAACTTTCCAGTCAATTTGTATATGATTTTATAAATGCGTTTGGCGGTCCGGATAAATTTTATTCCAAATTTTTTATCTCGGCAGTTTATCCTATGGCGTTGGTAAAGGACGGCAAAAATTATAATTATTACAATGACAAAACAATTTATGATAGTTTGCGGAATGATATAATTGATTTAATGAAAAAACAAATTGAATTGGGCGCTAAAACAGATTACGCTATCAGTCTGGGAAAAAAGAATGCAGGGTATCTTAAAGAGATAAATAAAGAATTAAATTATTTTGAAAAGATAATTACTCTGGATCATCCGCGATTTATAATGCAGTACCGTAGAAAAAAACTCGAAGAATACATTAATAAATATCTCACCGTATTAAAGACAGCTATTTAATAAGATGCAATTGTAAGAAGATCGTTAATAACTCCATAGGCTGTATCATAAATATCAGGATCATTTTCCACAATCGAAATCGAATGCATTAAGTCTGTTTGAATATTTAATATCGAACTGCTTAAATCAATCTTAGAAAACGGGTGATCGACAGAAAGTTCTTTTAACTTAACCGAAGCTTTTAGCTTACCATTTTCATATTGTGAACTGCAAACTATTTTTAATCTATTGCCTTTTCTAAGAGCATCTTGTGCTTGATTTATTGTAACATTTGCAATTCCTTCTCTTTCAACATCAAACGGGGTAATATCCGCTTTCATTAAAGCGTTAGAAAGAACTGCTATTTTAGCTGCTGCATCCCAGCCTTCAATATCGTTTTCCGGATTAGCTTCCGCAAATCCTTCAGCCTGAGCAATTTTAACGGCTTCATCAAAAGACTCACCTTTTTCAAGTTGAGATAAAATATAATTTGTAGTCGAATTCAAAATTCCCGAAATACTTAAAACTTCACATCCAATTAAAGATGATTTTGCCATATTAAAAATCGGTGCTCCGTCCATAACCGACGATTCAAATAAAAATTTCCTATTGTTTTTTTCGGATAATTCTTTCAATTCTCTATAAGCAAAAGCTGCAGTACCTTTATTAGCCGTTACAACATGTTTATTTCTTAACAAAGCATTTCGAACATAAGAAACTGCCGGTTCGCCTTTTTCTTTTATCGAAAGAGTTGAAAGCTCAACTAAGATATCGTAATCCAGATTATCAACAGCTTTTATACTCGAGATATTTGTAATGTCGCGATTATCTGATGAAAAGACTCTGTTATTATTGTAATCATCTAATGCTCTTAATAAATCTATTCCAGCATCATTTTCAATTGAACCGTGAGATTTTGTAAAAATTCCTATTACATCCGGATTGTAATTTTTAAGTGCTGGAAATTTTTTCTTTTCTGCAGAAAATATTTCAATAACCTTTTTACCTACGTTACCGAATCCGATAAATAATAAACGCTGATTTTTAATATCAGAATGAATCATAATCAAGCATTCTTTGTAATATTTTTAACTTCTTCAATAACTCGATTTACTTCATCTATTGTATTGTACATTGAAAATCCCATGCGTGTAAGACCGCCTTTTTCAGATAGACCTAGCAATTCAACTGGTTTGATCGCATAAAAATGTCCGTCCCACGCACAGATTCCTTTTTCGCCTAATTGGGTACAAACTTCATCCGGCATCATTCCATTAATTGTAAAAGAAATTGTAGGCGCTCTATGTTTGTTGTCGAAAGGAAGACCGTAAATTTCTAGGCTGCTAATTTTTTTCAAACCGCTATACAAAGCTGCCGCAAGTTCAAATTCATAATTATGAATTAAATTAATCGCGCTTATAATTTTTTCCTGTCTGCTCTCCCCTTTTCCTATTTCGGAAATAAAATTAATTGCCGCTGTAACACCTGCCAGAGCCGCATGATTTTGTGTTCCTGTTTCAATTTTGTATGGCGCTATTTGAGATTGTGTTCTTAAAGAATCTGTTTGTAGGCTATCTAAAACACCTTCTTTAGAATAAAGAATGCCAACGTGCGGACCATAAAATTTGTACGCCGAGCAAAGTAAAAAATCTACATCTAACTTTTTAACATCGATTGAAAAATGCGGTGCGTAATGTACGGCATCTACTAAAAGCAAAGCATTATACTTATAAGTTAATTTTCTTATTCGCTCAATATCATTTACAGTTCCAAAAGCATTTGAAGCAAAGCCGACTGCAACCAGCCTTGTTCTCTCACTTATTTTATTTTCTAAATCTTTATAATCAAGTGTACAATCTGCGTGAATGTTAATTTCCTTAACAATTATTCCGTTCTCTCTTAAGTTCAGCCAGGGTCCACGGTTAGATTCATGGTCCAGCTGAGAGATTAAAATTTCATCTCCGGGATTTAAGCTTCGTAAAATTGCTTTGCTTAAAGAGAAATTTAAAGTTGTCATATTAGCGCCGAAGGAAATGTTTTCTTCGCTTTCGGCACCTAAAAAATCTGCAACGGCTTTACGGGCATCCGAAATAACTTTATCTGTTTCCCGGGTTGTTATAAAATTTCCGTGTGTATTGGAATTAGAGTTTTTGTAATAATCCGAAATTGAATCAATTACAGGCTGCGGAACCTGAGTGCCGCCGGGTCCATCTAGATAAATTAAATTATTCCCGTTATGTTTTCTTTGTAACGACGGAAATTCATTTCTCTTTTCAAGTAAAACATTAATTTCTTGATCGGATATCTTCATATAAATTCTCTCTTTTTTTTATAGCAATGACAAGTTGCGACTTATTACTAAATAATGTTGTAATAATTTTTTTAATTAAAATACTTTTTTAAGAATTCGGAAATCTTTTCGCTAATAAAACCCGGATTTTCAATTGGGGTCATATGTGCAGCATCCGGAACGACATAAAACTCAGATCCTATAATTTTATCCGCAGCGTCTTTCATAATTTGCGGAGTTGTGGATTTATCAAATTCTCCGCAGAGTAAGAGAGTTGGAATCTTTATTTTCGGAAGAAACGCTTCAGTATCTTTTCTGGATGCCATTGCAAGTAGACATCCTTTAACTCCGCGCGGATCAAACTTAGATGATCTTTCCACAATATCATTAAACGTGTCTTTCATTGTTTCTAAAGATTTTTCGGCAAATGTATTTTTAATGAACTCAGAAACAAAAGCATTTAGTCCTTCTTCATCAATTTTTTTAATGCTTTCGGCACGTTTTAATTTTATTTCATCATTATCTGCGGAAGGTTTTGAATCGCAAATTACTGCCGCGCGAAATTCCTTTTCCATTCTTTCTAGAGCTCTGAATGTTATATATCCACCCATCGATAAACCGCAAATTATTGGTTTGTCTAATTCCAATTCGTCAATTATTAATTTTAGATCATCAACAAACGCTTCAATTGTATATTGTCCATCTCCAACTTCAGATTCACCCAAACCGCGGATATCATATGTAACACAAAAATAATTGTTTTTTAATTTTTCAATTACCCTTGCCCACATTGTATGATCATAAGGGAAACCGTGAACGAAAATAATTGGGAAATTATTCTTGTTTCCCTCTTGATAAATTTTCAAAATATCTTTTATTGAACGCATATTTTTACCATTAAATTTATACTAAAAATGTGATTATAAAATAAGGAATAAAGGATGAAAAATAAATTCTGGGTGTTTCTGATTATCGTAACCATTTCATCTGTTACATTGATTGCAAAAAATAATACTAAAGATACATTAAAAGTTACCGGCTGGTATCCGAAAGCTGTGGCAGGAATAAATGTTAGTCAACTTGCATTAAGTAATTGGACCCAGGGCGGGGATAATTCTTTAACATGGGCAGTAACTTTTAACGGCGGAATTAAATATTTCTCACCAAAATGGGAAGTTAAAAATCATCTAAAAGCCGCTTTCGGTAGATCAAGACTAGGCGGACAGGATTTTAGAACAAACGAGAACGAACTTTTTCTGGAAAATATTCTTTCAAGGCATTACGGCTGGGCGGTTGATCCGTTTATTAGTAATAGCATAAGAACATCAATTACTACCGGATTTAATTATAAAAAAGATCCGCCTGAAAAAATTGCGGATTTTTTTGATCCAGGTTATGTAACTCAATCGCTCGGTTTCACTTACGATAAGCTTGCAGAGTTTAAAACTCGCCTGGGATTGGCGGTTCAAGAAGTATTTACAAATAAATATCGCCAATACTCAAACGACTCAACAACTTCTAAACAGGAAGCATTCAAGCTTGACACTGGAGTAGAATCTGTTACTTCCGGGCATTTTGAAATTGCTGAGAATATGAAATTAAAAAGCAGCTTAAGATTATTTACCAGATTCGAAAGCTTAAATGTTTGGGATGTAAGGTGGGATAATACTTTGATAGCAAAAGTAAATTCTTTCCTTCATGTAAATCTTTCGTATTTGGTCGTTTATCAAAAAGATCAATCGCCAGATACACAAATGAAAGAAGCTTTACAACTTGGTTTTGTTTATAATATTCTGTAAAAAGTTATCTTTATTTAATCAATTTATTATATTAAAGAATAATTGCGGTCCATAAAATAAATTAAATATAAAAGTGAAGTTTATGAAAGTTGCTTTTATTGCATCCGAAATATTTCCTTATGCAAAAACCGGCGGACTTGCCGATGTTGCAGGTTCATTGCCCAAATCATTAGAGAAGCTTGGCTGTGAAGTTAAACTTTTTATGCCAAAATATTATTCAATCAACGATTCTAAATATGGATTGCACTATAATTGGGATATTGGCGAAATTGTAGTTAGAGTTGGCGACCATCTTAGACCGGTTTACCTTCATCAATCTAAATTACAAGGTTCTAATGTGGAGGTTATTTTCATTGATTGTCCGCATTATTTTTACAGAAAAACTATTTATACAGAAGGTGATTTTGAAGGAGAAAGTTTTATACTTTTTGTAAAAGCCGTTTTAGAATCTATGCAGAGCATGAAATGGACACCTGATGTAATCCATTGTAATGATTGGCAAACAGGTGTACTTCCTCTCTATCTGAAAGCAAATTATTCCTGGGATAAAATGTTTGAAAAAACTGCAACTCTCTTCACCATTCACAATATTGGTTATCAGGGAAGATTTTCGAAAAATTTAATTAAAACAGCGGAAGTTGATGAAAAATATTTTTACCCAACAGGACCAACAGAATATGACGGCGATTTTTCTTTTATGAAAACAGCTTTAAGCTTTTCTGATATTATAACTACGGTTAGTAAATCCTATGCAAATGAAATATTAACGCCTGAATATGGTTCAGGTATGGAAGGAGTTTTAAACAAACGCAAAAATGATTTATATGGAATTTTAAACGGCATAGATTATTCAAATTGGGATCAGGAAAAAGATATTTTTATTCCGCATCATTATTCCCCGATTGATTTAACAGGTAAGAAGAAAAATAAAGAATTTTTACTAAAACAATTCAGGTTAAATTCTTCAAAAGATGTTCCTTTAATCGGCATTATTTCCCGCATGGCTATTCAGAAGGGTTTTGATATTTTTGCAGGAGCGGTAAAAGATTTAATGAAGATGGACGTAAACTGGATAATATTGGGAAGCGGTGAAGAAATTTATGAAGAAATGTTTCATCAACTTGCTCAAAAATATCCTAAAAAAGTAGCTGTTCATATTGGGTTTAATAACGAACTTTCGCATTTAATTGAAGCTGCGGCTGATATGTTTTTAATGCCTTCTAAATATGAACCGTGCGGTTTAAATCAAATATACAGCCTTAAATACGGAACCGTTCCTATTGTTAGAAAAACCGGCGGTTTAGCTGATACGGTTAGGGATTGGGATGAATATAGTTATAAAAATGATTTTTCGGGAAATGGATTTTCATTTAATGATTATTCAAGTTATGCTTTGACAACTTCCGTTGAAAGAGCTGCAAAATATTATAAAGACAAAACTACATGGTCCAAAATTCAACAAAACGGAATGGAAGAGAATTTTTCTTGGGAAGTCTCTGCTGAAGAATATTTAGATTTATACCATATAGCCATTGAAAAAAGAAAGTAAACAAGTTCACAAGCATTCGCCATTTTTTTACAATCTCAACAATATATAATATAATTCAAAAACACAGACCTCTGTGATTTTCCTATTAATTTTTATCGTGAAATATTTATAAAATTGCCATCATGAAAAAATTAGATTTCAATCCTCATAAATCAAAAGAAGCATTTAGGAATAATTATAAACTACACGATTTTGCGGAGGTTTACGGTAAGAATTTATTAATTCAGTGGGGATTTACTTTTCATGAGTTCGGCAAAGATAAGCGATATGAAAAAGTTTGGGAAAAAGGTCAAGATAAACCGGATTTGATAATTGAGTATAAAGGCAAAAAGGCTTTGTTAGATTGGAAAGGTAAACATAAAAATGTTTGGCTTGTAAACAAACGTGCCGTCGATTCTTATTTTGTTTGGAGAGAAAAATTGAAAATACCGGTATTTGTTTGTTTTGCTGTGTTAGATGAACAGGTAGTTTGTTGGAATTTAAATTTACGTGTCTTGGAAAACATACTTATATAGAATCCAATCAAAAAGAATGGGATAAAAACAAAACCGTTGAATTCGAAATGGATATTCCCGATTTTACAAAAGGAAATATATTAATGTTTTTATGATTTTGTTTTAAAGACCTGCAACCTTATTTTCAATAATTATTATTAAAACAACGATTCAATAAATGAATAAAATATGAACGAAGATATAAAAATAGAATTCGAACATATTTTCCGAACCTCAAATTCACCGGATATTCTTTTTGATACTTTCCGCGTTGCACTTAACAATGATATAACAGATCCCGAAACCTACAAAATACTTCTAAGGAACAAAGCTCTTTCGGTAGACGAAATTTCAATGTTTGCCGACACGGTTTGCAATAAATATCCTACAACATCTTACAGTATTTATTTTTGTGTGGGTCAACTTTTGGAATCGATTTCTGTTTATGGGAAACATAATGAACGCGCATTTAATTTTTTTAAGAAAGCTGCTGTTTCAGATCTAAAAAACCATACACCTTATATTTCAATTGCAAGACTTTATAACCCTGAATTAAATGTGCCTAGTTTTGAAGATATAGTGGAATTTATTCATGATGGTTTAACATTGGTTGAAGAGAAAAGTAAACTATATTTTACGCTAGCCAATTTATATAAAACAACAGGAGATGGAGATAAGGAAAGATTGTATTTTCGACTTGCCGAACAGTATCAGCATGAAGGAAGATAAACTCATCCGGTACTAATAATAATAACCGATTGAGAAATAAAAGAAAATGTCTCCCAAGCTAATTGGATTTCCCGGTAAATTTTTAACAAATAAAAAGCTTCTGCCTACGGAAAAATCCGCCGGTCCAATTGGAGTGTCGAATGAAATAGAAGTACCAATACCATGTCTCAAATCTTTAAATCGAATTTCCTCCTGCTCGGGCCAAGCAAAACCAACATCGTATCTTAGTTTCAAGTAAGTATCAAAGAAAATTTCGAATGGTAATTTATAACGATATTCTAATGAAGCTAAAAAGATTTGTCGTCCCCTAAATTCATTGTCACGCATTCCAAAAAAAGAATTTTGTCCGCCTAATGAAAAGGCTTCGCTTATCGGAAGAGTTTTATCGGCAAAACCCAACATTAGTCTTGGTGAAATTGTATGAGCGCCGCTGATGGTGAAATAATTTTTATAGTCAAAAGAAACTTTTGTATATCCTATATCTCCTCCCAAAACTGATTGAGCAGTTTCGTAGGAAGCTTTTAAATATATACCTTTAGTTGGATACGGATATTTGTTTTGAGTATCTATTGTTGAACTTCCGCTTAAACTAAATATTGATAAACTATACGGATCAATCGGTTGGTTATTCAAATTCTTTACTTTATCAACCTGATATTTACCCTGGAAAATTACATTCCCAAATCTTTTAACCTGCATTCCAACAGCAATAGATCCGCCGTAATAAATTTGTCTGTACTCGCCGTATTCTTCTCTGGTAAATCTTTTTGTATTATTTGTTGTAACATCACGATAAGCATAAACAGAGTTAAATTTATAAAAGCCGTTTATTTTATATGTAAGATAAGTATCAAATATTCTATTTGATTTATGTTCTAATATATATGCCCGATTTCTGACTCCGCCGAAAAGCAATATGCCCAATTCAGTTCCGCTTCCAAGTAAATTTTCGTCTCTAATATCAAAGCTGAATTGCGCTTTGTCTTCATTATCTACTCTGAAACCAAGCCGAAGTAAACTAGATGTTTTTTCACTTACATGAACAATAACATTGTTTTGATGATTTTCACTTTCAATATTTAGATAAATATCATCAAACAGATTTGTACTTCGTAAATTCACCAAAGCTTGCTGTGCTTCATCATATTTAAAGTAGCCTCCTTTTTGAAAAGGCAATTCCCTTGTTATTATTGTAGGATTGGTATATGTATTTCCTTTAATGATAACATTGTTAATTTTGCCCTCGGATATATAAATACTCAAAGCTCCTGTTGTTGTATCAAATTTTGTAGATTCAATATCGGATAAGTTATAACCGTAATCTCTATAAATATTTATAACTTTCAGCAAATATCTGAGTGTTTTCTCTCCGTCATAAGGTTTGTTTTTTAGAGGATATAATACCGAGTCTATTTCTGTTTTCTTTAATAGGGAAACATTATTAACAATAATCCTTTTTATAATTTTATTAGTTTGTGCAAAGAATCTTACACTTGAATAATTATCAAACGACTTAATTGAAACAGATAGATTCTTATAAATTCCTGATGATGCTATAGAATATAAATCCTCTAAAATTTCTATGTTAGAAACAGAATCTTGAAGTGAATATTTTTGTAGATATGGAAGCTCGAAATCTTTAACACCAGAATTTATTAGTACATTATGAATATAAAATTTATCCACATCTAACTTTTTAATTAAGGTAGAATCAATACCGTTTTTTATTTTTTTAAGAACAGGCACAGTGGCTGAATATCCCTTTTTAATTAATGATTCAACACTGTCAAAATTATCTGCGGGATAATCATCAAGATCTGGAGTAATAATTATATTGGCATTTTTTAATTGAGATTCATTAAGTTTTTTCATCGGTATGCTAACCACCTGATCAGCGACTTGCCAGGGAAATGTTAAATCATTTTCCGTATGAAGATCACTAGTAGAGTTAACCGCAATCACATAATTAGCACCTATATTTTTTGCTTGATCAACAGGAATATTTGCAACCAAACCACCATCTACTAATGTAACAGAATCAATTTTGACTGGAGAAAGCAGAAAAGAAACGCTGGAACTTGCTCTCATTGCATGGCTGAGTGAACCATGGTCTATTACGTATGGTTCACCGGTAACTAGGTTTGTGCATACCGCTCGATAGTTAACTCTTAATCCCGAAAAATATTTTATTACGTGAATCGGAGCTTTAAATGTGAGGAGATTTAAATAATTAGAAAGTTTTTGTCCATTATTTATTGACGTTGGAATTATTGGTTTTAAACCATTTAATCTTAATGAAAAAACAGCCTTATCTTCAGTGACCTTTTGATCTACAAAAAGCTCCCTTCTATTTGTTTCTCTATCGGAAGCAAGAATTGCTTCCCAGTCTGTTTCTCTAGCTATTGAATCCATTTCTTCTGGACTATAACCGGAAGCATAAAGTCCGCCAATAATACTTCCCATACTAGTCCCAACGATAATATTATACTTAATTCCGGCATCTTTTAAAGCTTGAAGTACACCTATTTGCGAAAGACCTCTGGCACCGCCCCCACTTAAAGCAAGAGCAACTTGCGGCATTTTGGTTGGAATATTTTCTGTTAAGCCAAAGGGCAATTTTTTAGATTGGAAATTTACTGAGTAGTTATGGACTGTTTGTCCAAATGCTACAGAATATAAAATGAAGGAGAATATGAAAACTATTTTTTTAAAGTCTATCATGCATGATACATAAAATAAAAACGCCACTCACTTAAAAAATATATTTAACTAGTTAAAATAAAAGTGAGTGGCGATAATATCAATAAAATATTTTTAATGACTTCGTTAATCCATTATTTTCGTTTTTTCTGCTGAGTGTTTGCGTTTTTTTCAGCTGCTTCCATCATTTTTGCCATAAATCCTTTTTTCGTTTTAGGATTTTTAACCGGAACCAATTCCATTCCGTCATGCTGATGGTTTATAATATACTGCTGACCGATAGAGAAAACGTTAAACATCAAATAATATAAGTTCAAACCAGCAGGGAATCCCATAAACATAAGTGTTAACATAACCGGCATAACATACACCAGTGCTTGTTGTTTAGGATCTTTAACACTCATTTTTTGTTGAACAAAAGTAGCGATACCCATCAAAATTGCCAAGCCGCTGATTTCATTTACACCAAAAATTGGAAGTTTAAACGGTAAAGTAAATATTACATCAGGACGTGAAAGATCCGTAATCCAAAACATAAATGGTTGTTGGCGTAATTCAATTGCAACCTTAAATAATCCCCAAAGCGCAATAAAAATAGGCATCTGGAGAACAAGAGGTAAACATCCGCCCGCCGGATTAACTCCGTAAGTAGAGTACAATTTCATTGTCTCTTTGTTAACTTTTTGAGGATCGTCTTTAAATTTCTCTTTTAACTCAGCCATTTTTGGTTGAAGCATCTGCATTTTCTTCATCGATTGGTAGCTGGTTTTTGTAAGCGGATAAAGAATAAGTTTAATAATTAAAGAGAATACTATTATTACCCAACCATAATTTGGAATAAAGATATGTAAAAAGTTAAACAGCGGTAACAGCACATATTCAGCAATAGGACGAACAATGAATTTTAATCCAAGGAAACTTCCGAATTCAACAATTTCTTCTAAATTGCGCCCATAAGATTTTAAGATATCATAGTCGGCAGGGCCGATATAAATATTAAATGATTTTGTTTGAAGATCTGTATTATTAAAAGGAACAATTAATCGAATATTGTAAAAAGCTCTTTCGCCTTCTTTGCCCTTGGCAACTTTTTTCCCTTCTATATAAGCACCATCAACTTCTGATGGTTTATCAGGTGCTATTATAGCAGCAAAATATTTATTCCTAACAGCAATCCAATCTACTCTTCCGGTAAAATCTTTATCAACTTTTTCACCAACCTTAGATGCTTCAACAACAACATGATCTCCTCCGTAAAAAGCACTTGCATTGGAATAAGTGGCTTCATCAACTGAGTTTTCTTCAACAAACCGAATACCGTTTCTCCAAAGAAAATCAAAATCGTTATTACTGATAACATTATTCATTCCGGCAAGTTCAACCTTGCAGCGCATGCTATATTTATCGCCGAAAAATACATATACCTTTCTTATATATTTTCCGGGCTCAGACTCATATGTGTAAGATATAACTAAAGAGTCTTTATTTGTAAGTTTATAATAATATTTTTTTGCATCGGATTTAAAATCTAATTGAGATGTGTTAACAGCTTTACCGTCGGAAGAAACGAAAGCAAGATCAGGACCGCTTCCTCCCATTGGATAGTTTATTAGCTGAACGTGAGTTTTATAAAATTTTGCTGAATCTCCGGAATCAACAGAAAACCAATTTTTATACTTTTTCAAAAAGTATTTTTTAATGTCACCGCCTTTACTAGTCAGTTCTAATTTTACCAAATCATTTTCAACGGTAATAATTTTTTCAGGTTTATCTGAGGCAGTAAAATATTTTCCATAATTTAAGCTATCGGATTTTACTTCAGGCTGTGCTGCTTTTTTTTCTCTTTGTGCTTTTTGTTGGGCAACAAGTTTCAAAGAATCCTTAACTGCCTGTGCTGAATCTCCGGCTACAATTGTAGAGTCACTTTTTCCTTTAACAGGCGGCTGAGGTTCCGGTGAATTCATATAAAGCCAAAAGACCAGAATTGCACCTATTAAAATAAAAGCTATTGTTGTCTGTTTATCCATTCAAAATTCCATTATTCTACGGGGTCGTATCCCCCTTTATTAAAAGGATTACACCTTAATATCCGCCAAATTGATTTAAGTCCGCCTTTTAAAATTCCATATTTAGTAATTGCCTGAACTGCGTATTCAGAACATGTTGGATAAAAACGGCAAGAGGGCGGAAACATTGGAGATATAAATTTTTGGTAACCTCTAATTAGGAAAACAAAGATTCTCCTCATTGCAATTTACTTTGTAATCTAAACATAATCTCCACAACGCTAGGCATAACTTCATCTAACTTAATTTTCTTATTATTCTGTTCGTTGAGCAAGTTTGGAGAAAAAACAATTTTAAGTAAAATATTTTTACCGGTACAAAAATTAATCAAATCGGTTTTATTAAGTCTATAGGCTTCTCTAAGAAGCCTTTTAACTCTATTTCTCCAAACGGCAATACCTGATTTTTTAGAAACCGCAGCGGCAATTTTTACTCCCGGAAATGAAGAATTCTCTTCAAAAAAATAAATTGCTTTAAGTTTTTTATCTGATGAAAAAACTGTATTTCCTATAGAGTAAATAATTTCGAAGTCTTTCTTACTCTTAATTTTCTCATGAGCAGAAAGTCCTAAGCGCTTCAATTTAAATTAATACTCGTCGCTAACAGAAAGTTTTGTTCTACCTTTTGCTCTTCTTCTAGCCAATACTTTTCTACCGTTTTTGGTTTTCATTCTTTCTCTAAAACCGTGCTTATTTTTTCTTTTACGGTTACTTGGTTGAAATGTTCTTTTCATTATTACTCCTATTTATCAAAAAGACTACAAAATTACACATAGAAAGCATAATAAACAAGATACTTCTTTTTCAAATTTAAGAACTTTGAGCTTAGGGTAAAATTTTTTCTCCTTTTTTAAGAATTAATTTGCACTCATGTCTTTTACTTCCTATTTTTTCATTCCGAGAGGGAATATAAAAGCGTGTTAATATCTTGTGGATAACTTTTCATCGTGAAAACGTTTCACAAATTGTTTTTTAACACAAGTAGGGGTTAAGAAGAGGTTTTAATTGTGGATAACTCTAATGGAATCCGCTAACTGTCTATTATAAAACGACATAAATTCATTCAATTAATGTTGGTTAAGTGTGGATAAGTTTTGAGCCTTCCTTAAAAACACGCAAAAAAGTTTAATTTTAATGATTTTATTAACATTTTCTTTTGTGGATAACTAAAATGTTCAATGTTGAATTAATTGAAAGTTCTATAAGACCAGAACCATCAAATATTTGGACGGAATGTCTAAAAAAGATAAAAGACAATGTTACTTTGATGACTTACAACACCTGGTTTTTACCTATAAAACCTGTTGAATTAGATAATTATACATTAAAAGTTCAATTGCCGAGTCAGTTTTTTTGGGAATGGATTGATGAACACTATAATACTTTGATAAGTAAAACTATTCACGATGTAATGGGTCCAGATGCAAAGTTGGCTTACATAATTGCCGAAGATAAAGAAGCAGAAGAAAAATATGTTGAGAAAAAAGAAACCTTACATAAAGTAAAGCCTGAAATTGTAGAAAAACCGAAACAAGAATTTGAAACATATCTTAATCCCCGTTACACATTTACAAATTTTATAAAGGGAGAAGGAAATCAATTAGCAAGAGCTGCAGCAGGTGCAATTAGCGATAATCCTGGTGGCACTTCTTTCAATCCGTTTTTTGTTTATGGCGGAGTTGGCCTTGGAAAAACTCATCTGATTCAAGCAATCGGTAATAAAATAATTGAACAGTTCCCTGAAAAGAAAGTTATTTATCTCTCAACAGATATTTTTACAGTAGAGTTTATTGAAGCAGTTCAATCAAACTCAGTAAATGAGTTCTCCGGATTTTATAGAAACATGGATGTTCTAATTATTGATGATATTCAGTTTTTAATTGGAAAAGAAAAAACACAGGATCTTTTCTTCCAAATTTTTAATACTCTCCATCAATCAAGAAAACAAATTATTTTATCAAGCGATAAACCTCCAAAAGACCTTAAAGGGCTTGACGACAGGCTTATTTCAAGATTTCAATGGGGATTAACAGCTGATATTCAGCCGCCGGAACTTGAAACCAGGATAGCTATTTTAAAGAGAAAATCTGAAGATTACGGAATGTCAATTTCTACAGAAATTCTTGAATATATTGCAAGCAGCATTACTTCTAACATAAGAGAATTAGAAGGCTGTTTAATAAAGCTGCTGGCCAATGCATCCCTTAGTTCAAAAGAAATAAACCTCGACCTCGCTAAAAAAACCGTAAAAGAAATTGCTACTGATAGAAAAGTTTATATTACAATCGAAAATATTACTAAAATGGTTTCTGATTTTTTCAAAGTTGACGAAAATAAAATAAGAGACAAAACGAGAAAAAAAGAAATAGTTTTAGCTAGACAAGTTGCAATGTATCTTTCAAAAGAATTAACCAAATCGTCTTTAAAAACTATAGGACTGCATTTCGGTGGAAGAGACCATTCAACAGTTATACACGCATACCACACAATTGATGAGGGAAGAAAATCAGATCCGGCGTTAAAAGAAATTTTAGAAACATTAAAAAATTCCCTGGAGATGACTTTTTCCTAAATAAAAAAATTTTTTATTATAGAGCCGGGCTTATTTGGTCCGGCTTTTTTATTTTTAAAAATTATTTTTAGCGTTGATAACTTGTTGGTAAAGGTATAACAACTTGTTGAAAAGGTAAGGGTTATATACATGGTGTTGATATGGTAAAATTTGAGCAATACTTATCCACAAAAAACTATTCTGATTTATACTGTTTTTGTAGCAAAAAAGAAATAAAAGTGAGTTATCAACATAATCACATGCTTATTATAGTTATTAAATTAATTAATTAATTAACATTAATTATAATAATGTTGTTAACTTATGTTAATAATTTTTGATTTTAATACATGTTGACTCTTAAAATCTTTTAAGCTAATTTTTCTTTACAATATGAATTTTTAAGTTCATAAAATGATTAATAAACTGAGAGATACCATGAAAAAATGGTTAATAATTTTACCGGTATTTTTATTTGGTGTTCTACTTTTACAAAGCTGTAATGCAAAAGTGGAAAATAATTTTACATTTAAAAACAACGCATTAACAGCAATGTACGTAAACTTTAGGGGAAATATTATAACAGTACCTGCTGGTAAAACCATAGAAGTAAAAGAAATTCCTCAGGGAACTTATGATTATGTTTCAACTTTTGATATTCCTGCGGGAGCCACTTCTTCATCTTCCAGCGGAGATATGACCGGGCAAGTATTAATTAACGCTAGCACAAAAATAACAATTTTATATACCAGCACTTATTCTGGTAGCGTATATACTGTTACGGCAAATAAAACAAGCAGTGATAATCAAAACCCGGATAATCCGTTAACATTGTAATACATGGACTTATTTATTGGCGATAAGTTTTAATATTTCACTCTAAAAACATTCCGGATTAATTACATTTATACCCAATAATATCATTGAGATTAGAGCGTAAATTTAGTATTTTACGATGCTTTAAAAGGAGAAATTTTAATGGAATTTAAAGTTAACAGCAAAGTACTCGAAAAACTTTTATCAAAAATAATTCCGGCAGTACCAACACGTACTCCAATGCCTATCTTAGAAAATTTTCTTTTCGATATAACAGACGGTGCAATGACGGTTTGCGCTACTGATCTTGAAATAGCGCTTCGTTCTTCAATAAATGTATCTGCTGATGAAAATGTTAAAATGGTAATTCCGGCTCGTTTGTTATTCGATATTATTCGTTCACTTGGTGAAACACAAATTAAGTTTGAGGTTGACTCAAATTCCAAATTAAAATTAACTACAGATAACGGTGTTTATAATCTTAGCTATTCATCGCCTGATGATTTTCCCGAAATTCCTATAGTTCCAAAGGATAAAATTATAAATATAAACGGTAACGATCTTAAAAATTCAATTGATCAGACTTCCTTTGCTATGAGCAAAGAAGATATGCGTCCGGCAATGACTGGTACATTATTCGAATTTACTCAAGAAGGATTAAGGTTTGTTACTACCGACGGACATAGATTAGTAAAACTGCTAAATAAAAATATAAAATCGGAAACCGACGAACAGTATATTATTCCGGAAAGAGCTATTACTGTTTTGTCTAAATTGCTGACTGACAGCGATGTTAATATTTATTTAAGCAAAACAAATATTTCATTTAATATCGGGGAATTAGAATTTATTTCCAGACTTATAGGTGAAAAATATCCTGCATACAGCAGCGTAATTCCTCTGGAGAATGAAAACTCACTTAAAATTAAAACCAGCGATATCCTCTCAACCGTAAAAAGAATGATGCTGTTTTCAACTTCAAGTTCCAAGCAAGTTAAATTTTCTATATCACCTGACAAATTAGAAGTTTCAGCCGAAGATATTGATCACGGTTCTAACGCAGTTGAAAATATTTTTTGTGATTACAAAGGCGAACCTATGGATATAGGTTTTAATACAAATTATGTTCACGATATTTTAACTCATTTAGATGAAGAAGAAATAATTTTCAAACTTCACTCTCCTACAAAAGCATGTATAATTGAGCCGTCTAAAGAAAATGAGAATGAAGATTTGATGATGCTTCTGATGCCTGTGAGATTAAATAATTAAAGTTGAATGATTTTATCGGAAGTTCATTTAAAAAATTTTAGGAGCCACAAGAATACTAATATTATTTTTTCTGACTCTCTAAATTATATTGTTGGAGGAAACGGACAAGGTAAAACATCTATTCTGGAAGCTATTTACTTTTTGTGCACTACTAAAGGATATAATTCAAAGTCAGATATTGAAGTGGTAAGGTTTAACGAAAACGAATTTGAAGTTAACGGTATATTCAAAGATTTAACCGAAAACAGCTCAAGAATTTTTTACTCTCTAAATGAGAATAAAAAATATTATTTTCAGAACAGTAAACAGGTCTCAAGGTCTGCGGATATAATTGGTAAATTTCCTGTGGTAATTCTTACACCGGCCGATCATTCAATAACTCAAGGCTCGCCGGGAGATAGAAGAAAATTTGTGGATTCGGTTATTTCACAAGCAAGTGAAACTTACCTGAAAAATTTATTAGACTATAACAAAACACTTCGTCAACGTTCTTCTCTTTTAACTCAAATAAAAGAAACCAGAAGAAGAAATCTTTTTGATGAGTTGGAAGCTTGGACGGTAAAATTGGTTCAATCCGGTTCCGAAATAATTAGACAGCGGATAAAATTTGTTAAAGAGTTTAATGAATTTATAAAGGAATCGTTTAATGTTATTATGGGTAGTTATGAAATTCCTTCTATGCAATATTATTATCTGGATGGATATGAAGGTGACGATATCCAAAATAAATTTTTAGAAACCGTTGATGCCAAAAGAGATGAAGAATTAAGAAGAGCTACTAATGTAGTAGGTCCTCATAGAGATGATTATATATTTGAAATTAATAATCTCAATTTAAGAACTTACGGTTCGCAAGGTCAGCACAAGACATTTCAGGTGGTTTTAAGATTTGCTCAGTTTTTCTACTTAAAAGATGTAACTGGCAAAACACCTATTTTTTTATTGGATGATGTTTTTGGAGAACTTGATACAAACCGTTCAATAAAAATAAGCGAGTATCTTAGGAATGTAGGACAAGCGTTTATTACTTTAACTGATTTTACAAATCTTGGTTTTCTTAAAAGCGGAGAAAAAGATAAAATAATAAGACTCAATCAAGGAACAATAACTTATGCCTGATGGATTTTCTAGTCTTGGTGATATAATTAAAAACGAACCTAGTTTGGAAGGCATAAGAAAAATAATAAGTCAATCTGATGTAGTATTAGAGTTCTACAAAATTTTTCCGGATTTAGAAAAAATAGTTGTTCCGGTAAAAGTTGAAAAAAAAGTATTAACTTTTAGAGTTGAAAACCCTGCTTGGAGAAGCGAATTAAAGTTTAAAGAAAAATTTATAATAGAAAAAATTAATAAACATTTTGAACACGAAATTATAAAATATATCAGATTTGGCTCTTAAGCTTATATTAAGAATTTAAAATAATTAGTAACCGGAAAAAATATGTCTAACGCAAAAAATTCAACAGATTATAGTGCTAAAAATATTAATGTATTAAAGGGTCTTGAAGCAGTAAGAAAAAGACCTGCAATGTATATTGGTGATGTTGGTACCCGTGGTTTTCATCATCTAGTAAACGAAGTTGTAGATAACAGTATTGATGAAGCTTTGGCAGGATACGCTGATTTCATTGAAATTACAATTAACAGAGATGAAAGCATAACCGTGGAAGATAACGGTAGAGGAATCCCGGTAGATATTCATCCTGTTGAAAAAATTTCCGCTTTGCAAATAGTTATGACTGTTTTACATGCCGGCGGTAAATTTGATAAAGATACTTATAAAGTTTCAGGTGGTCTTCATGGCGTTGGTGTCTCTGTTGTTAACGCTCTTTCAGAGTGGTGCAAAGTTGAAGTTAAAAGAGATGGAAAAATTTATTTTCAGGAATATAAAAGAGGTGTTCCCGTTGACCCTGTTAAAGAAATTGGAAAAACAAAAAAGAGTGAATCTGGAAACAAAACAACATTTATGCCTGACTCAGAAATATTTAAAGCTACAAAATTTAAATTTGATACACTTACTGAAAGAATGAGAGAGCTGGCGTATCTTAATAAAACCATTACAATAAAAATTACAGATTTAAGAAACGGCGGGGAAGAAGTTGAATATCATTTTAAAGGCGGTTTAATAGAATTTGTTAAATATCTTGATGAAGCAAGACAACCACTTCATAAAACTATTTATATAGAAGGTGAAAAAGACAATACACCTATTGAAATTGCTTTTCAATATAACGACACATACTCCGAAAATATATTTTCATACGTAAACAACATTAACACGCACGAAGGCGGAACACATTTAGTCGGATTTAAAACAGCATTAACAAGAACCTTAAACAACTACGCAAGTAAAAACGGCCTAATCAAAGAAGGTAAAATAAATTTAACAGGCGATGATTTTAGGGAAGGATTAACAGCTGTAATTTCTGTAAAAGTTGCAGAACCTCAGTTTGAAGGACAAACCAAAACAAAATTGGGAAATAGCGAAACTAAATCCGCAGTAGAAACAATGGTTGGTGAAAAACTTTCTGAATTTTTAGAAGAAAATCCATCAGTTGGCAAAAAAGTTATTGAAAAATGTTTAAGAGCTGCCGAAGCCAGAGAAGCTGCGAGAAAAGCCCGTGATTTAGCTAGAAGGAAAAATGCGTTAGATACTATGAATCTACCTGGAAAATTAGCTGACTGCTCGATTACGGACCCAGAACACTGCGAAATATACATAGTTGAGGGTGACTCAGCAGGCGGATCTGCAAAACAGGGAAGAGATAGAAGATTTCAGGCAATTCTTCCTCTAAAAGGAAAAATATTAAATGTTGAAAAAGCAAAGCTGAACAAAATTTTAGAGAATAACGAAATTAAAGCGATCATTTCAGCTGTCGGTGCCGGATTAGGAAACGATTTTGATCATACTAAAGCGCGATACGGAAAAGTAATTTTAATGACAGATGCTGATGTGGATGGAAGTCATATTAGAACGTTGCTTTTAACATTCTTTTACAGACACATGCAGGAATTAATAAACTCAGGCAAAGTTTATATTGCTCAGCCTCCGTTATATAAAATTAAAAAAGGAAAAGATGAATTTTACGCATACGATGATTCCGAGAGAGACGATATTCTTAAAAGAATGAAATCTAACGGAAAAATAAAAGAAGAGGAATTAACCGAAGAAAACATTGAAGAAGGAAATGTAAAAGGTGTTACAATTTCCCGTTACAAAGGTTTAGGAGAAATGAATCCAATTCAGTTGTGGGAAACAACAATGAATCCGGAAACCAGAACAGTTCTTCAAGTAACTTTGGAAAGTGCGGCAGCAGCTGATAAAATTTTCGAAACTTTAATGGGTGATGCTGTTGAACCTAGAAGAGAATTTATTGAGAAAAATGCCAAGTATGTTAGAAATCTTGACGTGTAAAAATTAAAATATAATTCACACAAAAAATTTGAATCTTAAAAATTTATAAACAAAATAATTAAACAAATTCATGGCTACAATTTTTGAAAAAATAATTCCCGTCTCATTAGAAGAAGAAATGAAATCTTCTTACATAGATTATTCAATGTCGGTAATCGTTTCGCGCGCTTTGCCGGATGTAAGAGACGGTTTGAAACCTGTTCATAGAAGAGTTTTATACGGAATGCATGAACTAGGTGTTGCTTATAATAAATCATATAAAAAATCTGCTAGAATTGTCGGTGAAGTTCTTGGAAAGTATCATCCGCACGGAGATACAGCGGTTTATGATACAATGGTCAGGATGGTTCAGGATTTTTCACTTCGTTATCCTTTAGTTGACGGACAAGGAAACTTCGGTTCTGTTGACGGAGATTCTCCTGCGGCAATGCGTTATACGGAAGCAAGACTTGCAAGAATTTCCGAAGAAATGCTGAGAGACCTTGATAAAAATACTGTTAACTTCACATCAAACTTCGATGATTCTCTTCAAGAACCAACAGTGATGCCATCTTACTTACCAAACTTGCTTGTTAACGGATCGAGCGGAATCGCAGTTGGAATGGCAACAAATATTCCTCCGCACAATTTAACAGAAGTTGTTGACGGTTTAATCGCTTTGATTAAAAATCCGGATTTAACTTCTGAAAAGATAATGAAATTTATCACGGCTCCGGATTTCCCTACAGGTGGAATAATTTACGGCTATGAAGGAGTAAAAGAAGCCTATACAACCGGACGAGGAAGAGTTGTTGTTCGTGCAAAAGCAAATATTGAAACGATGAAGAACAGCAGGGAAAATATCATAATTACAGAATTACCTTATCAGGTTAATAAAGCCAACTTAATTGAAAAAATGGCAGACCTGGTGCGTGCCGGAAAACTCAGTGATATTTCGAACATAAGAGATGAATCAGATCGTGACGGAATGCGTGTTGTAATTGAATTGAAGAGAGATGCTCAACCTGCTGTTGTGCTTAACCAGCTTTTCAAGCATACACAAATGCAAACAACTTTTGGCGTAATTATGCTTGCGCTTGTTAACGGAATGCCGAAAGTACTTACACTTAAAGAAATGATGCAGCATTTTATAAACCATAGGATGGATGTTCTTATTCGCAGAACTCAATACGAACTTGATTCTGCGGAAAGAAGAGCACACATTTTGGAAGGTTATATAATTGCTCTTGATAATATTGATGCTGTTATTGAAACGATTAAAAAATCTAGAGACGTTGAGACAGCAAAAAATAGCTTAATGAAGAAATTTAAGTTAAGTGAGATTCAAGCAAAAGCAATTTTGGATATGCGTTTGCAAAGACTTACCGGGCTTGAAAGAAAGAAAATTGAAGACGAATACAAAGAATTAATAAAGTTAATACAAAAATTGCAAAGCATTTTAGCAAGTGAAGAAAAAAGATATTTAATAATTAAAGATGAATTAATTGCTATTAAAGATAGATACGGCGATGATAGAAGAACAGAAATTATTTATAGCTTCGAAGAATTTTCTCTCGAAGATATCATTGCCGAAGAAGATGTTGTTGTAACAATTTCGCACAAAGGATTTATTAAGAGATTTCCTGTTACCGGATATAGAAAACAAGGCAGAGGCGGAAGAGGCGTAACAGGAGCCGGAACAAAGGATGATGATTTTATTGAGCATATGTTTATTGCCTCAACTCATCATTACATAATGTTCTTTACGGATAAAGGAAAGTGTTATTGGTTAAAAGTTCACGAACTTCCCGAAGGCGGTCGTGCGACTAGAGGAAGATCAATATTAAACTTAATTCAAAAAGACAAAGACGAAGAAATTACAGCCTTTGTAACCGTAAAAGAGTTTAAAGATGATCAGTACATTATTATGGCAACGCAAAAAGGAACAATTAAAAAGACAGTTCTTTCTGCGTATGGAAATGTTCGTAAGGGCGGAATTAATGCGATTAACATTGTTGACGGCGACAAACTGATTTCTGTTAAATTAACTGATGGTAACAACGACATAGTTCTTGGAACAAGAAATGGTTTTGCCATTCGATTTAACGAGAAAGATGTTAGAAATATGGGTAGAACCGCAACTGGTGTACGTGGAGTGAATTTAGGTAAAGATGATATTGTAGTTGGATTGTTGGTTATAAAGAGAAACGATACAATATTAGTAGTTACCGAAAAGGGATACGGTAAACGATCCGATATAAATGATTACAGAATTACAAGACGTGGCGGAAAAGGAGTCATCACAGTTAAAACCAGTGATAAGGTTGGCAAAATGATCGCGATGATGGAAGTTGTTGACGGAGATGAACTGGTTATTATTTCGTCCCACGGAATGGTAATTAGACAAGGTGTAAAAGATATCAGGGTTATGGGAAGAAACACTCAAGGTGTAAGAGTGATAAGACTAGCTGACGGTGATTCTATAGCAGATATAGCTAAAGTTGTTCCTGACGATGAAGAAGATGTTATTCCTGAAACCGAATAAAGCATTATAAATTTAGTTTTTAATACCCGGTTCAATTAAGAGCCGGGTTTTTTAATTAATCAAATCTTAATTTCCTAAACTTCCTTCTTGAATTACTTTTCATTATTATTGTAAAACAAATCCATTTCAAAAATATGAATATTGAATTAGTAAGGGACTTTTGTCTTTCCAAAAAAGGAGTAACGGAGAGCTTACCTTTTAACGAAGATTCTCCCGTTTACAAAGTAATGGGAAAAATATTTATTATTGCTAATTTGAATCCGCCAATAAGCATTAATGTTAAATGCGATCCGGAAATAGCCGTTGATCTTAGGGAAAGATACAATTGTGTAAAACCCGGTTATCATATGAATAAACTTCATTGGAATACAATAGATTTAGATAATTCGGTTTCTGACAAATTAGTTTTAAAATGGATTGACCATTCTTACAATTTAGTTGTCAAGGGATTAAAAAAATCATTAAGAGAAGAACTAGAATTTATGAAATAAAAACATTTGAGATAATAAATTATTACCGGGGGGATAATAATGTTTTATAAAAAATTAGTTTTACTGTTGATTCTATCTACATCTTTTGTTGCTTTTGCACAAAGCGATATTAATAATTCAGAAATAAAAAGTCACATTCCGGAACTTGAAGATTTCCATCAAATAATTTATCCAATTTGGCATACAGCTTATCCTGCAAAAGATTTTGAAGTATTGAAAGCATTAGTTAATAGTGTTGATGATTATTCACAAAAAATATTTATTGCATCTTTACCGGGAATATTGCGAGATAAAAAAGAACAATGGGATTCTGGTATTGCTATGTTTAGAAATGCGGTTATGGATTATGATAAAGCAGTTAAAGATAATAATAACGAGGAGCTGTTATTAGCGGCAGAAGAACTTCATTCAAAATACGAAAATTTGATTCGTGTTGTTCGACCACCAGTTAAAGAAGTGGATTTGTTCCATCAGATTTTATATAAAATTTATCATTATTATTTACCAGAGCATGATTATAATAATATAATCATGTTGGGCAGCGAACTGAATTACAAAGCGGAACTAATCACTCAAGCAAATCTACCTTATGAATTTAAATCAAAAAAAGAAAGGTACGATTCGCTTGCCGTACAACTTTATAATGCAACCGAAGAATTAAAAAACTTGAGTGATAAAGCAAAGTCGGTAACAATCGATACAACGGTAGAAAAAATTCATGCAAAATATCAAGAGTTATATGAATTATTTTGATTAATTTTATAATCTATTTGAAAAATTCTAAATATGGAGTATTAATATGAAATATAGAAAAATTGGAAAGTCAGATATTGAAGTATCGGAAATAAGTTTAGGCTGCTGGACTATGGGCGGACTAAATTGGGTAAACGGAACTCCAAATGGTTGGGCAAATGTTGATGAAAAAGAAATTTCCGATGCTGTAAATTATGCTATTGAAAAAGGTGTTAATCATTTTGATAATGCAGATGTTTATGGAAACGGAAAAGCAGAAAGAATGCTGGCTAGAATTTTAGGAGATAAAACCAACGATTATGTTGTCGCTACAAAAGTCGGTTGGTTTCCCGGAACAGCCGCTCACGCATACGAACCACAGCATATACGTCATCAATGCGAGCAATCTCTTGTTAATCTAAATAGAGAATATATAGATATTTATTATTTTCATAACGGTAATTTCGGTAAGGATGATGAATATTTAGATGCTGCGGTTGAAACTATGTATCGATTAAAAGAAGAAGGTAAAATTAGAGTTATCGGACAATCCGCTTATAGCCACGAAGATTTTGTAAAACTTATTCCAAAAGTAAAACCGGACGTTCTGCAAAGTTTTTCCAGCGCGCTTGATGATCGCTTTCCACAAGATGGTTCGCCTACGCGAAAACTTCTGGATGAAAATAATATTTCATTTGTTGCTTTTGGTCCGCTTGCACAGGGCATTTTATTAGATAAATATGATAAAAATAATCCTCCAAAATTTGAGGACGGCGATCATAGAAAAGATCAGGAAAGATTTTCTGCCGAAAACCTTGCAAAACTGGAACCAAAACTAAAATCGTTAAAAGATAAATTCGGATCAACAACGGAAGATTTAGCAAGAGTCGCTTTACAATATTTGTTGCACTACAAAGTTGTGGGTGCGGTAATTCCTGGATTTAGAAATTTAAAGCAGGTTAAAACTAATTTAACCGCTGTAGATAATCCGTTAACAGATGATGAATTTAAATTTATTCAAGAAGTATTCAATTCATAGTTGTATTAATTAACTGTTTTAATGTCCATGTTGCTAAGTGCACAAGTACTCTTCATGGACATTTTATTTATGAAATATGTGTGGGAGGAGATATGCAAACTATTTTAGGAGCCGGCGGAGCAATTGGTAATGGACTGGCTGAAATTTTACCAACTTATTCCGATAAAATTAGAATAGTCAGCAGAAATCCCAAAAAAATAAATGACACCGACGAGCTAGTAAAATCAGATCTTACAAATGCTGCCGCGGTAGATAAATCTGTTGAAGGCTCCGATGTTGTTTATCTTACAGCCGGTTTACAATATGATATAAAAGTTTGGCAAGAAGTCTGGCCTAAAATTATGATGAACGTTTTGGATGCTTGTAAAAAACATAAAGCTAAACTAGTGTTTTTTGATAATGTTTATATGTATGGAAAAGTAAACGGCTGGATGACTGAAAGTACGCCGATAAATCCATGCAGCAAAAAAGGAGAACTACGTGCAAAAATAGCAGAACAACTTTTAGAAGAAACACAAAAGGGAAACGTAGAAGCTTTAATAGCAAGAGCCGCGGATTTTTACGGACCAAATTGTAATACATCAATTTTAAATTTAATGGTTTTTGATAAGCTGAAAAACAATAAATCCGCTCAGTGGATGATAAACGCAAACGTAAAACATTCATTTACTTATACTCCGGATGCAGCAAAAGCGACGGCGATATTGGGAAATACTCCGGACGCTTTTAACAGAGTTTGGCATGTACCGACACATAAAAATGTTTTAACCGGGAAAGAAATAGTTGAGTTGGCTGCTTCAAGGTTAGGTGTAAAACCAAAATATATGGTTCTAAAAAAGTGGCTGCTTCAATTAACAGGACTAATGGATTCTACGGTAAAAGAACTTGTCGAAATGCTCTATCAATTTGAAGATGATTATTTGTTTGATAGCGGTGATTTTGAAAATAAATTCTTTAAGGCAACTGATTATAAATCCGGAATAGAAAGCTCGTTGAAATAATTACATATATACTTAAATGATGTCAGTGAAATATTATGGAAATTCATGATTACTCGAAGATATTTATATTTATTATTCAGTTGAAATCGAAATTATGAGTATTAAATTATAACTTTATTTATAAATTTTTACGGATTGTTTTGCACATACTCATAAGAAGCCTGATGTTTTTACTTTTAGCTTTTCTAGTCGAGTTTTATTTCGGCAAAAAAACTCTAAGTGCAATAAAGCAAAAATTCCCTAACGTTTCTCCAAAAAGATTAAAAACAACGACCTGGTTTTTAATTATATTCTTAAATATTTATCCTGTTTTTTTAGTTACTGTCTGGATCTATGCTTCTTTTTCGCACACGAATGTTTTAGTTCCTCAAAACAAATATTTCGATTATTTAATCCTCTTCCCTTTTTGGATTTCAATTCTAATAGCGACACAATGCGATTTAATATTTCTTATAATTGATTTCTTAAAACTACCGCTATTCCCTGTTTATAAAAAATTCAAGGAAAAATATTTAAGAATTCAAAAAACAGTTGTTTTCGTAGTAATAATATTTTTTGTTTTTTATGTCCCGATAAGAATTGTATATGATCATTTTATTATAGACGTAACACAAATAAAATATGTAAAAGAAAATCTGCCTGCAGAATTAAATAACTTTAAACTCGTTTTTATCTCTGATATTCAGGCTGACAGGTACACAACAAAAGCAAAACTGCGAAAGTATATTTCCTTGGTTAACGAACAAAATCCTGATCTTGTTCTAATAGGAGGAGATGTTATAACTTCAACGCCAAATTACATTGAAGAAGCTGCAAGATATCTCGGTGCAATAAAATCAAAATACGGAGTTTATTCATGCGTTGGCGATCATGACAATTGGGCTTACCATAATAACTATTCAAAAAGCCTTCACGATGTAACTCAAGCTTTAAATAAATATGATGTAAAAATGATTAATAATGATCATCGCGTAATCATGCTTGACAGCGCAAAGATTTTGATATCATTTTTAACAAACACTTACGTAGAACATACCTCTAAAACTGAAACCGATTCTATCTCAAATGTTAGAGGTACTTACGGGTTGAAGATTTTATTAACTCATCAGCCAAATATAAACTCCCTGAAAGCAGCGGAAAAGTTTAACTATAATTTATTTTTAGCCGGACATACTCACGGTGGGCAAATAACATTCTTATTTCCATTTATAAATTTAACCCCTACCCTTTTGGAAACTAAATATGTAAAAGGGGAATTCCATTTTGGAAAATTGTTTGCGATAGTAACAAGAGGTTTAGGTGTTTCACTAGTCCCATTGCGGTATAATTCAACACCGGAAATTTCAGTTATTAACATAACGCGTTAAAATAATTATTATGAATCAATTAATTATCAGTGAAATAAACATTTACCCGATTAAATCCTTATCAGGGGTTTCGCTTCCAAAAGCTAAAGTAGAGGAACGTGGATTAGAATTTGATCGTAGGTGGATGCTTGTTGATGAAAATAATGTGTTTCTATCTCAACGTAGATTTCCGGAAATGTCTCTTATTAATGTAGAGCTACTTGAAGATGGCCTTAAAATTTCGCATAAATTTAAGAATTTTGATCCCCTTTTTATTTTGTACGATGATTATGTAGAAGATGAAGTTGAAGTCAAAATTTGGGATGATGTTTGTCCGGCGCTCCCTGTTAGCAATACTGCAGATTGTTGGTTTAGTAAAGCACTAAATACTCCTTGTAAATTAGTATACATGCACGATTCATCAAAAAGAATGGTTGATAAAAAATATACTAGCGATTCTAAAATGGTTGGCTTTGCGGATGGCTATCCGTTCCTTTTAATCGGGCAATCTTCGCTTGATGATTTAAACTCTAAATTAATAACTCCGGTACCAATGAATAGATTCCGTCCAAACATTGTTTTTAAAGGCGGAGAACCCTTTGAAGAAGATAATATCAAAACCTTTAAAATTAATGAAATAAAATTTTCAGCCGTTAAACCTTGTGCAAGATGTTCAATAACTACAGTAAATCAAGAAACATCGGGAACAGGAACAGAACCGTTACTAACTTTATCTAAATACAGAAAATTTGATAATAAAGTTTTATTCGGGCAGAATCTTGTACATGAAGGAAGTGGGATTATTTGCATTGGTGATGAAATTGAAATATTGTAGTAAAGTAATAATTTAACAAAACATATTTTTAAGCAATCAACTTATCTTAAACATAATCGGGGGATGTGTGTCTATTTCAAATATATCAAAAAGCTCTAAATGGAATTTTCCAAAAGCATTCTGGACTGCAAATCTAGTTGAGTTATTTGAAAGAGCCGCATATTATGCGGTTTTTATCGCTATAACCCTTTATTTAACTCGTGTAGTTGGATATAATGATATTAATGCGGGTTGGATCGGTGGAGTTTTTTCTGCTGGATTATATTTCCTTCCTCCTTTTACCGGTGCACTAGCTGATAAAATCGGGTTTAGAAAGGCGATTATATTAGCGTTCTTTTTATTAACCATTGGGTATTTTACGCTTGGTGCGCTGCCCTATAAGTCTACTGTTCCTGCTGCTCTTATTATTTTAATGTTTGGCGGTTCGTTTATAAAATCAATTATTACAGGAACGGTCGCCAAAACCACCAGTCAAGAAACTCGCGCAAAAGGTTATTCAATATTTTACGGGATCGTAAATGTTGGTGCTTTTTTAGGAAAAACATTTGCTTATCCGCTTAGAATTCAATGGGGATTAGAATCGATTAATTTTTATGCTGCAACTATGACTTTCATTGCTCTTGCAACCGTTTACTTCTTTTATAAAGCCGTTAACATCGATGGTGAGGGAAAGAATTTTAAAGAAGTTTTGGCGGGGTTTGTTAGAGTTGTAACTAATGTAAGACTTCTTCTTTTAATAGTTATTGTAACCGGTTTTTGGATAATACAGAGCCAACTTTATGCTACGATGCCAAAATATGTTTTAAGAACTGTCGGCGAACACGCTTCACCGGAGTGGATTGCAAATGTTAATCCATTTGTGGTTATGGTTTCCGTTGTATTTATTACAAATTTAATGCGGAATGTAAGAGCTGTTACGTCTATGTCGGTAGGAATGTTTTTGATGCCTGTGTCTGCTCTGTTAATGGCTTCGAGCGCTCTGCTAGAATCTGTCGCAGGCCATTCAGTTTCGTTTTTCGGATTGTTTTCAGCGCATCCCGTTACTATTATGATGATTGCCGGAATTATAGTTCAAGGGTTGGCGGAGTGTTTTATTTCTCCCAGATATCTTGAATATTTTTCTTTGCAAGCTCCGAAAGGTGAAGAAGGATTATACTTGGGATTTAGTCATTTGCACTCGTTTCTTTCATCTATTTTAGGATTCGGAATTTCCGGTTATCTATTAACAGCTTACGCTCCTGATCCATCTACATTGTCTTCTGCCCAGCTTGTTCATGCATATGATCACGCACATTACATATGGTATTACTTCTCTGCTATTGGATTAACAGCTGCAATAGCGTTACTGATATACAGGAGAGTGTTTGATAGGGTGAAGTGACAAATTAGAGATCCACTTCGTTATATTTCATATTAATTTATGAGTCTACTCTTAAAAGGTGGTAAACGGTTAAAATATATCTATTTTTTACCTTAACCAACGGCTTAAGCCATTGGTTAATAATGTTTTATAGCTACAGCGAACCGTTCCAACGGTTTGTTCCTTTATCTCAAACTGAATTGTTAACCTTTATAGACCCAACTCATTTATGATTTATCATCGTTTAATATACAAATGCCACTATTTTATACTTTTTTATTTTATGAGTATTTTGTTATCTTAAATGATACTACCAGTTACTATCTCTCTCAATTATTAAACAACACTCAGTTGGCTGAGGAATCTAAAATTTTAAGAAAGAATTATATTATGAATGAAAAGAAGATTATAGCCGTTATTGGTTCTACGGGGGCACAAGGAGGGGGTTTAGTTAATGCTATTTTAAATGATCCGGATGGAGATTTTGCTGTTAGAGCAATTACTAGAAATACAAATTCAGATAAAGCACAAGCGCTTAAAGATAAAGGCGTTGATGTTGTTGAGGCTGACATTGATAATCTTGAAAGTTTGAAGAATGCTTTCAAAGGTGCATATGGAGCTTACTGTGTTACAAATTATTGGGAACATTATTCACCTGAAAAAGAAAATGTCCAAGCCAAGAATATGGCAGCTGCAGCAAAAGAAGAAGGCGTTTCTCATGTTATATGGTCAACTTTAGAAGATACACGAAATTGGATTCCGTTAAACGATGATAGAATGCCGACTTTAATGGATCATTATAAAGTACCGCACTTTGATGGAAAGGGAGAATCAAACAAATATTTTACTGAAGCCGGAGTCCCAACTACTTTTATGGTTGCTTCTTTTTACTGGGATAATTTTATCCATTTTGGAATGGGGCCAAAAAAAGGTGAAGACGGAAAACTTGCAATTACATTTCCTCTTGCCGATAAAAAACTCGCCGGAATTGCTGCTGACGATATTGGAAAATGCGCTTACGGCATATTTAAAGCCGGAGATAAATATAAGGGTAAAACAGTTGGAATTGCTGGAGAACATTTAACCGGAAACGAAATGGCAGAAAAGTTTTCACAAGCTTTAGGCAAAGATGTGGGTTACAATGCTGTTCCACCTGAAGTTTATCGCGGATTTGGTTTTCCAGGTGCAGAAGATCTTGGCAATATGTTCCAGTTTCATGCGGATTTTCAAAAAGATCATCTTGAAGTTAGAGATATTGATAGAACAAAATCGATTAATCCTGAGCTTAAAAACTTTTCCGAATGGCTGAGCGAAAACAAAAATAAGATTCCTTTAGAATAGTTTCTGCAATCAATTATTGATAATTATTAATCAAAATCCGGTTTCTTATAGAAATCGGATTTTTGTTTTTAAAAGGTTAAACTAAAGCCGATTGCATTTGGTGAAAGTAATAAAGAAAAGTTTGTACCGTTTGGATTATGTTTTTTATCATGGTTACTTACATAATCGCCGACAAAATATCCAATAAGCCCGCCTGTAACAACATCAGAAAACCAGTGAGCGTTATGGTAAAGTCTGGCTGCGGCAACCAATCCAGAGCCGGAATAGCATAGAATTTTTAGATAAACATTATCTGTGTTTTTTGCCAGTACGGTTGAAACTGCAAATGCAACTGTTGAATGACCTGAAGGAAATGAAGTTTCTCCAGCGCTGAAGTTGATAGGATTAAATTTGAATTTCCCTTCATTCATATATGGACGGTACCTTCCGGCAACAGTTTTAAGTACGGAAGTAATAATTCCCGCGTAACCAACTGCTTCAATAGTTTCCAACCCGATTTTTCTAACCTGATCGTTATTAAAAATAATTCCATATCCGTATAAACCGGCAATTCCTATTAATGTATATCCGCTTCCGTAAACCTTATCAATCGAAAAAAGCTTATCATTAAAAGAAGATTGATTTTTAAGCGCTAAAGATTGTGTGTTGTAATCAATTGAGTACGCCGCACCAATAGCTCCGATGGAGCCGGCGAGATATAAAGGAGTAGGATTTTGAAATTTCGAAAAATCGGTTACCAAGTCGCCACCGGTATTGAAGAAGTGAACAATATCACTGCCGACTTTTTCAAAAACTTGTGCATGGGAAATTGAGGAGAATGAAAGTGTAAGAGAAATTACGAGAGAAAATATATATTTCAAAACAATTCCGGATGAATAATGTTTGGGATAAAGCTACACTAATGCTGAGTTATATTTTATTTATATATCTAGAAATTTAAACAAATATTTACTCAGCTATCTGTGTTTATGAACAACTTTTTTTGAACCTAAAAGTTCTCCTCAATAGCTTTTCTAACAAAACCATCTGCCTTGTCTAATCGAATTTTAGCATCTTCTGCGCTTACATTTGCTTTAATCATAACAAGCGCCGTTTTAACATGTCCAGCAGCTTTCTCTAAATATTCTGCTGCTTCGTCATAAGAAAGTCCGGTAATTGTCATTACAATTCTTTTCGATCTTTCAACTAACTTTTTGTTGGTCATTTGAAGATCGATCATCATGTTTTCGTAAACCTTGCCCATTCTTACCATGGATGCCGTTGTAAGCATATTCAAAACTAATTTTTGTGCTGTTCCGCTTTTCATTCTTGTCGATCCCATAATTACTTCGGGACCAACATAAGGACACATTGCAACGTCAACCGAATCAATATTAAAATCTTCTCTTGGATTACAAGTTATGAACAAAGTAGTGGCTCCGAGTTCTTTTGCTTTTTTAACGGCGCCGACAACATAAGGAGTTCTTCTGCTTGCAGCAATTCCGCAAACAACATCCTTAGAAGTAACTTTTGCGGCCACAACATCCTTCACTCCGTTTTCTTCAAAATCCTCGGCTCCTTCTTGCGCTCTAAACATCGCTTCTTTACCGCCCGCAATAAATCCGTCAATTAATCCGTAAGGAGTTCCGAAAGTCGGAGGACATTCAGATGCATCCACAACTCCGAGTCTTCCGCTTGTACCGGCGCCAAAGTAAAGTAATCTTCCGCCATTTTTTAATGCCTTCACTACAAGTTCAACAGCCTGTTCAATGTAAGGAAGTTCTTTTTCTACAGCCAATGGAACTGTTTTATCCTCTTCGTTTATAATCTTTAATATACCGGCTGTAGATTCGGCATCGATATTCATTGATTTCGGATTTCTTTGCTCTGTTGAAAGTTTACTAATTTCTGCAAAAAGTGATTTTGTGTCGGTACCGGAACTCATTTATGCAACTCCAATAATACCAGCCTCTTCCCTTTTTGATTGCGTACATTTGTTGGTTTGTACGAAAGCTCAAAGACTGTTGATTTTTTAATATATGATTTATACTTCATTTCTGCTTTTTTGAATTCTTCTTCAAGGTCGCCACCCTTTAATGCAAGCATGTAAGCTTTATCTTTAATTAAAGGCAAAGCATATCTAAAAAGAATTATTAATGGAACTGTTGCTCTACTCACAATTAAATCAAAGGAATCGGCGTATTGAGCAATGAACTCATTACTTTCGACTCTATCGTTAATTGCATTAACATTTCCTAGTTTTAGTTTATCAATAAACTCATTTACTGCTTCTATTTTCTTACCAGTCGAGTCAACCAGAACACCTTTTAACATCGGCTGCATAATAGCAAGTGGGATTCCCGGAAATCCGCCGCCTGTTCCAATATCTAAAAAATTGTTACACTTTTCAGGAATATACTGAGAAATATATGATGAAATAAAAACATGATTTTCAACTATAGAATCGATATCTTTCCTGGAAACAAGATTTACGGATTCGTTTTTTTCAACTACAAGATCGGCATAATATGCCAACCTATCGAGCATCATCTGATCGGGATTCATTCCGTTTTCCCAATAAAAAGATTTTAGCTCCTTACTGTATTGAGCCTGCGCGTCTATCATTAATAATCCCTCGAATTAGTTTTTCAAATATACCAATAAAATTGAAATATCAGAAGGTGTTACACCTGAGATACGAGAAGCCTGACCGATAGATCTTGGTTTTACCTTTACTAGCTTTTCTCTTCCTTCGGTAGACAAACCATTCAACATCGAATAATTAAACGTTAATGGAACGTCCATATCCTCGTATCTTTCAAGTCTATCAACGGCTTCGTATTGCCTTTTAATGTAGCCTTCATATTTTAATTCAATCTCCACTTGATTCAATGCTATATCATCAGCAAGCAGATCTTGAACAACCGGTTCCGATTTGGTTCCGTTTACTTTTAATAGCTCTTTAAGCGAAATTTCCGGTCGTTTACACAGTTTTGAAATAGTCTCTGTAGAATCAATTCCCGAAGAACCTTTTTCTTCAAGAAATGAATTTACATCGCGAGCATGAAGTTTTGCTTTATTAAAAAGATCAACACTGTTTATAATAATTTTTTCTCTTCCGGAAACTTCCGAGTATAAATCGTTGCTAATTAATCCGAATTTATTTCCATAACCCATTAATCTTCTATCCGCATTATCTTGTCTCAATAGTAATCTATGTTCAGCTCTTGAGGTAAACATTCTATAAGGTTCGTCTGTGGATTTGTTCACAAGGTCATCAATTAAAACTCCTATGTAGGCTTCGCTTCTTTTAAGAACAAACTCACCCTCACCTTTAATTTTTAGTGCGGCATTAATTCCTGCAACAATTCCTTGAGCCGCAGCTTCTTCATAACCGGAAGTTCCATTTACTTGTCCGGCAAAATATAGTCCCTCGATTAATTTCGTTTCTAAAGTTAAATCAACCTGGTGAGGCGGAAAAAAATCATATTCTACTGCATAACCAGGGCGAACCATTTCAACTTTTTCCAGACCTTTAATTTTGTGCATTGCTTCCAATTGAACTTCAGCCGGAAGAGATGTTGAAAAGCCATTTAAGTAAATCAAATCATTTTCCAAACCTTCCGGTTCTAAAAATAATTGATGCTGCTTTTTATCAGCAAAGCGAACAATCTTATCTTCGATGGAAGGACAATATCTCGGCCCTACTCCTTTAATTAATCCTGTAAACATCGGTGATTGCTCAAATCCTTTTTCAAGAGTTTTGTGTACTGACTCATCTGTGTAAGCAATATGGCAACTCACTTGAGGAAGAAACGGAAATTGACTTTTATCCGTTTGAAAAGAGAACGGTTGAGGATTTTCATCTCCCGGTTGCTCTTCCAAAATGTCCCAATTAATAGAATGTTTATTTAATCTGGGAGGAGTTCCAGTTTTTAGTCTTCCGGATTCAAAACCAAGGCTAAGCAGAGACTCCGTAATTCCTGTTGCTGGTTTTTCTCCGAATCTTCCGCCGTTTGTGGCGGTTAAGCCGGTATGCATCAAACCATTTAGAAATGTACCCGAAGAAAGAACAAGTGCTTTACATTTTATGAATTCGCCCCTGAGAGTATTTATTCCTGATATTTTTTTACCGTCGACTATAATTTCTGCGGCAGCATCTTCAACAATTGTAAGGTTTGGGGTTGCGTTTACAACATGGTAAGCTTCCTCAGAATATAGCGCTCTATCTGATTGACATCTAGGTGACCAAACTGCCGGTCCCTTTGACATGTTCAACATTCTAAATTGAATTCCGGTTTTATCTGCAATTTTTCCCATCATTCCTCCGAGAGCATCTATCTCTCTTACCAAATGTCCTTTTGCCGTTCCTCCGATTGCAGGGTTACAAGACATTCTTCCTATAGCATATCTATCCATAGTTACCAGCCCGACCGAAAGTCCCATGTTGGCTCCGGAACAGGCAGCTTCAATTCCTGCGTGACCTCCCCCAATTACAATTATATCAAACTCTTTCATATACCTCTTCTCAATGTATAATTAACAATTTAGAATGTAGAATGATTCTAATTAAATTCAAATCCAGTTAGTTCCACGTGGAACAGATACTAGAATAGGAAAAATATAAATCCAAGAATCTCGACAAAGCTTTGAACTTGTTCCACGTGAAACTTATTTAAATGTCCGCAAAATAATTATTTTCCAACAACCAACAACCAACAACCAACAACCAACAACCAACAACCAAACAACCAACAACCAACAACCAAAAGTGCCTTTACTTCCCTATACAGAATTTCATAAAAATATTGTTGAGAATATCATCAGTTGTTACAACCCCGATAATTTCTCCAAGATTATTTTCCGCATTTCTTAGATCAACAGAAATAAATTCTCCGGTTAATTCGTTGTTTATAGATTCAACCGCATTCTCCAATGATTCTTTTGCCTTTCTTAGACATTGATAATGTCTAGCGTTGGAAACAACCGCTGATTTTTCGCTGTAGTTTTGAGAGCCGAACGAAACCGCTTTCATCTTAGCAAAAAGCTTTTCCATTCCTTCTCCGGTTTTAGCCGAAAGAAAGACATCGGCATTAATTCCCGGTTCATGGTTTTTATCAATTTTATTTAACACCGTAACAATTTTATCCGGAGTAATCAGAGTTTCTAATTCTTCTCTAAGATCTGAAGCAATGTTCTGATCAACATCATTAAGAAAAACAACGAGATCGGAATTCCTAACCGCTTCCCTGCTTCTCAACACACCTTCTTTTTCTATTTCATCTTCGGAAACTCTAATTCCCGCTGTATCATAAAGTCTGAACAAAATTCCATCGATTGAAACATCTTCTCGAATTACATCTCTTGTTGTTCCGGGAATGCTGCTGACAATTGCTCTGGATTCTTTAAGAATGTAATTAAGCAATGAAGATTTGCCTACGTTAGGTTTTCCAACCAGGGCAACATTTATTCCGTCTCTAACAACTTTTCCGAAATTATAAGTAGAGAGTAATTTATTAATCTCGCTTTTAATTTTATCTATTCTGTTTAATAAATCTTTTTTACCTATGAACTCTAAATCTTCTTCAGCAAAATCCAGTTCAAGTTCAACAAACGAAGATGCATTTATTAGCATTTCCCTTAGCTCGTTTACTTTAGATGATAATAAACCATCGAGCTGATTTCTTGCTCCTCTCAGTGAAGCTTCAGTTCGGGAATTTATAACATCAACAACGGCCTCGGCTTGAATTAAATCTAAGCGGTTATTTAAGAAAGCACGCTTTGTAAACTCACCTGGTTCGGCCATTCTAACGTTAAGATCAATTAATAACTCAACAATCTTTTGAGTTATATATGGATTTCCATGGGTGCTAATTTCAACGCTGTCCTCTCCGGTATAAGAATTAGGATTTCTGAATACCGAAACAAGAACATCGTCAACTAACTCGCCGTCTTTGTCGTGAATTTTGCCATAGTGAATTGTGTGGGAAGAAGCATCGGCAAGTTTCTTTTTACCGGAAAAAATTGAATCTACAGATTCAAAAGACATTGATCCGCTTACTCGGATTACTGAAATAGCACCCACACCCGACGGTGTTGCTAATGCAACTATTGTGTCTTCGTTATGTGGAGTAATCATAAATGTTAATTTAAATTAAAGAGCGCAAAAATAACCATATAACTGATTATTAACAATTCCCTTATTAATCTCTATTATTATTTTTGATCCGCTTCATAATAAGTGTTGGAAATATCATTTTGCCAGTTTTGTAAAAATGTCATACAGTTTGTCAGATTAGTTCATTTATAACTGATATTAAGTCAGCTAGTATGACAAAATGACGCAACAGCAAAACACAATTAAAAACACACCTAAACCATTGCATAATAATAAGTTAGCGGAATGCTCTTGTGTGTGGCATAGAGCTTGTTACTATAATGGTGAGTTTAGAAAACGATAAATTATGAAAAGGTTCTTTCAAAAAAATATTTATATCAATAATATTACTTGGAGGAGGAGAAAATTATGACACTAGTAAAATGGAATCCCGGAAAAGAATTATTAAACGTTGAACGCGAGTTTAATAGGTTATTTAACACGTTGGGAAACAGGTTCGGCTTCTCGGAAGATGATTACAATAAAGACGAATATGAAAATGCAGTTTGGATGCCGCTGACAGATATATCAGAAGATAAAGATAAATATGTTTTGAAGCTGGATCTTCCCGGTGTTAATAAAGAGGATGTTAAAATTTCATATAACGAAGGACAGTTGAGTATAAGCGGAGAACGTAAGCAGGAAAAAGAAACCAAGGATTCAAAGTATCACAGAGTTGAGAGAGCTTACGGAAAATATTTTAGATCGTTTGCTCTTCCGCAAAAGATTAAGGAAGATAAAATTGATGCATCCTTTAAAGATGGTCAGCTTACTATAAATGTTCCAAAAGCTGAAGAAGCCAAACCAAAAGAAATTCAAATTAGTGTTAATTAATTTGAATTCGAAATTCTAAAACTTATAAAGGGTAGCTGTATTCAGTTACCCTTTTTAGTTTAAATTGTATTTAAAGAAAATAGATAGTAATAAAAATTGTTCAATAATAAAGCTTTGTGTTCTAATTAAAGGTGGTACAAATGGAGTTTAAAGATTATTACAAAACACTTGGAGTTAGTAAAGATGCTACGGCGGATGAGATTAAAAAAGCTTACCGCAAACTCGCCATGAAGTATCACCCGGACAGGAATCCTGATAACAAACAAGCTGAAGAAAAATTCAAAGAAATTACTGAAGCACATGAAGTTATAAGCGACCCTGAAAAAAGAAAAAAATATGATACTTTAGGTTCTAACTGGAAACAATATCAAAATGCAGGAAACGCCGGCAATAGGTACTCTCCTTTTGGAGGAGCGCAGCAAGGCGGTAGTTATAACTTTAAAGGTGACTTCGGTGACCTGTTTGGTAGCACTGGGGGATTCTCTGATTTCTTTGAAAGTTTCTTCGGAACAAGATTTAAACAATCCGGCGGCGGAAGTTCCAGTCCTTTTAACAGAGCAAGCAAAGGCGCTGATTATGAAGCCAAGCTTAATATTACTCTTGAAGAAACTTATAATGGCGCCGATAGAAAAATTACGGTTGGAGGAACAACATTAAAATTAAAAATTGAACCGGGAATAAGAGACGGAAAAAAACTTAGGATTAAAAATCATGGCGCTCCCGGAAGAAACGGCGGATCAAACGGCGATCTTTATTTAAATGTTCATGTTATTGACCATCCGTTTTATGAAATTGAAGGTGATGATTTAATATACAATTTAGATGTTGATCTTTTTACCGCAGTTCTCGGCGGAAAGACAACAATTAAAACGCTAGATGGAAGAAAACTAAGTTTGGAAATTCCTAAAGAAAGTGATAACGGAAAATTATTGAAGCTGAAAAAGTTGGGAATGCCACGCAACGGAGATGTAAATAATCGCGGCGATTTATATGTACGATTAATTGTTCAGCTTCCTAAAAAATTAAGCAAAGAAGAAAAGAAATTATTTGAAAAATTAGCGGAGTTAAGGAAGTAAATAATCGATTGTCGAAATTGAATTCAAAATTTTAAAATAATCATAGGGACGAGTCGCAACTTGTCCTTAAAAAAAATTGATGTAAAAGCTCTATTAAAAAGTTTAATAAGTAATCTACGAAATAAAAATACGGAGAAGTTCTAATGAGTAAAGATCAAACAACAACTAATAAGTACGAATTTAAAGCAGAGGTAAAACAACTGCTGGATATTCTTGTTCACTCACTTTATACAAGTCGTGAAATATTCTTACGCGAACTAATTTCTAACTCGTCTGACGCGCTTGATAAATTGAGATTTGAATCTACAAAAGGTTCTGATGTTTTAGACAATGATCTTCCACTTGAAATTAAAGTTGAGTTTGATGAAAAGAAAAAATTATTAATCGTTTCCGATACCGGTATTGGAATGACAAAAGAAGATCTAATTAATAATATCGGAACAATTGCTAAATCCGGTTCTGCGGAATTTATTAAACAGCTTGCGGATAACAAAAGTGACGCTAATAATATAATCGGAAAATTCGGTGTGGGATTTTACTCCGTTTTTATGGTTGCGGAAGAAGTTGTGATTACAACTAAATCGTTCAAAAAAGATACTCCCGCGTTTCAATGGAAATCAAATGGTTTAGGTGATTTTGAAATTACTGAAGTAAATGAAGAGATAAAAAGAGGAACAAAAATAGAAATTCATCTAAAAGAAGATGCTAAAGAATTTGCCGAAAAATATAGAATTGAAAATGCAATTAAGAAACATTCAAACTTTATTCAGTTCCCTATTTATTTAGAGAGTGAAAGACTAAATACCATAGGAGCAATCTGGCGCGAACCGAAATCCAATATAAAAAAAGAACAATATGATGAGTTCTATAAGTTTTTAACCTATGATAATGAAGACCCAACGGACGTTATTCATGTTTCTGTTGATGCGCCGATTCAGTTTAATAGTTTGATGTTTATTCCTAAAAAGAATTTTGATCTCTTTGGAATGAATAGAGATGATTACGGACTCGATCTTTATGTCCGCAGAGTTTTAATTCAGCATAAAAACAAAGATTTACTTCCTGAATATCTTGCATTTGTTAAAGGTGTTGTAGATTCGGAAGACTTACCGCTGAATATTTCTCGAGAAACACTTCAAGAAAATATCGTCTTTACAAAAATAGCTCAAAATGTAACTTCACAAATTCTTAGTTATTTAACGAAGAAAGCAAAAGACGAACCGGAAAAATATGTTGAGTTCTGGAAAGAACACGGAAGAGTTTTTAAGCTTGGTTATAGCGATTTTGCGAATATGGAAAAATATATGGAACTCTTACGATTCAATTCATCGAACAATGAAGAAGCTAAAGGATTAACCTCCTTTGAAGAATATGTTTCCAGGTTTAAAGAAGATCAAAAAGAAATTTATTATGCTTTTGGCAACAGCCGCGAAGCAATTGATCAGGATCCGCATCTTGAAATATTTAAAAACAAAGGTCTGGAAGTATTCTATTTATATGATCCTTTAGATGAGTTTGTTTTTAGTTCATTACGAAAATATAAAGATTACGAATTTAAATCTGTGGATAGTGTTGATCTTAAAAATTTAGATAAGTTCAAAGGTGCTGATGAAAATAAAGAAAAAGTTGAAGAATTAAGCAAAGATGATAGTAAACAATTTGATGACCTTTTAGCAAAAGTAAAAGAAATTTTAGGTGATAGAGTTGTTGATGTAAAAGAATCTAAACGTTTGTCGGGAAGTCCGGCTGTGCTTGTAAATCCTGATGATAGTATGACGACACAAATGCAGAAAATCTTAAAAATGACAAACCAGGATATGTCGGTTCAAAAGAAAATCTTTGAAGTAAATAAAGATCATAAATTAGTCAGAAATTTATTGAAAGTGTTTAAAGCGGATTCAAAAGACGAATACATTGCAAATGTTGTGGAAGAATTATTTGAATCAGCATTATTGCTGGAAGGAAGTTTAACTGATCCGCACAAACTTGTTACCAGGCTAAATAAAATGTTAGAACAATCCAGCGATTGGTACACTGAAATTAAAAAGCTTTAATATGTAAAGATCTCGAGGGATTTGAATACCCTCGAGGTTGCTTTAATTTTAGAAAAGTTTTTGCTTTAAACTATTTTTCATATTAAGCAAAAATTAGTTTGCGTTTTTTGGATTCAGGAATTGGATCTCCAAATTCTGTTGCTGTTTTTATCCAAAGAATCTTGGCTTCGATGACGTTTTTTAATGCCGACTCATAAGTTTTACCATGAGCAATACAGCCTTGAAGTTCCGGAATTTCAGCGACATAAATTTGATCTTTATCGTCCCAATATATTATAATTTCGTATTTATCCATTGCTTTATAAACTTAGTTTATTGTTTAAAATTATATTTCTTACTTGTTTAACTTGATATGATTTTGCTTTGTTTCCGTCTTTTTGAAGATTAATTTTTTCACCTAAACCGGTCATCCTAAATAAATGGTGGCTTCCTTTTATCCTTTCTTCAAAACCTAAACGAAGCATTAATTGGCACAAATCTTTAAAAGCAATATTATTATCAGATGTTCCGTTTAATATGTTTTGAAAAAGTTTTTCGTATTTGCCCATAACATTAGATTATTTTATTACAACCTAATGATTCGGTGTAAGATTTTCAAGGAATATAATTAAGATTGATGAAAGGCATAAGAAGGTAATAAGTATGGCATTTAATTTAAATAAGTTTACGGTAAAAGCGCAGGAAATAGTACAGAATGCTATTGAGATTGCGCAGAATTATAACAATCAAGTTTTAGAACCGGAACATTTGCTGGCTGCAATTATACAGGAAAGCGGAAATATTGCAGACACAATTCTGCAGAAAACCGGTGGCAATGTTAAAGCAATTAGGCTGAAGATAAATGATTTATTAGAATCTCTTCCGAAAGTTACAGGCGCGGGAGTTGGAAATCAGCAAATGTCTAATTCTCTTGCTAAGCTTTTCGACTCTTCTGTCGAAGAATCTAAAAATTTAAAAGATGAATTTGTCTCAACAGAACATCTATTGCTCTCGCTTTCAAAAAGTGAAAGCAGAGCCGGCCAATTATTGCGTGATAATGGAATTTCGCACGACACAATTCTTGTCGCGTTAAAAGATGTTCGCGGCGGACAAAGAGTAACTTCACAAAATCAAGAAGATACTTATCAAGCTTTGCAGAAATATGGCAAAGATTTAAATGAACTGGCAAAAATCGGGAAACTAGATCCTGTTATCGGACGTGATGAAGAAATACGAAGAGTTCTGCAAGTTTTATCAAGAAGAACGAAAAATAACCCTGTTTTAATTGGTGAACCAGGCGTAGGTAAAACTGCTATTGCAGAAGGAATTGCTCATAGAATTATTTCAGGCGATGTTCCTGAAAATTTGAAATCAAAAAGAATTGTTTCGCTTGATATGGGATCACTTGTTGCCGGCACACAATTCCGCGGACAGTTTGAAGAAAGAATGAAAGCTGTTCTGAAAGAAGTCGAATCATCAAAAGGTGAAATTATTTTATTCATCGATGAGCTTCATACTTTAGTCGGCGCAGGCTCCGCACAAGGTTCGATGGACGCAGCAAATATTTTAAAACCTGCACTCGCCCGCGGAGAACTTCATGCAATTGGCGCAACAACCTTAGATGAATATAAAAAGCACATTGAAAAAGATGCCGCTTTGGAAAGAAGATTTCAGCCGGTTTTTGTAAGCGAACCGAGTGAAGAAGATACTGTATCAATTTTAAGAGGTTTAAAAGAAAGATATGAAGTTCATCATGGCGTTAGAATAACAGACGGTGCAATTGTAGCCGCAGCTCAGCTTTCTAATAGATATATAACAGATAGATTTCTTCCTGATAAAGCAATTGATTTAATTGATGAGGCTGCTTCTAAAATTAGAATAGAAATCGATTCTTTACCCGAAGAACTTGATGTTGTAGAAAGAAAAATCAAGCAGCTGGAAATAGAAAAAGAAGCTTTAAAACGAGAAAAAGATGAGGCTTCTGCAAAAAGATTGGAAGAACTAAATAAAGAATTAAGCGAATTGGTTGAAGAGCGCAATCAATTTAGAATGCATTGGGATTTAGAAAAAGGAAACATTCAACGCATTCAATCAATGAAAAGTGAAATTGATAACGCCAAAACTTTGGCCGAACGTTATGAACGTGAGGGAGATTTGGGCAAGGTAGCAGAGCTTCGTTACGGTAAAATTGCCGAATTAGAAAAGAAGCTCAAAGAGGAAACTCAAAAACTTTCCGAAGTTCAAAATGATAAAAAAATGCTTAAGGAAGAAGTTGATGCGGAAGATATTGCCGAAGTAGTTGCAAAATGGACAGGCATCCCGGTAAGCAAAATGTTAGAAAGCGAAAGAAGTAAATTAATTCGTCTTGAAGATGAATTACACAATAGAGTTGTTGGACAGGATGAAGCTGTTTACGCTGTAGCAAATGCAATAAGAAGATCCAGAACCGGTTTGCAGGATGTTAATCGACCAATTGGTTCATTTATTTTTCTCGGAACTACCGGAGTTGGAAAAACCGAACTTGCCAGAACTCTGGCAGAGTTTCTTTTTGATGATGAACATGCGATGGTGAGAATCGATATGTCTGAGTACATGGAAAAATTCTCTGTCTCAAGATTAGTCGGCGCGCCTCCGGGATATGTTGGATACGAAGAAGGTGGCCAATTAACCGAAGCGGTCAGACGCCGTCCATTTTCGGTTGTTCTTTTGGATGAAATTGAAAAAGCTCATCCTGATGTCTTTAATATTTTACTTCAGGTTTTAGACGATGGAAGATTAACTGACAATCAAGGTAGAACGGTTAATTTTAAAAACACAATTATAATTATGACTTCGAACCTAGGTTCTCATCTTATTCAGGAAAAACTTGAGCATGTTGATGAAGATAAAATGGAAAATGCGCTCGGCGAAATGCGTCATCAGTTAATTGATCTTTTACGTAAAACAATTAGACCGGAATTCTTAAATAGAATTGATGAGGTTGTATTATTCAAACCGTTAACCAAATCGGAAATAAGACAAATTGTTGATATCCAGGTTCGTGTAGTTATTAAAATGCTCGCGCAACAAAATATTAAAATGGAAATTGAAGATGAAGCAAAAGATTGGCTTGCTCAAATGGGATACGATGTCACTTTTGGCGCCCGTCCGTTGAAACGAACAATTCAGCGTTATTTGATTAATCCGCTTTCCCAACAGTTATTGATGGAAACATTTAAAGGCGGAGATACAATTAAAGTGTTTCTAAATCCAAACGGTGCAATTGAATGCAAGAAGGTTAATTAAATTTAAAGCCCGGTTTTTATGCCGGGCTTTTTCATTTCATCTTATCAACTCTCATTACGCAAAATGGTCATTCTGAATGGAATGAAGAATCTCAATGCTATGATTCTTTAACATATCTTTGTGTAACAAGATTATGAAATGTTTTTACTGTAATAAAATTAATTTTTTGGTAATTGATTTCTTGCCGCTTTTTAATCTATAAAAATAAACACCGCTCGAAAGATCTTCTGCATTGAAATTTATTTTGTAGTTTCCTGCTTTTTTAAAACCTGAATAAATTTCATCGACTTTTTCTCCAAGCACATTAAATACGCTCAGATTTATTCTTCGATCTTTTGGAACACTATATTCAATAGTTGTTGATGGATTAAAAGGGTTTGGGTAATTTTGCTCGAGTGCAAATTTTCTTGGTAAAGAAATAGAAGCCTCGATTATTTTTGAATACTTATATGATCCGTCAAAATCAATTTGTTTTAATCTATAATAATATTTTGAGGAAGAAAGAGAATTATCGGCAAAACTATAATCATGCATTTTTGTTGAACTTCCCGCTCCTTTTATATAACCAATCTTTTTAAAATTTATTTTGTCTCTACTTCTTTGAATTTCAAAACCGGCGTTGTTTGTCTCCGTTGAAGTTGACCATTTTAAATTTACTTGCTTCTTGTTTGAACTTAAACTAAAGTTTGTCAACTCAACCGGAACAACCGGATTACTTATTAAAGCAAGATAAGCATCATAATTGCCGACAGAATTTTTTGTAATATTTCCGAAATCAATATCTTGTTCGAAATACCCTCCTATTAATATTTTATCATTACCAAGTGCAAGAATAGGTTCAACACGGTCATAACCGGTTCCGCCGGCTGTTCTTACCCATTGCGGCTTTCCGTCTTTTGAAATTTTAATTACATAAATATCGCGAAAATCTTTTGCCACGACATCTTCATTATTAAAATGCAAAGTATCTTCAAAAGTGCTTGCCATGTAAATATTGCCTAAAGTGTCTGTTGCAATTCGACCAGAGTATAATGTACTGCTGCATGTAAACTGATAAGACCAGCCGACAACAGAATCATTAGTTACTTTTGCAAGAACAACATCTCCCGTTTTATATGTGCTGTAATAAGTTGTATCTCCAACTACTACAGAATCACTTCCGGCTTGCGTAGTTAACAAAAAATTATCATTTCCCAAAACACGCATACTGGATTGATTCGGGAAGTTAATAAATTTGCCGAAATCACCGTTCGGATAAAGACTAACTAAATAGTTTCCATATTCATAAAGTGTATCGGTCCCAAATACAAGTTTATCTGCGAAAGGTCCGGCAAAATAGACATCCAAATAAAAAGAATTATCCGTGTTTTTAACTAAATATCCGTAAGCTTGTCCGTTAACTTTCACTCCTTGTTTTGCCCATGCCCAATGACCATCTGAATAAATTTTTGCGGCGTATGCATTTGTATGTCCGGTATTATATAGAGTGTAACTTCCAAAATGTGCGCCGAAAATATAATAGCCGCCTAAATATGCATTACCATCGGAGTCAATCTCCATACCTCCGTAATAAACCGTACTATTGGAATAATATCCATCTTCTGCCCATTGCCAAATCCCGTTTTTATTTAATTTTGCTATAAATACAGATGCATCATATTTAGTTAATGAAATATTTCCAAATTTTATAGCGCTACTGAAAGTTCCGGCAACATATACATTGCCGCTTGTATCTACCCTAATATTGTGTGGACCGATTCCGTCATCATTATTGGTGCACGCGGCCCATTGAACTTCATAATCAGAATTTAATTTTGCAACAAACATATCGCTATAATTAGCATCCGAATAAAGTGTTGCAGTATCTATTTTAATTGAATCCTGGTAAATTCCCAAAATATAAATATTGTCATTGTTGTCTTTTGTCATATCTAGAAGCTCATCGGAATTTGGACCGACATATTTAATTACTTTTGTCCAATCGGGTGTTTGACTAAAGGTTGTTAAAGAAAAATACATGATGAGCGCCAGGGCGGATTTAATGAAATACTCGGTATTCCAATTTTTCATAGTACTCCTTTCAAATATTGTAATATAAGATGGATAACGAGAAATGGCTCGTTATAAATATTTTTGTATTATTTCTAAAGATTATTTTTGTTGAGTCTAAGCGGGATTTTTCAACAGTATCGTATTCTTTTAAATACTACAAAAATTTTTGATAAATGACAAAAATTTGAGCACTAATAATTCGATAGAATGGAATTTTATTAAGCTTGTATATAAAGAAGTGAAATATGCATTGCGGTTTTCTTACTATTCAATATTAATATTTCCAATCATATTAATATCAACACAATTTAGAATATGTTTATCCGAACCATGCAGAGTAAGATTTATCATCGCCAAACCAATTTCTTTAAGCGATGTTACATGTTTGGGAAATAATAATTTCCAGATAGGGTAAAAGGGCGAAATAAATTTATAAATAGTATATGCGTTTTTTAGTCCTTTTATTGGCTGAATATAACCTGGACGAAACATAAAAGCATTTTTGAAAGGAAGCTTCATTAAATCATTTTCCGTTTTTCCTTTGACTCTTGCCCACATAACTTTTCCCTTTTCGCTGCTGTCTGTTCCTTCACCGGAGACATAACAAAACGTCATATCATGATTTAGCTTTACTAATTCATTTGCAACATTTAATGTTATATCATAAGTGATGCGTTTGTATTCGTCTTCTTTCTTTCCAATTGAAGAAACACCGGCACAGAAATAACAAGCATTATAAGCGAATAATTGATTACGAATTTCCGAGATATCAAGAAAATCTTTATGAATAATTTCTTTCAACTTTTCATGTTTTACCCCGCACTCTCTTCTATTTATTACTAAAACAGATTCAACTTCAGGATGATTTAAACACTCATGTAATACGCCTTCGCCAACCATGCCTGTTACGCCGAAGATTATAGCTCTGATTTTCATATTTATATTCCTAATGAGAAAAATTATTTAGTTACTGGTTAACAAAGCAACATTAAAGGTTCGAAGAGGCAACCTTCAATGTTTTAATCCTTTGAGTCTTTATCAAAAATTAAATTTAACTCCTGTTAATTCTTCGGAAACTTCCCACAATTTAGCCGCAATTTTTTGATCGTGAGAGAGTTCATTAGATTCAACTTTTTTAGGATAACCTTTCATTTCCTGCCATCCCGATGGGCCGAAATAATCGCCACTCTTTACATCTTTAACCGTTGCCGCGTAAAGTGTAGGTAATGCGCCCATATCGATTCCCTGAGCAAAAAATTTATTCAATAACCCAACAAAACTGCTGTGTCTTTGCAAGTCAGTTGCCGTCCAGCCCGGATGTGCGGCTGCGGTAATTGTATCGATGTTTTTTCCTGTTAATTTTCTTGCCAATTCATAAGTAAAATAAAGATTAGCAATTTTACTATCACCGTAAGCTTTCCAGGCTTTATAATTTCTTTTTTCCCATGCCAGATCGTTAAAATTAATATTACCGGCTTTATGAGCGCCGCTGGAAACATTTACAATTCTTGAATTTGGAGTGTCTTTAATCAAATCGAATAATTGTGCTGTCAGTGCAAAATGTCCAAGATGATTTGTTCCGAACTGAAGCTCAAATCCGTCCTTAGTTTTTGAATATGGAGGAATCATCACACCGGCATTGTTTATCAACAAATCTAAATTGGAGTATTTACTTTTAAATTCTTCAACGAATTTTTTAACCGATTCCAGATCAGCCAAATCAATTTTCATCACTTCAACATCGGCATTTTTATTTTGCCCTTTTATTTTATCAGTTGCGTTATTTCCCTTTTCCAAATTGCGAACGGCAATAATTACTTTTGCGTTTTTGTTCGTTAGAACTCTCGCTGTTTCCAAACCAATTCCGCTGCTGGAACCTGTTACTATTGCGATTTTTCCTTTTTGATCTTCAACATTATTCGCATCCCATTTCATCGTGCTCATTTTTTCTCCTTTTAACTTAAATCATAAATGAATATTCATTTAACATATTTTAAAAATTTTTACAATTTTATAGCATCCCAGGCTAACAAAAATGATTGTTCTATATTTTCCCTTGTCGGTTTAAAAGTGCTGCAAAGTTTTGGATTTGATAAAGTCATCATTGGATAAAAAATAAACGCCGACAGTATATCGAAAGAAACATCTTTAATTATTTTTTGTTCTATTCCCTTTTTTAGAATATTAAATAAAGGTTCAAAGTGTTTATCAACTTCTTTCTTGTCAATTAAATCAGAATAAGGCGAGTTTGAAAATTGTTCGGCATACTGGAAATAACTCCGGTATTTGCTTACATAATCAAATCCATTCAGCCAAAAAGTAACTAGAATATCTCTGAAGGGTTTAGTTTCATCGTAATTTTTAAGAAGCGAAGCACTGAGTTTTCTCTTAATATCTACATAAGTTGAAGTAAGCAGATCTTCTTTATTTTTATAATAGATATAAAGTGTAGCTGGTGAAACATTTGCTTCCTTTGCAATTTTAGAAACCGAACTGGAGACGAAACCGATTTCGTTTACCAATTTTACAGTAGCCCGAATTATGCTTTCCTGTTTATTTTCATCTTTAATTCTCATGCCCCTAAAATAAACGATCATTCATTTATTGGCAAATTAATTCTTTTTTATGTGATTTATATTTTGGAAAGGTAGCAGGATAAGAAGAAACTCAAAACTAGAAGATTTAAATATTCCGTAAATAGCCAAAATTTAGTTTAATAACAAAATCTGAAATTCAGGTTTGTGTCCGGCTGAAAACTTCATACCCGGTGCAGGTAAATGAATCATATTTATTATCTTTTTAAAAAGATCCCAACCATCACCTCTTAATGGAATTTTTGTTAAATCGTAATCCAGACTCAAAACATATTCGCGTGTAGTTACATTATCACGCCCGCTGTAGCCAAGTGCAATTTGAAGAAAATCAGGCCAGTATTTTTCTAGTTGCATTGGAAGAAGATTATTTACTTTAACAGATAAGAAATAAATGTGATAATCATAAAGATCATTTATTTTAAAAGAATGCCTCTCAAGAGGATAATACAGACTCCACTTTGCTTCGAAATTTTTAAAGAATGGTACCTTTTCTTGAAGCATGCTATAAGCAACTCCGCTCCAATTTGCAATAAGATCTTTCGGGTCGAATCCGTATTCGCTTAAACCATCGCCCACTTCAACAGTAAACGCATGAAAAGCTGAAACACCGGTTGCCCACCAGAACGATTGATTTTCCGGGTGTCCGCCCCAGCGCAGAATATCATAAATTGAATGAAACATAAAATAGGAAGTGTAAAAATGTCCCGCTTTATCTATTCCAAGATGAGCGTCAAAAATTCCACGTCCCTCTTTATAAAAACGAAACGGCCTGTAATCGTTTTTCCACCAAACCGCATAAGAGTAAGCGAGAGTACCGACAGCAATTCCGCCGGATGCATAAGTCGATAAATTATATTTTGACCAGAAAGAATGATTTATGGTTGTGTCTAAAATGGTTTCGTTATTTTGTGCGTAAGTGAAACTCAAACATGAAATTAAAAACGCGGCGATAAGATATTTCTTAAAAATCAAAATAAAACCCCACTAAACTTAAAGAAACATGTTTCTTATAAAATTGCCCGCGATCTTCCAAACCTGTTCTGTATGTATAAGCAAGTCTAAGTGCATTTGAATGAGATTCCAAAAACTTCAATCCGATTTGATAACTCTGTGTACTTCCCCAGCCTGCTTCCGATTTGAACTTAATATCAACAGCTCCGTATAACTTTACTCCTTCTGTTATAAGGTAATTTCCTCCTTCAGCACCAATTTGAAAATTCCATCTTTTATGATATTCCGGAATTGTATATGTATCGAATCTAAAACCTCCGTAAAAAATATAACGTGATTTATCAATATTATAAGAAATAAATAAAGGGACATAATCTTTAGCGTAATTGATTGCCTGTATTTGCAGCGCATCTAAACCATCGTCAACTAAATGAGCACTATAGTGCCCGTAGCCTGTTCTCAAAGCAATGTTTCTTGTTAATTGAATATCAATTGGAAGATCAACGAAAAATCCGGCGGTTTGAACTTCAACTACATCCGGTTTTTTAATTAGACTTGCATAAACTGTAGCTCCAAGCCCAATTTGAATAAGATACTTTCCCCAATAAAACTGTACAATTGAATGTGAACCGCCGATAGCTCCGATAAATCTTTTTGTAAATAAATCTTTATTTAATGAAAATTGTTCCGTAACACCATCAGCGTAGAACTTAGGGAATATTCTATCACGCGGGAAAAACTCAACTTCCTTATTGTAATTATTCTTTTGAATAGAATTCGCTAGCGGGTTATTAGATTGCAAAACCGGTTTGAAATCTTGCGCCAACAGGGAAAATGCGGCTAAAAGTATGATTAATAATAATTTAATAACGACCCTTTGCTTAAAATCTTTGTTAAACTAACTTAATTTTAATTAACTATCAATAAATGAAATTTGATAAAACGCCTAAGAATAAAAACATATACAGCCTAAAATCACAAGTTGTTTGAATTATTTTAATTTTTAACTAAGTTTGTATTATCTCTTTAGAAATAAAAAAATAATTATAGTTTTGAATAAGAAATTGCATCATACAAACCACCATCATCACTCATCTAATGAGGCCGGAGGATTGTATTAAAAAAATAAAATAAAAGATTTTTACACCCCGGCAATTGTCGGGGTTTTTTAGTTTTAAAGGAAAAGAATAATGAACGGAAATTTAAAATTAGCACTACAGAAAAAAGGTAGATTAACAGAAAAGTCGTTGGAATTATTAAAACTATGCGGTTTTGATATTGAAAATTATTCCGAACGATTATTTGTAACTGCGAGGAATTTTCCTCTGGATATTCTCTTTTTAAGGGATGATGATATTCCTGAATATGTAAAAGACGGAGTTGCAGACATTGGAATTGTAGGCGAAAATGTGGTTCTGGAAAAACAGGCCAACAATGTAGCTCTAGAAAAACTTGGTTTCGGAAAATGTACCTTAATGCTTGCCTATCCTGAAAATAAAGAATTAAAAACGCTTCAGGATGTTAACGGAAAAACCATCGCAACAACATATCCCAGAATACTTTCCAGCTTTTTACAAGAAAATAACTTAAAAGCAAAAATGATTGAGTTAAGCGGCTCTGTTGAAATAGCGCCTTCGCTGGGAGTAGCTGATTTAATTTGCGATATAGTTTCAACGGGCAACACTTTAATGATGAACAAACTTAAAAAATCATTTAGAGTTTTTGATTCGGAAGCAGTACTGATTGCAGCAACTCAAAAATTAGAAGATGAAAAGAAAAATGAATTGCTTGAAAATCTTCTCAAAAGAATCCGTTCAGTATCGATGGCGCGAAAATCTAAATATTTAATGATGAATATTCCGAAAGATTCGTTGGAACAAATTATCGAAATTATTCCATCGTTAAAAAGTCCGACCGTTTTGCATTTAGCCGATAAAAATATGCTTGCCATTCATGCGGTTATTCCTTCGGATAAGTTTTGGCTTATAGTTGATGATCTTAAAGCACAAGGTGCGTCGGGAATTATTTTATTACCAATTGAAAATATGATGGCATGAAAACGTACGAATATAATAAATTGACAGAAGCTGAGCTTGAAGAATTAACAAAACGTCCGGCTATAGATCTCGATAAAGTATTTAATATTGTTAAACCGATGTTAAGTGAAATCAAAAAATCGGGATTGTCTGCGGCATTAAAGTACGCAAAGCAGTTTGATAATTTTGAAGGCGAAGAAATATTAGTTTCTCAGGAAGAGTTTGATGAAGCCGAATCAAAGCTGGATAACAAAGTAAAAAAAGCGTTGAAAACGGCTGCGGATAATATCAAAAAATTTCATATACAGCAATTTCCAAAATCTTATTCTGTTGAAACTATGAACGGAGTAAATTGTACAAGAGAATATAGAGCAATTGAAAATGTTGGACTTTACATTCCTGGTGGTAGCGCTGTTTTACCTTCAACAATGTTGATGCTGGCAATTCCTGCTATGATAGCCGGTTGTAAAAGAGTAGTCGCTTGCTCGCCTGCTAAAAACGGAAAGATAAATGCTCCTCTTCTTTATGCAGCCAAACTTTGTGGAGTAAAAGATTTTTATAAACTCGGCGGCGCTCAAGCTGTTGGTTTAATGGCTTACGGCGACAAACAAATTTCAAGAGTAAATAAAATTTTCGGACCCGGAAATCAGTTTGTAACTGCGGCAAAATTATTAGTAAGTATTGATTCTGCCGGTTGTGCTATCGATATGCCTGCCGGACCAAGCGAGGTTTTAGTAATTGCTGATGATAAAGCTAATCCGTCCTTTGTTGCCGCTGATTTACTTTCACAAGCTGAACACGGTGCCGATTCGCAAGTAGTTTTAGTAACTACATCCGCGCAAATTGCCGAATCAATTCAAACAGAAATTGAAAAACAATTAAACGAATTACCGAGAAAAGATATTGCACAAAAAGCGTTAGAAAATTCTTTTGTTCTTCTCGTTGACAAAATTGAAAATGCAATTCAGTTCAGTAATACTTACGCGCCGGAACATCTTATTATAAATATTGAAAAAGCGGAATCTATAGTTCCAAAAATTATAAACGCCGGATCTGTTTTTGTGGGACAATATTCCCCGGAGAGTGTTGGCGATTATGCTTCGGGAACAAACCACTCTCTACCGACTTATGGTTATGCTAAAACTTATGGCGGCGTTACTGTCGAAATGTTTATGAAATCAATGACCATTCAAAATTTGAGCAAAGAAGGATTGTTAAATATTTCCGAAACTGTAGAAACGTTGGCGGAAGTTGAATCTCTTGATGCACATAAAAATGCAGTTATTGTTAGAAGAAAAGAGATTGAAGGAAAAAGTTAAAATTAAAACTTTGGGTTCGGATGTCATTCCCGCGTAGGCGGGAATCTTTGAGCATGGATAAAAACTACTATGTATATATTGTGACTAATAAGAAATACGGTGTTTTATATATAGGAGTAACAAATAATTTAGTAAGAAGGGTTTATGAGCACAAGCATTCAATAATTGAGGGATTTACTAAACGATATAATATAAATAAACTGGTTTATTTTGAAGTCTACGATGAAATTGAAGAAGCAATTTTAAGAGAAAAAAGATTGAAAAAGTGGAATAGACAGTGGAAAATTAATTTAATAGAAAATGAAAATTCAAATTGGGATGATTTATATAATCAATTAATTTAAACCATTATCAATGCTTAAAAAATAATAACAGATTCCCGCATGCGCGGGAAAGACAAATTTAAAACTATGAACATAAAATCATTAGTAAGAAATAACATATTAAATCTTAAGCCTTACACATCGGCAAGAGATATCTATGATAGCAACGAAGGCGTTTTGCTTGATGCAAATGAAAATAGCTACGGTTCAACTTTTACGGAAATAAGAGATTTAAATTTAAATCGCTATCCTGATCCGCATCAAAAAGATTTAATAAAATTAGTATCTGATTATTATCAAATACAAAAAGAAAATCTTTTCTTCGGAGTTGGGTCGGATGAGATTATTGATTTGTTAATCAGAATATTTTGCGAACCCGGAAAAGATAAAGTAATTATTCCTGAACCTACTTACGGAATGTATAAAGTAGCAAGCGACATAAATAATGTTGAAACAATTAGTGTTTTGTTAAACGATAATTTCCAGATTGATTTTGATACAATAGAACAAAACTATTCGGATCAGGTGAAAATGATTTTTCTTTGTTCGCCGAATAATCCAACGGGAAACCTTTTGAACAAAAATGATGTTTTAAAAGTATGTAAAACTTTTAACTCAATTGTTGTTGTTGATGAAGCATATATTGATTTTTCTATGGATGGAACTTTTGCCAGAAAAATTGAAGAATATCCAAACTTAGTTTTGTTAAGGACTTTTTCCAAAGCATGGGGTTTAGCCGGAATTAGATTAGGTTATTGTATGGCTAATCCTGAGATAATAAAAATTTTATTTAATGTTAAAGCTCCTTATAATATTAATACGCTGTCTAGATATGCTTTAAGTGAAGCAATTAAAAATTCTTCAACAAAAGACGATTATATAAGCGGAATTTTGAAAGAAAGAGAAAGACTTAAAAATCAGCTTGAGACTTTAACGGGCGTTGAAAAAGTTTTTGATTCCGATGCAAACTATTTATTGGTAAAAGTAAAAGAGCCAAAAGAACTTTTAAAAAAACTTGCGGAGCAAAAAGTAATTATTCGCGATCGCAGCAATCAGCCCAAACTTGATGGATGTGTTAGAATTTCAATAGGAAATGAAGAGGAAAATGACCTACTTTGGGATGCTATTAGAAAGATTTTATAATTATTACTTAATCAATTTAATATGTATAAACTGAAATTAAATAAAGAATTTTTTGATTTGAAATCACCTGCTTCAAAGGGCTTAATCAGTGGATTAAAAAAATTATCTGCATACGATTTTGTTTTTGAAATTAAAGAATCAGACAAGATAAATGAAGTAATCTTAAACTTGCTTAAGCTCGAAGGTATAGAATTAAATAATGAAGTTGAGAATGAATTTGCAAAAGTATTTTCAGTATCATTAAAAGATAAATCTGAAAAAAATACGATTGTAGTAAAAGAAAAATCAAAAATAGATTCTTTTGAAAAAGCTGTAAATGAAGTCCTAACAAATCTGCGCACTTCATCGCAGCATAGAAAAACAAAAGAAACTGATATTAAAATTGATCTTTCACTTGACGGCAGAGGCGAGTCAGAAATTAATACCGGGATAGGATTTTTCGATCACATGTTGGAACAAATTGCCAAGCACGCTAATATAAATCTTAAAGTAGATGTTAAAGGCGATCTTCATATAGATGAACACCATACAGTTGAAGATGTTGGAATTACTCTTGGAAATGCATTAACCGAAGCGCTTGGAAATAAAGTAGGAATAAAAAGATACGGTTATCTTCTGCCGATGGATGATGCAATTGCTAAATGTGCTATCGATCTTGGCGGTAGAACTTATTTGAATTTTAAAGTTAAATTTGAAAGAGAAAAAGTCGGCGAGTTTCCTACAGAGTTAACGGAAGAGTTTTTCCGCGGACTTGCTGCCGGATTAAAGGCCAATATTTATATAAGATCTAAAGCAAAAAATGATCATCATAAGATTGAGGGAATATTTAAGGCTTTTGCAAAATCATTGAATGAAGCTTGCAGATTAGACGAAAGAAATGAAGGAATGTTGCCTTCAACAAAAGGGATATTATGATTGCATTAATTGATTACGGTGCCGGAAATGTTGCTTCTGTTGCAAACGCTCTTACAGAACTTAAACAAGATTATAAAATTACTAATAATGAGTTTGAAATTTGTAGAGCTGATAAGATTATTTTCCCGGGTGTTGGCGAAGCATCTTTTGCAATTAGACAATTGCACATGTATAATTTATTTACCGTGTTGAGAATAGTTAAAAAACCTATTCTCGGAATTTGTCTCGGCATGCAGTTGATGACTGATTTTTCAACTGAAGGAAATGTTACGTGTTTGGGAATTTTCCCGTGCCGTGTTGAAAAGTTCGATGATAAGAAAACTAAAGTTCCTCACATGGGCTGGAACGATATTGAAATAGTTAAAGAAAGTAAATTGTTCAGTGATATAAAAAACGGTGAGCGGTTTTATTTTGCAAACTCTTTTTACGTTCCGCAAACTGAATTTTCAACTTCGCTCACAGAAAACGGAATTAAGTTTTCCGCTTCATTAGAAAAAGGAAATTATTACGGAGTTCAGTTTCACCCGGAAAAATCCGGTGAAGCAGGCTTAAAATTATTAAAGAATTTTATTGAATTATGTTAGCAATACCAGCAATAGATATTTACGAAAATAAAATAGTTCGTCTTACAAAAGGCGACTTCGGAAATATTACTTATTATAAAAACAGTCCGCTTGAACAAGCAAAACTTTACGAATCTTTAGGGTTCAAATTAATTCACATTGTGGATTTACTTGGATCAAAAACCGGCAAGTTTTCTGCGATTGATTCTGTTAAGCAGATAAAAGAATATACAAATTTAAAGATAGAGTTTGGCGGCGGAATTAGAGATGTGAAAACTGCGGCAGAGTTGTTCAACAATAACGTTGATTACACAATCATAGGATCGCTTGCGGTTAAAAATAAAAGCGAGTTTGAGTTGATTATAAAAACTCACGGCGCCGAAAAAATAATAGCCGCAATTGATGCCGAAAATGAAAACCTGAAAGTAAGCGGTTGGACTGAAGAAACTTCTATCTCGGTTTATTCGCACATCGAATATTGTTTGTCTCAAGGTGTGAAAACATTTTTGTGTACGGATATTTCAAAAGACGGAATGCTTTCCGGAACAAATAATGAACTGTACAAAAAAATATTGATAAAATTTCCGGGAATAAAATTAATAGCTTCAGGCGGCGTAAAAGATATCAACGATATAAAAACTTTAAATGAAATTAATCCTTACGCAGTTGTTGTGGGTAAAGCTATTTATGAAGATAAATTGAAACTAGAGGAGCTTGCCGAATTTGCTGTGTAAAAGAATAATCCCCTGCCTGGATGTTAAGGACGGCAGAGTTGTAAAAGGAACTAATTTTGTAAATCTTGTAGATGCCGGATCGCCTGTTGAATTAGCAGAAAGATATTCTCAAGAAGGCGCTGATGAATTAGTTTTTTTAGATATTACTGCTTCGGCTGAAAAAAGAAAAACGTTGGTTAACTTAGTAAAAGATGTTGCCAAAACCATACGAATTCCTTTTACAGTTGGCGGCGGAATTTCCGAAATAAAAGATATAGAAGCTTTGTTAAAAGCCGGTGCTGATAAAGTTTCTCTCAATTCTTCTATCGTTAGTAATCCAAATTTAATTACCGAAGCTTCCCGCCAGTTTGGAAGCCAGGCAATTGTTGCTGCTATAGATATAAAGTTTAACGGAAGCGAATATAAAGTTTATGTTAAAGGCGGAAGAGAAGAAACAGAATTAGTCGGGCTGGATTGGTGTAAAAAAGCTGCAGATTTTGGAGCAGGCGAGATTCTTTTAACTTCGATGGATAAAGACGGAACCAAAGAAGGATATGATATTAAATTTTTATCCGAACTTACATCGTTGGTTACAATTCCGGTTATTGCTTCCGGAGGTGCCGGATCAAAAGAACATTTTCTTGAAGCATTTGAAGACGCTAATGTTGATGCTTGTTTAGCTGCAAGTCTTTTCCATTTTAATATCTTGCCAATTAAAGATTTAAAAAAATATTTAAATGAAAATAATGTAACTGTTAGGATTTAACAATAAAGTAACTTAAAAAATTAAAAGGTTTTGTTTTGGAAAAAGAAGAAATCAAAGATCTAAACTTCGAGAAAATGAATGGATTAATTCCCGCAATAATTATTGATAACTCCAACGGTCAAATTTTAATGCTTGGATTTATGAATCAAGAAGCTTTGGAAAAAACTCTTCAAACTAAACTAGTTACTTTTTTTAGCAGAACAAAAAATGCTTTATGGACAAAAGGCGAAACTTCAAAAAATTATTTACACTTAGTCGATATTAAAACCGATTGTGATAACGATACTTTATTGGTTTATGCAAATCCTGATGGCAATACTTGTCACACCGGAAAATATTCATGTTTTGATATACCAAAACAACCTTCAATTAATTTTCTAAATCAATTGTTTTCTCTTATAAAAGAGCGAAAAGAAAAACTTCCCGAAAATTCATACACAACAAAATTATTTCAATCCGGAACAAATCGAATAATTCAGAAAGTCGGCGAAGAAGCTATTGAAACTGTTATCGCGGCTAAAAACAGAGATAAACACGAAATTATTAACGAAACATCGGATTTGCTTTATCATCTATTTGTAATGCTTGCCGAGCAGGATATTGAATTTAGCGACATTGTAAAGAATTTAGAAAACCGGCATAAGTAAAAAAATAAAATATCTCATTTTCGATCCAAATCTTTAAATCATTCATTTGCTGTTCAAAGTTTATTATTTTTGTATTCATAATACAATTGGGAAAGTTTTATGTATTCAGTATTTGAATCGGATATTGTTATTAGACCTGATGATATAGACATGAATAATCATGTTCATAACACAAAATACTTGGATTATGTATTAGCAGCCCGTTACGAGCAGATGGTTAGAGATTATAAAATGTCGATGAGTGAGTTTCATGAGGTTGGTTATAATTGGGTTGTCAGCACAACTCATATCGATTATAAAAGGGCTCTTGCATTGGGCGATAAAATAAAAGTAAAAACTCAGGTAACGGAAGTAAGCGGTGCCCAATCAAAAGTACAATTTTGGATTGTAAAATCTGATAATAATAAAATCGCTTCCGAAGGATATTTAATTTACACAATGGTTTCACTTAAAAGCGGCAAGCCGGTTCGCATACCCGAAGAGATCATTAAAAAGTATTCTGTGTAAGATATTTTTAATTTTTTTGAAAAGATTATAGTGTGAGGATTTAAAATGCATAACTTATTAAATCAAGTTTATTTTAATAACAGTGTATACGATTATCTTGTTGGTCTTGGAATATTTCTTCTTCTTTTAATTTCGATAAATATTTTTAAAAGATTTGTCCTTTCTAGATTAGTAAAATGGGCCGATAAGACAGCAACTACAATTGATGACTTTCTAATAAAAGCTATTGAAAAATCAATTGTTCCTCTTCTTTATTATGGTGCTTTTTATGTTGCAGTTAAGAGTTTATCCATTGTTCCCAAAGCGGAAAAAGTTGTTTATGTTGTTTCGGTTGTTCTTGTTACATTTTTCTTTTTGCGAATGATAACTTCTACGATAGGGTTCGTTATAAATGGATATCTTCGCAAAAAAAATAAAGGCGAATCGAAAGAAAAAGAAGTTCGTGGAATTTTAACAATATTAAATGTTATCCTTTGGTCGCTGGGTTTTGTTTTTCTATTAGATAATTTAGGTTTTAATGTCTCAGCTGTAATTGCCGGTTTGGGTATAGGCGGTATCGCAATTGCATTGGCTGCTCAATCAATTCTAGGTGATTTATTCAGTTATTTCATCATCTTTTTTGATCGTCCGTTTGAGATTGGTGATTTTATTGTAGTCGCAGATAAGGTTGGATCGGTGGAATATATTGGAATAAAAACTACAAGAGTAAGAGCACTTGGTGGTGAGCAATTGGTATTTGCAAATAAAGATTTAACAAACTCTCGTATTCATAATTACAAAAAAATGGAAAAAAGAAGAGTTGTGTTTAAAATAGGTGTAACGTATCAAACCAAAGCGGATAAACTTGAAGAAATTCCCGGCATTGTTAAGAAAATAATAGAATCGCAAGAAGAGACTACTTTTGATAGAGGACATTTTGCATCATACGGAGATTTCAGTTTAAATTTTGAATTTGTTTACTATGTGATAGGCGCAGACTATACTAAATATATGGATATTCAGCAGGCGATTAACATACAAATGTATAAGGAATTTGAAAACCGCGAAATTGAGTTTGCTTATCCAACACAGACTCTTTTTTTAACTAAAGACGATAATGTTAAGAGTGATTTAGTCGGCGAGTAAATTGTGAAATGAAAAACGCGGTTAAAACCGTTTATTAGTCTTTTGCTCGCTATAGTCCCAATGGATAAATCCATTGGTTAATACTTATAAGTTTTCTACTTAATTACTCAAAGCTAACCAACGTATTTATACGTTGGGAATGGAAATAATTGAATTTAATAATTAACGGTTTCAACCGTTTCTAATTTATAAAAACTATTTAGATCGTTATGTCTGTAAGATCATACACAAAGGTGTGGCTCCATTTTATATGGGGGACAAAAAACAGAGAATCTTTAATTGTACCGAAGGAATTTCGCAAGGAACTTTCAGATTTTTATTATGAGTATTCTAAATCTAAAGATATTTTCATGAGGTTCAACTTTGTTAATAAAGATCATGTACACGCATTGATTGATATGCCGACAGAAAGAACTATACAAGAGTTAGCTCAATTATTAAAAGGGGCATCCTCTCGATGGATAAATACCAAAGTTGATTTTCAATTTTCTTGGGCGAAAGGTTATGCTGGTTTCTCTGTTTCTGAATCCGTGTTAAGTAGGGTAATAAAATATCTTCAGAATCAAGAAACACACCATAAGTATAAAAGTTTTACTGAAGAGTATGAAGAATTTTTGTTGAAGTATAAAATTATGAAAAACGGTTAAACTGTTTTGCCCGCTTTACTACCAATGGATAAATTTATTGGTTAATTTCAAAATATTTGTTTTTTATTCTCATTAGTAACCAACGGATTAATCCGTTGGTTACTTTTGTTACTTACCTATTATTATGAGCTTCAAGTAATTTGTTTGCTCTTGGTTTGTATAGTAAATGATAAAGCACATCAATATATGCGTGCATTTCTTCCATATCAATGTTGCTTGTAAATCTCCAGAAACCATATATCTTGGCGAGAGATAAAAGATTTTTAGCATACAATTTCCAGTTGTAAGCAGTATCCACACGTTGAATTGCTTTTTGAGAAATTTTATCCCAGTAATTGTTTTCTTTTTTGCAACGTTCTAGAAACTTAATAATTTTCTCGGTTGTTTCTTTTCCGTTAATTGGATCTATATGAAAGCCTGAAACTTGATCTTTTATGATTTCTAAGGGACCTCCGTATAGTGTTGCAAATACTGGCAAACCTGAACGCATTGCTTCAAGAACTGTTAGACCAAATCCCTCAAACAATGCAGGCTGAACAAATATTCCTTTATGATCTGCAATAATTCTATAAACTTCACCTGTTTGATCTTTCCGGAATAATTTTCCAATCCATCTAATTTTGTTGTGAAGATTGTATTTCTCAATTAAATTATGCATTAAATCGATTTGCTCTTTTTCTTCTCCATCGGATGAATTTTCCGCACTGACCTTTCCGGCAACAATGATTAAGTTTGCCTTTTTTTGCAATTTCTGACTTTGTCCAAACCACTCTACAAGTGAAGTAAGATTTTTAATTTTATCTAATCTTGCTAACGAGAAAATTGGAGTAAGCTCAGGATTTTCTAATTTACCAACGACTTCATCATCATCTTTATTTTTAAATAAAAGCTCTTCTAGTTCATTCTTAGTTTCCTTTAATCGATCATCTTCATTTGTATAAGGAAAATATATTTTAGTATTTACACCGGGAGGAACAATGTTAAATTTAGGATGATATAAGTTTATTCCACCCTCAACTCGGTATAATTTAGGCATTGTAAAAGTTTCATAAGATTCATATTGTCCAATACTGTCATCTGTTCCGGCAATTTCTTGGTAAGTGGAAGTAACAATAAAGTTTGCTGCGTTCATTGCAATTAAATCTGCAGTAAATTGAATTGAGAAATTATAGTACTGCTCTAATCCTTCCCAATAGAGTGCGCTGTAGAGATATTTACTTTTCTCAAGAGCATGAGCAATATTGCATTGCGTAACTCCGTATTTTTTGGCAAGCATAAAAGCAACCATGTTTCCATCGGAATAATTACCGATTATAAAATCAGGACGTTCTCCAAATTCAGCTAATAGTTCTTTATAAGAATCATCTGCAAATTGTTCCAGATAAGGCCAAATCTCAAAACGCGAAATCCAATTATCAGTGACTTCCTTATTATGAGTTTTAAACGGAACTCTTAATATCCACGCATTTTTTGTCTCGTGAACTTTTTCTAATCTTTGGTTTGATTTTGTCTTTCCCGCGTTTGGAATTAATCTTGTTAGAATTATAATTTTAGGTTTGGCATTCAACCCTGATTCTTTTAACGATTCGATCATTTCATTTTCAAGCGCTTTAACTTGATCGAGTATGTAAACAACTTGGCCGCCTGTGTCCGGCATTCCAAGTACGCCTTCTTGTCCAAAGTAACCATGTGGAGATATTATCGCAATATTGAAAATCATTGGAATTCTTGATAAAAATTCTTTTAGATTTTGATGATCCGGTGAATGAAGAAGTCCATCCAGAATTTCTAAACTTTCTATAATTTTGCCGGCTGTATTTCCTAGTCCCGGTTCAAAACCAAGGTGTTGAAGTTCGTGTTTTAACTTATCGTTGTAAGTCTCGTCTTCGTCCATTTTCCTAAGCATTTCAAGAGCCTTATCAATTTGGGAACTTAATTCTCTAGTGCTATTTATTCTTCCATTTAATATTAGCTGTTGAGATTTGTATTTATGAACAAAAAGAAAATCGAAAAGCGCTTTGCTGAGTTTTTCCGGCTGGGTGAACATGTTGCTTGATAGATAACGATTTAAAAACTCAACTCCTTTACCAATTTTCTTTGATTCGCGAACGCTCGGGAATTTATCATAAAAAGTGCTGAAATTGATAGTTAGAATATCATTCTTACCATCGGGATTTACAAAATGTTCTTTGGCCTTTAAATATTCTAAAACTGTTATGTTTTCAAAATAAAGCTCTTCTAAGTTGAAGTAGAAAAAATCAGCTGAGGCAATTTGCTCTCGCATTTCAAAATAGATGGCATGGTTAGTGCAAATTGATTCTGAAATTTTATGAATTATTTCTTCTATAGCATCAAAGTTGGTTTTTTCGTCATTATCTTTTTTGAACTGCTGAAATATTTCAAATAAATTACCTTTTACTAATAATTTATTTTCGTGTGTTGTAACGTTATTCAAATATCTAAAAAAATCTTTTTTATTTTCTTCAATTAATTCTCTCGCACTCTTACTCAAGGCGTCCTTCCTTTCCTTCACTTAAGAAATTGTAATAATCTATACCATCAATAATTCCCCCTGCATAGGATCTCTTTGCAAAATAGATTCTTTTACTTCCTTTTAATGAATCAAGTTCTTTACTATAATTTGCAACTACCACACCGAGCAAATCACCTTTTAGCATTTCTCTATCATTGCCGGAATCGCCCGCAACCAATATGTTTTCGTAAGGTAAATTCCACCGATAGCATAAATATCTTATTGCTTTCCCTTTTGATGCGCGGTATGGAAGTATATCTAAAAACTGTCCATGACTAAAAATCACATTAACTTTTAATTTTTGTTTCTTTAAAGTTTCTTTAACAAGATTTAAGTTTTCTTCACTTTCGGAAGTGTAGTAACTAATTTTAAATTTTCTTTGTGTATCCTCTTCTTGATATTGCAGAAAATCAAATTTGCTTAAAAGCTTTACAATTTTTTCTCTGTTCCATTGATAAGAAATATGCGCGTCCCATCCTCTTGAATAAATTAAATCTCCCTTGTAATTATAATAAATTTCAGAGCCTACTGATGAAATAATAACATCCGGAAGAGGAACTTTATTCTCCTTCAAAACATCAAACGCTGATTTTACGGTCCGTCCGGTTGCAACGGCAAATCCAACTGATGACGTGAAATGATTTAATTTATCAATAAACTCAGTCAATGCGCCGTCATCGCCAAGTAAAGTATGATCTATATCGCTTACCACAAGTTTTTCCATGCCGAATAACTTTCTTCCTACTATAGCGAATGTATTTGTTTTATCAAGATCCTGTGATAGAAGAGTTTCAATCTCGTTAAGATAAGTTTCTGTATGAGCTTTCCACGTATAGTATTTTTTAACATTGTTTATGCCGTTAGCAGAATACTTATTCCACAGACTTTTATTATCAATAATCTTATTAAGCGACTCAGAAATATTTTTAGAATCTCCAACATCAACTAAAATTCCGTGATCAAGATTTCCGAGTATATCGCGCGGACCGCCGTCATCTGTTGCAACAACGGGAACGCCCGCAGCAGCAGCTTCTATCAAAGTTAGACCAAACGGTTCTGTTAAAGCAGCGTTAACAAAAATTCCTCCGGTTTCGGCCGCAATTCTGTATAGCTCCGGAACTTCATATTGTGTATTATGCCTTTTGGGGATTGCCATTTTTCCGTAAAGATTATATTTATCAAGCAATAAAAGAATTTCGGTTAATACTTCTCTTTCGTTGTCCGGCATTTCTTGTATGTCTTTTCTAATTCCCGCAAAAACAGCAAGGTTAGCTTTTTTCTGAAGTTCTTTATCCTCTCCGTAGGCTGTAATTAAACCAGATATGTTTTTACGTTTATCCGGTCTACAAACAGATAGAATTAATGGTTTATCTACATCAACAAAAAACCGTAAAAGTTTTTCGGTTATTATTCCTTTAAATTTTTGTGCTTCTTCGTGAACCGAGATGTGATCGTTATAAGGATAAAATTTTTCTAAATCAACGCCGGGTGGAATTACTCTAAATTTATCATCCTCTTTATTATCATATTCTCCGTATTGTTTTTCTATTTCTTGTTTTGTGCTTGTGACAATCAAATCAGAGTAATAGATGATATCTTCTTCAACATTTATTCTATGACTAATCTTGTAACGCTTTTCAATCTCTTCCTTTGGAACTCCGTCACTAAGCAATTTATTTAATTTACTTCTTCCAAGTGAGTGTCCGGTATGAATAAACGGAATACCAAAAAACTTAGTCAACTCGCTGCAAACATAGCCTGCATCTGCATAATGGCTGTGGATAATATCCGGAAGTCGACCTTGTTGTTTTATATATTTTATACTTTTATCAACAAATTCTTCGAGGTGATTCCACAATAATTCTTTACGGATATATTTTCCGCCACCGCATCGGATTCTTATAATGTTGAATTTATCATTTATTTTTTCGATTGGTTCAGAGTAATCACGGGAAACGGATTTGTCTTTTATTTGGCGTGTTATTAACTCAACCCTTTCTACACGCGGATCTTCACTTAAGGTTTTTGCAAGCTCTAAAACGTATTTTGTTTGTCCTCCGGTATCAGCATCTCTCCCAAGTTCCAAATCGTGTCCTCTAATTAACCCATGAATGCTGTACAACTGAATATATAGCTTCTTGTCATTACTCATCGTTTATAATTTCCTTAAATTCGTCATAGATTGAATCGTCTTCGGGTAAGGCACCATCAACCTTAACAATTTCCCCGGCAAACTCTGCTGCAGTTTTATTTATCTTTTCAATATTCCAGCTTTTCAAATATCCTAAACATAAAATAGAAGCGAACGCATCTCCGGCACCTACCGTATCAACGATTTCCTCTTTCTTTATATGTGCGTTATAGCTATTTGACTCGTTACTATTATTAAAAATTATTGCACCTTCTTCTCCTTTTGTGACGCATAAAAGATCTAAGTTAAAATTCTCTAATATCATTTTTGAAGTTTCGGTTACATTCATATTTTTTTCAAAAAACAAATCGGAGATAAGATTAAGTTCATCTGTGTTAAGCTTTAAAACATTAGACGCATAAAGAGAGCTTTTGATTATTTCTTTAGTATAAAAATTTTGCCTGATGTTAAGATCACAGAAGTATTTTATGTCTTTGCCAAAAAGTGATTGAATTGTGTTTGCCGATGTTCCCGATCTTTGGGCTAAGGTTCCAAAGTACATACATTCGGTTTCGTTGTTCAAAAGATTTTCTACAGTTTCATTCAATTCAATAAAATCGTAGGCGCGGTCTTCTTCTATTTTAAAAGTTGGAATTTTATTATCATTCAAAGAAGTAATTGCCTCTCCTGTTTTATGTTTTCTATCTTCTTGTAAAAATAATCTCGGAATTTGTCTTTCATCAAGTATATTAACTATTTCTTTTCCCAAATCATCGGCGCCTATTCTACTAATAAAATTTCCATTTCCGGTTAGTTTAATAACATGATAAATAAAATTTAACGGCGCTCCTCCTAAGGATTTACCATTAGGATACACGTCAAATAAAATCTCGCCGATGGATGTAATATCTTTCATAAAAACATTCTCTTATAAATTATCGTCTTTATATAATATAAGATTTTCTTTTAATCGCAAGTAATCTAAGGCACTAAAGATTCATCTCACGCGCATATAGTGTTTGGCTTAATGAACATATAGACCAAAATAAATGTTTTGAAGGGAATTTAATTTAGTTTGTAAGTGTTATGTTCTTAAACAAAAAACAAGGATGCGGGGATCAATGAATATATATAGATTTGAATCAAAACAAAAATTAAAGATGAGCATAAGTGAAGCGTGGGAATTTTTTTCTAATGCAAATAATTTAACTGTTATTACACCACCATGGCTAAATTTTGATATTCAAACCAAGGTAGATGAAAAAATGTACGCCGGAATGATAATAAAGTATAAAGTTAAACCACTTCTAAATATTCCAATGACGTGGGTTACGGAAATTACGCACGTTGAAGAACTTAAAATTTTTTGTGGATGAACAACGTTTTGGGCCGTACAAATTTTGGCATCACAAACATATATTTAACAAAGTTGATAGCGGAGTTGAAATGGTAGATATTGTTGATTACATGCTTCCTTTTTCTTCTGCTACCGGATTTGATAAACAAATTTATTGTATCAAAAAAGATTCAGCAAATTTTTGAATTTAGAAAAAAAGTTATGGATGAGAGATTTGGTATGTGATTAAAAACTCTATTATAAATTAATTTTATTTCAAATAAACTTAATGTTGTAAAATTAAAAAATAATTCATCCCTTTTTGATTTATCAGGTTTCGTGATGTATTTTATGTTTAATTAATTTCTAAATATAAGCGGAACTGATATGGCAATGACTACAATAGAAATGTCCAAGCGAAAAAAGATAGCTTTAATTGCTCATGATAATAGAAAAATGGATTTACTTGAATGGGCAAAGTTTAATAGAGATTTACTGGCAAAGCATGAATTATCCGGAACGGGAACAACCGGAAAAATAATTGCAAACGAGTTGAACTTAAAAGTAAAAAGATTTAAAAGCGGGCCGCTTGGCGGCGATCAGCAAGTCGGTGCAAAAATAGCAGAAGGTGAAATTGATTTTTTAATTTTCTTCTGGGATCCGCTAGAGCCGCTTCCCCACGATCCGGATATAAAAGCGCTTCTTCGTTTAGCTGTGGTTTATAATATTCCGGTTGCATGCGATAGGGCTTCGGCAGATTTTATAATTTCCTCTCCTTTGATGGATGAAGTTTATCCCAGACAAATGATAAATTATCAGGATAGAATGATGAAAGTTGAGAATCAAAGATTAGTACAAGAATAAGACAATATGTCCCTTTCCCATTAATTATATAAGTATGACTTCCATTAATGGTGAATAAACTTTCATTACAAAAATATAAAATAGAATATGTTTTTTTTAGGAATATTTTCATATTTCCAGATACTGATTTTACCTGGATCGATCATTTTAATTTTGCTAAAATATAAGACCAAGGGCCCACTGAATATCTTTTTGCTATCAATGGGTTTAAGTTTATATTTTAATTTTATTGTTGTAATATTTTTTACGGCATTAAAGATATATACATCACTCATCGTCTATTTATTATTCACAATTGAACTGTTTCTTCTTGTGGCTTTAGTATTTAGAAGAAAGTATAACTTATCATGGCTTAAGATTTCATTTAGAGAATTTTTAAATAACTTTATTTCTTACCTAAATAATCTCTCGTTCCTTCATAAAATCCTTTTTATTACGACAATTATTTTATTAATCTTTTTTTGTTCACTCATTCCTGATAATTTAACAAACATACTGTACTTCAATGATGCTCTTGTTAGAAATAATTGGGTTGTTGATTGGGCATCAAATATGTTACCCCAACATACAGGACATTATCCTCAATTGCTGCCTGCAAATATGTCACTAGCATACGTATTTACACAGAGCAAAATAATTGAGTTTTTTCCTAAGGCAATCACCCCGTTTTTCTTTTTAGGTATACTGCTTATTTTTTTTGATTTGTCATTTAAAGAAAAACCTCTAGTCTATCTAACTAGTTTTATAATATATTCTGCAATGCTTATCATATTCTATTCAATTATGTTTATAACAAGCGCAAACGCAGATATTCCAACAGCTTTTCTTGGCTTTTTGGTTTTTTATACAATCAAAACTAATAATTCTAATGAATTTGAATTTAATACAATTCTTTTGGTGATACTATTTGCAACTTCATCGGCAAATACAAAATTGGCAGGGATGTTTATCGTCGGTCTCTCTATGCTTTGGGTTGTTTATTACACTTATAAAAACAAAGAATCTATCTCAAACGGAAAAATATTTAAAACGGCGGTAGTTATTTTATTTCTCTTTGTACTGAATTTTGTTTGGTACATTATAAAACCAAATATGAGGCAGGGTTTAGGTGAATCACCATTTATGGTTACATCAACAATCTCTGATAAAATTGCTTATGGAACACACATGTTATTTTTTAGTTTTGGTCCGATTTTATCTTTGTTTTTAATAATAACCCTGATCTTGGCATTGTTTAAAAAGGAATCTAAATATATTGTCGTTTTTATGATATTTCCTATAACCGCGCTATGGGTATTTCTGTATAATTATGATTATAGAAATCTAAGCATTATACTTCCGTTTGTTGCATATGCTTCTGCACTTGGTTTGCAGTTTTTATATAAAAAAGTAGTTAATGAACAGTCGAGCAGCTCCTTAAATAAAATCTGTAAAAATGAGGAAGATAAAACGTTCTCTAAAAAACGATATTATCTCTATAACGCAGCTTTTGCTTTAATGATGTTCTTATTGTATTTGGCTATTAGTTCGGATTTTTTTTTAAACTTCGGGATTGAATTTTCATATTTTTTACATAAGTATTACTTCCATTATAATCGAGTCATTTTTTTTACAGAGGTTGGATACTACAAATACGTTGATTACTATGTAGCTGCATTTGAAACCTTTATCATTGTAATCACCTTAATTTTTATTTTAAGAAAATCAAAAATAAGATTGTGGCATTTAATATTTAGCGCAATAATAATCGTCAATTGTATTAAGCTTTAGCTATTTGAAAAAGGATAATCTTATTACAAAAGCAAAAATATGAGATTTAAAATGGTAGATGTTCACAACCTTTATTATAGACTTATATCCTATTTTAAGACAATTCTTACTCTAGGGTTGAATTACTATTCCAATGATGCAAATTTAAGTAATCTAATTAGCCCGGTTAACACTAGATTTATATATGAAAAAAATTTTGGTATAGAACAGCTTAATGAAAAATCTGAAGAAGCAAAGGAAAAATATTATCTATTGATTAAGTCAAAGTTAACATTAGATACTATAAAATATGTACGCAAACTCTTAACAGATAAAACATTTAAACTTAAGTTTGAAGATGATAATTACATGTTTGTTGAAAAAATACGAACGCAAAAAAAATAATCATTCACATCTAAAAGAACTTCCCTTTTCATATAGGCTTTGCTAATTTCTGAATCAAAACCCAATAAGAAAAATTATTACTAAAGCGGTAACTAATCCAAATGTGAACTTTGATGTTAATTCTTTGTGCTGCGTTTTATATTTTCCCCAGAACCTTGCAGTTATAATCATTAAAATTGATATGAGTAATGTAACTCCAAAAGCTTCAACAAAACTTAAGCTATGATTAATTAATGAAGCAAAACTTTCATCATTCCAAAATCTTCTATAAATAATTTGAAGGTGCAGCCAGTATATTAGCAACGATTCTCTCCCTACTTCTATTACCACCGATTTTTGCGTTTTTCTCCATTCTGTGTAATGCCAGCTTAATGCGAGAAGAATTAATACATAACCGAGTCTTTCGATTACAAAAAATGGCTGGGGTCTCAACGTTCCAAACCAATTAGGGAAAAATCCCGAACGATAAAATATGCCAATTGCTGCTGATAAAAATCCAACTACGAATAGATAATTTATGTAAGATTTCTCATTATTGTTAGCACGAGATCGAATATAATAATTAGCCGAAATGCCACCAGCAAAAATGAAGGTGATCCAGGGAAATAATGGAAAATTAGAACCGAGATCATTATTAAAATATGCCGCAAACGGGCTTAAGATTATATCTTCAAATTTTATATTCCAGATAACCGGCGATAAAATCAGTACGGCAATAAGTCCTATTATTTGGAAATATAGAAAGTGTTTATCGGATTTTAAAATAATTCTACCGATAAATACAATTAATAGAGAAATGGCGATACACTGCAATATATCAACATTATAAAAGCTGATAATAACATCTGGCGAATAAAAATTTATAAATCTTCTCAAAGATAAAATTGGAAGATGAATAGAATATCCGGCGAGTAAAATTAAAACTATGCGTCCTAGTTTTTTCCAAAACTTGTTACCAAATTTTCTTAGTTCTTCAGTTTGATTTTTTGTTGAAAGAACAAAAGCAAAACCCGAAACAAATAGAAACGAAGGTGCTACTAATCCATTAATGAAATTTAATATTCCGAACCAGCTTGAATTTAGCAAATCAGTTTGAAGCATTGAGTTAAAAACGTGTACTTCAATCATTACTAGAAGCGCCCAGCCTCTTAACAAATCAACAAATAGAAATCGTTTTTTCTGTTCCAAGTATTAAAAACTTCTATGTATTTAGAAATTAGATCGGACTTTTATAACCACTTTAGTTACTTCCGCATTATCTTTTGATTTTATTCCCGGCATATGAGCATCTTCAGGAAAGAAGATTGTAAAATAGCCTTGTGGAACTTCTACAAAACTTCCTTCACCATTTAAAAATACAATATCTTTTTCCGGGACATATTCTTCCGAAACACTTAAATTTTCAGTATTGGCAAATCCCATTTTTTCAACGCCGGCAGCAACATATTGTACATCGACATAATTTATATGTGCTTCCCATTTTCCCTTATCTGGATTTTTACTGATATACTTACTTACAAGTGCAAACACTTCTCCATCAAGTATATCATGTCTTCCTTCCGGCAAAGAATTCAAATCGTTGTTTTGAAGGAATTCCAGAGCTTTCTTAATTCCTTCACTTAAGGCAAAATATCTTTGTGCATTTTCAAGTTTATCTAAAATCATATAGCATCTTTTATTTATTGAATAATATTAACAATTAAACTCGAGGGATAATTTTTTGAATGAAAAACTTTTTGTACTGCGGATTGAAAGTCTGAATCTTTAGCAAAGTAAATATTTTCAAACTTTTGAGGATTTCTATCTACCATAGGGAACCAGCTACTTTGTATTTGAACCATAATTCTATGTCCCTTTAAGAAAGTATGATAAATATCCGGCATAGTAAAATTTATTTCTGTTACCTTATTTGGAACAAACGGTTCCGGTTTTGAATAACTGTTTCTATATTTTCCCCTCATAACATCTCCGCGAACCATCATTTGGTAACCACCCATTTTTATATTGCACGGATTTGGTTCATTGTTTTTTGCAGTATCCGGATAGACATCAATCAATTTAACAACCCAATCAGCATCTGTCCCAGATGTTGAGACATATAATTTAACAATGATTGGCCCGGCAATAGTTACATCTTTTTTTAATTCATCGGACTTGTAAACTAGTACATCCGGTCTTTGTGCTGCAAATCTCTGATCTGCGACCATATATTCTCGTGTCATTCTTGTAGTGATTTGATTAGTGAATGGAACGGGTTTGTTCGGATTGCTTATATATTTATCAAAAGGATTTTTAGAACTTTTCGGAGCTTCAAAGGATAAACCATCATTATTGTGCAAATAAATTTTTTGTTGTTTAACATTACTTGGGGGCCAGCTACTAAGCCTTTTCCATTTGTTAGAACCTGTTTCAAAAACATAAGCTTCTGGCTGCTTGATGTTTCCTTCACCTTTTAAATAATAATTAAAAAAAGGCAGTTCAATATTTTTTTGATAATATAAACTTGTTTTACTTCCAAATTGGATGTCTCCAAAGTGATCGCCTTCTGATCTTTCCCAGCCGCCGTGAAACCATGGCCCCATTACTAAAAAGTTTTTGTTATTTGGGTTTTTGTCTTCAATAGATTTGTAAGTATTTAATGCTCCATATAAATCTTCTGCATCGAACCACCCGCCAACGGTCATAACAGCAGGAGTGATTTTTTTAAAGTGAGGTAAAGTATTACGTGCTTGCCAAAAAAAATCATAATTAGGATGTGCCATCAATGTATCCCAAAATGGGATCTTATGTTTGAAAAATTTTTCTGTTGTAAGTTTTAAAACTTCCCATGTTAAGAAAGAAATTATATCCGTCGGGATTATCGGAAGTAAAAACGGGACTCGGCCATTTTTGAATTGGTTCTGGTCTTGGAATTCCGAATGCCGAATAAAACCAGAAAGCATGGGGCAGCCAAAACGCACCGTGATGATGAAAATCATCATCTATAAACCAATCAGCTATAGGTGCTTGAGGTGAAGCTGCTACCAATGCAGAATTTGCATCTATTGTTGCCATTGCTGCATAAAAGCCAGGATAAGAAATTCCGTAAATACCAACTTTACCATTATTGTGCTTTATATTTTTAACTAACCAATCTATTGTATCGTACGCATCACTGCTTTCGTCAATATCTTTTTTACTTTTTTTATTTGGAATGTAAGGACGCATATCTTCGTAAGTTCCCTCAGACATAAATTTACCACGCACGTCCTGATAAACATAAATGTAATTCTCATGTGTAAATAATTCTGAAGGACCAAGTTGGCTGCGATATTGATCCTTGCCGTATGGAGCAACCCTATAAGGAGTTCTTTCAAACAAAATAGGATAATTTTCGGAAGTATCTTTGGGAGAATAGACAACGGTGTATAATTTTATTCCGTCTCTCATTGGTATCATATAAGATTGTTTGCTGAAATGTTGCGATATATATAGAGAATCTTGATTTTGTGAGTAGATTTTAATCGGGACAAAAAAAGAAAAGCCAATAAGCAAAAGCGTGAATTGAATAAAGATATTTTTCATTTGACTATCCAGTTAAATTATTTGATGATAGACGAAGAGTAAAATAAATGAAGTGAAAATTATATCAAAAAATATTTACATTAAAAAATATCTTATTGCAAAAATATAAGTATAATATAGATTTTTAATTTTATAATAAAGTGATTTTTAGGTAGTGTTTTTTTTACTATGGAGAAATATTAAGAGCATAAATGGTTGTGATACACAAACCTAGCATTGTTATTGATATTTACTTATCTTCCTAAAGAAGTTGATTTATTGCTCTGATTTTTTGAAAATCAAGCCGAATTTAAAATTGGTCATCATACTATTAATTTAACCTAAACAACATCTCACTCATAAAAAAAGGAAGAATATTATGAGAATAAAATATGCACATTGCATTATTCCGGTTTTGGTGTTTTTGTTGTTACCTACTTCGGCAAAAGCACAGTTTCAAGAAGGTGGTAATTATTTAGGACCGTCAATAGGACTGTCATTTCTTGGTAGTTCGCCTGAATTCGGATTAAACTACGAACGCGGTGTAAATCTTAAGGATATTGGAACGGTAGGATTTGGCGGCATCTTCCGTTATTGGCACTATAGCGAATCTTTTTACGGCGGCGAATGGGGCTATACAAATATTTTGATCGGTGCACAGGGTAATTATCATTTTGTTTTAAATGATAGCAAATTTGATCCATGGCTTGGATTAATACTTGCATATGTTTCCGGTTCTGTTAGTTGGAGCGGAAGCGGTATTCAGGGATCATACTCCATCATCCGGAGGTTTTTGGTCTGCGCTACAAGGAGGAACTCGTTATTGGATTTCTCCAACTTTGGCTCTTACGGCTCGAATAGGATTGGGAACACTTAGCTATACAGCTCTTGGATATTGGCGTTGATTTTAAATTGTAATATTATTAATTCTCACTGGTTTATCTCCGTAAGTATCTAACTTACGGAGATACTTTCCTTGAATATCTCTGTTAGCTGACTAATCTTAATATAATAAATAACGAACTAACAGAAATTATAACCCAAAGCATTACGCCTTGTACAAGGGGTTTTATTCCTACGGTCTTTATTACATCTCTTGAAAGACCTGCTCCAATTAAAAATAATGTAACAGTTAAACCGATTTTAGCCATGCTGACAACACCGCCAGAAAATTCAGCAACCGGAGCAACATAAGTTCTTAATATTGATGCAAGGATAAAAAATAAAATGAAGTAAGGTATTGAAAGTTTTGAAGTTTTGTTTTTGAAAAAGAAAGAAGTTAAAAGTGCTATAGGAACAATCCATAATGCTCTTGCTAGTTTAACTGTAGTTGCTACTTGTAATGCTGTGTTTCCGTATTTTGCCGCAGCGCCTACAACAGAACTAGTATCATGAATTGCAATTCCTGCCCAGAAACCAAATTGATTTTGAGTTAAATGGAGAATGTGTCCAATGACCGGGAATATAAAAAGCGCAATTGAGTTCAATATAAAAACAGTCCCAAGCGCAACCGACATTTCTTGTGAATTTGCGTTAAGTATTGGCGCCACAGCCGCAATAGCACTTCCTCCGCAAATAGCAGTTCCCGATGAAATTAGATGAGATGTCTTTTTATGAATTTTAAGCCAGCGGCCTATAAAATAACCAAGCGTTAATGTTCCGAAAATCGAGACAATGGTAAATGATATTCCTTCTTGACCTACTTTCATTATTTCACTAAGATTCATTCCGAAACCAAGTCCTACGACAGAAACTTGTAATAGTATTTTCGTTGCTTTATGATTGAGATGCAAATATGGATGTCCGATTGTAAACGCGATAACGATTCCTATTGCTAAAGCAATTGGGGGCGATGCAAGTGGAGATAAACAAAATATAAGGGCTAAGATAAAAATAACTTCTCTGTAAGAAATATTACTTATGAAAGATTTCTTGTCTTTTTTAATTTGGTGGTTGTCCATAAATAACTACTATCAATGTGATTTATTAAATTATTATTTGATTACTAAGCTATGCTTGATTAAATAATTTCACAAATTCAAAATAGTTATTGATTATTACTTTTGGTTATAATGCTTTTTAGAAAATTTTATAAAGAGAGATGCTAACGATGAAGGCGTTGTACCTTGTAAACAAATAAAGTCAAAAGTCCTTGCTACTTTTAACCCTTTTATTTTGATAGTTTTCAAAGCTCCGGATTCAAGCTCTTTTTTTATAGAACGGATTGATAAAAAACCTATACTGTTGTCTGATTCAAGATAATATTTTATTGCTTCCGTACTTCCGAGATACATTATTACATTTAAGTCGCTTAATTTAATTTTTTTACTTCTTAATGCATACTCTAGAACTTCAAGCGTGCCTGATCCTCTCTCGCGTAATATTAAAGGAAGCTTTTTCAATTGTGCGAGTGATATTTCGTTAGGTAAATTTCTTTTCTGCTCTAAGCTTATTGCGGCAACAAGCTCGTCTTTCATAAAGAGTCGGTACTTTATATCGCGACTCTTAATTTTTCCTTCTACAAGCCCTAAATCGATTTCTCCTTTTGTTAAAGCCTCTGCTATTTGTTCAGAGTTTCCGTTTATTAAGGAAAGCGTAACGTTAGGATATTTATTATGAAAACTTGATAAGACAGGTGGTAAAACATACTGAGCAATTGTTGTACTCGCTCCAATTTTTAGGCTGCCTCTATTCTCCCCTTTTAATTGACTAATTTCTTCTTCGAAGCGTCGGTGAAGCGAAAAAACATTTTCTGAATATTTTAATAATTCTTTTCCGGCCTGAGTTAAAGAAATTTTGCTCCCTTTTCTAATAAATAAAGGGAGCCCATATTCTTTTTCTAACGCTTGAATATGTTTTGTAATTGCGGGCTGAGTTATAAACAGTTCATTTGAAGCTTTTGTAAAGCTCAAATTTTTTGCAACCGAATAAAATACTTTTAATCTGAATTCAGGCATTTAAAACCAATAGTATATTTAACTTAATTTAGGAAACTTATCATAAGTTAAGAATTCCATTTCGGATGCACCTACATTTTCTTCTACTTGTTCAGGCGATTTTCCGCCCGGAATTGCAGTATGGCAAGCCGGATGCGAAATACAAAATCTTAAATTGATTTGAGTTTTTGAATATTCTGAATGATTTGAATAAAAGTTCTCGTGCTTTTCTAATTCTGATAAGTATTGGTCTAATTTTTCAGGAGACAAATTCATTCTTCTATGATCTCCTTCACCAAAATGACTTTGTCTGTTGAACTTTCCTGTTAGCAATCCAAACAAAATTGGAATCCTAACAATAACTCCAATATTATGTTCTAGTGCTTTAGGAAATAACATTTTTTCAGCTTCACGCTCTAAGAAATTATATCTAACCTGAATTACTTCCAGTATGTCTTTGTGCTTATCGAGTAAAATGGATTGTTCGGATTCCTTAAAAGATAAAATGCTTAAACCTGCATGTTTAATTTTTCCCTGTTCTTTTAAGAGAGCCAGAGCTTCCCAAGGTTCATCACGGTTTAAAATCTCTAAGCTTGGACTATGTAATTGAAGAATGTCGAGCGAATCAACATTTAGTCTTTTTAGACTTTGTTCTGCTGCAAAAATTAAATAGTCTTTTGAATAGTTTGGTTCTGATGAGGAAAAACCGGAATTGTCTTTATCTTTTATATTGTAAAAGTCATTCCCTGCTTTTGTAGCAATAATAACATTATCCTTATTTCCTCTTTCATCTAGGACTTCTCTAATTAATTTTTCCGAATGTCCAAAACCATACACATCGGCCGTATCAATTAAATTAACTCCCTTGTCTAATGCGGCATGAAGTGCTTTTTTAGAAACATCATCATTCGTTTTGCCCCAATCTTTTCCTCCAATTGCCCATGCACCAAAGCTTATTGTTGATACATTTAATCCGGTTTTTCCCAGTTTTGTGTATTTCATCAGAATGCCTTTGTTTTTCATAAAATATTATGTGTTTAAAATATAAAAAAAAGGCTGCAAATAATAGCAGCCTTTTAATTAATAATTATAAATTAGTTTATTCCAACCAGTTATCAACAATTAGTCTCGACTTCGCCATTCCATAGTCACTTGCTACCGCGCTATTGCTAGAGCTTTCGGGCCAGAATGGTTGAGTTAACGAACTGTTTGCCGGGTGGTAATAAATATTTACGTTTCCGTTAAAATTAACACCGCCTCTAGCAGTAACGCTTCCGTAAACCTTAACATTTCCGTTTAGATTAACATTTGAATTAGTTAGAATTTGAGCGTGTAGTTGAGAGTTTCCATTCGCATTTATATCGCCGGTTGCATACAATCCCAAATTGCTTGCGTTTGGATCAGCGTCATTTATTTTAACATTTCCGTTAATAATTATATTACCTTTTACTATAAAAACACCATAGCCGCTTATATTACCACTTAAATTAAGATCACCATTTACATAAATTATTTCCGGACTATCTTTTGATCCCAAGCTGATGTTACCACTGTAAAATTTGTTTGAATTATAAGTAACAGTAGCTGTACTTTTGTAATCATTGGGATTAAAATTTGGTATATCGATTTTTGAAACTTGAGAATAATTTGGTGAACCGTCTGAGTTCACATTTGGCACTATCTGAGAGTTCAATCTCCAGCTTGGATTTGAATGGGCGTTGCCGTTATAGTACATAAATCCTTTAATTTCATTATTCCCGTTCATTTGGAAATCTGCATTTGTCCTCACATTAGCATTCCATTTTGTATTGTCATCATCTGCTATATTAACATTACCGTTTAGAGAAATATTATTATTGCAAAGCAGTGCATAATCCATAAATGCAGGAACAGATTTTGAAGAAGAGCCAGGAAATGAGGCAATTACTTCAACGTGTTTAGTAATATTATTGTAATTAGAATTTACGGTTACTTTAATCTGGGAAACAGTTGAACCACCTGACGAACCAGAACCTCCGCTACCATCATCTTTTCCGCCGCCGCCGCAACCTGATCCGCCATTACCGTCGTCTCCTCCATCATCGCCGCCTTTTCCATGTCCATTTCCACCGTTACCATGTTCATTACCGTATCCATTTCCTCCATTGCTATTATCACCGTTTTTACCGGAAACTTCTCCGTACCAGCCGCCAAAAGCTAAATTTTGCGAATTTACCGAAAGAGCACTTGAATGATCGCCTTCATGGTTGTTGTCATCTTCACCGCCACCTTCATGATCACCACCACCTTCGCCTTCTCCACTACCAACAGAAGAACCGGAACCACTACTTGATGAACCGTTATAATCTTCAACAGTATAGGAAGCGGTTCCACCAAAAATTGAAATTGTTGCAGCAGAATTGACTCTCCATGTATTATCATCGGCAAGTTTAGATAAAGCCATTTGTGCAACACTGTTTGCAATGTTTCTAGCTTGACCCTGGCTGTATGAATCTACAGAAGTTTGTGTACCTTCATTAACATTTTTATTTAATGAAATGTTAGTTACTCCGTACAAAATGAACCCACCGATTACGAGTATAAGTATCATCCTTGACATTTGTGCCTCACGCCTTTAGTTAAAATTCTTTGGAAAAATTTTTCTTTTCCATTCAGCCGCTTGATAAGAGCCATCTACGGGTTCAGCTGACTGGACTTGTAAATAAATTGTTAACAATCTTATTTTGTCTCTTTGAGTTTGGCTATTTAAAGCCCCGTAGTTAATCTGACTTCCTGTAGAATCGAAAAATGTTAAGTCAAATTTTGTAACAACACCTGCGACTTTTGCAGATGAAGTATTTATCTTTCTATATAATATTCTATCATTCGGGTTTTTTGTATTACTCAATTCAGAAACATTGCCCAAATAATATTCTATCTTATCTTCGGTACCGGTATTTTCTAAATCGGCATTAAAAGTAATAGAGTTTGAATCCGCTTGTGTAATTCTACCCCCGGATACCTTAAAGCCCATTTTATAAAAATCATGTTCTAATACTTCGGATGTTCCGGCAAGATTTCTTTGGGTAATATTAGCGTATAAATTATCTTGTGATGTTGTAGAGATAAAAAGATTTAAATTGGCCATAATTAGAATAACAATTCCACCTATAATAAAAGAACCCACAACGTCTATCCAACTTGACATTTATTATCCTTTAATATGATACTGCATCATACAGTTTTAATGTATCGGACAAATTTTTATTAGTTACAAAAACGCTAATTTTTTTAGTAAATGTTCTCGAATTAGTCTCTATTGAAGGATCCATTGTTTTTATATAAGCTACAGAAACTTTAATATGGAATGTTCCCATCCTCTCAAGGGAATCAGTAGTTATATAATCATTATAATCGTCAACATCATTAAAATTAAGAGAGTTTGTTTCACCGAGCTCCGGACCAAGATTATATACGCCGGTTAATTCACTTACATCGCTAACGGATTTGTTCACAGTGTTTTGATCAAAGGCTTTGCTTTCAATTTCATCAATCATTGACTCAGCAATTCCAGTTCCGGTTAATACCGCTTCGTTGGAGTACATAGCTGTCAATCTTTGATTACTTGCTTGATTAACATTTATTATCAGCACTGAAAGTAGAACAATTGCTGCTATTGTTAAAAGTTGTTGACCCGATCCCATCAGACACCGCTTTCAATTATTTTCATTTATTACCTTAATAACTGCAAATATCGTTCCTTTTACTTTAGCAATTAAAAATAAACACTTATGGGAAGAAATAAATACATTAATGAGACATAAACAATATAAAATCCTAAATTAATACAAAAACTAAGCTCTATTTATAAATACTACAAAATAACAATAAGCAGTTTTTTTAATTGTTTTGAACATTAATTAATACGGAAAGACGGAAAGTGTAGATTAATTATACAGTGTGAAAAACTAAAAATTGGTGATTTTCGTTACCTGGAAAGAATTGAGTTTTAGACATCTCGTAATTATTGTAATATCAACCTTTTGGTCGGTAAAAATGACTGACAAAAATATTAACAGATTAAAATATTTGCGATAATTCTTAAATATTTAAACCAAAACTTTTAATGTATCAATTTAATTTATTATTAATAAATAAATTAGCCCCATATAGTAAATATTACTTGTTAAGTAAAAATTACGCGTATTATTTACCCATATTATTTTGCTTAAAATAATTAATTGCGTTTATGGTTATAAATCAAACTTTTTTTAGAATGGCACATTTTTTTCTTCTTTTTACACCTAATTAAAGGATTGGAATAGAAATGTGGGACAGCAACAATTATTATTAATAGTTTTAGGAATAATAATAGTCGGTGTTGCGGTAGTCGCAGCTATCACATTGTTTAGACAACATGCCATTAATTCCAAACGAAATTTGGTTATGAACGAAACCATTACTTTAGCATCTGAGGCTATTAGTTACTATAAAAAACCTAAAACAATAGCAGGTGGAGGAAATTCTTTTGAAGGTTGGGATATACCACTTCAAGTAAAAGAAACAGCAACTGGTTCGTTTAGGGCAACCTCATATAAAGATAGTGTGGTTATAATAGGAATTGGTAATGAAGTAGTAAATGGTTCTGATTCCGTTGAGGTTCGAACAGTTGCTTATTCCGATGGATATAGAACGGAAATAATTCATTAACATAATTATCTAACTAAATACAAATTAATTTTAATTTGTTTCTTTTAACTAATTTAAGGAGATCGGAAAAATGGGTCAACAACAACTTCTCTTAATCGTACTTGGTGTAATTGTAGTTGGTATCGCAGTAGTAGTAGGAATTAATCTATTTAACGCAAATGCAACTTCTTCAAATAGAGATGGGGTTATCTCTGATTTAAATAATCTTGGAGCAATGGCGCAACAATATTACAAAAAACCAACCTCAATGGCTGGTGGCGGAAACTCATTTAGCACAGCAAATGGCGCTGCTGTTGCTTGGTCTATCCCCAATGGATTGGCTTCTAATGCAAATGGTTCATATGTATTAACTTCAGGTGATCAAAGTATAACAATCGTTGGCACTGGAACGGAGGTCGGTAATGATGGTTCTGCAAAGGTACAGGCTACTGCGACAATAACACCAACATCAATATCTGTAGCGGTAGATAATTAAGGAACTATTTTAAGAATAGTTTCTAATTACTTACATAAAATGTTCTTTTGAAAGGCTGATAAAATATAATATTTTATCAGCCTATTTATATTATTAAAGTGCTTATAATTTAAAGTAACTGTAACATGTTAGCCAAAAGTTGTATAAAAATGTTTATTACTTTGGTGGAATTAGTTTCTGTATAAATTTAAGAATAATAATGATATAGAAATTAAGAAAAAAGAGAGTATGGTAAGCCAATTATGTTCCTCTTAGGAATTATATCTATATTTCAAATAGTTATTTTGCCTGGGTTAATATTGTTAAAGTTGTTGAAAATTAAAACAGGTAGTATTATAGAAACTTTCCTATATTCATTCGGATTTTAGCCTTTACATTAATTACTTGTTAGTATGCCTTTTAACTTTTTTCAAGTTATATACTCCTTTCAATATATATATACTTTTTATTATAGAAATAGTACTTCTTATTTATTTGATAAAACCAGTTTTGTTTTTAATTAAAAACAAAAAAATTAGTGAGTATTATTTAATATTTAAAAATTACCTGAGGAAGACAAAGTCCTTTATATAAAGTTTTTTTCTTATTTTCTTTATTACTTATTTTGTTCTTTGTTTCGTTAATACCGGTAAATGCCAGGAATACATTTTATTTTAACGATGCCATAAATTTTTGGAACAGACTGGCATTAGTTTGGGCTTCAAATACATTTCCCTACGGGTACATCACATTACCCGCAGTTATTTACTACAAACATTTCATTAAGCTATGTTTTCATGAATAACAATGTTGTCCCTTTTTTCACAAAAGCATTTATGCCGCTTTTCTCTATAGGGATACTTTTAATGTTTCTTGATCTCGCCATAATAAGAAAATCTGTGGTTTTTCTAATGGGCCTTGTTATTTATTCAGTTATATTGATCGTTTTTTATCCCATTTTATATATTTTTGATGCAAACGCGGACATAATAGTTTCATTTTTTGGTTTTCTAACATTTTATTCAATCATAAAATCCGGAAATTTAGTTTTGATACTAAAACTATTTTTTTAGTTATCACATTTGCTTCCTGTGCTGCAGATACTAAAATGGCAGGACTTTACATCTTAGGAGTAGCAATTCTATGGATGGCGTTTACTATTTATGAAAACAGAAAAAATATATCAAGATATGATATAATAAAAATATTATTCTTATATATTGATAATATTTGCGGGTAATCTCTTTTGGTATTTTATTAAGCCAATCTCAGCGTATCAGGGATTTGACCAGTCATGTTTTTACCAGCAAGCTATTGGGATAGAATTATTCAGGCAATAAATATGCTCTATTACAGTTTCGGTCCATTATTGTCAATATTCCTATTGTCTACTTTACTTCTATCAATGTTTATTAAACAAACTAGATATATAATATTTATTGTTATAACTCCGCCTCTACTTTTATGGATGTTATTTTATTGTTATGATTATAGAAATCTAAGTTTGACGTTTCCTTTTATCGCTTATTCCTCTGCTTTTGGCTTGAAGTATTTTTATGAGAAAAACGTATGGATGAAAAAACACATACAAATTTTAAATTTACATTATAATTTGAATAAAGCATTATCAAAGAGAAAAAAGACAATTTTAAGATGTTGTGATAATATTGTCTGTTGCCGGCTTTTATTTTATTGTGAATTCAGATGGTTTCTTTAACTTTGGAATGCGATTTTCTTACTTCACAAATAAAATTTATTACATGTACTACAGAACAATTTACACGATAGAATTGGGATATTATAAAAATGTTGAATATTTTGTTCAAACATTTGAAGTTTTATCCATTCTAGTACTTTTCCTGTTTTTATTACGAAAGACAAGATTCAAGTTAAAGCATATTTTTTTGTTGTTTTCTGCAGTGGCCGTATTATTAAACTTCTCGTCATTTACAAAGGAAAATTTAATTGCAAGACAAAATTATGATTTGAAGATGGTAAAAGCGCGGAATATTTATTACCGTTTGTATTCCTATTTAATAAGTAAAGAATAGACGGTATAATTGATACGAATTACCCCCCTCTTTGCCGCCTAATTCCGCCTGATGGAATTAAGTTTAGATACGCGCGTTCTAGCATCGATTCAATTTCGTTTCCTCGAGGGAAACCCGCCTATTTATTATTAGAGAATAAAAAATTATCTTTGGAAAATAAAAAGTATATTAAGAAAGAAATATCGGATAAAAATTATATCGTAAAATTTGAAGACGGTGTGTTTATTTTGTTGAAAGTTATTACATAAATTATAAATAATTTTTAACAAAATAGATTCATTTAAAAGATAAAGAAATTATGGTAGAATTAAAATTTACTGCAGAAAAAGTTAATGGACAATTAATATCCGGATCTCTCTCAGCTAATAATCTTGGTGAGGGAAAGAAAAAGATTGTCCGGTTGGCGGAAAAGAACCAGCTTAAGGTTAAGGAGATTCAAAAAAAATCTACTTATCTTTACCGTGTAAAAAGAGGTCTCGAAAAACCTGTAACAGGTGAACAAAAAGCTTTCTCAAAAAAAGAAGTTAAAGAAGCTCTTTCAAGGCTTGGGTATGAAGTTCTGTCCGTAAATAAAAAATTGCTCGATTTTCAATTCAACCCGCCAACTGCTGAAATAGTGACTTTTGTTAAAATTAGTGCTGAACTTTTAGAACAAAAATTACCATATAGCGAAATTTTAACTCTTCTGATAAACGATACCCAAAACAAAACTTTAAAAAATACCCTAAAAGAGATTAATAATGAACTTAAAAAAGGAGCGGACAGTGAAGCTACCTTTTTGAAGTATCAAGAAGTTTTTGGAAAATTTACGGCTTATATGTTGGGTTTGGCTTCTAAGAGCGGTAACATGACAGAAATTTATAGAGCTACAGCAAAGTTTCTGGAAAGACGTCAGGAATTTAAGAAAAATTTAAGAAGTGCTTTAATCAATCCTGCTGTTACAATGTTTGTACTGCTTTTAGCTGTGATGTTTTATGTAGGATATATTTTTCCTGAAACTGCAAAACTTTTTGTAAAGTTTAAAATTCCACTACCCCCAATGACTGCTTTCACATTGAAAATAAGTGATTTTTTGATGGCGCATCCACTTATGATTACTTTGGCAGTCGTAATTCCACCAATTGTGTTTTGGCGATATATAAAAACAAAAAAAGGTGCGTTCATTTTTGATAAGTATATGTTAAAAATTCCAATGCTTGGAATTCTAGTTCATAAAACTTTGATTGAGGTTTATTGTCGCGTATTTTATACTTTATACAGTGGTTCGGCCGAAAGTATTGAACCAATCAGAATTGCAGCTGAGGCAACAGGCAATAAATACTTTGAAGAAAGAATTAAAGGAGTCGCCGTTCCATTAATGATTAAAAAAGGAACTGGAATTACCGATGCTTTTGCGGCGAGCGGAGTTTTCACAGAAACCGCACTATCAAGATTGCATTCCGGCGAAGAAACCGGTACTATTAAAAATACATCTTTACAGCTTGCAAATTATTACGAGAGTGAAACCGTGTACAAGCTTAAAAACTTAATTGAGCTTATACAAGTTTTCATTGCTATGATTATAATGGTTATTATGATTTTGCTTACATTAGTATCTGCCGAAACAGCAACAATACATCCAAAACAACCTGGCGTAACCCAAACCATTACGCAAACTGAAAGAAATATAGCATGATCGATACTAATCTTGAAATGACTGATAAGATTGGCTACCTCTTATTTAAGAAGGGCATAATTGATGCTGCAATGCTGGAGAAGGCTCTTAATGCAAAAACTAATGATAAGAGTAAAATTAAGAGAAATTTAGCACAAATATTAGTTCAAGATTTTAATTTTGATCATGATACAATTTTTAGAGAAGTAGCTATTCTGTATGCTTTCAGAGAACTTGATATTCAGCCTGAAGAAATACCTCCTCAGAGATTAGACGCTATCAAACAGTTGATAAACAATGCCGGCGATCAATTAAAAACTCAAATGCTTGAACATAAAGTTATTCCTTTCATGTATGATGAGAGGATAAAAGATAAATTAATACTCGCTTCCATTGACCCAACTGATCGTAATATTCCCAAAATAGCTTTTGGACTTAATGCAAAAAAGTATGAAGTAGTTTATATCCGAAAAAAGGATTATGATAAATTAATCCATACGATTCTTCCTCCTGAAAATGTTTACTTAAAAATGATGGAAGAAGCAGAATCCGAAATTGAAATTGAAAGAGATGAATCCGGTTTCGATGAAGAGGAATTAGACGCGGAAATAAACAAAAGTGCTCTTATAAATCTAGTAGAAGGCGCTTTGATGGAAGGTGTTCGAAAAGGCGCGAGCGATATTCACTTTGTGCCTAAATCAGGAAATAAAACCGACATATTATTTCGTATTGATGGAAACCTGCAATTATGGCATGTTCAAGACGGAACATTACCGGAAGCTGTTGTGGCAGTAGTTAAAGACCGTTCAAGAGGAATGGATAGATTTGAAAGAGAGAGAGCTCAAGACGGTTTTATTCAAAGAGAAATTGATAAGCATGTAATCCGCTTTAGAGTATCGGTTTTACCTACGGTAGGAACCGAATTAAAGAATAAATTTGAAAGCATTGTAATACGAATTCTTGACGATAGAAAAGTTATTAGAGATATAGATAAATTAGGTTTAGCCGGATATGGTAAACAATCTTTTTTGAAAGCTATTAACCAACCGCAGGGAATGGTTATTTTAACCGGCCCTACCGGAAGTGGTAAGAGTACAACATTAGTTGCAGCACTCTATCAAGTTATTGATCCAACCGTAAATGTTTTAACTGTTGAAGATCCGGTTGAGTATGTTATTGAAGGTGCAAGACAGTTAAAAATTGGCTATAAAATGAATTTTGAACAAGCCATTAGATCAATATTAAGACATGATCCTGATATTGTTTTAGTTGGTGAGATGAGAGATCGAGAGACAGCCGAAGTTGCTATTAAATTAGCAAACACAGGTCACTTAACATTTTCCACACTTCATACTAATGACGCTCCAAGTGCGGTTGCCAGGCTTTATAAAATGGGTATTGAACCATTCCTAATTGCTTATGCAATTAATCTAATTGTTGCTCAAAGGCTTGTTCGTAGATTATGCCCTGATTGCAAAAAGAAAGTTGCAAATTTTGATGAAGCTATTATGAATGCCGCCGGATTAAATATTGCAGAGTGGAGAGAGTATAAAGTGTATGAAGCTAAAGGATGCGAAAAGTGTAACGGCAGCGGATATAAAGGGCGTTTAGCTATTCATGAAGCATTATATTTTTCAAAAGAAATTAGACAAATTATCGTTCGTTCTGGTGAAGATGTAGATGAAGAACAAATAAGAATTCAAGCTAGAAAAGATGGTACAGCAAATTTAAGAGAAGCCGGATTGGAAAAAGCTAAATTGGGGTTAACTTCAATTGAAGAGGTATTAGCTTCAACATCAGACGAATAGAAAGAATCTGATTGTATTAATGCAAATATAGATTATATTTTAGTTGTCTTTGATATACTTTCATTTTAATTTTAATTTATAAATAAACGAATAGAGTTTTAGTGACTGTTCCAGACGTAAAATCGGTTTTTAAGAATTTTATTTCGAATATCCCGAAATATTTAACAGGGCCAGACCGTGTTACCTATATTCTGGATAATATTGAAAGTATCTCGGCCGAGGATAAACTTACTTTAAAAGCTATGCTTAATAAGCTTCTTACCGGAATGATTGAAAGAGATGCTTCCGATATTGAAATTGGCGGTCATGGAAACGGCGGATACGTTTGGTTGAGAATTTTTGGAAAAAAACAGCGTGTAAAAGAATATCCTCAATTTACTGAAGATGAAGCCGCAATGGTAATTGTAAATCTTTTGAATGCAAACCAAAGAAAGTTTTTGTCAGTTACTCGAAATTTAGATTTTAGTTATACTTTTTTATATGAAAGAAAACATATTAGCGTAAGGTTTAGAGCGGATGTTTATTTTGATTTAGATACTTTGGCTTTAAACATGCGTGCTATAAACGCTACAATACGACCTTTGGACTCTTTGGGATTTCACCCTCTAGCTGTTAAAGCTATGAGTCATAGTTATATTAAATTTGGACTTTCTCTTGTAACCGGTATTACCGGCTCTGGTAAATCTACTACACTCGATTCAATTATAAATGAACATAATGGTTACGATCCTTCACATATTGTAATTATTGCATCACCGATTGAATATGTTCATAAATCAAATGTTGCAATAATTCGGCATAGAGAAGTTGGTAGAGATGTAATCAGCTTTAAAGATGGTGTTACTCAATCTCTTCGTCAGGATCCCGACATAATTGTAATAGGTGAAATGAGAGATCCGGAAACTATTTTATCGGCTTTAGAAGTAACTGACACGGGACATAAAGTGTTTTCCACTCTGCATACTTCTTCAGCGGTTGAATCTATCGATAGAATTGTTGCAGAAGTAAATCCTGCGGAACAAGAAAGAGTTAGAAACAGACTTGCTGATGTTTTAACTTCTGTTGTTTCTCAAAAACTTATTCCAAGTTTAGATGGAAAGCGAGCATTAGCGAAGGAAGTTTTAATAGTAAATTCTAATGTTAGGGCTGCTATTAAAAATAACAATACAAGTGAAATTTATATGATGATCAATCAAAGCGGTCATCTTGGTATGATTACAATGGAGCAAGACCTAAAGAGACTATATTTGCAGAAGAAAATTTCATTAGAAACAGCTGTCGCTTATGCAAATAATAAAACAAGAATACAGCAAATATTATCGGCCGTATAATGAAGCAATTAGTATGTATATATTGTGAAGGTAGCGATACTAAAGTTGCTGTTGTTACCAAAGAAAAAGAAAAGATCAAAGTCTATAAAGCTGGTTCTTTTGATGTTATTCAGCCGGCAATGGATTTGGATGATGGACTTTCTTCTCTCAAAATAGAAGGTGATGACCTTAATATAGAGGGATTCGACAAATCTATATCTCAGACCGATAATAAAATGGCTGCTTCAAGCATGAACATGATGCAGGATTTTTTACGCGGAGTGAGTTTAAATAAGTCTTTATTTGTGCCTGCCTTAACCGAACCGGCAATTTATTATCATGTTTTTGAAGGTGCTCAAAAGAGTAAAAGTTCAAAAGTTACTCAAGAGATTATAAGTGATATCCAGGAAAGTAAAAATGTTGTAATTGATAAAGAAAATTTAGGCTATATAGAGCTAGCTGATAAATCTTTACTTTCCGTTTTTCTTAGCGGTCAAGTTAGTTGTATTAATATGATCAACTCTCTTGCCAGAAGTAATGGTAAGAGATATTACAAAATACCAACAGTTAAATCTGCAGAAATCTCTTTAGCTTATTACGTTTCAAAGCGCAAAAAATTCTTCCCCGATGATCAATCATTAATCGTATATATTGGAAAAGAATATAGCAAACTTATATTTTTACAGGGAAGAAAATTAAAACACATCGGCAGCACTCTTGATATTGGTACAATTAATCTGCATACCTATGATGTTTATTTTTCAAAGATTTTGTTGGAAATGGAAAACGGAGGAATTTCCGCTCTAGATAATATTATTGTCTGCGGAGAAGATGATTCCGAAAATTTAATACTTTCCTTTTACGGAACATTTCCGGAAGCCAATGTTTCAAGATTAGAGTTTGATGATTTAGATCTCACTTCCCTTAAGCAGGATGATAAAGATGCCTTTTCATCTTATAGCGTACCTTTGGCAGTTGCAACTGAGTATTTTGATGAGCTTGACGAACAGCATCACGGAATCAACTTATTACCCAGATATGTTAAAGAAGATCAAAAGTTCTTCCAATTTGCTTGGCACGGTTATGCAATGTTGCCTATTCTTTTTATTGCAACCTTTTTCTTAACCCAAAAGGTGCTAACTAATAATAAAGAAATCGGACAATTGGATGCACAAATAAAAGAGCAAACATTTTTACAGAATCAAAATAAAATCATACTAAATAAAATTTCTGATCTGCAAGGGAAAATTAGTAGTTTCGATCAGACGAAAACTATTTTAGATTCTGCATCTGCGGGAACCGGTGTGTGGTCCAGGGTGGTTGATAAGATTTCCGGTTTTGTAGGAGCCAGAAAAAATTTATGGCTTACAAAAGTTAGCCGGGATGAGAAAGGAAGTGTTTCTTTGGAAGGATATGCTTTGAGTAAAGGTGTATTAACAGATTTTGCTTACTATATAAAATCTGCGGAACTTAAAAGTGTATTTTACGAGTCTTTGCGCGATAAAAACGCATACAAATTTAATTTGACTTTCGATTTATCAAGTTTTAATGAAGATACTGAATGAATAGAAAGCTAAAAAGTACCTTAGGACTTATTGCATTGCTACTTGTTATTTTAATAGCAGGAGGCGTCTATATTTTCGTCTTTCAACGCGGTTCTATGAAGGACAGAGAGACAAAGCTTAATGAGTTAAAGGCAAATCATTATGATATGAAAGAGTTAAATGCTCAACTTAGTGCTCTTGCCAAAAAGGCTGCCGTTATAGATTCTGTACTTGCGTCCAGAAAGTTTAATATCCCGCAGAATTTATCTTCTATTAACTTCTTTAATTTTGTTAACAATGTTACTTCGGGATTTTCCGAAGACACAAAGGTTGATGTTCAGTATACTGACAGGAAACAAGACAAAGACTTTTTTTACTACGAATATAAAATTGCGGGCGGCGGGAATTTTAACGATATATTTAAGTTAGTTTATGCAATTGAACATAGTAAAGAATTAAAAAAGATTAAAGACGCACAATTATCGAGTCTTTTACAAACAGATAAAGACGGAATGCCTCAATTTTTAGTCAGCTTTTCTCTGGTTGTTGATGTTTACTATGCAACTAATGATAGGTTTGCTACTAAAAAACTGGTTGAAAATAATTTGAACGCAAAAACAGTTTACGACGTATTTTATCCTCTCATAAGAAACCAAATACCTCCTAATGTTGATAATTTGCTCGATGTTCAAGGAGCAAAATTATTGGCCTTAATTCCGGAAGGCGCTTTTTTGGCTGACGGTAAAGGTAATACATATTTGTTATGGGAAGGTCAGCAAGTTTATTTAGGGTATTTAACAAAAATAGATTACGATCATAATAAAGTAAGTTTTATTCTTAATAAGGGAGGAGTGATCGAAAAAATCGATCTATCTCTGCAAAATGAGAATTCCCAAAAGAATTAATTAGTGAGAGTTTTGATTATGAAAAAAATAATACTAGCAGTAACACTTGTTTTTATAATAACCGCTCAAATATTTTCCCAGCAGAATGTTGAGCAGAAACTAAAAACATATCAAAATCCTGAAGAGATGGTTACACTCTCTCCCACGATACCTTTTAACCAGGCAATTGATTTGATTAGTAAGGTTAGCGAAAAATCAACAGGCAGGACGATTGTCTCAACTGTATCTATAGATTCCGCTATCGGCATTACTATAAACAATATGAATTACATGCAAGCTTTGAACATTATAGTTAAAATGGCTGGCTTGTATTATGAGCAAAAACCTGATGTAATTATTATTAAAAGATCTCAAGTTCTCGAAAAGAAAAGAACAGCTGATAATTATGCTCCGGTTGATGCGAGAGAAGTTAGAATTTCGGCTGTCTTTTTTGAATCTGATGTTAATAAATCAAAACAAGCAGGAATTGACTGGCAGACGATCTTTTCAAAAGATGGGTTTCAGTTCGGATTTAAAAATGGGGAAAGTACTGCTCAAGCTACCGGTGGAACTTCAACCGGTGGAACTTCAACGGGCGGAACGGGAACCTCTACCACAAATGCAAATGCTACTAGCCCTGAATTTAAAGTTGGTGCAACCGGAAGTTTTAATCTGGGAAGCTATTTTGGAAAAGCCACAGCTATATTCAAACTTTTAGAAAATGAAAATCTCGGTGAAATTATTGCAAGTCCTAATATTACGGTTTTAGACGGAACTGAGGCGAGGCTGCAAGACGGACAAGATTTAGCAATAAAGCAGAGAGATTTTTCCGGAAATATCATTGAGAATTTTTATTCCATAGGTTCAATCGTTACTGTTACTCCGCATGTGTTAGATGAAGAAGGAATAAAATACATTTTATTAAACATTCACGTTGAACGTAGTTCCTTTGTTCCTGATCCCAATAATACAATAATTAATAAAACATCCGCAAATACTAAAGTTGTAATGCTAAACGGAGAAGAAACTATTATTGGCGGTATGTTTATTAATCAAACTACAAATGTACGAACCGGCGTTCCGATATTGAAAGACCTTCCTTGGTGGGTATTTGGATTAAGATATGTTTTTGGTAGCGAGGATAAACAGGTAATTAAGAAGGAATTGGTGATTTTAATTAAAGCGGAATTAGTACCTACATTAAAAGAGAGACTTGCGGGACCTCAAACAACATCCCCGCTTAAAGACGAGTTGGAAAAGCAACGTAAACAGATAAAATATTACCAATTTAACCAGTCACAGTCTAAAGATAATTAGGGAAAAAATGGAATCAATTTTAATCATTGATGATGATGTAAGTCTTTGTGAAGCGCTTAAAGAAGAATTAACAGAAGTCGGTTACAGTGCGGAATTTGTTAATGGCGGAACTGCCGCATTCGATTTTCTTGTCCAAAATCAAGTTGATTTATTGCTACTCGATTTAAAAATGCCGGGTATGGACGGGTTTGATGTTTTAAGGGAATTAAAGGAAAAAAATATTAAATCAAAAGTAATTGTTCTTACGGCTTATGCGGATGTTAAAAGCGCCATTGATTCGGCTAAAATGGGTGCGAGTGATTTTATAAGTAAACCATATGACTTTGATGAATTATTAATAACTATAAGAAAAGTGCTGCAAAGAGATCCGTAAGCTATGAAAATTAGTTTTAGAATTATCCTTATTAATTTTGCGATAGTTGTAGTGATTTTAGGAAGCTCAGCTATCGCTTTTTATTCTGTGATGTACAATTTATTGTCGTCGCAACAGACTCGTTATTTGCTAAATTCCACAAACGACTTTGTTTATGCTTATCGCGAAATTTCACAAGACTGTCAGGACGATTTCAATTATATAACGAATGAAGAGATAAACTCTACCCTACCTACATCATTAGAAAATCGTAAATATATTGATTTTATTTTTCAAGTTGATTCTACAAATAGCACTATTAAAAATGAAGTTCATAAAAATTTTGTAACTCTTCCAAATGAAAAATTTACACTTAATGAATTTCTTTTTAATAATCCTTACGCTTTAATTCTAACAGCTAAAAAAGATAACGGGCAAATATATTATTACGGACGTATTCTTACTCAAGTTTACCTGGATGAGTTATCAAAAAAAATAAATGCCGATATTGCTCTGATATGGCAAAATTCGCCCTCGGAAATTTCAAATGCAAATCAAAATTCGAAGTACACCTATTTGCTCAATGAGGCATATTCAAAGCTGTCAACCAAAAACAATTTTGATACTTATTCCGAATCAAGCGGTAATAACGATATTTTAGCTGCTGTTTATAGACCAAATGATAGCTCGGTTAAAAACAACTTAAGCTTTCTAATATTTACAAATTTAAATGAAGCCGCTGATTTAAGATCAAATTTAAGATATATACTAATCGTAATCGGAAGCGCCGGAATTTTACTGGCATTAATATTAACATATTTGTTTACTGATCGTCTCAGAAAACAAATTACTCAATTAAGTGATGCAACAGAGTTTACTAAAGACGGTAATTTTAAGAATAAAATTGAAATTAAAAGTAAGGACGAAATCGGACAACTTGCCGGTGCTTTTAACGATATGTTAGATGAGCTGAAGAAAAATGAAAAAGCTAAGAATGAATACGCAGAATTTATTACTTTAATTAATCGCAACCCAACTTTAAGTGAAATTTCAGACGCTGCTTTAAAAAAGATTATTAAAACCGGTAGTTTTATAATTGGCGCCCTATATGTGGTTGAAAACGACGCTTTAAAACTCAGCAGTTCATATGGATTAAAGCAGGATTTTGTTAAAGAAAAAAGTTTAGATATTTATTCTTCTGTGATAAAAGAAAAGGAAGCTTTAGAAATTAATGCTGATGATGAACTCCCTTTAGTTTCAACAGGTACAATTTCTTTTAGAATTAAAAGTCTACTTGTATTACCTATTGTTTATAACACAAAAGTAATTGCTATATTGGAACTCGGCTCTATAAATAAGCCTACCGAAGAAACAAAAGAATATTTATCAAAGATAAAAGAACAACTTGCAATTGGTTTGACAAATGCATCTGCCTTCGTTCAATTAGAGAATCTTGTTAGCGAACTTAAGCAGCTTAATGAAGATTATCAAAAACAAAATGTTCAAGTCAGAAAGCAAAATGAAACTTTGGTAGAGCTTCATAAAAAATTAAAAGAAAAAGCGGCTGAGCTCGAGGTTCAAAAGCTGAAGGCTGAAGAAGCTACAAAATTGAAATCTCATTTTCTAGCAAGTATGTCTCATGAACTGCGCACACCAATGAATTCTATTCTTGGTTTAACAGAATTGATTTTAGAAGATAAAAATCTTATCGGAAAAAATCGTGAAAGAATAGAGGTTGTATTAAAGAGTGGTAAAAGATTGATGAATTTGATAAATGATATTCTTGATCTTTCAAAAATAGAAGCCGGAAGAATGGAAATTCACGAAGAAAATGTTTTCCTCGATGAATTATTAAAAGAAGTTGAAGCTTCAATAAATCCACTTGTCGCTAATAAAAGCTTTACCTTTAAAATTTTAAGAAACTCAAATACAAATGTTTATGTTAATACAGACAGAGGAAAGGTAACTCAAGTTCTAATAAATCTTTTAGGTAATGCGGTTAAATTTACTGATTCGGGATTTGTCGAATTGAGAGTGAGAATTACAAGCAACGACGATTTAGAGTTTAAAATAGTCGATTCCGGTATAGGAATGTCTGAAGAGGATCAAAAAATAATTTTTGAAGAGTTTAGACAAATTGATGGAACATCAACCAGGAAATATAGCGGAACCGGTTTGGGCCTGGCTATCTGTAATAGAATTGCAGATTTGCTAAATGGTACTATAAGTGTTAAAAGTGAATTGGGAAATGGATCTACATTTACATTCTCCATACCGGTTAATTATGTTAAGCAAAAGAGTGATCATCTCGTAAGGCCAATTAGTATAGAGACTCTTATTAAAAATAGAAAAAATCCAATTCTTGTAATTGATGATAATGAGGAAGTTCGATATACAATAGGTCAGTATTTAATTGCTAAAGATTATGAAGTTGTTTATGCTGATAATTTAGAAGATATTGTTGAGCAAGTGATTAAGCTACAGCCTTTCGCTATCACCCTTGATGTTATGATGCCTAAAAAAGATGGCTGGACAATATTAAAAGAGTTGAAAGAAAATCCAAAAACTCAAAATATCCCGGTTATTTTAATATCTATTATGGGTGATAAAAATTTAGGTTACAGTTTAGGCGCATTCGAATATTTTGTTAAACCTATATCATCGGATAAGCTTATACAGGCTTTTAATAGGTTGGAAAAATTAGCCCAAAAGAGAATCGAGAAAATTGTAATTGTTGACGATGATGAATTAGAATTTGAGAAATTTAAAAACGCTTTCAAGAATGAAAAGATTAGAATTGAGTATATTAAAGATAGTGAGCTTGCATTTAGCAAAATATTAGAAGTTCAGCCTGATTTAATCATCCTTGATTTACTTATGCCTAATGTTGACGGTATTACGTTATCGCACAAGCTGAAAGAGAATGTCGAGACTAAACATATTCCCATTATTATAAGTACTGCAAAAGATCTGTCTGAAGAAGAGAGAAAGTCTTTAAATAGTATTGTGGAACAAATAACCGTAAAATCACAAGGACATCCATTAGATGTATTAAAAGTTGTAAAAGAAAGACTTATAATGCATGAAGACTCTACATCAATTGAGGCAAAGTCAGAAGAACCTAAATGGACAAAGCCTGAGTTTATGATTGAAGATGCCAACACAAGTGATAATACCAGTAATGCTAATTATAAAGGCGAAGTATTAATAGTTGACGATGATCCGGACACTCTTTTCACCGTAAACGAAATTGTTCAAGCATGTAATTGCAAAACAATTATGTCAAATAGTGGAGCCGAATGTCTTACAATTTTGGAATCAAAAACACCTGATTTGATCTTGCTTGATATAATGATGCCGGGCATGGATGGTTTCCAAACTTTTACCAAAATTAGATCTAATGAAAAATGGGCTGATATTCCTGTATTTGCTGTAACGGCTAAGGCAATGATTGAAGATAGACGTGTTATATTAAAACACGGTTTTGATGATTATATTGCAAAACCAGTTAACTCAGGAATAATGGCATTTAAAATTGAAAAGTTACTCTCTAAACACAAAATAAGTTGATATGAAAAAAATTTTAGTTGTCGATGATCTTCCGGAAAATGTTTTTCTCTTGAAAGATAGATTGGAACATGAAGGATATGAAGTAATCACAGCGTATGATGGAAGTTCAGGTATTGAGAAAGCAAAATCCGAATCGCCGGATTTAATTTTGTTAGATGTGATGATGCCTGAAATTACAGGAATTGATGTTTGCAGAATAATTGTTAATGATCCCCAAACGTCAAACATTCCTATTATATTAGTTACGGCTAAAACTGGTGCTGAAGATACAAAAGAAGGTTTGGAGGCAGGAGCTTTCGACTATATTAAAAAACCATTTCACAGAATTGAGTTGTTAGCTAGGGTTCATTCAGCATTAAAACTTTCTGAAGCTCATAAAATGCTGGTTGAGTCTGAGAAAAGGAATACTTTTGCTGCAACTGTTGTTACAACTAATCATAAAATTAAACAACCGTTAACACTAATGAGTCTTTCAGTTGCAGCTATGAAAAGGGAGATAGCTAAAGAAGAGATAGCAAGAGAATCTTTATTAAAAAGAGTCTCATATATAGAAGGTGCTATTAAAGAGATTAATAACGTCTTAAATAATATGAATGCTATTAAGAAACCGGTTTATTCGGATTATGTAAAGAACATTAAGATGATTGAAGTGGATAAACCTGACGGCGATGAGAAATCAGATTAGTTTTCTAATTGTTGAAAGCATGGTATCAAACTCATAAGGTTTTGATAGGATGGTGTTAATTCTTAATCCTTTAAAGAAACTGTCGTCACCTTGAGGAACGCTTCCAGTTGATAGAATTACCGGGATATCAAAACCTAAACCTCTAAGTTTTTCAATAAATTCCAATCCATTCATTTCAGGCATATTTACATCGATAATAGCCAGATCAACTTTAATTTCTTCTGTCAATACTTTTAAAGCTTCGACTCCTGTGCTTACACTAATAACATTGTAACCCGTAGATTCCAGTAATTCCGCTAGTAGATCTCGAAGCATTACTTCATCATCTGCTAATAGAATAATTTTATCCGTAGGTTCGCTTTCCTTTTCTTTTGCGGGGAAAAAGGCGGGAATAAAGACATCGAATGTTGTGCCCTCTCCAATTTTACTTGTTACTTCAACATGGCCGTTATGAGCCTTGATAATACCGTATGTAACATATAATCCCAAGCCGGAGCCTGAACCGGTTTCTTTATTCTTAGTAGAAAAATAAGGATCGAAAATTTTTCTAATGTTATCTTCGCTGATTCCTTCTCCGTTATCTTTTACGGTAAACTTAACATACTTATGTTTTTCAAGTAAAGGGTAATCAATTTGATTTTTATTATTCACAGATAAATTTTCAGCGGCTAAAGTTAAATCCCCTTTTCCATTAATAGCTTCTTTAGCGTTCACACATAAATTTAATAATATTTGATAAATCTCTGTTGGATTTCCTAATATGTCGTATAAACTATCGTCAACCTTTTTAATAAAATTAATTTGGTTGGGAAATGTTTGGGCTATAACTTTTGATATTTCAGCGAGTAAATCATTTGGTTTTACAAGTTCTTTTCGTTTAGGAGTCGGTTTGCCGTAAGAGAGCAAACCCTTTGTAAGATCTTTAGCTCTAATCGAACAATCTTCAATGTTACCTAAAAGCTTTTTATAATCGTCTCTTTGAGGCAATCTTTTTTTTAATAAGTTTACACTTCCGAAAATACTTGAAAGTAAATTGTTGAAATCATGAGCCATTCCACTGGAGAGTTTACCTATTGTTTCTAACTTTTGTGCCTGAAGTAAACGGCTTTCTAAAGCATTGTTTAATTCTTTTGTTTTGATGCTTGTTATTGCAAAAGAAAGTAATGCTCCAAAATTTTCAGCATGATGAATTTCAGCCTGTGAATATAAACCTTTAACCTTCACTAAAAATATTACAGCCGTCAATTTATCATGATCAAAACAAGGCACAGCTAAAAATGTATTACAATTTAAGGTTTCCGTTAAATAATAGCCGATGTTGTCTGAGCTTCTATGTGCAACTAATGCATGTTTGTTTATAATTAACCATTTACCAATGAACGATAAGTTAGACTGAATCTCTCGTTCCAAATGAGTTTTTTCTAATACTAAGTTGTTAGGATCATAGTATGAAAATGAGTACTGATTGTCATCTAGAGTACTAATAATAAATCCGAAGGAGCTATCTGTAAGTCTTAGACTTCTAGAAATAATATCCGAGTAAAGTGAATCTAAAGAATTTTCTTTAATTAAAAGATTTAGAATTTCTTGAAGTTCATTCTGAAAATCTAAATTTTTATCGGAAAATTTTATCTCTTGTTTATAATCATTTGTTTGAGGTAGATGTTTCGAGATAGAAACTCTATAAAAAATATCTTGCTGATCGAAATTTATTAATTTAATTGAAACGTTTATAGAATTGTCTTCAAATTGTAGTTCTTTTTTGATATCCCCTTTAGATGGAGCAACTTTTGATAATCCGGGAAATAGAGAATAAAGCGTTTTCCCTTTTATGCGAGGGACATCCAAAGTTTCTTTGAACTTTTTATTGAACCAAATTATTTTTAGGTTTTTGTCGGCGAGAGCAAAACTACCTAAACTGTCATCTAGTAAATTATCTAAACCAAGTTTAGAGATCAGGTCCTCATACATGGATTGTTAATTCTGTTTTAATTCATACTTTTTAATTTTAGTATAAAGCGTCTTTGAACTTATACCAAGTTGATGAGCAGTTCTTGTTCTATCCCATCCATTTTTCTTAAGCGCTTTTGCAATATGTCTTTTCTCTACCTCTTCCATACTCATAACTTCATCACTCCCATCATCATAAACTACAGAAGATAATTTTCCTGAGTAAACAGAAGCCGGCAAGTTCAAATCTTCGGGATGAATAAATTCATTTTCCGCAAAAATTATTGCACGCTCAATTATATGTTCAAGCTCTCTTACATTTCCGGGGAAATCATATTTTAATAAAACCTTTTCCGCGTCCTGGTTTAATTTTTTGGGAGAACGAATAGGAGATTTATGTTCAAGGAAATAATTTGCTAACAAAAGTATATCTTCTTTTCGTTGTTTCAAAGGAGGGATGGTTAATGTAATAACATTTAACCTGAATAAAAGATCTCTACGGAAATTTTTATTATCCGCTTCTTCAAGCAGATTTCTGTTAGTTGCCCCAATAACCCTGACGTTAGATGTTAAATTAGTAATACCACCAATTCTTCTGTATTCGCCGTTTTCCAGAAAGCGTAAAAGTTTTGGTTGAAGTGCCAAGCTAAGTTCGCCAATTTCATCTAGGAATAAAGTTCCACCGTGGGCAATTTCTACAAGTCCTTGTTTAGTAGATTTAGCATCGGTAAAAGCACCCTTTTCGTGACCAAAAAGTTCACTTTCAATTAATTGATCAGGAAGAGAAGCGCAGTTTATTACTACAAAAGGGTTATCTCTTCGTCCTGAGTTTTTATGAATGAATTCGGCGAATAATTCTTTACCGGTTCCGGTATCACCTTCAATTAAAATATTAGAATCGGACATCGCAGATTTGTTTGCTAGATTTATAACTTTATGAAGTTCATAACTGTCGCCAATAATTTTACTGGATAATTTTTTGTTAACTTGTTCTGTTAAAATCGTTGTTTTAACAAGCAGTTCTTTATGTTCTAAAGCGCGATTTATGGTTAACAGCAACTCATCAAAATCGTAAGGCTTAGCGATAAAATCATAAGCTCCCATTTTAATGCACTCAATAGCTTTCCTAACCTCTGCTTGTCCTGTTAAAATTATAATTTGAATAGATGAATTATACTCGGAGACTAGTTTTAAAACTTCTTCACCCGGCATTTCCTGCATGTTCAAATCGAGTAAAAGTAAATCGTAGTTTTTTCTTTTGATATTTTCTAAAGCATCGGAGCCTTTATAAACAGCATCAACAGAAAAACCTTCTTCAAGAAGCTGCTCTTTTAACAAATAACAGAGAGTTTCATCATCATCACAAACAAGTATTTTTGAATTTTTAGCCATAATTTCTATATATTTCTCTATAATCTAATGACAAATTTGGAAAAATATTACCGAATTCTTATATTTGTAATCTTAAAATTTGGGCGCGTAGCTCAGGGGTAGAGCATCTGCCTTTTAAGCAGAGGGTCGGTGGTTCGAGCCCACCCGCGCTCACAAAAGTCCGAAAAGTAAAATTTTCGGACTTTTTTATTTTTAAAACTTCTATTTCTCTTGATTAAATTTTTTAATGTGCAGATTTTAAGAATAGCCGGAATATATTCCCCAACAAATTCCATTTTAATAATTTTATCTTGATTCATTATCTGCAATTGCCCTTTTGCTGAACACCTTTTTTTATACAGGTAATATTTACATCTTTAGTATAAACTAATGATAAAAGTAAAAATTTCCTATCACTAACATTTAATTATACTATATTATTTAAATAACAGCAAGTTAAGGTTTTATTCATTTTAGGATAAATTTTAGCCAATTTATACACCGGAATATACTTTATTCTTAAACATACTATGCTTATTTTGGTCTTGGAATAGCTATTTTGTATAATATAAGATAAGCTGTAGGATTTACGTTGGGCGAGGTAGTATTTTGGACGATTATAAGGATTGCAATTACTATTCCAATTCTTTGGATTGGTAAGGATTTTATTGATTTTCAACTGTGGTGGCTTATTACTTTAATGGCAATTTATGGAGTGATAATTCATCCTACCATAATTCATTACCGTCTTTTTGAGGATAGAAATAAAGAAGTAATCGAATCTACGTTATGTTCCACATGTAAGCATTTTGATAAATCTGCTGTTCTTTGTATGAAATATGATAAACATCCTACCCGCGAGTTTTTACCATGCAACGGTATTGAGTGGGAACCAAAATCTCTGAACAAAGAAGATATTTTTAGGTAGTGGATTTACAAAATATCTAAATACTGTAAAAAATTTAAAGAAGTAAAAAAAACAAAAATTAAATTCAATTTAATTTCACAATGAATAAGGAAGATAGATGTCACTAAAAAAAGACCAAGTAGTCACTGTTAATTTTACATTAAAAGATGAAGGTGGAAATGTTATTGAAGCTACAACCAAAGAGCAACCTTTTGCTTTTATAAGCGGAGCTCAACAAATTCTACCTAAATTGGAAAGTTCAATTGGAGAAATGATTATAGGCGGAAATAAAGAAGTAGTTCTTCAGCCTGAAGAAGCATACGGAAATTATGAAAAAGATGCTTTACAAGTTGTCAACCGCAGCGAGTTTCCCGAAGGAACCAAAATTGAAGAAGGTATGGAATATATTGCCGATACTCCAAATGGCGGCCAAATGCCTTTTGTTATTAAAAATGTAGATGGTGATAATATTACTTTGGATTTTAATCATCCATTGGCAGGTAAAGCTTTAACTTTTGAAGTTGAGTTGCTTGATTTAAGAGATGCGACCGACGAAGAATTATCGCACGGACATGTACATGGTGCCGGTGGACATCATCATTAATAATAATTTCTATTGAAGTTATTTTATAAGACCTTGCGGGAATTTTCCGGCAAGGTCTTTTTAATTTAAGGGAGTGTTAGTTTAGTTATCGGATAAATTGTAATCAATTTTAAATTTAGATAAATCCGGTTTGAATTTACGGTCTCTTTTTAATTCATACTTATAAATAACCCTACCCAGATTGGCTAGAAAAGGATAGCCGATTTTATCATACTCATATTTATCATCATTAAATATCTGATCTTCATTTACGTAAATCATTGCGCTTAACATGAACTCAACTTTATTTTTAAAATCCACAACATATGCGTTATCTATTAAATAACCGTAAGCTTCTCCAACTTTATTAAATATTCTAATGTTTGAAGGAATAGTATCTTTTGTATCCCCGAACATAAAGAATTTAACGTAACCGTCCCAGTAATGATCATAATTACTATAATTTGGATATTTGCTTTGACGCGGAAACATTGACATATACTTGTATAGGAAATGATAATCACTTTGAGTTAAATTAAATCTTTTTTCAACCGGGACAGCTTCCGGAAATAGAATAGCTTTTAGTAACTCCTGCTGATCATTTAATGCAAAATAATTTGAGTAAGTAAAGTCCATCTTTTTTCTTATTAAACTATCGCCTCTTATATATCCCACGCCTTGCTGCAAACTATCCGCATAAATTCTATACTGTTCTGTATTGAATTGTGGATTTTGATGATAGATTATTTTGTTATCTTTATAGAAATTGAAGGCATTTGTATGCCTATTTGATTCTGTGTTAAATCCGAATGAAAGGCGCCTTAATATTTTTGTATTACAATATCTTTTTAACCATAATTGTTGATTAAAATATCTTTGTCCTAAAAATTCAAACAAATGATTGAATGAATCATTATCACTTACTAACAAAATTTTCCTTATATATTGTGCAATAGAAGGCTTATAATTTTGTGCCGAGGAATCGTAAGTTATTTTTTCTTGTCCCTCGTATGAGCTATCGATTTCTAGCGGAGAGAATTTATTTAAATCTGAGATATTTAAATTATTTAACTTTTCCAAAGCGATTACGGTTGCAGGCAATTTAACTGTACTTGCGGGATAAAAATATTTATTTGGATCAAAATGATAGCTGTATGTTTTAAAATGTGGAAAGTTTTTCTCATCACGGTTAATCTGTGTATAAATAATTTGAATTTTATATTTATTCGGTGAGTTTAAAATTTGTGTGAAATCATCATCGTTGTTTTTCATAATATTCAAAATTAAATTGCTGCTGTCGGGAACAACACTTTGTGCTTTAGTAAAAGTTATTAAATTTACTAGGAAAGTGATTGATAATATTAAAGTTAACGGTTTAAGCATAAATAAATCTTTCCAAATTTATATTTACAATCTTTGCTATAGAAAAATAATTATTAAATAATATTAGTCAAAGTTTTGATTTATAAACATGTAAGTGTTGAAACATTCTAATAATTTTATTCCCTTTAAATAATTGTGATTTAATTATGAAAACTCAAACAAAATCTTTCTTAACAGTTGTTTTATTTTTAATGTCCGGATTATCTTATATGGTTTATTCCCACGCGCGTGGAATAACCGGAGATACTAGAAAGGGGCCATATCCCGGATGTTCTTGCCATAATTATTCCTCTGCTGTTAATGTTACAATTAACGGGCCTGATACTCTGACTGCAGATCAAACAGCAGATTATAATGTTACTATTGCAAAAGGTCCTTTGGCTGCTGCAGGTGTTGATATTGCAGCTTCAACTGGTACCTTAATTGCCGGTTCAGGTCTAAAATTGCAATATTCTGAATTAACACAATCGTCTCCGAAAACTCCTACCGGCGGAGTTGTTACATTTCAATTTAAATATACAGCACCCTCTTCTTCAGGGCCGCAAACTTTATATGCAACCGGAAATAGCATTAATTACAATGGCTCGGCATCAGGTGATGCATGGAACTATGCTCCAAATAAAAGTTTAACAATTGTATCAACTACCGGCATAATCAACGAAAAATTAGTTACCGGATTTAAACTTAAACAAAATTATCCCAACCCATTCAATCCCACAACAAAAATAAGCTATCAAATACCTCATGAATCTAAGGTTGTTATTAAAGTTTATAATATACTTGGAAAGGAAGTTTCCACCTTAGTTAATAATAATGAAGCTGCAGGAAAACATTCAGTTAATTTTGATGGTAGCAATCTTTCAAGTGGAATTTATCTATATGATATAGCAGCAGGGAATTTTACAGAAGTTAGAAAAATGATGTTACTTAAATAATTTCTAATTTGTCCTAATCTTATAATTTATAAATCAAAGTTATTTGATTGCAAAGCTAAGCTTTTAGTTTATATAAATATTTAGTTATATTTGTTTCCACAGGTTGTTGCGCAACAAAAATAAATTTTCATGGCAACCTGCAAAAAATTATCACAGCTCGTCTTTTATTATTTGCTTTAAGAACTATTCGAAAATTAAATCAATATTGAACAGTTTAAAAAGGAATACTACCATTGCTAAAACAAATCTTTAGAACAAAAAGCCTGGATGCATTAGTTGGAGAAGGTGAAGAAGAAGGACATAAACTCAAGCGTGTACTAGGTGCTTTTGATGTAGTTATGCTCGGAATCGGTGCAATTATTGGTGCGGGAATTTTTGCTACAATTGGCACTGCCGCCGCCGGTGATGCCGCTAGGCCCGGTGCAGGCCCTGCTTTAATGCTTTCGTTTGTACTAACTGCCGGTGCTTGTGGATTTGCTGCATTGTGCTATGCGGAGTTTGCATCTATGGTTCCAATTTCCGGTAGCGCTTATACCTATTCTTACGGAACGCTTGGAGAGTTAATTGCGTGGATTATTGGATGGGATTTAATAATTGAATACGCTGTAGGTAATGTTGCCGTAGCAATTAGTTGGGCAAATTATTTTAAAACTTTTGTTGCCGGATTCGGAGTTCATATTCCGGATTGGATGTCAATCGATTATAGGACAGCCGCTCAAATTCCAGGCGTAATGGATAGTGCACCTCATATTTTTGGTGTGCCCATAATTTTCAATCTTCCGGCATTTTTCATTGTAGCATTAATAACTATTGTTCTTGTTCTTGGTATTAAAGAAAGTGCAAGAATGAACACAATAATGGTACTAATTAAATTAGCAGTTTTAGGTCTATTTGTGTTTGTAGGTTTTTATTATGTAAAACCAGAAAATTGGACTCCATTTGCTCCTAACGGATGGTCGGGAGTTCAAGCCGGTGCAGCAGTTGTGTTTTTTGCTTACATAGGCTTTGATGCTGTATCTACCGTTGCCGAAGAAGTTAAAAACCCTAAGCGTGATTTGCCAATAGGAATTATAGGTTCATTAATTGTTAGCACAATTATTTACATTCTTGTGGCCGCAGTTTTTACCGGAATAATTCCTTACAAAGCTTTGGTTAAAACTTTAGCAACAAGTCAAGCTGAACCTTTAACTCTTGCAATTCAATATGCAAATATTGAAAAATGGGGTAATACGATAGTTGGCATAATTGCTTTCGGATCAATTATAGCGCACACTGCGGTTTTACTTGTCTTTCAATTGGGACAACCAAGAATATTCTTCTCAATGGCCCGTGATGGGTTGTTACCGAAAAGCTTCGCGAAAGTTCATCCTAAATATCAGACTCCTTATGTTACCACAATTCTTACCGGAGTAGCGGTTGGAGTTACTGCAATGTTTACAACTATAGATGAGATGGTCGATCTTACCAACATTGGAACTCTGTTTGCATTTATGCTAGTTTGCGCGGGAATTATAATTCTACGGAGAAAAGAGCCGGACCGTCCGAGGGCATTTAGAACTCCGCTTGTTCCTCTATTTCCAATTCTTGGTATTTTGGCATGTCTATACCTGGTATTAGGTTTACCATGGATTACCTGGGTACGCTTTGGCGGATGGCTGGTTGTAGGTATGGTAGTTTATTTCTCTTATGGATATAAACGAAGTAGACTTAGAAAAGAAATGGATGCAGGGTAAGATTAAATTATTTTGTAATTTCAACATTGAAGGTATTTAAATATATACCTTCAATGTTTTTTTAATTATATGGTTATCTCCAGATAGCAAGAATACCGCCTGAAATTACAAAAGCAACAAGTATATAGCCTTGTTCAATCAACCATAATTTATAAGATCTGCCCGCGAATAAATTATGTATTAAACTGGTAGCCGCAACAAATCCAAGCCAGCATAATATACCAACCATAATTCCTTCAACTAAGGAAGAAGCCAGTGTAAAATTAATAATGTTATCTAATACAAAACATGCTATAAGAAAAGAAAAAAATGTAATTAAATATATAGATCCGGACGCACCATTTTTTAATTCTTCAGCAGTTTTACCAAGTGCCTTCATCCATGCTTTACCAAATAGAGCCGGGGAATACCAAATTGCCCCTAAAGCAAATGAAAGTACAGCGGAAACCGTAACTCCCAAAAAATTAATTTGAAGTTCCTGCATTTACTCCTCCTGTTTATGTTATATCGTTCATGTGCTTATAAATAAATGCGAGTGTTACAATTCACCCATTGCATGTAATCTAATATTAATGTAGAAATTTAATGACGGAAACCATTTTTGAAATGACTTTGAAGAAATTAAAGAATATTTTATACGCTGTCAATCAATAATTTTAAGCGAATAATTAATCACTTATGATTCAAACACTTAAAAAAATAAAAAAAATAATTATTTTAATTGTTGGATCAACAGTACTGGCAATTGGAGTATTTTTAATTGTTTTACCTGGTCCCGCTTTTATTGTTATACCCATGGGATTGGGAATTTTAGCAACAGAGTTTGTATGGGCTCGAAAATTATTGGATAAGGTAAAAGATAAATTTTCGAAGAAAAAATGAAATAATACTATGATATTTAACAAAGAAAACGCGAGGCATTATAATTGGGGAGATAATTGCGATGGCTGGTATTTGGTAAAAAATGATTCGTTAAATATAATTCATGAAAAAATGCCGCCTACAACCAAAGAGAAAAAACACTATCATATAAAATCCAGACAATTTTTCTTTATACTTAGTGGTAAAGCTGAGATTGAAATAAATGGCAAAATCTTTAAGTTAAACAAACAAGATGGAATTGAAGTTGAGCCAAACCTTCAACATCAAATTATGAACAATTCAAACGAAGATTTGGAATTTTTAGTAATATCCAATCCGCCTTCGCAAACTGATAGAATAGATTTAGAATAACAATTCTCAGTTTTATAATTTCTTTTATTAATTATCACGGATATTGAGATGAAGATACTTTTCAATAAAATATTAGTACTACTAATTCTCGCTATAACAATTGTAGGATGTAAAAAAGAACCTACAGAAAAAGGATCGGCGGCATACATAAAAAAAATAGAAAATTGGCACACTCAAAGAATTGCAAATTTAAAAAAACCGGGTGGTTGGCTAAATTTGGTTGGTTTGTATTGGCTAAAGCCGGGGGAAAATACTTTTGGAACAAATCCCGGTAACGATGTAGTTTTCCCGGAAGGAAAATCGCCGGGTGTTGTTGGAACTTTCAATTTGACCGGCAGGAAGTGGTAACGATAAATGTTAAGTCCTGGAATTCCGGTAATGTATAAAGGTAAAAAAGTTACTGATTTAAGAATGCAAAATGATTTAAGTGGGAATCCAACCGTACTTACTTTAGGATCTTTAAAATGGTTTATTATCAAAAGAGGTGAAGATAAATACGGTGTTCGAATAAGAGATCTAAGAGCATCTTTGCTGGAAAACTTTAAGGGAATTGATACCTTCCCGATTAACGAAGATTGGAAAATTATAGCTAAATATGAGCCTTACAATCCGCCAAAAATAATTTCAATTCCAAGTATAATCGGCACAGTTGATCAAGATACGGCTAGAGGTTCTCTTGTATTTGAAGTAAACGGTGAAAAATATAAACTTGATCCGATTAAAGAAGGCAATGAGTTTTTTATAATTTTTGCAGATGAAACAAGTGGAAAAGAGACTTATGGAGCCGGTAGATTTTTATATGCCGATATGCCGGATTCTCTCGGTAATGTGATACTGGATTTTAATAAAGCATACAACCCACCATGTTCATTCACAAAATATGCAACTTGTCCGTTGCCGCCAAAACAAAATTATTTACACCTAAGTGTTACAGCGGGAGAAAAAAACTATGGTGAAGGACATTGAAATAATATATGATGCGGAGAGTTAAATATTATAACAGCTCCGCCATTCATGTAGTGTGAAGTTTAAACAGATTCTGCAATTCGTCTAAAGTGAAAACCATACACAGCCATCGTCATTGCGGTAGAAAATTTCTTTGGATGCTTAGTTATGCTGTGAAACAATAACTTCCAAAAATATTTTTTACCGTTTTCTTTAATTCCCAGCATCCATAATAATTTTATAAACGCTTTTACTTCTGCGGGTGAGATTGCTGAAGATTTCCATTCGGGAAGTTTATACTCTCGTAGAAACATTTTTAATCTTTCATAATATTTATCTTGTGCATAAATCGTTTCCAAGATTTTATTGTATCCGCTAATTAAATTACTATACTCCATCTTAGGTATAAAGTTTATAGAACCGTCCATATTATCGCCGCTAAAATTTTCTAATAAACGATTTTCAGATTTTAATCTCTTAAATAACTTTGTACCAATAGGAGCATTTAACAAACCCACCATTGCAGAAGCAATTCCACTTTTTTGAATGAAACTGATTTGCTCCTGAAAGATTTCCTCGCTGTCATTATCAAAGCCAACTATAAATCCTCCCGAAACAATAAAACCCTTTCGCTGAAGTTTTTGAATTGAATCTACCAAATCGCGCCTTAGATTTTGAGACTTTCCACATTCCGTTAAGCTTTTATCATTTGGAGTTTCTATTCCTACAAAGACACTATAGAATCCTGCTTTAATCATCATGTCCGATAATTCATCATCATCGGCTAGATTAATAGAAACTTCGGTAATAAAATTAAAAGGATATTTTTTCCCTTTTGACCAATCAATCATTGCCGGAAGAACTTCATCTTTTAATTTTCTTTTATTGCCGATAAAATTATCATCGACTACAGAAACTCCACCTCGCCAACCTAACTTATAAAGAGCGTTTAATTCATTTATAAATTGCAGTTTACTTTTTGTTCTCGGTCGCCTGCCGTTTAACATTGTGATGCTGCAAAATTCGCAATCATAAGGACAACCTCGCGAATATTGAAGACTCATCGAGGCATATTTTTGTATGTGCAGTAATTCCCACATTGGGATTGGAGTTGCCGAAATATCAGGAAATTCATCGCTGGTATAAAGTGGTTTTGCTTTTCCTTTTTTAAGATCTTCGATAAAAGGTTTTAATGTGTTTTCAGCTTCGTTTAAAACAAAATGATCAACACCAAGAAATTCTTTATACTGAGTTGTTGCCAGTGGTCCGCCCGCAACAACTTTAACTCCCAAAATGTTACATCTTCGTATTACTTCTTTGAATGATTTTATTTGAATGCTCATACCACTTAAAAAAACATAATCCGCCCAAAGAATATCGCTATCTTTTAATGTTGATACATTCATATCTATTAGTCGCTTTTCCCAATCCGTAGGAAGCATAGCGGCAACAGTAATTAATCCTAGCGGAGGTTCTGCAGATTTTTTTGAAACAAATCTTAGAGCATCTTTAAAGCTCCAAAATGTAGAAGGTATTTCGGGATAAACCAATAATATTTTCATAATGTCCCCTAGCTAAATTAATAAACCAGTATATTTCATTGCAAAAACATACTTTTTCTATCTATATATTGCAGAAAATTTTATTATAAGTTTGTAAAACAATTGTAAAACCTAAAATGTTTATGTTGGAGATTTAAAAGTATTCCGGCATATTACTTAAGTAATTTTTGGGGATAGTACCGGAGGAACTTTGCATGAAGAAAAGAAGCTCGTTTTTTTATCACATCACGCTATTTGTAATTGCACAATTGTTTTGGCTAATGTTGTTGGGACTTTGGATATACTGGTATGTATCTAATTATATAATATTTAAACAAGCCGGAGATAAACTTTCGCCCCAAATTATTTATGACGGAACTAATGTTGTAGCCTTAGTAGGTGGACTTATTTTGCTTGTAGCTATATCATTTAGCATGTCATTAATTTTTAGACATCTAAATGTACAAGTTAAGTTGACAAACCTTTATGCAAACTTTATTGCAAATATAACTCACGAACTTAAATCACCTTTATCATCTATTCAATTATATTTAGAGACATTAAAAAGCCGTGATGTTCCAAAGGATCGTCAAGATGAGTTTATTGCTCTTATGATGAAGGATGCTAATAGACTTAAAAATCTTATAAATTCTATATTAGATATTTCTGCGTTTGAGCAAAAGAAGATTGTTTTTAATTATCAAGTTTATGACGCGGAAGACTTAATAAAAAAGACAGTTAAAGAGAGTGTTGAACAAAAAAATCTAGCTGAAAATATTATAAATATAAAAGGAAAGCTTAATTGCCAGATTGTAATTGCCAAAAATGAATTTAAAATGCTAATCGATAACCTAATTGACAACGCCATAAAATACACAACTAATAATCTCAAAATAAATATAACATTAAAACAATTTCCATCTAAATTAATTCTTGATTTTAAGGATAATGGGATAGGGGTTTCTCTTTCGGAACAAAAAAAAATTTTCAGTAAATTTTATCGCGTTTATGATGTTAACATTCCAAACGTTAAAGGGACTGGACTTGGTTTATTTTGGGTTCGTGAAATTATCAAAAATCATGGCGGAAAAATATCGGCTTATAGTGAAGGTTTTGAGAAAGGTACTACATTTAGAATTGAGCTACCAATTTATAAAAAGTCAAAAATTAGATTGCACAATAAGTTATTAAAATCAAATAAGAATAAAGATAAAAATAGGTAAAAATGATGAATGAGATCGGTGCAATTAAAGATAGAATTTTACTAGTGGAGGATGAAGAAACCTTAGCCGTTGGACTAGAATACAATCTTTTTGAAGAAGGGTATGAAGTTCATTGGGCTAAAGACGGAAGAGAAGCTCTCGCTTTTATAAATAAAAATAAATATGATTTAATAATTCTTGATATAATGTTGCCATACTTTAACGGATTTGAAATTGCCGAAAAAGTACGACAAACAAATCCGCAAATGCCAATATTAATGTTAACCGCAAGAACAAATGCGGAAGATAGAATAAAAGGGCTTGAAATAGGTGCAGACGATTATTTAACGAAACCTTTTCATCTGGAAGAATTATTGTTGAGAATAAAAGGAATGCTTAAAAGGAAAAAATGGTACAATGAAGTGACAAAAGAGCAACCCATATTTAAGTTTGGTGATAACGAAGTTAATTTTGATAATTTAGTTTGTAGAAAAGGAAGTGAAGAATTCCGGCTAACTTATTACGAAGCAGTTTTGCTCCATTACCTTGTTGATCATAAAGGCAAAATAATTTCTCGAAAAGAGCTGCTTGAAAATGTTTGGCAGATGAACCCTGAGGTTGAAACACGAACAGTTGATAATTTTATTTTAAGATTAAGAAAATATTTTGAAGATGATTCAGCCAATCCAGTGTACTTAAAAAGTGTTAGAGGAGTGGGATATATCTTCAGTTTAGAATGAATTTTAATTGATTGCGGGACGCACTCAGCTAATCCCGCAACCTTGGAGAGAGAATTTCTAATTAAAATGTAACAAGGAATCTTTATTCAAATTTCGCCCGAAATGCTTTTTATATATTTCTTTGTATTTATCTAATAGATTATTCGGAACTTGCTTTCCATTTACAGTCATTTTGTCGCCCGAAATATTTATATCCGCTTTTTCATCAATGTTATCTATTAGTTTGTCTTTTACCATTTCACTTTTCAAATCGTTTACAAAATCATCAAGCGTTTTTAAACTCTTATCAAGGTTCTTCATCTTTACTTTTAAATCTTTAAGATTGTCTTTTAAATCCGACATATTAATTTTAAAATTTTCCATATCTAATTTTTTATTGGCAATATCCTCGGATAATTTTTCCATTTTATCATTAAACTTATCCGTATCAAAATCTATTTTGATCTTTTTAGGCAAATCCATTTTTTCTAAATGTTCTTTCATTACTTTCATCTGATCTTTTAATTCTTCCGGATTAAAATTTACATCTATTTTAATATGTTTCAGCTTAGTTAAATTCTTATCAAGGTTTGCCATTTCTTCGGCTAGCTTTTCATCGTTAAAATTAATATCAATGTCGCTTAATAAATTTTTAGGCGGCATAAAGTTCTTGTTAAAATGTTTCATCTTAAAATGGAAATGATAACCATTCGAATCGGCATCAGCAAAATTGCTATCTATATCATTTAAGTTTTCTTTAACCAAATTACTGTATTTTTCTATCTCATCAACAGGAATCTTATTTCCATTTTTATAAAGCTTTACTAGATTCCCGTTATTAAAAGTTGCTTGCCAAAAATTATTGCTCCCATTAGTGGAATCATAAAAAGAAAATATTTTGTCATTCCTATCATTTACTGTAACAGATGAATCTTGAATAGTTTGTGTATTCCCGCCGGAAGCACAAGCCGGTATAATTATGGCGGCAATAGTCAGAACAATTAATGAGAAGAGTAAATGAAACCTAAAATTGTAATCGTAAGATTTCATAAGATCTCCTTTTTAGTTAATAAATATTTTAGCTCTTTATTAATTGAGACGATTGGATTTTAAAATGGTTTTGATATTTATGCTTTATTGGTTTGAGCGCATGATATTAATGATAAACGGTAGGAAATATAAAATCCGCCGAATTTTGAACTCCGGCGGATTATGAATAAAATGTTTAATTATTAGGACTTTCTATTCAGTATCTCTTCGATTTGATCCATAACGGTATTCATTCTTGCCATAGTTAAATCAAAAGCTTCTGAAGAAAGCGGGTTTATTCCTGCTTTTTTAATCAAATTAATGGGATAATCAGAACTGCCGCCTTTTAATATTGTATAGAATTTATCAACTGCAGGCTGACCTTCATTTAATATCTTTTGTGCAAAAGCAGTTGAATAAATTAATGAAGTTGAATATTGATAAACATAATAGGTATAGTTTACAAAGTGAGGTATGTATGCCCATTCATAGGCAATATAATCGTCAACCTTACAAATCCCTTTATCGTTTCCGTAATATTTTTTTACAATATTGTAATAAATATTACTGATAGACTCGCCGGTAAGTGGTTCGTTATTTTCAATTTTTTTATGAATATCCCACTCAAACTCTGCGAACGATGTTTGTCTGAAAATAGTCGTTCTTAAAAGCTCTAAATAAGAACCTAAAAGAAACAGTTTTTCGTCATCGGATTTTACATGCTTTACCATGTAATCATTTAATATATTTTCGTTTAATGTCGAAGCTATTTCAGCGACAAAAGTTGCATAAGAAGTATTTACAAAAGGCTGATTTTTGTTTGTAAAGTAACTGTGCATTGTATGTCCAAGTTCATGCGCAAGAGTTGAAACGGACTCATAATCATCTGTCCAGTTTGTTAAAATATATGGATGATAAGCATAAGCAGAACCAGAAGAATATGCACCGCTTCGTTTACCTACATTGGGATAAAAATCAATCCATCTATTATCAAATGCTTTTTTAACTGTTGATACATAGTTTTTCCCCATCGGCTTGAAAACATCAAGTAATAAATTCTCTCCCTGATCAATTGTAAACTTCATATCGACTTCCTTTACAATCGGTGTGTAAAGATCATAATAATGAAGCGTATCGACACCAAGCATTCTCTTTTTTAATTTCAATGCTCTCTGAAGCGTTGGCAGATTATTGTTGATTTGAGTAATTAGGTTTTCATAAACAGAAACCGGAATATTATTAGCGTCTAAAGATTGTTCAAGAGTCGTTTTATAATTTCTGCTTTTAGCGAAGAAATAATCTGCGTTTACTTTTCCGGCTAAATTTGCTCCTAATGTATTCTGGAATTTTTTATAATTCTCAAACATTGCTTTAAATATTTTCGCTCTATTCTCACGATTTGCATCACCGCGATATCTAACATAGTTTGAAGCAGATAGAGAAATCTCTTTGCCATCAGCTAATGTTACTTTTGCAAGAGGCTTTTCAGCATTATCAAAAATATTAAATACATCCGAAGTTACATTGGTAAGAGCGCCTGCACTAGCTAAAATCTTTTCTTCTTTTTCTGATAAAGTATGCGGTTTTAATCGTTGAATATCATCAATATAAAATTCGTATTTGGCAAGATTTTTATTTGAATCAAAGAAACTTTTAATTTTTGCCGCATCAATACTTAAAATTTCCGGATCCATATAAGAAATTTTTTCAGATACTTGAGTTTCTAATGCACTTGCTTGCTGTTTTAATGATTGATATTTACTTAACCTTAAATCTTCGTCACTAATTCTGTTTGCATAAGTGGCGAGTTTGTAAAGGTTTTGTATCAGATCAAATTTTGCATTTATTGCATCGTAAAAAACATCGGCGCTTTCAGCCAGTTTACCGTTATAAGCAGCAACTTTATCGGCTTGCTTTTCAATGGATTTTAAATCCGCCTGCCAAGCTTCAATATTCGGATATAGTATTGAAAGATCCCATTTATATTTATCATCAACTTGACTTCTTTCCGGTTGCTGAGCTGACAATTTTGAAATGAAAATGAGTGAAAAAATAACAAGAAATGATATGGATAATCGTTTCATTTAGTCCCCTTAAGTAAATGAAGTTAAAAGTTTTGTGAAAATTAATAAAAGCTGGAAACAATGTCGCTAAAAATGTGATGAACGGAGAGAAAAATTTTAAAATTACTCTTCTTTTAGTTGATTTTTGAACACCTTTTCAAATTTTTCCACTTTTGGCGCAATTACAAACGAACAGTAACCCTGGAAGGGATGTTTTTCAAAATAATGCTGATGATAATCTTCTGCTTTATAAAAAACATCAAGAGGTGAAATTTCGGTAACAATCGGATCATTCCATGCGCCGGATTTATTCAATTCATTCTTATAAAATTTTGCTTTTTCCTTTTGTTCATCGTTATGATAAAACACTACTGATCGATACTGTGTTCCGACATCAGCGCCTTGTTTATTTAGGGTGGTAGGATTATGAGTTTTCCAGAAAACTTTTAAAATATCATCGTAAGAAATAATTTCAGGATCAAATTTAATTTGACAAACCTCTGCATGCCCGGTTGTACCTGAACAAACTTCATCGTAATCAGGATTAATTTTTGTTCCGCCGGAATAGCCGGAAACTACCGATTCAACTCCTTTTAGTCTTTCAAATATTGCTTCGGTACACCAAAAACATCCCGATCCCAAAGTTGCTAATTCTAAATTCATTATTTATCCCAACTGCCTTTTTCCACTATGGAATTATCTTTTAACTCTTTTTTACCGAGCTGAGCTTTTCCGTAATAAGTTAGTTTCGAACTTCCGCTTTGTTTTGTATTAAGTAGTTTATTTACAGTTATGTTTGCGGTAGTTTTTGTATATAATGCTGCACTCGCTTCTTCCGCGGTAAATGATTTCATTTCGAAAATACTTCCTTCACTTCCGATAATTTTTAACTTCTTGGCTTTGCCTTTTAACATTAAACGGCTTCCGCCTGAAAGATCAAGAATAATGTTATCGCCTTCTAATTTCCCTTGTAGAGCAGAGTTTCCGGAAAGATCACCGGAAAACGGTTTATCTTTAACGTCCATTAATATATCGCCGTAAGCGCCGCCGTGTAAATCAAGTCCGTTTAACGAAGGCATTTTTACGTAAACATTAATTTCTGATTTTAGTTTATAATTCCAGCGATCAATAAAAATTTTAAGCACACTGCTTTTTTTTAAAACTTTCAGCAAATCTAAATCTTTTGAATCACCTTTAACTTCTATTGAATAATTTTGTGATTGTGTAACGATTAAATGAATTCCGTTCCCGATATCGATAGCATCAAAATCATTATAATTAAACTTTCTTGTTTCATTGCCTTTTATAAAAAGAAAGTTTGAGAACAAAAAAGTAACTGTAAATGAAAACAGAACTGAGAACAGAAGCCTTTTCATATTGGACCTCTTTATTAAAATCTAAATATGGAAATCACCAATCGGTTTTCCACAAAAATACTATCGAAACTTACTAACTAAATTTTATGTTATTTTATCTCCGCACTTAAAATTAGAAAAATTTTGGATAAAAAATTATTGAATATTTTAATTACTTTTTACTTGATTTTTCATTTGAAAGCTCATTCAATAAATTTTGAAGTTTTTCCAGTTCTTTTGCAGCCTCACTAAATTTCTTTTGGCTGTTTAATTTTAGATAATTATTAAAAGCATTATTAGCTGCATTAATCTTTTCACCGGTTGAAAAATTCTGACTTGGTTGTGAAGAACTTTTAGTTGTGCCTGTTTCACTAATATTCGGTATCTTAGTATTGTTTTTTGAAAATATTCCGGCAAGTGCTTTATCAAAAGATTCTCCGTAGCTCATGTCGTCACCATGCATTACAACAACTAATCTTAATTCCGGGTAAGCGGCCGTTTCCGCTTGCAGATAAATTGGCTCTACATAAAATAGAGTATTATTTACCGGTATAGCCAGAACGTTTCCCCTTATAACATTAGAACCGCGCTGATCCCAAAGAGTTAACTGTCCGGAAAGAAAACTATCCTGATCAATTTTTGTTTCAACTTGTTGCGGACCTAAGACCATCTTATCCTTGGGAAATTGATAAGCTAAAAATTTTCCGTAATTGTCCCCGTCGCACAAACCTGCAATCCAGCCGATTAAGACTTGTCTGTTTTTAGGTGTAAAAGGCATTATTAAAGCAAACTGCGGTTTTTGAGAGCCTGGTAATTGCCACATAATATAATAAGGCTCTACAGGCTGAACTTGGTTGTAATATTTTTCTGTTGCACGAACCCAAAGATCTTCTTGATTGTAAAATACGGTAGGATCGGACATATGGTATTTTTCAAAAACAAGTCCCTGAACCAAAAGCATGTCGATTGGATATCGAATGTGCGAGAATAAGGCTTTAGGCATTTGATCTTTTGATTTTAATAATCCGGGGAAAATTCTTTTCCACACTTTTATAACCGGATCATTATTATCAACTATGTAAAAATCAACAGAACCATCGTAAGCATTTACTACTGCTTTAACAGAATTTCTTATATAATTAATTCCGTTTAGATGTTCGCCAACTCTGGTAACAAGTTTTTTATCAATATTTCCTTCTTTAAAATCAATCGATTCCGCAGAATTAAAAGGTTCGCTGTACGGATAATATTCCGAAGTTGTGTATGCATCGATTATCCAATATAGTTTTCCGTTTGCAAGTACTATATAAGGGTCTTTATCAAAATTTAAGAACGGCGCTAATTCTTGAACCCTTTCTTTTATTTGTCTGTGAAACATTATCCTACTGCTATCTGTTGGATAATCCGAAAATAAAAATTTAGTACCATCGAATTTCCATCCAAATAAAAACTTTCTCCAAAAGTTGCTTATTCTAACTCCGCCTTTTCCTTGATAACGGTTATACACATTATCATCTCCGCTTGGATAATCAAATTCTTTTTCTTTCGAATTTACAATTACCGGCGTATTTGTTAATTCTCCGTAATAAATTTGTGGTTGTTTAACATCCAAAGAACTAAACTCGCTTTTAGGCGGAATATCTTTTATTAATAGATGCGGAAGGCCTTGTGGAGTAAATTCATTAACTGTTGCCATAGTTATTCCGTAGCCATGTGTATATTGGAATCTCTTGTTTACAAAAGTCTGGCTTTTAATCGGAAGGTTTTGCAAGTTCATTTCTCTCCCGGAAACCATCACTTGTCGATAATTATTTCCAAAATGATATCTATCTACATCAACGTCGGAGAACTGATAATAAAGTCTTATCTCTTGAAACTGGCGATAAACAGCATCAAGAGCGCGCCAGTCCCATAGTCTTACATTTTGAAAAATACTCAAATTATTTTGTACCGTTTCCGGAGTAAACGAGCCGTTTTCAGGAAATTCGTGTTCTTCAATTTGGTTTAATCCGAATCCGTATCGTGTAAACTTGATATTATTGGAAATATAAGGCTTCTCATATGTAATCTCGTTTGGCTGTACCATTAGTGATTCAAATAAACCAGGAATTAATGCTAAACCTAAGAACCAAAATAATATTACTATTGCGGCCGAGCTTATTAATAAAGGAAATGGTGAGCCGGCTAAAATCCTAATTTTATTAAAGATCTTTAAAAATTTATTACGTAAAAAAGGAATTAAAAGGACGAGAGCAACCAAAAGCATTATTATAACTAAAATATTATAAGCAGGAACTAAAACATTTACATCAGTCCACCCCGGACCGGAAACAACTCCTTTTTCAGAATACATTAAATGATATTTTGCCAAAAGTCGTCCAAATGCTAAAACGATTAGAAATACGGCGCTATTTAAGTAAAGCGAATTATAATATTTTGCGATTGAATAATCATTTGCCGAAGGGAACTTAAGCATTATTCCATTTATGCTGTAACGAATGAAAATGGGGATAAAGGAGGCGATCAAAGAAATAAGAGTTAAAACAATTAATAGTCCGAAAAGCTTATCTAAAAATGGTAGCGTAAAAAGATAAAAGCCTGTGTTCAAGCCGAAAATAGGCTCGGTTACGGCTGTTTTTATACTATAAATAAATTGTAAAATTGATTGCCAGTTTGAGAGTCCCCACAAAGCACCAATAAACAAACCAACAAGCGGTGTTGCTGATCGAACAAGTTTTCTATCTTTGGGTAATCTAATAAGTAAAAGAAAAACAAGCAACCATCCAAAAGCCCCGCCGGCAGCCGTTAAAATCACGTTTGAATAAACTACAGTCCAAAATCGTTGACCATAACCCAACATTTGGAACCAAAGTGTTTCTGCCCAAAATCCCATGAACCAGAAGAAGTATATTGTGAATATAATTAAAGCAAATCCGCCGACTATTTTCGTACGCTTTCTCTTCTTAAATCCGGAGGATAATAAATAAACCGAAGCAGCGATTAGAATTAGTATTAGAGCGGTATACATTTAAATTCCTTTCATATTTCATGCAAATTGAAAATGCTTTACCTTTAAACGTAACTATTCTATCAATATTAAACTAGTTTGTGTAATTATTTATTGAGTATTTATGAAAATGAAATATGTTAGCTCGAAAAAAAAGTCATTCTAGAGTAATAAAGAATGACTTTTCATTTATTTGAACCTTTAAATATTTTAAGAAATTATTAATGGATTTGATTTTTAAGTTCCTCAACCGGATCAAAAGAATCGTCAATTTTATCACCGGCAGGCATTCTATTCATTCTCATTAATTCTTGAATTGCCGCCATTTCTTTTTCTTTATCAATACCTGCAACTGCGTGCACTTGATTATTTTTTATGTAAAAGGCTAAAAACTTTTTGTCTTTCACATTTCCGATGAATTGTATTTTATCCCAACCAACAGCATGTCCAACATATTGAATAGTTAAATCAGCTTGTTGCGTCCAGAAAAACGGTTCGCTTCTATATTCATTCAATTTATCTGCCATATTAGAACCGGCAATTCTTCCCTGTTGTTCGGCTGTTCTATAATGCTCAATTCTTAATTCTTCACCGGATTTATTATCTACAAAAGTAGCTATATCTCCGGCGGCGTATATAAATTCTGCTGCTTGAAAATATTTATCGACATTTATACTTCCATCACTTAACAGATTAATTCCTTCAATAAAATTGGTCGCGGGCCTAACTCCAATACCAATCAGAACCAAGTCGGCATTTAATTTTTCCCCGGAATCCAGTACAACCGAATCAACATTGTTGGAGCCTTCAAATTTTATAACACTTTTACCTAATTTAAATTTTATGCCTTTTGATTCATATTCAGATTGAATTAATTCCCCTATTTCTTTTCCAAGAGTTTTTTCAAAAGGATGATTATCCGGCGCAACTATAGTAACATTTAAATTTTGTTTTGTTAAACTGAATGCAGATTCCATGCCGATAAAACTTGATCCGAGAACAACAGCTTCTTTAGCATTTTTAGATGCTTCTATAATATTGTCAGCATCATCAAAACTTCTTAAATAAAATATGTTTTTTAGATCGGACCCTTTAATAATTAATTTTCTCGGTGATCCGCCTGAGGTAATTAATAATTTATCGTAATTTATTTTATCACCGTTTTCAAATAATAATTCTTTAGATGAAAAGTCCATCCCCGTTACCTTTTTCCCGAGTAATAAATCAATTCCACTGGATTTATAAAATTCCTCATCTCTTAAAGGCATCCATTCAGGCTGAGCTTCTCCTTGTAAGTAATCTTTACTTAAATTAGGGCGATCATAAGGCAACCTGTTTTCCTGAGAAATCATTAAAATATTTCCCTTAAAACCTGATTCCCTCATTGCTTGCGCTGCAGCGTTTCCGGCTACTCCTCCGCCTAAGATTACAAACTTCCTGGAATCGGCGGATGAATCTTTTTTAGTCATATCAGGCACTCTGTTAAATGGAAGTTCATCGGGGAGCGAAACTATGACATTACCGTTTTCAACTTTTGTTTCGTATTTTGGAAGCGCATCACGAGCAGGCGGTTCTATCAAATCTCCGCTTTTTGCATTAAAGCACGCATGGTGAAGTGGACAAACAATTCTATCGCCACTCAAAACACCTTCAGCCAATGCAGCGCCATAATGTGTACAATGAGCGCCTGTTGCATAGAAGTCATCATCAATTCTACAGAGCAATATCTCTTTTTCTTCATCGAGCGAAATGCTTTTCATTTCTCCATTTTTCAAATCTTCTACTTTTGCAACTACTGTCTCTTTGTTTGCCATAACTACCTCTTCTTATTCTGATTTTCATAACCTAATAGATAATATAAGATAACAGAAAAAAACAAAAAATCTTATTTACTTCCGATTTTGAAAATTAGGTTTTAAAAAAATAAAGCCCGATTTAAAAAAACCGGGCTTCAAACAAAGTAATATTATTTACTAATAGGTGGTGCCATAAACTCGGGCCCTACAGGATCTTTTATTGTTAAATTAATAATATTATTTATTCCTAATCTAGCAACATCTTCAAGATTCCAATTCCATACACCTTCCAATCCATCTAATTGTCCGGGGTTTCTAGCGCCCCAAAGTGCAATATCAGAACCTTGATCCAATACCCAGCGAACAGCTAATTGAAGAATGCTTTTTCCGTAAGTATCTTCAGCAAGTTTTTTTAATTTTTCTACTCCGCTGAGATATTGAGAGAAACGCGGTTCTTCAAATTTAGGATCGACTTTTCTGATATCATCGCCTTCAAATTTTCTATCAGTTGTCATTTTTCCTGAAAGTAAACCTCTGCAAAGAGATCCGTAAGTTAATGTTTTAATATTATTTTCTTTGCAATAAGGCATAATATCATTTTCAATATCACGTTCAAATAAATTATAAGGCGGTTGATTTGTATGAATTGGCGCAACTTTTCTAAAGGCATCCATTTGTTCAACTGAGTAATTGCTGACTCCGATTGCCCTAATCTTACCTTCTTCCATGAATTTATTTAATACTTCCGCGGTTTCTTCAAAAGGAACGGATTCATCAGGCCAGTGAATTTGATATATATCGATATAGTCGGTTTGTAATCTTTTTAATGAATCTTCTAACTCTTTAGCCAGTCTTTCTTTCGATGAATTTCTCTTTAATCCATTATCAGTCCAGTCTATACCCACTTTTGTTGCAATCGCAATTTCATCTCTTTTACCGTGTGCATTAATAGCTTTTCCAACAATTTCTTCTGATTTGCCAAATCCATAAACTGGTGCCGTATCAATTAAATTAATTCCTTTATCAAGTGCTGCATGTATTGTTTTAATAGATTCAGATTCGTCTGTTCCGCCCCAGGCCCAGCCGCCTATTGCCCACGTACCGAGTCCGATTCTTGAAACTTCAAAATTTATATTCTCTATTTGTATTTTTTCCATAAAATTATTGGCTCCCTCTAATTTATGGGTTATTAAAAATTATGTTCTAATCAATACAGTATAATAAAGATTTTCCTAGGGAAGGTGATGAACATCAAAAAAATAGATTATAGACATATCTATGAGAATGTGAAATTAATGAAATCTGGATATTTAACATGAAGTGATTTTAATGGAGCTATTTAACAAAAGAATTAAAAGGCTGTATTATAACCTATTATATTTTAACGTGCGCGGAGTTGAACCATGAATTTCGCTCGTACTTATTCTTCGGTTCTGCACAAACCAACATGCGAGCGAATTTTAACCCTGACTCTTAATCCACTGATTAATTGAAAAAATTTTTACTTAAACAAGAAGTCCTTAAAATTATCTTTTATTTATCAATTTTTTACCCAACTCATCTAAATTATTATTTACTTGTGTGGATTGTTGTTGAGTTAATTTAAGAGATTTTATGGATGTAAATTCATCGTAAGCCTCTTCATTTAATCCAAGATCTTTAAGTATGTCGGCGAAGTAAATTCTGAAATTTGATAATTTTTCGGTTCCTGGATATTTTCTAAACGCTTCTTTTGACGTTACGATAGCAGATTCCTTAAATCCACTTTCTGACAATTGGACTGCACCGTTCAGTTTTTTTATCCCAAAATTATCAGAACCAATTTCCGGTGTCTTTGCGCCGTTTACTTCAGCACCGTAAACTGCTGTGTTTTTTGATTTTGATTCTTCTTTTTTCTTAGGCGCATTAATAATATCTTCCATAGCAAGTGCAAGCAGTAGATCATCAATCGACATTTTTTTAATACTTGCAAGCGGAAGTGCAGAAGATTCTTTTAATGTGAATTTAAGATCTTTGCTTTCTAATTGAACGGAAGAGTTTTTCCCTGTTTGCAAAACCGTATTTGCATCATAAGAGTCTCCGGATCTAACCTCTACCCATTTCTCGCTTGTTCCGATTTGAGCTTTTACATTTCCAACAACCTTATCAACTTTAAATGATTGCGCCGATAAAATTCCGGTTATTGCTATAATAATAAATAATATCTTTTTCATAATTGCCTCTTAATTTCAATAGAACAAATTTTTGAATGTAATTAATTTACATCCACAATATTTACTTTGCCTTTAACTAACCCAAGATGGTTAATCGCATCCCGGTTGAACTTTTCAGCTCCTAAATCCCATGCTTTATCGAAGTTTGTAAGTGATGTCGTTTCGATTGGGATCCAAACTTCATCAATTCCTCTTGAGTTTTTACGTATGTAATATTTTGTATCGTTTTTAGTTATTAACATTGCCTGTTCGGGAAATAATCCCGTATTCACAAGAAGATTTACGTGTCCAATTCCGGAATCAGGTTTATAATCTACAAAAGCAGTTTCAATTCCAATATTACTTAGCAGCGAGCTATAGAGAACACTTAAGTCGTCGCAGTCTCCACCTTTTAATTTAATAGTCTGATGAGGGAACTGAACATAATCCGCAGTCGCAGTAGGATCGGAAGTATAGACCAAATTTTTAACAATTTTATTAAAAATAAACTCTGCTTTATAAAAATTAGAAAGTGAATATGGAAGCGTATCTAATATGGTTTTGTATTCACTAACAATATTCTTAGCAAAAGACATTGAGTAGTCATTATCTTTTCTAACAAAGTATTTCAGATTTTTAACTTTTCCGTCCCATGCATTAACGCCGTCAATAAGCAATGGCTTTTGAAGTTGTGCTTCATCATTATTGTCTGCAGTGGCAAGATAAAAATCAGCGTAAGATATTTCCGCTTTATCTTTTGAATATTTTTCCGGTATAATAGTGTAAAATGGAACCTCGACCGTATCTTTAGGAGCAATTAAAATTACAGGTGATTGTATTTTATCTATGTTCACCCCTTCAATTTTACTGAAGGGTTTAATGCTCACTGGTTTATTTGTTAGGTTCACAACTTTGCCGATTGCAAAAGGTGAATTAACATATTGTTCTGAAAGTGTCGGATATAGATTATCTAATATTTTTACATCTAATATGTTAACTTTTTGTTCACTTATAGTATTTAGCGCAATGGAAACAGTCATAATTGCCTTATCATAGCTATAATTATTATTTATGATATTGCTAATTCCGGTGTTTTCAAATTTCGAAAAAGAATAAGAAGTATTTCTATCGGAGAAATACTTCACTCCCGAAATTGTTATTCCGAATAGATTGTTTGTATAGCTTAATGACGGAACAATTCCTGCAAAATACGGAGTTTGGTATTTATCGTGGAAAGCAGTAAATCCAAAACTTAAATTGCCTCCCAGTAGATCCATGTTGGCGTTAAAACCGGATTGTAAAGAGCCTGTAGTTTCATATAATAAATTTACTTCAAGCTGATTTAGCGGAGCATAGGATGCCGAGAACAAAGCGCCTTTATCGCGTTTAATCTCGTAAAAAGAGTTATCCTCCGAAAAAGTATTTTCTTTTATATTAATTAAATTAATAGTTGATAAACCAACTGTAAGCTGATTATATGGTGTATAATTTATTCCTATGTCTCCCCGCCAAAAGTTTGCTTTTTCAACTTGATCTTCTCTTGATAAATATACCGTATCGGAAAATACCGATGTTACAACTTCCTGATCAAATTCCTGGTTAAAATATCTAAATGAAAAACCGCCGCTGAAATTGTTTGTAAATTTATAAGAGTAGCCAAATCCAAATAATTCTTTATATGTTATTTTTGATGAAAGTGATTCCAATGAAGAATCGGATTTAGCTATTGATTCATCCGAAACAAATGAGAATTCTTTTTGGTAGCCGGGAGTATATCTCAAACTGAAAGTATGTGCAGAAATTCGTTTAGTTAGAACAATAGAATATATGTTCGATGAACTTGTTGTTGCAAATTCACTACCGTAAGAAAGCGATAATCCCCAATCTTTAATTTTAGAAAAATTTGACGGATTGCTTTCAAAACTATTTATCATAGAACTTTCTTTTGCCAATGGAGACCAATAGCCCGAAAGTCCAAATGAACTTTGTGCGTTCATCTTTATCACTGATAAAATTAGTATTAAAAAAATTAAATAATGTTTTCTCTTCAAGGAATATCTATTGTTATACTGTGACTGCTTTCTGATAAGACGGTAATATCATGTCCGTTATCTGTATTATGGATACGATATTTACGAATAAAAGTGAATACCAGCTTGCTGAAAGTATTTTGCGGCAGTCCATTAATAAGTTTTCTCGGAATATGTACTTTGCCATCATCCTGAGTTGTTATACGGAAAAGCGGGAAAGTGGCTTGGTCTACAATATTTACCGCACCCAGAACAATTTCAATATTTTGATCATTTTCTTTATTCCATTCTAAATCTACATCAAGAGATTTATCGGATAAATGTCCGGAGATTTTAACATTTCCGGTAATTTCTTTCGGAGTTGGAATATCGAATGATGTAATATTTCCCATGCCCATCATGGGTGCAAACTTAAACTTAATACTGGAACCGTACTTAAATTCAAACGGGTTACCACCGCCAACACCGTGGCCGAATCCTTTTCTTCCGGCAATAACATAACGGAAACCAAGTGTCGTATCAGAAATCATTCCCATATTGTTAAAACCGATTCTATAAGGTACCTTTTTAGCTTGAATATCATCAAAATATACATCGCCTGGAGTTCTGGTTACGTAACCAATTAATCTTCCCCCTCTACTATAAATAGGAATATTTTTATCAAAGAAGATTGCTTGCGCCAAGGATGCCTGTACTGTTTGAGAGTTTCGGGTAAATTTTATCCCGCCTACAATAACAACATTACCATAATCTAAAAGATTATCCGCTATCCCTGTTGTGTCAAAACCGTTACTATAAAATACATCGCCAATGTCTTTTGTAATTACTTCAACCTGCAAAGGATCATTTGCATTGGAATTATCTTGAATTAATTCTGTTGGAGCCGGCTTTTTGCAGCCGAAAAGCAAAAGACTTAAAGCAAATAGAACGATATATATTTTCGAATTATTCATTGGTTTTAACTTAATACAGTCAGTTGTTATATTCAATCTCATTTTATTTAGTAACAATCACAATATAACTAAACCCCGATCAACTGCCTTGCAAGAGTTAACCGGGGACCTCTCATTAAAGAGAGGATTTATTGAGAGCGCCGGGCATCAACGCTCTCGGGAATTATTTATCACTTTACAAAATATGGGATGCCCCATGTACTACTTTCAACGGGTGTAACATCATCAAATATTACTTGTTTAGGATAAGCATTTATTACAGCGTGGAAATATCCTAACCATTGATGGGTTACAAATGTTTGCTCGTATACTTTTGAATAACCGCTTCCGGATTGAACTGACGAAACTAAATCTAGTTTAATTTTGGATCTATGCATGCCGTGAAAATCGCCACCGTGAGTTAAAGAAACAAAATCAGTATCAGCATAAGTGCTGTTCAACTCTACGCGAACAGTAATGTTTTTATTTCTCTCTATCTTCGGAATTTCTTTCCACCAGCCTCTACCGCGGGCTAAGAAATAATCATTAGGAGAATTAACCTCAATTGTGTCATTTGGAGTTATGATTGTTAATTTTGTAATTGAAATATTTGATGTTAAAGTTCCACCCTGAGGTAGCGAAATTGCAGCTATTCTCCAGTTTCTTAAAGGATTATCGGTATTTGCGTGTTTTACAAATATTACTTTTCTAGTGATTTGAGAAGTAAAAGGTTTTTGTATAACCGTATCCGGTTTAGTTGAAGAGGATTCATAAGACACCGCGATAAACAAAACTCCTTCAAAGTTTTTGGTGTACGTTCCGTAAGCAGTATCTCCAACTATGGTTGATGTAAAATCTTTACTCACAACCCGCATTTTTTGTCCAACTTTAAATGGATAGACAGTTGTCGTGGTTTTACCAAAGAAAGACATTGCTTGATCTTCATTATAATTGGGTTCAAACGAAGCCATAGAAGAGTCCTGATCGGCTAATTTTTCAAGCGCAGCCTGATTACTTGCCTGATCAGTTGAACCAGGATCAGTTGGCGTGTTTTTACATCCTGTTAGTAAGATAATAGCCAACATTGCCGAATAAATCCCCAATCTCTTAATCCAAGGTGCTTTCTCTAACATATCGTTACTCCTGTTTGATTAGAATTTTCTTGATTTTTGAAAATTATTTACACATTTTCATATTGATTCGTATGGGGGAAATAGAAAAAGTATGCCATCCTAAGAAATTATATCTAACCTATTGATTATATATGAGTTAACATTGTCTTGATGTTTTTAGATATGCCTGAATTATTATAACAAATGCCTGGAGGAATTTTGCCAGGCAATTATGATAATTTATTTGATTTGTAAGCAAGCAACCGTCAAATTTCCGGATCAGTTTTGATATTTAGTACCTGGATCATCAATTACGTTATTTGTTAATTATCAATTATAAGGAGAGGGAAATGTTAAAAGAATTCAAAGAATTCGCGATGCGGGGGAATGTAGTAGACATGGCGGTCGGTATAATTATAGGCGCCGCATTCGGCACAATTGTAAAATCTTTGGTTGCAGATGTGATTATGCCGCCAATTGGTTTATTTTTAGGTAATGTTGATTTTTCTGAGTTGTTCATTGTTCTTAAACAGGGGGCAAAAATGGCGGGTCCTTATTTAACATTAAAGGACGCTGTTGCTGCCGGAGCAGTTACTTTAAATTATGGTGTATTCATAAATACAGTTGTTAGCTTTGTTATTGTTGCCTTTGCCGTATTTATGGTAATAAAAGGAATGAATAATTTAAAGAAAAAAGAAGAAGCAAAGCCAACACCCGAGCCTACCACAAAAGATTGTCCATACTGCTTCTCTGCAATTGCAATTAAAGCTACGCGTTGTCCTAATTGTACCTCAGAAATTCATTAATTTAATTATCGAATGGGAACGATCGCGTTTCCCATTCGGTATTGTTTTATTACCTTTTCTTAAACACACTTATTGTCTAAGTCAACGGTGTTAATAGAATAAATTCGTATTTTGGGGTTCGTTTTTTATAGAAATATTATTCCAATTTAATGGTACAAACTAATAGTAAAGAAGAAGTTCTAAACAGGTTTAAGAATTTAAGTCCGGTTAATAGCCTTAAAGACAAAATTTTTAACCGCTCCGAATCCGTAATTAAAATTTCTCCCTTTTACGGTTCTTCGAAAGCGTTATTTATTTCCGAACTTATTGAAAAAGAAAAACAAGTTGTTGTTTTTTTGTCTGATTTTCAGTCGGTTGCAGAGCTTAATGTAGAACTTAATATCCTTGGCAAATCTGATTATGTAATTGCAATCAACGAGTTAAAATCGGAAGTAATTCAGGAAAAGCTGACAGAAATATCAAACAAAAAAAAGTTCATTCTCTTAACAAGTTATTCACTGTTAAACTGCCTTTTGCCTTCGCCTAATCAGATAGAACAAAAAACTACACACATTCAAGTAGGTGGAGAACTTACGTACGATGATCTTATTGAATATTTGAATTTACTTGGTTATCAGAAAGATAAATTTGTAGAAGCTCCGGGAGATTATTCACAGCGCGGATCGATAATAGATTTCTGGTCTTATAGCGAACGTAACCCTGTTAGATTGGAATTTGACGGCGATTTTCTGGAGTCGATAAGATATTTTGATTCCGAAAGTCAGCGCTCAACAGAAGTTGTGGAAAACATTACTTTAGCCGCTCCGCTTAGTGAGCAAGGTAAAGAACCTTCAGATGATATTTTCAGTTACCTGGAAAATCCCTTAATAATAGCTTCATCCTATGAAATTGAAAATCTTAAAGATGAAAAAATAAATTTGTTTGCACAGAATGAAGAACCGGCTAAAGTGGTTGTTGAAAAAGAGGAAGAAAAAGTATTAAATGATTTTGATGTTCCTGATATCGATGAAAATGAAATTATTCATGAACCGGATTCTACTGTTCATGAAGAATTAAAAATTATAAATAAAAAAGACTTTGTTTTTAATGAGAAAGCTAGATGGATTGTAGAGGAAGAATTAGCTTCATCCAATTTAAGATTAGATTTGGGTTTTTCAGAAGCGCCAACAATAAATTCAAATTATGAAATTCTGTTTAATATACTAAATAGTTACACCTCGCAAAGTTTCGATGTTATAATTACTTCAGAGAATGATCTTCAATCAGCCAGGTTGCGTGATTTATTAACTGAGTTTAAAGAAGAGATCGGCAAACTTCTGGAATCAGGAAAAGTAAAAATAATTACACTGGCTCTTAAGAAAGGATTTTTACACAGAGACGGAAAATTTTTAGTTCTCAGTGATTATCAGATTTTTAATAAACCCTACAGAACTAAGATTTCAACTTCAAAGAAATATAAAAAATCAAAATCCAAAGCATTTGCCGCTATTAAAAGAGGCGATTATGTTGTTCATGAAGATTATGGGATCGGTAAATATGTTGGATTGGAAAACATTAAGATTGGTGAAATCGACCAGGAATCGATGAAGATTATTTACAATGAAGGCGGTGTAGTTTATGTCAATTTAAATTACCTAACGCTCGTTAAAAAATATTCTTCAAATGATAATTTAGTTCCTTCCCTTTCAACTCTCGGTACAGCTGAATGGTCAAATACAAAACATAAAACCAAAAAGAAAATTAAGGAAGCCGCTCGTGAATTAATTGAGCTATACGCAAAACGCAAAGCTACCAAAGGTTATAGATTTAATACGGATACTATTTGGCAAAAAGAACTTGAAGCTTCGTTTTTATACGAAGACACACCTGATCAGGAAAAGGTTACCGAAGAGATAAAAACAGATATGGAAGCTGAAAATCCAATGGATCGTTTGGTTTGCGGTGATGTTGGATTTGGTAAAACAGAGATAGCTGTTAGAGCTGCATTTAAAGCTGTCCAGGATGGTAAGCAAGCTGCAGTATTGGTCCCGACAACCATTTTGGCAGAACAACATTATAATACCTTTAAAGATAGACTATCTCAATTTCCGGTTAAAGTTGCTCCGCTTTCACGCTTTCAGACAAAAAAAGAGCAAACAAAAATAGTTGAAGATCTCAAGATCGGAACGGTTGATATAGTTGTGGGAACTCACAGGTTATTATCAAAAGATATAAGCTTTAGAGATTTAGGATTGTTGATTATTGATGAAGAGCACCGCTTTGGTGTAATGGCAAAAGAAAAACTTCGTTCATTCAAGTTAAATGTTGATACTTTAACTTTAACTGCAACGCCAATTCCCAGAACGTTAAATTTATCCTTATTAGGTGCGCGCGATCTCTCCATTATTGCAACACCACCTCCAAATAGACAGCCGATACAAACTCATGTTTCAACTTTTGATATCTTTAAAATTAAAGAATGGGTTAGCAGTGAACTGAGAAGAAACGGCCAGGTTTATATTATTCATGATCGAGTGCAATCCATTGATAAATTAGCCGGATATATAAAACGATATATGCCCGATCTTAAAATTACTGTGGCGCACGGACAAATGAAGCCGTCGCAATTGGAAAATGTTATACACGGATTCTTAAGCAGAAAGTTTGATGTTCTTATTTCTACTAAAATTGTTGAGTCCGGAATTGATATTCCGAATGTAAATACAATTATTGTAAATCGCGCAGATAGATTTGGCCTTGCCGAACTTCATCAATTAAGAGGCAGAGTCGGAAGATCGAATAGACAAGCTTATGCATATTTTATTGTTCCTTCTTTAAGCGGAATTAGTAAAAAGGCTTTAAGAAGATTACAAGCTATTGAAGAGTTTACCGATGTTGGAGCCGGATTTAATATATCAATGCGCGATCTTGAAATTAGAGGCGCCGGAAATTTGCTGGGAACCGAACAGACAGGTTTTATAAATGATGTGGGATTCGATCTGTATGTAAAGCTTATAAACGAAGCGGTTGAGGAATTAAAATATCAAGAATTTAAAGAAGTATTTAAAAATCTTCCCAAGCAGCAGGATAGAACAGAGCCAACAATTGATACATATTTTGAAATTGGAATTCCACCAACGTTTATGCCGGATCAAATGGATAGGTTGAATTTTTATACTGCTTTGTATTCGATTAAACATGAAAGTGAACTTGATGAATTAAAAGATGAAATGGTTGACAGATTCGGTCCTTTGCCAATTTTGGTAAAAAGACTATTATCTTCTGCGTCGCTAAAATTATTTTCATCTTATGCACTTTTTGAACGAGTGATAATTCAGAGAAAAAATATATTTCTAATTTTACCCAGAGGTGAAAAAGAAGATTATTATACTCATAAGTTTGTTATGCTGATGAAGTTTATAATGGATGATTACAAAAACACGATAAAATTTAATCAGCAAAAAGAAGTAATGAAGTTAGCGATAACAAATAATTTTGAAACACCGGAAAATCTACTTGCTTTCTTAATTGAGTTTAGTAGAAAGGTTATGAAGTTATTTGATAATGAAATTAAGGAACCAAAAGAAGAAGAGACGTTTGGAAATGCATAGTTATAGTAGGAATTCCCAGGAAGCGGAGAACCGAAATTTACACGACCTGGAAAAATTTAAATACAAAATGATCTTTACTGATATAGACGGTACTTTGTTAAATAAGAATCGTGAGATAAGTGAAGAAACAAAAGCTGAAGTTAAAAGAATTACTAAAGATTATAACATCCCTTTTGTACTTGTCTCATCCAGAATGCCTAAAGCAATGCAGCATTTGCAGGAAATGCTTGGATTTAGGTTTCCTATCATTAGTTACAACGGCGCATTGGTAATTGATCAAGACAAAACGCAAATCTTATTGAGCGAAACAATTCCCTTTTATATTGTTAAATCTATATGCGAGTTTTCACGTTATTCAAAAGTCCACGTAAGCTTATACAGAAATGATAACTGGTATGTTGAGAAATTGGATTATTGGGCAAATAGAGAAATAAACAATACAAAAGTGGAGCCGGAAGTTAAAGGTTTTAAGCAGCTTTTCTGTAACGCTGATGTAGAAGAACTAAACATGCATAAAATTATGTGTATGGGAGAAAAAGATGGTATAGATAAAATTGTTGAGAATTTAAATGATGTTTTTTCTGATGAATTAAATATTTACAGGTCTAAAGATACATACCTTGAAATCACCTCAAATAAAGTTTCCAAAGCGTCTGCTGTAAAATTAATTCAAGAAAAGTTTGGATTTAATAACGAAGAAATAATAGCTATAGGTGATAATTATAATGATAAAGAAATGCTTGTTTACGCAGGACTAGGTGTTGCAATGGGTAACGCTAACAAACAAATCAAAAAAATAGCCGACGAAATTACGCTCCCAAATAGTATGAACGGCGTTGCAGCTGTCATCAGAAAATATTTCTAATACACGATTTTTGGTGTTAATCTGAGGATTATTAAAGGTACTAATCAGGCTGCTTCAAAAATGTAATTATGATTTATACAAGTTTTGAAACAGCCAATTTTATTATTTAGCAGTTAAAATAATTTTTTCGTTTAGTCTATTGTTCATTGAGTCGAAAAAGGCTTTCACGTTGCTATAGTACTCCGCTTTTATATCTTTTTTTAATATTGCAAAATCCTCTTCTAAATTAAATTTATTCGCATCGATATCCGAATACTCTTTAGAATAATAAAGCCCGTCTTTTTTAATATACGTGTTTTCAGGTAAGTTGCGGATTGCATAAACATTATCCGGCAATTTTATTTCCATTTTCTTTCTGACTTCATAAGGGAAATCGAAGTCAATGTCATATTTACGTTTTTCTTTATTAAGCCACCGGAAGTTATCAATAAGTTTAAATGCATCAACATTTAAGAAATATAAATCACCCTGCTTTTGTATAACATTAGGAACTTTAAATCTAATATTTAACACCAGATCGGAATCGACTTCTGCTTGATTAGTAAAATGATAATCTTCAACTTTTGCATTCATATAATTATCTATTACCAGTGATTTGCAATATTTCATCATATCTTCTTTTGTCTTTTCATCGAAAAAGTTTCTGTATCTAAGATTAAACTCACCTTTGTATTGTATAGCCATGTTAAGTTCGGCATCGTGTGCGTTTGCCAAACTTAGATTGACGTTTAAATATTCAATGTTATCTCTATGAGTACTGGCAGGCGTGGTCACTATTTCAGAGGTTCCGTCCTCATGTAATAATAACACATTGATATTTTCGTCAAGGTGAGGAAGTTCATTTATGCTGCAATATTTGGCGGTTGGATTTAGCCAGAATTTTCTTTGATCTTTAGTTTCGGCTCTTACAATCATGTGGTTAAAATTCCAATTCGGAAAATTAATATCTACCTTTCCATTATCGGCGGTTAATGCTAATACCGGGCTCGCTTTAATTCCCGCAGATTTTAATAAGCTACAAAGAAGAATAGATTTGTCTTTACAATCACCGTATTTTCTGTGCATCACTTCCTCTGGTTTTGTTGGCATAATGCTTCCGCTTCCCAGTTCAAGAGCAATGTACCTAATATTTGATACGTAATTGTATATGGATTTTATTTTTTCAATTTCAGTCGCATCATTTTTTGTAAGTTCTTTAGATTTGTTTTTTATCTCATCTGTAATTATAAACTGAGGCTCATAAAAGTATTTATTATACCATTTAGATAGATCATTCCATTTTGCCCAATTTGAAGGGGCAAACTTTACATATTCCAGATAATCATTATAAGATTTCATCACCGGATCCGGTTCGAAAGCCGGAATATTATTCATCTTCCACTCGAAGCTCACACTTGCATCTCTTTCGGTATGAGAAGGATTTAAGTTTTTAGTAAACATTGGTTCGGGCAATGAACAGTTGTAATTCTTGTATCGCCAGTTCCAATTTGCTCCGCCTTTGTTTTCCGGGGCTAATAACAAAATTGGCGCGGTAAGTTTATAGGTGTTGCTGAGTATTGGAATCTGCTTTTGGATGTACCATTTATCCATTATAAAGGGATAATCTTCATATTTGGTATAGCTGTATTCTATTATACAATTCTTTTCAATTGAGGGGAAGGTGAACTTTTCTATCTTTCGGTCCGAGTAAAATACCTCGTTATCACTTACTCCTGATTGTACAAAAAAATCAGTTTCTTTTAACGGTATTGAAGTGCCGTCCGGTTTAATTGTTCTTGCATGAATATCGGTTATTTTTTCACCTTCGTAAATCGGAATTTCAACCGTGGCATAAGTATCAATATTTTTAAATAATTTAATAACTTCTGTTACGGTTTCTTCCGTTTGTAACTTCCAATTTTCACTAATCTCAACATTCACATCATGATTTTCTGAAAGCACTAAGGCGTCGGCCTGTGGATAATCTTTTTGAGAAGGAAACTCTTTCATTTTCAAATTCTCTTTCAGTGTCTGCAAATCCAAAAATTCACTTGATCCGCACGAAATTAGAAATAAAGATAAAAATAATAGCACAACAGTATAGTACTTGGATAACATTAAGAACCCCAAATAATTGTTAATATGATAATAGTATTAATTAAGTAACTCATGTTACGCAAAACGGTCATTCTGAATGAAATGAAGAATCTCAAGGTTTCGATTTTTACAAAATTATGAGATATTTCACTTCGTTCAATATGACCAAAACATATACTTGCGTAACATGAGTTAAGTAAGATCTTTTTTGAAGTGTTTGTGTTTTATTAACGGTAGAAAGCTGGTGGTTTTTGCAGAGTAGTGAAGCGTGAAATAAAAGCAAAGAAAGCCCCTCGTATCTCGTTTTTTATCAATGACTTAAAATAAAATTAATGTTTTTTATTAAATATTAAAAGAAAAATTATAAATTATTTCTATTAGAGTTAGTTAACAAAGTTGATTGCTCACTAAAATCGGATTAATTTCACTTTTGCAAATTGATTAAACTAATACTTTCATTTACATAAAATCTAATTTTAAATGTATGTTCCCAAACAAATAGTTATTGTCGGTGGTGGTGCGGCCGGATTTTTTGCCGCTATAAATTGTGTCGAACAAAATCCAGGTTATCAAATTTCAATTTTAGAAAAAACATCAAAAGTGCTTTCGAAAGTTAAAGTAAGCGGAGGCGGTAGATGTAATGTTACCAATGCTTGTTTTGATGTACGAGAATTAGTTAAATATTATCCGCGTGGGTACAAAGAAATGCTCGGTGCTTTTAATCGATTTCAGCCTAGAGATACAATTGAGTGGTTTAATAAAAAAAACGTTAAGCTAAAATCCGAAACGGATAACCGAATTTTTCCTGTTTCTAATCAATCCCAAACAATAATTGATTGTTTTCTAAAAGAGACTTTGAAACATAAAATTAACATTCAGACCAGAACTAGTGTTGATAAAATTATTCCACCTGATAAAAATAATGTTCAATGGAAAATAATTACAACAGATCAAAAAGTAATAGAAGCGGATGCCCTAATAATTGCAAGTGGAAGCAGCTCAAAGATCTGGGAAATTCTTTCCGGACTTGGACACGAAATAATTGAACCTGTTCCCTCTCTTTTTACATTTAATATTAAAGATATTCGAATCAACGGATTGGCAGGAATCTCAGTTCCTAATGTTGAAGTTTTTATTCAGGGAACAAAATTAAATTCAACAGGCCCATTATTAATAACGCATTGGGGATTAAGCGGTCCGGCAATTCTTAAACTCTCAGCTTTTGGTGCCAGAGTTTTACACGATAAAAAATATAAATTCAAATTGATTGCTAATTTTTTACCGGGTAGAAATATAGAGGATGTTAATAAATTATTGATAAAACATAAAACAAAAGACGCGCGTAAAAGAGTTTCAACAAATACTCTATTTAATATACCTCAAAGATTGTGGGAGCGTATTTGTCAATTTGTCGGAATCAAAGAAGATCAAATTTGGAATGGAGTATCGAAGCTCCAGATAAATAAATTATCGGAAGCTTTGGTAAGAAGTAGTTTTGATGTGAATGGTAAAAGTACGTTTAAAGAAGAGTTTGTTACTGCAGGAGGAATTGATTTAAAGGAAGTAAACTTTAAAACCATGGAAAGTAAAATTCATCCTGGAATATATTTTACCGGAGAAGTGTTAAATATAGATGCTGTTACCGGAGGATTTAATTTCCAATCAGCATGGACAACCGCATGGATTGCAGCTAATTCAATTTAGCAATTAATAAATTAAATCATTTCTGATAATAATTCTTGTCGCGGATTTGCAATGATAACTTTATTTACTAACAGCCCTTTGTCGCCGATAATTTTGGCTCCGGCTTCAACTGCGCTGGTTACCGCTGCAACTTCTCCTGTAACTGTAAAGAAGGCTTTTCCGCCCAAAGCCATTGCTAAACGTACTTCAATTAATTTTACATTTGCCGATTTTACCGCAGCATCTGCTCCTTCAATTAATGATGCAACAGAATAAGATTCTACTATCCCAAGTGATTCGAGCATCTGAACATCCGAATGTCCTGATATTGCAGGAAATATGGTATGGTGAACATTAGGTATTACAAAATAATCGATTACTCCAAAGCCAATTTGGTCAATTCCGTTTTCCACCGCTGATTTAACTGCCGCAACATCTCCGCCTATAAGAGTCATATATTTACCGGAACAAATTGTTCTCGATAATATTAATTCAACATCAGAGGTTTTTAACATAATATCTGCTGCCTGCATACCCGATGCAATACTTCCCATTTCAATCAGTCCAAGTGAATTCATTTCGATCATTTTATAATTCCTATATTAATTTTTAAACATTCTATTCTATTTTTCGATATACATTTTTCGTGGTAGGGACAAGTAATGACTAGTCCCTACATTATATTTCTTTAATTATTTTCTATTCTTATAAAAGAATCGGAAACATGTGTAACTCTGCCCGAAATTGAAGAATGAACATTTGTTCCGAGTTTTCCTTCTTTTGCCTTCCCGATCATTTGATTTTGTTTTACTTTTTCTCCGATTTTCACAATTGGTTCTGCAGATTCACCCAGATGTTGTTTTAAATATATTTTTACAACCTTCGCTTCAGGAGATTTATCATTGTACGGCGTATGTACATCATAATCCTGCAACTTTAATTTTTGAATTAACTGTCTCAAAGGAACTCTTCTTCCTTCTTTTATCGGGTGAACTTTTACCGGCTTCGATTGAACAAACTTAATTCCCTCTTCATGCATTTCCCTTTTTGCTTTATCGCAAGCTTCTTTCGGATATAAATCTTCCGGGCAAGCATACAATGTGCATAATCCGCAACTGCAACAAAGCTCTGCCATCTGGTTCCAGACTTCGCTGCCTGTTTTTGTGAATCCTAGCGAACGCATCACTTTATGTGGCTGAACATCATAACCTAAAAGGTATCTGGGACAAAACTCAGTACAGTAACTGCATTGATCACATGCTGATTTACCGATTCGCATCCAGTTTTGCTCAGGTTGGTTTTTGCGTTTTATTAAATAATGATCTTTAGGAAGTACTATTAATCCGGCTGTTGTTTTTGTTACAACTTCATCGAGATCAAAAGTAAGTTTACCCATCATAACACCGCCGACAAACACTCCAAAATCTTTAACAGTGGTTCCGCCTGCAAACTCTATAAGTTCTCTGAAGGTAATTCCAATCGGTGCAAAAAATGAGCAGGGTTTTTTAACAGCACCTGCCACAGAGACAAATTTTTGTGTTACCGGAATTCCATGTGAAGCTCTTGAAACGTTCAAAAACGATTCTACATTATTTACAACACATCCAACATCAAGCGGAATTCCTGCCGGAGGAATTAATCTTTTTGTAGCAGAATAAACGAGTTCATATTCATCGCCGGATGGATAGAAATCGCCTAATTCAGTTAATTTAATTCTACTTCCATTTGTATATTTTGAGATCTGTTCAATAGCTTTTGCATTTTTAGATTTTATTCCAAAGTAACCTTTGTCTGCGCCAATGCTGTCTATTGAAAGATTAAAACCATCAACAATTTCTTTCGCAAAGTTTACCATTAGTTCATAGTCTTTGTGAATTAATGGTTCACATTCAGCGCCATTTGCAATTACAAATTCAGCTTTTGATTTAGTTTTTATGTGTGTGGGAAATCCTGCGCCGCCGGCACCAACTACTCCAGCTTCAAATACTTGATCTGATAGGGACATTAAATTCCTTTGTTAAAATCTTTTTGCTAAAGTTAGATAAAATAATTAAAAGATTAAATTATAAAGTTTTAAATAAGTTGGAATATTTTAGATTTAAAGCTTTAGAAAGATTTAAAAAAAAGCAGAAATCTTAGTTCTTACAAAATTTCTGCTTTTTATAATGAATTTTAGTTGTTTTAATCCGAGCTTATACGAAGTTTATGAATCAAAAATAATTTAAGAGCAGTCAACAATCCGGGTTGTTCGTTTTCCTTATCCAAATTTTCTTCATTTCCATGCTTAACTGCATAGCCCATACTCAGTTCAGGGAAATTAGTAGAGTACATAATTGATTCCCCATGCTGACTTAAATCCAGGCCCGTATATTCATCTTCCGCGGTTACACGTAAAGGAGTGATTAAATCGGTTAAAATATAAAGTATATAAGAACCGCCAAAAGCGAAAACGCCGACAATTAATAATCCGATTATTTGAGCAAAAAATGTTTCTGTATGTCCGTAAATCAATCCGACCTTCTGAGCAAATACAGCTGTTAATATCATTCCAACAATTCCGCCTAAGCCATGACATGGAAAAACGTCTAAAGTATCATCCAATGCAGTTTTTGATTTCCACGAAACGGCTAGATTGCTTATAATACTTGCTGTGGCACCGATGAATAGACTCGCACCAACATCAACATAACCGGCCGCCGGAGTAATTGCAACAAGACCAACAACGGCTCCAACACAAGCGCCGAGTGCGGATGGTTTTATTCCTCTCATTGCATCAAATAAAATCCAGACAATTGCCGCAGCTGCAGATGCGGTATTTGTTGTTGCAAAAGCTAAAACAGCAGTTCCGTTTGCGCCAAGAGCCGAACCTGCGTTAAATCCAAACCAGCCAAACCACAATAAACCCGTTCCTAACATCACATAAGGAATATTTGCAGGAAGATGTACTTCTTTGTTTTGATGAGTTTTTCTTCGTCCTAGTTTTATTGCTCCGGCAAGTGCAGCTAATCCTGCTGAAATGTGTACAACGGTACCGCCGGCAAAATCGAGAACTCCCATATTTTTTAATAAACCATTCGGTGCCCAAGTCATGTGTGCAAGTGGTGCATAAATAAACAAACTAAACAAAACCATAAATACCAAGTATGAAGAAAACTTGACTCTTTCGGCGAAGGAACCGGTTATTAGAGCAGGAGTAATAATCGCAAATTTTAATTGAAATAAAGCAAATAACATCAGTGGAATTGTGGGCGCTAATTGTGGATCGGTTTGTAATCCAACCCCGTGAAACATAAAATATGTTAAAGGGTTGCCGATGATTCCGCCAACATCTTTTCCGAAGGCCAAACTAAAACCGACCACAACCCATAAAACACTTATAACTCCCATTGCAATAAAACTCTGAAGCATTGTAGAAATTACATTTTTGGAGCTAACCATCCCTCCGTAGAAAAATGATAAGCCCGGAGTCATAAAAAGCACTAAAGCGGTTGATGTTAACATCCATGCAACGTCTGCCGCACTTACCGGTCCACCGGTAATAGTTTGCGGGCTAACCGGAAGCAAAGCTCCAATTAGAGCAATACCGAATAGCATTACAAATGCGATTTTACCAAATTTTTTCATATTCACTTTTCTGAAAATTTATGCAAACATAAAAATTATTAGGAATTTTGTCAATATAAATTTAATTATTAAAGGATAGATCACACTAACCTAATTTTGGAAGGAAATACAGCGAACGAAACTAAATATATGTTTTCCAGAGTAAGTAATTCTAATATTTTGAGATATGTTATAATTTATAAGGACAAGGCGTGACTTGTCCTTAACATTGGTTTCTAAAAGATTAAGCTATTTATTTTCCAGTACAATTTGTTTTAGCGTATCAATCCACATTGGGTGATCATTTAAGCTTTCTACAAGCTGTAAATCTTCACCACCCTGATCTTTGAATAACTGTTTGTACTCATGCCCGATTTCAATAGTTGTCTCAAGACAATCCGCAACAAATGCCGGACTAAAAAAGAGCAGCTTTTTCGCTCCTTTTTTCGCTTGTTCAATTACCATTTTATCTGCAAAAGGCTCAAGCCATTTTTTATCGAGCCTGGATTGAAAACAAACCGTATATTTTTCTTTAGGAATGTTTAGTTTTTCAACTAATAGCCTTGTAGTTGCAAAGCAAGTTGCTTTATAACAGTATTTGTTATCTTCGGTTATTTCAGTTTCACAATTATGATCTGAGCAAGGGTTCCCGTCTTCGTAAACTTTATCTACTTGTCTAACTGGTAATCCGTGATAACTAAATAAAATATGATCAAATTCTTCAAGATTAAATTTCTTGGTACGCTCAAGAATTGTATTAATAAACCCGGGATTATCATAAAACTGGCTGATCACTTTAATTTCTGGAATGACCCACCAGTCACTTATTATTTTAATTGCTTTTTCAATCGCAGAGCCGGTACTTGCGGAAGCATATTGAGGAAAAAGTGGTAAAATTATAATTTTTTCATATCCGTGTTTTTTCATTCTAGCTAAAACTTGGTCCAAACTTGGGTTTTGATAGCGCATTGCTAATTCAACATTAAACTCATCGCTTAACTCTTTTTGGAGCATTTTTTGAACATTTTCGCTATAAATTAACAAAGGAGAACCATCTTTTGTCCAAAGCTGCTGATAAATTTTTGCTGATTTAGGAGCCCTAAAGGGTACAATTATTACATTTACCAGAAATTTTCTTAACAGATAAGGAATGTCTATGACTCGTGGGTCATTTAAAAATTCTGATAAATATTTTCTCACATCAGGTACTGACGGACTATCAGGAGTGCCAAGTTGAATAAGTAATACGCCTGTTTTAGCTTTCATTATTTTCTTTTCTGTTAAAGTAGTTTCTTTATGTAAGCAACACTAAAATAATAAATAAAATTCCCAAATTTATTTTTGATCTGCGGATCTTAGCTGGAAAGTGAATGTACTTCCGGCCCCAGGAACGCTATGAACCCAAATTTTTCCGCCGTTAGTTTCAATAAACTCTTTGCATAAACCCAAACCAAGTCCGGAGCCTCTTTCTCCTTTAGTGCCTTTGCTGCTGCTTTTTGCTGAGATATCAAATAACTTATTTTGTTCTGCCGGAGGAATTCCGATTCCGTTGTCGGATACAGAGACTTCAATATATCCGTTACGTTTGTTTGATGAAATGGTGATTAAACCTTTTTCACCGGTAAATTTGATAGCATTTGTTAAAAGATTGCGCACAACAAGATTTATCATATCAGGATCAGCAATAGCAAAAGTTTCAGCTTCAACTTTATTAATCAAATTTATTGATTTATTTTCCGCTAGTTTTTTAACAACACTTATTTGCGAATCAGTAACTTGAGTTAAATCTAATTTAGACGGTTTAGATTTTCGCTCTTCGATTTGAGAAACCGACCAGGTTAATAAATTATCAAGTAAATTACTTGTAGAGTTTAGGTCTGATTCTAATTCAGATACATATTCTTTGAATTCACTAATTGTCAATTCTTTCATATTTAATAAATCAACCAAACCCTTTAAACTTGCGAACGGATTTCTTAGATCGTGTGCAATTACAGCGAATAATTTATCTTTTATCGAATTTGTTTCTTCAAGGTCTTTATTCTTTTGGTTAATAATTTCCTGCTGATCGGCAAGCTCTGATTTTTGATTCTCAAGAAGTATGTTTGTTTTCTGCTTATCTTTATTATTCTTAATTAAAATAACAGCTAAAATGACTAGTAATATTAAACTGCCGCTGAAAATGTAGATATAGAGTCTTTGGTGTTTCAGTTCCGCTTTCTGCAATTTAATTTGCAACTCATTTTGTCCCTCTGAGTATTGATTCTGCATCTCTTCCATTTGCTTTGAGCGTTTAAGATTTAGAAGAGAATCACTTAAAGTGAGATATTTATCTTGATAATCATAAGCAGCTTTGAAGTCGTTTAATTTTGCATAAATCAAGCTTAAATTTTTATCAATTGATTTTTCCATCGATTTGGCATTTATTTCCTGTGCAATCTTAAGAGCAGCTAAACCATCTTTTAAGGCTTCACTAAGATTCCCCATATCCTTTAGCAAGAAAGCCAAATTATTTAGTGTTTCTGCTTCACCGCTTTTATCATCTAGATCATGTCTTATCTTATACGCCGACTGCAAATATTCCAAAGCTTGATTGTATTTTTTCTTTTTGCTATATACAATTCCAATATTATTTAAAGTTAAAGCACTTTCTTTTTTATTTCCGTTTGCGTTTTGTAGTTTTAAGGCCCTTTGATAATACGGTAAAGCCTTTTCATCTTCACCTTTTTTAGAATAAACCGCTCCGATATTACTTAGTGTATTCGCTAAATCATTTTTATCAGTTGAATTTTTCCGGATATTAAGTGCCTTGTTGTAAAACTCCAGCGCTTTATCAAATTCATCCATATCCATATATAGACTGCCAATATTATTATAAGAACCGGAGATATCATCCTGGTTCCCAATTTCTTCACGAAGTTTTAAGGCTTTCAAATAATACTTTAATGCTTCAGTATATTTTCCTGTGTTGAAATAAGCGATTCCGATATTATTTAGAGAGCCGGCAATCTCAATTTTGTCTCCGATTGCCTCTCTCATCTTAAGCGATTTTTTATAATACTCAATTGCTGTTGGAATATTTCCTTTAAGGTTATAAATAATACCTATTCCATTTAATGATTTTGCAACGCCAAACTTATAATTAATATCTTGTGAAAGTTTAAGCGCTTTATTTCCATATTCTAATGATTTATTAAAATCGGCAAATGCATATTGTTTCATAAGTTCGATATACAATATAACTTTGGAAGTATCCGGCGAGTTTATAATTCTTTTATTTAAGCTATCAATTACTTTTTTATTCTGTGGGAATATTATAGCACTTGTAAGTGTTAGAATTAGTGCTGTTAAAATTATAAGCTTCGACTTTGTGTAGTGCATAAAAATATCTTTTGTTAAGTAGAATCGTTGTTTCTAATATCGAAGTGAGAATTATAGTAAAAATTAATGATAAAAACGATCTGACATTTTATCCAATTATTAAACGAGAGTATAAAATAATATTTTAAATATTTAATAATAAAAACTATTAGATATAAGTTAAAACCAATTTTTGCGCTTAAAATAATAAACCATTAATCCGGCAATAATTGTCATAAAAATCCAAAAGCCATCCGGATACATCCAGCTCATTTCAAGTTCCGGCATGTGTTTAAAATTCATTCCATAAACACCTGCAACAAACGTTAAAGGAATAAAAATAGTAGCAATTATAGTTAATACTTTCATTACTTCATTCATTCTATTACTTATGCTTGAAAGATAAGTATCGAGCATTCCACTAACCATATCTCTATACGATTCAATTGTGTCAATGATCTGAATTGTATGATCATAAACATCGCGAAGGAAAATTCCTGTAGAATCCTGAATTAAATCGGAATCACCTCTGTCGAGGTTGTTTAAAACTTCACGTAAAGGCCAAACAGATTTGCGCAATAATATTAATTCTCTCCGAAGTTTATGAATAGTGTGAAGATTAGAAGGTTGCGGATCAGTTATAAGTTCATCTTCAACAAGTTCTATGGTCTCACCAAACTGCTCCAAAATATTGAAGTAACTATCAACTACCGAATCTACAAGAGCGTAAGCAAGATAATCAGCGCCGGATTTCCTAATTTTCCCTTTTCCAACTCTTAATCTGTCACGTACCGCGTTAAAAACATCGCCTTCTTTTTCTTGAAATGAGATTAGGTAATTGCTTCCTAAAATTAGACTCACTTGTTCATTAGAAATATCGCTTAATTTTTGATCGTAGTTAAACATTTTAAATACTACATAAATGTAGTTATCAAAATCTTCCATTTTAGGTCGCTGACCTGTGTTTAGAACATCTTCTAGTACGAGAGCATGAATACCAAATTTAAGTCCGATCTTTTCAATTATGCTAATATCTTGTAACCCATCAATATTAATCCATGTTGTGTTTTCGGAGTTAATGTATGTAAAAGCATTCTCTATTGTGTTTATCTCTTTTTCTATAATTTTAGATTCATTAAAACTCATAACTGAGATTTTAACTTTTTCGGTTCTGTTTTCGCCGACGTAAACCAGGGTTCCGGGAGCCAAACCAATTTGTTTTGCTTTTCGCTTATAACCTTTCGGCATAATAACTCCTTAAATAATCATGCTTTTTGAATTGAGTAATAATATAATTATTACTTGAATTGATTGCACAAATTCATTGAAAAAATGTGTTAAAAAAAATCTAATCGCATTCTTATAGTAGTTCGCTTATATTTTGAATTGTGATTTTCATGTGTGTATTTAAAACCAAGACTTTCATAAAGATTTACGGCTTTAGTTAATTTATCGGCAGTTTCTAAAAAAATAGTTTTCGCACCCTTAGAATAAGCAAAACCAATTACAGCAAGTGCAAGCTTTTTCCCGATTTGTTTTCCTTGATGTTTACCTGTTACCGCCATTTTAGTAAGTTCAAATTCTTCTGATGAAATTTTAAGCGCAGCGCAAGTTCCAACTATCTCTTTATCATAAATCGCGAAGAAGATTTCACCGTCTTTATCTAAAATTTCTTTTTCCGGATTACTAAGTAGTTTGATGTCTTGTTCTTCGACTTCGAAATATTTTTCCAGCCACTCAAAATTTAATGACTTAAAATAATCCTTATATTCAGAATCATATGTGACTATTCTTATTTCATCAAGCATCCGTTTTTTAATTTTTTCATCTATCCTGGTAAAAACATCTTTTTGCTTAATAACATTTTCCAACGCGCTGATTGAATGCATAAAATCTATGTTGGACTCAGTTATTAAATCTTTGACAGATGACTCAATATCAAGAATGAAAGGTGCTAAGCTTTCATAAAACTCAGTTCCTTTTTTACTTAACTTTACTAATCGTTTCCGTTTATCATTCTTGTCTTTTTGAGTAAGTAATAATCCTTTGCTTTCCATTTGATTTACAAATTGAACAATAGCAGGGTGTGATAAATCCAAAGCTAGTGCAATATCCAGAATAGAAGATTCTCCGGTTTTATGAAGATAATTTGTAAGTACAAACCACTTTGGTTCAAAATTTAAATTATACTTTTCGTAAATTTTAGCAACATCTTGCATAAAATAATCACTTAAGCGTTTTAATCTTGATCCAAGAGCAGATTCTCCAAGTTCTTTAATTAAATCCATTTATAATACTCTTGTTTATATATAATATATTACGTAAGCGCTTACTTATTATAGCTTAATTTTATCTTTTTCACAATAAAAACTTTTACTGGTAAATCATTCACTAAAATTTACTATCCTTTGATTTTTGAAAACTTTCCATTTTCTATCAAAACTTCAACCGGTTTAACATTCCAAATTTTTTCGGCATATTCATTCACAGCTCTGTCGCTTGAAAACCTTCCAACTCTAGCAATATTCAGCAGAGCTTTTCTTGACCATTCTTTTTGATTGCGGTAAAGTTGACTTACTTCTTCTTGTACTTTTAGATACGAATCAAAGTCAGCTAATAAACAATAATAATCGTTTTCTAATAGTTCTTTTATTGTCCAATCAAAAATTCCAGGTTCATCCTTACTAAAATAATTGGAAAGAATCGCATCTATAGTTCGTTTTAATTCAGGATTTCCTTCGTAAATAGTTCTTGGTGAGTAACCATTTTTCTTAATATTTACTACTTCATCAGATCTTAATCCAAAAATAAAAATATTTTCTTTTCCTACTTCTTCTAATATTTCAATATTTGCTCCATCCATCGTTCCAATTGTAAGAGCGCCGTTTAATGCAAATTTCATATTTCCTGTTCCGGAAGCTTCGAATCCGGCAGTTGAAATTTGTTCTGATAAATCAGCCGCGGGAATAATCTTTTTTGCCAACGAGACGGAATAGTTTTTAATAAATACAACTTTTAATTTGCCGTTTATCTGCGGATCATTATTGATAATATTGGCAACATTGTTTATCAATTTTATAATCATTTTTGCCGCTAAGTAAGCCGGAGCTGCTTTGCCGGAAAAAATTACGGTTCGCGGAACAACATCTAGATTGAGATTATCTTTTAATCTAAAATAGAGAGTGATGATGTGTAGAATATTTAGTAGTTGTCGTTTATACTGGTGAAATCTTTTTACCTGTATGTCGAATAGTGATTCCGGATTTACTTCTACGCCGGAATCTTTTTTTATATAACTTGATAAAAGTTTTTTGTTCAGCCATTTGGAACTTTGCCATTCTTCGAGAAAAAGTTCATCATCAATAAACTTTTCAATCTTTCTTAGTTGTGAAAGATCCGTATTCCAACCGTCACCAATTCTATCTGTTATTAATCCGCTTAATAAAGGATTTCCGGTACGAAGCCATCTTCTTGGTGTAATTCCGTTTGTAATATTTATAATCTTATCCGGAAAAATTTTGTTGAAGTGCGGAAATAATATTTCTTTAAGAATTTTTGTATGAAGTTTGGCTACACCGTTTACTTTGTGGCAACTTATAATTGCCAGATTTGCCATTTTAATTGATTTATCATTTCCTTCACGAATGATTGACAATTCCGAGATTGTATTATTGTCAAAATCGTATTTGGATCTAACCGAATCTAAAAACCGCTGATTGATTTCATAAATAATTTGAAGGTGACGAGGAAGTAGAAACTCAAATACTTTGACCGACCATTCCTCGAGGGCTTCGGGAACAACTGTATGATTTGTGTATGAAAAAGTTTTTGTAGTGATTTCCCAAGCATCGTCCCAGCTCAATTTTTCTTCGTCCAAAAGAATTCTCATTAACTCGGGAATAGCAAGAACCGGATGTGTTTCGTTAAGATGAATAGCTGTTTTATCAGTAAATTTATCAAATTTAGAGTGATTGATTTTATATTTTCTAATTATATCTTGTAAAGTAGCCGAAACAAAAAAGTATTGCTGTTGGAGTCTCAGCATTTTCCCTTGCGAAAAAGAATCATTTGGATATAATATTTTGGAAATTTTTTCGGATCTATTCTTACTCTCTACGGAAGCTAAATAATGTCCCATGTTGAATTCATTAAAGCTGAATTCATCTGTTGCTGTTGCTTTTGCTTGCCAGAGCCGAAGATTATTTACATTATTAACTCTATAACCCGGAACAGGAATATCCCACGCTACAGCTAAAACATCTTCTGTGTTTATCCATTCAAATTTTGTGTCTCCTTTTTCATCTTGATAAGAATTAATTTTTCCGAAATATTTTACCGGATAAGCTAATTTTCTTCTTAAAATTTCCCATGGATTTCCATAACTGATCCAATTATCAGGCTTTTCTACTTGATAACCATTTTCTATCTGTTGCTCAAAGATTCCATATTCATATCGAATTCCATAACCGAAAGCCGGTAATTTTAAGGTAGACATTGAATCAATAAAACAAGCCGCAAGTCTTCCCAGTCCTCCGTTACCAAGTCCCATATCATGTTCAAATTCTCTAATCTCTTCTAAATCGTAACCTTCTTCTTTTAGAATCTCATAACATTCGTCGTAGTAATTCATATTGATGAGGGAATTGCCGAGGAGTCTTCCCATTAAAAATTCAAGCGATAAATAATAAACTCTTTTAACATCATTTTCCTTTAATGTTTGTTGAGTTCTAAGCCAATTTCTAACAAGCATATCACGGATAGACATCGAAAGAGCGAAATAAACATCATCTCCTGTTGCAGTAAATTTATCTTTTACCAGAAAAAATTCTAAATGTTCGGCAAATTGATTTGAAAGAGAATAGCTTTCCAATTTTTCACTATCGGTGAAAAATACAGAGTCGTTTTTTAGTCCCATAGTTTAACTCATAATTTAAATGTCGCGAGATTCGAATAGAAGAGAATTTCCCCAAATTCTAGTTCCTGTTAAATACTGAAAATATTATGCAAGCGCAAATGTTATTGAATAATTAAAAGAATGGAAGTGGGGAAGGGAATTGACGAGTTGAAAAAGCCAAACTAAAAAGTTCAGCTTTTTAATGTCTAATCTTCTTCGTTATCTAGAGTAGAAAGTAAATCTATAATATCTAAATGTTTAGTTGTCATTTGCAAGTGTCCTTCGGAATCTATCGGCCACTCATCTAAAGAACGATCAGTATAAAGCTCAACACCATTGCCGTCAGGATCGGTTAAATAAATAGATTCTGATACACCGTGATCAGAAGCTCCGGCTATCGGAAAATTAACTTCATAAAGTCTGCGTAATATTTTTGCCAATTCTTTTCTATTTGGAAAAAGAATTGCGAAATGATACATACCTGTATGTCCCGGCGGCGGCGGCGTAGCGCCTTTTCCATTCCAGGTATTTAATGCAATGTGATGATGATATCCACCGGCGGAAAGAAATACTGCCGAATCACCAAACGATGTTGTAATTTCAAAGCCAAGTAAATCCCGGTAAAATTCCAAAGATTTTTCGATATCAGAGACGGTTAAATGAATATGACCGATTTTAACTTCAGGATTAATTCTGTGTTTCACTATTTCAATACAATTTGTTAAATAATAAATGGCAAATTAAGGTAAGTAAGTCATAAATAACAAGGATTCTAAAATATTATTACTAATAATTTTGTAAAACTCTAAAAAATTCTGATAGTTTATGCTCATCAAGTTTTCCGTTAGTTCTTACTCCGCTGCAAATATCAACTGCGTAAGGATTTACTTTTTCTACAGCTTCAATAACATTTTGCGGATTTAATCCGCCCGCAAGAAAAACCGGAATCTTAATGTTTTTTACTATTTCTGCGCTAATGCTCCAATTATGAATTTTGCCCGTTCCACCTAACTCTTTCACAGTTAAGTTCTGATTACCGGAATCAAGCAAAATTGCATCCACGTTTTCAGAAATCTTTCGTGCTTCATCAATAGATTGGATTCCATTTACATGAATTACTTGAACGATAGAAATTCCGGGTAGAGCATCTTTTAATTCTTTATAAGTTCCGTTAAGTAATCTATCACAAATTTGAATTGTATTAACTCTGGTGAATTTCTGCTGATTTATAATTTCTTCCACCGATTGTTTACTAGTTAAGAGAAAAGAAGCAACAGCCGGCGGAATTATTTTTGCGATTTCCTTAATGTTGTTTTCAGAAATTACTCCCGGGCCGCTGGGCATTTCTGAAACTAAACCAAGCGCAGATGCACCATAATTGATTGCTAATTTAGCTTCATCAACACTGCTAATACAGCAAATTTTTACCCTAATATGATGCTTGTTGTTCACCATATTTTTCCGTTAGATTAGAAATAATACAATCTTTTTTAACAATATTTTTTATTTCTTTAAAAGGAATAAAGAGCTGTGGAGCTCCCATTACATAAGGAGCAATTTCGTAAGCATTAATTTGAAAAATCAGTCCCGCAGGAGCGATAACATAATTATGATTCATAATAAATTTATTATGATCTAAAAAGAATCCGGCTTGCTGTAAAGTTTCGTTCGGTTTTACATTATAATATTCTCTTAGTTTCTGCTCGCCTAACTTGTTCAATTCTTCTTGATATTCGCCGGTTAAAATTTCGCTTAATTTAATCCTTTTCCCGGTTTTAAGATTATAACTATTTAATGTATAAAAAGTATTTGGATGTGCTCCGCCTTCAAAACGATACATTGTAGTTTTGTACGATACTATATCATCAGAATTAAAAAGTACATCAGTGCTAAAATCTATAGACCATCTTGGTTGATAATCTTTTGGATACAAAGTGTCGGTTTCAATAAAGTGTTTATATCCGGAAATAAAATCATCGCAAATTTCCTTTAAGCTGTTCCACTTTTTCCCTTTGCTCTCAAGATTGTAACTCGTTAAATACAGATTAGAAAGTGCATAGTTAATAGAATCGGCTGCAGATTGATTCGGTGAATCTGAAATATTAGGATAACTCAATTTAATTTGAGCGCCGAAACCGTCTTTTAACTTTTTGTAATTTTCTTCTTCATGAATTAAATCAAAAGACGCACTACCTTCCGGATAACTTTCATCTAAAATGAAAGAATATTTCTTATTTGTTCCCGGTTTTTCCCAGGTACCTTCAATCTGTTTATTAGATCTGAATTTGCCGTTAAAAATTCCTGAGTAAATTGGATTATAATTTTTGTCGTATTTTCCCGTTACTTCACCAAGAAAAATATCTCCATTGCTGTCTATTTTACTTGTGTAAGAAAAGTTAATGAGTTTACCCTGATTGATATAATAGTAATTTCCAGATAGTGCAGTATCAATTCTATTAAGGTTTACAACAATTCTTTGGTTCTCATTATTTATTGTTCCTTCATATCTCTTAGAAAAAAAATGCGGAACTGTATCTTCCGAATTCATCTTACAAGATGTTAGAAGGAAAGAGATTATAAATATTATTAATAGAGGGAAAATTTGTAAACTCTTTGATTTCATTTATAAGCCTTTTCTGTTTTAGAATGGTTTTGTTTTAGGATGATAAGAACATCCGAAGGGAATATATAAAATTTTAATTTTATATAATTTGACGTAATCGTTAAAGCACTTTAAATTATTGATTGTAAAATTAAATAACAACCAGAAGAAAATTTCCCGAATCTAATTATTAATCTATTATTGCTGTGGCTTCAATTTCTACAAGCAATTCAGGATCAATCAAAGATTTAACTTCTACGAGTGTTGTTACAGGATTTATATCTTTAAAAAATTCCCCATGTGCTTTTCCAACTTCCTTCCATCTGGAAATATCGGTTACAAATATTCTCGTCCTAACCACATCTTGCAATTTTGCATCAACTCTATTCAAATAATGTTCTATCTTTCTTATTATACAAACAGTTTGAACATATGCATCGTCTATTCCTATTATTTGTCCGTCTTCGATTGCAACTGTTCCGGCAACTTCAATGTGTTTATCTACTTTTACAACGCGTGAATATCCGACTAAGTTTTCCCATTTTGTGTCCGAAGAAATGTTTATACGCTTTTCCATAAAAGCCTCATAAATTAAAAGTAAAATATGATAAATATAAAATATTCTTAAGTAAGCATAAATTACCCGGAGATGTGCTTTTAGAAATGAAAAAAATGCCGATCTAATATTTTAATTTAAATCGGCAATTTTGATAAGAGATTAATTATTTAATCTGTTTGAATAATTCTAACAACTTCAATAGGAAGCATGTTATTGGATGAAGCTAAATCTCTAATATTATCTTCCGAAGTTGCATCAATTCCTTTTTTCTTTAAGTTATTTATTGCTTTTTGAAGAGGAACGCTAAGAAGTTCACTGATCTCACCGATAGTCTTTCTTCCGTAGCCGCTGCCTTCGGTTAATGTAATTTTATTAGACGATGTTTTCTTAACATTTAAAAATTCATAAAGTTTTTGCGGAGTAATTTCATTCTTTGCCGCAATTTCTTTTATAGTTAATGTTGAATCATTGGTAATAACGCCATTCTTTTTTAAGCGATTTTGAATTTCGGCGACCGGAAGTTTAATCAATTCTCCAAATTCGTAAACAGTTAAAAGCTCGGCATGAGGAATTGGAGGTTCGGTTTCTTTTGTTGCCCATGAGTTTGATAAATCGTCTCCCCAGTTCATAACGGTGCTAAAAGGCGGTACGTTAATAATTGTTAGTACCAATATTATAGCTCCGAGTGATGAAGACAAGGCTAGCTCGCGTTTTTTCTTCATCCCTTCCTGCATTTTAATTTTCAAATAAGATGTAATTACTTTCCAGTTAAAGTAAATGTGGAACGAAGCTGCCGCAATAAATAGAAACGTAAAAATTGTATGGATTGCTTGCCAATTTGTTTTGGTTAAAGCTATAAATCTCCATTCAGCCCAATATGCAACTCTTCCGGGAGGTGAAAAATATAGAATTATTCCCGAAATACTCATTATAAGGAATGAGATTATAATGTAGAATGTTGTAAATGATCTCCAGTGAAATTTCTTTTTATCTTTTATTTCGTTTAACATATCTTCCCCTAAGTTCAAGATTTATTATGAATCCGACTATAAATTGCCGGATGACTTGTCGGTTAGATTGCAATACGAGGAAAAAGATGCAAGGAATTTTTAAACTTTGCTCTTTAAATACGCTTGCCTTTTAGTTTCGGTAAATTTCTCAATTGCATATCTTAACATTGTCCTTGGCATTTTCTTATATCTATTGAGCAAGAACTTTTCTTCAGTCTTTAAATTTCGTTTTCCTATTTCTCTAAGCATCCACCCAACGGCTTTATGAATTAAATCATGATTATCGTTTAATAAAATCTCACAAATATTTAAAGCGTCTTCAAATTGATTCTCTTTGATAAATCGGAATGTTGAAAGAATAGCGATTCTTTTATCCCATATATTTTTTGATTTAGCTAACTTGTAAAGAATAGATCTGTCCTTATCCAGTAGAAATTCTCCGACAATTTTAGGCGCGCTAAGATCAATCAAATCCCAGTTGTTAATAAATCTTTTATTCTTTAAGTAATACTTATAAATACGATTCTTTTCGCGATCATCAGCTTTTTCAAATTTTTGAATTAGAATGAATAACGATAAAAGTCTTTCTTCGTGGATTTCAGAAGCCAATAGTTGTAAAGTTTCATCGAAGGAGATTTCTTTATATTTCTTGGAAAGTATTCTTAGCGGCGGAACTTTGATGCCGACAAACTTATCACCCTCACCATATTCTCCGGGACCAGTCTTAAAAAATTTTTGAAGGATTTTTGCGTCATCTTTATTAAAGAGATGCTTCATTTCTTTTCTTAATTCAATGAGATTCATGCTTGATATCCTAATTGTATTTTTTAGTTGTCACAAATATCATGTGAATTATAAATTAATCCTAATATCACAAAGAACTAATAATGATTTTTCTATGTTATAAAAGTATTGAAAGAAGAGAAAAAATAAGGAGATGAGTTATGAAGAATGTAATGAAATTGGGGATGTTCGTATCATTGATTTTGATGTTTGCATTTACAGTTGCTTTTGCCGGTCAAAAACAAGACAGCACAAAAATCATGAAAAAAGCAAAACCGATGATGATGCACAAAAAGATGGATAATGTTTATAAAGCGGATTTGATGGGAAGTAATTTAGTTCCGCCTGTAAAAACAAAAGCACATGGAGAAGCGATTTTTACTTTTAGTAAAGATGGTAAAAAAGTGATGTATAAATTATACGGATATAAAATAGACAGCGTTTCTATGGCGCATATACACCATGAATCCAAAGGTGAAAACGGACCTATCGCTGTCTGGCTATATAAAGGGAAAATTACCGGCAGCGTTAATGGTTTGATCGCTAAAGGAACTATTACTAATAAAGATATGAACTTAGATACCCTTAAAACATGGATAAAAAACGGTGACGCAAGCGTAATTGTTCATACACAAAAACATCCAAATGGTGAGATAAGAGGCTTGATTAAATAACTTTTTTGTAGGGACAAGCTGCTACTTGTCCCTGCATTTTAATATAATGAGTTAAGTTTTTAATTTTTAGTAATCTTTAAAATCCAATTTGTTATAGTTTCTAACGCAAGCGGAGAAAGTGTTTCTTCTATAGCCCCATATTCCATTGGCGAGCCCGACTTGGATGTTTGAAATAAATGGTTTAATCCTTCCAATTCTTTAACCTCAAAGTTTTTGTTTCCGCCTTTTTCCAACGCTTCTTTTATTGCTTTAAGATCTTCTTTTGGTGGAACTTGTAAATCTTTTGAGCCATTAATTGCGAGCACCGGACATTTTACTTTTTCTAATGTCGGAACCGGATCGTAAGCTAAGAAAAATTTAAACCACGGTGATAATAATACTCTTATCTGACTATTGAATAATGCATCTTTATCGCCAAGCTGTTTTTTTTCTTCGGCAGTTGATTTTTCATATTCTTTATCAAGAAATGTTTTCATTTCTTCTCTGGCTTTTGCGGTGTCCTTTTCATTTATAGCGATATCATACGCTTTTTCAGAAATTTCGGCGTCTTTTTTAATCTCATTTTCGGCAGCGCCATTAGCTCGTTTTATTAAAGCCGATTGTTTAAGAAGAATTTGCTTGCCGGTTAATCCTGGTCCGGCCATTAAAACAATAAAAGCAACATCTTTAGTTTCCGCAGCAACCATCGGAGCAATTAATCCACCTTCGCTATGACCGATTAAACCAATTTTATTTTTATCAACTTCTTTACGTGACTTCAAATATTCTACTCCGGCGAGAACATCAGCAGCAAAATCCGCCGATGTAGAAACTGCAAAATTACCCGTTGAAGATCCTTTACCACGATCATCAACTCGCAGTACTTCAATTCCATGGCGCGTTAAGTAATCTGCTAGAACTAGAAATGGTTTATGCTGCATTAAAGTTTCGTCTCTATCTTGTTGTCCCGATCCGGTAATTAACAAAACTGCAGGGAAGGGTGAGCCTTCTTTTGGATATGTTATTGTGCCTCCTAAAGTTATTGATGCGGATTTATTTTCGTAGGAAACTTCTTCGGAATTATAAGGAAAAGGCGGCTTCGGAGTTTGCGGCCTTTTTACAACATCAACATCAGTAAGAGGTTTTAAGTTTAGAGGGAAATTATAATTATTCTGGTTCCATGTTCCAATTATAGTTGAACTGTCGGTTTCATAATTACCTTCGTAGAAACCATGAATTATATTAACATCCAAACGAATTTTGTTATCATTAATAATTACGGAATCTACTTTTATACCTTTGACTCCTTGATCCGGACTATCCATTGTTGCTATAAAATTTCCAGAATCATTTTTATTTATGTTAAATACAATTCTTAGCTGCAAACCCCTAACATCTAGTTTGCCAATCCATTTGCCGGAGAAATTTAATTTACTTTGTGATATTGCGGTTGATGGTATGGCAATAAAAAATATTATACATGCGAAAAAAAGTATTTTAATTTTGTTTAAACTTTTACGGAACATATTTATCCCTCAATTATCAATTAATTATAAACTAAAAATAAGTTTAATTTAAAGTAAAAAATAGAATATATTTTGGGCGGCAAAATTTAAATATTGCCGGTTACACAGAAATGAAAATTAAAAATTAAAGCTTTTTAGCTTTTATAAATTTAATTTGAGCCAAATGATGCTCAACGTGAGAGTTAATAAAGTCCAAGGTCTGAGAAATATTCAATAAGCCGGCATATGGATGCTTAAACACACTTTTTTTAATTAGCCTGTCATCAAATTTGTCTAAAGAAGCTCTCATCAATTTTCTGGTTTTATCCCAGTTTTCTCTAAGTTCTTTAAGTGTATGGTCGTTTTCTATATCTCTGACTTGAGGCGGTGCTTTAAATTTGAGTTTAGATTTTAATGCCAAATTCAGCATTTTTGCACTTATCCATGATTCAAAACCCAGTTTTTTAAGCCGATCTTTATCTATTGTAGCACTATCTATTGATTTCAAAATTAACATTTCTGCTTTGGTAAGATGAGCAATAATTTGTAGTATTGACCACTTATCTTTTTCCGGCTGAATTATCAATTGGGAATGTTTTAATTCGTTTACTTCGTTAAATAAATTAAATCTTTTCTCTTCGATCTTATCAAATTTATTTTGAAGTACTTCTGTCATAATTTACTTTTGTTTGATGTGTTAAAAAATTTAATAAAGATTAGCTTAGTAAAATTTCGTTACCGAGCTTAGCGGCAAATACCTTTGTCTGTTTGAAGTTCTTTAATATTTCTGCACCAACCCAATCTATAGCCGGCAAATCACCATGTACCAGAATAACATTTTCGGGTTTTAGATTTCTCACTATCTCAATTAAATCTTCTCTTTTTGAATGAGCAGAAAAACGAAAATTCTCAATTCGACAATTTACAATTTGTTCTTCTGAGAAATCAGTAAGCTTTATTTTTTCACCTGTTAATGCGCCCGCAATTTTGAAACCCGGAGTTTGTTCATCCATATAGCCGACTGTAAAGATAGCCGAATCTTTCTTTTTGAGCCAGTGTTTTGCAAGTTTAAAAGATGTTGTTCTTTCAAGCATCATTCCGCTGGAAGCCAAAACTATTGACGGAGATTTAAAGAAATCATCCGGCCTTTCAATTTCATATAAATTTTTCAGCGGAATTGTTTTTATTTCAAATTCCGGATCAATCATATTAACTACATAGCGGTTGTAATCATAAACGCGATTAATCTTTTCTCCAAGTCCGCCGGTAAAAATATCTACCTTTGCCAATCTGCCGCTTTCCATTTGCTGCCAAATAATTCTTAAAATTTCCTGCATCTTACCTAATGCAAAAACCGGGATTAAAATAGAACCACCATTATTAATTGTTTTATTCATTTCTTTTGTAAAGCGTTCAATTTCTTTTTCCCACGGCAACAATTTGTTTGACTCTGTTGCGCCATATGTGCACTCTAAAATTAAAGTATCAATTTTGGTTTCGGGTAACTTTGCACCTTTTATTAAGGATTGATTTTTTAAGTTTATATCTCCGGTATAAAATATTTTGTGATTATTAAACTCAAAATAAATTCCCGCTGAACCAAGAATATGTCCGGCATCAAAAAAATGAGCATTTATAGGCTTATCACTTTTATGTTTTAATCCTTCAATTTCAAATGGTTCAGTATAAGATTTATAACCTATGGATTGAATCAAAAGATCAATTTCTTCATGAGAATAAATCTTCATTGCATCTTCTTCGGCTAACTGCTCTTTTAGTATAGAAACAGAATTGTGAAGAGTAAGTTCCGCAAGAGCCCTGGTTTGTGGAGTTGTTATAATTTTTATGTAAGGATGCTTTTGCACCAAATAGGGAAGTCCGCTTAAATGATCCTGATGAGCATGGCTAATAAGAACGTAATCTACGTTTTTATCTTTTATAAGATCAAATTTAGGAAGCGCTTCAAATCCAATTTTTTGAGGATGTAAACCACAGTCCAGTAAAATTCCCGTTTCTGCAATTTCCAGATAATAACAATTAGCTCCGATTTCGCCGGAACCTCCAAGAGGTAAAAATTTAATCATGAATTATTCGTAATTAATATCAGTAAAACAGAGTTAAATTTAATAATAATCTCATTTATTATAATATCCTTTCCAAAATCTCAAAACTTAAACCTTTTATGATTCATTTATGCCGTTCAAATAAAACTAGTTTTAACTTTAAGAATAAAAATCTATTCTAAATCATAGACTAAAATCGCTTTTAAGTAATCATTATAAAAATATTTCAGAAAGTTGTAACAATTTCAAGTATGGTTTCGTCTTTAAGGTAGAAGCAATGATTAAACAGATACGATATAAATTATTATTGAAGCAAAACAAAGATCGTGTTTATAGTTACGCTTTGTATATGCTCAGAAATAAAATGGATGCCGACGACGTAGCGCAGGAAGTTTTTATTCGTATCTGGAAAAATATTGACAAATTTAATATACAAGCAGCTACCGCCTGGATAATGAAGACAACACATAATCTTTGTCTTGATTATTTAAGAAAAAGAAAGGTTGCTTTTAACAGGGAAACCGAATTAAATGAAGATTTTGCCGATTCAATTCAGGAGGAAGACAAAATGACTGATCCCGAGGTTAAAGCCCGGCAGACATTTTTGAAGCAAAGAATAAAAGAAGCTATTGAAAATCTTCCAGCAAACTTGAAAAGTACTTTCATAATGTACGAAATGGAAGGAATGAGATACAAAGAGATTAGTGAAGCGTTAGAAATTCCGCTAAATAGTGTTAAGGTTTATATACTTAGGGCTAGAAAAAAATTGCAAGAAGAATTAAAAGTTTACAAACATGAAGCAGTATAATTTAAATGATGAAAAGTTCCTTTATTCAATTATTTCCGTTGCATACGGAGATGCGGGAATCATAGAAAAATTCCGGATTAACTTAGCTGCCCGAAAGGATCCTCGGGTAAAACAGCTTTTAGATGAATATAAATTAACGGCAGATGCAGTTTCCGAAATACCTCCTAGCGAATGCCCCGATTATATAATTGAAAAAGTTGAGAAGGAAACCGGAACCGGAGAGAGAAAAGTAAGTTCAACCCGGTTACGTTTCACAGAACTATTTATTGGAAAACCTCAATTTTCTGCAGCAATCGCTATTGTTGTTGTTGGATTGATAGTTTCCGTTTTGTTGATAAATCAACCTTCACGGAAACCGGAGTACAATAAAGTTCAGGTTGAGCTTGCCGAAAAACAAGTAAAACAATCACTGGCGTTAATAAGTCGCGTTTTATATAGTACAGGAGATAAAGTAGAAAACGACATTATAACTCAACAAGTTGTAAAGCCGGTAAGCAAGAGTTTAACAATTATAAATAACCTTTTCGACGGAGGATGATAAAATGAAATCTAGAATTAAAATATTACTATTACTGTTAAGTTTTTCGGTAATGGTATTCGCGCAAGAAAAATCCGATTATTCCAATGATCCAGGTTATGCGGATTTTGGAAAACTAACACAATTTCAAAAAGGTGATGATGTAACCGAAGTTTATATTGAAAAGAATTTGCTCGAGATGGTTGCAAAAATGTCTAAGAAAAAAGATCCTGATCTTTCCGATTTGTTGAGTGGAATCAAATTAGTAAAGGTAAACTCTTTTAAGGTTAATGAAACCGATCAAAAGAGCGTAATGGAAAGAATCGGCGATGTTGATAAAAAATTAACATCTGAAAACTGGCAAAGGATAGTAAGAACAAAAAGTAAAGGAGAAGCTACTAACGTATACTTAAAAACTTCTTCTAACGGTGAAGATATTGATGGATTGGTTGTGACAACAATTTCGAAAAACGGTGAAGCTTCTTTTATTAACATAGTTGGAAAAATAAATCTTGAAACTATAGGAAAACTCGGCGATAAATTTGATATTCCTTCTTTAGAGGGAATTAAACGAAGCGAGAAGAAAAAATGAAAAAGCTATTACTAATTCTTCCAATTATGATGGCAAGTTTTTTATTCACCGGATGTTTCCAGGTAGATAGTAATTTCCGTGAAATTAGAAATGATGTCGCTTCGGTTTCCGGGAATTCATACAAAACTGATGTTGAGTTTGCAATAGGTTCGGTTGGACTAACTTTGGCTAAGTTTGTTACAAGTTTTGCAGATAATGATAAAGATACTGAATTAGCAAAAAAAATAATGAGTAATATTTCCGGCGTGCAAGTTGGTGTTTATAAAAGCAGATATTCTTCAACTGAAAATCATGGATATGATGCTCTGAAAATGATAGATGAAAAAATGCAGTCTCATGGCTGGAGTTTTATAGTTAAAAATTGCAGTAAAGGCAGCATGAGTGCGATATATATAAAAAAAGATACAAGAGATCATTTAAATAATTTGTATGTAATAAATCTTGAACCTGATGAGATGAATATTGTACAAGTTGAAGGTGATTTGGATGAAGTAATCGGTGAAGTTATTCGAGATAGAGGTTTGGGATTTGATTACGCATCTGTAAAATAAAATAAATTTACCGTCGATTGGTTGGTTATTGATAACTTTCTAATCGGCGGTTTTACTGTGCTCTTAATTTTGGTGCGTAAAACCAGGCTATAATTGCGAATGTTAATGTAACGAGCGCAGAAATTAGTACTGCCAGAGGTTCACCTAAATGTTCCGCTAAAAATCCTATAATCAAAGCTCCGATCGGTAAAAATCCAAATGATGTAAAAGTATAAATTGCCATTACTCTTCCTCTTAATTCATCGGGGACAAAAGATTGAACTAAAGCGTTTGATAAATTAAAAACTAAAATTATTGCTGCACCTGTTCCAACCAAAGCAAGTAAGGTTATCGCCATCGAATTTACGGTAGAAAATACTATCATTAATACCGGAAGCAGGAAAGAACCAAAAGTTAACATTCTTCCTGTATATTTAGTTTTGCCCAAAGTAGCAATGATAAGCGCGCAGCTTAAAGCTCCCACTCCGCGAGCAGATTGCATAATTCCGTTTGTTGTTGCGTCGCCATGTAAAATTGTAACTGCCCATGCCGGAATAAGAGTTACAAATGAAAGTCCGAAAAGATTTATGACTGCAACTAATCCAATTATTACTCTTATTATCGGATTGCTTAGTGAATATTTTAAACCTTCTTTTAATTCTGATAATACAGATCTTTTTTTCGGTTTTATTTGTTGAGGTTTTAGCTTCATCATCATTAAAGCGGTTATAACTCCAATAAATGATAAACCATTTACAGTAAAACACCACGCCGGCCCAAATAATGCATAAATGAATCCGGCGAACGCAGGCCCAACTGCTCTTGCAGAATTGAACATTGTTGAATTTAAAGCAATTGCATTTATTAAATCATCACGCTCTACAAGTTCTAATAAAAACGATTGTCTCGCAGGAGCATCAAATGCGTTCGCAATTCCTAATCCAAAGGCTAATGCTATTATGTGCCAAGCTTGAATGACTTTGAAAAATGTTAGTGCGGCAATAATAAATGCGAGTAGCATCATTGTTATTTGAGTTGTAATAATAATTTTTTTTCTTGGAATTCTATCGGATATTACTCCGCCGTAAAACATAAATAACCAGGCAGGAATTCCGGCGGCGAACCCAACGTAACCAAGATAAATAGGGGAATGAGTTAGCTCAAAAATCAAATAACCTTCGGCAGTAGATTGCATCCAGGTTCCGAACAGAGAAATTATTTGTCCCCAAAACCAAAGTTTGTAATTAGGATATTTGAGCGCTGCAAAAGTATTTTTAAGATTAAATTTACCTTTGAATCTTAAGGCGAGATACTGAAATCTGGTTTGACCAAGCGGGGCAGGTTGAGATGCTTCCTCTTCAATAATATTGCTATCTTCAACCTCATTTTCAAATTTGTCAATTTTATTCATTTTAATTAAGATCAATTTATATTGATCTTAAACCCCACAAAATTTGTAAAATTATAACGTATAATAGAACCGGCTATTTGCCAAATATCATTTTAAGAGCTACAACAAGTAATAGAAATCCGAACATCTTTTGCAAAAGAGCGTTGGGAATATTTATAGATAATTTAGCTCCAATATAACCGCCTATAAAAAAACCGGCAGTAATTAGCAAGGCTAATTTAATATCAACAAAGCCTTGCTTGTAATAAGTATAAGCAGCTAAAAGCCCAATAGGAGGAACCATTAAAGCAAGTGTGGTGCCTTGAGCTTGATGTTGTGAAAATCCAAATAGAAAAATTAATGCCGGAATTATTATAACACCGCCTCCAATACCTAGCAAACCGCTTACAGTGCCGGCAACCAATCCTAATAATAAATATAAATAAGGGTTATTCATTTCCTGAAACTAAAAATATTAATTGATGGGTAAATTTATCCTAAAAATTTACACTTTAAAATACATTAAAATTTAGAATAAATGCATTGTTTTGAAGCAAGGAAGAATTAGCAGCTTTTAATATTGAACTTTTATATCCGAGAACCACAATCTGAACTTATTATCCGGGCCTTTATGAAGTGTTGATATTATGATTCCTCCAAAGTTCTTATTTCCTTCCCATGTAGCGGGACGTGATTCGTTTTTGTTTCCGCTGTGCAGATAAAGCCATTGTTTTATCTTATTGTCTTTATTTAAGAAAAGCCTAAATTCATCGCCAGGTGTATAACCGTAATCTCCAACATACTTAACAATTAAGCAATTTCCTTCTCCTTTTCCGATTGGTAATTCTTTCATTCCAACATCTTTTAAATCTACATGTTCATCCCATACTAAGTGGTAAGGAAATAGAAGCCAATAATTATCGTTTATAAATGCTGCATCGATTTTTTTAGTTGCCGCGTCCATTTTCTCATTACGGTTATAAGTTTTTTTTATGTTTTTTCCGGAGTCATCTTTTCCCATGTACGTAACTTCATCAGTTGCCGGATTCCAGCTCCATGATCTGTGAAATTCTTTGCCGTTAAACTTTACGTTAAAAGTATAAGATATTATTTTAACTTTCGGGAAGTTATTGATTCCGTATGCGTTTGCAACTCTTTCGGATAAAGTTTGATTAAGGCTATCGCGATCTAATACTTTATGATGCGGATTCTTATACTGATCATCACTTCCGGTAAAATCATTCTCTTTTTGTCTCAAGTTTACGGCGGCTCCGTGCGCATAAACCATTTCTCCGCCTAGAAAGCCCTGGTAACTAAGTAAACCCGCAACAATAACAAAAATGAATGCTATCAATGAATGTTCCAGTTTATTTAAGTCAGCCCTTCTCACAATAAACCATATCACTAATAAAATACTTGAAACCATAATTATAAATCCTATCGTTTCATGAATTTCTAAAATATTATGAATTGCCGGAGTCATCTTAATTTTCTCTTCACTCATGTGTCCGGTAATCACAGCTGCAATAGAACCCAACGATCCGCTTACCAGCATCCAGAATGCTGTTTTAAGAAAGGCTTCCTTATTGACAAACAAAGCTAATATTGTAAATAATCCCGCTGCTATTAAAAGCGCAATCGGAAAATGAACAAACATCGGATGATAAGGTAACTCAGCAATTACAGCATAAACCATAAGAAGAATATTCTCCGGAAATTCTCAATTTTATGAGGTAGTATTAATTTCTATAGACTTGATTTTACTAAATTATTATACCAAGAGATAGGAAGTAGAACACATTCTGTTAGGTTGATTTATGGTTGGTGATTATTGATAAAACCAAATAACTAAAGTAAAATTAATGCTTGATAATTCCCAAATTATCAAACACTTTTAAAGTTATTTTATTTTGTTAAATTTCATGGTCGAGTGCGGTTTTTTACCATAAATAATCATTTCATCTCTAAGCATTTGGAAACGCATATTGTCCATCATTTTTCCACCGTTCTCGGCAAAAACATCGAAATGATCCCCTTTTACTATATAATAGCCATCAAATTTTCTAAGAATCTCTGTTATCTTTAATCCACCTTTGGGTTCATACTCAATTATTGCTTCGTGACCATTGTAATCATAAGTATGCCATTTACCTATAATTCCATTTCGCTTCGAATTCTCATTAACTCTAACGAATTTTGTTGTTTTCGATTTTCCCTTAGAATTTACTTTTGTGATTAAAGTATCCGATATAATCAAAGCAACACTTGTATCAGTAACAATTTTATTTAAGAAGGGAATCCGGTAGGATGATATTAATTCCGTTCCGTTAAACCTATAGCCACCAAACCATTGTGATTGAAGCAGGTATTTAAATTTTTTGTCGGGTTTGAAATCAAGAGTTAAATATGATTCCGACATTTTTACACGGACTGTCTGCCATGTTCCAATCAAAGGATTTTTATTTGTTGAACCCTTAGCCTTACTCTGAGTAAACTGTAACGGAGAAATGAAAATGAAAATGAAAAAAATAAAGATTAAACGTTTTTGCATCAGATTTTTGAAGTTAATTGTAAAAATTTTTAACGAACTTATGTTTTAAATTGTTGATAGTCAAACCTAAATGAATTTGAATATCGATTTTAATTTACAAGTAATTTTAATAATATTATTTAGTCTCAGACAAACTAATTAGTGTTTGATCTTTTTCCGGTGTTAACATGTTTTCTCGGGTAAATACCATTAAGTTTTTATTCTCATCAATTATAAATAGCGGAATTATTTTTTCTTCAACATTTTGATTGATATAATCTTCGTAATTAAATTTCTCTGTTATGTTGGTCGATTTAATTTTAAATTTATCCGGATAACTGTTTAGTAAAAATTCATAAGAAAAATCGGTGCCGAATAAAACTTGTCCCTTCAGATCTTTTGAAACATTTTTCCCTTCTTTTTTAATCTCATCTTTAATGGATAACTGGTAAATTTCATTTGACCCGAATATCCTTGCAAAATAAATTACGGCTAAGGAATTCACTTCTTCGTTTGGTGTTATAGCCAATAATTTCCCTATACCACTTAGATCGATTTCGTTAATAATTTGTTCCGAAAGAACGCTTCCAGAATATGTTGAAAGTCCGCCCATTTTAGCTTCGTTTATATTAATTCGGTTTGTATCAACCATCAGTACTTTAAACCCTTTTTCTTTCAGTGCAAGCCCTATTTCTCTACCGAATTTATGTGCCCCGAGAATTAAACATCCTTGCGGATTTGGTGAAGCAATTTTAAGTATTTTTGCCAGAGGCATTGCGCTAAGTCCATAAACGGTTATAGTTAAAATAATTACTAAAAAAGTTAAAGGAACCAGTAATTCCGCATTTTGATTTCCTGATCTCACCAACTCTATACTGAAAAGCGAAGCAACTGCGGCCGCAACAACACCTCTTGGAGCCATAAAAGCTATAAATATTTTTTCCCTTAGCTTTAAAGATGATTTTATAGTTGATAAGAGAACACTAATCGGCCGTATAAATAGAATTAGGATTCCAATAAAAATGAAGCTCGAAACATTTACCAGATGAACATCCTCCAGGGAGATTCTTCCTGCAAGCATAATGAACAATACAGAGATTAATAGAATTCGCAAGTTTTCTTTAAATTCCACTATGTGGTGAACATTTACTGATTTTTGATTAGCTAAAAATATTCCTGCGACTGTAACTGCAAATAAGCCGCTTTCATTCTGTACCAAATTTGAAAGAGCAAAAATTAGAACAACTGTAGCTAACGAAACAGGATTATGAAGAAAATCAGGAACTAACTTTTTCTTAAGCAGATACATAATTCCGTAAGCTCCGGCAACACCTATTGAAGTGCTTATAATAACAGTTTTTAGGAAACCGGTAAAAGCTTGAATTGTAGCTGCTTGAAATCCGCCTGCTAAAATTCCCTCAAAAATTAAAATTGCAAGCAAGGCTCCAATAGGATCGACTATAATCCCTTCCCATTTTAAAACCGTATTCACTTGGGCGTTTGGCCTTACTTGTCTTAATAAAGGGAGAATTACAGTAGGTCCGGTTACAACCAAAATTGCTCCGAATAGCATTGAAAGCGTAAAGCTTAAGTTCAAAAGTAAAAATGAGAAAGCTGTTGATAAAATAAATGTGATAGGAATTCCGAAGAAGATTAAATTACGTACAACTCCGCCTACGTTTTTTAATTCTGAAAATTTTAAACTCAATCCGCCTTCGAATAAAATTATTGCAACGGAAATTGAGACAATCGGGAATAATAGATTACCGAAGTAAGAATCTATATTTAGCAAACCGGTTACTGGTCCTGCAATAAAACCAAATAAAAGAAGAATTAATATTGAAGGAAGTTTAAATTGCCACGAAATCCATTGAGCCGAGACACCTAAAATAATTATTATTGATAATCCGAGTAATATATTATGATTCAAATATTCTCCTCATTTAAAGAACGCGAATTGATTATAAATATAGGGTTTAACTTGCTCTTGAAATAAGTATAAAAGTCTTATTAGTGGTTAATATAAATTTAATTTCATTTAGTTTCATCATATTTTAAAGGGTTGAAAATAAGCGCGGTTATTTAGGTAAAGATTAGATAATAATGGACAACAGAAATTTATTCAAATATTAATCAATCTAGGAGGAAATATATTAAGATGTGTTAGCGGAATTCTATATTTGAAGAAACGTTATTGCTTCAGAATTCCGCTTAAAATAATTTTGTAGGATTTATTTTATAATTAAAATATTACTACTATTTACCGTTAGTGTGGAATTTCGGATTATTAGCGTCTTTATAAATTTTTCTTAAGGTGATAATTTGAATAGTTGCAAATGTAGCGAAAACTCCTCCGAGTAATAAAATAAATCCAGTTGACATCTTGAATCCTTGTTAAATTTATGAGCCTAATTTGTGTGCGTAAATATAGTTATAATAAAGACATTTTAAAATATAATTGTATCCTGGTAAGATGAAAAACACATCTTCCAAAAATTAAGATTTCTCAAACTCCTCAAATTCTTGCAGACTGCTTATTGTTACGTTTAAATCTTTCAACAATCCGTTTTCAATTCCGTATATCCATCCGTGAATAGAAAGCGAGACGTCGTTTTTTGTCTTCCATCTATCTTTTACAAATGTTGTGTTGCAAACATTACGGACTTGTTCTACAACATTAATTTCACAAAGACGATTAACTTTTTCATCAAAATTTACTATTGACTCTAATTCACTTTTATGATTTGTGTAAGTATCTTTTATGTGTCTGAGCCAGTTGTCAATCATCCCGTGATTATTTTCATCCAAACTTGCCATAACACCACCGCAACTATAATGTCCACACACAATTATATGTTCAATTTTAAGAACTTCAACAGCATATTGAATTACTGATAGACAATTCATATCCGAATGAATGACGAGGTTGGAAATATTCCTGTGAACAAACAACTCACCGGGTAATAATCCAACAATTTCGTTTGCCGGAACCCGGCTGTCAGAGCAACCTATCCATAATAATTTAGGTTTTTGCTGGTGAGAGAGTTTTACAAAAAAATCGCCGTTTTTATTCTTTATATCGTCCGACCATTTTTTGTTGTTTTCAAAAAGATATGATAATGTTTTCATTTGATTTTAGTGTGTTTGTTTCTTGAAAATTTATTGTAAATAATTAATCGGTTTTTAAATATTAGTTTTATTAAATTTCTAAAGACTTAAACATAATCTATTAAAAGATTTATTGCTGTGATTAATACAAATTGTCTTATCAATAAATCAAACATTAGTTTGTTTAAGTTAGAGAAAATTTTTATTTCTGTTAGAAACACACATGTTTTTAATTTAGTTCCGAGGCTTTCTTATGAAAAAGAAATTAAAAAATAAATATTTTCTAACCAGAATAATTATAACAATTTCAATTCCGGTACTCATATCTTTTTCTTTCAAATCAAATCATTATTCTAAAAACATTCCGCAGGTAAAAACGATGGAAATAAAGCTTACAAGCACTGCATTTAAAGAAGGGGAAAATATTCCGTCAAAATATACATGCGAAGGAGTAAATATATCTCCTGAACTAAAGTGGAAAGACTCAATAAAAGAAGCTAGAACGTACGCTATAATACTGGATGATCCGGATGCTCCCGGCGGCGATTTTGTCCATTGGGTCATTTATAATATTCCTTCAAATATTTATGAATTGCATGAAGATATAACTCCAACCAGAAATATCCCCGATGAAGTTATGCAGGGAACAAACAGCTTCGGAAGAATAGGATACAGAGGACCATGTCCACCCGAAGGCAATGCTCATAGATATTTTTTTAGAATATATGCTCTAGATACCGCACTTCATTTAAAAGATGGAGCAGAAAAATATCAGCTTGAAAAAGCTATGCAAGGGCATATAATTGCGCAAGGTAAGCTGATGGGGATGTATAAACGGCAACTATAATATATTATTAACTCATGTTACGCAAAACGGTCATTCTGAATGAAATGAAGAATCTCAAGGATTCGATTTTTACAATTTATGAGATATTTCTCTTCGTTCAATATGACCAAAACATATACTTGCGTAACATGAGTTATTAATTATTCTATAATTTTAAATGATTCGTAGTTCATTCATTGTCGGTTGTCGTTTCCAGTAATTTGGGAGCGCCCGTAATGTAATGAACCAACTGATCTATAACGAACTCTTGCTCATCAATTACTGCTTTAACAACGTCACCGATTGAAACAACACCCTTGACTTTTTTATTTTCTATTACCGGGAGATGCCTTACTCTTTTTGTTGTCATCAACGCCATACATTCTTCCGGAGAAACGTGAGGTTCAACATAAATTACTTTTGTCGACATAATCTCTTTTACAAGCGCATCCTTTGATGACTTACCGAACAGAACAACTTTACGAGCGTAATCTCTTTCCGACAAAATACCTAAAACTATTTCATTTTCTATTACTAATAAAGCACCAATATCTTTTTCGGACATTAGTTGTAATGCTTCATAAACGGTCGCATCCGGATTTATATTCCAATAGTTGCTTCCTTTATTATGTAATATTTCCCGTACTGTTTTCATAATGTTATCCTTTCGTTATTTGTTTAGACTATTATCCTCTAAATCAAACTTACAAAATTTACTTAATCATAAAAGCTTTAATCAATAACTGCTAAATATCAAATCGTATAAATCGTAACCGGGAGAAATTGAATTATGGGTCTATAAAAGTATTACTTTCATAATAGAGAATTATTTTTAAAGAATCACTACTTTTTTAGAAATAATTTTTGCTGATGATTTGTATATAAATAGAAAGGAAACTTAAACCGCAGAGTGCCGGTTTTGGGACGCAACATGTTATTCGGGGGCTTATCATATTGCTCAGGACACTCTACGGTAAATATTATGATTTAATTACAACTATGTTATTGTTCACGTTAAAGGCATCTGTCCTAAACCTAACAGCATTTGCTGCCCAACTACTTTCAACGTCAGAATCGACTTTACCGAATAAGAAAACACTACCATTTTCAACTATTATGTGAATAGGCGGATTAGAGCTAAAAGCATATCCGGCAAACATCGGGTCGTTATAAATCAAAGATGCAGCTCTAATTCCCAATCTTCCGGGGCCGAATGTGTTTTTAATATTATCATTAATTTTTGTTATTCCGGCTACTTTCTCTGCTTCGTGTTCAAAAGTCTTTTTAAACCAAGGAACATGAACGTAACCATTCAGAGATAATACTCCATCTTTGTATTGTGCGGAAACATAATCAAAAACTCCATAGAAGGTGTTACTATAAATATTATGCATTACCGTCTTTACAATTTTTGCCGGGGAAAGATCTGTTGATGCAATATTTAAATTATTCAAAATTTTGTAAGAATCACTTACATCTTTTGCATCTTCTTCAGCTCTTCTTTTTTCGGCTAATGTAGAAACGGTTCCTTCTAAAGTTATGGTGTTGTTTTTAACGTAAACATCAATGTTGTTTTTATCAAACAGATTATCTTTTGCAAGATTATATTGAACATAAATTTTAGTTGTCTTATCAACTTTAACATCTTTAGATTGTGCTGTTAAAGGAATAGTAATCATTATCGAAAAAAGGACAACTAAGGCGATATTACTAATTAACCTCTTCATATCAGTTCTCCTTTCCTAAAAACTCTCTCGTCTATGCTAGTCGGTATCTAAATGAAATTAAATATTAAATCTACCTTTTAGACGATATTAAGTTCAAAAAGGATTAACCATAAAACGAAACTGTAATATTAATCACTCTTGATTTAGCATTATTCAATTTCGATTGAATAATTTTTTTCTTCCCACTTACTTGCTTCAGTCCAATAGAATGTAAAAATGATTTTATCACCTTTTTTTAATTTATTTGCAGGCAAGTCCAAATAAAATATTCCTAAATTTGAATCCTTAGTTTCATTCTCTTTAAATGATTTCCAATTGTTTACTGTCCATCTTACTTTGGCATTAGCCATGCATTCTATTCTGAGTATTTTACCACGAGATATTGTTTTACACTTATTGTTAAATCTCCAACAAAAATATTTTGATTGAATATTGTTTTCTATATATCTTTTGTGTGTCTGGGGCGGCATATCAAATACTTTTTTATCATTTATAGAGCGGCAAAGTTTAATATATTCTGAATGTGCCCAGACTAAAGGCATTGCGCTTCCGGCGGGCCTTCCGAAAAACAATTCCTTTTCAGGAATATCATCAGCATCCCAAACTTGCTCCGGAATCATTCCTCCATCATTTGAGAATTGTTCCATTGATGATTTTAATTCTTTCGCATTATTCATTCTTCCGGCAATTATTTCATAATGAGCTCTTTCACCTGTCAATAGAGGCCACGCTCTTCCGATTCCGGTTCCGTCAAAAGCGCTTCCGTCTATTTTTTCACCCCAGCCGTCTCCGTTATATCTGTGCCAAACGGGGCCAAATTGCGTATCAACTTTTAGTTTTTCATCAATAACTTTAATTGTATTCAGAATCTTTTCATCATCATGTTTGCGCAATCCAAAACGAACTAGAGCAATTGCATCGGGACTAACTAAATGAGATTCCGTTGTTTGATCTTGTCCCGGAGGGCGATTTTTAATAGGCACAAACCCATCCTTTAGTGAAGTAGCCTCGGCTTGATCAGGTGGAGCAATACGAACATAATAGCCTTCAACACCAATCTCGTTTGCCCAATCTGTTTCTGTAACATAAGTCCAGCGTTCAATGTTTTCATTCCAAAAATCCGCTGTTGATTCCATGTATTTTCCAAGATCATTTGCGTCCATCATTTTTGCAAAATCTGCAGCAATCAATAATGCTGAAATTTCCACAGCCAGGGTAAAGGGAGAAAAGCCTGGATCCTCTTCCCATCTATCTTGTTGAGTTACCGGACCGTTTGCAACGATGTAAGAAGCTGCGGATTTAATCATAGGCCAGTATCTTTTTGCTTTGGCTTTATCAATAGCACCGGAGCGCAAAGCTAAATCTACTAACAAAATCGGGAAGGCAGTTTCATCCATTTGAATTCCATGCCAGTAAGGAGTTCCGTCGAGCCACATATTTTGCGCCCAGTGTCCGTCTGAATTTTGTGTAGATTGCAAATAATCAATAACCCGAATTGCGTCTTCACCAGATTTCAAAGCTAACAATCCACCGGCCGATTCTACTAAATCTCTTGGCCAAACTAAATGATATCCGCCTAAATCATCATCGCTTTTAGCAAATCCCCATGGTATTGATAAACTAGCAATTAACCCCCCGGGTTGTCTTTTTGCTTCATGTATACGCAGTACTGCTGCACTTATCTTATATAAATCCTTTTTGCCTTTCGATTCATTTTTAATTGTATCTATTTGCTTTTGCCAGTCCCTCCATTCGGCAATATACTTATTCTGGATTGATTCGTAACCTTCATTTAAGGTTGATCGAGCTCTTTGTCCTGCCTCGCCCCAGGAATCCCCGAAACCAATTATTAAATGAAAAGTATTCTCATGTGCTTCCGAGAGATCAATTTCTCCTAATAATGCAACGTTTCCGTTTTCTGCTCGTTCATAAACTTCTGTTAATTTTTTGTTCTCGTATAGATCTGCCCAGCCATCTGATCTTCCTGCAAAACCAACAGAACGATTTAACCAACCAACATCGCAAGCAATGGCTAACGCTGTATTTCCTCTTTGAGCAAAAATCATCGGGGTGCCTTTGTAATCATCAACCCATGCGGTATTACCCGAACCATAATTTCCAAGATGCGGCGCAAGCAAAGCGTAGATATGAGGATTTTCAAACAAATTGTTTTTTACTTCGAACTTAACTTTTTGAATAATGCAATCACGCGAAGGATCGGCTAAAATTTCTTTTGTTATTTCATAATAACCGGATTTACATTTATTCGTTAACTTATAAACTGGAATACCATCGGCTAAAAACTCGACTTTGTTTTTTGTATGCCGTTTTTCCTCAGAAAAAAAATCTTTTCCATCGGTAATTATAAATCCCATATCTCTAGTACATGCTTGATCAACGCGAGGATAATATATTTCGTTTAATATACCGTGACTTAATGTGAACCAAACTTCACTGGTTGTATTTAAAGCGGTTCCAACTCCGCTCTTTGCACTAGATGTCCAGCGTGCTTCAATACCAGGCCAACCCGGAGCGTATTTATTATAATTCATTTTCAATTATCTTTTGTCTTTTTAATAAGTTAAGGCTTGTAGAATTCAACAGTTGTGTTTTAGGTTTAAGTATGATAGCTAAATTACCTTTTATACTAATTCTTATATGTTTTGACGCAATATTATCGGTAAAGTTTTGAATGTTTTAGAATTTGTTTTTGAAATCGGGTTTATGGCTTTTGAAATTATGACAAACAACTCAGTTTACTTTGTCTTTTTTAACAAAAACCGCAATCTCCTTCTAGATTTTGAAGTAAAATGGTTTTTCAAACTTTGCAATTTTTCCGGTTTCGTTAAAATTAATACTTGATCTTCTTTCTCAAATCTAAAATCATCATCGGGAACAATTAAATGTTCTTCCCTAAAAACAGATACAATTTCCGATTCGTTATCATTATCAAAGAGGCAGTTATCTTTTATTTTTTTACCTATGCAATTGCTTTTTCTGTTCAAGGTTCCAAGGTATAAAACTTTTTTATCCGGCAACTGAAGTGGAATACCGGAGGTTAGTAATCCAACGAAATCTAATTTACCTATTTGTGCTGAGTTATATGATTTCCGTTCGCTTAAGACTTTTACCGCAGTTTTTAAATGTTCAACTCTATGTGCAGGCGAAACAGTTCTATCTTTAACTTGCGCTTCATAAAGACTGATGTATTTAAAATTGAAAGTTGAAGTAATCCATCTCTGTAATAAATATCCGAGCATAACCGCTAATGCAGCAGGAACCAAAAGATGATAACCGCCGGTCATTTCGGTGACCATTAACAGGGTTGCAATAGGAACTCGTGCTGTGCTGCCGAATACCGCTGCCATTCCAACTACTACAAATGCAGCGGATGGTTGATGAAATATATTTGCAAAAGCTCCGCCAAGCATTGCGCCGACAAACAAAGCAGGGGCGAACACTCCACCTGAACCGCCTGAAGAAACAGTAAAACTAAAAGCAATAATCTTTCCGAAAATTAATATTAGCAATATATTTAAAGCTAATTTTCCGTTTATTGCAAGCTGAATCCAGCCGTAACCTCCGCCTAAAACTTGTGGAAACGCTAATGCAATTAGTCCGACAAGAAATGCTCCAATTGCCGGTTTAAAGTGAGGCTTAATAGGAATCTTTTTAAAACCATCTCTTATTTTGTAAAATACTTCCGGCAGAATAGCGCCAATAATTCCGCTTGAAAGTCCAAGTAAAATATACCACCCGTAATCAGAAAAACTTTCAACTTTAATTGAGGCCGGAATTTGAAACAATGGCCCCCAGCCGGAAAAAACCGCGTTAAGGGCATATGCTATAATAGATCCTAGCATGGTATAAACTAAGGCTTCACCTTCAAATTCCATATCACTGTATAGAACTTCGATTGCAAATATTGCTGTTCCTATGGGTGAGCGGAAAATAGCAGAAAGCCCTGCAGCCATACCGATTAGAACCAATAATCGTTTTTCGTTATCTGTACGGTGTGTTAGCTTTGCGTATATTGAACCGAATCCTGCACTGAATAAAGCAGTTGGCCCTTCTCTTCCAGCTGCACCGCCAGAACCGATTGTAATTGCGGAAGCTATAATCTTTAATGGTGCAACTCGATTTCTTATAACTCCGTTATTTTTATGGAATGATTTTACTGCCGAATCTGTTCCATGTCCCTCAGCTTCAGGTGCAAATTGATAAACTAAAAATCCGGAGATTAAACCGCCTATGACTAATACAAGTGGAACAAACCATAACCAATGAGGTCCAATAGTTTGTATTAGTGTCTCTCCGTCAGTTGCAAGTCCGGGAGCATGATAGCCTGCAATTGTTTCCATGAAAAAAGAATTACAGATACTTAGGAGGAATGTAAATAATTGCGCACCTAATGCACCTACTATTCCCAAGAGAATTGTATCGAATAGTAATCTTGTTTGTCTTTTCATCGAATCTGTATTAGTTATCTGTATAAATCTATTTTATTATAAGGTAATTAATTTTAGCTTCAATGTAATTGATAAACATTACCTACTAGTATTGAGCAGGCAATTGAGACTCGATATTACTTACTGCAGGGAGCGTATAAAAGCAAGGACATTTGCCCGGGTTAATATTCCAATTATTTCTCCGTTTTCGGTAACAGGAAGTTGATTAACATCATCTTGATCCATTTTAAGTAAAGCGCTCCATAGCGGGGAATCAATATCAATATTTTCAGTTTGAATATCAGGTATCATAACTTCGGTTACATTGGTTTCCGGCCATTTGTTTGCGGAAACATTTTTGAGTTGGTGAACAGTAAGTAGTCCGATAAATTTTTCATCTTTTTTTACCAGTAAACTTCTTCTACCTATTCCTAGAATATGATTATCAACAACTTCTTGAATCGTTGTGTCGTGAGGAATGATTGCGAAGTCATTAGTTACTGCTTCCGTGACTTTGTGTCCTGAAAGTGTTTCATGTAAAGCCTGGGACTGAAGTTGAGAATTGGCAGCATTTTCTAAAAACCATCCTATAAATGTAATCCAGATTCCCGCTCCGATTCTTCCCGAAAAGATATTCATGACTCCAATAAAAATAAATGCGAAAGCAATAAAACGTCCAATTATTGATGAGATTGAAGTTGCTCTTTTATAGTTTTTGGAAAAGCCCCAAATTATTGCTCGGAGAACTCTACCGCCATCGAGAGGAAAACCGGGAATCAAATTAAATAATGCGAGTATAAAATTTATATATGCTAAATATTTAAATACAGAATTGAACCAGACAAAATCCATGGTAATTTGTTGGAGAATAAAAAATAACCCTGCCAGTAAAAAACTCGTTATCGGACCAGCAATAGCAATCCAAAATTCCGCTGAAGCTTTTGGAGGCTCACCTTGTATTTCGGCAATTCCTCCGAAAATAAAAAGACTAATTCTTTTAACTTTTATTTTATAACTTTGAGCAACCAGCGCATGTCCCAGTTCATGAACTAAAACGCTAATAAAAAGCATTATTGCCGTTACAGCTCCCGAAAACCAATAATGGAAAACCGACCAATTTTTAAACTCTTGAGGAAAATAATTTACAGCAAGAGACCAGGTTAGAAGGGCAAAAATTAGAAACCAAGTGTAATCTAATCCAATTGGTATTCCCAGTATTTTTCCCAAAGGAATATGTTTGCTTTTCATAAGTTTGCCCGGATAGTAAAAGTGATCTCAGTAAAATCTGAGTTTAAAAGAATTCCCTCTTCATTTTAATGATAATTTAATGAAAAGGGAATTAATATTAATCTAACTTTAATCCATACTCTTCAAGCTTTGTTTTTGTCTTTTCATAGCTTTGATGATGAACTCCATTGATTCCTATAGAGCTTGCAACCTCAACAAACATATGTCTGTCATCCAAATACGCAACATTCTCGGGTTGAACTTGAGAAATATCCAAAGCAATTTGGTAAATATCAGTATCCGGTTTTCTAAAATGTACAAAGCTTGATGCTATAAACGCATCAAATAGCTGGCGAAGTTTGAATTGATTAATTCTATATTCTGTAAGTTCTCTTCCCTCATTACTAACCGCGGTAACCCTTAAATTATATTTTTCCTTTAATGACTTAATATAATCTAGCATATGAGGAAGTTCTTGAGATTGTGAGAACATAAAATTTTTAAAGTCTGTTTTTGTAAAATCTCGTTTTTCATAAAAAACAACACGATCCATATATTCCGTAAGACTTAGTTTTCCTTCTTCATAGGTATCAAATGTAAGGTGATGACGTTCGTTTATTTCATCCAAATCTAAATCAAATTTTTCAACAGCTCTTTGTCGCGCTCCTCTGTCCCAACCGTTTGTTAAAAGTACTCCCCCGATGTCTAAAAACAAAGCTTTGATTTGCGGTGTGTGTAACATTCTAGTTTCCTCATATAGTGATTAATCATTTTTAAAAAATACTTTTTCTCCTATTATTGTCTCAGGCATGTAACGATAAACAATCCATGCTCCTATTAAAGTTAATACACCGATTGCAATAAATGGCAGTTCAAAGAAAAATACAGCAAGTAAGCCTGCAATTAAAGGTCCGATTGCCAATCCTAGTCCGAAACCCGTTGTAATTAAACTCATTTGTCTTCCTTCACCGCCTTTTTGAGAAAGATCTGCAGCAACAGCAAATGCTGGTGCAGCAATTGCAGCCGCAGCTAAACCCTGAAATAATCTTACGGCAATTAACTGATTCATACTTGTGACAATTCCCAAAAATATAGTTGCCGGAGCCATCAATAATAGGCCTGCTATTATTAAAGGTTTTCTTCCGATTTTATCAGAATAATGACCAAGAGGAACTTGAAATATTAGTCGACTTACCATTAAAGTACTGAACGCTATACCAAAACCGAATGCAGTCATATCAAGCTTTTTATTAAACTCATTTTCTAAAGTAGTAACAATTGAAAAAGCAGCAGCCATTAGGAATGTAGACAAAGCAGCGCTCGCTAATCCGGGAGAAAATAACTTCTTTTCAATAATTTTGATTTTCTTTTTAATGATTTCCCCGCTTTGAGGAACTTCAACCTCTTTAACCCAAATTTGAACTAAAAGCATCGCTAAAAATATAAAACCTGAACCAGCATAAAATGCAGCATTAAATCCAAAATGGACCTGTAAATATCCTCCAAGTAAAGGACCTGCTGAAAAACCGATCATCCTAAAAGTACTATAAACTCCCATCGCGCTGCCACGAGTTTCTTTCTTGGTTATTAGTGCCATCAAAGCCATAGATGCGGGAATTGTAACCGCAACTGCAATTCCTTGTAAAGTTCTTAATACCAATAAATCTATAAAATTACTTGCAAGGATAAATCCCAGCGTGCTTATACCAATTAATCCCAATCCAACTTGTATTAGTAATTTTCTTTTACCTAATCTATCGGAAACTGCTCCCATTATAGGCTGCATAAAAGCAGAGATTAATCCATATAGCGATAGCAAAACACCTACTAAAACGGGTACCGGAAAATGAAAATATACTTCTGGAAGTTTTGCGATGTATAAGGGAATTATGATAAATAAAATACTATTACCCATAGCATCTGCCATTCGCGCGATTGATAATGCCATAACTGCGCGATTGACGCCTAACATATTTGTGATCTTTTCAAACATTAAAAGGACTTCTTGTAAAAGGTATAAATATAACCTTTACAAGACTGCAAATAAATGTTTGACCGCATAATTCTTATATGATTTTTCAATAAAATACATTAAAGTTAAAATTCATTTGAAATCGATTTATTTCTTATTTAGTTAATTTGTATCTTTTTAGAAGTATTTCTGAATTCTATAATTTCCACAAGTATTAATTTATCTACAGGAAAAAATGAAAATCATTAAAACTCTTTTAATCCCGGTTTATATAATTATCGCTGTAATTTTCTCATCATGTTCCGGCATTTCAGATATTCAAAATTATCCGGCACCAACTTCAATAAACGGCTTTTCAAATCCACGTGATGTTGAAGGTGAGTTGATTGTTAATATCACTAATATTCAACCGCTTTCCGGCGATAGTTTGATTGCCTGGAATAAAAGAAATAATAATCCCTTGGATCAAAAACCAACTTTGATGCTATGGAGCTCTGAGATAAAAGATCAAACGAATCAAAGAGATGTTAAAAACCTTGAATGCAGTATTGAGCCTACGGATAAATTTGAAGATAAAGAAAACGGCAATACAATTCTTTACTGGAATTTAAGTGATGAACTAAGCAAAGTTGATTCTATTAAAATTGTTAGAAGATTTACTTATACCGATTATGATTACAAACCTAATGTTGATAAAAACATTGTTGCTGAAAAATGGAATACTATTCCGAAAGCGTTAAAAGTATTTTATACAAAATCGGAGCCGTTTTTAGAACAGACTAAAGAGATAAAAGAAACTTCGGCAGAAATAGTAGGAAGTGAGACAAATCCTTTGGTTAAAGCAGAAAAGATATTTCGTTGGGTGCGCGATACAATGAAATATGTTTACCCGCCGGAACACCGAGGTGCAATTGCAGCTTTAAAAACTTGCAAGGGAGATTGCGGTCAATATTCGGCGCTTTTTATAGATCTTGCCAGATGTGCAGGAATTCCGGCCAGACAACAATCCGGTTTTGTTTTCGTTCCGGAAAAAATTGGCTATCATGTATGGTCGGAAATTTATTTACCTGTTTACGGATGGGTTCCTGTAGATGCTACCCATGATGATGGTTTTCTTCATATCGATAACCAAAGATTGATTGCTTCGGTTGGAATGAATATCCCGATAAAGCATGCGCCCGATTGGGCTAATTACGGCAATTCGGAAGTTGAAAACGGTAGAGTAGATTTTATGCAGCTTGTTTCTACGGTAATGAGCGGTGTAAAAGCTGATGTGAATACACAAAGAATTATTCTTAAATCAGAATGATTGTCAATTTAATATTCGACCTTGAAGGTTAAGAAAAACTTACAAGGTCTTTAGTTTCCTGGTTTCTTTCCTTTATTCATTTTCCGATAAAGTATTATTCCGATTTTTATATTAAATTTTGCTTTCCTAATTATTCAATTATTAAAATTCTAAATGAAAAAAGATTCCCAGTTTCAGTTCGGAAATATTGTAACAATTTCTCTCGCGCATACTGTTCACGATGTTTATTCATCATTTCTTGCACCGTTGCTTCCAATGCTAATTGATAAGCTTCAAATGTCTTATTCGCTGGCAGGATTATTAACTGTTTTCCAGAGCATTCCTTCACTTTTTAATCCGTTTGTAGGAATTATTGCTGATAAAGTTAGTGTGAGATATTTGTTAATTGCCGGTCCCGCTATAACTGCGACCAGCATGAGCTTAATAGGAATAGCTCCGAGTTATGTAATTCTCGCTATCTTACTTTTCGTTATGGGAATTAGTGCTTCTCTTTTCCATGTTCCGGCGCCTGTTTTAGTAAAGCGTATTTCAGGTGGGAGAACCGGCCGCGGAATGAGCATGTTTATGTTCGGCGGCGAAATTGCTAGAAGTTTGGGACCAATTCTTGTTTTAGGTGCTGTTTCAATGTGGGGATTAAGCGGTACGTACAAATTATTACCTATAGGTTTAGGTGCTTCAATTATTTTGTTTTTTAAGTTTAAGAATATTAAAATTTCAGAGGAATTAAAAAATAAAGAAAAGCCTGCCGGTCTAATTGAAACTTTTAAAAAACACTCACTTCTCTTTTCAGTAATACTTGGTATTACTTTTTTTAGTTCAATTTTAAAGGGATCGTTAACCTCATTTTTACCAACATATTTATCCGTTAAAGGAGAGTCTCTTTGGCAAGGTGGAATTGCATTATCCGTATATCAATTTGCAGGTGCCGGAGGCACTTTCTTTTCCGGATTTATAGCAGATAAGATAGGTAGAAAAACCGTTTTATTGATTATGGCATGCACAACACCTTTGTTCATGTTGGGTTTTATCTATATAGAAGGAATTATCGGTTTCTTGATGCTGATTCTGCTTGGATTTTTTTCGTTCGCATTAATACCCATTTTACTTGCAATAGTTAACGATACCGAATCGGATCGACCGGCGTTCTTAAATGGAATTTATATGACAATTAATTTTGTGCTTGGTTCGTTTTCGGTTTTTATTGTCGGTGTCTTCAGTGATTTTATAGGTTTGGAAAACACTTACAAACTTTCAGCAGTTCTGGCATTTGCTGCAATCCCATTTGTATTAAAAATTTCTAAAGATGTAAAAACTGCTAAATAAATTATGATATTTCGTACTAAACTTCGTATGATTCTTTATAAATACAAATAATGAAATTATCTTCTTGCGCAAACTTACCATAATCTTTTTTTTAAGAGGAGAAGGAAATTATTAATTTACGAGTCAATATTCAAAATAATTTTTCCCTTTTTCTAAATGAGAAGTATATCCGGCTTTGACCGGGATGTTGGGGTTGAGCTAATTAATGTAAAGCTAAACATATTTCTATGAATTTAAAAAGCATAAACGAACATCCGTCTTATCAGTGGATAATTCTTGGAGTTCTATCCGTTATTTGGGGAAGTTCTTTTATCCTTATGAAAAAAGGACTTGAATCCTTTTCCGCGGCTCAAGTCGGTTCTGTAAGAATTGTTTTCGCTAGTCTGGTTTTACTTCCCATTGCTTTAAGAAATTTTAAGAAAGTTTACAAAGCAAACTGGAAGAAATTTCTAACACTTGGCTTGATCGCCAATTTCATTCCGGCAATTTTATTTGCAACAGCAGAAACGGGTTTAAGCAGTTCCTTAACCGGGATTCTAAATTCACTAACACCAATGTTCACGTTTATTATCGGTATTGTTGCTTTTAAGAATCATATGAACTTTAAACAAGCAATTGGACTTGTTATCGGATTCAGCGGAACGCTAATTCTTACATTTGTAGGTAATAATGGTGAGCCCGGCAGCTTCAATTATTTTGCTTTATTTGTAATTGCTGCAACAACGTGCTACGGAATTAGTGGAAATATGGTGAAAACTTATTTTTCAAATGTTAACTCAGTTGTGTTAACATCTCTGGCAATGTTTTCAATCGGACCGATAGGTTTTATTTATTTAACAACAACAGATTTTTTTTCAAAGCTGGCAACACAACCTTCTGCCTGGGAATCGTTAGGGTTTGTTTTTCTTTTGGGAGTTGTAGGAACAGCGCTTGCAGTAATTCTTTTTAATAGATTAATCCAATATACAACTGCAGTTTTTGCAACGTCAGTCACTTATTTAATTCCCATTGTTGCCGTATTCTGGGGATTATTGGATGGCGAGTCTTTATATCCTCTTCACTTTTTAGGAATGTTCATAATTATTATTGGAGTATATATCGTTAATAATTCTAAAAAACGTCTAAAAGTTTCAAAGACATAACAATTATAGCCGCAATCAAAACAATCTTAATTAATTTATCGCCTTTTTTAACAGAAGCTTTTGCTGCCCACCAACCGCCGGTAGCATTACCTGCTGCAAGACTAATTCCGAAAAACCAGTTTATATTATTTGTAAAAATAAAAATTGCCAAGGCAGGAATCGTATATATTAGTACAATAAATACTTTGTGCATATTTACATGTACTAAATCAAACTTTAAAATATACTTTTAAAGCTGCCATTAAAATAAAGCCAACACCAACTTGAATAAAACCACCGTAAAAACCAATGAAAAACATTGAAAGAATTACAATCCATGTTATCTTTTTATCATCACCGTTATCTAATTTTATTTTAGCATCGGGAATTAACATAGAAGCCACAATGCCTATCATTATCACACCGAGTATTTTTTGAAATAGAGCATCGCTAATATTAACAGCCAGCAGTGCGCCTACTATTGATCCGGGTAAAGTTAAAAGAGAAAGCTTCATGCTTAAATTAAACTGTTGATATTTCTCTTTCTTAAATGAATAAACAGCGAAAATATTTTGTACAAAAATAGCTACGCGGTTTGTTCCGTTGGCAAGGGCTGAATCCAGGCCTAAAAAAATTAAGGTTGGCAAGGTTAAAGTTGATCCGCCGCCGGCAGTAACGTTCATAAATCCGGCAACACATCCTACGATGAATAGGATTATAATTGACAAGAATGGCGACAAATAAGCTCCGTTTTTTAACGCAAAGATAAGCTCTTTTTATAATTCTAAAAAGCAATAACTGAATTTTTTAAAGCCAACAATATGATTCAGCTTAATTCAATTACACTCAAGATCTAAATTTGAACTGTATTTCCCCAAAATATAAATAATACATAAAGTATTATTTAATTGTCCTTCTTCTCATTCCTTCTTGTTTGGGAAGTAATTCATCTTCATAATTGGAAAAAATATCTTCAACAATTTGTTCGGTTGGAACAGTTTCCCTTATATCTTTTTTATACTGATGAAAAGCTGCATCAAAAGCGGCTTTTATGCTTTTGATTTCTTTTTCAACTTTATCAATTGAACCTGTATAAGTTCCGTCGGCGTATTTTTGTGTTAATGCAAGAAGTTGTTCGGCTTTAATTACAAGATCATCTGAGGCAGCTTTAGCGTCTTTAACTAAAGCTTCACCGCGTTTCTTTGCATTTCTTATATAAGAATCAATTTCGTTTTTTATGTTGTTTCTTAATTCTTCACCACTAAAAGGAGTGAATAGAAATGTTGCTGCGCTTCCAATTATTCCTCCAACTAAAAATGCCGTAAGTCCGACTGATGAATTTTGATTATCATTTCCCATTTTTATCCTCCGGGTAATACATTCAAAAAATATTTATCGATACTTCCTTACAATAATATTTTATCTCTTGTTTTTCAAGCAACTAAATTATGAGTTGTAATTAAAAATGATGAACGGACGTTTATTAAATTTATTGCAACAATCATAATTTATTTATAGGTTTTATGAATAAAAAAAACTCGGGGGAGTAAAATGGTTACTAAAGATGCCATTGAGAGTTTCCTTTCTTGTAAAACAATAGCCATCGCGGGTGTTTCAAAAAGCGGTAAAAAATTCGGTAACACAATCTTTAAAGAATTAAAGAGTAAAGGCTATTCTGTTTTTGTAATAAATCCTAATGCAGAAAAAATTAATGGTGAAATTGTTTATCCTAATATATACAGTTTGCCACAAAAGCCTGATGGACTTGTACTAGTTGTAAAACCGAATGTTACTGAACAAATTGTTAGTGACGCATATATTAGCGGAATAAAAAATATTTGGATGCAACAAGGGGCGGAATCTCACGAAGCAATTAAATTTTGTTTAGAAAATGATATAAACGTGGTCTATCGCGAATGTATATTAATGTTTCTGGAACCTTTGGCTATTTTACATCGTTTTCATCGAGGAATAAATAAAATTGTGGGTAAATATCCGCAATAATAATTAATATAAAGTTTGATAAAATCCGAATAAGATATATTTTAGCATATTATTCGTAACGATTATCCGGATACCACTTAATGAGCTCATTCGAATGGACATACGAACTGCGATTTATAGTTGCTCTTGCGCTTGGTTTGTTAATAGGACTTGAACGCGAGAGCAGAAATGTTGAACACAGTGGTAAAACTTTTGCCGGAGTTCGGACTTATGCATTAATTAGCTTGTTTGGTTTTGGATGCGGCTGGTTATATCATCTTAATATTCAGTTTGCTGTTCCTGTTGGTGTTATTGCTGTTAGTGGACTAATACTTTCCGCTTATCTGGCAAAATTAAAAACCGGAAGAGTCGGTTGGACAAGCGAGATGGCGGCTTTACTTACTTTTATTGTTGGTGTTTTATCGTTACTAGCCGACGTATGGGTCCCGATGGCTCTTGGTATTACCGCCACTCTTTTACTCTCCGAAAAATCAGAAATTGAAAAGTACGTTGAGAAGTTAGATAAATCAGAATTTCTTGCTGTTATAAAATTCCTACTTGTTACAATCATAATTTTGCCGGCACTTCCAGACAAAGAATACACACGCTTTAAGTTAAATCCTACTCATATCTGGCAGATTGTAATTATGGTTTCAACTATCGGGTTTGTCGGATATTTCTTAATAAAGAAATTCGGAAATCGCGTTGGACTGTGGTTATCAGGCGTGTTAGGCGGAATTGTTTCGAGTACCGCAGTAAGTATTGCTGTTGGTAACATTGCAAAAAAGGATCCCGTAAGGGGGAAAAACGCACTACAAGCTTCAATATTTGCAAGTAGTGTAATGTATATTAGAATTCTGGTTTTAATTTTGATTTTAAATCCTGCATTGATCCCTTTTTTATGGTGGCGATTAGTTGCACTTTCTTTAATTGGAGTTGCACTGGGTTTATCAATTAAAACCAACGAACAACCTTCTTCCGTTAATTCGGTTTCAACATTGCAAAATCCCTTTGAACTGAAACCTGCAGTTATGTTTGCCGCTTTGTTTGTATTATTATCAATAATAACGGTGTTGGTGAAACAATATTTCGGCAATAGCGGGTTGTTAAGTTTATCCGCAATTGTTGGTGTCACTGATATTGATCCGTTTATTTTGTCTTTGGTAAGAAATCAAAGTACGGTTGAAACGTTAATGATTTCGGCAGTTATTATTTCGATGATGAGTAATACGATTATCAAAGGCGTTTATTTTTCAACGCTCGCCAAGGATATGAAAAAACCAACTTATATACGATATGCAATTTGGGCGCTTCTTCATATTCCATTTATAATATTCTAAAGAAATTTATTAGATATTTATTCTGTCATTCTGATCTCGTTGGGCAACTGCCGGATAATCGGGAGAAGAATTCCCCAAGATTCCGCCTGTGCAGTAATGAATAATCAGGTGTTTGTTGATCAAAGAGTGAAACAGTTCTTGAATGGGAATAATATAAAACTCACCCTGTCCGGCAATTACCGGACAAGATGAATAATACAAATAACTTTGAATTATTTTTTCATTTCAGACTTTACTTCCCGGATCGCTCTTTCAAGCTGTGGATCTTTATTCTCGATTCTATCTTTAAAATTTGTCTCTACGTAAATATCCGGTTTTACTCCGTTTCTCTCTATATCTTTTCCATCCAGAGTATAACATCCCCAGGAAGGTAATCTTACAAATGATCCGTCCACTAAAGATTTACCGCTTGTGAAGATTATCCATCTGTAGGTTTCCGTGCCAATGATTTTTCCCAATCCCAAAGTTTTGAACCCTTCCGTAGTCATTTCGCCATCGCTTAAAGTCTGGAAGTTAACCAATAAAACAATAGGGTTTGCAGAAGGCGCAAAGTTAGGCTGAATTGTAAATTTACCGTCGCGGTATTTCCATTTTAAGTAAGGTTTTTGTCTGAGTAATTCAAGAACTTTATCATGAACATTGCCGCCTGTGTTATAACGAAGATCTAAAATCAATCCTTTTTTGTTCATATCTTCTGTCGATAAATCTATGATAAACTTATCAAGACTTCCGACTCCCATATTGCTCATGTATATGTATGCAATCTGATCATCGCTTTCATTATGAACTACTTCCCTGTTGTGCTCAATCCATTCGTCGTAAAGCTGCTGTTTTAATGCACTATTACTTTCCGGGTGAATTTTTATAATATTTTCTTTTCCGTCTCTTGAAAAAGTCAAAGACAATTCATCCGGGTCCTTCGGAAAAACAAAATAGGATTCTCTGTTTTTATCTTGACCTACTTTTACTCCGTTAACAGCAACAAGAATATCGCCTTTTTTAATGTCTTTCCCTTCTTTATCCGCTGGTGAATTTTTAACAATTCTATCAACTGTGAATAAGGATTAGCTTCATCGAATAATATTCCTGTGACCGCACTTGTTTGTTTGTAGAAAGTTTTTTCCTCCGGTCCCGAAGAATAAAATCCCTGGTGCGAAGAATTTAATTCACCAAGCATATCGTTAAGAAGAGTGCGAAGATTCTGGCGTGTCTTTAAGTGAGGTAAAAATCCGCATACTTCTTTTCCATTGCTTTCCAGTCAACGCCGTGAAAATTTCCATCGTAATAATTTTCATCAAGGTTTGCCCAGGCTTCATTAAATACTTCGTTAAATTCGTCGTTTAGATTTCTTTCAAAAGTATAATCAATATCTATCTTTTTGAGCTTTGCATCTTTATAATCCAATTTATTTATAGAGCCGTCCATAAGAACATAATAAGTGTCTTTAGCTTGAGAAATCATATAACTGTCGTCGGATGCTCCATCAATTTTTTTGTCCTCTGATTTCTCGAAAGGTTTATAAATCTTTTCCCACAAATTAAACTTTTCTCCGTCCTGGTTTGAAATAAAAAGGACATAAGAATAAGTTTTATCTTTAATTATATATGGTGATAGCTGATTCCCCTTTGCATCGGTTACAGCTTCCCATCTGTCTTTCATATCGTCGAAATCTATTTTAACAACAACAGAATCTTTTTTCTCTTTAGCTTTTTCATCTTTCTTAAATAGTTTATCAAACTCATCCGATTTGAATTCTTTATCAAAATCCCTGAGTGCAATTCTGTAAATATCCGCATTTGTATAGCCGTAAGGATAAGCAGGATGAAGACGATCAGTTTCAAAATAAATATATTTTCCGTCCGGTGACCATGTAGAGCTTGCTTCCGTTACGCCAGTGTTTGTAATATCAACACTCTTTTTTGTTTCAGTATTATAAACGAAAATGTCGGTTTCAAAATTTCTGTAAGCTGTGTAAAGAATATATTTGTCGTCCGGCGAGTAATAAGGAGTTCCGCTGTCGAGCGCCCAAAACTCATCTTTAACAATATTCTCACTTTTCATAGATGATAAATCAAGTTCGCGCAGTTCATCTCTTCCGCTTAAATAAAGCGCTTTTGTTTTTTTACTATTTAAAGTGATCTGCCTATCGCTTCTTTCATCAAAAGTAATTTGTTTTTCCGGCGAGTTTCCGTCCGCATTTATTACAAATAAATTCGGCCATCCTTTTACGGTTTGATTATAAAGAATTCGCACGCTGTCTATCCATACCACTTCTTTTACTCTTCCTGTTGGCAGTGTATTAAGTTTTTTAACGAACTTACCTTCAACATCTGAAACAAAAAGTTCACCGCGCGAAACAATAGCAATTTTCTTTTCATCGGGTGAAACATTAAAGTTTGTGATTTTTCCTTTAACATTAAAATCTAGGTTTGTGGTTAGAGTATTGTTATCAGGTAGTTGTATGTTAACCAAATCTGCCTTTTGGGATGATGTATTGTAAAGATAAATTTGAAAATCTTTATCAAAAACAACAAACCCGCCGTCGGCACTTACTTGCGGATTTTTAACCGAAGTTGAAAAATCTGTAAGCTGAGTTTTTTTACCGTTTACAAAAGTGTAAAGATTATATTCGTTGTTTGCTTCATCGGATACAAAATAAATATCGCCGTTTTTATCAACAGTCGGCCACATATCTTTTCCTATCCAGTCGGTGAGCTTTTTAAATTCGCCGGTTTTAGGATTGTATGATTTTATATCCGGATTGAAAGCGCCTCTATATCTTTTCCGGTTTGCAAAATAAGAGCTTTCCCACGATTCATTAAAAAGATAATTTCCGTTTACAGGATCAACAACAAAATTATGAGGCCAGCTGAAGTAATTATCGAACAACTTTTCCGGAGTTCCGCCGTTTAGCGAAACTTTGTAAGTGTTCATTCTGTTAAATCTATCCGAAGTAAAATAAATGTACTTTGAATCCCACGACCAGGAAGATGTAACATCGGAAGCATCACTGTAGGTAAGCTGTTTAATTTTTCCACCGTCTAGAGGCATAACATAAATGTTCTGGTTTCCGTCCTGTGCGCCGGTAAAAGCAAGCCATTTACCATCGGGCGAAATTCTAGGTGTGCTTTCTCTTCCTTCCATTCCGGTAATTCTGTAAGCACTGCCGCCAGAAGAAGGAACGATCCATAAATCGTTGTCGTAAGCAAAAACTATATTTTTTCCATCGGGACTAATAGTCGGATCGCTGGCAAAATAAACTTGTGCATTTGTTATGGTTGTTAGAAAGGCAACTAAGAAAAGAATATAAAGTTTTTTCATTCTATCTCCGAAGATTTTTAAGAAAAGATAAATCAAGTAAAAATATCTTTTTCTACAGAAGTATGCACTTTTTTTGTGATGAAAGGATTTGAATTTTTTAAGTTTATAAACTCATATAAAGTTTCCCTCTCTTTTAAGCAAGTAAGTAATGTCATTCCCACGCAGGCGGGAATCTTTTAAAAATGATTTTATTAGTTGAAATGACAGAATTAATACTTATAAGTTTTTAATTACTAACCGGATACATATTAACTATTGCTAAATTTAAGTTATTTACTTAGATTTTTACCAGATAGTTAGTTGCTGCTATTTTAGTTCATAAATAAAGGGGGATTTATGAGCGCGCTTGCCGGAATTGAAAAGTGGTCTCAGCTTCATCACCACAAAACTCTCGATTATCTTAGAATAGTTTTAGGAGTTATCCTTTTTGTAAAAGGAATTGCTTTTATTGTAAACAGCGATCAAGTTGTAATGATGGTTTCCGGGGTTGAAAGTACCTTTATATCATTCTTGATTTCGCATTATGTTATAATTGGTTATCTAATCGGTGGATTTTTAGTTGCAATCGGAATGCTTACAAGACTGGCGGTTCTAATTCAAATTCCTTCCGTACTCGGATCAATAATTTTGCCGGATTTCCATAAACATTTGTTCGCATTAAATTCGCAGCTTGTTTATTCAATTCTTGTTTTAGCTTTGCTTTTGTTTTACCTAATTTACGGAGCTGGAGAATTTTCGATGGATAACTTAATGAAGAAGGACAAAAATATTTCGGATTAATAAAGCTATATCAAATAGATGAAATCCTAATAACTCTTTGCCTCAATTCAGAGGTTCGCGCTGTACTTTTTCGTTTCTGATTTTTACGATTAGAATGTAAGTAGATAAACCAAAAGTAACCAGATTTGCCGAAATTATCGGAATGGAATTTAGCAGAATTCCGTAAACCAGCCACAAAACAACGCCAGTAATCAGCAAAAAAAACATGCCGAGAGAAATGTCTTTTGTCTGCCTGGTTTTGTAAACTTTGAAGGCCTGAGGAATAAAAGCCGCGGTTGTGCAGAAAGCCGCAAAGTACCCTATATAAGTGTCCATTAGTAATTCCAAGACAAAAAATAAATCAGCACAAAAGATACTCACAAAAAAGAATAAACGGAAAGCAAAAATTTTGAAAAAGTAACAAATTTACTTAATTTTGCCTCGCACCCATAGCTCAGTTGGTAGAGCATCTGACTCTTAATCAGCAGGTCGCCGGTTCGAGCCCGGCTGGGTGCACTAAAAGTGCAAATTCTACTGAATTTCGCACTTTTTGTTTTTAAACAATTGTAGCAATAATCACAAATTGACCTAATCAAATTGATGCGGGTAAATATGCCAGCGGAGTTTATTATACCGATTGCAAACCAGTAATTTTGTTCAAACAAAAAAATATTGCTGTTGAGATAGGAAAATGTTGAGTGAAAAAATAACGCATTTGTGTCATTAATTGAATATTTGATATTCATTATTTTAAATATATATAAAATAAGGCTTTCCATGTTTAAAATAGGTTATTCAATGAACTTTAATATTTCAAGGGGATTACATAATGCAAACATTTACTTTCAAGCATATCACTTTTATCATTTTGCTCATCGCTATTCCATTTAGTACATTTGCTCAAATTCATACTACAATTACAACTCAAGTTTATTCAAGTAACCAAAACTTATTAATTAACCCGGGAGCAGAAACCGGAGATATTTCAGGTTGGATTGACCTTGATGATGCTTGGAATGCTGGTGCAGAAATCACACCACATTTCGGAAGTTATTTTTTTTGGCCTGCTAAAAAGGCAATAGCCTACACACAAGTTTATCAAGATGTTGATGTATCAACTTATCCAGCAGATTCTTATTTTCAATTATCAGGATGGCTCGCTAATTGGGACCAACCTCCGCATGATAGAGCAACATTAGCTGTTTCTGCACTTGATAATAATGGAAATCAATTATTATATATTTCAAGAGAGCATAGAAATCCTTTTTGGGGATATTATGAAATTATTGCTAAAATACCGGCAAATTGCAAAACATTACGAGTATTTCTAATTGCAACCCGATTTGTTGGTTCAGATAATGACGCATATTTTGATGATTTGTATTTAGGGATCTTAGAAAAGGCACCGGATGTTTTTGTAAATATTACTTCTGAAAATAATAAAAAAGATGTAGAAATTGATAAGACATTACAATTATCAGCCAATACTTCCGGTGGTACCGACACTTATTACACGTGGTCATCATCTTATGATGCAATTGCATCTGTGAGCGATAGTGGTTTAGTTACAGCTCATAGCAGCGGAATAATTACTATTCAGGCTATTGGAAATGTAACTAAAGCTATTGGATACATTATATTAGCCGCTCATCCGCACGATTATATTGCATTTACTAATCCAGTTGGTGGTGAAGAATGGCGATCAAAAAGCAATAAAGAAATCACTTGGGACCTCTTTGGTAATGTTGGCGCTTCAACACTGTATTGGAGTTATAATGATGGAAGTGATTGGATCGAACTTTCAACATTTACTGATCCATCAGTTAGAAAATATACCTGGAATATCCCGGATTCCAATAAAATTTTTAATAATTGTTTACTAAAAATGTCATGGCCTTCTAACGAAATAACCAGTTCACGTTTCACGATTCAACCATTTGATATTACACAAGTTGGAAGAGATATTATTGAAAGTATTCCGAAAGATTACTTATTATTACAAAACTATCCGAACCCGTTTAATCCGACAACAAGCATAAATTATTCTGTCCCAAATACTAGCTTTGTAACAATAACAGTGTATGATGTATCAGGACGGGAAGTTGCAACATTAGTTAGTGAACAAAAGATACATGGGAATTATAATGTGGAATTTAATGCTGGAAATCTGTCAAGCGGTGTTTATTTTTATAGAATGTTAGCAGGAGATTTTGTTTCGACAAAAAAATTACTTTTGATGAAGTAGGAGAAATTATCTGAAGAGATTCAAACAGGGCATTTAGGCGGTTAACTTGTGTTATTTAATTATAACGAATTATAAGAATACTAATATGCTTTGTATCAGCAGGTCGCCGGTTCGAGCCCGGCTGGGTGCACTAAAAGTGCGAATTCTACTGAATCTCGCACTTTTTTTATGCCATCGAAAAATGGAAACAAAACAAGGTATTATTGCAAATCATACATTGAACTTCTTAAGTATAAATAAATAATTATTTTGTTTATTTCTTATCTTATTTTTCTTATTATACAACATCCAACACTTGCCAATTACCAAATTTTAAAAGTTTTGACACAAAGGGGATAGTAATGGAACAGTCAAGCATCCCGGCATCCGCTTTATTAAAGTTGCAGGATGAAAACAAGCGTCTCAGAATAGCAGTCGAGGAATTATCAGTACTAAACGAAATTTCCACAGTCATTACATCTACACAACCGCTGGAGCAAATAATTGATCTAATAGTTCGCAAATGTGTTCAGCATTTGAAGGTAGAACAGGGCGCTGTTATGCTGCTTAACGAAAAAGATGAAGACAATCCGTTTCGCACAATGATTCGTAAACAGGATACTTATTCAAATTACCTTCCTTTTCGGTTTGATGCCCAGCTAACCGGCTGGATGCTCAAAAATAAAACCCCTCTTCTTATAAATGATCTTTTAGGAGATAAAAGATTCAATTTTATGGTTAGCGAAGATTTCCCATTGAGCTCTTTGTTAAGTGTACCAATGAATGTTAAGGGAAAGATGATTGGTTTGCTGACTGTCTTCAATAAAAGAACTGAATCGGGATTTTCTGAAAACGATCAGCGGCTTCTGGGTATTATTGCTTCTCAATCGGCACAGGTTCTTGAAAATGCGCGTTTATATCGTGAAGAACAAGTGCTATTCAGACTTAAGGAAGAGATGAGACTTGCTTATGAAATACAAGTTGATCTTTTGCCGAAATCACAACCTAATGTTCCGGGTTATCAAATTGCGGGGAAAAGCACTCCGGCAAAAGATGTCGGCGGTGATTATTATGATTTTATAGAAATCGACGAAAACAGAATAGCGTTTTGTCTCGGTGATATTTCGGGAAAGGGAATTCCCGCTGCAATTCTCATGGCAAACCTTCAAGCATCTTTAAGAGGACAAGCAAAACAAGATAAGTCTTGTAAAGAGTGTGTTTCATTTACAAATGATATTCTTTTTCATAATACTTCATCCGCAAAATTTGCAACACTTTTTTATGCTATCTTAGACAAAGATACACACCAGATTACTTATTGCAATGCGGGACATAACAATCCTTTACATTTTTCCGGTGATAAAGTACTTCCGGAGTTTTCTACGGGAGGTGTTATTGTAGGTATAATGCCTTCATTTCCTTATGAAGAGGAAACAATACCTTTTCTTAGTGATGATTTGCTTGTGCTTTATTCTGATGGAATTACCGAAGCAATGAATAGCAAGGAAGAAGAGTTTGGTGAAAAAAGATTAGAGGAAACGATAATAAATTATAAGAACAAATCCGCCGAAGAAATAATTGAAAGTATCTTAGAAGAAGTAAGGTTTTTCACCGGTAATGCACCACAGGCAGACGATATGACGATTGTCGTAATTAAAAGAGATAAATAAGAATCATAAACTAAATTTTTACATTTATTCGGGTCTCTAGCTTCTTAAAAAGAAAGGTTGGTAAGACTCATGTACATGCGTTTCATGCAGTTGCAAATCCAAGCTCAATCGGTTGAGAAGTTTAAAGAATTTTATGAAAATAAAATTTACCATAGGCTCGAAAAGATGTCCGGATGTTTGTTCGCAGGGCTTTTATGTTCACTTGATAATACCGATTTCATTTCACTCACCTTTTGGAAGTCTTTAACCGATGTAGAAAATTATGAAATGGAGGGAGCATTTCGCGGATTGTTTGATGATTCAAAACCTTATTTATCCGAATCAACAGAATGGAAATTAAATCTTTCGGATGATATGCAATTGGAATACAAACCCGTTAATGAAGATCCGGTCATAAAGAAATATGCTGTAAAGGCTCAAAAAGAAGAAGAAGTAACTCTTTCCAATGCAAATATGTTTTTAAGGACAGTCTCGGGCAAAGTTCAAAAAACAAAGATTAAAGAATTTAAAGAGATTTACTCCGGGACAATTTTACCTGAATTAAAATTGGTTGAAGGATGTCGCTATGTTTATTTAATCGAAAATATGGTTGAGGATGACGAGTTTGTTTCATTAACAATTTGGGACAGTAAAGAAGCTTTGGATAAGTTTGAAACAGGCGGAAAGTATAGTGAGTTAATCGATAAAATTAAACATACATTCTCACAATTTTATTTGTGGAAAATGGAGCTTGAAAAAGATTTTAATGCGCAAATTCAAACCACTGAAGATTTAAAAGTAGAAAGTTACAATTTAGTTACCGGTAAAAGTTTTCATAAAAAAGATTAATAATTAACTCATGTTACGCAAGTATATGTTTTGGTCATATTGAACGAAGTGAAATATCTCATAAATTTGTAAAAATCGAAACCTTGAGATTCTTCATTTCATTCAGAATGAACGTTTTGCGTAACATTAGTAATTAATTCTTGGGGATTCGGAATAAAGCCATATTAGTTAAATGTCATTATAAATAGGGGTTTTAATGATCGGTGAAACAATATTACATTATAAAATAATAGAGAAACTCGGTGAGGGAGGAATGGGAGTTGTCTATTTAGCTGAGGATACAAAACTCAAGCTACGTTTTGCTATATAGCTTATCATTTATTATCGATAAACTACTTCATTCTTTGCCCTCTTTCTATATGTCCCACTATACATGTAAAAATATATTTGACTTAAATCATTGAAAACCAGTAATTCAAATTTATATTAAAAGTATACGCTGATTAAAGGATAATTTTAAGGAAGGTGGTATACGATGAAAAATATAAAATATTTAGCTTTTATTTTTACGTTAGTGCTTTTATGTACTCAAATGAGTTTTGCATTAAATAGCGGAAATAACTTAACAGAAAAAGTCAGATCTGCAATTGAAACAAGATATGGACAAACTGACATTAATGTGGATGTTCCATATAAAGGTCAAGTAGTTCTAGAAGGTTCAGTGAATTCTTTGTATGATAAGGATAGGATTTTTACAATAGTTTCCAGGGTTTCCGGAGTTATGGAAATTACCAATGATCTTGTTGTAAAAACAAAGATGCTCCCCGATGCAATAATAAAACAAAATGTAAAATTGGAAATAGCAAGAATGGGAGCTATTGTTGAACCTGATAAAATAAAGGTTGCTGTCGATAATGGACTGGTCGAGCTTTCAGGAAGTGTTAGTTATTACAGAGAAAAAATTTTAGCTGAAACTGCAGCTTCAATGCAAAAAGGTGTGAAATCTATAGCCAACGAAATAAAAGTAAAACCAATACAAAAAGCTCTAACAGATAAAAATCTTGAGAAAGTATTACAATCTGTTAGAAAAGATGAATTTGGTTTGTCAAATGATGTTCACATAAATGTAAAAAACGGAATCGCTACAATTACCGGAACCGTTAGTGATTTATGGACAAAGAGGAACATGCAAAAAGAATTTTCGGATATAATAGGGGTTCTTGGTGTTGTTAATAAACTTAAAGTTAAGCCTGAAATTGAATAGCCAGTGAAAACTTAAAATGTAAAACGAGTGTGGATTCAATTTAATTAACACCTACTATAATGTACATACTAGAGAAGTATATTCACATTTATAGATCAATTTCAACAGGCGGGTACATACACAAAAACATTTAATGAATCTCAGCTATCCAGCGGAATTTATTTTTACGAATTAAAAATGCCAGGCAAACTTGCAGTTAAAAAATTAATTTTGCCGAAGTTAATGTTTTATAGAGATCGTTTGATATTTGTATAACTACAGATCCTCATCTATTCGTGAATCTATATGTTATTTCTTTGATTATAATAATTTATTGGGATATATTTTATTATTACTTATTCAATATAGCAATATTAAGGTTTTATGAATCGTTCTTTTTATTCGGACTCGTTTTACAATTTTATAAATGTTCCTCCAGAAGAAATTATTGGAAAACTTGCATTAAATAATAATTTTGCTTTGGAAAGAACCCAAAGAGATGCCTGGCTTGAAGAAATATTAATACTTAAGAATATATTACCAAGTTTTAATGGGAGTATTTATTTCGAATATTCTATCCCAAGAATGGGACGAAGAATTGATACAGTTCTATTAATTGATTCAGTAATTTTTATTCTGGAATTTAAAATAGGAGAAACGACATATTCATCTTCTGCAATAGATCAAGTAATGGATTATGCATTGGACTTGAAAAATTTTCATGAATCGAGTCATGATAAATTTATTGCCCCTGTCTTAATAGCAACTAAAGCTCAAGATACTATTTCACTAATAACTTTTACACCTCAGAATGATAAACTTCTATTACCTATAAAAACTAATATTGAGCTTTTAAAAAATATAATTGAAAATGTCTTATCTATATGTAGAAGCGAAACAATCGATCATAAGTTATGGGAACAAGGAAGATATAGTCCAACACCCACAATTATCGATGCCGCATTAGCTTTATATAATAACCATTCAGTTGAAGATATCTCACGTAGCGATGCAAGTGCAATTAATCTTAGTCAAACATCTAATGAAATTTCTAGAATAATCAAATACTCAAAAGAAAATACACGAAAATCAATATGTTTTGTAACTGGAGTTCCGGGAGCAGGAAAAACATTAGTTGGATTAAATATTGCAACCAAACACTTTGATAAAAATAATGATTTGTACAGTGTTTTTCTTTCAGGTAATGGTCCACTTGTAAAAATACTACGTGAAGCTTTAACCAGAGATAAAGTAAAAAGAGAAAAGGCTAATGGGAAAACTCTCAAAAAAAGTGAAGCTTTTAGCGAAGTAAAAATGTTTATCCAAAACGTTCATAACTTTAGAGATGAGTGTTTAATTGATATTGAATCTCCACCAATCGAACATGTTGCATTGTTTGATGAGGCGCAGCGTGCATGGAATTTAGAACAAACTTCCAATTTTATGTTGCGTAAAAAACGAAAACCAAATTTTAAACAATCGGAGCCGGAGTTTCTTATTTCATGTTTAGATCGTCATCCAGATTGGGCGGTAATTGTTTGTTTAGTTGGAGGTGGTCAAGAAATTAATACCGGTGAGGCTGGAATAAGTGAGTGGATATACTCTTTAGACAGAACTTTTAGTAACTGGGATATCTATATTTCACCAATGCTTAAAGATAGTGAATATAATACTCAAAATACTTTTGAATTATTGAAATATCATAAAAATGTTCAATATTTAAATGCTTTACACCTTGCGATTTCATTAAGATCATTTCGAGCAGAGAACGTGTCGTTATTCGTTAAACAAGTTCTTGATATACATATTGAAGAGGCTAAAATAACATTAGAAAGTATTAAGGAGAAATATCCTATTGTTTTAACAAGAGAGATGGTAAAGGCTAAGAAGTGGTTAAAAGAACAAGCAAGGGGTTCAGAAAGATACGGAATTGTTGTGTCATCACAAGCCGAAAGATTAAAACCTCAATCTATTTTTGTTAAATCTCCCATGGATCCAGTACATTGGTTCCTTGATGGAAAAGATGATATACGCTCATCATATTATTTAGAAGATGTGGCAACAGAATTTCACGTGCAAGGTTTAGAACTTGATTGGGTTTGTGTTACTTGGGATGCGGATTTCAGATACACTAAAAACGGTTGGAGTCATTGTTCTTTCCGTGGAAATAAATGGCAGAAAATTAACAAAATTGAGAGACAGAATTACTTAAAAAATGCTTATCGCGTTTTATTAACACGTGCGCGCCAAGGGATGGTAATTGTAGTTCCGGAAGGTGATGAAAATGATCCAACTCGATCTCCAATTTATTATGATCCCACTTTTGAATATTTAAAGAATATAGGACTAAAAGAAATATAGTTTTATTCAATCCATAATCTTTATTTTCTTAAACCACCATTTCCCTGTTGTATTTATTCCTATACTGAATGGGGGATAAGCCTGTAATTTTCTTAAAAGTCACACGGAAAGCTTTAGGATCGGTGTAACCAATTTTGTACATTACTTCGCTAATGTTTTCCCGTGATGATTCAAGACTCATTTTTGCCGCTTCAACTTTCACTCGTTGAATATATTCAATAACAGTATTACAAGTAGCTTTCTTAAATCTTCGCTCTAAATTTCTTCTGCTAATTGCTAATTCAGAAGCAAGTTGATCAACTGTTATTTTCTCTTGAAAATTATTTTCAATAAATTCTTGTGCTTTTATTATAACTTCGTCGTCGTGTTCTTTCTGTCCTTTAAACATTATAAACGGCGATTGGCTGTCTCTATCAATATCAATCATAAATGCTTTTGAAACTATAACCGAAATTTCTCTTCCGGCGTGTTTTTCAATCAAGTAAAGCAGCAAGTTTAAATATGAATAAGCGCCGCCGCTGGTATAAATCCCGTTTTCTTCCGTCATGATTTTGTCATCAACAACATTTAAGTGCGGGTACATTTTTCTAAACTGATTTACAAATTGCCAGTGAGTTGTACATGTTTTGCCTTCGAGTAAACCGGTTGCGGCTAAAAAGAAAGATCCTAAACAAAAGCTGGCTACCTCCGCCCCGCTATTATATTGAGAGATAATCCACGGGATAAATTCTTTATTTCTTTCTGCGGCCATATTCTGATCTCCGTGTAAAGCCGGAATAATTATTAGGTCGGTTCTAGGTACATCTTTTATCAAAACATCGGGATAAACACTAAACAAACCTGTTGATTGTTTTGTCTCTGAAGATATTCCTACTAGATGAACATCAAAAGCCGGCTCTTTCCCAATGCTTTTTAAAATGCCGTTTGTTTCTGAAAAAATTTGATGTGTCCCCTCAATATTTACCATGCTTGTATGACCAAGCGGAATTAAAATTGATATATGTTTCATAATATTATGAATATTTTGTTGAAAAAATTTTATTAAAGAGCAGAGGGAAAATCACAATTGCAGTTGAGATAAAATTGTAATTGTTTTTAAGGAAAGTTATTATAAATTTATCTCTCGAGCTTATCCGCATTTCAAATTATGTAAAGTTCTTGTCGCAATCAACCCCTAATTTGCCGTATTTACACCTTTTGAATTTGAAATTGCTAGGATATATTTACTAAAGAAATTCACTTCCGCGGATCTGAAAAATAATTCATCTTAAGTATTTAAAACGGAGGTAGCCGAATGCAAAAGATAACACCTTTCTTATGGTTTGATAGCGATGCTGAAGAGGCGGTTAAATTCTATTCTTCCATTTTTAAAAATTCGAAGATTAAAAACACAACCTATTATAGTGAAGGCAGCGCTAAAGCCGCCGGAAGACCGGAAGGTTCCGTTATGACTGTGGCTTTTGATATTGACGGATATAATTTTACGGCAATAAACGGAGGTCCCGTATTTAAGATAAATCCTTCGATTTCATTTTTTTATCACTACTAAGGATGAAAAAGAAATTGATGAACTCTGGGCTAAACTTTCAGATGGCGGAAAAGTTATGATGGAATTAAATAAATATGACTGGAGTAAAAAGTACGGCTGGGTGGAAGATAAGTTCGGCGTATCATGGCAGCTTATGCATACAGAAAATGATAGTTGAACAGAAAATAGTTCCTTCATTTATGTTTACCCAAAAATCATTTGGAAAAGCGAATGAAGCAATCAACTTTTATGCGTCTGTTTTCAAAAATTCAAAAGTGAATGATGTTTTTAAGTATGGTGCAGAAGTTCTTCCCGATAATCCCGATGCAATAATGTATTCGGATTTTGATCTAGAAGGAAATAAGTTCTCCGCAATGGATGGAGTTGGCAAGCATAACTTTCAATTTAACGAAGCAATTTCATTCGTTGTTAATTGTAATGATCAAAAAGAGATTGATTATTTCTGGGAAAAGCTTTCGGATGGCGGAGATCTAAATGCACAGCAATGCGGCTGGCTTAAGGATAAATACGGTGTCTCATGGCAGATTGTGCCTGAAAATTTAGGCGAGTTGTTAAGCAGCAAAGAGCCGGGTAAATCTCAAAGAGTAATGGAAAAAGTACTTCAGATGAAAAAGCTTGATATAGCGGAATTGGAAAAAGCATAATTATATTGAATTTTTTATTTGTACAGATAACTAACCTGGAAATTGATTAACTATTTATTTAATTCTGGAGATAAACAATGTCAACAATAAAACTTCACCGCGTTTTTAAAGCCTCACCTGAAAAAGTTTACCGCGCGTTCATTGATGCAGATGCTCAGGCAAAATGGCTTCCGCCTAACGGGTTTACCTGCAAGGTACATCATCTGGATGCAGTAGTCGGCGGGACTTACAAAATGTCATTCACAAATTTCACTAGCGGGAAAAGTCATTCCTTCGGCGGTAAATATCTTGAGTTATTACCGGGAGAGAAAATTAGTTATTCCGATCAATTTGATGATCCGAACTTGCCCGGAGAAATGATAACTACGGTAAAGATCAAAAAGGTTTCCTGCGGTTCGGAAATTAACATTGTTCAGGAAGATGTGCCGGATGTTATTCCGCCTGAAATGTGCTATCTCGGCTGGCAGGAATCTCTTGATCAGTTGAGCAAACTCGTTGAGCCTGAAATACCGGATTAAAAGATTTATAAACTCCCGGTTTTTTACCATTGTCGCGAAGAAAAAATAATTGTATTGAGTTGTTTATGGTCTTGCTCGCAATTCTGCATTTGATGGTGTAGTTAGTTACAGCAATAGACTGTTGGCAATCTAAATGATTTGTGAATTATTTAAGGAAACTAATTAATGAGTCATGAATTTAGCAAAGAGTTAAACGCTATTTTACTCGAAATGTTGGAACAAAATAAATTCACCAGTTCCTTTAGTCTAAATCAAATAAATCCAGAAAATTCAAAATTTCGATTAAATAAAGAAACAGCATCCGTAGGTTTTATTTATAGACACATTGGTGAAACCATGAATACATTTTGTCAATTTTTAGGTATTAAAACAGATGTTGTAAATACAACATTAGCGAAAATAGATATCGGTAAAACATATGAAGTTGAAAAAAGCCGAAAACTAGTTGAGCAAGGATATTTGACACTAGAAAAGTTAGTAAATGAAACACCAGCAACTGGTTGGTTAGAAAAAGTTGAAACTCCATTTTTCGGTTCGGTTGCCAGAATTCGTCTTTTTTCACATACTCTTTTTCATATCTCACACCATTGTGGGCAAATTTCGTCAGCAATTGTAAAAGGTAAAAGTTTTGAATAAAATTGAAAATTTACATACAACCAAGGACAATATACTCTTTATACAAGGCGGAGGTGAAGAAGGCTATATAGCAGATTCAAAGTTAGCTGCATCTTTACAAGATAATTTGGGAGATTCGTACGCGGTTAAATATCCTAAACTGCAAATGGATGAAACTTCACCTGATTTCGGATGGCTGAAACAAATTGGGAAAGAAATTTCACTAACGCAGGGACAAATTATTTTGGCTGGGCATTCATTAGGCGCTTCAATGCTGTTAAAATACCTTTCTGAAAATGACGTCAAAAAAAAGATACTTGGAGTTTTTCTTATCTCAACTCCGTTTTGGAGCGGTAATGAAGATTGGGTGCAAGGACTTAAACTTCAAGAAGGATTTGCTGATGGGCTCCCGAAAAATATTCCGATTTTTTTATATCACTGTTGCGATGATAAAATAATTCCATCTAGTCATCTTTCACTTTACAGACAAATGCTTCCTTCTGCGATATTTCGTGAAATAGTAAGTGGCGGCCATCAGTTTAATAATGATCTGACTATAGTAGCAAAGGATATCAAATCATTAAAAATTTTATGAAAAAACTTTTTGTGTATTTTGAAATAATAGGAAAAGATGCAGATGCAACTAGAGATTATTATGTAAAACTGTTTGGACGGGATACAAATATTGTACTTTCTGTTGCAACCGAAATATTCGGCGAAGGTAATTATGCATTTATAAATAACATAACAACTGATGACGGGACAGGTGTACCGATCCCGAAGGAAATCTTATAATTGTAGCGAGTCCGGCATAATCATCATGCTAGCTTAAGAAAGAATATGCAAACCATTTATTAAGGGAAAATACAATGAGAAAAAAAATAGTTTTATCATTTCTCACAAATCGTTCCCAGTTACTCTCGGTACGGGCACGCGTTTGTTTGGGGAAGGTACCGTACCTGCGGCCTTTACATTAACGGATAGTTTGGTTGCTCCTAACGGCGTCATCTTCGCAAATTACAAGCGGGCGGGACAAGTCAAGACAGGTACTGTTGGAGCCTAAGACCGCTAAATAGTTAATAAATATACAAGTAATTACTTAGTTTTAAGCCAAGTATCAGCTTAAGTATAATCAGATAATTTAAGTTTCGGAACAATATCGAAATAGATTAATTCAGCAGAGATGCGGAAAAATATAATAAAGAAATAAACGATAGGGCTTCTAAGGCCAATTTTGAAGAAGCTTTTTAAGGAATAAATTATCATAGGAGGTTAAATAAAATTATGGCATTTATTAATCCACACATTAACTTTAACGGAAATGCCGAAGAAGCATTCAATTTTTACAAATCGGTATTTGGCGGAGAGTTCGCAAAAGTTATCCGTTTCAAAGACATTGCAGGCCCCGAACTCCCTATAGAAAAAAAAGAAGAAAATAAAATCATGCACATTGCTTTGTCCATAAATAAAAATAATAATTTGATGGCAAATGATGTTCCGGAAAGCATGGGACGAACAAATGAAAATGAGAACAGGTCTAAGATATTTATCAGTACAGAAAGTCGTGAAGAAGCCGACAAATTATTTAGCGGACTTTCAGCAGGCGGAAATATTGAATCTCCAATTGGTGACAGTCCTTGGGGTTCATATTTTGGAATGTTTAGAGATAAATACGGTATTGAATGGATTGTGGAATTTGACCCAAATTATAACGGGCAAATGTAAATTATAAAAAACACCGAACGCCTAACATAAGGTTGATAAAAACCTGACTGACGAAAGTAATAGAACCTTTGTACTCCAATCATCATTAGTGCATAATTTCTGCTGACGGTTTTCAAATGTCCTGCCTTCGCCAGGCGTAGATTGTTTGCAGATAGAAAATAAAATAAATTGTAAAAAGCAATTTAACAATGAGACAATTGAAAGGAACCTTCAAAATTGAAACTCGATATTTATGTCAACTACAAAGGAAACTGCAGAGAGGCCTTTAAATTTTATGAGAATCATCTCGGCGGCAAAATTATAATGATGTCAACTTTCAAAGATATGCCGGATTCATCAAATATTACGGAAGAACGGAAAAATGATATTCTTCATGCGAGAATAGAAATCGGAGACTCGGTATTGATGGGCGCTGACATTCCTCACGCCGAACCTATGCGAAGCGCATACTTGAGCCTTAGCGTCAACAATGATGAGGAAGCCGAAAGAATTTATGCTCTGCTTTCCGAAGGCGGTGAAATATTCATGAAGATGGAAAAAACTTTCTACGCATCTAAGTTTGCAATGCTTCGCGATAAGTTCGGTACTAACTGGATGCTTCTGAATGAGAACCAACCGGCTGAGAATTAAATAAAAACCGGCGTATTCTTGATCTTACATAATTAAATAATTCATTATTCATGTAATCTTATTCTTAATCCTAATAGTGAAAAAGGTAGAGCTAGAGCAAGATTAGAAATTAATTTGGAAGGAGGAACTAATGAGAAAGATTATTGTAGCTGAATTTATTACACTTGACGGAGTCATCCAGGCACCGGGCGGAAAGGAAGAAGATACCGACGGCGGTTTTGAACACGGCGGCTGGACCTGGCCATACTGGCATGATGATATCGGCAAGCATTTTTTTCAGATGATGGAAAATGCAGATGCGCTGCTGCTGGGACGCAAAACCTGGCAAATTCATGGTGGCGCCTTCGAACCGATGCCGGATAGTGATCCGTTCGGAGCTGCAATGAATGCAGTACACAAGTACGTCGTTTCCACCACACTTAAATCAACCAATTCCTGGCGCAACTCTACACTTATTAGCAGTAACGTTGTGGAAGAAGTGCGTAGAATAAAACAAGAGCAGGGAAAAGATATTCTTATTGACGGCAGCAGTGTACTTGTTCATACGCTGGCAGAAAACAATTTAGTGGATGAATATGCATTACATGTCTATCCTCTAGTACTCGGAAGCGGCAAGCGATTGTTCCCTGATGGTAAGTACGTCAAGATGAAACTTATAGAATCCCAGGCTCTGCCGACGGGAGTAATTTTTCAGCGATACCTGCCGGAACATAACCCATAAACCAGGTAAAAAAATGAAATCTGTTTTTAATGAAAAGGTAAGATCTGAGCTCATCCACAGGATTACAGAACTAAATAAGGATTCGAAACCCAATTGGGGTAAGATGGAAGTCGGGCAAATGATAAAACATTGTGTTTTATGGAACGAAATGGCGATAGGAAGAATTACTTCAAAACGAACATTCTCCGGATTTATTTTCGGGAAGCTGGCATTAAGAAAACTTATAAAAGACGAAAAACCGGTGCCTAAAAACATGCCTACGATACCGTTCTTAATTATAAAAGATCATGAAGGGGATATAGAATCCGACAAAAAAAAATGGATTGCTCAAATGAATGAATACGGGCAGCTTGACGACTATAAAATAATTCATCCTTTTTTCGGCGAAATGAATAAAGATCAAATCGGTGCTTTAGTTTATAAACATACCGATCATCATTTAAGACAATTCAATGTTTGAATTTCCGTAATTAAAAGTCGAAGGAGATCAAAAATGCAAAAATTACGCGTAGCAAGTTTTACTATATCAGTGGATGGATTTGGGGCAGGACCGAATCAAAACATGGAGAATCCTTTGGGGGTCGGCGGTGGAGAGCTTCACCAATGGTTTTTCCCCACAAAAATTTTTCAACAGAACGTATTAGGAAAGAGTGATGGTACATCAGGAGTTGATAATGAATTTGCCGAAAAAAGCTTTAAAAATATTGGCTCTTGGATTTTGGGTCGAAATATGTTTAGTCCATATCGCGGTTTACCGAATGTTAATTGGAAAGGATGGTGGGGAGAAAACCCGCCATATCATGTTCCTGTCTATATCATAACAAATCATAAGCGCGAATCAATTGAGATGGAAGGCGGCACCATATTTCACTTTGTAACGGATGGGATTAATGCGGCTCTTGAAAAAGCATTTGATTCCGCAAATGGCAAAGATGTAAGACTTGGCGGCGGTGTTTACACCATTCAACAATATTTAAGAGCGAAATTAATTGATGAAATGCATATAGCAATATCGCCTACAATTTTAGGCTCCGGAGAACGGCTCTTCGAAAATATCGATTTAATCGGGCTCGGATATAAGTGCGTTGAAAATACTCAAACCGAAAAAGCCATGCATATTATTATAGCGAAAGATTAAAATAATATTTAAACAATGTTAAATAATAAGGAGTAAAATCATGACAAAAATGAATCCTGTTGTACATTTTGAAATGCCGGCAGAAGATAGAAATAGAATGAGAAATTTTTACGAAGATGTATTCGGATGGAAAACGGAACAACTAGGGCCGGAAATGGGAAATTATGTAGTTGTTTCAACTTCAGAATCGGATGAAAAAGCTATGCGCCCAAAAGAACCCGGAATGATAAATGGCGGCTTCTATCAAAAAACAGATGATCCTGTTTCCAATCATCCTTCGGTAGTGATCGCTGTTGAAGATATAAATAAAGCGATTGAAAAAGTGAAAAACGCGGGCGGTAAGGTTTTAAACGAACCGATGGAAATTCCCGGTGTAGGTTTATACTCGTCGTTTATAGATACGGAAGGAAATCGTTCAAGTATGCTACAACCATCCACAAATATGTAAGGCAATTGTCTATTCAATTAAAACTGAGTGCTGAATTATGCTTATTTATAATAGAAGAAATGCGAAATGAGAAAAATAATTTTTGCTATCAATATAACAGTCGATGGTTATGCAGATCATACATCCGTAATAGCTGATGATGAGCTGCATAAATTTTTTGCGGATTATTTAGCCAATGTAGGTGTGGTTTTACTCGGACGTAAAACTTATGAGATGATGGCAAGTTACTGGCCACATGCAAGAGAAAATCCCGGAAGCACTAAAAGTGAGATCGAATTTGCGGACAGATATAACAATATTGAGAAAGTCGTCTTTTCAAGAACATTAGAGAGTGTATATTGGAACAATACAACTTTAAATAAAGGAAATTTGATTAAAGAAGTAGAAAAGATGAAAAAGCAGAGCGGTAAAAGTATTTCTGCGGGAAGCCTCAGCATTGCTTCCGCTCTAACGGAAAAGAACTTGATCGATGAATACTGGATACTGGTTCATCCGGTTGTTTTAGGCCGCGGGAAAAAATTGTTCGAAAATTTATCGAACAAAGTCGTACTTAAATTGATCGGGACTAAAAACCTCGGTTCGGGAGTAGTCGCTATGCATTATCAAAAAAGTTTATAGAAATGTTCACAGCAAAACATTAAACAAATTTTTTATGGAAAGGATTTTTGACATTGGTTTACCGGCGGTATGTATTCCCATAAAATGATATAGTTCATTTTATTTAGTTGAAGAGTAAAATTCATGTTTCAGAGAGTTTTTCAATTTCTTATTGCAATGCCGGTCGCTTTATTGCATAAATTCTGACCTAGAGACTACATTTGTATAAATTGAAAAGTAAAAAAATAACTAACATTAATATGAAATCATTATTATAATTCTCTAACATTTTTGATTATTGAGATAATCAGCTTGCCCGTAGTTACCATATAGAAACGAGGTGAAAGGATAATATTATGAAACTCCGCCTCGGACGTCATATCTATGGATTGGGAGCAATTGCTTTCGGTATAATAACCCTGGTCTGGCACCGGATTAACTCGTTTGGAAATATTTCACATCCGGAAATTTTGGTATACCTTGCCGGCATCGTCGAAATCATCGGAGGCTTAACGATACAATGGCGGAGAACGGCGAAGCTGGGAGCACTAATAATAGGAGCTGTCTTTTTAGTTTTTACTCTTTACCTGATACCGCCGATTTTTCAAATGCCTCTGGTTTATTTTCCCTGGGGGAATTTTTTTGAGGAATTTTCTATTGTTCTGGGTAGTGTATTTGTTTTTGCATCCGCCCTTAAAAGTTACCCGGAAAGAGCGGCAAAGATTGAAAGAGTTGCGTACAAATGCTTCGGGATTTGCGTTATTTCTTATTCGCTGTATCAGCTCTTTTATCTTAACTATACGGCGGGCTTGGTTCCGAAATGGATTCCGCTCGGGCAAATGTTCTGGGCAGCAGCCACTACAATTGCGTTCGCTCTTGCCGCTTTCGCGATTATTTCGGGACGTTCGGCTCTTTTAGCATCAAGACTGCTTACTGTAATGTTCATCGGCTTCTGTCTGCTGGTATGGATACCTTCCTGTATAAAAGCTCCGCGAGATTTGCAAAACTGGAACAGCAATGCAGTGACTTTTATCGTGGCCGGAACGGCCTGGATAATCACCGACTTTCTGTATCAGTCAAAATCTCCGGCATGAATCGCGTTACAATTCCGTGAGAATTTTCGGTAAGAATATAGATAAATTGATATTTGCCGGTGAAGCATCAACTTAACTTATTTATATTTTTATAAAATAGGATGTCCAATATCCTGAGTCTCAATCAATATTGGGATGTAATATAATCACTTAACAACAACAAGATATTTATTATATTTAACCAAATTTCACGGAAAACAGAAATGAAAGAATTTATTTTATTATTTAGACAGCCGAGCTTTGATTACAGCAGTGTCTCACCGAATGAAATGCAAGCGCTTGCGAAAAGATGGAAAGACTGGTGGAAGAATATTGAAAGCCAGGGCAAATTAGTCAGCAGAGGACCGCGACTTGCGAATGAAGGAAAGGTTCTTAAATCAAGCGGTGTTATTACGGACGGACCTTTTGTAGAAATCAGAGAAATCTTAGGAAGCTTTATTACCGTAAGAGCCGAAAATCTTGAGGATGCGGTAACATTGGCGCACGGATGCCCTGCGCTGGATCAGGACGGAAGTGTTGAGATCAGACCCGCGTATTAATAAGCGTAAATAAATGACGGCTTGGATCAATGGAAAATGAAAATGAATTTTTGAAGCATTTATTCCAGAAGGAATTTTCTAAAATGGTTGCCGTAATCAGTAAGCTGTACGGTTTACGGCACATCGAGATAGCCGAAGATATTGTAAGCGAAACCTTTTACGTTGCGGCGGAAACTTGGGGAATGAAAGGCATTCCTGAAAATCCTACGGCATGGCTTTATACGGTAGCAAAAAATAAAACACTTTATCATTTCAGAAGAAATAAAATTTATGAAGAGAAAATAATTCCTAAGTTAATTTCAGAGCGGGAAGGAAATCATGAGAAAGAAGAACTGGATTTTTCACTGCAGAACATTAAAGACAGCCGGCTTCAAATGATGTTTGCCGTTTGCAATCCTATTATTGCCAGTGAAGCTCAGATAGGATTGGCCTTGCGAATTCTCTGCGGTTTCGGCATTGATGAAATTGCAGAGGCTTTTTTATCGAATAAGGAAACTATCAACAAGAGATTATTCAGGGCCAAAGAAAAATTAAGAAATGAAAATGTAAGGATGGAAATTCCTCCGGAAAATGAAATTTCTAAACGTCTTGATAATGTCTTAAGAATTATTTATCTGCTCTTTAACGAGGGATATTACTCCAGAACGCATAATACTATTCTACAAAAAGATTTTTGTCTGGAAGCCTTACGCCTTGGTCTTCTTCTCACGGAATATGAAAGGACTAATCTTCCGAAAACAAACGCATTAATTGCACTAATGTGCTTTCATGCATCAAGGTTCGACGCACGACAAAAAGACGACGAATTTATGATTCTATATAATGAGCAGGATAGAGAATTGTGGGATAAGGATTTGATAAATCAGGGTATCCGATTTTTAGATCTCTCTGCTCAGGGAACCGAATTAAGTGCCTATCATTTGGAAGCAAGAATAGCTTACTGGCATTGTATAAAAGATGACACAAAGGAGAAATGGGAAGAAATTCTGCAATTGTACGATCAGCTTTTGGAATTTAACTATTCACCAAGTGTTCTACTAAACAGAATATTTGCTCTTTTTAAAGTTAAGGGCCGGAAGATTGCTTTGGCTGAAGCAGAAGAATTAAAATACGAGAATAATCATTTTTATTATCTGCTGCTTGGCAGGCTTTATAAAAACATTGACAATGAAAAAGCGAAATTGAATTATCAAAGAGCTTATGAGTTAGCTAAAACTCAAACGGAGAAAATAAATATTCAAGAAAAAATTAATAACCTATGAATTGAATTAAATGTCCAATTCCTCCAATTTCAATCATTGTATGAGAGTAATTCAAATTTTTATAAAATAGGAAGGAATTAAAAATGCAAACAGTAAAAAAGCTTATGATGCTTGCCGTGGCAGTAAGCGACATGCCGAAGGCAAAGGAATTTTATTCTGAAAAACTCGGATTGAAGATTGCATCGGACTACCGCCAGGACGATGAACATTGGTGGGTAGCGCTTACACTTCCTGAAGGCGGTGTTACAATTACCCTAACAACCTTTCACGGAAATGCGAAGCCAGGTGCAATGACACTTTGGCTCGGGACATCAGACATTAAAGCGGCACACAAGGAACTCGGAAGCAAAGGAATCGATATCAGCAAAATCGGAGACGATCTGCACGGTCCGGGATCCGGCGTAAAATGGTTTAACTTTAAAGACCCTGACGGCAATCTAATTCACCTTGAACAGTTATAAATTCCGATGTTCCGGAGTTAAACTCCGGAACTGACTCTGTGCGACAGTTGAACTGTCGCACAAGGAGGTTCACTAAAAATGAAATCAAGTATTAATCCCGGCGCAGTTGTTCTTCATTATGAAAAGAATGCAAAGAGTTTTTTTGTGGATAATTAAAATTTTTGTAGCCAATTTGATGTTATCTAATAGAAATTTTAACCTTTGTTTTAAACAGTATTTCCCAATTATAAAACAAATCAGTTGCATTCTCTAATCTTAAAAAGACCATCCGGTTAAGGCTGGTCTTTTTTGCTAATATCTAACTAACTCTTTTTCCCTTCAATAACATATCCATTGCATCATCAAGTGAACCGGCTCTTATCACCTCTCCTGAATTTACAAAGTAAATCTCATCAGCATTTTCTATAGTATTTAATCTATGAGCAATAATAACTTTTGTGCTTTCCGGTGGCAGCTTATTCAAAATATTTTCCAAAAGCTGTTCTGTAACCGTGTCAACATTGGCGGTTGCTTCATCAAGTATAAGTAATTGCGGCTTACGCAATATTGCACGCATAAACGCAATCAACTGTTTTTGTCCAAGACTAATTCCATCTCCGGAAACATCGACTTTTGTATCTAATCCTGATTCAAATCTCTCAACTAAATCTTCAAGCCCGGCATCATTTAACGCCGATTTTAACTCACCGTTTGATAAATTTTTATACTTTTCATTTCCGTATAAAATATTATCTCGAACTGTTCCTGTAAATAGAAAAGGTTCTTGTAAAATAACTCCAATTTTGCTTGTACGTTCTTGTGCCGAATATGTTCTAATATCTTTTCGGTTAAAGAGAACTTTTCCTTTTGTCGGATCATATAATCTTGCAATTAATGAGGCTGTTGTTGTTTTGCCTCCACCGGTTGGCCCAACAAAAGCATATGTTTTACCTTTTTCCAGCTCAAAGTTAATTTTATGTAATACTTCTTTACCATTCGGATATGAGAAAGAAACTTCTTTAAACGAAATAAATGAATGTGAAGTTTCATCTTTATGATCATTTAAAACCGGAAGATTATTTTCAAGATTAAGTATTTGTAAGATTCTATCCCATCCGGCTAATGCAATCTGGAAGTTTGCCCATAACGATGCAAGTTGTCTTAGCGGATTATAGAAACTGGTTATGTAAGCTAAAAAACTGATTAAAAGTCCAATTGTAAACTCACCGGTAGCAATCAAATAAATACCAAAAGTTAGTACAATCATTTGCCCGATGTTTGAAAAAAAAGTGTAGACCGGCATCAATAAATTGTTTGCCAATCCGGCCTTTATTGCCGTACCGTAATTTTCAACATTTGATGAGTTAAATCTTTCCCTGAAATAATCCTGCCTATTAAATGCAACTATGACTTTGAAATTATTCAAGCTTTCTTGAACTGTCGAACTCAGACTACCAACTGATTTTAGGTTATCGGCATTTTTACGTTTAACCCAGGGAGAAATAAATTTTGTAAATATCCATATTATTATTGCAGGCGATAGAGCCGCTGCTCCCAACGGAAGATTTATTGACAGTAGGAAAATACCCGACCCGATCATTATTAAAATAAATCTAATAAACTGCATTAAAGATTGAGAAAAGAATTGGTTTATTTTATCGGTGTCGTTGTTTATTCTCGATATCAGATCACCGGCTTTATTTTGATTGAAGAAATCTAACGGCAATTCCTGAAGTTTATTAAAAACATTATTGCGCAGATTATACAGCATATGTTGTCCAAAAGTACCCATTAACTTGGTTTGTAAATATCCGGCACCAAGCGATATGATATACATTCCAAGAAGAATTATACTGTAAACAATCACTCCGTGATATTGTTTTGTTTGAACATAATTATCTACGGTGTGCCCAATTATAATTGGTCCAAGTAAGTTTAAGACGGCAGTTACTAACATCGCAATAAAAGCGATTATTAGCGTCCGTTTCTCATCAACAATGTTTGTGAGTAAACTTTTAATTGCAGAAAAAGTTGAATTCTTCTCGTTGTCTTTTGCAATAATATTAAGATTGTAATTCATAGTGGCTTGTACTTCGTTGTGAATTGTAGATCTGAACATATTCAGGGCAGCGTTGCATCAAATCACTATGTTTTCCGTAGGCAATTATTTCACCTTCCATCAAAAGTATTATTTGATCATAATGTTCTACCGGTGAAATTTTTTGCGTAATTGATACAAGCGTAATACCCGCATAATTTTGTGTTACATTCGTTAATATCTTTTGTTCGGTTTGATTATCGACCCTTGCGGTGAAATCATCCAGTAATAAAATATTCGGATTAAGAGCAAGTGCCCTGGCAAGCATTATTCTTTGTTTTTGTCCGCCGGATAAACTTGTACCTCGCTCCGAAACTACTGTATCTAACTTTTGCGGTAATTCGTTGATAAAATCTTTTAACTCGGCAGTCTCAATTGCCTTTGCAAGTGATTCATCCGTTACCGTATTGCTGAAAGCAATGTTTTCGCGAAGACTCATATTAAAAATTATACTATCCTGGAATACGAATCCAATTTGATTATGAAAATTTTCTTTTTTAAAATCAATTATATTATCACCATCATAAATTATCTTTCCCGAATCCGGATTGATCAATCCGGTTAGTAGATAAAACAATTGGGTTTTCCCCGCGGCTGTTGGACCTATAATTGCGGTTTTTGATCCCGCGTCAATTTTAAATGAAATATCCTTGAGTACAGGTTTATCACCGTAGAATACTGAAACTTCCGACAGTTCAATATTTCCTTTTAACTCTTTTACAACCTCTCCTTTATCAATTTTATCAGGCGCCTTCAAAACATTGTCTATTCTTTCATATGATGCCGACGCCTGGGCAATAACGTTGCTCATAAATCCTATTACTATAATGGGAAAAATTAAAATGGTAACGTAACTATTAAACGCAGCAAAGTTTCCTAATGTCATTGTTCCGTTGATGACAAAATGTCCGCCTAAAGCTAAAATCGATAGTGTTGCTAAATTTGCCACAAAGGTAATGACCGGAATTAATGTAGCAAACAATCCAACAATCGATACTCCAAGATTTTTTGCTTCGCCGCTGGCGGATAAAAACTTTTGATATTCTAGCATTTGCGAATTTACAACCCGGATTATTGCTGCGCCTAAAATGCTTTCATTAATCACTTTATTCAACCAGTCAATTACTTCACGTGTTTTTTTGAATAAGACACGAACTTTTTTTAACACAGCAAAAAATGTAAATCCGATTATTGGAATCATGGCAATCACAGTGAGCGCTAATTCCCAGTTGATTGTTAATAAAAGAATGCATGTGCCGAAAATAATGAATACAGATGATGCTATTGATGCGACAGCCTGGGAGACAAACATTTTCACCGAATCAATATCAGAAGTTAAATTTGTTAATAGCTTAGAAGGATTAGCCTCTTGAATAAAAGAATAACTTTGGCCTGATATTTTATCCGAGACTTTTTTCCTTAAATCCTTTGCTACTTTTTCAGACGCATAAATTTGCACAACACCCTGCAGATATGAAAAAACAAAAATTACAAGTGATGCCGAAAGAAATTCTATAGCAATAATTTTAAAATTGTAACTGCCGCCTGAGTATGTGTCAATTCCGTGTGAAATAATTTTGGGTATAATAAGATTTGCTCCGTTTCCAAGCAGAGCGAAAAATATCAACAAAACAACCATCTTCATATAAGGTTTTAGTAAAACCCAAATATTTGGTTTCTCTTTATTGCGATTCATTTTCCCTTTATGGGTCATATTAATATTCTATTTTTTTTTGAGATTAGAAAAATACACAAATAAGTAATTTAGATTTACCTTAAATCGGTGAATTACGGAAAGCTATCGGTAAAACTACGGTACCTAAATTCCGGATATGAAATTTAATTCTTAATAATATAAGATTTGTGCCCGGAGTTACTTATAGATTTTCTCAATACATTCTATTACAATTATTAAACGTTGAATTTTTATGTTTAGTTCACAAAAGTATTTTTATAAATTAATCTTTTATTAAATTAGTGTGAATTTATAATTTCAATAAATTATCCAGCTAAATATTATTTTCCGGCTCATTTTAAGTGCACATTTCTTAATCAACAAATAGAATTTATTACTATGGGAAAAAATAGGCTTGAAGCATTTAGTGATGGCGTAATTGCTATTATAATAACAATAATGGTCCTTGAATTGAGAGCACCCCATGGAACTGATTTATCTGATTTGCGCCCGTTACTACCAACTTTTTTAAGTTACATTTTAAGTTTTATATATCTGGGAATATACTGGAATAACCATCATCATATGCTGCATACTATTAAAATTGTAAGCGGTAATATTCTTTGGGCGAATTTGCATTTACTTTTTTGGTTATCGCTGATTCCATTTGTAACCGGATGGATGGGAGAAAACCATTTTGCACCCGGACCGGTTTCGCTTTATGGTTTTATTTTGCTTATGGCGGCAGTCTCATACTTCATTTTACAGAAATCAATTTTGAATAAACATGGTAAAGAATCAATTTTAGCGATTGCAATTGGCAAGGATTTAAAAGGGGAAAATCTCTCCCGTACTTTATATTATTGCAATTCCGTTAGCTTTTTTAAACCAATGGGTATCGGGATCGATTTATGTTTTTGTAGCTCTAATGTGGCTCATTCCGGATAAAAGAATAGAACGTGTTGTATATGACAAAAAAAAGAGTGATTAATAACCACTCTTCAATAATCTCTTTTTTTTCTGAAACTTTTATAGTTAAAATTTATTTGTTCCAACTATGTTAACTTTTACATCAACAATATTAGCAACTCGTTTGCCCAACATTATGCTATCCATTCCGTAGTCTGCAATTTTAACCTTGAACTCGGCTTGAACTCCTAACAAATCACCCGGTTCTCGTTTTAGTGTTTCTTGATTTTCATCTAAATATATTATTGTAGCGTGTATCGGGATTAATTTAGTAACTCCGTGACAAGTGAAATTTCCTTCAATTTTTAATTTTAATTTATTGTCTGCTATTTTTTGTATAGAATCAACTTTTACTATTTTGAAAGAAATCTCAGGATATTTTTCAGCATCAAGCCATTCAGAAGAAACCAAATGTTGATCTCTTTTTTTGATACCGGTATTTATCGTTGCCGTAGCAATACTTATTTTTCCTTTCAACGTAGATTTTACATCTTTAACATCAAACGAAACCTTTCCTGAAATATCATTCGTCAAGCCGGTAAAATCTTCAAAAGGAGTTGTGCTAAAAAACGTAGCCTGATTTCTTCCTTTATCGTCTTTGAAAGAAAAGGTTTGAACTCCGGATGCTTTTACATTAAAACTTTGTGCAAAAACAGAGATGCTAAAAAGTAAAATTGCGCTTAAAATAGAGAAGTTTTTTTTCATCATTTATTTTCCTTAGATGTATTTCTGAACCAAAAAAAGAATACTAAAGTTCCTAAAATTATTATACCGCTAAATAAGGCTGTTAAATCTAAACCCCAAATAAACTTATTCTGCCAAACACTAAATGTTGTACCAAAAAGTTCATCTTTTTTTTGAATAAGAATCTTAGTCTTTGTAAATATCTCAAGCCCGCTGAAAATCCAGGTTATCACAGTAGAGACTATGATAACTAAACCAATTGATATAGTTGTCTTCTGTTTAATATTAATAGACATAAAAAAGATAAATTGTTGTGTTAAAATTTAATGAGCTATAGAAAAGTAAAAATTTGTCTGTTTTGTACCCTGAGATTTGAAAATAATTTGATCAAATGTAAACCATTCATTATTAATTAAAAAGAGATTAAATACTGCTTGAGATAAAAAACACAAAAAAATAATTCCAAACTCTTTTTTGTACTATTGATTAGAGTTATTTTTAATTAAATAAAAAAAAGATTATGATTTACGATATTACAATTATTGGCGGTGGAATTATCGGAAATGCAACCGCGCTGAAACTTCTAAAGACAAACAATTTTAAAATTTTAGTAATCGAAGCTGAGAATAAACTTGCTGCACACCAAACCGGAAACAATAGCGGAGTTATTCATTCAGGACTTTATTACAAACCAGGCTCTTTAAAAGCGCAAAATTGTGTAAACGGCAGAAACTTGATGTATCAATTTTGTGAAGAGAATAATATAAGTCATGATAAATGCGGAAAAATAGTTGTTGCCTTAACAAAGGATGAAATTACCGCGCTCGATGAGTTGGAAAGACGAGGAATTGCAAATGGATTAAAAGGTTTAAGGAGATTAAAAAAAGAAGAGTTAAAAGAATATGAACCTCATGTAAACGGGATTGAAGGATTGCACGTTCCTGAGACCGGAATTGTGGATTATATTCAAGTAACTGAAACCTATGCAAAAAAAATATCTGAAGCCGGCGGAGAGATAAGAACCGGAACCAGGTTTATTTCTGTTGTTAAAGAAAGTGATCGGTTGATACTTCAAACAAATAAGGGAGAAATCCTTACAAAGTTTCTTGTAAATTGTGGAGGACTTCAATCGGATAGAATTGCCCGGATTTGTGGTGTGGATCCAAAATTACAAATAGTTCCTTTCCGCGGAGAGTATTATAAAATCAAAAAAGAAAAAGAGCATTTGGTAAATAATCTCATTTACCCTGTCCCCGATCCAAAGTTTCCTTTTCTCGGTGTTCATTTTACAAGGATGATTCACGGCGGAATTGAAGCGGGACCAAATGCTGTGCTTGCTTTCAAGCGTGAAGGTTATTACCATAAAGATTTTTCAGTTAAAGATGTATCCCAAATGATTTCGTATAGTGGTTTTTGGAAAATGGCTGCTAAACATTATAGAATGGGATTTCACGAATTTCATCGTTCTTTAAGTCAAACAGCTTTTGTTGATGCACTAAAAAAGCTTATTCCGGAAATAGATTATAACGATGTTTATCGGGAAGGTGCTGGCGTGCGTGCACAAGCTCTGGAATCGGATGGTAAATTAGTTGATGATTTTAGAATTGTTGAATCAGATAGAATGATTCATGTTTTAAACGCTCCTTCACCGGCCGCAACAGCTTCTTTAAGTATTGGCGAAACGATTGCAAAGAAAGTAAAAGATAATTTTAATAAATAAAAAAGGGAGCATTTTGCAGCTCCCTTCAACTAGCTTAACATCTAAGAAATATTCGATTTGATATTATTTTAGTAATATCATTTTCTTCGTAATTTCTTGATTGCCCTGAACGAGTGTATAGAAATAAACTCCACTGGAATAACGATCCATATTTATATTTACTTCATAGTTTCCTTGTGCTTTATATTCATTTCCAATGATAGTTTTTACTAATTGTCCCATCGTATTATATATCTTCAAACTAACATTTGAGGCTTTAGATAAACTAAACTTAATGCTGGTAGATGGGTTAAAAGGATTTGGATATGCATTAGATAATGCAAATTTATTTGGTTGCTGAACTCCTGTTTGTTCAACACCTGTGCTAACTCCTGGGAACCAGTTTAAATCTCCGACAGGTAAACCGTCGGTAGAAGCAGTCATTAAAGCTGAGTTTGTATATTTCATATCTTTTGCTTCAGGTAAAGGCCATTCGGGAATCCAGTTATTGCCTGATATTTTAGGCATATGATATCCCCAGCCAACAGTCGGTGATTGATGTGTTCTAATCATTACAAAATAATCTAATAATGTCATTCCATTATTATTCGATCCTCCTGTAAGAACATCATCGAAAGATGAGCCATAACCCGGATCAACATCCATAATGTTTCCTGATGCAGTTAATCCCGGCCAGTGAGTTTTATCAGTAAACATATTTGTAGTTCTATCATTCATCCATCCTGGCGTATAGAGAGAATCTTTACTGTTTGCGGTATCATTCCAAGCTGTCCAGAAATCTGTAATTGCTTTAGGCATGAAGTAAACATTATTCTTAACTTCAATGTTTCTGGTTGCTTCTGCCAGCATTCTGTAATTAGCTTTATCATGATCGGCATAATCCCAAACAGAATCACTTTTAACATCCATTGTATCCAAATCTATTACAGATGGTATTTCGGGAGAGAATTCCTGATCCCACCATGGGTATTCAGCTTTTGTTTCACCACCTACAAAAGGACCATAGAAAACGTTATCATTAATTTTTGCCGAGTGTGTTGCAAAAATAAAGAATGGTTGTAAGAAAGTATAAATAATATTGTTGTGGGAGAAATCAATATACTTAACAGGTGGTTTTGCTACAATTGCATATGCGTTTGTACAGAATAGAGTATTATTCTTAAACATTATTGTATCAACCGCAGGAACTGCCGGCCATAGAGGCGCTAATATTTCTGAGTCAGTCCAAGTTGCGGGAGATACACCATTTCTAAATTCGCTGTTTGTTATAAAGAAATCACACCAATTACCTGTATAACCAATTACATTTCCATGGTTATAATCGAAAACAACATTATCAACGTACAATTTAACATGATTGGCTGATACATAGATATCTCTACCGGGGTGGAAATACGAATCATTTGTTGATAAATCTTCTATATACAGATTTTTAAATACAGCTTTCATCCCATCTTGAGCTAGATTGAATAAGATAGTCGGTATTGATTGATCATTTAACACACCGGGTTGAATTGTAGGAGGACGATTATCGGTGCCTAAAACTCCAACTACCGTAACATCTGATTTTGGAATAATCTGTCCTAAATATATATAAGTTGTATCAAGTGAAACTAATTTATATACACTATGAGCCTGCGTTCCGTTAGCCGTAGTGTCTCCATTAATTACAGCATCAAGCGTGGGTCCCAATGCGTATACATCAAGTGTGTCTGTGCCGCTTGCATAAGTTATTTTGGGGAAGCCAAACAAGGAAAAGATAAAAACAATCATTCCTGTAAAAAGAACTTTTTTCATATGTGTCTCCTTAAATTAAGTTATCAAAGAATTATTTATACATTCGCTTGTTATCACAATTAAATTCCCACATGTAAGCCAACATCGGCCGTAAAACCATAATCCTCAATTGAAGTTGGAACTCCTGCTTGAATAAGGTTTACATCATTTGCACCATTAATATTATTCAAGTCAGTATATACTTGAATATTGTACCAGGGAAGCTTTTGTTTAGCAGCTATATCCCATCTTCTATATGCCTGGGTTGAGCCTTTTAATTGAGGCCAGAAATTCGGGCTGGTAAAAATATTAGCCTGATATAAAAGTGCTACGCGTATTGAAAAATCTTTATAATCATATCCCAGCGAAATATTGAATATTTCATCAGGCTGATCGGTGATCCTATCCTTAAAAGTTGTATCAACAACAGTTACATTACGACCGTTTGAATATGAATATCTATAAGGATATTGTGCTTCGGATTTTGTATGGGTATAATTTACATCAAGTACTAACCCAGATAACATCCATGGCAAATACCAAAAATGAGTTTGCCAATTTACCTCAATTCCATATACTTTGTTTGTGTATGGATTATTTTTTGTGGTTGAAATCGAATAGGTTGTTTGAGGGTTATAACTTTTGAGTAATCGTCCTGGTAAATAAGGTAATGCTTCAGCTCCTTTTGCATTAAACCCCCATGAATAAATCATATTCTTTATGTTCTTTAAAAATCCTCCGACTGTGAACAAGCCAAGAGTATTATTATAGAATGAAAAGTAGGCATCAAAATTCTCTGCTTCGGCAGGATCAAGATTGTAATTATGCCAATTTATGCTTGTACCTGACAGATCGATTCTTGGTACAAAAGCACCGTAACTTGGATAAGAAAGAGTATTTGTATAAGAAAGTCTCACATCAAACCATGATAAGGGTTTATATTTTATTGTAATATCAGGAAGCCAGTATGCTTTAGTCCTTGTTACAGTAGTATCATAATGTGGATAAGCAAAATATGCTTCCGGTGTGGTTGATCCGGCAACTCCTGTATATTTAGTTTTAAATCCTTGATATCTTATTCCGGGAATAACCGTAATTTGCTGCCCAACTTTAAAAGTACTCATTACATAAAAAGCATAATGATTTTCATTTCCGGAATAATTATGTATTGCGGACTGATAGTTATTTCTACTATAATGCGAAGGATCGTTTTCTTCAAAATATTTTGTTTTACTTTCTAAAAGATTTTTTAATTCAGTAAGCATACCGAGGCTTAAAGGAGCGTACATGTTATAATCACCCTTTAAGAAAGTTCCGTATGTAAAGCCCGGGTCAAAAAAGTAAGTAACCGGTATCTCTGTTTTATTCATTGGAAATCCGAAATGAGCGTTGATGATGTTATCAATTTCCTTTGCTCCTTCCGAGTTTAAAAGTTGTGGAGTATTATGTTCGTCGTAGTTATAAGACCGATCAGTATATCGATACATTCCTCCAAACTTAATGTCAGCAGATACTAAATTTGAAATGTTCCAATTCGTTTCTAAATCAAGCGAAGAGTTAATTGCTCGCGATCTGGAAAAACTGTTGCTAGTAGAAAATGATTGTAGAAAACTTTGCGTATAATCCCTGGTGGCTGAATTCATTATGGTTTTAGGATTAATATTTTGAGTATAGAAAAATTTTGTAAGCCCTGCATTATTTTGTAAAAAACTTACATCCCAATTATCCGGGTTTTTAGTCTCTGAGTAAGTATGTCCTAATTTAAACGTTAGATCAAACACCGGAATTTTTTGATTTAACTCAAACATATTTGAGATCGAATTTATTTCATTGCTGGTATTCGATAAATTATTGTATAGGACATTGCTTCCTACGGCATAAAGTTCACTTCTTCTGTTACTTTCGGTTTTACCAGAACTAAAGAAATTCATAAATTTAATCTTACCGCCCGTATATTCGTAGTCAATATCAAGTGCCCCGTTATATCTCATCTTATCTCTTGGGACATCATAAAGATTTACACTCGAAGTAATCCAGTCGGTATAGCTATTTAAATTATGGGTATAGTAAGCTCCTAACTCATTTGAAGTAAGATTGCTTCTTCCCACTTGCAACTGAGCAAAAATGCCTAATTTATTATTTAATATTCTATCTTCAAAATTACCCACATACATATAATTGTTGAATTTATTATATGCATCAGAGAGTGCATTATAACCACCTTGTAGTTGTAAGCTAAATTTTGGAATGCCCGGGTGATCCTTACTAGCTTCGCGCATGTCAAAATCAACAACTCCTCCGATTACGTTTGCATCCATGTCTGCGGTGACGGTTTTTGAAACTTTAATTCCTTGGAGAACACTGGAAGAAATCATACTCAAATTAGTACTCCTGTCATTTGGATTAGAAGAACCCATCTGCATTCCATTTATTGTAATTTGATTATATTGTGGTGCCATTCCGCGAATTACCACCGCATAACCTTCTCCGCCTTGCCTAAGAACAGAAACTCCTGGAAGTCTACCGACCGATTCAGCGGCATTTGCATCCGGCAAAGATTGGATTTTTGCTGCAGATACTACATCTACAATTTGATCAGAGGTTAGTTTTTGATTAATAGCTTGAGTCTGTCCGCTTGCTTGTGCGGTAACAGTAACTGTTTCTCCTTTTAAGCTAGCTGCTTTTAGTTGAAAATTTAATTCTACATGCTGACCGTCTTTAACTATTATTTTTTCCTTTTTACTTACGTAACCTAGATAACTTGCTACAACAGAATAAGTACCTGGTTCCACATGTTGAATAACATAATTACCGTCTAAATTTGTTGCAGCTCCTATACTGGTTCCTGAAAGCAATACATTGGCACCTAATAATGCTTCGCCTGTTTGTGAGTCAGTTATTTTACCTTGAATACTTCCGGTGCTTGCCATGATCGTTGTAGTAAAAACAATAATTATCAATATTAAGATGCTGAAGAGATTGCGAGCAATGCGCATATTATTCTCCGTGGTTTGTTGAAATATGATTTTGAGTAATTGATAAGTGTTTTGAAATGAAGATATTATTTCTTGGTTGTTGATTAGCTAGTAAGGTTTTTCGGTAATAAGCATTTAGCATTTTAAATACCTTGATTCATTTTTTTTCTGAGAAAGGATTTCGACAAAAATTTCTACTTTTATATAAATATATTTGATATTCCAAGCAGCTTTTATAGTTCTATAAAAATTTCCATTTTGATGTATTAATACAACTACATCATTGAGTAGTCGTGATGTCTATATCATTATATTCAGTATAATTTTAGTGATGCAGATAACAATAAAATTAAAGCGCTGAGCTGAAACTGTTATTGAAAATTTTTTCACTACAAAATTATAAATAACAATAAAATTAATTATCGTTTAATAATACTCCATCTTAACCGGAAACATATTTAATCATTTCTAAAATAAATGTAATAAGAAATGTTTACGAAATTGTATCTTGCCTCACTGAATTTCTTTTTTACAAAACTACTCAAATTTCTATCCGTCATAAATAATAGTTAAGATAAATAAGATAAAACAGTTGATGATTGACAATACAATGTTTTGATTTCAATTGATTTTGGTTTCTAAATTAATTACCAATACTTTTAGTAAAGATGATTTTTGAAAAATGCTAATGATGAATTTTACGGGGGCTGATAATGAGCGAAAAAAATGAGAAATTAAATAACTCTCCGACAGAAAAAAAACAATTTAAGTATCAATATCCGCAAGGTGGAAGTCCATTTTGGAAATACATAATCGGGTTTGCTCTTATGTGGATTGTTCTTTCTTACTTCTTCAATTTTTGGAATGGGAAAGAATCTGTAGATATTTCTTATAGTAAGTTTAAACAAGAAGTAAAAGATAAAAATGTAAAAGAAATTACAATTCAAGATCAAGCAATAAAAGGAGTCTTTTTAAACAAATATTTAAAAACAGAGCAGAATTCAAAAGATACCACAGCGTATAAATTATTTTCCACCACTATTCCCTCTTTCCAAGATCCTGAGCTATCTACAATTCTAGATACAAATAATGTTACGGTAAAGGCTCAACAAAGTGATAATTCATCTTGGTTGACTTATATGTTAATTATGTTTCTACCATGGATTTTAATTTTAGGATATTTTGTTTGGGCTAGAAAAAAAATGCAAAATAAAGCCGGCGGCGGAATGATGGGAAACGGACTTTTCGGAATTGGAAAATCGAAAGCAAAGCGTTTTAAGGTGGAAAAAACTAATACAACTTTTAATGATGTTGCCGGACTTGAAAATCCTAAAAAAGATTTAAGAGAAATTATTGAGTTCTTAAAAGAACCCGGAAAATTTACTTCGCTCGGAGCAGAAATTCCGAAAGGTATTCTACTTGTTGGACCTCCCGGAACAGGTAAAACTTTGCTTGCACGGGCAACTGCAGGAGAAGCAGGTGTTTCGTTCTTTAGTACAAGCGGTTCGGAGTTTATAGAAATGTTTGTCGGAGTTGGAGCTTCTCGTGTTAGAGATATGTTTGAAAACGCAAAGAAAGAAGCTCCCGCGGTAATTTTTATTGATGAAATTGATTCTGTTGGTCGTTCACGTGGCGCAGGATTGGGCGGCGGACACGATGAAAGAGAACAAACATTAAATCAAATCCTTTCGGAAATGGATGGTTTCGAACCCAATCAATCCGTTGTTGTAATGGCTGCAACTAATCGTCCCGATGTTCTCGATTCTGCTTTAACAAGACCAGGACGTTTTGACAGACAGGTTACTTTAGAACTTCCTCAAAAGCAGGCAAGACTAAAAATACTTGTAATTCACAGTCGACAAGTTCCTCTTGCTGATGATGTAAATCTTGAAAATGTTGCATCAAGAACGGTAAGCTTTTCCGGTGCTGATTTGAAAAACCTTGTGAATGAAGCTGCTTTATTAGCCGGAAGGAAGAAGAAAACAAAGGTTGATGCGGCTGATTTTGAAGAAGCGCGTGATAAGATACTGCTCGGTGATGAACGTGAGGAAACCATAAACGATGATGAAAAGAAAGTAATTGCTTATCATGAAGCCGGACATGCACTGATTGCAAAATTACTTCCGAACACCGATCCGCTTCAAAAGGTTACAATAATACCGAGAGGCAGAGCGCTCGGAGTAACTGAACAAATTCCCGAAACAGATCGTCATAATTATTCAAAGGGATACTTGTTAGATAGAATTTGCGTTTCTCTTGGTGGTAGAGCATCTGAGGAATTAATATTTAATGAAATAACAAGCGGTGCTGCAAGCGACCTAAAACAGGTAACTTCGTTAGCTCGTCATATGGTTTGTCAATGGGGAATGAGTGACAAAGTAGGACCGGTAATGTTTAAGCACGGCGAAGAACATATTTTTCTCGGTAGAGAAATGGCTCAGCAAAAAGATTACAGCGAACACACAGCACAAATAATCGATGAAGAGGTTCAGCGGATTATTAAGGAAATGGAACAGAAAGCTATAAAACTTCTAAAAGAAAATCGGACAAAACTTGATGCGCTTGCAGAAGCATTGTTAGAACATGAGACAATTGAGAAAGCCCAACTTGATTGGCTTCTCGATAAAGTATCGAACGGGAATCATAAAGATTCGTTTAATCCTAAAAATGAAGAATCAAAAATACAGGAGGTGTAAAAGAGATAATTTCTAATATTCATATTTCAGTTATAAATAATTGCATCCTTATTTTTGGGATTACAAGTAAATGATTTCATGAAATAACGTGCAAAATAAAAAATAAAACGGAGGTAAATATTATGCAAGTTCCATTAGAAATTACCTACAGAGATGTAAGAAAAACAGATAACATTGAAGAACTTATTCGAGAAAAAGTGACAAAGTTAGAAAGAATTTGCGATCATATTACGAGTTGCCATGTTGCAATTGAAAGACCGCAATCAAATATACAAAACGGAAATCCTTACCGTATAAGAGTGAATATTAGAATACCGCACAATAAAGAAATTGTAGTGAAAAAAGAGCCGGGGCAAGGTGAGACCGATGAACCGCTTCATACCGTAATTCGGGATTCGTTTGAAGTGGCACGAAGAAGAATTCGCAATACGGTTGAAAAGAAACAAAGAAAAGTTAAAAATCACAATAATAATATTACGTTAGATTAAAATTATATTATTAAAATATTTTGAAAAGTAAAAGCCCCTAATTTTAGGGGCTTTTTAATTAATAGCCGCAATTAAGTCTTATTTCAGAAGCACCATCTTTTTTGTTTTTACAAATTGCTTTCCGTCCTCACCTTTTGCGGTTATACGATACATATAAACTCCGCTTGAAAGATCAGACGCATTTAAATTATAAGTATGTGTACCTTCGCTAAGATCATTACTAACTAATTGTTTTACCTGCTGACCAAGAGTGTTATATAATTTTAATTGAACATTTGAATGTTCCGGAAGCGTAAAAGCTATTTTGGTTGAAGGATTAAACGGATTTGGATAATTTTGGGAAAGATTAAAATCTTTTACGATTACTTTATCGCTAACACTAGTTGCAGGGTTTGACAGGCTTAGTTTTGAAACAAAACCATACCGGGTTTGATTATTTGAAGTAAGAGAAATGTTATCGAATAAAACGCTTCCGTTAAAATCACCCGTTAAATATAGCTGACCTTTATCATTTGGCGAATAAACAATATCAAGTGGAAAAGTTTTAAATGGCACACTATTACTTGCAATCAAGTTATAACTCTCTGCGCCGGTACCGGGAATTTGTTTAGCCCATTCAAAATTACCGGAAGAATCATATTTTGCAATAAACTGGTCCCTTGCAGATTGGGTAGTTAATGTCATTTCATTACTTTCACCTTTTGCAAAGGTAACCTTCCCTACAAATGTTCCCATCACATAGGAATTATTATCTTTATCAACTGTTATTCTGTTTGACTCAACATCTGTTGAATAACCAAATTTCCTTGCCCAAATGGCGTTTCCATTCAAGTCATATCGGACCATATATCCATCTCGTCCAGTACTATCAGAGTTTAATGTGATGGTTGAACCAGCAAATGAAGATGTTCCTGAAAAATACCCGGTAAGGAAGGTATCGCCGTTTTCTCCCGTAGCCATGCTGTTACCTATTATAAAATCTCCGGCGCCCACGAAGCTAGAATAATACCATTTCCCGTTTATATCATAGCTGCTTATAAACGTATCATTTAAACCGGTATTATTATTCCATGTATAACTAGTATCCGGCAGCTGCATTATTCCTTTACCGATAACCCCGAGTAAATTTAAGTATCCCAATGTATCCGTGGTAATCGACATTCCATAATCATTATCAGGCGTTCCGGTTACCGATTCCCAATAAGCGCCGGAACCGTCTTTATATAATGATGCAAGAAAACAGTCGCTCCCGCCTACTTCGCTTACACTATCACCAAGAAAATTTTTCCCGGAATAAGTGCCCGCAATGTATGGATAACCGTCAAAATCAAATACAATATCCGATACAGTATTTAATCCCGCTGCAAGATCATTGGGATCTCCAACGCTGATGCTGTTTCCGCCTTCTGCCCAAAGAAATTTACCATCGGTAGTATATTTAGCAACAAACATTTCAAAGTTTAAATTATTATCATTTCTCCCATCACTTAAGTTTTGAACTACATTTCCGTTTCCATCCTTAAAATTAAGTGTTTTTACAAATGAACCACCGATGTAAACATTCCCGTCATTATCTAATGCAATACAAGTTGCTCCATCTATTGATAAAGAATCCGGGATATTGACTGCGCCGTTTGCAACTCTACCCCAGATAAAATTATTTGAAGAATCAAATTTTGCTACATAAATATCGTATCCGTTTGAACTTGTAAAAGTTTTGCCGCCAATATTTATTGTACCGGTAAAACCGCCGGCTATGTATATATTGCCGATGCTATCTACTGCTGTGCCGCCAATTTGTGTCACCGCAGTTCCGCCAATTTTAAATGCACTTTTAAAACCGATACCTTCAACCTTCGTGTTTTCCTGCTTCAAATTAAGCAATGAAAGATTATTCATATAAGCAGGTTTCTTTAATCCATGCATATTTAAACTATTACCGTTTACAATTTTGGTATAACTTCTTCCTATACTTAAACACGAAGCAAAAGTATTTTGACTGTAAATTAACAGCGATAAAAACACTACTACTAAAATTTTTTTCATAATTATTTCTCCGATAAAATATTTTATAAGTTTATTTAAGTTTTTAATCTAATTTTAGGACTGGAAGATTTTTTATTCAGGATTAGGAATAATATTATTGCAATAATCAAAGTAATTTCCGGAAATAAATTCGGATGTTTTACATTGAATGTGGTTATTGAAGATAAATAAATATCTCCTGTAGTTACTCCTCTTTTAAACCAGGGTAGTCTTCCGGAAATTTCGCCAAACGGTGAACTGAAAAATGTATAACCTGATGTTGAAGTTTCAACAACAGATCTTCTTGTTTCAATACTTCTTAAAGCAGCAAAATTTACCATCTCCAGTGCTGTGGCATTAATTTTATCTCCAAAATCGCTCATATTTATAAGCGCTGCAATAAAATCACAATTAGATTTAGAAAATATATTTGAAACCGAATAAAGTAAATCCCAGCAGATTATAGGACTTACACTAGCTACCGAACCCTTACCATAAGCAAAATTTAGTGAAACCGGTCCTTTACCCGGTGTTAAATCTTCGTATCCGCCCAGGTCAATTCCATATTGGGCAAGAACCGGAAAAGTTCTTGAAAACGGAACATGCTCGGTGAATGGCATCAGGTTTTGTTTTCGGTATAACTTAAGAGAACTAATGTCCTTTTTTTCAAATAATGCCGCCCAGGCTAATTGCGGCGTAACCATTACTGCCGAGTTGTATAAATAATAATTTCTATGCAGATACTTTTCTAACGGCGGAATTTTGCTTGTATCGTGGATGACTTGTTTGTCAAATGTTCCGGTTAATAAAGGTTTTTGCCACTTTAAAACCTTTGTAAATATATAATCGTGTACATTTTTATTTTCCTTAAAAAATAGCGGCACCCCGCTTTCCGGCCATACTATTAAATCGGTTGAATCTTTCTTAAGAGCTGAATCCGTAAGGGCAACTGCCCGTTTAACAATTCGCACATAATCCGAGTCAGTTGGGTTGCTGTTAAAAATATAATTTGGTTGAACACAAGTAACCCGTATTGTTTGATAAAGCTGCTTAGAAACATTTTGATGAGCATAAGCATTATAAATAATAGGGATTCCGAAGAAAAGTAAAATTATCCAGCTAAATCTTTTTACAAAGAACTTATTAAGACTTTCCTTCTTTTTAGGAGAATTAGATGTTTTAAGACTTAAAAATTTTTCAATTGTTAAATAGAGAACAACATTTAATGCGAATATCCAAAATGTAATGCTGGTGTAGCCTGTAATATCTATATATTGAATTAACCACGGCAAAGCGCCCTGGCTGTTTGGAATAGCAAGCAATGGAATGTGCAGCAATTTATCAATTGTAAACCATTCGTATGCGGGCCAGATAAAAGCTAAAATCCAAAGCGAATTATTATACCCAATTTTTTTCCTAACGAAATAAATTATCCAGTATGGAATGGACAAAACTGTTGTTCCGAGAAATAATAACAATATTCCGCCCCAAACACTTTTGAGTAAAAAAGTGATAAATGCCGAAACAACATATGCTGCAGTAAACAGCAGTATTTTAAGAAAAAACGAATATTTGTTTTGATCCTCGCGTAAAGCAAAAAACAATGGGACAAGACAAAACCAGGCTAAAGGAGCAAGCGGAATGTTTCCGATTCTGTTTAACGAAAGTCCGATGAGAAGTCCGCTTAGGATACACAATGCAATATTTTTTGTCCTTAACATAAATAAACTCAGCTACAACTATTTGGAACTTCTTTTATTAGTTCGTTATAAAAAGCCCAAAATTGAATTATCATGATTTGAATTTTGGTTGTAATCAAAATATTTTTTTATCAAAACAACCTTGTTTAAGGGAACAATTTTATAATATCTATTACTTATTAAATTTGCGCCCCCTTTTTAGGTAGGTAAGAGTAGCAATATGATTTAGAGCAAATTATGTTTTAGGGCTTTAGATACTGCGCCGTGCTTTGAATGAACGTGCAGTTTATCGTAAATATTCTTGAAATGGAATCTGACTGTTTCAACCGAAATATTTAATATTTCCGCAATTTCTTTATCAAAGTTATCTTCCGCCGCAAGCGTAATAATTCTTTTTTCCTGCGTTGTAAGCAGAATAGTTTGGTCTTTTGGTTTCTGAAATGTATTTATAACTTTTCTTGCAATTTCGGGATTCATTGGTGCGCCGCCGTTATAAGCCTGTCTTATTCCTGTGAGAAGTTCATCGGGGGAAATGTCCTTTGTTAAATAACCGCTTGCGCCCGCACTTAAAGATTGAAAAATGTATTCATCAGAATCTCTATGCACTGTAAGCATTATAATTTCTGTATTCGGTAGTAAATCTTTAAGTATTTCAACAGCTTCAATCCCACTCATTTTATCTTCGCCAAGTTCAATATCCATTAGGATAATATCAGGATTATCTTCGGGTAAATCTTTAATTGCCGATTCACAATCATTAAAAACACTGATGCATCTCATGTCTTCGGCACCATCGATAATTAACTTAAAAATATCGCGGAAACGGTCTTTATCTTCTACAATAGACACATAAATATTTTGGGGTTTGGCTTTGTCCATTAAAAATTCTTTTTAATTCAATTATATCGATTTAATTACTATTAAAACAACTCCCTATTTAGGTAGGGAACCTGTAAAAATGATTTTTACCCCATTTCCTTTTTTAGAAAAAATTGATATGTTGCCTCCCAATTTTGAAGCTCTATTTCTCATGTTTTTTAATCCGCTCTTACGCGTTAAAGTTTCTTCATCAAATCCATTTCCGTCATCGAAATATTTAATTATTATAGCAGAGTCTTTTAATTCAAACTCAAAGGAAATATTGCTGCATAAGCTATATTTGAAACTATTACTCATAGCTTCTTTGAAAATGAATAGGATATTTCTTTTCCAATCCATATTCAATTTAATCTCTTTGAATAAATCGGTAATTCCTTTGACATTAAAATTCACTTGTTTTTGATTTTGGCTGAAAAGTTTAAATCCATGATTTTTTAGTTTGATACATAAATCGTAAAGTGTATTTACTTCTGCATCCAGCGTCCATAAAAAATCTTCAGTTTCATTTTTTAATCTTTCCGAGGCATCCACAATCCAGTTGACTGAGTTTGTTATTTCCTTTGATTGGGATTTGATACTGCTTTGTAAAAATTTGCTTAACATAATAAGCTGCGCAAGTTTATCGCCCGAACCGTCATGAAAATCAGCAGCCATTTCCCTACGTATAGCTTCACGTTCTTCAGATTTAGCTTTTTCAATTCTTCTTGCACGGTAAACCTGGTATTTTATTACGGAGAAGATTATTCCTACAAATAAAATTAAATATAAAGTGTAAGCCCACCATGTTTCCCACCACGGTGGCATAATTATTACACTTATCTTTATTCCTTTTCTATTCCATATTCCATCATTATTAGAGCCTATAATATGAAATGTATATTTACCCGGATGAAGATTTGTAAAAGTTGCAATCCTATTATCTGAATTTGTATAAATCCATTTTGAATTGTATCCTTCCATTCTGTAAGCAAATTTATTTTTCGCCGGATTCGCAAAGCTAAGCGAAGTAAAGATGAAAGAAAAAATATTTTGGTCATAATTAAGTTGAATTTCGGGATTGGCTGACCAAAAATATTTTACTACTGCAGTATCACTTAAACTTATATTTTTATTAAATATTCTAAGGCCGGTAATTGCTACTTTAGGAATTACATTATTCTTGTGAAAATCATTTGGGTTGAACATAGTAAATCCATTGACGCCGCCGAAAAAAAATTCGCCTTTACTGTTGATAAAATGTGCTGCCTGGGCAAATTCGTTTGCCGGTAAGCCATCAACAGTGCTATAACGAGCTGTCTTTTTTGTATACGGATTAAATTTTGTAATTCCGTAATTAGTGCTAAGCCATAAATTACCTGTACCGTCTTCAAGAATCCCGTAAATCTCATTACTCGATAATCCATCTTTTTTTGTATAGACAATACAGTTTCCTGTTTTACGGTTTACTTTATAAAGACCTGATCCGTAAGTGCCGACCCAAAAATTATGTTTACTATCCACGTACATGGTAAGAATTTCTTTTCCATCAAGTCCGGGACCGGATTTGGAAGATTGGGTAAACTCTGTGAATTTTCCGGTTTCGGGACTAAACTTATCTAATCCCTTCCGAGTTGCAACCCAAAAATTACCCGATTCATCTTTTAAAAATCCGTTTATGTAATTATTAATTAAGCTATGAGGTTTGGAAGGATTATGTTGATAGTGAGTAATGGTTTTTGTTTTCTTGTTAAATTTAAGCATTCCGCGATAGTATGTACCAATCCATAAGTTTTTATTTTTATCTTCGTATACATCGGTAATAAAATTGAAAGATCCCGAAACATGTAAACTAATTTGTTTGAATATTGAAAACTTTTTAGTGTAAGGATCATATCTGTCGAGACCATTATTATTGGTTGAAATCCATATTATTCTCTCGCTATCTTGATATAAATGTATAATCATATTACTGTTTATACCATTCGAATTTTGGGGATTGTACAAAAGATGCCGGAGTAATTTCATGTTTTTATCATAAATATAGATACCGTTTCCAAGCGTACCAACCCAAAGATTTCCCTTAGAATCTTCAAGAAAACAGCCGACTACAATTTTAGAACCGATCGCTTTATGATTAAGATAATTTTTAAACTGATTTCGGGACAAATTAGTTTTATCCAGTCCGCCAAGGCATCCTAGCCATAAAGAGCCTTCCCGATCCTCATAAATAGTGTTTACGATATTATTGGAAATACTGGAAGTTTGTCCGAATTTATGTTTATAACTGATAAATTTTTGTGTTTTAAAATTAAATTTATTTAATCCATTATAGGTTGCTATCCAGAGTTTATTTGTGCGATCTTTAAATATATCCATAATATGATTGCCGCTTATCGAATAACTATTTTGCAAATTATGGGTATATGATTTAAATGAATTTTTCTTAATGTTATAATAAAAGAGACCCTTTGCTTCTGTACCAATCCAGATGGAATTAGGTGAATCTAATAAAATTTTGGTTACACTAATGTTTTTATAAATTGGAGTAAAGCGATTTGTTTTAGGATCAAATTTATATAGCCCGCCGTTTTTTATACCTATCCAATAGTTCCCGTTTTCAGCAGGACATATTGAGGAAAACATATTCTGATCAGGTTTAGGATTTAAAAAGCGAGTAACTTTTTTCTTTTCGTAATTGATCCTATACAAACCGTAATCCGTACAAATCCAAATTCCGGTCGAATCTTGATAGAATAAATTAATACTTTGATCGGTTAAATGATTATGTGAATCAATGATTTGTCCCAGACTTTCGAAGTAGTCATTTTTTCGTATATATCTATAAACTCCGCCATTATCGGTGCCAACCCACAAATGGTTAGATGAATCTTCCATTAATGCTGTTATCTTATTGGATTTCAAACCGCAATTTGAAGGAGATTCTTTACCATAAATTTTGAAGTTATACCCGTCAAATCTATTTAAACCGACATCAGTGGCAATCCACAAAAATCCATAATTATCCTGAAGTATTGCTCTTACAGATTCACTAGAAAGACCTTCTTTTTTCGTAAAATGTTGAAAATTTAAATTTTGCGAATAAGTGAAAGTTGATATTATTAGAAAAGAAAAAAAGAAAGTTATTAAGTATGATTTGTGCACAATTTAAATTCTAATGTTGCATAATTTGAACAATTGACATTACTGAATAATATCTTTCCAATTCAGCAAGATTTATAAAAGTTATAATTTAAAGAAGGTTGTATGCTTCGCATATAAGCCTGTAAATAATATAATACATTTAATTATATTTTCACAGTTCTTTCATGGGAAGTGAAATTTGGGATATAAATATTGATAGAGCATCTCGATAATCTATATCAATTTTTAGTTACCATCACCCAATCAACCAGCATTTTAGCTTGATCATTTTTTATCATTTTCACTGTTGATTCAGGTAAACCGAAATACGGAGAATTTATTCCGCTTGTTTTTTCCGGGTATGCACCGCCCAGAGCAAGATTAAGAATTAAAAATTTCGGATTATCAAACGCCCACTTTCCGTAATGCTCAACCATTTCTCGTGTAACCCGGTAGAATAATTTCCCGTCTACTTTAAAAATCATATATTCTTTCGTCCAATCAACAGTATAAATATGCCAATGAGTAATATCATTTTTAGAGTTGAAATAAACTTTATTCACCAAAGGAGTTTCGCCGAAATAGCCAGGACCATGCAATGCGGAACTTATCCAGTCCGGTTCTCCAACATTTTCCATTATATCAATTTCACCGGTTTCAGGCCAGTTACCGGTTCCAAGAACCCAGAAAGCAGGCCAAAAGCCACTGCCCGAAGGAAGCTTTATTCTTGCTGAAATTGTTCCATGAGTAAATTCGTATTTACCTCGAGAATTTATTCTCCCTGAAGTAAAATCAAATTTTTTACCTTGTGGAGTTTTATATCCGGGACGATAATGCGGCTGAATAAGAAGCGCTCCATTCTCTGCGCCTTCCGCTTCTTTGCCGTGAACTATGCGAATATTGGATGATGAATCTGTGTAAGCCTGCTGCTCATTATTAAAAACGTGCCCGGTAATTACAATATTCCAAATTGAACTGTTTAATTTGTTGCTCGAAAAATTTTCAAAGAATAAAGTATCAACTTTAACAGCCAAAGATTTGTTTATCTGTGCTTTTACCGTAACAGCAGCGAATACAATTAAAGTAAAACACAATAACAATGTTTTAAATTCCGCGAATAGCTTTTGTTTCATCTTGAGTTCCCCCGATCCACATTTTTAATTAAATGAACTTTGTTTATAAAATTCTCTTTAAAAAATAAAACAAGCAAGTTTATTTTTTATTCCCGGCCATTTGTTAATCGGTGTTATTTGATTTTGCAGTATGCATTTCGGCATCTGCAACTTTTTTCTCTCCCATAAATAAATCGTTTAATAGATTTTCAATCGTCCGTGCAACACAATGACTTTTTATTTCACCGGTAATTATTATTTTACCGAATATTAATAATCTTTCAATAAGCTCATCATGTTTTCTATCGACAAATTCTTCATCAAATCTTTCTTTCACTTCCGCTACGAATACTGAATAATGCTCGGTTAAAGGATTCCTGTTTTTATTTGATTTTCACACAATACCTAAAGAAAGGGAGACTAAGTGGGAATTTCTTTATCAATGCTGTTAGTAACGTTTATCCTTTAATAATTATTTAACATCACTCGAAATATTTAATTTGTTGATATATGTTACATTTCTTTGAATATATGATATTAAATTTGTAATAATAAAGTAAACGGGCATTTGTAACAATAAGCATTACGAGTTTTTACTAAAATAGTCTCGTATATTACAGTCTGATTTATCAAAATTCTACGACTTAAGAAAACAAAATTTTAATCTAACCGTATACACGCGGTTATTAATATCTAAAGGAGAAAATAATGAGTACACTAATCAAACTATTAGATTATGGTCAAAGTTATTGGCTGGATAATTTGACTCGTAAAAAAATTAAAAGCGGAGAAATTAAAAAACGAGTTGAAAAACATGGACTTCGCGGAATTACAAGCAATCCGGCAATCTTTAATAAGGCTATCTCAAATAGCGAAGATTATGATAAACAAATAAAATCATTGGTTAACGAGCATAAAACTGTTCATGAAATTTATGAAGAACTAACGGTGAAAGATGTTCAAGATGCCTGCGATGTTTTACGCCCGGTATTTGATGAATCAGACGGAGTTGACGGATTTGTAAGTCTCGAAGTTTCGCCTTATCTGGCAAGAGATGCTGAAGGAACAATGACTGAAGCAAGGCATCTTTACGCTAAAGTAAACCGGCCGAATTGCTACATCAAAATTCCCGGAACCAAAGAAGGCGTTGTTGCTATCGAACAAATGCTTTACGAAGGAATAAATATCAATGTTACTCTTTTATTTTCAATCGGAAGTTATGAAGATGTTGCGGAAGCTTATGTCCGCGCTCTTGAAAGAAGAGTAAAAGAGGGAAAATCGATTAAAGATATTCGCTCCGTTGCCAGTTTCTTTTTAAGTAGAATTGATGTTCTCACCGACGAAATATTAAGCCATCACATAATTCCAAGTAAAACAAGCGGAGATAAAGTTAGACCGGAACAGTTGCTTGGCAAGGCAGGTATAGCGAGTGCTAAGATTGCTTATCAAAGTTTTAAAAGAATATTTTACAGCGAACGATGGGTGAGTCTTCTTGAACAAGGCGCAAAAGTTCAGCGTCCTTTATGGGCTTCAACTAGCACAAAAGATCCTCTATACAGCGATGTGCAATATGTAGAGACCTTAATTGGACCCGATACGGTAAATACTTTACCGGATGTTACAATAGATGCGTTCGCTGATCACGGAGAATTGGAAGCAGATACAATTGAAAAAAACGTTGAAGAAGCATTCAAAACTTTTGAAGACTTAAAATCACTCGGTATAGATATAAATTTCATTACAACACAACTTGTAAACGAGGGAATACAAAAGTTTATTTCTCCTTTCGATAATCTCATAAAATCGCTTGCCGATAAACGCGAAAAAATTCTTTCTGAAAAAGGCGGAAGCCAATCATTAAATTTTGCCTCCGTTAAAGGCGACGTTAAAGAGGCATTTTCTTCGTTAGAGCAAAAACAATTTTCAAGAAGAATGTTTGCAAAAGATCCTTATTTATGGAAATCGGAAGAAGATCAAGTTAAGGAAATAAGAATTAGATTAGGCTGGCTCGATAGTGCACCGCATTTTCTTTCTCAGGCTGATGATATTAGTAATTTTGTTAAAGATGTTAAGAGTGCAAAATATAATCACGTTGTTTTATTAGGAATGGGCGGAAGCAGTTTGTGCCCCGAAGTGGCGCGAGAAACTTTCTACTCTTCAAAAGGATTTCCTGAACTTATCGTTTTAGATAATACTGATCCCGAAGCGGTAAAAAGCGTTGCTGATCAAATTGATGTTAAAAAAACATTATTTATGGTTTCAAGTAAATCCGGTACTACAACCGAAACTTTAAGCTACTACAAATATTTTTACGAATTAACTAAAGAAGCAGTTGGCGATTCGGCCGGGGAACATTTTGCCGCTGTTACCGATCCTGATACAAAATTGGTTAAAGAAGCTGAAGCAAAAAAATTCAGGAAAGTATTTATAAACCCGATTGAATTCGGCGGAAGATATTCTGCTCTTTCATTTTTCGGATTAGTTCCGATGGCATTAATCGGAATTGATATAAAGAAAATTCTAAACAGCGCTCATCAAATGCAGATTAGCTGCGGTCAATTCATTCCGGCTGATGCAAATCCTGGTGTTAGCTTAGGAACTTTACTGGGACTCGCACACAAAAACGGAAAAGATAAAGTAACGTTTATCTTATCGAATTCTGTTTACGCCTTCGGTTATTGGGTAGAACAGTTAATTGCTGAAAGTACAGGTAAGGAAAACGTCGGTTTGGTTCCGGTAGAGAGCGAAGAACTAGGCAAGCCGGAAGTTTATGGGAACGATAGAGTCTTTGCATTTATTCATACAGCTGGTGAAGACATAACAAAATTTGATAAAAAACTAAAAGCACTTGAGAAAGAAGATCATCCGGTTATTAGAATTGAATTACAAGATAAAATTTCGTTAGGTGCTGAGTTTTTAAGATGGGAAGTTGCAACTGCAACTGCTGGAAAAATAATGGGAATAAATCCATTTGATCAACCGAATGTTGAAGAAGCAAAAAAGAACACTTCTGTTATTCTTGATGAATGGAAGAAAAACGGATCGCTAAATGAAGGTGAGCCGATTGTTACGAAAGACGGTTTAAGTGTTTTTGTTGATGAAAAAGCCGGCTGGTTATTTGATAGCAAACGAAAATCAGTCGATGAATTTTTGAACGCCTTTATTAAATTAAACGGAGCCGGAGATTATTTTGGACTTCTGGCTTACGTTCATAAAACTCCGCAAAGAGATAAATTGCTTCAAACAATCAGGCATAAAGTTCGTGATAATTATAAAATTGCTACAACGGTCGGTTATGGACCGAGATATTTACATTCAACCGGACAGCTTCACAAAGGCGGTGCTAACAATGGATTGTTTATTGTATTAACCGCGGATTCCAAAGAAGATTTACCTGTTCCCGGAGATGATTACAGCTTTGCAACTCTTCATCGTTCCAAAGCGCTAGGCGATTTTAGATCGCTTAATGATAAAGGTAGACGAGTAATAAGAATTCATCTTGGCAGTAGCATAGAAGATGGATTAAAGAAACTAGATCAAATGATTAAATAGAATATTATTATTTCGCATGAGTTGATGGAAGGAGAAATCTTTTAATATTAAAAAAGGTTTCTCTTCCTATTTAGTTAAGATTAAAATAAACTTTAGCTAATTACTGTTAGTTAAATATGATTCGATTTAAAAGGAATTTGAATGAATAATGAAAATGTAGAAGTAAAAAACGGCGGAATGTCTAAAAGTACTCCGCCCGATCCTTGTATTGTTGTGATATTTGGAGCTACCGGAGATTTAACGCATCGTGAGTTAATTCCTTCTTTATATTCGTTAAGCTGTAAAGGATTCTTACCCAAAAACTTTGCTATAATTGGTTTTGCGCGAAGATCCTGGGATGATGCGAAATTTAGAAATAAAATGCGAGATGCTGTAGATAAAGAAAACGATTGTTCAGACGAATCATGGCAAAACTTTTCTAAACATATTTATTATGTACCCGGTAACTTTGATGATGAAGCTTCAACATCGTATACGGATTTGAAAAACAAAATTATTTCGCTTCAAAAAGATTATAATATTCCCGATAATGTTTTGTTTCATCTTTCAACACCACCTGAAGCATATAACAATATAATTACACGCTTAGGTGAAGCTGAATTATCAAATTCCGGGAACGGATGGCGAAGAGTAATAATTGAAAAACCGTTCGGTAGGGATGAAAACTCGGCAATAGATTTAGACAAAGCTATAAATAAGGTTTTCACAGAGGATCAGATATTTAGGGTTGATCATTATCTCGGGAAAGAAACAGTTCAAAATATGCTGGTTTTCCGTTTTGCAAATCCGGGTTTTGAGCCAATCTGGAATAGAGAATATATTGATAATGTTCAAATTACTGTTGCCGAACAGCTTGGTATTGGAACACGCGCCAACTTTTACGAAAGAACGGGGATTCTTCGCGATATGGTTCAAAATCACCTGCTTCAATTGTTATGCATGGCTGCAATCGAGCCGCCAGTTACATTCGATGCAGATTCTCTAAGAACCGAAACGACAAAGGTTCTTAAATCAATCTGCAAAATTGATGTTGAAAATGATGTTGTGCTCGGACAATATGGTGAAGGACACGTTAAAGATGATTTGGTCCCTGGTTATAGGGAAGAGAATAATGTTGATAAAGAATCAAATACGCCAACATTTACAGCTTTTAAAGTTACTCTTGATAATTGGCGATGGGCTGGAGTTCCATTTTACCTGCGTACGGGAAAACGAATGCCGAAAAAGATTACAGAAGTAACAATTACATTCAAACCAACTCCGCATTTAATGTTTCCGGTAAATAAAGATGAAGGTTTGAAACAAAACATACTTACTTTTCGTCTACAACCTAATGAAGGCATTATTTATACTTTCATGGCAAAGCAGCCCGGCGCAGAACTAAGTTTAAAACCGGTGAATCTAAAGTTCCAGTACGATACTGCATTCGGAATTAAAGAACCGCCAAGTGCATATCAATGGCTTTTGTTCGATGCTATGAAAGGAGACCAGACATTATTCCCGCGTGCTGATTGGATTTATAAAGCCTGGTCTGTAATTGATCCGATTGTTAAAAAATGGGAAAAAGTTCCATGGATAAAATTTCCTAATTATAGTTCGGGTTCATGGGGTCCGTATTCTGCAACAGAATTATTAAGAAAAGACGGACGCGAATGGAATGTTTTATAATTTTATCCTTTTGTTAAATGAAATGGAGAAAAAAATGGAAGAAAATAAATTTGATATAGGTATGATTGGCCTTGGAGTAATGGGCAGAAACTTTGTTCTAAACATGGCTGATAAAGGATTTGGAGTTATTGGTTTTGATACGGATACGGAAAAAGTATCTGCGTTAGAAAATGAAGGCAAGGGAAAAAAGGTACACGGTGCAAAAACTTTAGAAGAATTTATTAATGGATTGAAAAAACCGAGAGCCGTGATGATGCTTGTCCCCGCAGGTAAAGCTGTAGATTCAGTAATTGATGAGTTAGTTCCCGTTTTGGATAAAGGCGATCTGATTATAGACGGAGGAAACTCGCACTACACAGATACAAATAGACACGCAAAATATCTTGAAGAAAAAGGAATTCATTTTCTCGGGACAGGAATTTCAGGCGGTGAAGAAGGCGCTCGCAGGGGACCAAGTATGATGCCCGGCGGTCCTAAAGAAGCTTACAAAGTTGTTCAACCAATTTTTGAAGCAGCTGCAGCTAAAGTTAATGATGAACCTTGTGTAACCTATCTTGGTCCGGGCTCTGCAGGACACTATGTAAAAATGGTGCACAATGGAATTGAGTACGGATTAATGCAGTTAATTTCCGAAACTTATGATCTGATGAAAAACGGTTTGAGAATTGGTAATGAGGAGCTTTATGATATTTATAAAGAATGGAATGAAAGCGAATTACAATCATTCTTGATGGATATTACGTATCAAATCTTTAAGAAAAAAGATGATAAATCCGATAATATGTTGATTGATATGATTCTTGATGCTGCAAAGCAAAAAGGAACAGGTAAATGGACTTCGCAAGATGCAATGGATTTACAAGTTCCGCTTTCTATTATAGACACGGCTGTTGCTATTCGTGATCTTTCCGCTTATAAAAAAGAAAGAGAAAAAGCTTCAAAAATCTTAACCGGGCCGGTAGCTAAATTTGAAGGAAATAATCAAGACTTTGTAGCAAAACTAAAAAGCGCTCTTTACTTTGCGGTACTTGCAACATACTCACAGGGAATGGCAATGCTTAAAAAAGCATCAGATGAATATAATTACAATATTGAATTAAAGAGTGTTGCTAAAATCTGGCGCGGCGGGTGTATAATTAGAGCCGCTTTGCTTGAGGACATTTATGAAGCATTTGATAAAGTACCTGAGCTGCCAAACTTGATGCTTGATCCAAAGTTCTCAAATGAATTAATAAATCGTCAAAATGATTTAAGGGAAGTTGTAAAACATGCAGCTTCAATTGGAATCGCAGCTCCGGGATTAATGTCCGCTTTGTCTTATTACGACGGTTACAGAAATGGCAGGATGCCGGCTAATTTATTACAAGCACAGCGTGATTTCTTTGGCGCGCATACTTATCAAAGAATTGACGAAGAAGGAACTTTTCATTCACAATGGGATTAATGAGGCAATATGATGGAATCGGCAAGAAAACCTGAATCAACAGTAATTGTGATTTTTGGAGCCGGGGGAGATTTGACTTGGAGAAAATTAATTCCCGCATTCTATAATCTATTTTTAGATAATTGGATGCCGGATAATTTTGCAATTATAGGTGTAGATATTAAAGACATGTCGGATGCAAAATTCCGGGCAAGGCTGAAAGACGGAATTGATCAGTTTTCAAGAAGCGGTAAAGCTAAAAAAGAAGATTGGGAAAAATTTGCCGACTGTATTACTTATGACAAAGCTGATTTTACGGATGCAAAAGCATATTTAAAGTTGGGTGAAAAAATATCATCTTACGAAAAAGAATGGAAAGGCAAATCAAACAGAATTTTCTATATGGCAATTCCGCCCAGATTTATTGAGAGTATCTCGGAACAAATAGGAAAGGCAAAACTCGCCAGCGATAGTAAACTTTCACGAGTAGTTGTAGAAAAACCATTTGGGCACGATCTTGAAAGCGCTAAAGAATTAAATAAGATATTGGGTAAGATATTCGATGAGCACCAGATTTACAGAATCGATCATTACCTTGGAAAAGAAACGGTTCAAAATATTTTAGCTTTCAGATTTGCAAACGCTCTTTTTGAACCTTTATGGAATAGAAATTATATCGATCATGTTCAAATTACAGTTGCCGAAGATGTGGGAGTTGAACATCGCGGCAGTTACTATGATCATGCAGGAGCTATGCGCGATATGATACAAAATCATATTCTTCAATTATTGTGTTTGATTGCGATGGAGCCTCCCGTATCTTTTGACGCCGATGAAGTTCGTAATAAAAAAGTTGATGTATTAAGAGCAATCAGAAAATTTTCAAAAAGTGAAGTAGCTAGTAATGCTGTTAGAGGACAGTATGCTCAGGGATGGATGCAAGGAAAACAGGTTGTTGGTTATCGTCAAGAAAGCGGAGTTGATCCGGAATCTTATATTGAAACATTTGCGGCGGTTAAATTTTTTGTTGATAATTGGCGCTGGCAAAAGGTTCCTTTTTATGTGAGAACCGGGAAGCATCTACCTGAAAAAATTTCTGTTATTACTATTCAATTTAAACCTGTGCCTCATCGTTCTTTTCCCACAGAATCTCTTGAAAGCTGGCAGCCAAATAGATTGATCATAAGTATACAGCCTCAAAGTGGAATTAGATTAAGATTTCAGGCAAAACGTCCGGGTTTAAAAATGCAGTTAAATCCTGTTGATATGACGTTCAATTATAGTGATGCTTACAAAAACGATCCACCTGAAGCTTATGAAACTCTTTTGCTGGATGTAATGCTTGGTGATGCAACTTTATTTATGCGTGCGGATCAGGTTGATACAGCTTGGAATGTTCTAATGCCGATTTTAGAAAGCTGGGAGGGCTCTAAGCCAATCGATTTTCCGAATTATGCAGCCGGCTCATGGGGTCCTGAAGAAGCTGAAGCGCTAATTGCAAAAGACGGACACAATTGGATTATGCTTCCCATTAGAGCAGGTGAAAAGTAAATACATCAAAAAAATAATTTATCCGTAATTGCCGGATCGTGAAAAATTAATAAATGTCATTTCGATGACCAAAGGGAAGAGAAATTCTGTTGGATTAAAAGACTTTTCCCTTTGGTCGAAATGGTGATTCTGTGACAGCATGCTAAGCATACTTGACTACCGCCGGCCGTACTGATTCATGAAAGTATACTTTTATAAATCAAAAACTCTTTCGCCGTTTTCCAGTTCGAGCAGGCGTTTTTTTCTCCAGACTTTCCCCCCGTAACCTCTTAATGCTCCGTCTTTGCCAATGACTCTATGGCAAGGAATTACGATGGCTATACTGTTATATCCATTTGCAGAAGCTACTGCGCGAACAGCGGCAGGATTTTCAATCCTTTTCGCCAGTTCTTCATAACAGATTGTTTCACCGTAAGGAATTTTTATCAACTCATCCCAAACTTCTTTTTGAAATTTTGTTCCTGTTGTTTTTATGGGTAAATCAAATAATTTTAATTTACCTTCAAAGTAATTGTTGATTTGTATTTCTACTTCTTTAAATAAAGGATGCGATTTCATAATTGGGATTGCTTTATTTGCATAAGTAATTCTTTTCAACTGGGTTTTTAACATTCGTCTATCTTCAAACTCTAACAAAACTAATTCATCATCAATCGCTGCGGCAATCATATTTCCAAGCGGAGTTTGAATTTTATCAAATGATAAAGTTTTAAGCTCTTTACTTTTGCCTGGAGAAGAACCTGTTAACTTTTTGAAGCCGTCAATAAATCCGCTTAAAGATTCATAACCGTGATCGTAAGCAGTTGTAATCATTTTTTCTCCTTTGCCGATTTTATTAATTGCTTCTCCCAGCCTAATTTTCCTTACATAAGAATGGAATGTTAAATTATAATTTTTCTTAAACCATCGTCTAACCCTGTTTGGGTCAACCCCGTGCTGCATTAAATATTCATCTGTCCGTCTAATAGAATTGTTGTTTTCAACTTCCTGTAAAATTTCTTTTATCCACGATGGAATTTTTCCGTTTGCATCTGTCGGCTTACAAATTTTGCACGGTCTATAACCATTATTAATCGCTTCGTCTGTAGAAGCAAAAAACTCAACGTTTTTAATATGCGGTTTCCTTGCACGGCAAGTCGGTTTACAAAATATTCCGGTTGTTTTGATCGCCGCATAGAAAATTCCTTCAAATGAAGAATCTTTTTCTACGAGAGCTTTATACATTATTTCTTTTTTAGGTAGTTCGTTTTTCATGATGTGTAACAATAATTAAATGGGAAATAAAAATCTTCCGAAAAATTAACAAGTATTTTTTATTTATGGAATTAATTAGAGACAAAAAATTTAAGATTTCCTTTTAAATTCTTCGCTGCATTCTTTTATTCGCTCGTATTCCAATTTTAATTAGAAGAGTTTGTTAAAATAATTCTAAGAAGATTCCGGTCTTCATCTTGAGATGAAACCGGAATGACACTCTCTTATCATGTCATTCTCGCGAATGCGAGAATCTGCTGGATCATTTAATTGCACGCATTTGTACTCTATATCAACAATTTAATAAATGTTGGAACATTATTACACTGAGATCAATCATAACAATATAAGTTTTAATGTATTTAAGATCAGGAGGCGATTATGTGGCAAGGATGGATAACTTTTCTCGATGGATTATGGATCTCTATTATAACTTTTATGCCAAGATTTGAAACGGATAAAGATTTATTAATTACTAGTTTAGTTGCTATGGTATTCGGATTTTGGGCAAGTAAAGATACCTGGCAAGGTATGGCGATAGGATTTTTCGGATTCTGGCTCTTCTGTTGCAGTTTTACTCAGTATATGGTACTGCCGGTAAATTTTTTATTAAGCGGATTAACAATTGCCGGTATTGGCATTTTACTCGGACTAAAAAACTTACTTCCTTTAAATACCAAAGTTTATTAATAACTTTTTGAACTGCCAACTTCAAAATTGTTAGATCGGTTTCTGAAAGATTCTAACTCTTAAAACTCCCTCGATTTGATGTTTGGCAGTTCATTTTTCTTTTAGGCACTTCTCTATTTAATTTAAGTTTAAATTGAATTTTATCCGCGATTTGATAACTTAGATAAAGACTAATTTTAGGCTCAACCAATTCTTATCATGATTTGTAATTTTATTTTAATTTTTAACACGGGAGGCAAAATATGTTAAAACACAGCATAAATTTATTATCTATTTTATTGCTTTTATTTATGTGCGCCGTTTCTATTAAAGCGCAGGAAAAAGTGATGAAACATGATATAACACCAAAAGTTGAAAAAGCCGTAGCGGTGATTTATCCGACTAAGGGAAACACTGCACACGGAGTTATTACATTTATAAAAGTTAAAGACGGCATGAAAGTAATTGCGGATATTGAAGGATTAACTCCCGGCAAGCACGGATTTCACGTACATGAATACGGAGATTGTTCCGCTTCTGACGGTTCTTCCGCGGGTGGACATTTTAACCCGGATAATGTTAAGCACTCCGGGCATGATTCAAAAGTAAGGCATGTTGGAGATTTAGGAAATATTACTGCTGATAAAGACGGGAAAGCTCACCTGGAATTAGTTGATGATCAAATGGAATTTTTCGGATCGCACGGAATTATTGGACGTGGAGTAGTCGTACACGGCGGAACTGATGATTTAATATCTCAGCCTTCCGGTAATGCCGGTCCGCGAGTAGGCTGCGGTGTTATAGGAATTGCGAAAAATTAAAACTAATAAAATATTTTCAATTGAATTCTTCAGGATTCTATTAACCAACCGTTCTGATTTGTAAGGAAATAATTTTGTCACTTCGACCAAAACACATTCTGCCGAAGGCAATTTGGGAGGGAGAAGTCTTTAAAAAAGATTTCTCTTCTCTTCGGTCGTTGAAATGATATTTATTTTAATATCCTCTCATAATTCTTTGGCTATCAACTTTTTCTAATAGTGTGAATAAAGTCTTTGTGTTGTAAATTGCCCCGGTTTGCATTTTACTTTTCAAATTATATCTTCAAAATATACTCGCACTTAAATTTTAATTTGCATTTCATAAATGTTAAAAAAAATAATAACATGGCTGTTTACTCTACTAATTGTGTTCTCCACACTTCGATGCGCAAATGATGAAAAACAATTTACCATTTGGATCGGAGGATCGCCGCAGGAAGTTGATTTTTGGCAGCAGCTAGTTAACGAGTTTAATAAAGAAACCGGCGATAATCTTCAGCTTGTAAGACAGCCGACTTACACCGATCAGCGTCGGCAGGCTTTGGTAATTTCTTTAGAAGCTAAACAAAAAGATCCTGATTTGTTTTTGATGGACGTGGTCTGGATAAATCAATTTGCTGCGTCAAAATGGCTTTACCCGCTGGATAAATTTGCGCAGGCAGATTCTTTTGATACAAATAACTTTTTCCCTTCAATTATAAATTCTGTTGATGAGTACAAAAGAAAACTTTATGCTCTTCCGGTTTTTATGGATGTAGCTCTTCTTTATTATAGAAAAGATTTACTTCATAAATACGGATTTAATCAGCCGCCGGAAACTTGGAACGAATTGCTGAAAATGTCACAGAAAATTCAAAAAGAAGAACAAAAAACAAATCAAAATTTTTATGGATTTGACTGGGAAGGAGCTCAGTACGAAGGAATGGTCTGTTCGTTTCTTGAATTCATCTCCTCAAACTGCGGCGCAATAATTAAAAATGATTCGCTTGTTCTTAACACACCGGAAAATATTAAAGCATTAAATTTTATGCGCGATTTAATTCAGAAGTATAAAATTTCTCCTCCGAGTACTTATACGGAAATGAAAGAAGAACAAGTCCGAAGAGGCTTTCAAAAAGGTAACGTGTTGTTTGAACGCAATTGGACTTACGCGTGGAACCTTCATCAAAGTAAAAATTCTTATGTAAAAGGGAAAACCGGTATGACGATTCTTCCCCACTTCGATTCTTGCAATTCGGTTTCAACTCTGGGCGGATGGCACATTGGAATTTCAAAATACTCGGATCAAAAAAAGAAAGCATGGCAGTTTATAAAGTTTATTACTTCATATAAAATTCAGAAACAGCTCGTACTAAATGTCGGATGGAATCCCGCGCGGCAGGATGTTTATTTTGATAAAGATTTGCTCGCTAAAATTCCGCAATTAAAAATTTTGTATGATGTTTTTAAACATACAGTTGCAAGACCAACGCTACCATACTACAGCCAGCTTTCCGACATAATTCAAAGATATGTAAACGATTGTCTTGCCGGAAAAATAAAACCGGAAAACGCACTTGAAAAGATGCAGACAGAAACAAGCAAACTGATAAAAATTTATGGAAGTAAGAAGTAAAAAAATATCCGAAACAATAAAAGCGTACGGATTTAATGCGCCTCTAATTATTGTTGCGCTTCTGTTCGTATTCGTTCCCGTGCTAGGTACGATTATTACAAGCTTTTATAAAGATGTTTCTTTCCTGCCGTTTAGTTTTTCCGGCCTGGAAAACTATACAAGGCTTTTCGGCGATGTTCATTTTCTTCAATCTGTTGAGTTCACATTTTTATTTGTTCTTGTTTCCGTTTCTTTTGAGTTTATTCTCGGGATGATGTTTGCTCTTATATTAAACGAAGTATTTCCAGGGCGAGGATTTTTACGCGTTGCAATTTTAGTTCCGTGGGCAATCCCGATTGCAATTTCAGCGCGAGTTTGGCAACTGATTTACAACTTCAATTTTGGCTTACTAAACTACCTGGCAATTCAACTCGGCTTTACAAACCATCCGCTAAATTGGCTCGGTTCTCCCGCTGGAGCTTTCATTTCTATTGTTATAAGTGATGTCTGGAAAACCACGCCTTTTATAGCGATAATTTTACTCGCCGGACTCTCGACAATTCCCGGTGAACTTTACGAACAAGCGATGATTGACGGATCTAGCTTTGTGCAGCGGTTCTTTAAAATTACGATTCCTTTAATGAGAGAAGTTATTGTTGTTGCACTTTTGTTTAGAACAATAGATGCGATTAGAATTTTTGATTTGATTTATATTTTAACCGGCGGCGGACCGGGCGGAAGCACGACTTCGATTTCCATTTATGCCTTTAAATATTACCTATCCGGCGATTTCGGGTATGGTTCCGCAATTTCCGTGATTGTATTTTTAGCAGCTTCACTGCTTGCAGTTTTATACCTCAAATTCGGTAAGTTCTCGGAGGCGTTAAAATGAGTGAAAAGAAATTAAAACAAATTTTAATTGCTTCCGGCGCTGTGTTTCTATTTTTCTTTTGCCTTGCGCCTTTTGCCTGGATGATTATTGTTTCGTTAAGCAAACACCCGGATTTTCTTTCCGCTAAAGTGCATTTCGATTTTACGCTAAACAACTTTATTCAGGTAATAACCAATAAATCCGTTCACATATTAACATACTTGAAAAACAGTTTAATTGTTTCTTCGCTTGCTGCTTTGCTCGCAACATTTTTTGCCGGGCTTTCCGCGTATGCAATTACTAGGATGAATTTTTTCGGAAAGATTTTTATTCCTATGGCTTTGCTTGGAATCTCAATGTTTCCTCAAATAAGTATTGTCGGTTACTTGTTTAAACTTTTAACTTCTCTCGGATGGATAAACACTTATGCCGCGCTTGTCTTTCCATATATTACACTTGGCTTGCCGCTTGCGCTGTGGATTATGATAAGCCACTTTTCAAAAATTCCAAGAGAACTTGATGAAGCCGCTGTAGTTGATGGAGCTTCCAGAATTCAAATTTTAATGAAAGTTATTCTGCCTGTTTCACTTCCTGCATCTTTTACGACTTTTGTACTGGTTTTTATCTATGGATTTAACGAGTTCCTCTTTGCTTTAATGTTTACAATTGATTACCACGCACGCACAATTCCCGTCGGTATTGCATTGTTTGAAGGCTTATACGGACAAATTCCCTGGGGCTACATTATGGCAGCGGCAGTTATTGCCACACTTCCGGTTATAATTCTCATTGCTTTATTCCAGAGGTTTATTATTCAAGGATTAACAGAAGGTTCGGTAAAAGGGTGAGGCTTATAATAAAATCTCTTAAATAAAATATTGTTATAATTACACATAAAAATTTCAACTTTGCTAACTAAAATTCTTAAAAATGATAACCATAATTAGAACAAATTCAGAGAACTCAGATTTTATAGAACTTGTGAAGCACCTGGATAAGGAGCTTGCAATAAGAGACGGATCAGAGCATTCTTTTTACGCGCAGTACAACAAAATTGATAAAATCAAATATGCGGTTGTTACTTACGAAGACGAAAAGCCGGTTGGCTGCAGTGCAATTAAACAGTACAATGAAAACACAATGGAAGTAAAGCGTATGTTTGTCGTGCCGGAAAAACGAGAAAAAGGAATTGCAGTTAGAATGTTAAATGAGCTGGAAGCGTGGACGAAAGAGTTATCATTTTCAAAATGTATTTTAGAAACCGGCAGAAAACAGCCGGAAGCAATTGCGCTGTATAAAAAATGCGGATATTCTATAATTCCCAATTACGGTCAATATGAATATGTAGAGAATAGTGTTTGTTTTGAAAAAGTGTTTGATTGAAATAATTTTACTTTAAAATTTTGATATGCTGTATGTTAGACAATTCGAGTATAAATCTATACTAGTTACTTTTGTCTTGATACAAATGTAACAAAAAATCAAGACTCCGTCTGAGCCGGACAAGTCCAAATAAATCGCTAAAATTCCATTACACTTCACTGCAAAAAATAAACTCCGTCGATAAAAATCGACGTCAAACAAAATTTTTTGCTTTTCGCTTAGCTTCATGGAATTCCTATACGCGATTTATTTGAGGTCCATGATGTTTTTATTAGGTGAAAGTCATTCTGATGGAGTCTAACATAAGCGGGATGACTGAAGAATCCCCTACACAATAATTCCTTTTTTATAAAGTGAGTAAAAATTAATTTTTTATATTAATTTGTTGACGTGAAAATTAATTCTCTTAAAATCAATTTGATAATATGGACAATCAACTAAGGATTAAGAAAACCCTTTACTCTGAATGTAAAAACTATGTTGAATCAAAGATTGAACAAATTAATAAGGCATTAGAAGAATTACAGCAATCAGCCAACCTTGAAACAAAAAGCAGCATGGGAGATAAATACGAAACCGGGAGAGCATCAATTCAGCTTGAAATGGAAAAATACTCCCATCAATTGAACGAGTTTGCCGGCTTGAAAAAAATATTATTTCATATTAACGCCGATAAAATTTATGAATCAGTTCAACCGGGATGTATAGTTTATACTAACAATTCCAATTACTTTATCGCAATTAATGCAGGCGAATTAGAAGTTGAAAACGAAAAATATTTAACAATCTCACTTGCTTCACCATTGGGTAAAGAATTATATAAAAGAATATCCGGAGACAAATTTAATTTTAGAAATAAAGATTTTGAAATTAACAAGGTTATATAAACTTTCTGCATTTCGACCATTCTAACACTTCAAAAATAAATACTAAATCTTTATAGACTTCTTCTAGATAATGAGGTATAGCTCATAATTAGCCGGCAATTTCGAAGATTATTTGTGTGCTTAGTTAATTATTAGTATAATAATTAACAAACCGATTGTATAAGACTTGATGATTATTAGCTAAAGTTCAACTTATTGTTCGTGAGCTATAGTTAGAAATTGCTATAAATTTTTTAATAAAATGGAGAAATAAAATGAGTAAATGTTTTGCTTTGATGGGTTGGAGTTTACCTGTAATTGAAAGTATGCAAAAGACAGATAAATCTTTTGTAGTTGTTTCTTTCCCCGACTTTGAACCTTACGCTAAAGAAAATAACATCCCGTTTGTAAGTTATCCTTTGAATGAGTGGAGTGATACTTCTAACTCATGGGACTTGTACGAAAAATTAAAAGCTTATGATGTAGACGTAGCAGTTCCGCTTTTTGAAGAAACGGTTGAATGGGCGGGCGCGTTAAATTCTATTTATCGTGATGATCCCAGAGTTTTAAACCGGGCTTTTCTTTTTAGAAACAAAGCAATAATGAAACGCAAAGCTTTAATTGGTGGATTACGCGTTGGATTATTTGAAGAAGTTTATACTCGCGATGATGTTAAAAAATTTATGAAAAGATTGAACGAAGCTAATCTTCAGTTAGAAGGTGAATCGGATAGCTGGGTTCATATAAAACCTTTTGCCTCTGCGGGAACAGTTGGTCATCGTCTGCTCCGTTCTCTTGATGACATTGATAATAAAATTGAGGATGGGGACTTTCCTTGTCTTGCCGAAAGCCATTTGAGCGGAAGTGAATTTTCGTGCGAAGGTTTTGTGCACAAAGGTAAACTTCGCTGGCTGAATATTACAGAATATGTTCGACTCGGACACTCAAACTTTGTTCCCGAAGGTAACTATCTGCATGAAAAACGACCCCTTATATGGGATAAAGTTCAGCAGATGATTGATATATTTGGAATTGAATTCGGAATGGTTCACCCGGAATGGTTCCTAGATGAAAATGATAATCTTAATTTCGGAGAAACTGCTTGCCGAATTCCAGGCGGACATATTTTAGAGTTAGCAAGCAAAGCTTATGGCTTTGATGCTCTGGCAGCATTCGTTATAGCACATGATCCTTCTTTAACAGAAGAAGAATTCGATTCGATGTTTCCGCCAAAAGATTCGAGACCGGAAAACTTTTACGGTAATGTTATGATTTATCCGCGAAAAGATAGAATTGAAAAACTTGAAATACCGCAAGAATTGCAAGAGGAACCTTACTTCCTTGATCATAATTTGGTCCCTCCGCTTACAACTCAAAAAATTAACTCAAGGGAAGGTTTTGGAAATCATTTTGGTACTGTGAACTTCAAAGGTGAAGATCCTGACCGGATGAAAGAACTTTTGCTTCATTATGATGACGTTGATTTTTATTTATAAAAGTAATGAATGATTATAAATTAAATGTAAGTATGATTGAAACACCTGATAAAGTATATAATAATTTTGAAGAAAATTTTAACGAGTTCAAAAATTCCACGGATCTTATAAAATCAATTAAAGCCGCTCCCTTGTTAAGCCAGGTTGAGCAGCTTAGCCATACGTACAAAGGGCTAGAGTTTTTATTCGATAAATGTTTGGAATTGGAACAAGCGGGAATATTTAAGGAAACCGTTTGGGAATTTCCGCAGAGACAAGTTCCGTCTTTGGTAAAAGGGACTTTGCTGTCGGGACATCCGAATTCAAGTTACGAAATTTTGAGCGAGTTAAGGATTTTGGCTTATGCTATAGGATATAACGGCTCTACGGAGATAAGTAAAAATGAAGCCAAAACATTTTTAGAAGAAGCAGTAGTTCATAATCTTGAATTTGCTTATGATGAACTTACCGAAGTGACGCGTTTAAAAATTACTCCGCAAGAACGCAGAAAGCTTGTTAATCATTTCCAATTTTTGCTGGGAAAAGCAGAGCTTGACGGTATAAAAGAAAAGCTTGCCGAAGAAATAAAAATGATGTGTGAACAGCGACCCGTTGTTACCAGAAGTGTGAGCAATCTTATTCAAACTGTATATCAAAAAATTGACCTCGATGAAAACAGTCAAGTCGATCGAAAACTTCAATACTATGTAGATGCTATTTATTTTCCTGCTCCAATTGTAAAAAGATATCAAAAATTTGAAAATTATAAGAAAGCTCTTGCACGTGCAAAAAAAGAAACGTTGGAAGTTGAAGCAACTGTTATGGGAAATTATTTGCAGGAAACGGGTTTAACAAATCCATATCAGGCAATGCTTCTTTGTTTTTTAATCAAAAAAAGACCGGAGCTTGTTAATTTGCTGCTTCATTTAAATAGCAAAGGAATCTCAGAGTGGGAACGGTATAGAGATTCAGCAGGAGAACTTGCACTGGATACTTTTAGCGAAAATAATCATCAAGGTATTTACGGCTTCAAAGGAATGCTTGAAAAAAGTTTGTTTTCCAGAAGATCGGTAAGAGCAGGGTTGAGTAATCTAAAACTAATTAGTATTCATCCTTTAGTTGAAAGGAGAATAATAAAATCGGTAACAGGGCCGTATGAAGATGTAACCGCAAGACAATATTTAATGGGAGCGGTGATTGGGATTTTAGGTCAGCCTACCGGAGTGGGACAAGGAAACAATCCATCTTGTCAATCAGCGCGCGGCATAAGTATGTGGGCTCAACATACTCCAGCTGAACTAATAAATATGATAACTATTGTTACAAGTACAAATAACCTGGTAATGCGTTTTGAAAATCAAGAACTGGAATCTTTTAAACTTGCAAAAGGTTTGGTAAATGAATTGGACTATAATCTTGATGCGGTTTCTGTAGTTTTAGTTCCGCATCTTGATAAAATTTACAACCAGATGATGAACATAGCTGCTTATAGAGGAGACGATCCGCATAGATGGACAAACCCTGCTTTTTATGGTAATCTTGTCCCTGTCGGTTTTGCTTCACCCTATAATTATTTAACAAACAGAATTGAAAAGTTCAAAGATTTTGTGAAACTGTTTTATAATATGTTTCATCCGTTATATAACGGTGGCAGAAAGCTGGTTTATCCGATACCTGTTGGAATTTTTGTTACTACTTCAAAAGGAGATATGCTTGGATTTCATGCTGTTTCACTTTTAAGAGTTGCACAAAATATAAAGAACAATGAATACAGAGTTTATTTTTTGAATCCTAATAACGAGGGTAGGCAAAATTGGGGACAGGGTATAAAACCTTCCGTTTATGATAACGGAGAAAAACACGGAGAATCTTCCTTGCCTTTTTATCAATTCATTTCACGGGTTTATGCATTTCATTTCAATAATTTGATTGCGGAAAATCAAGACGAGCTGTTTCCCGAGGAAGAAATTGAAGCTGTTGAAAAATTGGCAAAAGAAAGCTGGGGCAGATCATATCAATGGAGTAATTAAAGTCATGGTTAAACATTCATCATATATAGAGCTTAGTCAGTCAGCACTAAAAACAAATATTAATTTTATCAGGAAAAAAATTGGAGAGCATCCTAAAATCTCAGCAGTTGTGAAAGCTAACGCATACGGACATGGAATTCCTCAAATGGTTAAGATGCTTGAAAAATGCGGTGTTGATCATTTCTCTGTTGCTTCTGCTTCGGAAGCGGAGGAGGTTTTGCAGAGCTGTTCTGAAAACAGCAATATTATGATAATGGGAATTTTATATGATGTAGATATTGAATGGGCAATTCAAAACGGAATTGAATTTTACATCTTTAATTATGATCGTCTGCAAGTTGTGAAAGAGAAATCTCAAAAAGTTGGGAAACCTGCGATTGTTCATATTGAAATAGAAACCGGAACAAATCGTACCGGAATGAATTGGAATGATTTTAAGAAAACAATTACATTTTTGAAAAAGCACAAAAAGTATATTGTCTTTAAAGGAGTTTGTACTCATTTAGGAGGGATTGAAAGCTTAAGTAATTTATTTAGAATAAATCCCCAAATTCAAAAATTTAACAGCGCACTTAAAGAATTGAAAAGTAAAAAGTTTATGCCGACTTACAGACATATTGCATGTTCGGCTTCCGCTTTAGGTTTTCCTGAGACGCATTATGATTTGGTAAGAGTTGGCGTCGCTATTTATGGTTTTTGGCCAAGTCCGGATATTTATCATCTTCATTTACAGGAAACCGGTAAAATGAAAGATAGCCCTTTGAAACGGTTACTTTCGTGGAAGACAAATGTTATGGATATTAAATCCGTTAAAGAAGGTGAATTTATCGGGTACGGAACAGCTTACCAGGTTTATAGAGATATGCAAATTGCTGTTATTCCTGTTGGTTATTCAAACGGTTATCCACGCGGTTTATCCGGCAAAGGTTACGTTCTGGTTAAAGGTAAAAAAGCTCCGATTACGGGATTGATAAATATGAATTTGTTTATGATAGATATAGCCCACTTAAAAGATGTAAAAGTCGGCGATGAAGTTGTGCTTTTAGGAAAACAAGGAAACAATGTGATTTCGGTAAGTTCATTTACAAATTTTACTAATCTACTTAACAACGAAATGCTTAGCCGTTTACCTGCCGCCATTCCTCGGAAAATAGTTCCTTAATATAGATAAGAATGCTTAAAAATAATTTTGCGTTTTTTAGCGGATAATTTTGTTTCTTAAATTAAAGTTATATTTCGGCACAATCATAAATTAACTATTTAACTTAGCATATAATGTATAAAAAGATTTTCAACGTAGCATTACTTGTGCTTATTTGCTTCTCTTTGATTTCTTGTAACAAAAAAGAGAACACCAAAACCAAAGCAAATCAAAAGGAAACCAAAATAGTTGGCTCTCGTACAACCGGAATTTTTAATGATTGTCCACCAGAAGGTAAACGCGGTGATCCTGATTTAAATAGATTAAAAAATAGAGATGTTCCTCCAACCAATTACAAAACTTATACAGTTGAAGAAATAGAATCGCAGTTGCCGCAAAATCTTCCTTACAGAAAAGACATGAAAAATTGGAGAAAGTCTCAGCGTTACTTAGCAGATTCACTCGCAAATCAAGGAGTGAGCGTAGAAGGATACTTGCTAAAAATTAAACAGGAAGGTAAAGAAAGCTGTAATTGCTATTCTAAAGAAATGCACGATTTTCATCTATGGCTTGCAGCAAATCCAAATGATAATAGATCAAAATCTATAGTTGTCGAAATATCGCCCAGGGTGCTACCCGATCATCCTAATTGGCATGTTAGGCAAATCAATAAGATTATTAAAGCCAAAGCAAAAGTTAGAATAAGTGGTTGGTTAATGTGGGATCCCGAACATCCTGAGCAAATTGGCAAAACAAGAGCTACCCTTTGGGAAATTCATCCTATTCACAAAATAGAAGTCTTTTCATCCGGTAAGTGGAGAGAGTTTTAAAATCATTATTAGTGTAATTAAAAATGAGCATCATTGTTGTTTCTTTATTTTATAAACGCTTTTTACTAATTTGAACTATCAACTCGACAATGATTTAATAATTCAACCGTTTCGGAGATAATTTGAAAGCAGTTAACGACATACTGAATTCAATTAAGCATTTTTTAGATATTCCAATAGATATTGGGAGTATGCATGTTACGCTCTGGTCCATTATATATATAAGTGTTTTAACTTTCCTTCTTTTTTACTTTACGGCAAAGTTAAAAAAATACATTATTTATAACCTGCTTTCTCATAGTAAAACTGATATTGGGGTACGGATAGCCGTTGGAACAATTTTGCGCTACCTGGTTTTGGTAATCGGTTTTATAGTAGTTATGCAAACAGTTGGCATCGACTTAAGCGCACTTACAATTTTAGCCGGAGCACTTGGTGTTGGTATTGGTTTTGGTTTGCAGAATATTACTAATAATTTTGTGAGCGGTATAATCATTTTGTTCGAGCGCCCTATTAAAGTAGGTGACAGAATTGAGATTGATGATGTTTACGGCGATGTAGTAAATATATCAATGCGCTCAACAACAGTTGTTACAAATGATAATATCGCTATAATAGTTCCTAACTCTGATTTTATTTCAAGCAAAGTTATTAACTGGAGTTATACTGACAGAAATGTGAGGTTTAATATTCCGGTTGGAGTTTCGTACAATGAAGATCCGGACACTATAAAAAAATTGCTTCTAGATGTTGCTAGGCAAAATGAAAATATCTTGAAACGTCCCGAACCGGATGTTCTTTTCTCTGAATTTGCTGATAGCTCTCTTAACTTTAATTTAAGAGTTTGGACACACGAATATATCAACAAGCCGCAAATTCTTAAAAGCCAGCTTTATTTTGATATTTTTAAGAAGTTCAAAGACCATAATGTGGAAATTCCTTTCCCGCAAAGAGATCTTCATATAAAGAATACAGAGTTTACAGTTCAGGGTTCTAGTACAAAATAATTTTGATAATGAGGGAAAAATGAAATTAAAAATAATCTTTTTTATGATTTTGATAGTTCTGTTTACAATTGTTGTAACACAGAATTCACAAGTGATTTATGTTAAAGCACTTGTATGGACTTTTGAAATGTCTGCCGTTGTTTTAATTGCGGTTACGGGTTTCATTGGCTTACTGCTGGGTTTTATTTTAGCGAAAATATTTGATGCATCGAGCAAAAAGAAAAAGCTGGAAAAAGAGGCGGAGAAATTAAGAAAACAACAATTAAAAGCCTCAGAAAAAAAAGAAGTAATTAATGAGCAAACTACCGGAAAAATTGAATGAGATTGTTGAAACACTTTCAAATTTACCGGATGAACAACGCATAGAAATCCTTATAGATTTTGCAGGTAAATTAAAAACTGTTCCGGCAGAAATTGCGGAAAAACCATATCAGGAAAATTGCAAAGTTCCAGTTTGTGAATCCGGTGTTTATGTTTGGGTTATTAAAAATGATAAGGGAAATATAAGTCTTTATTTTGCGGTAGAAAATCCGCAAGGCTTATCTGCAAAATCATTGTGCTATATTCTGGATAAATCTTTATCTGGTAAGCAACCTCAAGAAATTACCGGTTTATCGGAAGAACTTCTGAACAAAATTTATGGCTCCGGGCTTTCAATTAGAAAATTTATCGGACTTTCTAATATATTATCAAAAGTTCAAAGTGAAGTGAATAAATTAGGAACTTAATATTTATCTGAATTATTCAACTGTTGCTTCCAAGTAACATCTCATTGGCTTATCTTGTCGCATAAAACAAACTATTTGGGATTTAACCCACAAAATAATTCTAAAAATCAATTATTATCGTAGCCTAAAATCCTTTCATAGATACTCCTTTTCATTTTTAGCCTTATGTGTCGGTTTCAAATCTTTAATATCAAAATGGAGGAAATACCTGGCTGGTTAAGATGAAAGAACCGGATGAAATTTTAATATAATTCATATTCAAGCATTTGTAAAGCTAAAAAAACAGACAAATAATCCGGAAGTTTGTAATAAATCAGAAGTCAAAAAATCGAAATTATTCTAGATTTTAGATGTCGTTTTACCAAGTCATAAGAATAATCATAAACCCAATAGTTTCACAAAATAATCAAATATTTATAATGTAGAATAAAAATACTTCGCTTTTGTGTTGCTATTACCTTGTGACAGCATAAATTTAGCTGACAAAGTATAAAGCTAAACTTCTTGCTTATTCAACAAATTAATAGTAATTTAGTAAATCTTAATGCGCCCTTTTTAGGGCGATTTTTATTTGTATGGATACACTTAAAGAAAATATCAAAAAAATAGCTAGTGAAATAGCCGAGCAAAACGGTTTCTTTTTAATCGATTTAGTGATAAGAGGAAATAATAATAAAAGAGTTTTAGAGGTTTTTATCGACGGCGAAAGTTACGTCTCTGCCGAAGATTGTGCAAAAGTTAGTAGAGAAATTAACGAGCAGATTGAAAATCTTCCTAATTTAAGCTCTTCTTATCGATTGGATGTATCTTCTCCCGGTGTTGACAGACCTCTGGTTTTTCTTAAACAATTCCCCAAAAACGTGAACAAAAACTTTGAGCTGTCCTACACAGAGGATGATCAGACAAAAAAACTAAACGGTAAACTGATTAAAGTAGAGAATGAAGATTTGATATTTAAATTAAAAGATAACAAAGAATACATAATCAATTTCAATAAATTAAAAAAAGCTAAAGTAATAGTTAGTTTTTCTTAGCGGAGGAAATTAAGCAATGAACTCAGAGATCGTTGAATCCTTTGCCCAAATGGCTAGGGAAAAAGGAGTAGATAAAGATGTTTTAGCGGGCATTATTGAGGACATTTTTGGAATGCTAGTTAAAAAGAAATACGGTGAAGAGGCAAGGTACGAAGTTGTTGTTAACATGGACAGAGGAGATATCGAAATATTTTTGGAAAGAGATATCGTAGATACGGTAGAAGATCCAAACACCCAAATCAGCTTAGAGGAAGTTAACCGTAAAGGTAACGACGATGAACTTGAAGTTGGTGAAGAATACGTTGAAAAACTTGAACTGGTTACCTTCGGAAGAAGATTAATTACTTTAGCAAGACAAAATTTAAACCAAAGAATTAGAGAAATTGAAAAAGAAATTGTTTACAACGAATACAAAGAATTACTCGGCGAAATAGTTGTCGGCGATATTTATCAAATTCGTAAAAATGATATTCTTGTAAATCACAATAAGAATGAATTACTTTTACCCAGAAACGAACAGATTCCTTTTGAAAGATATAAAAAAGGTGAAACTGTACGAGCTATAGTTAAGGAAGTAAAAAAAGGAAACAGCGGACCGTTAATTATTATTTCCAGAGCCGATAATAAATTTTTGCACAGATTATTTGAAATTGAAATTCCCGAAATTTACGACGGTATTATCGATATAAAGGCAATTGCCCGCGAACCCGGTGAAAGAGCTAAAATTGCTGTTGAATCTCAGGATACAAGAATTGATGCTGTTGGTGCTTGCGTTGGAATGAAAGGTGTTCGTATTCATGCAATTGTAAGAGAATTGAATAACGAAAACATTGACGTTATAAATTATTCAGACGATCCATATACGTTTATTCAAAAAGCGTTGGCGCCTGCAAAGCTTAAGAAAATTGAGTTAGACTCTGCGGAAAAGAAAGCAGTTGTAACTGCTGATAGTGACCAGGTTTCTTTAATTGTAGGACGAAATGGTGTTAATATCCGTCTGGCTATGAAACTTACCGGTTACGAAATTGAAATTTTAAGAGAAGAAAAACCGTTCGAAGAATATGAAGAAGACATAGAGTTGATTGATCTTAAAGAAGAATTAGGCGCCGATGTTTATGAAATATTAATCAATCACAGATATGACACAGCCATAGAAGTTTTAACTGCCGGACCTGAAAAGTTGAAAGAAATTGAAGACTTTGATGATGAAAAGGTAGCTGAAATAATAGAAATAATTAAATCTCAGTTCGAAGAAGAGGATTAGATAACAATAGGTAACATCTTATGCCCGAAACGAAACCTAAAAAATTAAGAGTTTATAAATTAGCATCCGAGTATAACTTAGCTGCTGAAAACATCGTTGAGTTTTTACAGAAAAAAGGACACGATGTCAAGTCGCACATGTCTATGCTTAACGAAGAAATGATTCAGGAAATAAATGATCATTTCAAGAAAGATATAGAGAAAGCCGAAAAGCATTATAAAAAGATTGCTGAATTCAATAAAAAGCGATCGGATAAAGCTGAAGATGAAAAAGAAGATTCGGCTAAGATTGAGGAAGAAACTCCTGAGACAGTAGAAACTGCCGAAGTTCAATCTGAAAAGACAGAAGAAGTTGAAGCTGAGCCAGAAAAAGTTGATGAAACCGAAGAGGTTGAGGAAGTTCAAGCCGAAAAAGAAGAAGCAGAAACTGAAGTTGAAGAAGAAACTACAGAAACTGAATCATCTGAAGAGGTTGAGCCGAAAGTTGAAGAGTCTGTTGAAGAAGTAAAAGCTTCTGAAGAAACAGTTGAAGAAAAACCTAAGGTTGATAAGAAAGAAAATAAAACTAAAGAGTTCGTTTCGCCTAAAGATGTTGAGGCAAATAAGAAAAAAGGACTTAAGGTTGTCGGTAAAATTGATTTAGACGAAGAAAAGAAAAGATCGGCAAGAACAACTTCTTCTAATACTAAAGATAAATCAACATCCGGTCAGCAGGAAACCGTTAGAAAGAGAAAAAAACCAAAAGCTAAGAAAAAAGTTAAAGACGGAGTTGAAGAAGCACCTGTTTCTAAGAAGAAAAAACGTGTTAAAAAATTTGAAATCGATCAGCAAGATGTAAAAGATGCTATCAGAAAAACTCTTTTGAGCATGGATGATGCAGCTAATGTTTCAAACAGAGCTAGTCAGAGAAAGAAAAAGAGAAAAGAAAGAGAAGCTGAGGTTGAGAGGAAACTTGAAGAAAAGCAGCTCGAAAACAGAAAAATTAAAGTTACCGAGTTTATAGCTGTAAATGAATTAGCAAATTTGATGGAGGTTTCGGTCGGCGACGTTATCTCTAAATGTATTGAACTAGGAATAATGGTTTCGATTAATCAAAGATTAGATGTTGAAACTATTACGCTGGTTGCTGATGAATTTGGTTTTGAAGTAGAAATTCAAGAAGAATATACATCCGATGTTCTGGAAGACATTCCGGATGATCCTGAATCATTAAAACACCGTTCTGCTGTTGTAACTATTATGGGACACGTCGATCACGGTAAAACATCATTACTGGATTATATAAGAAGAACAAATGTGGTTGCCGGCGAATCCGGCGGAATAACTCAGCACATCGGAGCTTATAAAGTTGATGTTGGCGATGGCAAATATATTGCATTTCTTGATACTCCCGGTCACGAAGCCTTTACAGCAATGAGAGCTCGCGGCGCCAGGTTAACAGACATTGTGGTTCTTGTTGTAGCTGCAGACGATGCGGTGATGCCTCAAACAGTGGAAGCAATAAATCATGCACAAGCTGCCGGAGTTCCTATTGTAATAGCAATAAATAAGATTGATAAACCCGGGGCAAACACAGAAAGAATTAAACAGCAATTAGCCGAACGTAATATATTAGTTGAAGATTGGGGCGGAAAATATCAGTGTGTTGAACTTTCTGCTAAATCAGGACTTAATGTTGATCTACTTTTGGAAAAAATATTATTAGAAGCTGAAATACTGGATCTTAAAGCAAATCCGGATCGTGCAGCGCGCGGTGTTGTAATTGAGTCTGAACTTGATAAAGGACGTGGAATTACCGGAACTATTTTGGTTCAAAAGGGAACGCTGAATATTGGTGATCCGTTTGTAGCCGGAATTTATCAAGGGAAAGTCCGTGCAATGTTTGATGAACGAGGAAACAAAGTAAAAGAAGCTCCCCCTTCTACTCCTGTTTTGGTATTAGGATTTGAAGGCGCTCCTCAAGCCGGTGATACTTTTGTTATTGTGGAATCAGAAAGACAAGCAAGGGAGATCGGACTAAAGCGTCAGCAGCTTAAACGTGAACAAGATCAGAAACAAGTACATCATATTACTCTTGACGAAATTGCAAAACAAATCAGCATTGGCGGAGTTAAAGAGCTTCCGTTGATCGTAAAAGGTGACGTTGACGGTTCCGTAGAAGCACTTTCTGATTCTTTGATGAAACTTTCTAACCAGGAGGTTATTGTTAGAGTTATCCACAAAGGCGTGGGTGGAATTTCGGAAAGCGATGTTCTTTTAGCTTCTGCTTCCGAAGCTATTATTATTGGTTTCCACGTTCGTCCTAATATAAACGCTAGAAAATTAGCGGAAACTCAAAACGTTGATATCAGACTTTACAGTGTAATTTACGACGCAATAAACGAAGTAAAATCAGCACTCGAAGGACTTTTATCGCCTGTTCTTTCTGAAGAAGTTACAGCAACTCTTGAGATTCGTGATACTTTCAAAGTTCCAAAATTCGGTACAGTTGCCGGATGTTATGTACAGGAAGGCAAAATTAGCAGAAACAGCAAAGTACGTTTAATACGTGACGGAATTGTAGTTCATGAAGGTGAAATCGGAACATTGAAGAGATTCAAAGATGACGTTCGTGAAGTTGATGCCGGTTATGAATGCGGTTTGAACGTTGCTAATTACAATGATATTAAAGTCGGCGATATAATTGAAGCATATAAAATAGTTGAGACAAAGAAAAAATTGGAATCTTTAGGCGATCAAAACAAGAAATAAATATTACAGATATCGTATGTCAGGTGTTTAGGAGAGTAATTAATGTCGCATAGAATAGATAAAGTAGAGAATTTAATAAAAGAAGAAATAAGTTTAATTTTTCTTCACAAGCTAAACGACCCTGCGTTTGGATTTGTTACAATAACGACTGTTAAACTTAGTCCGGATTTAAAGATTGCGAAAATATATCTTTCCGTTTTGGAAAGAGAAAAACGGGAAGCCGTTCTTGAAAAAGTTAGAGCCACAGCCGGATTTATCCGGTCAGAACTTGCCTCACGAATAAGAATTAGGTTCGTTCCCGAGTTAAAGTTTTTTATCGATGATACAATGGATTATGTTGAGAAGATTGAAGGACTAATTAAGAAAATTCACGAGAATGATAACAAGGGAAACGACTAATTTTTCCGAACTTGACTTTCAAACCGGTGAAGTAATACTTATTGATAAGCCTATAAAGTGGTCTTCATTTAAGGTTATTTATGAAGTTAGAAAAGTAATCGGCGTAAAGAAAGTAGGACACGCCGGAACCTTAGATCCCCTGGCAACAGGTTTATTAATCGTTTGTACAGGTAAAAAGACTAAAGAAATTACATCGTTTCAGGATCGGGAAAAAGTTTATACCGGAGTAATTACTCTCGGTAAATCTACTCCCTCAATGGATACCGAAACAGAAGTAGAATTAGAAAGATCGTTTGAAGGTATTACCGAGGAGGATATCAAAAGTGCTCGTGATAAATTTGTTGGTTCAATTTTTCAAACGCCGCCAATGTATTCTGCGGTAAAGTACAAAGGAAAATCGCTTTACAAATTAGCACGCAAGGGTAAAAGTGTTGAAAGAGAACCCAGAGAAGTTACTGTTTATTCTTTTGAGATAAAAAAAATTGACATGCCGGAAGTTCACTTTGAAATCAAATGTTCAAAAGGAACTTATATCAGAGTTATAGCAAACGACTTTGGAAACGAACTAGGTTGCGGCGGAGTTTTAAGCGAACTAAGGCGGATCGGGATTGGACAATTCCGCGTTGGCGATGCTTTGTCGGTTGATGAATTTAAAGAGAAATTCAGTTTAAATGGTGAAATTATAAATGATTAGCATTAATAAAGAATTAGAGTAAACGACATTTGAAGTGTTTTTTTTTCAGACTAAATAAGTTATATTTAAAAGATATTGTTTAGATGAACTGTGGCAATGAAAGTATTTGATAACTTAAAAGACGTACATAAGGATTCCAATACAGTACTTACTTTAGGTACGTTTGACGGTGTTCATCTTGGGCATAAAAAAATCATTGATAAAATGGTTGAATTGTCCGTTAAAAATAATTGTCGTAATCTTTTAATTACATTTTATCCGCATCCTAGAAAAGTGGTTTCTAAGAATGGTGATGAAATTAAGTTACTGACAATAAAAGAAGAAAAACTAGAGCTTCTTGAAAAACTTGGTGTTCAGAATATTTTTGTAATTGAGTTTACTAAGGAGTTTTCTCAGTTAACTTCGGAAGAGTTCTTTAAAAAATATATAATTGACGGCGTTGGAATAAAAGAAATTGTAATTGGCTACGATCATCATTTTGGCAAAGGGCGCGGTGGTAATGAAGAAACTTTGCGGGAAATGGGCTTAGAGTTTGGTTTCGGTGTTTCCACTGTTGATGCCGTAACAATTGATGAGACAACAGTAAGCAGTACAAAAATTCGGCACGCTCTTCAAAATGGTGATATCTCCAAAACGAATATTTTTCTTGGAAGATATTATTCATTTAACGGGACTGTTATTGAGGGCGATAAAAGAGGAAGACAACTTGGTTTTCCTACAGCTAATATTCAACCGGATAGCGAAGATAAGTTATTACCTCAACTTGGTATATATGCAGTTGAGCTTATTCGCGGAAATAACAAACATTACGGTTTAATGAGTATCGGTAAAAGGCCGACTTTTTACGACGCAGGAAGAATTACAACGGAAGTATATATTTTTGATTTTAATCAAGATATTTACGGTGAAAATGTAACTGTAAATGTTATTGAAAGAATTAGAGGCGAAGAAAAATTTTCTTCTGCCGAAGATTTAATTAAGCAAATGGAAAAAGATAAGCTTGCGGGCTTAGAAATTGTAAGAAAGCTGGTTCAATAAATTTTAAACTGATTAATCCCGGTTAGTTCTGGGGTTACATCGTACAAATAAATAATAAGGACAGTAGAATGACACAAGAAGAAAAACTTGAAGTAATCAAGAAATTCGGAACAGACGAAAAAGATTCAGGCAAATCTGAAGTACAAATTGCAATTCTTACCAGAAGAATTAATGATCTTACCGAACATTTTAACTCTCACAAAAAGGATCATCACTCAAGAAGAGGTTTGATGATGATGGTTGGTAAGAGAAGAAGGTTATTAGATTATTTAGCCAAAAAAGACATTTCAAGATATAGAGCGATTATTAAAGAGTTGAACATAAGAAAGTAAAAAGGTATTTAAATGGTAGTTTCAAAAGAAGTAGAAATTGGCGGAAAAAAGTTCTCAATAGAAACCGGTCGTTTTGCTAAACAAGCCAACGGTGCCGTAATGGTTCGTTACGCCGATACAATGGTGCTTGTTTCAGCAGTTGCAGCAGCAGAGGCAAAAGAAGATCAAGATTTCTTTCCTCTTCAAGTAGAATATAGAGAAAAAAGTTCTGCTGCAGGTAAATTCCCCGGCGGTTATATAAAAAGAGAAGGAAGACCAAGCGAAAAAGAAATATTAAGTGCTCGTCTTATAGATCGTCCTATCCGCCCGTTATTCCCTGAAGAGTTTAAAAATGAAACTCAGGTAGTTGCATTTATTTTATCCCACGATGGTGAGAACGACGCTGATGTTTTAGCAGCTGTCGGTGCTTCTGCCGCGCTTTCTATTTCTAATATTCCTTTTGCCGGTCCAATGGCAGAGGTTAGAATTGGTAGAATTAATGGAGAGTTAATAGTAAATCCTACTCATAATCAAATTAAAGAAAGCGATATTGAATTAGTAGTAGCCGGAACACAAGATTCAATTATGATGGTTGAAGGTGAATCTAATGAAGTTAGCGAAGATGATCTTTTATCTGCTTTAGAATTTGCTCAAGGCGAAATCAAAAAATTAGTTCAATTACAGATTGAATTAAAAGAAGAGGCCGGACAAGCTAAAATGGAAGTTCCGGTTAAAGAAGTTGATGCGGCTTTGAAGTCTGAAGTTTTAGAATTAGCTGAATCTAAATTTAAAGAAATTGTTTACTCCGTTTTATCTAAGGATGAACGAAGTGCCAAAAACAAAGAGCTTACAAATTCAGTTAAAGAAGCTTTGGCTGAAAAATATCCTGAGCAAGAAAAAGTTATTGGCGAAATTCTTCATGATCTTGAAAAAGACTTAATGAGAAAAAGAATTCTTGAAGAAGGTTTAAGACTTGACGGTAGAAATACAAAACAAATCAGACCGATTACTGTTGAGTTAGCCTTGCTTCCCAGAACTCATGGCTCATCTTTATTCACCAGAGGTGAAACTCAAAGTTTAACAACTGTTACGCTTGGTACAAAAAACGATGAACAGACAGTTGACGGACTAGTTGATGAGTACAAAAAGAAATTCATGCTTCATTATAACTTCCCTCCTTTTAGTGTCGGCGAAGTTGGTAGAATGTCAGGCGTAGGAAGAAGAGAAATAGGCCACGGAAATTTAGCTGAAAGAGCATTAAAAATTATGATGCCTCCGGAAGAATCTTTCCCTTATACAGTTCGAGTAATTTCTGATATTTTGGAATCTAACGGTTCTTCTTCTATGGCAACAGTTTGCGCAGGTTCCTTAGCTCTTATGGATGCCGGAGTTCCAATTAAAAAAGCAGTTGCCGGAATAGCAATGGGTTTGGTTAAAGAAGGCGAAGCCTTTTCAGTTCTTTCCGATATCCTGGGTAACGAAGATCATCTCGGTGATATGGACTTTAAGGTTGCAGGAACATCTGAAGGTATTACTGCATTCCAGATGGATATAAAAATCCAGGGTATTTCCTTCGAAATTATGAAAACTGCTCTTCAACAAGCAAAGGATGGCCGTTTACATATCCTTGGAATTATGAACGAAGCAATAGGTTCACCTAGAGAATTGCTTTCACCTTATGCACCAAGACTTATCACCATGAAAGTTGAAACTGATCAAATAGGCTTAATTATTGGCCCCGGCGGAAAAACTATTCAAGGTATGCAGAGATTATTTGGTGTTGATATAAACATTGATGATGACGGTACAGTAAATATTGCATCGCCAAATAAAGAAAATGCTAACAAGTGTAAAGAGTACATCAAAAAAATGACTGCGACTCCTGAAGTTGGTGAAGTCTATGATGGTGTAATTACTAAAATAATGGATTTTGGAGCATTTGTTGAAATTCTTCCCGGAAAAGAAGGTTTACTCCATATTTCACAAATAGATAATAAGAGAGTAAATAAAGTAACTGATTACTTTAAAGAAGGTGATAAAGTTACTGTGAAGCTCCTAAAAATTGAAAACGGAAAATTCTCTTTAAGCAGAAAAGATTTGATTAAAGAAGAAAAAGCTCCTGAAACAAGTTCAGAAGAAAACAAGTAGTTGTTATTTATAATGCTGAATATTTTATATTCAGCATTTTTTTTAGAAAAGATTTTTTTGAGTTCGAAGTTCAAACTAATTTAAACTGTTTTGTACTTGGAACAATAAAAGTAAATGAATAATATCATGATTATCCGGCACAATCGGGTCAGTCTTAAATTTGATGTAAGAAGATAAACCGGCAAACTGTTTTATCTTTTTATATCAATCATTTGCTTTATGCTAGGGTTAATAAATAAATGTTTGGTTTATAATAAACTAAAGCTCAGCTGTGGAACAAATCAAGTTTTATATTATTTTATCTTTCTACCTGCTTACTACAGGGATTAGGACATCTGTATCTAATCAAAATAGAAGCGGGAAAATCTTAACATACAAGATGAGCTGGTTTATTAGAAGAATTTTAATTATGAAATATTTTATTTCATTAAATAAGTTTGTTTTATATGATAAAAGAAATTATAATCAACTCATCTACTACGCAAACACGTGTAGCAATAACAGAGGATGGAAATCTAGTAGATTTCTTTGTAGACTATCCTGAAAACCGTCGTACCGTAGGGGATATTTATCTTGGTAAAGTTGCAAGAGTTTTACCGGGTATAAAAGCAGCCTTCATTGATATTGGAATGAAGCATGATGCTTTTCTTCATTTTTCTGACATAGGCGCTAGAACAAAGCAATTACAAGATATGCTCGGCGATGATTCCGATCTTGATGACGAAGACGAAGAAGATTCATCTAACGGTAGAAACCATTCCAACAATGGCGGAAACAATCATCAACACAACAAAAACGGTAGAGATGAGAATGTAGAGCCCGAAATTCCAAAACTGCGCAAGGGCGAAGATATCCTCATACAAATAACCAAAGAACCGGTTAACAATAAAGGTGTACGTGTTACATCTTCTATTTCTTTACCCGGAAGATTTTGCGTTTTACTTCCTTACGATAACAAAATCGGTGTTTCCAAAAAGATATACGACTTTAAAGAAAGAAGAAGGCTAAGACACATTGCGCGCGGTATTTTGCCCAGAAATTACGGTTTAATTATACGTACGGTTGCAAAAAATCAAACCGAAGAAGCTTTACATGATGATCTTAATAACTTATTAAAGTCTTGGGAACAAATAGAAGCAAACGTTAAGAATGAGAAACCGCCTTCATTAATTTATCAGGATCTTAATACCACTTCCAGTGTAATCAGAGATCTGTTTACTGCCGATGTATCAAAAGTTTTTATCGATTCAAGGAAACTTTACAAGCAGATAAAAACTTACGTTCAATTAGTACAACCGGGATTGATGGAAAAAATTGAGTTATTTAAAACAAGTGATTCGATTTTTGATTCATTCAAAATTGAGGAACAAATAAAAACTTTAATGGGAAGAAAAGTTCCTCTTCCAAGTGGCGGTTATTTAATAATTGAGCATACTGAAGCGATGGTTGTAATTGATGTTAACAGCGGTCGTTATGCAAAAAGTAAAGAACAAGAATTAAACTCGCTTAAAACGGACCTTGAAGCTGCAAGAGAAATTTGTCGACAATTGCGATTACGTGATATTGGCGGAATAATCGTTATCGATTTTATTGATCTTGAAGAAGAAAAAAATCGTAAGAAAATATATGATGAACTGAGAAAAGAATTTAGAAAAGACAGGGCTAAAGTTTCCGTTCTTCCTATGTCTGATTTTGGATTAGTTCAAATAACTAGACAAAGAGTAAGACAAAATATAATGCAGGCGATGAAAGAAGTTTGTCCTTATTGTTTGGGAACCGGACTACTTACTAAGCATTCGCATCTTGTTTACGATTTGGAAGAATGGTTGAAAAAATTCAGAAGACAGTCGAATGAAAGATCGCTTACGGTTAAATGTCATCCTACAGTAGCTGCAAAGTTGAAGGAAGGTAAATTTGTAACTTTTGCAAAACTTCAGTTAAGGTATATGGTGCGGTTAAAAATAGAAAAAGATGAAACTATTCAACTAGGTCAAATAAAATATTTCTCTAATAAAACTCAAAAAGAATTAACGGACGATTTTAACTAGAAATTACCCGGAGAAAATTAAATGCAATTTTTCATCGATACTGCAAACATTGATCAAATAAAGGAAGCCGCTGCTCTTGGAATTCTTGACGGCGTGACTACAAATCCATCTTTGGTTTCGAAAGAAGGAAAAGATTTTAAAAAACTTTTAGCAGAAATTATAGAAATTGTAGACGGTCCAATTAGTGCTGAAGTTATATCTACGGATTATAACGGAATACTTAAAGAAGCTCATGATTTAGTAAAACTTCATAATAATATAGTTGTAAAAGTTCCGTTGATAAGAGAAGGGCTAAAAGCTGTAAAAACTCTGAATGATGAAGGCATTAAAACAAACGTAACATTATGTTTCTCTCCTTCACAAGCTCTATTAGCGGCTAAAGCCGGTGCAACTTATATTAGTCCTTTTGTTGGTAGATTGGATGATATCAGTTATAACGGAATGGAATTGATTTCCCAAATAGTTCAGATTTATAGAAATTACGATTACGATACGCAAGTTCTGGTTGCAAGTATTCGTCATCCATTACATTTGGTTGAAGCTGCTTTGGTTGGAGCCGATGTATGTACAATGCCTTTCGATGTTATTAATAAATTATTTAATCATCCGCTTACCGATATTGGTCTTGAAAAATTCCTCGGTGACTGGAATAAAATGAATCAAAAATAATAACGAATTTCCTGAAGAAATTTAAAATGAAAAAAACAAAATTTTATAACATACATGAAAAATTGGGAGCAAAACTCGTTGAGTTTGCAGGTTATTTAATGCCGATCCAATATTCTTCAATAATAAATGAGCATAAAGTTGTAAGAAATTCGGTTGGTGTTTTTGATGTTTCTCATATGGGTGAAGTTTTTATTTCCGGTGAAAAAGCTTTGGAATTTGTTCAACATATTACTGTAAACGATGCTGCAAAATTATTCCCCGGAAGAGTACAATATTCTGCAATGTGTTTTGAAGACGGCGGAATTGTTGACGATCTTTTAGTTTATAAAATATCTGATACTGAATTTATGCTTGTAATAAATGCTTCCAATATCGAAAAAGATGTTGATTGGATGCATAAGAATAATAAGTTTGATGTTAAGATTGATAACAGAAGCGATGAATATTCATTACTTGCTGTTCAAGGACCCAACGCGTTAAAAGTGTTGCAAAAAATATGTGATAAGAATATTGATCTGGAATATTATCACTTTTTTAATGCAAAGGTTGCCGGCATTGAAATGATTTTATCCAGAACCGGTTATACGGGAGAACTTGGTTATGAATTATATTTTAAAGGTAACGAAACTGACGCCGAAAAAATTTGGAATTCTGTATTTGAAGCTGGAAAAGAATTTGATATTCAGCCCGTGGGATTAGGTGCAAGAGATTCACTGCGTTTGGAAATGGGGTTTTGTTTGTACGGAAACGATATTGATGAAACAACTAATCCGCTGGAAGCCGGTTTAGGTTGGATCACAAAATTGAAAAAAGATGAGTTTATTGCAAAAGATGTTTTGTTAAATGTTAAAGAAAATGGTTTAAAGAGAAAGTTAGTTGCCTTAATTTCAGATGAAAAAGCGTTTCCTCGTCACGGTTATGACTTAACTGTTGGAGGGAATAAAATTGGTACTGTTACCAGCGGCACCGTTAGCCCTATTTTAGAAAAACCAATTGCGCTGGGATATGTGCAAAGTGAATTTAGTGCCGAAGGTTCCCAAATTAATTTTAGTATTCGCGGGAAAGAAGTTCCTGCAAAGATCGTAAAGTTGCCATTTGTTAAAAAATAGGCAAGATTTTTAAGGAAAGAAATGAAGGTTAATGTTTTATTCTCGCCCGTAGTTTCTGATGAGCTTTATTTTACCGGAAAAACTACGGTTGTTATAGATTTATTAAGAGCGACAACAACAATTATTCAAGCTTTACTGAACGGAGCAAAAGAAGTTGTTCCGGTTGGTACAGTTGAATTTGCTGTTAAAGTATCCGGAGGAATGTTTGGCGGACAAACATTGCTCGGCGGTGAAAGAAATACAAAAAAAATAGAAGGTTTTGCTTTAGGTAATTCTCCATCCGAATATCCGGAAGAAGTGGTTGCCGGGAAATCAATTATTCTTTATACAACAAACGGCACAAAGGCAATTGTAAAAGCAAAATTTTCGGAAAATTTATTTATATGTGCACTCTCCAACATTACTGCTTTAGCTAATTTATTGTTCGAACTAAATAAAGATGTTGAGATTTTATGTGCCGGAAGAAATAACGGATTTTCTATGGAAGATTCTATTTGTGCCGGTAAACTTACAGCAGAGTTGCTAAAGTTAAATGAAAATATCCAGTTGACTGATTCTGCGCGCGCTAGTGTTGCGTTAAATAAATCTTTTGGCAGAAATATATTTAAAATGCTTAAAGATACAGAGCACGGTGCATTACTGATTGAAAACGGTTTTGAATCCGATCTTAAGTTATGCAGTAAATCAAATACAACAGAAGCTATTCCGTATTTTACGGGAAATGTACTTAAACTTTATCCAAACGAAAAAGACCAGCAAGCAACAGAAAACGAGAAAAAATAAGTTACGCATGGCGGTTCAGAAAAAAGCAAAATCAACTAAGCAAGCAAAACCTAAAAGCGGAGAGAATTACTTTTCTATCTCTGTTGAAAAAAAGAAAAAGATCATTGGTATTCTATTAATGATTTTTTCTATTCTGGTTTTGTTAAGTATAGTTTCATATTCAAGATATGATAAAGCGAATTTAAATTATCGTTTATCCGATTTCTTTAAAGTTTTTAGCTCTAACAAAGATTTCTTGCAAAAAGTAGATACAACACGCAACTTACTTGGAATTTTTGGCGCTTATACCTCCGACTTTTTTATTAACTCTACATTGGGCGTATTCTCAACAGTTTTCCCGATTATGTTTTTCCTCTGGGGATTTTCATTCTTTTAAAAAAATAGATTTTAGAAGATTAATTCATATCTCAAACTTCCTAATACTTTGCGGTATTTTACTTGCTACGTTTTTCGGAGTACTAAGAACTCATTATTCTGTTTTTACCGGAGTTTATGAATTATCGGGGTCTATTGGCGATTACCTCGGTGAAACATTCAGTCGATTGTTGGGCGGAGTAGGAAGCATAATATTTTTAGTTACTTCCGGAATTGTGCTTCTCATTTTTGCGTTTGATGTGAAAATTGAAATGATATTTCACTTTATTAAAAACTTATTTGTCGGATCGGTTGATTCCATTAAAGAAGAGCTAGAAAAGAGTAAACAAGTTTCTGATCAAAAAGCTTCTGATGTGAACGATAATAATTTGAAAAAAATTAAAGATCTTAGAGGCGATAAAAAACAAAGGAAACTTTTAGCTAAAGAAGAAAAAGCTAAAACAAAAGCAGCCAAGAAAGAAACTGAGGAAGCCGATGCGAAAGCAGCAGAAGAAACTAGAATTAGGATTATAAGAAAAGATCAGCAGCCCAGCAAAAGTGATTCTGCAAAAAATGAAAATGATGATGATAAGAAGGTTGACTTAGAAAAGGTCGGAGAAATTCCTTCGCCTTCTGAAATTGATAGAAATGAAGAAGCTAAACTTCCCAATCAATGGGAAGAGAAAATAAAATACAAATTTCCTGGTATGGATTTGCTTGAGCCAACTCCACCGGAAAATTTTAAAGTAGCTGAAGAGGAATTGACGAGAAACGCGGAGCTTCTTAAAGAGAAATTAAAATTATTTGATATAGAGATTCAGGATATTTCCGTAACTCCAGGTCCTGTTGTAACTCTCTATGAAATTGTTCCTGCGCCCGGTGTTAAGATTAGTAAAATAGTTGGTTTGGAACATGATATAGCATTAGCTCTGGCTGCAAGAGGAATTAGAATTATAGCTCCTATTCCGGGTAAAAGCGCTATCGGTGTTGAAATTCCTAATACAGAAGCTTCTTTGGTTAACGCGCGTTCTGTTCTTGGTAAAATTTCAGAATCAAAAGCCGAACTTCCGCTTGCAATGGGAAAAACCATTAATGGTGATGTTTATATAACCGATCTCGCAAAAATGCCGCATATGTTAATAGCGGGTTCTACCGGCAGTGGAAAAAGCGTTGGAATCAATATGATAATCGCTAGTTTACTGTATGCCAAGCATCCTTCCGAAGTAAAACTGATAATGATTGATCCGAAGAAAATTGAATTATCATTTTATAATAAATTAAGAAGGCACTACCTCGCTGTTTCTCCTGATCTTGATGAAGAAATTATAACAAATCCGCAAAACGCAATTTTATTGCTAAAATCCGTTGAGTACGAAATGGAAAGACGATACGATAAATTAGCAAAAGCCGGAGTTAGAAATATTGTTGATTACAATATAAAAGTCAGAGATGAAAAGAAGCGTCCTAAAGACACCGACACAATGAAACATCATCCTTTGCCTTATATGGTTGTAATTATTGATGAGTTAGCCGATTTAATGATTACAGCAGGTAAAGAAGTTGAAGAACCTATTGCGCGATTAGCCCAGCTTGCAAGAGCTGTTGGAATTCATCTTGTAGTTGCAACACAGCGGCCATCCGTGAATGTTATTACAGGCGTAATTAAAGCGAACTTTAGTGCAAGAGTAGCTTATCAAGTCGCTACTAAAATTGATTCCAGAACTATTTTGGATATGAACGGTGCAGAACAATTACTCGGAAAAGGCGATATGCTCTTCTTGCCGACAGGTTCTCCGAAGCCAAGCAGAATTCAAAATGCTTTTATTTCTACAGATGAAGTTGAAAGACTAACTGATTATATAAGTAAACAACACGGTTATTCTAAACCTTTCTTTTTACCTTCGCTATATGACAAGAAAAAAGAAACGGCAGGAAATTTCTTAACAGATCTCGATCCGATGTTCCAGGATGCGGCAAGAGTTATTGTGCGTCATCAGCAAGGTTCTGTTTCTCTTCTCCAAAGAAGATTAAAACTAGGCTATTCCAGAGCTGCAAGAATTGTAGATCAACTTGAAGAAGCCGGGATAGTTGGACCAAATGACGGAAGTAAGGCAAGGATTGTTTTGGTAGATAGTGAAGAACAACTTGAAACTATTTTAAGATCTTTATAATCACTTTTCTCTTTTGCTCCCAATTAAAAGATCAAAAAAAGTGTGAAAAATTAAAAACTAGATTTGTTAAAACGATTTAAAATAACAAAACCGGAAGATGAATTTCAGGATTTAGGCTTCGGGAATAAAGCTTCTAATCAGGGAAAGCGTCTTGTAAATCAGGACGGTTCTTTCAATGTTGTACGGCGTGGTATGCCTATTTCGCAATCACTAAGCTTTTATCATTGGCTGCTCGAAATGTCCTGGTTCAAATTTAATTCTATTGTAGTTCTGGCTTATGTTTTAATCAATTTATTTTTTGCATCTTTGTATGAATTGATAGGAGTGGGGCATTTAGGTGGAATTATTGGTAGAACCGGATTTGATAAATTCATGGATGCATTTTTCTTTAGTGTTCAAACTTTTACAACTGTGGGTTACGGTAGAATTTCTCCAATTGGAATTGAAGCCGGATCAATTGCGACTATTGAATCTCTTTTCGGTTTGATGGGTTTTGCTTTAGCAACCGGTTTGCTTTACGGTAGATTTTCGCGTCCGAATGCGAAAATAATTTATAGTAAAAAAGCTATATTTGCCAATTATAGAGAAATAACAGGATTTATGTTTAGAATAGCAAATGCGCGCAAGAACCAGCTTATTGAGGTTGAGATTCAAGTTGTTCTATCTATTCAGGAAGTAAATAATGGCGTAGTAAAACGAAGATTTCATGATTTAACGCTTGAAAGGAAGAAAGTAAATTTCTTTCCGTTAACATGGACGATAGTGCATCCTATCACTCAAGATAGTCCGTTGAATGGAGTTAGTTATCAAGATCTTTTAGACGGAGATGCAGAGTTTTTAATCTTGTTGAAAGCTTTTGATGATACGTTTTCACAAACCGTTCATTCTAGAACTTCTTATAAATCAAATGAAATTGAATGGGGAGCTAAATTCAGTAATATTTTTGTTGATTCCGATAATGATGAAACTATAGCTGATATGGGCAAAATTCATGATTTTGAAAAAATGGAGTTAAACCAAACAACTAATTCTGATTAGTTGTATCAAAACTTTATTGATTTTATATGTCTATAATAATTCATAAATTAAATCTCATTATTGTATAATAATCGCTAATTTGGATGAAGAAAATAACAGTAATTCTATTAACGTTTGCAATATGTATTGCAACTTCTTATGCTTATTTAAGCGGCGAACAGCTTCTTAAATCGCTTCAGAACAATTTCAACTCTTTGGATGATATTTCCGCAGAGTTTCAACAATTAACAAATGGAAATGTTAATCTCTCCGGTAAGTTATATTTTAAAAAACCGGAAAACTTAAGATTAGAAATACAAAATGTTACTATAGTTTCAGATGGAGTTACTAATTGGAACTATAATAAAAAACAAAACAAAGTTCTAATCAGTAACTACGATTCTTCTAACCCTTCAATATTTTCTCTCAATAATTTTGTTAACAAATATCCTTCGAAATGTAATGTTAGCTCCGAAAATGTTGGCGGGGAAGAGATTTTAATTTTGAAACCAAGAGACAACAGTTTGAATTTTACCAGTGCGAAAATATGGTTAAATCACGAGCAACTAATAAAACAAATTAAAATTAAAGCAACAGATGGTTCTGACATAGAAGTAAAATTCTATAAGTACAAAATTAACCCTAAACTAAGTAAATCTACATTTACCTTCACTCCGCCTGAAGGAAGTAACGTAATCGACCTCAGGTGAACTGATGAAAAAACCAACTTTTAAAAGTTCTATTAAATATTTAATGTCTTTTGCGTTAAGCGCTGTGTTCTTATATATAGCATTTTACGATGTTAATTTTGGACAAGTTATGCAGCGCGTGGAGCAAGCATCTATATTTTGGGTTATTGTTTTTATAGCTGCGCTATTGCTTTCCCATCTTCTGCGTGCAATTAGATGGAAAGTAATTCTTAGTTCTGTTAAACCGGATGCTAAGCTTAAGAATCTCTTCGGTGCTTTGATGGTAGGTTACGGAGTTAATTGTGTTGTCCCTAGATTAGGCGAAATTTCGAGAGCAGCTTTATTAGGTAAGTGGGAAAGAATATCCCGTTCAGCAATGTTTGGAACTGTGATTGTTGAACGTGTGATAGACATGATTTTTCTTGGTTTGGCAGTTTTGGTTTCAGTTTTTATCTGGACCGAAAGTTTATATGATAAATTTGTTTGGCTAAAATCAGCACTTTATATAACCGGTGCGGGAATGTTCCTTATTATACTTTTTCTTTATCTAACTATAAAGATGAAAAAGAAATTCTACGGAATTATCCTTAAAATGATCGGTAAAATTTCCGGAAAAGCAGCAGAAAAATCAGCTTACATTTTTGATATGCTCACTGAAGGCTTTTCAAGTTTGAAAGGGACTAAAAATTACATTTACACAATAGTATTAAGTATTGCTATAATGATGGTTTATGCTCTTGTTTCCTACATAGGGTTTTATACTATAGGAATGCAGAATATAAAACACGTAACTTACGAAATGGGTTGGGTGTTAATGAGTATAAGTGCAATCGGAGTCGTAATTCCGACACCTGGCGCAACCGGCTCATATCACACTTTAACAAAAGCAGCGCTTGTCCTTTTGTTTGGATTCAATGAAACAATTAGTTTAGCATATGCTTTTCTAACGCACATTATTTCTTACTTACTTTTTATCATCATTGCGTTAATTGTATTTTTTGTATTAAACAGACAGCATGAAAGTTTAATAAATGTTGTTGAAACGGAATTGGAAGATTTATGAAGTATTTAGTCCTTTTCGCATCGATTTTTATCATAACAACAACTGCTAACGCACAATACGAAATACGAGCTGGAATGGGAATTGATTTTGCTTATACACCTTCTCTAAATGATTACTTACTTTTGTACAGCGGACAAAAAAATAGTTTCAATTCTGCTGTTAATTTTTCCGGGGAATTTGGTTACAGATTAAATGATCATTACCAAATAGGTTTAGATATGGGTTATTTAATAAATTCATTTAATTATAATCTATCAGTAGGTAACTATCAATTCAGTTATAATATTATTGCTCCGACAATAATGAATTATTATGTAATTAGAGGTGTTGGTTATAAATTTAAATTTGGCGGCGGAATCGGTCCTAGGTTTACTTCTGCTTCGGAAAACCTACCTGCTTTTCCTGGTTCAATTAAATACACTACAACCGGTTTTGGTTTGATGTTGAGAGCTGAGGGCGGAACAATTTTAAGCGGAAATTTATATGCAAGTATAGGGGGAGATTTAAAATATGATTTTAATGGTGAGCTGAAGAACGGCGGCAAGAATTTAGTAAATAACGGCAGCAACGTTAATCTCGATTCTTTTTCTGTCGGAGTTAGGCTTGGAGTAATGTATCTTTTCTAGGAGGAACAATTGAGTTTTCTTGAAGCTATTTTTCTAGGTATTATTCAAGGCTTAACCGAGTTTTTGCCTATTAGCAGTACCGGTCATCTAACTCTTGCCGGAAAGTTAATGAATCTCATCTCCAGTGATCACCCTGAACATTGGACAGCGTTTATCGCGGTTATACAACTTGGGACGCTAATTTCCGTGTTGATATATTTCCGTCACGATTTATTTAATATTATATCTGATTTTGTAAGCGAGAATTTAGCCAAACGCATTCCATTTCAAAAACAAACACAAAATTCAAAACTTGGCTGGCTGATTATCGCAGGTTCTATCCCTGTTGGCGTGCTTGGATTATCTCTTAAAAAGATAATTGAAGGAACACTTACAAAAGATTTATATGTGATTGCTATAAGTTTAATTGTTCTTGCAATAATTCTTGCAATTGCAGAAAAGACTGCAAAGTTTAAGAAAGAAATGAAGGATATAACAGTTAAGGACGCTGTTCTAATTGGTGTAGCTCAGTGTTTTGCTTTGATTCCAGGTTCATCCAGATCCGGAACAACTATAACCGGCGGTTTATTTTTAGGGTTGAACAGAGAAACCGCAGCAAGATTTTCGTTTTTACTTAGTATTCCCGCCGTTTTTGCAAGTGGTCTTTTAGAGCTTTATGAAGCGCTAAAATTTATTGACGGCTCGATGGCGGTAAATTTAATTTTTTCAACAATTGCGGCCGGAATTACCGGTTATATAGCTATAGATTTTCTCTTGAAATTTTTGCGAAAGAATACTACGTTTTTATTCGTCTATTATAGAATAGGCTTAGGAATTCTTATTTTAATATTATTATACTCAAAAGTTATTCTTCCATAGGAGATAAAAATGAAAAAGTTTTTTTATTTACCGGCTCTAATAATATTGAGTGCAACAATGCTTGCATGCACGCCAATAAAAAATCAGAAAGAAATTAAATCAAAAAATAACAAAGAAAGCAGTTTAATGAGCGATTCAACAAAGACAAACGATACAACTTATACAGCAACAATTTCTACTAACATGGGCGATATTAAATTAGAGCTATTCCCTGAAGCTGCTCCAAAAGCAGTTGAAAATTTTGTTGTCCATGCAGAGAAAGGTTACTACAATGGAGTTATTTTTCATCGGGTAATTGACGGATTCATGATTCAAGGCGGTGATCCTACAGGAACCGGACGTGGCGGAGAAAGTATATGGGGCGGAAAATTTGATGATGAAATTAGTCCTAATTTGAAATTTGACAGCGCAGGAATTTTAGCGATGGCAAATGCCGGACCAAATACAAACGGAAGTCAGTTTTTCATAACTGTCGCTGCAACACCATGGCTTGATGGGCATTATACAATTTTCGGAAAAGTTATTGGCGGAATGGATGTAGTTTATGAAATTAGCAAAGTAAAGCGAAATGCAGCAGATCGTCCGCTTACAGATATAGAAATGAATACAGTTACTATCGAAAAAACAGCTAAATAATATTTAGCATAATATTTGTTTATTGACCCGCGAAATATCCGCGGGTTTTTTTATGCTAATTTATTAACTTCACGGTTTAGTGAAAGATGGGTTAAGTAATTATATGTCCTCTGCAAGGAAAATAATTCTTTGCGGTATATGTCTGTAACATTCCGATCTAGATTTTAATCAGAAGAAAATCTGCAAAAATATTATATTCGAACTACAAAAACGGATTATCTGATGCAGATTATTTGAATCTACTTTATAATTTTCTAAATTCTATACCACAATCCTCATAAACGTTAAAAGTGATTATTCTTTAAATTGAATTGCCAAATAACCACACAAATAATAAACCAATGAAACAAGAAGAATATTTCTCATCTCGCTGGACCTTAATTATTGCAACAATCGGTATTGCCGTGGGTACCGGAAATATCTGGAGATTTTCAAGAATCGTAGCTCAAAACGGCGGCGGATCATTTTTAATTCCTTGGATGATATTTTTATTAATCTGGTCGGTTCCATTAATAATTGCAGAGTTTGCGCTTGGTAAATCAACTCGTTTTGGACCTGTAGGAGCTATTGCAAAAACCGCCGGGAAAAATTTTGGATGGATGGGGGCTTTTATTGTTCTGGTTTCAACGGCTATTATGTTTTATTATTCTGTTGTTACCGGTTGGTGTTTAAGATATTTTATTTCGGCTTTTACCGGGGATTTATTTAGTACGTCTCAGCATCTAAAATATTGGGAATCATTTTCTACAAGTTATCAGCCGCTTTTATTTCACTTTTTTGCTATGCTGTTTGTAGCTTTTGTGGTTTATCGAGGAGTTACAAAAGGAATTGAAAAAGTAACAAAGTTTATGGTTCCGGCATTACTATTAATTTTAATTTTTCTTTTTATAAGAGCCGTTACACTTCCTAACGCGATGGATGGAATTAAATATTTCTTCACTCCGCATCTAGATGTAATGCTTGATTATAAAGTTTGGCTTAACGCGTTAACACAAAATGCGTGGGATACAGGTGCTGGCTGGGGATTGATATTAACTTATGCAATTTACATGAAGAAAAAGGAAGATATTTCACTTAATGCGGCTTTAATCGGTTTTGGAAATAACGCTGTTTCTTTGCTTGCGGGAATTACAATCTTCTCAACCGTATTTGCTTTAAGTTCAGTAGATGCAATGAGACAAATTACTCAATCGGGTCCTGCAAACACGGGTTTAACATTTATTTATCTCCCGCTTTTATTCTCAAAAATATCAACGCATTATTGGTTAAATGTTTTATTCGCTTCAATGTTTTTTATCGCCCTGTTTTTTGCGGCTGTTACTTCCCTTATCTCAATGGTAGAGCTTTCAACAAGAACATTAATTGACTTTGGGTTTAAAAGAAGGAAGGCGATTATTTATGTTGCCGTCGCGGGATTTTTACTTGGTATTCCTTCGGCATTAAACACAGATTTTTTTACAAACCAAGATTGGGTTTGGGGTGTTGGCTTAATATTAAGCGGCGCATTTATTTCTTTTTCTATTATTAAATACGGCGTTGATAAGTTTAGGCGTGAGATAATAAACGGATACGGAAGCGATGTAAAAATAGGTAAATGGTATAATTACATGATCGGAGTATTGGTGCCGGTTCAAGTTGTTTTGCTTATTTCATGGTGGCTAATTTCTTCTGCCAGCTGGGACCCCGAGTGGTGGAATCCATTTCATATGGAAAATGCGGGAACGTGTATTTTTCAATGGGCGATTGTTCTAACGGTTTTTATTACATTTAACAAAGCAATTGTTAAGCATACATTAAATGATGAATAACTAACAAACAAAGAGTTTATTACAATGCAGGGAATTACTATTTTTACTATGGTCTTAGTCTTAGGTGTTGTGTGGGGAGGACTAATCTTCTTTTTAACACGTGCTGTAAAATATGAGAAATTAAAAGCGAAAAATGGCGAAAAGTAAATCTAATGTTCAAACTATAGCTAATGTAGCGAAGGAATTAAAATCCGGAAAAATTCTTCCTATTTATTATTTATTCGGTGAAGATATTTTTAGCATTGATAAATGTGTAGAGGATATTACTAAAGCGGTTGAACCGAAATTAGCTACGGAATTTGATAAAGAAGTTTTTCATGGTGAAGATAATAGTTTAAGTGAAGCTCTGGATTTTGCATCTGCCTTCCCTTTTGGCGATGGTAAGAAATTAATTCTATTTAAAAGCTTTGAGAAAGTGCGCGACAAAAAAGCTTTGGTTTCTTATGCTTCTTCACCTTCCGATTTCACAATCCTGGTTTTAATTCATTCCGGTACGGTTACAAATACCACTTCGGAGCCATACGCAACATTATCAAAAAATGGATACTTATTCTCGGCTAAGGAATTAAAAGGATCAAATTTAACCGAATGGCTTGTAGGTTATACAGAGACTAAAGGGAAAAGAATCAGTTATGAAACGGCTCAGGTTCTGATTGACATTGCAGGCGAAAATAGAAATTTTATCGAAGCTCAGTTAGATAAAATATTTCTTTTTATAGGTGATGAAAAAGAAATTACAATTGATGCGGTTCGTTCACTTTCAACATCTTTAAAAGAGTTTACCATTTTTGATCTTCAAAATAGTATTGCCAGAAAAGATAAAACCAATTCCTTAAAAATAGTTTTAAATATGCTCGAAAAAGGATCGGAACCGATTTTTATAGTTCACATGTTAACAAGGTATTTTACCGGTTTATCTCGAGTATCGGAATTGGCTCAACAAAAAGTAAATGATCAAGTGGCGGCAAGAATTGTAGGCACTCATCCTTATTATTATAAAGATTATCAACGTGCAAGAAATTTGTACTCAGATTCTGATATTTACAGGGCAGTTCAGGCATTGCTTAAAGCAGATTTAACAATTAAAACAACTTCAACGGAAGATAAAGTTTTAGTTTCGCTATTAATTGCCGAAATTTTACAGTAGCAAAATTTTTGACCAAAATTTGCGTGAAATTGAAACTTATTTAAATTTATATAGTTTACAGCTAAAGTGGTTTTGTAATTCTTAATAAATATGAATTTTTTATAAATAAATTTTTCGAAACCTGAAACAAATCATTAAATAATAAGTAAAACAGTTGATTGATAAGAATCTAAGCGAATATACCGACGAAGAGCTAATACTGGAATTTCAAGAAAATGATACTGTAAGAGCCTTCGAAATTTTGGTACAGAGGTATAAAAATCCTTTAACCAACTATGTCTTCAGGTTTTTGGGAGATTATGAAGCCTGTGTGGATGTTGTTCAGGAAACTTTTATTAAGGTATTTAGGTATAAAGATTCTTATTCTTCAATTGCTAAGTTTTCTACATGGATTTACACAATCGCGGGAAATTTGGCTAGGACAGAATATCAGAGGAAAAAAAGGAAAAAGTTTTTCTCGATTAATTCTTACGGCGAAAATAATGAAAATTACGAAATTCCGGATGAAAGCTTTAGGCCGGACGTTGCTACGGACAGCGGAATTAAGGATGAAATAATTCAAAAAGCCTTAATGAAAGTTTCAGATTCTTATAGGGATGTCGTTATTTTAAGAGATGTTCAAGGGCTATCTTACGAGGAAATTGCAGAAATTAAGGGCTTAGAAGTTGGTACTGTAAAATCTCGTATCAATCGTGGGAGAGGACAACTAAAAAAGTTGTTGAAAGATATTTATAAGGAGTGAGGGTTTTGTATTATGGCACAAAATGATGATGAACTTCAGTATGAAGATCTTATTAAAAACCTTAAAGGGATAAAAAAGATTGACGCACCGGAGTATTTTGAAACTGATTTGATGAGAAAAATAAATTCCGGAAAATTTGGTTTGGAAACCAGTTCATGGAAAAAATTTCTTCATCCTTCCAGATTAATTCCTTCTGCAGCTTTGGTGGTAACAACAATCGTATTTTTATTCACAGCAAAGATTTATAACGGTAATGGTGAAAATCCACTTATGATTGCTCCGCAGGCCCGAAATGATGTTACGGCTTATAGTACTGCTGATAATAGGATACAATCTAATGATTTACGGAAATCAAGGAGTGCTGAATCTCCGGATACTGATGCCTCAATGAACTCGGTTGACAGAAATTATTCCGCTGCAAACGCAAATTTTATAATTCCTAAAAGCGGACTAAATTTCAGAATGGTTAATATTGTTCCCTCGGAAAGGCTTAAAGTGAAAGAACTTAAGGCTAAAATGTACATGCTTATGCATACAAAAGTCCCAAATTGATTTTATTTAACAGATAAAATATTTGACTCAAAAGTTATTGAAATTAAAAAACAACTTTCTTATATTAATTGTTCTGAATTTTATAAATAAAACAAATTAGACAGGTTGACACGATGAAAAAAGGTATTCATCCACAATACAGGCCAGTGGTTTTCCAAGATGCGTCTTGTGATTTTTCTATATTGACTAAATCGACTATAAAAACTGAAGATACAATTCAATGGAAAGATGGTAATACTTATCCATTAGTTAAACTTGAAATTTCAAGCGGTTCGCATCCGTTCTTTACCGGAAAACAGAAATTATTGGATACAGCCGGTAGAGTTGAGAAATTCAATAGAAAATACGCTAAAAAGAAATAATATATTTCCATTTATCTTCTTTTTATCTCTTTCCATTTTTAATATGAATTTAATTAAGCCAGTTTAAAGCTGGCTTTTTCCGTTTTTTAATTCACTTCTTTGGTTTGTAAGATCATCTAATAAAATTTCTTGCTTAAGGATATACTTTTGATTAAAATATATTTCTATTTTAATTGAACTAGTTCAGTTAATCTTATGTTGATTTTATAAGCTTATACAACGCGGGACTTATCTTAAAATATTATGAATAAAAAAACTAAACGATGGTTATTCGCTGCCGGAGGCGTATTAATATTTAATACTTTTAATTATCCCTAAACTTGATTGCTCTAGCAATGAGAGTGCAAGTTACGGCGGCTTTGGTCAAGCGAGCGGTCCAATATCCGTTCAAGCACAGGTTATAAAACCAGTTACTTTAAAGAATAACGTTCAAACCAGCGGCTCTATGTTAGCCAATGAAGAAGTAGAGTTGAAAAGCGAGGTTTCCGGAAGAGTAACAAAAATACTTTTTAAAGAAGGTGGCTTTGTTAAGAAAGGTGATTTGCTTGTAAAGATAAACGACTCCGAACTTCAAGCCCAGCTGGAAAAAGCAAAATATGTGCTCAAACTTTCTGAAGAAAAAGAATACCGACAAAGGAATCTTCTTAAACGAGAAGCAATAAGTCAAGAAGAATACGACTCAGCTTTGAATGAGCTAAATGTAAATAAAGCACAAGTTGATTTAATTAAAGCCCAAATAGATAAAACAGAGATTGTGGCTCCTTTTAGCGGTAAAATAGGATTGCGACACATAAGCATCGGTAGTTATATTACTCCTACCACTATTATTGCCAGCTTACAAAATATTGATCCAATTAAAATTGAATTTTCTATTCCTGAAAAGTATGCCGGTTCAGTTGAAGTAGGAGATAAAGTGAATTTTAACATTGTTGGTTCAGAAGAAACATTTACAGGAAAAGTGTATGCTATTGAGCCTAAAATTGATAATGTAACCCGTACATTAAGTATAAGAGCTCTTTGTTCAAACACTAGCGGCAAATTATTACCGGGCGGTTACGCAGACGTAAAATTAATTTTGAAAGATATTAGTAACGCTTTGATGGTGCCCACGGAAGCAATAATTCCAATCTTAAAAGGACAAAAATTATTTTTGTATAAAAATGGTGTTGTTACCGATCCGATAGTACAAACAGGAATTAGGACTGATACCACTGTTCAAATTACTGACGGTTTAGCCCCATACGATACTGTAATAACTTCTGGAATTTTGCAGCTAAGACCCGGAGCCCCGGTTAAAATTTCCAAGTTAAATTAAAATAGATTATAGATATGAGTTTATCATCATTAAGCATTAGACGTCCGGTTTTAGCCATTGTTATGTCAATTGTTATTGTTGTTTTCGGTGCCATCGGGTATACCTTCCTTGGTGTTAGAGAATATCCCGCAGTTGATCCTCCGATTATTACGGTAAGTACATCCTATACAGGTGCAAACGCAGATGTAATTGAATCCCAAATAACAGAACCTTTAGAAGAATCGATTAATGGAATAGCCGGAATTAGAACGCTTACATCTGTAAGTCGTGACGGAAGAAGTACTGTTACTGTTGAGTTCAATTTAGATGTTGATCTTGAAGCCGCGGCTAATGATGTTAGAGATAGAGTTTCCAGGGCGCAAAGTCAGTTACCACCCGATGCGGAACCACCAATTGTTTCTAAGGCGGATGCATCTGCCACACCAATTGTGTTTCTGAATATTCAAAGTGATACTCGTAATTTAATGCAGCTTTCCGATCTAGCAAATAATGTTTTTAAAGAAAGATTTCAAACAATACCCGGCGTTGGATCTGTTCAAATTTGGGGTGATAAAAGATACTCAATGCGGTTATGGCTTGATCCCGGGAAACTTGCCGCTTATGATTTGACTCCTCTTGATGTTAAATCTGCGCTTACAAAAGAAAACGTTGAGCTTCCCGCCGGAAGAATAGAAGGAAACTCTACCGAGCTTTCAATTCGTACAATCGGTAGACTTTATTCTGTAAACGAGTTTAATAATCTGATTATTAAAGAATCAGGTGGAAATATTGTAAGATTGAAGGACGTTGGGCGCGCAGAATTAGGCGCTGAAAATGAGAGATCAATTTTAAAACGTGACGGTATTCCGATGGTTGGCGTTGTTTTAATTGCTCAACCCGGTGCAAATAACATTGCAATTACAAACGAGTTTTATAAACGTTTAGATCAAATTAAAAAAGATTTACCGCCTGATATTAAAGTCGGAATCGGATTTGATGTTACAAAGTATATTAAAGAATCAATTGCTGAAGTTAAACAAACAATACTTCTTGCTCTTGCGTTGGTAGTACTTATCATATTTCTTTTCTTACGAGACTGGCGTACAACAGTAATTCCTCTAATTGCAATTCCTATTTCGCTAATCGGTGCGTTCTTCATTATGTATATTATGGATTATTCCATTAATGTTTTGACCTTGCTTGGAATTGTATTGGCAATAGGTATGGTGGTTGATGACGCAATTGTTGTGTTGGAGAATATCTACGCCAAAATTGAAGATGGAATGCCTCCGGCGGAAGCAGCTAAAAAGGGCTCGGCAGAAATCTTTTTTGCAATAATTTCAACGACGGTTGCATTGGCATCCGTATTTTTACCAATTATTTTCCTTTCGGGTTTAACCGGAAGATTGTTTAGAGAATTTGGAATCGTGCTAGCCGGTTCGGTTATAATATCAGCGTTTGTTGCTCTAACTTTAACACCGATGCTCGGCTCCAAAATCTTGAAAGCCAGAGATAAAGAAAAACATAATTGGTTTTATGTTAAAACCGAACCTTTTTTTGAAGCGATGAATCGCTTTTACCGTGGCACTTTAGATACGTTTATGAATAAGAGAGTTATTGCCTTTTTAATAATGATTGGCTCAGCAGCTATTATTTATTTCTTCGGTGTCAGCCTTCCGTCTGAACTAGCTCCATTAGAAGATAGAAGTAGTTTAAGAATTTTTTCAACAGCTCCTGAAGGGGCCTCTTTCGAATATATGGATCATTTTATGGATCAACTTATTACAATGGTCCAAGATTCTGTTCCTGAATCCGAAGCGGTAATTTCCGTTACATCACCCGGATTCGGTGCTTCAAGTTCTGTTAATACAGGTTTTGTTTTTGATATACTTAAAGATCCGGATCAGCGTTCAAGAACACAGCAGCAAATTGCAGATCAAATGGCTGTTGATGTAAAAAAGCTTACCGGAGCTGTTACTTATGTTTCTCAGCAGCAAACAATTGGTAACGGTCGAGGTGGATTACCTGTTCAATATGTTATTCAAGCACCGGACTTTAGTAAACTGCGGGAATTCTTACCTAAATTTGTTGAGGCAGCTCAAAAAAATCCTACATTTACAATTGTTGATGTTAATTTAAAATTTAACAAACCAGAACTGGAAGTTAGTATAGATAGGCAGCGTGCTCGTGATCTCGGAGTTTCTGTTATGGATATTGCTCAAACGTTACAAGCAGCTTTTAGTGGACAGAGATACGGTTATTTTATTAAGAACGGTAAACAGTATCAGGTAATTGGACAAGTTTCTAGAGATAAAAGAGATGCTCCGATTGATTTAACTTCTCTTTATGTTAAAAATAATAAAGGTGAGTTAATTCAGCTTGATAACGTTGTTAATATTAATGAGCAAAGTACTCCACCTCAATTGTTTAGATTTAACCGTTATGTTTCTGCTACTGTTAGCGCCGGATTAGCTCCGGGCAAAACTATTGGCGATGGAATAAAAGCAATGGATCAAATAAAAGCTAAAGTTTTAGATCAAACTTTTTCTACAGCTCTTGATGGACCTTCAAAAGATTTTGCAGAAAGTTCTTCAAGTTTAATTTTCGCGTTTTTATTAGCAATCGGACTTATTTATTTAGTACTTGCGGCACAATTTGAAAGCTTTAGAGATCCATTTATAATATTATTTACAGTTCCGCTTGCAATTGCCGGCGCCTTGCTTTCGCTTTGGTATTTCAATCAGACTTTGAACATTTTCAGCGAGATCGGAATCATTATGCTTATTGGTCTTGTAACTAAGAACGGTATTCTAATTGTAGAATTTGCAAACCAAAGAAAAGCTGTGGGTTTATCTAAACTTGAAGCGATCAAGGAAGCTTCTGTTGCGAGATTACGTCCGATTTTGATGACAAGTTTATCAACAATTTTGGGAATTCTTCCAATCGCACTTGCGTTAGGAGCCGGATCTGAAAGCCGTGTTTCAATGGGTATTGCGGTTATCGGCGGACTTATATTTTCAACAGTGTTAACTCTTTATGTAATTCCGGCAATATATTCGTATTTCTCTAAAGCAGAAGCAACAGTTTCTAACATAACTGAAACTGATTTTGGCGATAACTCTGAAGAACCCGGATATCAAACAAAATAGTTTTAAAAATCATTTTTTTGAAATTTTATGAGCAAGAAAAAAATTATTTCAATACTTGGATTATTTATCATTAGTCCGCTGTTTGTACAAACTTTTTCACAGGGGATTTTAACTCCAAAAGAAGCAGTAGAAATAGCTTTAAAGAATAATTACCAGATAACATTAGCAGCAAATCAAAAAGAAATTGCCGAAAATAATTATTCCGCCGGCAAAACTACTTTTCTACCTCAACTCGATTTGAATGGTTCTTATACAAAAAGTAAAACCGATACAAAAATTGAATTCTACGATGGAAGAGTTATTGATCAAAATGGTGCTTCCTCAAATAATCTTACTGCAGGTGCAACATTAACCTGGACTATATTTGATGGGCTTAAAATGTTTGCTGCTTTTAGTCGTTTGAAGGAAATGCGAAATGAAGGTGAACTTAATTTAAAATCTGCAATTGAAACTAATATTCTAGAAATTTTATCTACATACTTCAACATAGTAAAACAAAAACAAGTTCTGGATGTTATCGCAAAAAATATAACAATTTCGGAAGAAAGAGTTAAAATTGCGAATTCAAAATTAGAATATGGTTCCGGTTCAAAATTTGATCTTCTCGGTGCGCAAGTAGATTTAAATGCCGACAAATCTTCTTTTTAAAAGGACAAAATGATCTTCTAGCTTCTAAGGTAAAACTCAATCAACTTCTAGGTAGAGATCCGAACTTTGATTTTTATGTCATCGACTCGATAGAGGTTAAAAAAGGCTTTCAGTACGATGATCTTAAAAGCGAAGTAAAAGAAAATAATACGGATTTAAAATTAGCTGAACAAAATAAAAATATTTCAAAAATTGATTTAAGACTAGCTCAAGGCGAGCTTTTCCCGGAGATTGATTTAAATCTTGGTTACAACTATAATAAATCCGAATCACAAGCAGGCTTTACAAAATCCAGCCAAAACAACGGAATTAATTATGGTATTTCGGCAACATTTAATCTGTTTAATGGCTTGCAAACAAGAAATCAAATTCAAAATGCCGAAGTTGGAATAATGAGCAGCAATGTAGTATATCAGCAAACGGAAAACTCGGTTTATTCGGATTTATTAAGTACTTATAGACGCTATAAAAATAGTTTGGAACTAGTTCAGCTAGATACTCAAAATCTAAAAGTAGCTGAAGAAAATGTTAATATTGCAGTAGAAAAATTGAGACTTGGAAATATAACTCAACTCGAGTTTAGAGAATCGCAAACAAAAAGGTTAAGTGCTAAGAGTGATCTTGTTTCAGCTCAATATGATGCAAAAGTTGCGGAAACTGAATTGCTAAAGTTGAGTGGCCTTTTAGTAAAAGGTAAATAAGTAGTCACTTCAGTCTGGTTTTGTTCGGAATGTTATATAATAATCCTTCATACGCTGCTCTGAATTTTGGATCAAACCTTAAATATCATTTCAAGAATATTAAACTAAAATGTGTTAAATTGTAAAGCAAAATTTCACAGAGGCTTATATGCAGCTTTGTATTTTTGAGGGAATTTATTTTGATAGATTAGAACCTCTAATTTTTTCTCGTCCGACATACAATCTAATTTGCGGTATAAATTCCTTAAGAGCTAAAATTATAAGAGCTTATCCAAATACAAAATATTCACTTCATTGTCGTCCTTATCTAGAAGGAGTTGTAAAAGTTCACAATGAAGGAGTTGATGTTAATAAAATTGATGACCATGATTGTCTTTTTATCAATGGAAGAATTTTAGCTCCTATTAACTTGAATGAAATCATTCCTTTAGACGATAAAGAAAATAAAATATACAAAAACGGCGATAGTGTTATCGCTGCAAGAGTTTCAGGCAAAAAGCTTGAAGATATAAAAGATAACTTGCATGATCTTTTTTCTGAATCCAATTTTGACGGGCTTCCTGTTGAACAAGTTGATGTAAAACTTATAGATTATATTTGGGATTTGGTGAATTATAACGGTAGTCAGCTTCTCGGTGATTTTGATTTTTTAATGAGAAGCTTTCATGCAAAAGATTTCAACCATATTAAAGGTAAAGTTCATGAAGGAGTTCATCTTGTTGAAAAGGATAATATTTATATAGAAGAAGGTGCGGAAGTTAAACCGGGAGCTGTTTTAGACGGAAGTAGTGGCCCTGTTTATATTGACAGAAACGCTATCGTTTATTCTAATGCAGTAATTGAAGGCCCTGTTTATGTGGGAAAAGGTTCTCAAGTAAAAAGTTGTGCCAGGATTTATGAAAATGTAAGTATTGGTGAGATTTGTAAAGTTGGTGGTGAAGTTGAAGACTCGATAATTCTACCTTATACAAACAAACAACATTCCGGATTTTTAGGACATGCATATCTTGGCAGTTGGGTTAATATTGGAGCTGATACTAATTGCAGCGATTTGAAAAATAATTACGGCAGCGTTAAAATGTATGTTAACGGCGAAGTTGTTGACAGCAAAACTCAATTTATGGGATTGATAATGGGCGATCATTCTAAAACTGCCATCAACTCAATGTTTAATACCGGAACTATTGTTGGATTTTCGTGCAATATTTTTGGTTCCGGTTTTCCGCCAAAGTATGTTCCGTCATTTTCATGGGGCGGAAGTGAAGCCGTTACAACTTATGACCTAGAACGAAGCATTGAAACAGCAAGCCGTATGGTGAAAAGAAGAAATAAAAATTTACATGAAGTTGAAGAAAAATTATTTAGAAAGATTTTCGATCTTACCAAAAAGGAAAGACGAAAGAGAGGTTATCCGTATTAATTATGTCGCAATTTGAAGAACACAAAATTAAAGATTTATACTCAGGTGTTAGAGGATTATCAGTAAAAATTCTGAATCGGGTTGAGAGAACAGATGCATACTTAGAAAAATTACTAGATCACGAAATGAGAAATAGCGAATTAAGCGGACAAGATAAAGCGCTTTTATTCGAAATTGTTCACGGAGTAATTCGTTGGATGGGACGTTTAGATTGGGTTTTAAACGGTTTTTATAAAGGACAGTTTTCTAAAGCTATACCAAATCTTAAAAATGGTTTACGCGTTGCACTATACCAAATATTATTTTTAGATCGAGTTCCTGACCATGCAGCTGTAAACGAAGCCGTTGAGTTTGTAAAAAAATTACAAGGGCAAAAGCCCGCTGATCTGACCAACGCGATTTTAAGAAATATTATTAGAAGTAAAAATGGTATAAGATATCCCGATCCCGAAGAAGATTTAGCCGGATATTTCAGTGCTTATTATTCTCATCCGTCTTGGATGGTCAAAAGATATATAGAAAGGTTTGGACGTGAAAATACAGAAAAACTTCTCGTCTCAAATAATGAGAAACCATTTTTAACTTTGAAGATAAACGCACTTAAAACTTCTCCTGAAAGCTTTAAAGAACTATTAAATGAAGTTAATTTGAAATATAAGGCGGGCAGGTATCTTCCAGAATTTTTTAAACTTCAAAATCTTACAAATATTACTGCTTGGGAATATCACGGAAAAGGTTATTTTAATATTCAAGATGAAAGTGCCGGTTTAGCTTGCCGCTTATTGAACGTTGCGCCCGGACTTAGAGTTTTAGATTTATGTGCTGCGCCCGGCGGTAAAACTGCTTATTTAGCCGGTCTAATGCACGATGAGGGAGAAATAATCGCACTTGATAGATATGAAAGTCGGCTTAAGATTTTACGAAGCAATATGGAGCGACTGGGTGTAACTTCGGTTAAAACAGTTGAGACAGATGCGCTTGAATATGATGACGGTGAGTTCGATAGAATTTTAGCGGATGTTCCTTGCTCCGGTTCAGGAACTTTATCTAAAAAACCTGATATTAAATGGAAGAAAGATCTTTTTGATCTTAGAAAAATGAATGACCTTCAAATGAAATTGCTCAGCAAAGCAGCTACAATGTTAAAGATAGACGGAATTTTAGTTTATAGTACTTGTTCTATAGAACCCGAAGAAAATTTTGGAATTATAAAAAAGTTTTTGGATGAACATCCAAACTTTAAATTAGCCGATGCCGCAGAAAGATTTCCAAATGAAGTAGTTGATGAAAACGGTTGTATACAGACTCTTCCGCATATTCATCAAATGGACGGTGCTTTTGCCGCCAAGCTGGTAAGAGTTGAATAGTAGATTATTAAATAAAATTTCTTAAAGTAAAAATTAAATAATTATGTTAGACAAGTTTGCACAAGAGTTAAAAGAAGCAAGAGAAAACAAAGAGCTTTCACTCCAACAATTAGCCAATAAAACTAGGATCGATCTTAAGTTTTTGGAATCGATGGAAAAAGGAGATTTTGGTTTTCTTCCTGAAATATATGTTAAAGCATTTATAAAGGATTGTGCTAAAGTACTTGACTTGGATGAAAATTTACTTATCAAAAAATTTGAAGCGGCGAAACAAGGTAAAGAAATTGATGAAAAGAGTGATTCAAAAGAGGACTTGAATAAGACACAAAAGGTTGATAAAACTCCGGAACAAATATCTCCAAAGATCTCAAATGAACAAGTAGCTTATAACGATTATGCAAAAAATGAAACTCAATCATCACCGGGAAAAGCTAATCAGCAAAAAACAATAATTGGAATAGTGATTGGAGTTATTGCAATCGTAGCAATTATATATTTTGCTTTTTTTAATTCCAGTCAAGATATAATTGTTTCAGAAAAGCCTTATGATCAAGTGATGCATGATAATCAAAAAAGATTTCAGGAAGAAAAACCGGAAGAAACTGCTCCGCCTGTTGTTAATTCTGCCGTTGGCGATAGTTTATCTTTACTCCTTGAAGCAAGTGATACTTCCTGGGTAAAAATAATGTTGGATAATTCAAAAGTTGATGAGTTTATATTATTTCCTAATTCTAAAAAAGAAATTAAAGCCGGATACAATTACACAATGATTTTGGGAAATTCAGGTGCAATGAGTTTTAAGCTTAATAATAAAGATCTGGCTTTTTCCGGGAAACATAAACAGGTTGAGTATGTGAAGATTGACAGCACAGGCTTGCAATTACTAAAAGAACCACCAAGTTTTAAATAATCGTAAATGGCAAACAAAGTACAAAAAAGAATTGAAGAACTACGCGAATTAATTCGCGAACATGATCATAAGTATTATGTTCTTGCCGAACCTTCAATCAGCGACGAAGAATTTGATATTTTGATGAAGGAGCTTGAAAAACTTGAACAAGAAAATCCCTCGCTGATTACGCCTGATTCTCCTACACAAAGAGTTGGTAAAGATCTTACAAAAGAATTCAGGCCGGTTACTCACAAAGTGCCAATGCTAAGTTTGGCAAATACTTATAACGAAGATGAAATTTATGATTTCGATAGACGCGTTCGCGAGAGTCTACCGGCGAACGAAAGAGTTGAGTATGTAGTTGAACCTAAAATTGACGGCGCTTCCGTCAGTATTAATTATATTGACGGATTCTTAAATACTGCTGCAACACGAGGAGACGGAACAGTTGGTGAAGAGATTACGAATAATGTTAAAACTATAAGAACCGTTCCGTTGAAGTTAAAATTAGGCAAGCAAAAAAAGTATCAATTAAAAGATATTGTAGTGCGTGGCGAAATTTATATGAAAGTTGAAGATTTTATAAATCTTAATAAAGAAAGAGAAGAACGTGGCGAAAAACTTTTTGCCAATCCCAGAAATTCTTCCGCCGGCACATTAAAAATGCAGGATCCAAAAATAGTGGCTCAAAGACCTCTAAACCTTTTTGCTTATATGTTGCTTAGTACCGAAGAAGAGTTTAATACACAATACGAAAATCTTGAAACCATGAAAAAACTAGGTTTCAATGTTAATCCTCTTTCCAGACTTTGTAATAATTTAGATGAAGTATTAGAAGCTTGTCGTGAGTTGGAGGAAAAAAGAAATTCGCTGGAATACGAAATCGATGGTGCGGTAATAAAAGTAAATTCTATGCGCCAGCAAAAAATTTTAGGAAGTATTGCAAAATCACCTCGCTGGGCTGTAGCATTTAAATTTAAAGCAAAACAAGCATTTACGCTTCTAAATAAAATCACATGGCAAGTTGGAAGAATCGGAACTATAACTCCGGTTGCCGAATTAGAACCTGTATTGCTAGCCGGATCAACTATCTCTAGGGCAACACTGCACAATTTTGATGAAATAACTCGTAAAGATATTCGCGAAGGCGATAAAGTTGTAATAGAAAAAGGCGGAGATGTAATTCCCAAAGTTGTAGCAGTTGTATTAAGTGAAAGAAAGAAAAATAGTAAACCTACGGTTCCACCGGATAATTGTCCTGTTTGTGGAACTCCATTGTTTAAGCCTGAAGGCGAAGTGGCTTACTATTGTGAAAACACTCAATGTCCTGCACAAATTAAAGGTAGATTAGAACATTTTGCCGCAAGAGGCGCAATGGATATTGAAGGTTTAGGCGAAGCATTAATAGATTTATTTGTTGATGAAGGTTTACTTTATACTTATGCCGATATTTATGATCTTAAAGAAAAACGAGAAAAACTAATTAGTATAGAAAGACTTGGCGATAAAAGCGTTGACAACTTACTTACAGCAATTGAAGAGAGTAAAAAACAGCCTTTTGCCAAAGTACTTTTTGCTATCGGTATAAGATACGTTGGGGCCGGTGCCGCTAAAAAACTTACCGATCATTTCTTAAATATTGATAAATTAATTGATGCAAGCGATGAAGAAATCTTAGAAGTGCATGAAATTGGTCCAAGCATAAGCGGAAGTGTAAAAAAGTTTTTTGCTAACGAAGAAAACATCAAAATAATCGAAAGATTAAAAAAACACGGACTAAGCTTTGAATCTGTAAGAAAAGAGGTTCACGAAAATTTCTTTAAGGATAAAACATTTGTTTTAACCGGAACTTTGTCTTCATTTTCACGAGAAGAAGCTGGTGAAAAAATAATAAACTTCGGCGGCAAGGTAACTTCCAGCGTTAGCAAAAAAACGGATTATATTTTAGCCGGTGAAAGTGCAGGTTCAAAGTTAGAGAAAGCGCAAAAATTAGGTGTGGCAATTTTATCGGAAGAACTATTTATTGATAAACTAAATGAAGCCGGTGCTAATGATTAACAGAATAAAAAATATTTTAGCCGGTATAGTTATTAATAAAAAATTAAAAGATAGAAACATTTCTAAACAGTCTTATCATAATTTGTTAGAAAAATCTTTTAACTATTTAGTTCTGCTGCCGAATAACGATGATGATTTTAGAGCCTCCTTATCGGTTCTTAATTATCTGGACTCAAACAAGAAGCATGTTCAAGTATTTACACAAGATTTTAAAGTAAGTTTGATTCCACAAAAATTTCATCTCACTGCCATAGATTACGGAATTGAAGACATAAGCAAATTAAATCTTCCGGGGAAAAGACTTACGGAAAAATTAAGCTCATTAAATGTGGATGCAGTAATTGACTTAAATCGTTCGGAAAATTTATTTTGCAGTTATGCTGCAGTTTTGGTGAACTCGCCTTTAAGTATCGGTATTACTAAAAAACAATCGGATAAATTTTATAACTTGCAGTTTGCAAACTCGGACGATAATTCCGATATGTTTTATAAAAATTTCTTAAATTGCTTACTAATGTTTTAAGGCATAAAAATGAACTTTGAGACTAAGCGAATAGACGATATAACAATATTTAAATTAAACGAAAAAAGACTGGACACAAATGTATCCGGTTTAGTTAAAGGCGAGTTTACTCTTCTTCTTAAGGTTGAAGGCGCTAATAAATTAATTGTTGATTTAACCGAGGTTGAAACTTGCGATAGCTCGGGTTTGAGTGCCATTTTAGTTGCGAACAGAATTTTACAGTCAAACGGCGGTAGTATTAGAATTGCCGCTCCTTCCGACAAAGTATATAATCTTATAAAAATCACTCAATTGGACCGCGTGTTGCCTGTGTGTGATACCGTGGACGAAGCTTTTCAAGAATTAAAAAACGAGTAAGGAATTTTTATTGCAAGGTAGTACAATTGATTATGTAATCATTTTCGCCTATCTAATTGGTATTGCCGTATTCGGAGTTATATCCGGCGGTAAACAAAAATCTGTTAAAGACTATTTCCTTGGTTCCAAAGCGGTTCCCTGGTGGGCGGTTTGTTTTTCCATTGTAGCCGCGGAAACAAGTACTTTAACTTTTATTTCAATTCCCGGATTAGCTTATTTAACTAATCTAAATTTTCTTCAAGTAACCTTTGGGTACCTGATTGGTCGAGTTGTTGTTGCTGCAATTTTCCTCCCTGCTTATTATAAAGGTGATCTCAAAACAGCATATTCATTTCTCGAAAACCGCTTTGGTGGTAAAACACGTTCATTTGCTTCAATAGTATTCCTATTCACTAGAACCGCTGCTGATGGTGTTAGGCTCTTTGCAACCGCTATTCCGTTAAAGTTAATGTTAAATATTAGCTATCCTTATGCAATTGCTATAATTGCTATCGTTGCTTTAGTATACACCTATACCGGCGGTGTTAAAGGAGTTATTTGGGTAGATGTAATTCAAATGTTTATTTATTTGGGTGGCGCCATAATTGCCGGAATTTTTATAATTCATTTATTACCGAATGGCTGGTCATCAGTTATTGAAGCAGCCAAGTCCGGAGATAAATTTAATATAATTAATTGGGGATTTAGCGGAGGAATTTCAGGATTTTTTAGTCAACCTTATACATTAATTGGTGGATTAGTTGGCGGCGCTTTTCTTTCAATGGCTTCGCATGGAACGGATCAGTTAATAGTTCAAAGATTATTAACAACCAAGAGTGTAAAAGACAGCCAGAAAGCAATAATCGGAAGCGGTATTATTGTGATTATTCAATTCGCAATTTTCCTTGTAGTTGGCGTTATGCTTTATGCTTATTATGGACCAATGCATGTTAAATCTGATGAAATTTTTCCGATGTTTATTATAAAAGTTTTACCGCCTGGTGTGACAGGAATTATTATCGCCGGATTATTTGCCGCAGCGTTATCAACATTAGCAGGTTCAATGAGTTCTCTTTCTTCATCTACAATGCTTGATCTTTATCAGCCGTTTTTTGGTAAACAAAATGATGATGCAAACCAATTAAGAATTTCAAGGTTGTTTACTATAATGTGGGCGATTTTATTGGTTGGTGCTGCAATCTTCTTTATGTCAACATCGCGCGCTGTGGTTGAGCTTGCTTTAAGTATTGCTTCATTTACTTACGGTGGTTTATTAGGAACGTTTTTGCTTGGTATAGTTATGAAAAAAGCCCGCCAGGAAGATGCTCTAGCTGGATTTGTCGGTGGAATTTTTATTATGATTACAGTGATTTCATTAAAACTTGTAGCCTGGACCTGGTTTACTCTGGTTGGTGTAATAGCAACACTTTTAATTGGTGGTTTTCTGTCGGCTTTATCAGACAGAGTTGAAAAACCTAAAATTTAAAAGTTCAATCAAAAATAGCATTTCTTTAAAATTATTTACATGTATTTTATACTTCGTAAATTTAAATTCTTTATTTTTTACAAATTATAGAGAATTAAAATCTTTATGATAAAACTTATGATGAACGGTAGCTTAAAATCTTGCAATTCATACTTTAAATGTGCTAAGTTAAAGAGTTATTAGTTTTTAATTCATTAATAGTATAGCAGTTTTTATTTAATACTAATGAATAGCTACAATACAAATAGAACCGAAGACCCAAAAGTTGGAAGAACAATTCTAGATGATATTAGACGGGGAGATTTTAAAAGTACAATAAAAACCGACTATCATGAGTTAAAAGAATTTTTCCTCGATGAACATCGTCGTGAACGATTAAAAGAGATGTCCCGCATTAAAACGATTCTTTGTTATGTCGATCTGGTTATTAAAAAGTTTATATTTTAGACTGACACCTGCAAGAAGAATCCTTTTAGTCCTAAGCATCATACTTCTATTTTCCAATACAAATTTTAATACAGGGGACGTGAATGTTCAAATAGTTGGCAACGGTATATAGGCTTTATTATTCTACTATTTATTTTAATGCTTGAGTTAAAAGATAAAGTATTAGCAAAAGATGAATTGGAAGAAGGAAGAGCTGTTCAAATTGCTTTGATGCCTGAGAGAAATCCTAAAATCCCCGGTTGGTCTGCATGGCTATATACTCGTCCGGCAAATGAGGTTGGCGGCGATATGGTAGATTTCATTCAAATTGATGAAAATAGGTATGGAATTGCTCTTGGAGATGTTGCCGGAAAAGGCTTACGAGCAGCTTTGTTGATGTCAAAATTACAATCAACTTTACGTGCTTTAGTTAAAGATTTTACGTCACTTGCAGAACTGGCAAAAAAAATAAATACCATATTTTATCGCGATAGTTTACCAAATATTTTCGCTTCTTTAGTATATTTTGAACTTAAATCAGATAGCGGCGAAATATCAATGTTTAATGCCGGACATTTACCTCCTTTGATTCTAAAAGGCGAAACAGTTGAAGAATTAAAAAAAGGAGCTCCCGCCTTAGGGTTATCAGATCAAACTAGTTTTTTCGAAAAAAAGGTTTTGCTAAACGAAGAGGAATTATTTGTTGCATATTCAGATGGAATATCCGAAGCTCGAAATGAATTTGGAGAGTTTTTTGGTGAAGAAAGATTAAAACAATTATTACCTAAATTTAAAGGATATTCGCCTGAGCAAGCCGGAGAAAAAATTCTAGCGGTAATCGAACATTTTGTTGGAGATACCAAATACCACGATGATCTTTCCATTGTCATTTTTAAGCGAATAAAAAACATTTAGCAAAAATATCAATATATTGTTTGCTTAATAGCAAGCATTAAAGCCAATCAAATCACAAATCAGAAAAAAATAAAAAAAATTCCAAAAAATTTTCCAAGATTTTGGTTTTTTCAACTATATATATGTTTGTTAGCCCGTGAGAGTAACCTGTATAAACGGTGAACTAACAGCTCCTTCGTTCATGTGCACCGCGAGAAATCGCGGTGTTTTTATTTTAAATCTCTAGTGTATTATAAAATATATAATTATAGTTGTTTGGAAGAGCCGATCAAAATCATTTTGGAGTTAAGCCGGCGACTTTCAGTTTGAATATCGCTAAATGTGATATTTTCTACCTGGTAAAATCATTAAATTATCCATAAAAATTATTGTTTAGAAATATTCTAAGCCCTATTTTGTCGGAAACAATTCAAAATAAATTATTTTATGTACCAAGTTTTGTATCAAAACGAGCCTTTACTTAAGTCCAAATATTTTTTGATTGGTGTACTTTCTGTTTTTGTTTTATGTATTCATCTTTACACTAATATTTTTGCTAGTTACGGAATTTTTAGGGACGAATTTTACTATTTGGCGTGTGCTCGGCATCTTTCACTAGGATATGTTGACCAGCCTCCTTTTTCAATATATGTATTAGCAATAATCAATTTTATTATAGGACATTCATTATTCGCAATTCGTTTGCTTCCTGCAATTTTATCGGCTCTGAATGTTTTAATTATTTGTCTGATTGTTGATGAAATTGGCGGTGGCAAATTTGCAATATTTTTGGCTGGATTAGCATTTATTGTAGCACCGATATTTCTAGGAATGTATACTATTTATTCCATGAATTCTATTGATATTTTTCTTTGGACAATGGCCGCATACATAATTGTAATCATGTTAAACCGAAGAGAGCAAAAGCATTGGATTGGATTAGGAATAGTTATAGGTATTGGACTTCTAAATAAAATCGGTGTTCTATGGCTAGCATTTGGACTTTTCGCGGGTTTGTTATTAACAAAGGAGAGAGCGCAATTAAAAACAAAGTGGCCATATATAAGCGCTGTTATTGCTTTAATTTTATTTTCACCTTTTATTATCTGGAATATTACTCACGATTTTGCTCATTTAGAGTTTATTAGAAATGCCACTTCTCAAAAATATTCCGGATTAAACGCAATCGATTTTATTAAAGGCCAATTTCTAATTTTAAATCCCATTTCTGCTGTAGTTTGGATTGCTGGTTTATATTATTTCTTCTTTGATGAAAACGGTAAAAGATTTAAAATATTGGGAATTATTTATGTTGTTACTTTTTTGATTTTAATTATTAATGGTCACAGCAAATCTGAATATTTGGCAGCAGCGTACCCGATGTTATTTGCAGGCGGAAGTATTTTAATTGAAAAAATTGTTAAAAATAAATATCTGCATTGGGTAAAATTTGTTCTTCCTATATTGATGTTATCACTGGGAGTTATTGCCGCACCTTTTGCATTGCCAATTTTACCGGTTGAAAATTTTATAGCTTATTCACATATGCTCGGAAGAAAGCCAAGCTCATCGGAAAACAAAAAACTTTCTGAGTTACCGCAATTTTATGCTGATATGTTTGGCTGGCAAAATATGGCGCAAACAATTTCTGATGTTTACCTTTCAATTCCTAAAAACGAAAGGCAAGAAGTTGTTATTTTTGCTTCCAATTATGGTGAAGCAGGAGCTCTTGAATATTATAGTAAAAAATTTCCAATGCCGCGTATTATTTCTCCGCATAATAGTTATTGGTATTGGGGTAAAGATATTAAGGGGTTCAATGCTGCTATAGTAATTGGTTATAGTTTCCAGGATGTAAAACAATCTTGTAAAAATGTAATTCAACTAGCGGTAATAAAAAATATTTATTGTATGCCTTATGAAAATAATCTACCTGTATTTTATGCAACAGACTTTAAATATTCGTTCAGTCGAATATGGAATAGTTCAAAATCGTTTCAATAATTCAAGTGAATTCAATTTAAGTTCTTAATTCTAAAATCAGTATATTTCAAAAAACAATTGCAGTGATTTTTAAGTCCTGGTTGTTCTTATTAGCACTAAAATTTAAACTCCCCTAAATACAAACATGAACAAATAATGAGGGAATAACTTGCATATTTTAGATTACCTTATCATCCTGATGTATTTTATCTTTTCTATCGGCATTGCTTTGTATTACTCAAAAAGAGCCGGGAAAAGTACTGACGAATTTTTCTTATCCGGTAGAAACTTGCCATGGTATCTTGCCGGATTATCAATGGTCGCAACAACATTTGCAGCAGATACTCCCCTAGCTGTTACTGAACTTGTGACAAAAAATGGTATTGCGGGAAACTGGATTTGGTGGAACTTCGCTTTCGGTGGTTTGCTAACCGTTTTTTTCTTTGCAAAACTTTGGCGCCGGGCAGGAATTATGACCGAAGTCGAGTTTGCAGAAATTAGATACTCGGGAAAGCCAGCTAGATTCTTAAGAGGTTTCAGAGCTATTTATTTAGGCCTTTTTATGAACATTATCATAATGGGCTGGGTAAACAAAGCAATGGAATCTATATTGATTGGTATGTTCGGTATTCCCGAATCTCAAGTTATGCTTTACGTTTTTGCTTGTATGCTTCTAGTCGCTTTTTATTCAGCTCTTTCGGGATTATGGGGTGTTGTTGTTACAGACGCATTTCAATTTGTAATGGCGATGGGCGGAACAATTATTTTAGCTGTTTTAGTGGTTAATTCATCCCAAGTTGGTGGAATTAGCGGACTGCAACATAAACTACCTGGCTTTGTCTTCAATTTCTTTCCGACAATTTCCGATTCTGCCTCTATGGGTGGCGCGTTTGCACTGACTGTTTCGGCGTTTCTAGCTTATATTGGAATCCAGTGGTGGGCTTCATGGTATCCTGGAGCTGAACCCGGCGGCGGCGGTTATATTGCGCAAAGAATGATGTCTGCAAAAGATGAGAAACATTCTTTATTCGCTACTTTATTTTTTCAAATTGCTCACTATGGGATTAGACCGTGGCCCTGGATTTTGGTTGGTTTATCAACCTTAGTGCTTTATCCTCATCTTGGTGTTGATGAAAAAGGTATGGGATATATTTATGCCATGAGAGATTTTTTACCGGTTGGTTTAAAAGGATTATTAGTCGCTGCTTTTTTTGCCGCGTATATGAGTACAATTGCAACTCAATTAAATTGGGGAAGTTCTTATTTGTTAAATGATTTTTATAGAAGATTTTTAAAACGCGACGAAAAAGAAAAACATTATGTATTAATTTCACGTGTTATAACTATCGCTTTAATGTTAATTTCAATAGTTGTAACATTATTTATAAATAGAATTTCCGGTGCCTGGGAATTTATCTTAGAATGCGGAGCAGGTGTAGGTTTAGTTTTAATATTAAGATGGTTCTGGTGGAGAATAAATGCCTGGTCGGAAATTTCCGCCATGATTACTCCATTTGTTGTGTTTCCTATTGTAAATAGGATGGGTATCGGATTCCCGAACACTCTATACTATTTAGTTTTAGCAACAACCGTAGTTTGGATTACCGTAACTTTTTTAACAAAACCAACCGACGAGGATGTACTTTTTGCTTTTTACAGAAAGATTCATCCGGGCGGAATATTTTGGCGAAAAATTTCTGACAAATTACCGGATGTTGAAAGTGATACAGGCTTCTTTGGTATGTTTATGAACTGGCTATTTGGAGTTGTTTTAGTTTATTCAATTTTATTTGGTACAGGTAAATTAATTTTAGGCGATTATTTAGCTGCGCTAATATTTTTAGCAACTGGGATAGTTTCAATTTTTATTGTTTACAAAAATCTTTCCGGAATGGGATGGACGAAATTAATTAAATAACTGATATTAAATGCCTGTTTATTAACAGTATTTTGTAACAATTATATTTTAATGAGAAATTTTATATTATATAGAGTAAATGTTTGAATTATATGAAATAGTTGATATTATTTTGGTTTAGTAACAGGAATTATAAAAAGGTAAATTATTTAATGGCAGAAAAAAGACAGTCAAAATTAAGAACCAGCCTAAAAGTTAAAATTCTTTTGGGATTAACGATGGTGGTATTGATTGCCTTTATGTTTCCTAAAGGTGAATCAATAGAGTCCGAAGTTTCTGTAGGATCAATCTGGATTCATGATGATCTAATAGCACCCTTTAGCTTTCCTGTCATTAAAGATCCCGAATTATATAAATCCGAATTAAATGCAGCGGCAAAAAGTGTTTATCCTGTTTTTCTAAAACAAGACGATTTTGTACCGCAGATGTTGGATTCATTGAAATCTTACGATAAATTTTTAATGAAGTATGCCGATGAAGTAATGAATAATGATTCGTTGCAAGGCATGAATCCAAGTTTTCTTAGCGCAAAAGCATTCCGCACTGTAGTTAACATGCGTAAGAATGAAAGATTTATGTTGTCCGGTAATGCAGTTACACTTCATGCCTTTTTTAATAATGCCAATAACATTCTGCAAAAAGTTTATTCAAAAGGAATTATTAACAGACCACCTGATACGGAACTAAAAGATAGTATTGCAATTAGAACCGGGAACATCGATAGAATAGTTCCGATTAATGAAATGCAGAATATTAGCGATGCAAAGGAGACAGTGAGAAGTGAGGCTTATAGAATTGGATATACGGCTGAAGTCGAAAGCACACTTGTAGAATATGCAGAACATTTTTTAATTCCGGATGTAATTTATAATCCTCAATTAACACAAGAAGAAATTGATCAAGCCAGAAGCAATGTTTCTAAGTATAGCGGAATTGTAAATGAGAATGAAAGAATAATTGCTAAGCATGATAGAATAACAAAAGATGCAAAATTAAAAATTGATTCTTATAAATTAGCAAAGGGAGAGATTGTCGGCGGCGATAGTTTTTATCTCCAGTTACTCGGAAAATTTCTCCACATCACTTTTATAATAACACTTCTAATAATTTATCTTTTCTTGTTTCGTAAAAAATTATTTTATGATAACCAGAAACTTTTCTTATTAGCTGTGAATATAACATTTGTAGCTTTTATTACGTTCCTAATAAATCATATTCAGGTAAATGCACCCATTCAGTTTATGATTTTTATTCCTGCTTCAGCTATGTTGCTTACAATTATTTTTGATTCTCGTGTCGGATTTTACAGCACCGTAATTATGGCGCTTATAGCCGGAGCTTTGCGTGGAAATGATTACACGTTTACTGCTATGAATCTTTTTGCCGGAGCTTTATCTGTATATACAGTGCGCGATATAAAAAATCGTTCACAAATTTTTAGATCATTTTTATTTATTTTGATTGGTTATATAACACCAATTTTAGCTTTTGGTTTAGAACGATTTGCGCCGATTGAGACGATTTTAATAGAGGCTGCGTTTGCCGGAACCAATGCACTTATTAGTCCGGTTCTAACCTATGGTTTATTAATCTTCTTTGAAAGAATTTTTAAGATTACAACCGATCTTACTTTGCTTGAGCTTTCAAATTTCGATCGTCCTTTACTAAAAGAGCTTGCCAGAAGGGCTCCCGGTACATTTAATCATTCGATGACGATGGGAACTTTAGCAGAAACAGCTGCCGAAAATATTGGTGCAAATTCTCTGTTGGCAAGAGTTGGGGCTTATTATCACGATATCGGCAAAACAATTACACCGCAGAATTTTGTAGAAAATCAGCTCAACAATCAGAATATACACGAAAATTTAACTCCGGAAGAAAGCGTTAGTTTAATTATAAAACATGTTAAGGAAGGTATGGCATTAGCAGAAGAGAACGGCTTACCGAAGGAGATTATTGATTTCATTCCAATGCATCACGGCACTACTGCAATTTCCTATTTTTATGAAAAGGCAAAAAAACTTTACGGCGACGAAAAAGTAAATATTGAAGACTATAAATATCCTGGTCCAAGGCCGGACTCTAAAGAAACAGCAATCATAATGTTAGCAGATGGATGTGAATCCGCCGTAAGATCTGTAGAAGATACTGATCCGGTTAAGGTTGAAAATTTAATCGATAAAATTATTCAATCCAGAATTGATGATAAGCAGCTAAATAATTCGCCAATAACATTTAATGATATAAGTAAAATTAAAGAATCGTTCGTAAGTATTTTGATTGGACAACATCATAGAAGAATTAGATATCCTAAGCAAGATGAAATGGAAAAAGGAATCGACGAGAAAAAAGACGAGAAATGAATCTTTTTGTTAAAGAATACTTAGCAGTGCTTAAGCTGGAAAAGAACTTATCGGATAACACTGTGGTTTCATATCGAAATGACATCACTTCATTTGTAGAATTTTTGGAAGAAAAAAGAATCGATGATCCTTCCGGGATAAAGACAAAAGATATTAGTGATTTTTTTAACTTACTAAACGATATCGGTCTAAATTCCAGTTCCGCCGCACGCTATTTTTCATCTTTGAAGGGATTTTTTAATTATCTCTTTTTAAGCGGATATATAAAAGAAAATCCAATTGATAAGATCTCGGCTCCAAAACTTGCAAAGCATTTACCTGAAGTATTAACTGTAAACGAAGTTGATGCTATTTTATCTTTACCACACGCGGAGGATAAACTAGGTTTGCGTGATAAAGCTGCTTTAGAAATTCTTTATGCTTGCGGAGTCAGAGTTTCTGAATTGATAGGATTAAAGGTTTCAAATATCTTTTTTGAAGAAGAAATCATTAGAGTATTTGGAAAAGGATCGAAGGAAAGATTGATTCCTATTGGAAGTAGTGCAATAAAATGGGTTCGAAAATATTTAGTAAATAGCAGGCCATTGCTAGAGAAAAAAGTTAAAAGCGAAAATTATTTACTTCTTAATAATCGAGGGACCAAACTTTCTAGAATGGGGATCTGGAAAATGGTAGATAAGTATACAAGAGAAGCAGGAATACAGAAAGAAGTTCATCCACATACTTTTCGGCATTCTTTTGCAACTCATTTATTAGAAGGCGGCGCTGATTTAAGAGCCGTTCAGGAGATGTTAGGACACGCTGATATTTCTACAACTCAAATTTATACACACATAGATCGAGAATATATTAAACAAGTTCACAAAGATTTCCATCCAAGAGGATAATAAAATTGAATGATATTCATGTTAGTACAAAACTAATTAATTTCTTGTCTTTTTTGCCGATGTTCCTTATATCATTAGGCATTCACGAATTTGCGCACGCATATTCTGCAAGTAAACTAGGCGATAATACTGCCAAAAATATGGGAAGATTAACGCTCAATCCTTTTAAACATGCTGATTTAGTCGGTACTTATTTAATGCCCTTTATTTCATTCGCTTCGGGTTTTGCTCTTATAGGGTGGGCAAAACCGGTTCCGGTGGACAGAAGAAATTTCAAAAATCATTTAAGAGATGATGCAATTGTTTCGTTTGCGGGACCGCTTTCTAACTTTATACTCGCTATTGTGTTTTGGTTAGCACTAATTGTTTTTATAAATTCGGGATTAGTTAGGTCCACATACGTATTGAATATTTGTGTTTACGGAATATTTTTTAACATTTTTCTATTCATATTTAATCTCCTTCCAATTCCGCCTCTTGACGGTTCGCATATTTTGTTTGATATATTTCCAAATAAAATTACGGCAAAATTATTGAATCTTGGTTTTTATGGCTCTTTTATATTACTGTTTTTTATTTATAGTCCGCTTTGGGGATTTTTTATGGATTTAGTTAACTTAATACTCAGTATCTTTATGAAAACAGCAGGAGTGCTTAATGGTTAAGCTCAAGTTTTTAATATCTACTTTAATTGTATTTGTGTTTGTTGGTTGTTTAAAGCAGAGTAAAACGAGCGATGCTGAAAAAATAGATTCAAGCAAAGTTGCAAAAGTTGATTCCGTAAAAGAAAATAATAATTTTATTTTTGTTGGAATGGCTGGATATACTCAAGGATTATATAAATATAATTTTGAATCTAAAAAAGCGAAAGTATTTTGGTCGGATCCTACGGAAAGAGTTGTGGATTTATCTTATTCGGCTGATAGAAAAACCGCTTTCTTTCTAACTGCTAAAAAATTAGGTAAACTGGGAGTTTTCCCTTTCATTAATGGAATAAGACTTTATAAAATTGATATCGATAGTGAAAAAACAACTCTGATTACAAGAATCGGAAGCGGAATGCAGGTTTTTACAGCGTGGGAAAATGAAAATTCTTTTAAGGTAATGTTAAATTATTTTGATAAAAAAGTAGCTACATATGTAAAACAGCATACACAAATATTTAACGTCTTTGGTAAAGAATTAGTTAATGAAACAAAGACTTATGATATAACAAAAGTTCCCTATCCAAAACCAAAGCCATCAGATGAGCATTTTATTTCTCCCGATATGAATTACAAAATCGTTACTAAATTAGATTCGGGATACACTTCTGTCTACTTACAAAATAAAGACGACAAAAAAAACTTGATAACTTCGGGAAGACAGACATTAAGTGATGCTGGTTGGTTTAATGGTTATTTAGTATTTACAACTGTTGATATTACTCCCGGAAATGATTCGATATACAAGAAAAAACCGGAAACTTCCAAACTTTTTATATACTCGTTAACCAGTAAAAAAATAATTAAAGAATTTGATGGCGGCGGAGTTAAAAACTTTTATTTGCTAAACAATTATCTAATATTTGATGATGGATTTGATAAAAATAGCAGCATAAAAATATTTAATTTTAACAGTACCGAAATGCGTGATACTATAAAAATTACAAATGGCTGCGGATTAAAAAATATACCCGAACTGCCGGATTACTCAGCATAATTTTGCATGAAAAAAATATCAGTAATTATTATTGCCAAAGATGAAGAGGACTTAATAGAGGATTGTTTGAAGTCCGTTGATTGGGTTGATGAGATTATTTTTGTCGATTCCGAAAGTAAGGATAATACTGTAGAAATTGCTAAAAAATATACTGAAAAAATATTTATTAAAAAGTGGGAAGGTTTTGCAAATCAGAAGAGATATGCATTGAGTCTTGCAGGTAATGAATTTGTCTTAAGTATCGATGCCGACGAGAGAGTATCGGAAAATTTGAAAAACGAAATCCAAAAGATTAATTCTGATACCGTTGCCGGATATAAAATTCCTCGTGAAAATTATTTCTTTAAAAAACATATTACTACTTGCGGCTGGGATAGAGATTATCAATTAAGATTATTTAAAAAAGATAGTGCAACGGTCACTGATCGACTCGTTCATGAAGGATTTGAGGTTAACGGCGAAATAGGTAATTTGAAAAATTCAATACTTCATTTCACCTTTAATTCAATTGAAAAAACAATTACAAAGATTAATAGCTATTCTTCATTACAGGCGCTGGAAAAATATGAGAGTAAAGATAAAGTTAAAAGCTCAACAATTCTTTCCCATGGAATTTCTGCATTTCTTAGGACATATATCTCATTAAAAGGATATAAAGATGGTGTGCAAGGATTAATGATTTCGCTGATTGATTCCATGACAACTTTTTTAACTTATATGAAGATGTGGGAACTTAAAAATAAAGATTAATTATTTGATTTGTTTATAATACCTGGAAATTGATTTTAGTATGAATACATATATTAGAATATTAGAATACGTAAAACCCTATTGGAAACATTTAACACTGTCTATTGTGTGTACAATATTGTTTGCTATGCTTAATGGTATGTCGGTTTATTTAACAATCCCATTGCTTGATACATTATTCCAGGAATCATCAACTCAGGTAGTACAAACTCCATCGGCTTTAGCCCAGACTTCTAGTATTCTACCTGATTGGGTTTTAAATATAGAGCATTCTATAACAACTTCTTTTAACAATTTCGTTTTCGTGGGAACTAAAATTGATTCACTTTTTAGAATCTGTATTATTGTCGTCGTCGCGTTTTTCTTAAAAAATATTTTTGGCTATCTGCAGGCTTATTTCCTCGCGTTCGCAGAGTACGGTGCAATGAAAGACTTAAGAGATATTGTTTATAGACATCTTCATAATCTTCCGATTAGTTATTTCAAACAAGAACGAGTAGGAAATTTAATTTCCCGTTTTACAAATGATGTTTTTGTGATTCAGGCAAGTATTTCTGCAGCATTTCTAAATCTTATTAGAGAACCGCTTACGATTATTGTCTTCCTGGGAATTGCGATTAGTATTAGCTGGCAGCTTACGTTATTAGCTTTAATTATTCTCCCATTTTCAATGTTAATTATAGCATGGATAGGATTAAAATTAAGAAAGCAAAGCGCTGTAATTCAGGCTAAGATGGCAGATATAACGAGCATTCTTCAAGAAACAATATCCGGAGTAAAAATTGTAAAAGCTTTTGGTATGGAAGGCTATGAAACTAAAAAATTCATGCATGAAACCAAAAGTTATTTTAGATTAATTCTTAAAATTGTTCGTGTTAGAAATGCTGCTTCTCCAATAACTGAATTTCTAAGTGTTATTGTTGGTGCCGTAATTATTTATTACGGTGGTGTCTTGGTTCTACAGCATCACACACTTAAAGCTAGCGAGTTTCTTGGATTCTTATTCGCAATTTTCCAATTGATGCCTCCGATTAAAGAGCTAAGTAGTGTTAATAATAGGATTCAAGAATCAAGTGCAGCGGCAGATAGAATTTTCGAAATTCTGGATACTAGTCCGGGGATTGAAAGTAAGCCGGAAGCAAAAGATATTCACAAATTTAATGAATCAATAGTCTTCAAAGATGTTTCATTTCATTACGAAGACTCAGAAGAATTAGTTCTTAAAAAAATTAATTTCACGGTTAAACGCGGTGAAATTGTAGCTTTAGTAGGTCCTAGTGGCGGTGGTAAATCTACACTTGTAGATTTAATCCCTCGATTTTATGACCCGACAGATGGTTCAATTTTAATTGATAATATAGATACGAAGGATTTAAAACTTGAGAGCCTCAGAGATTTAATGGGAATTGTAACTCAAGAAACATTTTTATTCAATGAATCTATAAAAAGCAATATTGCTTATGGATTAGGCGATTATCCTTTGGAAAAAATTATTGAAGCAGCTAAGACTGCTAACGCTCATAATTTTATTGCAGAGTTGCCTGATGGTTATGATACTTTTATTGGCGAACGCGGATTAAAAATTTCCGGCGGTCAGCGACAGCGTTTATCAATTGCAAGAGCACTACTAAAAAATCCGGAAATAATGATCTTTGATGAAGCAACTTCCGCACTCGATAATGAGTCAGAGTTGTTAGTTCAAGAAGCCATAGAACGTTTAATGGTGAATCGTACAACTTTTGTAATTGCACATCGTTTAAGTACAATTAGAAATGCATCAAGAATTTTAGTACTTGATAGAGGAAATATAATTCAGATGGGCAAACATGACGAGCTAATTAAAGATACAAACGGGTTGTATCATAAGTTTTATGATATGCAATTTCGCGACTAAATCTTTTTAATAAATAAGATAAATGATAGACTCCAGATATAATTTTAAAGTACCCTTTTATATACTAGCTGCTACCGCGGTTTCTTTTATGCTCTCCTTATTTCTGATGCAACTTTTTGCGGCGGTTCTATTCCTTCTTTGGATATTTGAAAAAAATATTGAAAAGAAAAAAGCTTTAGATGTTTTTGTTTATGCGGTCTTGCTATTTGGCTCTGTTCGAATACTATCGATTATATTTTCCGAGTTTCCATCATCCAGTATCCAATCTCTTTGGAAAGATGCATTATTCTATTTGAGTTTCTTTGCTTTTGTATTCTATCTTAAAGCATTCGAAAAAAAATATTTCATTCTCTCGATAAAGGTATTTACCTATTCGGCTGTTGTAGTTGCTATTGTTGGATTAGTCTTATTTAATTTAAGTATTGTTGAAAGAGCCCAATCATTCTCTTCCGGCTATGCAACATTTTCTTCTTATCTATTATGCGGTTTAAGCGTTTTACTTTTTCTCCCGATTACTGGTAATATAAAGTATGAGCCGAAAATTAACGCAGCCGGTGTTGGAATAATTATAACCGGAATAGTTACTTCTCTTGGTAGGACAAATATTGCCGTTGCTGGTTTAGTCGTAATTTATGCTTTAATAAAAGGCAAAATAAAAATAACCGGCGGTGCTATCATTATTCTTGTCGTTGTTATTTTAAGTGCTGTTTCATTTTATAATAATCATTCCGAAGTTACTCAGCGAGTAGATAATGTAACAACTTTATCTGATCGAGATATTATTCTTAAAGGTGCCAAAGATCTTGCGGGAGTGCATCCGGTTTTAGGTTATGGACCTAGAACTTTTCATGATGTCTTTCCGTACAAAGCGCAACTCACCGATAAGGGGATTGGAAGTTGGCATAATGACTTTATTCAAGTTTATTTTGAAAGCGGAATCATTGGACTTCTTGCTTTTCTTGTTCTTATTTTTCTGCCTATCATTAAGGGTTGGAAATATATTTTCAAAAAAAATATAGATGAATTAGATTCAATTGCGGAAGGAACTATTACAGCAATAGGCGCCTTAATTCTTTCTGCTCTAACTGCCGGATTTATTGATTCACCTGTTCTAGCAGTGGTATTCGGATTTTTGTTGGCGATTATGTCTGCCATCTTTTTAAGGACTCAAAGCTTAAACATAAAAAGCTAAGTGCATCTAATCAAAAGGTAGATGTTTTTGTTGTATAAATTTAAGTGAATTCTTAATTTAATTAAATTTTTAATTGTATTTATAAGTATTGTGAGGAAATATGGACTCGAATGGAAAAAATGAGATTTTAAAATCAGTTGAAGAACTTTCATCAAAAATAAATCATGATTCAAATGAAGTTGCAATAATTCTTGCTGCCGGTCATGGTAAAAGGATTAAATCTCAAAAATCAAAAATGCTTCATAAAATTTGGGGAATCCCTACTGTTGAAAGAGTTTACAATGCTTGTCGTAAAGGCATTGAGAATATAAATACTATTGTAGTTGTTGGAATAAAAGCTTTTGATGTTATGCAGGTTGTTGGTAAAAGAGAAAGCAATTTGTTCGCTTATCAAGAGACTCAAAATGGAACCGGACATGCTGTGCAGGTTGCGCTAAACAGTCTTAACGGTGATAAATTTTCCGGAATTGTTTATGTGCTTCCCGGAGATATGGGATTAATAAATAAAGAAACGATGCTTCGATTTAGGGAAGAATTTATTAATACAAATAGCGATATGATGGTTCTTACCGGGATTTATGAAGGAGATCCGAATGAAAATTCTTATGGAAGAATTATTAGAGTTAAAGATAAAGATTTAAATGGGAACCCTTCCGGTGATGATTATGGTAAAGTTATCCAAATTATGGAATTCAAGGATATTTTAGCTCTGGATGATAATAAACCATATCAATTGAATTTCGGTGATAAAACATATTCTTATACTAAAAAAGAATTACTCGAGAACAATGAATTTAACTCAGGTGTTTATGCATTTAAATATGATAAACTGACGGAATTGATTAATTCTATTTCCAGCAATAACGCGCAAAATGAGATTTACATTACGGATATGATTTCCTTATTTAATAACAAGGGCTATTCTGTAATGGCGATTAGTCCATTAGAGCAATATGTTGTAATGGGCTTTAACAATAAATCTGTTCTAAAAGAAATGGAAGCGGTTGCGCGCAAGCAAGTTTATGAAAAGTTAAAAGATATAATCGAAATTAATGATCCTGATGATTTTTTTATAGATGAATCAATTGTGGATCAGATAATTGAAATGGATAAAAATAATATTCCTTTGGATATTTCTCTAGGCAAAGGAGTTTATATCGGAAAAGGAGTAAAACTAAATTATAATCTTGAATTAAGAAAAAATGTATACGTTAATAATAATGTCTCTTTTGGTAAGAATGTGAAAATCGGGCAAAATGTTCATCTTTCTTGTTTCCCTGATCAGACATTTAAAATTAGTGATAACGTAGAAATACTTTCCGGAGATATAATCAAAGGCAACATTATAATTGGTGAAGGAGCTAGAATCGAATCTAGCGTGAACATGACCGGTAGTGATGAATATCCATTGAGAATTGGGAAAAAAGTTTTGATTAAAGGCACTAGCTATATTTTCGGTTCAATAATAGAAGATGGAGTTTTTATAGAACACAGCGTGTTGATTAATAAAAGAGTAGATAAATTAATTAAACGTGATGGTTCTATTCAGCCGATTAAATTCTATTTGCCGATGCCCGAGGGAATTGATGCAATCGAAGATATTTAAAAAGTTGCAAAAATAGATCATAATTTAAAAGGCTCTTCTTTAAAGAAGAGCCTTTATAGTAACACGATCATGGTAAGTAAGTAGTACTAATTAGCTGCTTTCAAGCTATTCAAGTGTTTGGTTAAAGCAGCTTTCTTTCGCGAAGCATTATTTTTATGAATTTTTCCTTTTGTAGTGCTTCTGTCTAATAGCGCTACTGCTTCTCTATATAATTTTTCGCCTTCAGTAGCTTCAGTAGCAGCAAATGCTTTCTTTAAATGTGTTTTAATCCTAGATTCAGCTATTTTGTTAATCTCTTTGCGTCTCTCGCTAGTACGAATTCTTTTCTTTGCAGACTTATGATTAGCCATCCTTAAATTACCTTTATTATAAAAATATAAGTGAAAATTGACCTTAAATATATACAATCCTTAGTTTGATGTCAAATATTAGTTTTGTAATTTTAAAGACTTTTTAAACCGTTTTAATAAGTGCAATTTATAATTATATTCTGCAAAACAAATGTCATAGAACAAAAGAAAATTTAGTGTGATTAAGGTAAACGAAATATATTTTTCGATTCAAGGAGAAAGTACAAAAGCCGGTCTTCCTTGCGTATTTGTCCGCTTAACCTATTGTAATTTAAGGTGCACATATTGCGATACCGAGTATGCTTTTTACGAAGGCAAAGATTTATCCGTTGAAGAAATTATCGCTGAAATTAAGAAATTTGAATGTAAATTAGTTGAAATTACCGGCGGTGAACCGCTCGTTCAAAAAGAGGTCTTGGTTTTAATGGAGATGTTGTGCAATGAAGGCTTTGAGGTTATGATTGAGACAGGCGGAAGTTTACCGATAAAAGAAATTGACCAGCGGGTCAAAATTGTGATGGATTTAAAATGCCCTTCTAGCGGCATGTTAAAGAAAAATTTATATGAAAATGTAAATCATCTAAAAATGACTGATGAGTTGAAATTTGTAATGGGATCTCGCGAAGATTACGATTGGACTAAGGAAATTATTCGGAAATACGGTCTAACTAATAAATGTGAAATCCTTTTTTCGGTAGTTTTTGGTGAGATAGAACCATTACAAGTTGTTAACTGGATGTTAGAAGATAAGTTAAACGTAAGATTCCAGCTACAGATGCACAAATTTATCTGGGATCCTGCTCAAAAAGGTGTATAATGAAAATAGCAAAAGAATTTAATTGGGAAATGGGACATCGTCTTCCCGAGCATTTTGGTAAATGTAAAAATATTCACGGACATTCTTATAAAATGCTTGTTGAGATTGAAGGCGACGTTTTGGAAAATGGAATGGTAATGGACTATTATCATCTCCGTGATGTTATTGATCCGCTTGTTGAAAAAATGGATCATGCATTTTTAGTTTATAAAGATGACAAAAATGTGATTGAGTTTTTGGAAAAGATGAACTCTAAGCGCGTTATTGTCGATTTCCAATCAACGGTTGAAAATATTACAAGATTTTTCTTAAACGAAATTAAAAAAACCAAAATGCCGGAAAATATTCATAAGGTAAAAGTTAGAGTTTGTGAAACTCCGGATGATTATGCCGAAGAAGAAGTAACCTTATAATTATACTATGGCAAAGTTTAAACTTTATATAGAGTATGATGGAACTCGTTATAGCGGTTGGCAAAAACAGTACAACGCTAAAACTATTCAAGGAACTTTGCTGAAGGCAGCAGATAAAATCTTTAAAGATTCTAAAGCAGATATACAAGGATCAGGTCGAACAGACAGTGGCGTTCACGCAATTTGCCAGGTTGCTCATTTAAGCGTAAAAACGATGCTGGCTCCGGAAATTATTCGTATTAAAATGAACGATGAACTTCCTCACGATATAAATATATTAGAAGTAGAGAAAACAGATCCTAAATTTCATGCGCGCCATGATGCCTTAAGTAGAAGTTATATTTATCATATTTCAAGAAGAAGAACAGCGTTTGGTAAAAATTATGTCTGGTGGATTAAGGATAAATTAGATTTTAACCGAATGAAAAAAGCATCAGAATTGTTTTTGGGAATGAATAATTTCAAATCATTTTCCGATGATGATCCGGATGAAAAATCAACGAAGGTTTTAATTGATGATATTCAGCTTAAAGAAGAAGGCGATTTAATTCTGATCAGAATTATCGGGTCGCATTTTTTATGGAAAATGGTTAGACGAATTGTTGGAGTATTGGTGGAAGTTGGAAGAGGTAAGATGAGTGAGAATGATATTCAATTCTTTTTAGGGAACAAATCAAACGTTCCTGCAAAATATACCGCACCGCCATCCGGATTATTTTTAGAGAAGCCGGTTTATAAAGGTGAAAAGCAAAATAAAGATTTCATTTCGTTTTTTCCGGTTAAAAATTTCAAATTAAAAATGTGAGTTAACATGCCGCAAATAACTTTAGAATATCCAAAACATATTAAAAAAGTAATTGATTTCAACGATTTATTTAAGCAATTACATTCGGTTTTGCTTAAAACCGGAGAGTTTAAACCGGATCAGATTAAGAGTCGCGCTTACGGCTTTGATGAATATATGGTCGGTGAAGGAAATCCTGGCAAGATATTTATACATCTTAAAAATGCCATATTGGATACAAGGCCGGAAGAATTTAGGAAGCAAATCGCATCTGAACTTTCAGATGTTCTAGTCAATTATTTCCGTAAAAATATTAAAGATTTTGAATGTCAAATTTGTGTTGAGATGCAGAATATCGATTCCAAAACTTATTCAATAAAAACTATTAATAAGTTTAATTAAGCCCCCTTTTAATATACTATTCTTGTCGTAGGGACAAGTCATGACTTGTCCCTAAATTTATCTATTCGTTAAACGTGATGTTATTATTTGACTTCATAATATTGAACACTGAAATAATTATTTTCATCAGTCCAAACATTCTTCAATTGATAGAAATCTGAAATCAAATTTTGAAACTCAGTTACGCTATATTTATAAGAATACTCCGTTATAATCTCTTCGTCTTTTTCAAATCTAATTTTATTTTCACCCATACTTATAAGTTGTTCTTCTAGACTTATCAAACGCATTTCTATTCTTCCCTCTACAGAGTTATAAAAAGCCTTGTGCCTAAATTTTGATAAATCGAAATTAGAATTAATCTCAGTATTTAAATGAGTGAGTATGTTCAAATTAAATTTTGCAGTTATACCTTTATTGTCATTGTATGCTGCGTTCAATAGTTCAAAATCCTTTTTTAAGTCAACGCCAATTAACAGAGCGCCTGTTTCGCCTGTAATATTTCTGATTCTACTTAAAAATTTTTTTGCATTTTCAGGAGTAAAATTTCCTATCGTTGAACCGGGAAAATAAGCTGCAATTTTTTCAAAGCTGTTACTAATTTCCGGTAAACTAAATTCCTTAGTATAATCCGCTACTAAAGGATAAATTGGAATTTTGGGATAATCCTGTTGCAACAATTCTATGGATTTAATTAGATGCTCGGAAGAAATATCCATAGGAATATATCCGCATGGATTTCTTAAATTTTCTAATAGCATTCTAATCTTTACGCTGCTTCCGCTGCCTAGCTCAAGTAATAAAGTCTTTTCTCCAATCACAGAAGTAATTTCCGAAATATTATCTCTCATGATTCTCATTTCAGTTCTAGTCGGATAATATTCATCAAGCTTACAAATCTCATCAAACAATGCCGAGCCATTTTCATCATAAAAAAATTTGCTTGAGATTTGTTTCGGGCATTTATTCATACCGGTAATAACTTCTGCAAGAATGCTTCCCTGCGCTACCGTTTCAGTTGATGCAGTCATTTAAAAATCCTAAGGTTATTAATCGCTTGCCAATCTAATCCCCATAAATTGCCAGCGTGAGTGTGGATAAAAAAAGTTACGATATGTATTTCTAATGTGAGACTTTGAGGTGGCGCATGAACCGCCTCTCAGAACTATTTGTGATGACATAAATTTTCCGTTGTATTCTCCTAAAGCTCCCGGTAAAGGTTTATAACCCGGATATGGAGAATAAGAACTTTTTGTCCATTCCCAAACATCTCCATACATTTGATGAATTTTATTTTCATCGTTTTCATTTTGTAATGGAGAAGGATGGAAGAATCCATTTTCAACAAAATTGCCTTTTATTTTAATATTTTCAGATGCGATTTCCCATTCCTCTTCAGAAGGCAAACGCGCTTCAGACCAACGGGCAAACGCATCAGCTTCAAATAAACTTACATGTGTTACCGGTTCGTCTGGATTTACTTTTTGAAACCCGGTTAGCTTAAAATTCCACCATTCGTTCTCGACTTTCTCCCAATATAACGGTGCTTTCCAATTTTCCTTTTCAACAGTGGCAAATCCATCGGAAAGCCAAAGTTCAGGTTTTTTATAACCTTCAGATTCAATAAACTCAATATATTCACCATTTGTAACTAAGCGAGAAGCTAATTTAAACGAGTTTAGGAAATGCTTATGCTTTGGTGTTTCATTATCATAAAAAAAGTTTTCTCCCACATAACCTATATCATATAATCCTTCCGGAAATTCAATCCAATTTTGCTTTGGAATAATACTTTCAAAATTTGGTTTGGATTTTATATAAACCGGGTTTAAGGGATTGATAGAAAAAACATGTTTAATATCCGTAACCAACAGTTCCTGATGTTGTTGTTCGTGATTAATCCCAATCTCTATAATTGGACCAAACTTAAAAAAATCATCTCCCTTACAATTTTCGATAAACTCTAAAACATGTTGATCAACATAATTACGATATGCATATATTTCTTTTACTGTAGGTCGGGACAACAGCCCTCGCATTGCTCTTGTATAACGCTCGCCAATTTGTACATAATAAGAGTTAAACAAATAATTATATAAAGGATTGATGGATTTATAGTTTATATTTACATTCTTCAATACGAATGCTTCAAAAAACCAACTTGTATGAGCAAGATGCCATTTTGTTGGACTAACATCCGGCATAGATTGAATAACAAAATCTTCTGTTTGAAGAGGTTCACATAATTTAAGCGTAAAATCCCGAACGGATTTATATCTAGAAGCTAAATCCTTTTTATTAGATACTTTAAATGGAAGCTCGGATAATTGAGTATCATTGGGCTGTTCGTTCATCGCGAAACCTCATATTAATATTAATTTAGTTACAAAAGCTTAAGGGATTTGGTTTAAAGGTTAAACAAATTGTACATATAATTCAAATATTATAAAAGTCATAATTTTCTAATGTAGGCTAAATTACACTATATGATCTAAAACAATTACATTTAATCTCATGTTTTGTTTATTATAAGAAAATAATGTACAAAATTACTTTTTTATCGGCGTATGAAGGAAGATATAAAAATCAATATTCAAAAATTAAGGAGATTTTATGAAAAGGAGTTTCTTCGTGATAATGCTTCTGGTAGTTTTAGCCGGAAGTAATATTCATGCGCAATCACCATTAGGAAAAAAATTAGGTTTTGGTGTCGTCTTGGGCGAACCAACAGGATTAACCGTTAAAATTATGACCGTAACTAACAATGCTTTTGTTGCCGATTTAGGCAACTCTTATTTCGGAAGTCCAAGGTTAAACGTTGATTATCTATGGTTTTTCGATGCGTTTAATTCTAACCAATTTACTTTATATGCCGGCCCAGGCGCCAGTTTAGGATTTGGCGAAGGAAATGGTTTCTGGTACAAAAACAAAGAAGGATATTATTATCGTCAGGGAACAGGACTTGGAGTACGCGGTGTTATAGGTGTTAATTTTGTTCCACAAAGATCACAATTTGAAATTTTTGGAGAACTCGGTACATTAATCGGATTGTCACCAAGCTTTGGTTCATCATTCGATGCAGCAGTTGGTGTCCGGTTTTATCCATAATTATTTATATCATTCTAATAAGCGAAGCAATGAAGAACCTAATTTTAGATTCTTCACTTCGCTTTAAATAATAGTTACTATCTTTAATTGTTCTTATTTATAAATCGGGTTTACATTTAAATTTTTAAAGATAAATGAATAAACATCTGCCTGTTCCTCAATTATCTTTGATGTTGGCTTTCCTGCTCCATGACCTGCTTTAGTTTCAATTCTTATTAAAACGGGATTCTTCCCTTTATATTTTTCCTGCATTGTGGCTATATATTTGAAAGAATGCGCCGGAACTACCCTGTCATCATGATCAGCAGTTGTTACCAAAATTGCCGGATAATTTATTCCCGAACGAATATTATGAATCGGAGAATAATTATAAAGATTTTGAAATTGTGTCGAATCATCACTTGAGCCGTATTCGTTTACCCAAGCCCAACCGATTGTAAATTTCTGAAATCTTAACATATCCATTACTCCAACTGCAGGCAAAGCAACACCAAATAAATCAGGGCGCTGATTTGTAACTGCCCCGATTAACAAACCACCGTTTGATCCGCCGGAAACTGCTAGTTTTTTGGGGGAAGTATATTTCTCGTTAATTAAATATTCTGCTGCTGAAATAAAATCATCGAATACATTTTGTTTATTAGAAAGCATTCCGGCTTTATGCCACGACTCACCATATTCACCTCCGCCTCTAATATTTGGCAAAGCAAAAACACCGCCGTTTTCTAATAAAATTAATCTAGAAACACTAAAATATGGAGTCATACTTATATTAAAGCCCCCGTATGCATATAGCAAAGTCGGATTATTTCCATCTAGTTCAAGGCCTTTTTTATAAACTAAGAACATAGGAACTTTTGTCCCGTCTTTACTCGTATAAAAAACTTGTTTTGTAGTATAATTGCTAATATCAAAATTCAATTCAGGCTTATGAAATATAGTTGATTCGCCTGTCTCGACATTAAGTTTATAAATAGTTTCGGGAAATGTAAAAGATGTAAAAGAATAAAATGCAGTTGTTAGATTTCTTTTGCCGCTAATATTTTCAACAGAACCGATACCCGGTAAAGTGATTTCTTGTCTGTTATTACCTTCAAGATTATAACTAAAAATATGACTGCTTGCATCTTTCATGTAAAGAGCAATAAGTTTTTGTCCAAGAACTCTTACAGTTTGTAAAACATCCTTTTTCTCCGGTAAAATAATTTTCCAATTTTTCTCGGCAGGATTTTCGGGATCAACAAGCACTAACTTATAATTTGGCGCATTTTTATCCGTTTGAATTAAAAGTTTGTTATCAACATTATCAATAACCGAATAATTATTATCAAAATTATTAACAACACTAATAAAAGGAGAATTTGAGTGGAGCATATCTTTTACATAAAGTGCATTATTGCTAGTCCCTTTAGAAGCATAAATAATTAAAAACCTCTCGTCCTCTGTTGTCTGAGCAGAAAATGTTATTTGTGGTTCAGATGTATTTTCAAAAATTAAGCTATCTTTGGACTGTGGCGTTCCCACCTTGTGATAATAAATTTTATGATATTCATTCTTATTAGTTAATTCCTCACCTTTTGTAGGAGCAGGATACCTGCTATAAAAGAAACCATCATTAAACCAGGCAATTCCGGAAAATTTAACCCATTTCAAATCATCGTTTAATTTTTCTTTATTCGAAACTTTCATTATGTGAATCTCATTCCAATCAGAACCGCCCGAAGCAGTACCATAAGCAAAATACTTTCCGTCATTTGAAACATCATAAATCGTGAGAGAAACAGTTCCGTCTTTTGATAACTTATTAGGGTCTAAAAATACTTCAGGTTCGGCATTCAAATCTTTTTGAGCATAAAGAATATCTTGGTTCTGTAATCCATCGTTCTTAAAGAAGAAATAATTATTTCCGCCTTTAAACGGAACAGAATATTTGGGATAATTCCAAAGTTGCTCAATTCTCTTTGCAATTTTTTCTCTGTACGTGATCCTCTTCAAATAATCAAAAGTAATTTTGTTTTCTTCTTTTACCCAATTTTTAACTGCTGAAGATGTATCGTTTTCCAGCCATCTGTAAGGATCATTTACAATTGTTCCGAAATAGTTATCCTTAACATCTACTTTTTGAGTTTTGGGATAATGAAGTTTAGTTTGTGCATCCATAGTTTGTCCAAATAGATATAGAAATAAAATGATAGAAATATTTGTGATCTTGAATCGCATATTTTTAATCCGATTACTTAAACAATAAATTTTAATTGACTCAATATAAAATTAGATTATCTTTTTGTAAATAAATTAAATCCAGATTTTCCATTATGAAAATCTGCCCTTCGGCAAAAAATTCATTTCTAATGGATTTTTGGGGTCAAAGAATATTGTGTAACTAGTTCACATATCAAAAATTACAAATTATTTACATTGGTAAAATGTGTTTTATATTAAAATGATATGAAATAAGTATTTATAATTCTTAAATTTGTAACTATGTTCAAAAAAGTAAAGTAAATAAATTGAAAGGAGATCGTTATGCCGGTAAGAAAAGCAAATGCTGAATGGCGCGGAGATTTAAAAAGTGGTAGCGGTAATATTAGTACAGAGGCGGGTGCGTTGAATAATGTTGCATATAATTTCGTTTCCAGATTTGAAAGTGGTGATGAAACAAACCCGGAAGAATTACTTGGTGCGGCTCATGCCGCTTGTTTTTCAATGGCTCTTGCCAATGGATTAGCGACCGCTGGCTTTAAAGTTAATTCTGTAAAAACTGAAGATAAAGTTCACATAGTAAAACTAGAAAGCGGTTTCACAATAACTAAAATTGAGGTAAATACTGTTGCCGATATTGAAGGTATTGACGATGCTGCATTTCAGGAACAAGCAGAAAATGCAAAAAAAGGTTGCCCGGTTTCAAAAGCATTAGCCGGAGCTGAAATAGTTCTTACAGCTTCTTTGAAGAAATAAGTAATATTTAATGAAAGGCTGCTAATTTTAGCAGCCTACTTATTAACTAGAAATAAAAATCTCTAACTTCTACTTCTGTGGCTTCAGGATCATAAGCGTGTAAATAATTTATAAATTCTTTAGCATAAACTTTTTCTTTTTCCGCTTTATAACCTTCCACAATCTCTTCCAATTTTTGATGATCAAGTTTGCTGCTTACGTAATGTTTTTCTTCGTGATCGTCAAACAGTCTGTAAATAACCGAGCATTTATCCATGGTGATTCCCCTTATTTTAGATTAAAATTGTATCAGCATGCAAAATATCAGAATATAATTCAGATTTTATAGCTTCAGCATTTTTCCTTGCTTTAGAAAGAGCATCAATTATATATCTTCTTGCGGTAAAAACTTTGCGCTGATTTTCCCCTGCTTCAATCAATAATAAATAACCTACATAAATGTAAGTGTAAAGTTCAACTAAATCTTTTGCAACTACATCTTGAAAATTTGAGTCCTTTTTGTCCTTAACGTATTTCAGGCATTCATAAAAAAGTGTTTTAATTTCTCTTAAGTTTTCTAATAAACGAGTTAAACTTCCTTTATATTCCTTTTTGTCACAGTCGTTAAAGAAATCTGCCAAAACATCATTAATGACACCTCCGGTTGCCGCCACAATTTGCATTTGTGAAGTGCCTTCATATATGTTTGTTATTCGTGCGTCTCTTGCTAATCGCTCAACCATAAATTCCTTCATATAACCGGTGCCGCCATGAATTTGTAAGGAATCATAAGTGATTTTATTTGCGGCTTCGCTTAGAGTATACTTTGCAATTGGAGTTAATAAATTTACAATCTTTGTCGCTTCTTTTAGTTGATTATTGGCTTCTACAAATGATTGTTTCTTTATTTTTAATTGTTCAACTAAATCATCAAATTTTTCTTTTTTATCAAGCCAAGTTGAAGTTGCATAAAACAAGGTACGATTTGCTTCCAGAGTAACACGCATATCAATTAACATGTTTGAAATTACGGGAAGATTGTAGATAGGCTTGCCAAATTGTTCTCTTGCTTTTGCATATTTTAATGCTTCTTCATACGCTTGTTGGGAGATGCCTAAAGACTGTGCGCCAATTCCTACACGCGCTCTGTTCATCAAGAACAAAACATATTTTAATAAACCAAATCGCCTGGTTCCGATTAGCTGCGCCGGAGTGTCATTAAATTGAAGCTCACATGTAGGCGAACCATGAATACCTAGCTTGTGTTCAATTCTTCTAACAATAACAGTTTCATCTCCGTAGCATGCAAACATACTTAATCCGCGCGCATCCCTTGTACCTGCTTCCGATCTAGCTAATACTAAAAGAACTTCTCCATTCCCATTAGTAATAAATCTTTTTACTCCGCGTAAAAACCAATTGCCTTTTTCATCTTGATAAGCATGGAGTTTTACTGCTTGCAGATCCGATCCGGCATCGGGCTCGGTTAAAGCCATTGCACCGGTATATTCCCCGGAAGCAAATTTAGGGAGATATTCTTCTTTTTGAAGATCATTACCGAATTGCGAAATAGTTTTACCAATATCTTGCAATCCGAAAATATTCATTAAAGATGCTTCGGCACGTGAGATTATCTCTACAGCCATCATGTAAATAGAGGTTGGGAAATTTAACCCACCGTATTCCCGCGGAAGGATCATTCCCATCAACTCAGCTTTAGAAAGCATTTCTATAGCTTCTTTAGTCCCCTTTGCATAAGTTACTTTTCCGTCTTTGTGAATTGCTCCTTCTTCATCTATTTGTGAAGCTCTTGGAGCTATAAAACTTGCTGCAATATCACCAACAACTTCTAAAACTTTTCTATAATTATTTCTTGCATCTTCATAGTTTATCGGCGCGTAATTAAATTTTTCGGCCTGGTGATAGTTATCTTCCGTAAGCTCAACAACTTGTTTTAGATCTAAATTTTCAAAATGGTAAAGAAGGTCTTCATTATCCGTAAAATAATTAGCCATTACTTATCTCAGTTTCTGTTTGAAAACGTTAATAAACATTGGAATGATTTGGGCGGCATCTCCTACAATTCCGTAATGAGCTACACTAAATATCGGAGCTTCAGGATCAGTATTTATTGCAATAATTTTATTTGATTCCTGCATTCCTGCACGATGTTGAATAGCGCCCGAAATTCCGCAAGCGATATATAATTTGGGTCGAACGGTTACTCCCGTTTGTCCGACTTGCCTTTCAGGTGGGACAAATCCGGCATCAACTGCTGCGCGCGAACCTGCAACATCTCCCCCAATTGTGGCGGCTAGTTCATGAATTAATTTAAAATTATCTAATGTACCCATTCCATAACCACCGGCAACAATAATCGGGGCAGCTTTTAAATTCACTTTGTTTTCTTGCCGATGCTGCTCAATTATTTTTATGATTTTATCAAAATCCGATGGTGTATGAGGTATTTCTGTTATTTTGCCTGGAACAGGAATTGCGAGCGGCTCCATTTTCATTACACCTTCCCGGACAGTAGCCATTTGAGTTTCAATATCCGGAGAAATAATTGTTGCAATAATATTTCCGCCAAAAGCCGGACGTATTTGTAAAAGAAGGTCTTGATATTCCTTTTTTAGGTAAGTTACGCTTGAAATTTGCAGATCAGTACAATCTGCTGTTAGCCCGCTTTTTGTATGAGAAGCAACTCTCGGCGCCAAATCTCTTCCGATTACGGTTGCGCCGAATAACATTATTCTAGGTTTATGAGTTTCAACAAGCTCATTTAATATTCGGCTATAAGGCATTGTTAAATAATCACGAAGATCATTATGATCGATAACGAAAGCTTCGGTAGCGCCAAATTTAAATGTTTCTTGAGCTATAAATTTTACATTACTTCCTATTACGATAGATTTAAGGTTTCCGCTTAAACTATCAGCTAATTTTTTCCCTTTGGATAAAAGTTCAAAACTTACATCTGCGGCTTTACCGTTTCTTTGTTCTATAAATACCCAGACGTCTCGATTAAAATTCCCCATTTTTATTATCCTAGTATGTGGTCTTCCAATAATTTGTCTATTAAATGCTCTACACCGATTTTAGTCGGTTCAACTATCTCATGAAAACCGCCTGCAAGAACAACCGATTCAACCTTATGAACTTTTGTCGGTGATCCGTGAACGCCGCATCTATCCGGATCAAGTTTCAAATCATCCATTGTTAAAGTTCTGATGTAAAGATTTTTCGAAATATATTCTTCTTTTAGCTGGTCAATGTAAAGGAGTGAATTACCCTCGGCTAGTTTTTCTAATTCCAATAATGTTTTTGCATTTTTGTAAGCCATCAACCTTTTTGCTTTGAATGGTCTTGGAAAACATGCATCCTTAAGAACAGTAATTAACAATGGCAAAGTCGATTCTAATATTTCATATCCGCCGTCAATCTTTTTTTTAATTCTTACTTTTTTATCCGTTATTTCAAGGATTTCCTCTGTGTATGTAATTTGAGGTATGTTTAATTTTTCTGCTGTTTGCGGTCCAACTTGTGCAGTGTCTCCGTCAATTGCTTGTCTTCCTGCAAATATAAAATCATAGTTGCCGATTTTTTTTATTGCTTCTGCTAAAACGTAAGAGGTTGCAAGTGTATCGGCACCGGCAAATTTTCTATCGCTAATTAATACAGCTTCATCTGCGCCCATGTATAAACATTCTCTAAGTATATCAGAGGCTCTAGGAGGTCCCATTGTAATAACAGTAACTTTTCCGCCTTCAAGATCCTTTATTCTAAGAGCAAGTTCTAATGCAACTTTATCTTCATGATTAAAAATGGCAGGTAATTTTGCACGATTCACTGTTCCGTCTTCCTTCATCACTTGACCGGAAATGTTGGAAGTATCCGGAACCTGTTTTACCATAACGATACTATTTTTCCCCATATTTCCCCTGAATTATGTTGATCCTAAATTACAAATTTCTTTATCCCATTTGCAATTAAAATATTTAAAAAAAGGAATTGATTTTATAAATTTTTTCTGAATGAATTGACTCTGAATACAAAATAGTATAATTTTATTATGAGCATATGCTCAAAATAAAATTATGGCACGACCAAAGAAACATAGAAGAATAAATTGTAATCCGTCTTGTTATTATTTCAAGCCGAAAGGAATTCCTATGTCTGAGCTTGAAGAAGTAATATTAGAAGGAGATGAACTTGAAGCAATTAGGTTAGGTGATTTACAGAATATGTCTCAAGAAGATGCTGCGGTTAAAATGAATATTTCTCGTCAAACGTTTGGTAGAATTGTAAATAAAGCTAGAGCTAAAATTGCAGATAGTATAATAAATGGAAAAGCTATAAAACTTTCTGAAGAAATTTCAAACGAATTGAAAAGCAAATTCCAATTTGTGTGTTCTAAATGTGGTTACAAGTTAAGATTGCGGAATTCTTCCGGTCGGGTTAGTTGTCCGCATTGTAATAATTAAAATACAGGGTGAAATAATGAAAATAGCAGTTGCAAGTAACAATCAGCAAACAGTTTCTGGGCATGTAGGCAAATGCAGAGGATTTCTAATTTATGAAATTGAAAATAATTCTATTCTGAATAAAAATTACCTCGAAAATACTTTTACACATCATAGAATGAATCAAGGCGAGGATCATCATCATGAACATAATCATGCAGAAGGTCACGGTCACGGTCATCAAAATTTAATGGATGCTCTTAAAGGATGTGAAGCTCTAATATTCCAAAGCGGTGGCTGGAGAATGATTGAAGATTTAAAAGTGAATAATATAAAGCCGGTATTAACAGATGAGAAATTTTCTGACGATGCCGTTACAAAGTATTTAAAAGGTGAGCTTCTTGAAAAAGAAGACGGCGCATGTCACGCTCACTAAAAAAACTATAAACATAAAGTAATATTGATATTCCGGGCTTAGTCCGGAATATCTTTTAATATAATAAGGGAAAATCTTGGTTCTAATTCATTGAAATATAAATTATCATAGAGTCTTAGTTTTCCCATTTAATAATAAAATTGAAATATGCTGGATAAAATATTTGATGTACTTTTAGAGAGTATTCAAATCAGTGCATTCGTGTTAATCATGATGATTGCCGTTGATTTGATAAATGTTTGGACAAGAGGAAAGCTAGCTTCGATTCTCAGAATTCAATCGCGATGGAAACAATATATAGTTACTTCTTTTGTTGGCGCAGTTCCCGGGTGTGTGGGAGCTTTTGCCGGAGTTAGTTTATATATGCACGGAATGATCGGATTTGGTGCTATAAGTGGCGCGATGCTTGCAACATCCGGTGACGAAGCTTTTGTAATGCTTGCAATGTTTCCTAAGACCGCTATTATACTGTTTTTGATACTTAGCAGTAGTCGGGATTTTTGCAGGTAAACTTGTCGATTATATTGTTCGCAAATTTAAAATTGAAACCTGTCAAGGTTGCGAAGTTAAACAGTATCATAAAAATCATGAAGGCTACAAGCATTACATGAAAGATCATGTTTGGAACCATATAATAAAAGAGCATATCTGGAGAACATTTCTCTGGACTTTCGGTGCATTACTACTTTTAGAAGTTGGATTATCACATTTTCATATTCAACAAATTGCGTCTCAACATATGATTCTGGTTTTATTTGCCGGAGCTTTAATTGGTTTGATACCTGAATCAGGTCCGAATTTAATTTTCGTTACTATGTTTGCGAACGGAATAATTCCATTTTCAGTTTTGTTTACCAACTCGATGGTACAAGACGGACACGGTCTTTTGCCAATGTTGTCCTATTCTGTTAAGGATTCAATTTTAATAAAAATATTTAATTTTGTTATTGGTATTTCTCTTGGACTTATTATCTATTTTATCGGTTTTTAATCCGTTTAATAAGGATGAAAAGTTAGGGTAAATTTCTCCGTATTTCGCTGAGGAGAATTGTTCGGGACTTATCCCGATATTCATAAATTTTTTAGGAGATAATATGGCAACTAGGAAAGCTTTTATAAAACAACTAAAGGGAATTACGTTTGTAGGTAAGACAGACTCGAATCATTGGATTACAATGGACGGACCAAAAGAATTTGGCGGCAGTGATGCGGGAATCAGACCTAAGGAATTATTATTGCTTGGTCTTGGCGGCTGCACAGGAAGTGATGTTGCTTCTATTCTGGCAAAGAAAAGAATTGTTCTTGATGGATTTGAAATGAATATTGAAACGGAAGTTTCTGAAGATCATCCGCAAGTTTTTACAAATTTACATATTGAGTATGTCTTTTACGGAAAAGGTATTAATGTAAAGGATGTTGAACGTGCAATTGAACTTTCGCAAACAAAATATTGCGGTGTTACAAAAATGTTTGAACAAGCAATGAAAATTACTCATTCTTATAAAATTATTGAAGCAAAAAATGAATAGAAAAGATATTATAAACTCAATTACTTTTTCTGAATCGGATAAACACTTATTTGAATGGGGATATAATCTGCTTGACGAAGGTATTGAGCTAATTGAACAAGCAGAGTTCATAAAATCAGAACCGGTTTATGATTTTGCAACCGGCTCAGGAAGATTTGTTGCGTTATTAACTCGAATGAACTTTGATGTTATTACGGGTGATATTACCGCTGAACAGCGAGAAGATGCAATTAAAAGAATTTCTGAGGATTACCTAAATAAAGTAAAGTTCATTTTGTTGAACCTTGAAAAAACTTCCTTTAAGGAAAATTCTCTGATAAATGTTGAAACTGTAAATACAATTCACCATTTAGATGATCCAATAATTTGCATTAAAGAGCTAATTCGAATTCATTCACCAAAAGGCAAATTGCTAATTGCAGATTTTAATAATGAAGGATTCGACCAAATGGATAAAATTCATAAAATAAAATATGGTGAATTACACACTCGTGGAAATATTAGTTGGGAACAAATTGAAGAACTTGTTAGAATTTCATACAAAAAAATTAAAATTGTAAAAACTCCTCTTAATCATGGAATTGTAGCTGAAAGCAAAAAATAGATATTGTCTTAATAATTATTAAATCGTCATTCCCTTGTAAACGGGAATCTAAATTTAAAAATAGATTCCCACTTTCGTGGGAATAACAAAAAGATAAAATTTAAAATAACTGCTACACAGATAAACTTAATCTACAGCTCTAGTCTTAAAGTCCTTCATCATCCATTTTTTTGCTAGTATTAATCCAATAGGACTAATGATCGCAATCAAACCGTAAAAGAACCACATCATTTGTGAGTTCATTTCAGATGGTGCTGTATTTAACGGAACATAGTGCATTAAAAACCAACCGGAATAAAAACCCGTAATTACTTTTGTTAAAAACCACGGGAATTGTCCTACGCCCATATATAAGCCGGTCATTCCTTTTGGAGCAACGTCTGCAATCCATTGTAAAAATCTTGGCTGCCACATTGCTTCACCGATTGTCATAATCAAAACATAAAGTAAAAACAGATACATGTTTGGTCCGAGTACTAATAAGAAAGTAGGAATCGACATAACGATAGTTCCGTAAATCATCATTTTGTAAACATCCGCGCGTGCTGTTAAACCTGCAACAATTGGAGCTAAAAAGAAAATTAAAATAGGATTAATGTTTGAAAATATTTCAAAATATTCGCTAACTATTGAGCCGGCAAAAGCACGGTCAAGATAGTACGGAATTGTAAGCCAATTGTGAGCAAATAATGTTTGAACCGGAATCAAAATAAATATGAAAAATGAGAATCGTTTATCTCTAAAAGGATGTTGAGGTCTTAATCTTAAAAATTCCCAAATTGCAACCACGAACATTATTAAAGCCAGAGTAAAGAAAAAATCAATAACAATGTTTAATCCTAAAAGAGAAAACTTAAGCTCAAAATCAAACGAAACTTTGAATGCAAGATCTGACATTAAAAAGAATGCAACTACTAAGAGACTATAAATAATAAGTAACATATTATTTACTTTCGGTTTTTCAATTCTGTTTTCTTCCTCGTCTTCGCGTTCGGCAATTCCTTCCTTTTTTAATTGTTCATTGACTTTTGCTACTGCGTTTTTATCGGTTTTGCGTGTTAAAACAAACATAGTGAACAGAAGAGCAAATAGAGTTATTCCAACATAAACCCAAAATACAGCTGTTAATCCGTTGGGAGGAAATGTTGATTCGAAATTCGGACGAGTAAAGGAAGAAATAAAACCAGAAAAGAAAGCGCCTAAATTCATAAAGCCATAGATAGCTGCATAAGCCATAGCAGAAGTTTGTGGAGTTGTATATCTTTTTACTCCTGCATACGCTGCCGGCTGATAAAGTCCGTATGACATTACCATAATAAGCAGGCCGATACACATTGTAAAAAACATCGGCGACCAAATTCCGTTTGCCAATCCAAGCGAACCGGAAAGAGAAATCAAAACCCTTCCCAAAAGCATTCCGGCAAAAGCAACGATTAGTGATTTTCGTACGCCTATTTTATCCGAATATCCGCCGAATATTAGCATCGAAAAAGTTATACCGCCGGTAACAAAACTGTAGACAAGACTTGATTGAATATCTTCAAGCCCGACATTTTCAGAAGAATATTTTCCAAGAATTGTAAGTATTCCGAAGTAAACCAAACCTTCCAAAATGTATGGAACGTTTATTCCCCACAATGCTTTAGGAGCATTAAAGAAGGCGATAGCTGTTTCTTTTAATTCCTTAAAAGCATCTTTAAGAACTTCGCCGAACCTCTTGGGTTGATCAACGTTCTCTAAATCATCTAAGTTTTCCGCCATAAATTTCCCCGTTTATTATTTATAGTAAAAGTTATTTCATTAAAACTATGTGAGAAGTATTTGGTGAGTTTTTAATTTCTTTAATAATTTCCAGTTTGTTTTCTGTTGCAAGAGAATACAATCCTCCGCGTTTTACAAAATCTTTAAAGTTTGTGTAATGATCTCTACCTGCGGCAAATTCTACAATTTCATTTAAAAAATTCCAAAATCCGCTATTTCGCGGAACTAAATAATCACCGATAATTATATTATCAGCAAGTTCCTTAATCGAAGATATTGCCTTATTTCTTTTTTCAGGCGGTATTTCGTGAATTACATAAGTCATTACTGCAAAATCAAATTTAGAATCAAAGTGATTAACTAATTTTGAAATATCAGAATGAATAAATTGGATGTTGGAAAATAGTTTGTTGCCAGGGTTCGATTTTGCTGTGCGTATGTTTTTTGATGAAAGATCAACTCCGGTTATAAGCTTACATTTGTTTGCGATCAGAAACTCAAGTCTTCCTGTTCCGCAACCAACATCGATTACGGAACTATCTTGAGGAATCATAGAAGAGATAACACTGAAAATATTATCTTGATTTGGGGCGATTAGTTTGTCGTAAAACCATCCGTCGTACCAATGTTTTTTATCTTGAAGCAAAATTCCCCTGCAATTCAGATTTTTTAATGAAAACAAAAATACACTTTTTTAATTAAAAGATTCTTAATATATGAAGCAATTAAATGAAAATTACTTAATCTTATCTAAACAGCTCGCTGATAAATAATTCTGAAATTCATTTCTAAATGCAAAAACTTGAGCGTGCTTCAAGTCGGAATATATGAAAATCAGTTTATTATTCGCTAGATCAAACGAGGTCATATCAGCTTCATTAGCAAATACGTACGGGATGTTCCAGCCTTTTAAATCGGCCATTAACTTTTCGGATTCAGTTTTGGTTCCGCCGTTTTGAGTAAAAATATCAATCAATTTGCCATTATAATGATCAAACCAGTATATGAATTTTTCTTTTTCGGCATAGAGTGCATCAAACAAATAAACTTCTTTTATATAATTTGTCAATCCTCCGCGCATCAAGATGTAAGACATCACCCTATAACCTCCGGAATGCCCGGATAAAATTATCTTACCGATATTGTGAGTATTTATTTTTCCTTTTGAATATAAGCTATCGATCAACTCGTTAATAAAATTCTTAAACCCGTTTTCGTATTCTAACTTGCCGCCGTAAGAATCAGGCGAGTTCTTGGGTCCTTCGGGCACAACCATAATTGCGTTTACTTTACTATTTACAAATTGAGATACAACACTATACCGCGCGAAAGTGCTGTCCACATTGTTACCCCACCCGTGAAAATGAATTACAATATTCACCGGTTCGTCAGGATTAAAACCTTTGGGAATAAAAACCGCAACGGTGCTATCTCTGTAATGATCCTCAGCCGAATAAAATTTGTTATCATAAGTATGACCATTTGCTCTTGCCGTATCGGGGAATGAAGCATTGTGAAGATGTGTAATTACCATTTCACCGTATGAAGAATATCTTGTTTCAAGGCTTTGAGAAAACATTATTGCGGCAAAACCGAGCACACACATTACTGAAAATATGGATTTCATTTTACACCTTTTAAAAATGATAATGCTTGTGAAAGATCCTCAATTAAATCATCCTGATGTTCAAGTCCGATAGATAATCTTAAAAGCGTTTTAGGAGTTTTTGAATCCGGGCCTTCGATTGAAGCGCGATGTTCTATCAGACTTTCGGGTCCGCCTAAGCTTGTTGCGCGGGTAAATACTTTTACTTTTGCTGCGACATTCATCGCGTCTTTTTCATTTCCGTTTACTTCAAAAGAGATCATGCCGCCAAAAAGCTTCATTTGAATAGAAGCTAATTTGTGCTGTGGATGATTTTTAAGTCCAGGGTAATGAACTTGTGAAACTTGTGCCTGATCTGATAGAAATTTTGCAATATTGAGTGCACTTTCAGATTGCGCGCGAATTCGAAGCGGTAGTGTTTGTAAACCTCGCAAAACCAGCCAGCATTCAAAAGGGGAAGGAACTGCACCGCCTGATTGCTGAATTTCTCTGATATTTTCAAAAACGGGGTTATTGTCTTTTGATATTACAATTCCGCCTAAAATGTCGCTGTGTCCGCCAATGTATTTAGTAGTTGCATGAAGGATTAAATCGCAGTTAAGTTCAAAAGGTTTTTGTAAAATTGGAGTTCCCCATGTATTATCGCATACAGATAAAGCACCAACAGAATGAGCTAATTCTGAGATTTTATTAATATCGGTAATTTTTAATAAAGGATTAGAAGGGGTTTCAATCCAAACAATTTTTGTATCTTTTGTTAGCGAACTCTTAACTTCATAAAGCTTCGTCATATCTACAAAAGAAGAGGAGATTCCCCACTTGGCAAATTGTTTAATTAGTTTTCGTGTTCCATGGTAAAGATCGACGGGCGCTAGTATATGATCTCCGGGTGAAAGAGTCTGAAATATACTCATAGCGGCTGCAGAACCTGAAGAGAAAGCTGCGGCATTGCTTCCGCCTTCTAATTGCACCAAACATTTTTCCAGAGATTCTCTATTAGGATTATTATTTCGCGAATAATTATATCCTTTGGGATATGTTCCGTCTTTTTCTCGTTCATAAGTTGTGGTTAAATGGATGGGCGGAGTTACAGCTTTTGTGTTTGGTTCAACTTCTCTTCCTGCGTGAACTGAAATAGTTTCTATTTTCATTATAAAGCTTCAAATAAATATTATGATTTATATTTTATTGAATGGTAAAATAATAAATGAAAAGTTAAAATGTTTGTCTTTGTGTGGAAATTTGATTTGAGGGTAAGGATGTAATTAGTAAGATTTACTTTTTAGTTTGTCATTCCCTTGAAGAAGGGAATGACATAATAATTTTTAGCAGTATTTATTTAACTAACGGTAACTTGTTTCAGTATTTCCATTAATTCAATCTCTAATTCTTTACCTCGATTTCTTCCGTACCATAAGTGAAGTTTTTCATATAGCTCAGGTTTTACAATTCCTTCACTTTTCCATTGAGTTAGCAGTTTTTGAGCTTCTTTTGGACGAGGTCCCCAAACAAATAACTCATTTCCTTCAACATCAAAAGCTACAAGTTTCGGAATACTTCTAGTTCCGTTGGTTTGATATTGATCCATTATCTCAAGATTGGAATCACGAAGAATAATTCTTAAATCTATATTTTCATTTAACGAGGAAATTTTAGCAATATAAGGTAGATTTTGTGCTGAGTCGCCGCACCAGCCTTCCGTTAAAACCATCCATATTTGTTTTTCGCTAATTTCTTTTACAAGGTCTTTTAGCTCTTCAGAAACCGTATAGCTTTTATCTATTCTACTACTTCTTTGCATATTCAATTTTGTATAATCAAATAAGGATTTTTCTTCATCACTTAATTTTGATTCATCAGTTTTTTCTAATTGTTCCACAACTTTTTTTGAATATTCTTCGTATGTGTAACCGTTATGAGGTATTTTCTCATCAAAAAATTTTTGTGCCATAACTTCTCCTTAAATTCAATTTCTAATCGCTTTGAAGTTAGTAAATTGATCTCTTAAAATGTGTAAATTATATTACATTAGAGTATTAAATGTGCGGAAGGATTCGTATTTTTATTTTCCTGTTCCTGCAAATAAACCCTTTTCAAAATGTTTTTGGGCAAAAAGGAAAATTATGATTACCGGAATTGTTGCAAGCACAGCTCCGGCAGCGATAAATCGGTAATTATTTACAAATGTTCCCATCATATAACTTAGGCCAACCTGTAAAGTATAGTGCTCCGGACTTTTTAGTACAATTAATGGCCAAAGAAAATCTCCCCAAGTACCGATAAATGTAAAAATTGCTAAAACAGCTATCGTTGGTTTTGTCATAGGGAGCATAATATTCCACCAAATCCTAAAAGCAGAACATCCATCCATTACAGCTGCTTCTTCCATTTCTCGCGGAATGGAGATAAACGCCTGACGCATCATAAAAATTGCAAAACCTTCTACTGAGAAAGGTAAAATTACTCCGACAAGAGTATCGGCAAGACTCAGTTTTAAAACAGTTGTGTATAATGGAATTATGATCAATTCTTTAGGAATCATCATTGTGCCAAGAACCATGAAAAAGAGTAACTCTCTTCCTTTAAATTTATAGCGTGCAAATGCGAAACCTGCAAGTGATGATATGAATATGTTAAGTACAACAGTGGCAACTACAATTATTACACTGTTCATAAAATACTCACCAAAGGGAACAGCATTCCAAACGCCGGTATAATTTTGAAGAACAAATTTACTCGGTATTAAAGTTGGTGGATATGAAAACAATTCTTCCGCACCTTTAAATGATGTGCTTAACAACCACAAAAATGGTACAACCGCAACTAATCCAAACAAACTCATAAATAAATATTTTACCGGCTTTGAAAGGTTTTTCATTAACTTCTCTCCATCAATTTTATATTAGTGTATGAAAAACCGAGTGTAAGCAAAAATATTACAACACCAATTGCCGAACCGTAACCAAAGTTGAACCGTTCAAATGCTTGCTGGAATAAATAATAAACTAAAGTTTTATTAGCCATCGGAGTTCCCGGGATCATAATGTAAAGCTCAGTAAATATTTTAATTGCCGCTGTAGATGATAAAACAAAAATTAGAATTAATGTTGGTTTTAACATTGGCATTATAATATGATAAATTTGCTGGAATCTGGTAGCACCGTCTAATTTCGCGGCTTCTTCAAGCTCTTTTGGAATTGCAGCTAAACCTGCTAAGAATATCATCATGTAATAACCGAAGCCTCGCCAGATAGTTACAATCATTATGGAACTTAAATTAACCGGATAGCTTGTTAACCAATGAACAGGTTCAAATGAAAAAATAGAAAGTAAATAATTCATCAAGCCAGTATCTTCGTTAAAAATCCATTTCCAGATTATACCTACAATAACAATTGGAGTTACAACCGGCAAAAAATATATCGATCTAAAAAATTTGCTGGTGCGCGAGTTTTCTCTAACTACCAAAGCTAATAGTAATGACAGAAACATCAGCATAGGTGTAACGGCTAAAAATATGATGGAATTTAATAACGCCCACCAAAAATTCGAATCGTGGAAAAGGTTTATGTAGTTATCAAAACCGACGAATTTATTTGAAGCAAAGACGTTGTATTTAAGAAAACTATAATAGAAGACCTGAAGTGTAGGAATTACGGAAAAAAATCCTAATAAAAGTATTGCCGGTAAAAGGAAATAATATGCTTTAGTATTTTTCATTTAAAATTTTATCCCATTTTTTGGCTGCTTCATTTAAAGCATCTTTAGTACTTATTCTACCTAAAGCCGCATTTTGAATAGCTTCATCAAAAACATCTCTTAATCGATCAAAGTTAGGATGTTTTAAATAATTTCTTAAACGTACAGCATCAGGTAATTCCTTTGCGCCGACAATCTTTGCCTCAGTAGCAAGAGTACCATCATCATACGTAAAAAAAGAATCTCTTAACGCTGCTTTAACGGACGGATATGTTGTTTCAATTTTGCTAAACGCCAACTGATTTTTAACGTTAGTTACATATAAAGCAAATTTTTCCGCTTCTTTTTTATGTTTGCTGGAATTTATAACTGAAATCACCATCGCTGCCAATTCGCTCTTACCGGTTTTACCCACAACAGCTGGAGCCACACCGGTATTTTTATAGATTTGCGGAGCGTTAACTTTTACCTGTCTTAGAAAAACCGGTCCGGTAAAAACCATTGCAACTTGTCCAGATTGATAAGGCTGAATAATAGATGAACCGGATTTAATAATTGATTCACGAGGCAAATAACCTTGACGATAAAGCTGCACCCATTGATTGATAAGTTTTATTCCTTCAGGTGAATTGAAGGTAGCTTTGGTCATGCTTTCATTTGTCATTTGAACACCTTCGGAACCGAGCATCATTGGTAAATAACTGTCTTTTCCGATGTTCCAAAACAGCGCATATTTTCCGGTCTTATTTTTATATTTTTTAGTAAGAGCAACTAGTTCTGAAAAAGTATGTGGAACATCTTTTTCGGTTAGTCCAGCTTCTTTAAAATATTCCTTATTATAAATCAGAACATAAGTATTTAAATACCAGGGCAATGCAATAATTTTATTATTATAAATGCAATCCTCTAAAGCATTGGGAAGATAAACATCAAAAGAATCTCTTGGAATAAATTCGGTAAAATCAGCTAATGCGCCCATGCCAACAAATTTAGCCAGGAAATCACTTGATAGGTTTACAACATCAGGCGGAGTTCCTGCTGCAGCTGCGGCCATTAATTTTTGGATCGCAGCATCATACGGGATATCAACCCACTTAATTTTGATATTTGGATTTTCATCCTCGTAAGTTTTTATTATTCTATGAAAATAATTGTTAAATGTTGGACTTAATTGAAGAGTCCAGAATTCCAGATGAGTTTTATTATCTTTTGGGGAACAGCCGGAAAATGAGATAAGCAAAGTAATTAATAAAAAAGATAAAGTTTTTTTCATGTCTGTGGGATTTTTTTTGACAAATATAAGGAATGACTAACAAAAAATCTTTAAATCATATATAGCTATTTTTCCTTTTAGAATTTTTTTTGATTTAATAGGCTTTTTTTAATTAATTTAATGTTTAAGTTAATGCTGTCAATTTAATTGATAATAGGGAATATGTCACATGATAACAGACACCAAATATTTCACTCCAAAAGAAGCCAGGCTGAGCTTACCTTTAGTAAAAAAAATTGTGAAAGACATTCTTGATACAACAAAAGAAGTACGACTTTTAGCCGAAGATCTAGAAGGAGAGATTGACAACAATCCAAAAGTAAAAAAAATGGTTGAAGATATAAATCATTTTATTGGCGAGTTGGAAGAAATTGGTTGTTTTTACAAAGATTGGAGTTTTAGTGTTGGCTTAGTCGATTTTCCATCATTGATTGACGGGAAAGAAGTTTTACTTTGCTGGCGAAGCGATGAGGAAGATGTTACCTATTTTCACGATTACGAGGCTGGTTACGCCGGAAGAAAACCAATACCCGAAGAATATATTTAACCGAATAATTTCTTATTCTCCTAATTTAAAATTAGCCGTTGTAGAAGATGTTTTATCAGAGTTAACATCTTTAACATTAATTACTACTTCATAATTACCTTTCGTATAAGTAGAATCTAACTCAAATTGAATTTCCAAACTTGTGTCGGAAAATTTTTCCTTTTGTGACTTATCTGAAATTTTACTGATTATAGATTTAACCGTATCTCCGCCGGGTTTTATTAAATCAACGTCGTATGATAAGGATGCACTAAAGTTCCCATCATTTTCATTTTGCACAAAACCTTTAACTCTTGTTGTTGCATCAACCTCGTAACTATTGCCTAAATCATATGCAAATGCTTGGGAATTATATGCTGTAAGTTTTTGGTTATCTGATTTTTTAGAGCATCCGGCAAAAATGAATAATATAAGTAATACTGATATTAAGGAATATTTCATTACATCCTCTTGGAATTTATTTTAAAGAGGTTGTCTAAATGATTTATCACTCCGTTTAGAATGAATTTATTCAGACAACCTCTTAACTTTAATTATAATTTATCCGTTTTTCTTTTGGAACTCTTTCATGAATTCTACTAAATCTGCAACACCTTTTTCCGGGAAAGCGTTGTAAATTGAAGCTCTCAAACCGCCGACGGAACGATGTCCTTTTACTCCGTTAAAACCGGCCGCGGTAGCTTCTGCAATAAGTTTTTTCTCTAATTCCTCGGTTGCTAAATTAAAAGTTACATTCATTAATGATCTGCTTTCTTTTTCAGCGTGCCCTTTGTAAAAGCCATTGCTTTCATCAATGCATGAATAAAGTAATCCGGCTTTTCTATCATTAACTTTATACATTTCATCAAGTCCGCCTTTTCCAACCAACCATTTTGCAACTAAACCTAAAATATAAATTCCGAATACATTAGGTGTATTGTAAAGTGATCCGGCATCTACATGTGTTTTATAATTCAGCATAGTTGGTAGGGAATCGGAGCATCTTTCCAGTAAATCTTTTCTAATAATTACTAAAGTTACACCTGACGGTCCCATGTTTTTTTGAGCGCCTGCGTAAATAATACCATACTTGTTTACATCAATTTTTTTATGAAGAATATCCGAAGAAGCATCGCAAATTAAAGGAACTTTTCCAACTTCCGGTTCAGATTTCCATTGTGTTCCGAAAATAGTATTATTGGATGTATAATGTACATAAGCTGCTTCCGGATCTAGTTTTAATTCTGATTGAGTTGGAACTCTTTTAAAATTTTCGCTTTCTGTTGATGCGGCTATGTTTACTGTTCCTACTCTCTTTGCTTCTTTAATAGCTTTTTTAGACCAGCTCCCGGTAGAGATATAATCTGCTTTATTTGCAGGAGGCATTAAATTCATCGGGATCATAGAAAATTGTAAACTTGCGCCGCCTTGTAAAAACAGTACTTCATAATCTTCGCTTATATCTAATAATTTCCTTAAATCCGCAACCGCATCAAGAATCACTTTATCAAAAGTTTTAGAACGATGGCTTATCTCAAGGATAGACATTCCGACACCCGGAAGTGAAAATAAATTATCCTGCGCTTCTTTAAGCACTTCTTCAGGTAAAATTGCGGGTCCTGCACTAAAATTATATACTCTATCGCTCATAATTATTTCCTTTAAATATTTAGTTCTTAATTATACATCAATTATAAATTAACAGTTCAATTTTTCTTAGATCAAATGAACGAGTAAACCGTCTCTTAACTTCGGCTCAAACCATGTTGATTTTGGCGGCATTATTTCTCCGGCATCGGAAATGTTCATCAGATCATCTACAGAAACCGGGTACATTGAAAAAGCAACAACTGCCTTTCCGCCATCGACTAACTTTTCCAATTCTTTTGTCCCTCTTATTCCGCCCACAAAATCAATTCGTTTGTTCGTTCTAGGATCATCAATATCTAAAATTGGGTTTAGAAGAAAATCTTGAAGAATACTAACATCGAGAGTATCTGCAACTGAACCTGATAAACTATTACTTGCCGTAATTACATCTCTCGGCTTTAATAAAAACCATTCGTGATCTAAATACATGCAGAAAGTTTTTCTTTCTTGCGGCTCTTTAATTCCTATTTTCTCAACTGTAAATTTTTCACTTACTTCATTTAAAAAATCATCATTGCTTTTCCCGTTCAAATCATGAACAACTCTGTTGTAAGAAAGAATTTTTAATTGTTCTGCCGGAAATAAAACCGCCATAAAATAATTGTATTCTTCTTCTCCGGTATGATTCGAATTATTATCTTGTTCTACTTTTCTGGCTCTGCCTGCACTTGCTGCACGATGATGACCATCGGCTATATAAAGATTTTTTACGTTCTTGAATTCATCTTTTATTTTGAGATTATCTTCATCAGCAACTTGCCAGATTGTATGCTTAATTCCATCAGGAGATGTAAAATCATATAAAGGATCGGTGGATGAAATCGTTTTATCCACAATTTGATTTACCTTATCAACACCGCGATAGGTTAAAAATACGGCACCGGTCTGGGCACCGGTTGTTACAATGTGATTTGTTCTGTCATCTTCTTTTACTTTTCTTGTCTTTTCATGCTTTAAAATTACATTGTTATCATAATCATCAACAGAAAAAGTAGCAGCAATTCCGGTTTGTTTACGTCCGTCCATTTCCAATCTATAAAGATAAAAATGAGGAATATCATCAACTTTAACTGCTCCTTTTTTGATGAGTTTTTCTAAATTTTCATTAGCTTTTTCATAAACCTCTTTTGAATAATGATCAACCGAATCAGGAAGTTCAATCTCTGAACGTGTAACACGTAAAAAATTCAAATCATTTTTTTCTGCCAAATCTCTCGCTTCTTCAACATTTACAACATCATAAGGAACGCTTGCTACAAGATGAGCCAATTCTTTAGTAGGTCGTAATGCTTTAAATGGTCTAATTACCGCCATGATATTTCTGTTCTCCTAAAATTGAAAAATTGCACTTCTTTAAAATCCACAAAATATCTACAATAATCCATTTATAGTTAACAAATTATTTTTTATTAAATATATATGTGCGAGAGACTAAACAAATATGTTTTAAGAATTCACAAACATAAATAGTTATTCAAAATTTATATATTACACGTAGAGACGCCATATATGGTGTCTCTACATTCATGAATTTTTGAGATTATATAAGATGGCAAAATTTAGAGGTAAATACAGAATTGAATCAACAAGATTAGAAAACTGGGACTATTCAACAGCCGGTTTTTATTTTTGCACAATAAATACCCAAAATAATATTTGTTGTTTCGGAGAGGTCGAAAATGAAAAGATAAAATTAAATAGTTTGGGAGAGATCGTAAAACAATGCTGGGAAGAAATTCCTTTACATTATAAATCAATTGAACTGGATTACTTTATAATAATGCCGAATCATGTTCATGGAATTATCCAATTAAAAGATTTACCTGTAGAGACGTCATATATGGCGTCTCTACAAAATAAAAGTCTCCCAACCTTAGGTGACATTATCGGTAAGTTTAAGGCTGGCGCAACTCGAAAAGCAAGGAAATCCGGGTTTGAAAATTTTGCGTGGCAAAAACGATTTTATGATAGAATAATACGTAGTGAACAGGAGTTATTTAATATTCGAAATTATATAGAAGAGAATCCTTTAAGATGGGAAATAAAAAAAGAAATTTAATATAGAATCGTAGAGGCACCATATATGGTGTCTCTACAAAATAGGTATTACGAAACTTTAGATTATTTTATGACAGAATAATAGGATAATAAAAGAGTTATTCAGCGTAGGAAATTACATCGAAGAGAATCCTTTAAGTTGGGAAATAAAGAAGAAAGAAATTTAATTATCATCGTAGAGACGTCATATATGACGTCTCTACAGAATAGATATTACGAAACTTTAGATAAATAATAAGTGGCGAAAAGAATTGTTCAGCACACGGAATTAAATTAAAAATCATACACTAAGAACAACAATATAGAATTAACACAATGACAGCAGATTTTCTATCTTATTTATTTCTATTGCTTTAATGAAGTTTTTTCTTATTTTATCAAGTCCTAATTTCTATGTACAACTTTCGGGGACATATAGTTATGACATTTCATGGTAAAACCTTCCTCACAAAAATTCTTGTGATTTTTATAATCTATTTTGTTTACGGCTGCGCTAACACAAATCTTGTTAATTTACGGGATGCTAAAAACGCAGTTATCGAATATCATAATTCAGGTAATTATGATAAGGATGCTTCCAAAGCAATTGCTGAGGCTGAAGATGAGTTTAATAAAATTGTAATTAAAAAAAATGATGCCGTAGTTTTTGATGTGGATGAAACTGCATTATCAAATTATAATTTTAATAAAGACTTAGATTTCGGTTATGTCAGTAATTTATGGGATAAATGGATTGATGCAGAAAAAGCTCCGGCTATCGATCAAGTAAAAGAACTATACGATTATCTTTTGAAAAAAAATGTAAAGATTCTATTCATTACTGGTAGAAAAAGCTATCAGTATGAAGCAACAGTTAAAAATTTAGAATTAGTCGGTTATAAGAGTTTTGATACTTTAATAACCCGGGCTAAGGATGAATTAAAGGAAACTGCAAAGGAATATAAAACCAGAAAAAGAGTTGAACTTACTCAAAAAGGTTATCACATTATCGGAACAGTCGGCGATCAGTGGAGTGATCTAGAAGGTGCCGATCATGGAATTCAAGTTAAAATTCCCAATTATCAATACTTAATTAAGTAAAGATTTCAAGATACTTAAAATTTATTATAGGATGATATTCTAAGTTGTCTCAATCAAAAATAGAATATCATCCTTGTATAGTTTTAATTAAAGATTGTAATATTTATATATTAAAAAAGTTAATTCCCCTATCTTTCATGAAACGTCCAAACGTGTAGATTGCCATCTTTACCGTCATTTGAACTTCCAAAACCGCCCTGAACAGTAGGAGGTTTGTTTCCTTTATTAACATCGACCACTTCCATTTTTAAAGTCCATTTGGGGCTAGTTTTTATAACTTCAATGATTCCCTCATATTGTTGACCGTAATAACCTTTAAAAGTTATCCGATCAATGTTACCGGATTGTGATTTTGTAACAGCATATTCATTTAGCAATGCTCTATAATATTCAAAATTGATGTTTTTTCTAAAATCGCCCCAAGAAACTGTACTTTTATTTCCGAAAGTAGAACTGTTTAGTGATAACTCTGTCGAGTCATTATCAACAAATGTGGAATCTCCCATATCTTGTCCTTTAGCAGTCCAAAATCCTACATAATCAGGTATTTCTTCAAAATTCACTTTAAGATTTTCGTTAAGGAAATAGCCGCCATTTGCCGGATAATTCTTAAATCTCCGATCTTGTGAATTAATTTTAACTTGCCAGTTATTAAAACTACCTGATGGCGGAAGCTTAAATTGATAATATCCGTCTGCATTTGTACTAGTTGAGGTAACATTACTGGAGTCGAAGTCTATTATTAAATCTAATTTTATACCCGGGATTGGATTCTTTTCTAGGTCCTTTACATTTCCGAAAATCAAAAAATCTTTGGAAATTGAAATTGAAAAATCGAGAGTTTTATCGGAACCAAGATTATTAATATTAACATAATTGCCTAAGTATAAAGTTTTGTCATAAGATATCCACAAACTATAATCCGTACCTCCCTTTAAACTAAGAACATAAGTACCGCTGCCATCCGTGAAAGTTGAATCCTCGGATTCATTGTTAATTGAAGAAGCCAGAACTTTTACATCTTTAACCGGCAGTCCGTTCTGATCAGTAACAATTCCGCTTACATTATAAGTTGCATTTGCCGATGCTGCTGCCGGATTGTCATTATTTTTACTGCAACTTGCTAAGAATAATGTAATGGAAAATAAAATTAATATGTTTAGTACCCGCATGCATGCCTCCTGACACAATAGTTTTAGTATTATGGATTAATCTAATTTATTGCTTAGCCTAATAGATTGAAAATAGATAGTATATTATCGTCTGAATTTCCCTCGAGTTCTTGTTTAAATATCAATCTCTTTCTCAATTTTTTATACGATCTTGCTTACGTTAAGTTGGTTCCTCAGAGCATTCTACATTCAAGATGAAAGTAAATTTTGGAAAGTCGTTTTCTGTATAATTTAGCCACATTCCTAAATTAACAAATGGTATTTGCAATTCAGGACTTTTATTGATGTTATTATGTTTATTCGATATTGCCAGTTATATCTCAATTCGAATTGTTATCTACATTCCGAACTGAGTTTTGCAAGATTGGTTATTTTATTTTTTTTTGTAATATTATAGCAGCAGTAATATCTGTGAGATATTTTAGTTTATCCGCATTTTGTCTTACAAGCCAATTTTATATAAAGTTATTTAATAATTTATTTATTGTCAATATTTGTCGATTGTTCAGCTTCTAATTGAGTAATAGAACACTTTATACCCACAAATAAATCATTTATACTGCAATCTTTCTTCAAAAGCATCCTTTCTCATATCTCTTAAAATTTAGTTATATTTGCACTTCTTAGAACGAAAAATTGAAAAGAAAGAGCTATGTCTGAAATTAAAAACGAAATACCAAAAGCATATAATCCGTCAATTGTTGAGGACAAATGGTATAAATACTGGTTAGATAATAATTATTTCCATTCTGAAGTTGACAGCGAAAAAGAGCCATATACAATTGTAATTCCTCCGCCTAATGTTACCGGAATTTTAACTATGGGACACATCCTTAATAACACTCTTCAAGATATAATGATTAGAATGAAGAGAATGCATGGATTTAATGCTTGCTGGGTTCCCGGTACAGATCATGCTTCTATTGCTACGGAAACCAAAGTCGTTGACTACCTTAAAACAAAAAACATTAATAAAGATGAAATTGGCAGAGAGGAATTTCTTAAAGCATTGCTGGGAATGGAAAAACAAATACGGCGGAATAATTATTCAGCAGCTTAAAAAACTTGGCGTAAGCTGCGACTGGGAACGCGAACGATTTACGATGGATGATGATTATTATAAAAAAGTTATCGAAGCTTTTGTTGCGCTTTATAAAGAAGGAGTAATTTATCGCGGTTACAGAATGGTAAATTGGTGTCCTGCTTCCAAATCAGCTATTTCCGATGAAGAAGTAATTTATAAAACTCAGAATGGAAAAATTTGGTATTTGAAATATCCTGTCAAAGGAAGTGACAGATTCGTAATTGTAGCTACTACAAGACCTGAAACAATGTTAGGCGATACAGGTGTTGCTGTAAATCCTGAAGATGAGAGGTATAAAGATTTAATCGGTAAGACATTATTGCTTCCACTTGTAGGCAGAGAAATTCCCGTTTTTGCTGATGAATATGTAGATAAAGAATTTGGTACAGGCGCTGTAAAAGTAACACCGGCTCATGATTTTAATGATTATGAAATGGGCAAACGCCATAATCTTCAGATGATAAATATCTTTAATGAGGATGCATCGACTAATGATAATGTGCCTAAAGAATTTAGAGGAATGGATAGATATGATGCACGTAAAAAAGTCGTAAAAGAACTTGAAGAATTAGGCCTTCTTGAAAAAGCTGAAGATTATCAGAATAAAGTTGGCTACTCCGAACGAGGCGGTGTACCGATTGAGCCTTACGTATCAGAACAATGGTTTATGAAAATGTCCGGAGATGGTAATTCTGATTCTGCTGTTGGAGAGCTTGTAAAACCGGCTCTGGATGTTGTTAGAAAAGGAGAAATTAAATTTTATCCCGAACATTGGGTAAAGACATACGAACATTGGATGACAAACATTAGAGATTGGTGTATTTCGCAGACAGCTTTGGTGGGGGCATCGAATTCCTGTTTGGTATTGCGATAAAGATGATCATTGCAAGTTAGAATGTAAGGAACCGATAGTTTCCGTAATTCCACCGGAAAGATGTCCGCATTGCGGACAACTGGATTTACGACAGGACGAAGATGTTCTTAGATACCTGGGCCTCAAGCTGGCTTTGGGCTTACGATGTTTTTAATACTGAAGAAGAACAAAATTATTATTATCCAACAAACACGCTTGTAACAGCTCCGGATATTATTTTCTTCTGGGTTGCTAGAATGATTATGGCGGGGCTTCATTTCAAAAAACAAATCCCGTTTGAAAATGTTTATTTCACCAGCATCATCAGAGATTTGCAAGGAAGAAAGATGAGCAAATCTCTAGGCAATTCTCCCGATCCGCTTGATGTAATTTCTGAATATGGAGCTGACGCTTTAAGATTTACTGTTATTTATCTTGCGCCGCTCGGACAGGATGTTCTCTTCAGCAGTGAGAAATGTGAACTGGGAAGAAACTTTGCAAATAAAATCTGGAATGCAGGAAGATTTCTTTTGATGAATCTTTCCACTTTACAGGAGAAAAACGAAAACTTTAAATTAGATAAAAGTTTAGTTGATAAACATCTCGATTTTTCCGACTATTGGATAAACTCTCGTCTCAACAGAACAATCGTGGAACTCGAAAATGCGATGGAGAAATTTGAGATTAATAATGCTTCCAAAATTATCTATTCCTTTGTCTGGAACGACTTCTGTGATTGGTATATTGAGCTTGCAAAAAATAGGCTATACTCGGATGATGAAGAAATAAAATCTTCAGTTCTTACAAGAGCTTTAAATATATTTGATGATCTATTGAAGTTTGTTCATCCTTTTATGCCTTTTATTACAGAAGAACTTTGGCAATTAATTGAAAAGAGAACCGACGGTGAAAGTATCTCGGTTTCGGAATATCCGAAAGCTGATAAAACTCTTATTAATGAAGAAGCCGAAAAGGAAATGGAGTTTGTTCAGGATATAATTACTGCCATTAGAAATATTAGAGGCGAAATGAATATTCCGCCGTCAAAATCTATATCAGCTTTTATTAAATCATCAAGTGTAAAAGATTATCAACTTGAGTACATTAAAAAATTGGCAAGAGTTGAAAATATAATTGTTGATCAAAATCTTGAAAAACCTAAAGCGAGTGCCGCATCTGTTTTAAAGGGATGTGAAATATATATACCACTTATCGGCTTAATTGATTTAGATGTGGAAAAGAACAGATTACAAAAGGAAATTTCCCGTTTAGAAGGTTCACTGGTTGGAATTGAGAAAAAACTTGCAAACGAAAAGTTTGTAAATAATGCAGCTCCGGAAGTTGTTGAAAGAGAAAGAACCAAACAGAAAGACTGGAAGGCAAATTTAGATAAATTGAAAGAAATTCTTTCTAACTTAAATTAAAAATGAGGAACGGTTAATGTTTTTCAAAATAGAAAACTTCAGAAGTGAGTGGATTATGGAATCAGAAGCCACTGTTAGTATTTTCAAGGGTTTAACGGATGACTCACTAAATATAAAATATGCCGAGAAAGTTCGAAGTCTCGGTAATCTTGCTTGGCATATAACAACTTCAATTCCGGAAATGATGAATAGAACCGGGCTAAGTCTTTCATCAATAGAAGAGAATTCTTCGGTTCCTCAAACGGCTGCCGAAATTATTGAAAAATATAAAATTGTTTCTGATGAATTATTAAATGCCTTAAAAAATAATTGGACAGACGATTCTTTACTTGAAAAAGTGAACATGTATGGAGAAGAATGGAAAAAAGGAAAAGTTTTGTCGATTTTGATTAATCATCAAATTCATCATCGTGCTCAAATGACAATAGTAATGAGACTTGCCGGGTTAAAAGTCCACGGAGTTTACGGACCTGCAAGTGAGGAATGGTCTGAAATGGGAATGGATCCGCAAGAATTAGATAATTCCAAAATTATTAGAAATTATTCCGGATTTTCATCACGAGATGAAGACCGGAATTTTTTTTGCAAGTTAGCTTTAATCTTTCACGAATTAATAGATTAAGATTTTTATTGCAGTTAAAATGCATTCTGATGATTTCATAACAATACTTCAGGGACGACAGCACAATCTGAAAATCTCAGAATCTTTATTTTATCATCTTTTTTAAGCCTGATTGACTTCATCTCTCAAAGAAGCAGCTTTTTCGAACTCAAGATCTTTTGCTGCTTGTTTCATCTGATCAGTAAGTTGATCAACCAAATCTTTCTTTTGATCAGCATCCATATATTTTAATATAGGTTCGGCTACTTTAGAAAAACTGAAATCCTCTTTTTCTTCTTTTTTCCTTATGTCAGCAATAGAAGTGGAATTCATAATTTCCTCCATACTTTTGTAAATAGTTTGTGGAGAAATATTATGCTCTTTATTGTATTCAGACCGGGTGGTCTTTGCTGCAACTTTATGATAAAGTTATATAGCGCGATACTTCAATCAAAGTAAAATTTTGTTCTGCTTCATTATGGTAAATTCTATTTTTAATAAATTAACTAACTAAAAATGACAAAAACTAGGAAGTCTTCCTAGAAAAATTAGGTAATATTACTGATTTATTTTTTAAGAATTTTACTTATCTTAAAAACCATTTAGTACACTAAAGCAAGATAGAAAAATAAATTTGCACAATTGCATTTACATATTTTACAGCATAATATTTTTTAGCCTACCAATTTTTATGGGGGGGGGGTAAGCTCACCTCAGGGCAAGCTCATTACTGCAAAACAAAAATTATTAAGAATTTCCCGGTTATTCACAAATCCGGCAAGCATATCAAGTTTAACTTTGCGCATATTAGAATTTACCTACAAAAGTTATCTAAAAAAACGGATAGACTATGAAAATTAAATTTACATATTATAAAATAATTTTAATACCAATTACTATAATAATTTTATCTATATCGTCATTTACATGTAAAAGCCCAACCGGACCAAATGAAAGAGCAGACTCCTTATCGCCCGGCAGCAGAGATTATACTTGGACCGCCGATACGATAAAAGAATCATTTGCCAATTTATTTCGTATCTGGGGAAGTTCTTCCCATGATATCTGGGCTACCGGTGGCAGTGTTTATCACTATGACGGAACAAGTTGGCAAAAAGTAAATATAACAGGATTTAATGCATACAGTGTTTATGGCTTTGATTCGAGCAATGTTTGGTTTGGAAGCGAAGATGGCCAGATATGGCATTATAATGGAAATACAATAAAACAGTATGGAAATTATAAACTGCCTAATTATTATAATACGGTTTTTGAGAATATCTGGGGAGATTCTCCAGATAATATATACGCAGTAGGAGGTGCTACCTTAAAAGAGAATAGCTATAAAGGTATCATTATGCATTTTGATGGTACGGAATTTTCATATATACAAATTCCGGATAAGAAGTTGGCTTATATAGAAATAGGTAAGGGGAATACAAATTCAAGTTATTTGCTAAATTCTTTAAGTGTAAACGACACGGCAAAGATATTTAAACTTAGCAGAACAATGTTAGATGAAATTTATTCGGGGATGAAGGTTGTTAGCTTTGGGGGAATAAACAAATTCTTGTATGTAGTAATAGGCAAAAAAATATATAAATATTCGAACAACAAACTTAATCTATGGAAAGATTTTAGTAATACACTTTATATGGGCCGAATATGGGGAAGAAGTGAAAAGGACATGTTTTTTGCAGCTTATAAAGGCGTTGGTCACTATAATGGAAACAACTTGAAACTGTTATATGCAACGGATATGTCAATTTTTGAAAGTATCATATTTAAGGAAGATGTTTTCTTTTTGTGTTATGATTCAACGAGCGGCTCTTCTGTAATTATACATGGAAAGTTGAATGATAAGTAAGCTTTTATAGTTAAAAATAAAAAGGAGGCGGTGTTGTCGCACCTCCTCCTAAGTTAGAATAACACAAGGTCGTCAACCTAATTCTTCTTTTAATGAAGACGGCTATTCTATTTTTAAATATAGCATATTTAAAGAAAGGAGTAAAATATGAGTGGATAATACTAGTCCTTTAGATAAATAATATTGATAAATGAACCTAATAAATTATTAATAATTTGGAGATTATTATGAAAAAAAATCTAGGAGGCATTTCATTAATTATTGTGCTTTTTTCTGTGATGGTAATGGGGCAAAACATGGTCGGTACGTCCTCACATAAACCAGGCAAAAAAATAGAAAGTATAGAAGAGTCAATATTGCCCACCGTTACTTGTATTTACAAGTATAAAGACTCAAATGGCGATACAAAATATGACACATGGAATAATCCCTATTTAGGTAAATATTCTGGTTTTACGGGAAGTGGTCATACAGATGAAGTTTTTAGAATAATTTTAACTTTTGATGTTTCTACATTGCCGGACAGTGCTTTGTTGACGCATTTGGACTTAAATTATTCATTAGCCGCAGATACCTTGGGGTTTTCGTATAAAATTGCATCCTTCGATTATTCAGCTTCAGGTACTGAAAACATGTGGAAAGCTTGTGACCGGGGAACTGTTTACCGTAGCTCTACTACAATAAGCAGCATCGGCCCAAGTTTTAGTTACTCGGTAAACGATGATACTTTATTTCTCAGTACAATTGAAAAAGCTATCAATAATTCTGCAAATAAGTTTGCGATATGTTTAATTTCTAATGATGAGTCAACAAATCGTAAATTTGCAGATGGTAGTTCGTTTGGTTCTGCTGGATTTAGTTACGTTATTCCTAAAATAATTATCCAAAATGATTTTGGAGGCGGTTCGTTTTATGTTAACGGGGTATTGAAACCTTCATCACAAACAATATATAGCAAAGTAGGTAGAAAATTTATATTGAAAGGTTTGAATCAACCTTATTCCGGTACAACAAAATATTTTAGCGATTGGCTATTGCCAGGGGGATTACATTCAAATTCGAATCCCATCACTATTACAATTACTAAACAAAGTGGGTATAATACTCAGACTTATACAGCAGAATACAGCAACCCGGTTCCTTTTAAGGTGAAAAATAATTTTAATTCCGGTTTTCTTAAGGTTGATGCGGATACCGTTAATAGCAGTTCAACGGTAACTTCTCATATTGGTGCCATTGTAAATATTCAGTCTATAAATCAGGATAATGGTTTCTATAATTATGTATGGAATAATTATAAACCGGTAAATAGGAGTAATTGGCAGAAACAATTTTCAGGAGGTAGCCCAACAGCAATATATGGGGCTACAAATTATTTGTATTCAGATACTATCAAAAAAATAGATACAAATGCAACCATAATTGCAGATATGAAAAAGAATTACGCTATTAGTCTTAACCAGCAGACAGAATTTGACGGTACCGTGTCTGCGGGTATAGTTACACACATAGTAGAGCAGAATAGTGGTAATGTACCACATAATAATGTTACAGTTAATGGAAAGGCTTATAACTTTGTAAACTGGATAGGAACTAACGGGAATAATTATACGCCAATCGATAATGCAACATTAACGGGTTACTATAAAGCGCATCTGTTAAGCAGTACAGCCGCGGCCACTACTAATAATAACCAGCGTAAAATAGTACAGAGTGACAACGACAAATGGGCAAGTGTATATATGAGTTCAAATGAGGTATGGTTAACCACTTCTACAGATGGCAGTAATTGGGGAAATGAAATAAAACTAAGCGATGAAGACGGCAGTGGTTTGGTGTATAGCAGTCCATCTGTAATGATGAATGGAAATAATGTATATGCAGTATGGCAAGGGATGTCTTGGTCGGGTGGAAATGGTTTTGATTATTGTAATATATACGAGCGAAAGTATGATTTATCGACCAATACCCTATATACAACCCAGACAGTAGCCAATTTTACACCGAACATAGAAAACTTTGCAGCAACCCCGGTATTAGATGGTGATACCAATTATGAAGAAAAAATGGTAGCATGGAGAGAACCGGACGGAATAAAAGTGAGGTTTTATGATAATCATGACGGTTGGTATAATATCGATAAAATAACCGGAACCGGCAGTGATTGCTATTATCCTTCAATAGTGAATTATAACGGATATACTTATGCAGTATGCTGGGAAGTATACGGTAGTAATGCGGTTATTAGATATACAATGGCAAGTGGCGGACAGACATACAGTTATTCTACTGTAGAACAGGTTTCCCCTAGCGGGTGGAACCAAAACGTGAGACCGCAAATAACACTAGTACATGGTAACAAACCAACAGTCGCATGGGTTAGTTATAATAATGTTTCTGAGGGAGTTTCTGTTCATGAAAGACAGCGAGGGGGTATTGGTTCAAGTTATTCATGGGGAAGCGTAACTTCATTTTCCATGAATGATGCAAATACAGTAAGTGCGGTTATAGGGACAACACTGGGTACCAATATAATGAATTTATTGTGGAACGATAACGGGACTGTATATAAGGCAAGTTATAACGGTTCATCATGGTCTTCTGCTTCAGCAATAGCAAACGGTAGCAGCGGCAGTAATTATGTGAGTGTTAATAACATCGGTGATACTGGTCTTATGGCTTTGTGGACTAAACCAGGTAAATCATTAAACTTTTATCTGTCATCAGGCACAGCCTTGTCTATAGCATCCACTGGCAGTGGAACTTCAACCGGGAAAATATTAACCAAAACAGTATCTTCCACTTCATCTCAAAGTAGTGCAGATTCTTCTTTATTATCAAGTCGCCATACAAAACATGCAATTATAGAATTATCACGTATAATGGATAACAAAACCTTATTGTCAACTAAACCGGAACAAGTAAAAGATAAAGAGGTAGAGGGGTACATTGCCGCTGAGATAAGCTGGGTAAAAACGGATAATAACGGTAAAACCCGTAACATTGATTTCACAAATTCAGAAAAGGAAATATCCACAGTTCCCTTTACGGTTTCTTCCGGTAAAACTACATTAGATCTAGGCAGCGCTGTATATGGTTCGGGCATAGATGTAAGTTCGGCAAGGCTTAAAAAGCTATCCGCTTTTGCAGCAAGAATAACAGTAAATGATAGCAAAACGGGGGAAGTATTAAAGTCGATTTGGGCGCCGTCATCAGATGTTTTTGATGGAATAAAGGAACGATCTTTCGGTGAATTTAAGAAAGCAGCAATAGATGTTAGTGAATTAGCCGGTAGAGAAGTAACAGTAAATTTAGTTTTACCGGTATTGGATAAACTTAATATAAACCCGCTGATAGTTGATGATTATATTATCGATTCTAAAGGTAATAATGGAATGGAAAAGGGCGCCGGAGAAAGTCTGGTTGATAAAAACGAAATTCCGCAAGAATATAGTTTACATCAGAATTATCCCAATCCGTTTAACCCGACCACTACAATATCTTATGATTTGCCAAAGGCTTCTAATGTTATACTAAAAATTTACAATTCTATTGGACAAGAGATGCTGACATTGGCGAATGGAAATGAAGAAGCTGGTTATCACGCTGTTACTCTAAATATGAACAACTTTTCTTCCGGTATATATTTCTATAGAATGACCGCCGGTAATTTTAGTTCCGTAAAAAAACTTATTCTGATGAAATAGTATTCACTAAACCGGGGGCGTTTTGCCCCCGGATATTTTAAGTAATTTATATATGTTAATAGTTTTAGTCTTATTGTTTACGTCCACAGTTTTCCATAACGGTAGCAAGGCGGGTAGAACACTTGAAAAATATGCTGATGAAATCAATTATGCTGCAAAGGTTGTTCACATATCCCCAAGATTGTTAGCAAGTATTGTTTATGCAGAACATAAATTAAATTACACGCTCTCCGATGAAGTTTTAGATGGAGTTTTAGCTCATATCGGCTATAACAGTTCAGTTGGTGTTGCACAGGTAAAAGTAAACACTGCTGGATGGATAGAAAAACAGTTACTTAACCGGAATAGTGATTTCTATCTTGGTGATGATATTTCAATCTTGATAAAAAAAAGTACAAACCGGGAAGATTTGATTGGGAAACTGTTAAAACCAGATTTAAATTTGTTATACGCGGCATGTTATATTGCAATGATAGAAAAATTATGGGTTGGAAAATTTGATGTTTTTTCTTCTTCACAAAATCAAGTTGGAATAATAGCAAGTTTATATTGTTTGGGGTTAAAAAAGAGTGATGGTGAATTACGTCTTCCGCATGAAGGAGCTAAAATGAACGAATTTGGTAAAACAGCGCAGGAGTTTTACGATTCTTTATTGTTCCGGAAAAGGTTTAACGATTAGAAATTCGATCCTTCTATATTTTAATTCCAAAATTTATAAAAAAAGCGAAAATCAATGTGTAATTTATTTTTTTCATTATTTCATTAATCTGTTGCATATTTGAAAAAATTAGTTGAAGTGATGTTGACTATTTTTTAGAACTAATATTATTTAATCATCTTTTTTAATCGATTTATCTCATCTCTTAAAGAAGCAGCTTTCTCAAACTCAAGGTCTTTTGCTGCTTGTTTCATCTGATCAGTAAGTTGATCAACCAAATCTTTCTTTTGATCAGCATCCATATATTTTAATATAGGTTCGGCTACTTTAGAAAAACTGAAATCCTCTTTTTCTTCTTTTTTCCTTATGTCAGCAATAGAAGTGGAATTCATAATCTCCTCCATACTTTTATATATAGTCTGCGGAGAAATATTATGTTCTTTATTGTATTCTGTTTGAACCGCACGTCTTCGGTTTGTTTCATCAATTGTTTTTTTCATGGAATTTGTAATCTTATCTGCGTACATAATTACTCTGCCGTTAACGTTTCTGGCAGTTCTTCCGGCAGTCTGCATTAACGATCTTTCACTTCTCAAAAACCCTTCTTTATCAGCATCTATAATTGCCACCAACGAAACCTCCGGCAAATCCAAACCCTCTCTTAATAAGTTTACACCGACCAAAACGTCAAACTCGCCGAGTCGCAAATCTCTTAAAATCTCAACGCGCTCGAGCGCATCAATATCACTATGAATATATCTTACCTGGATACCAATTTTATCGAGATAATCTGCTAAATCTTCAGCCATCTTTTTTGTAAGTGTGGTTACAAGCGTGCGCTCTTTTTTTTCAATTCTTATTCTTATTTCACCGATTAGATCATCAATTTGTCCTTTTATCGGCCGCACTTCTATTTCGGGATCGAGCAAACCAGTAGGACGAATAATCTGTTCTACAACTACGCCGTCGCATTTTTCTAATTCATAATCTCCCGGAGTAGCGCTGACAAAAATGACCTGTCCCAGTCAGCTTTTCAAATTCTTCAAATTTCATTGGGCGGTTATCTAATGCTGAAGGTAGACGAAAACCGTACTCAACCAAAGTTTCCTTGCGCTTTCTATCTCCGTTATACATTGCTCTAAGTTGAGGAATTGTTACATGCGATTCATCTATTATTATTAAATAATCTTCAGGGAAATAATCCATCAAGTTATAAGGACGCGATCCGGGTTCTCTTCCGTCCATGTGGCGAGAGTAATTTTCGATTCCGGCACAATAACCGATTTCTTTCATCATCTCAATATCAAACCGGGTTCTTTGCTCAATTCTCTGTGCTTCTAAATATTTCTCCTCATCCCTATAATATTTTAATCTTTCTTCTAATTCCTGCTCAATATTATAAATTGCTTTTTGAATTTGATCTCTATTGGAAACAAAATATTTTGCCGGGTAAACCGGAACAGAATCAATCTCTTGCAAAGTTTCGCCGGTTATAGAATCGATTATGGAAAGTTTTTCAATCTCGTCATCCCAGTACTCGATTCTAACTGCTTCTTCATATTGGTATGCAGGAATAATTTCAATTACATCACCGCGAGCTCTGAAAGTACCGCGAGAAAACTCGGCATCATTTCTCACATAATGAATATCAATCAAATTGCGAAGAAGTTGTTTACGCGGATATTCTTCGCCTTTCTTCAAAAATATAATTTGATTTGCATACTCTTGCGGCGCTCCGATTCCGTAAATACAACTAACACTTGCAACAACCATTACATCGTTTCTTCCTTCAATTAGCGATGTTGTTGCTTTTAATCTCAGACGGTCAATTTCTTCGTTAACAGAAAAATCTTTCTCTATAAATAAATCGCTGGAAACTACATATGCTTCAGGTTGATAATAATCGTAGTAACTTATAAAAAACTCAACTGCGTTTTTAGGGAAGAAACCTTTAAACTCAGAATATAATTGCGCCGCCAAAGTTTTGTTATGCGAAATTATCAATGCAGGTTTATTTATCTGTTGAATTACATTTGAAATAGTAAAAGTTTTACCGCTTCCGGTTACTCCAAGTAATGTTTGATATTTATCTCCGCGCTTTATTCCTTCAACCAATTGTTTTATAGCTTCCGGCTGATCGCCCGATGGTTTATAGTTTGAAGCGATTTCGTAATTTTTCATATAGCTTTGATTTTGTAATTTTGTTGCGTAAAGTTCAAGATGGCAATTTACTCATTTTTTACATTTTTGTTCAATGTAAATCGAAATGGTGTTTTGAGTGTGTCTTGTATTTGGAATAATGATTTTGGAAAATTTTAGGAGAATAAATGAAGAATAATAAAACATGGATTATTGTTGCCGGAATTTCCGGATTTCTAGCAGTTGCAATCGGTGCTTTCGGTGCGCACGGTTTAAGTGATTCACTTTCAGCTTCAATGCTGGATGTTTATAAAACAGGGGTTTTGTATCATCTTGTTCATTCAGTTGCTATTCTGGCAATCGCAATCAGCGGAAGGGAAATTTATTACAAATCTGCGTTACTTTTCGCAATGGGAATTTTCCTGTTCTCGTTCTCACTTTATGTTTATGCTATTACAGGGGTTACGGCAATTGCAATTATAACTCCATTTGGCGGGCTTTGCTTTTTAGCCGGATGGCTTTTGATAGTTTTCAGTGCTTTGAGGGAATCAAAAGAAAAATAAAAATTATTTTAAAATTCTTACGGAATCAGAATAACTTTTTCCTTTCTTATGCATCTTTAATATTAGAAGCATAATTAATGGGAAAAGTTTTTATGATTTTTAACAAGAATAATGAAATTTGTATTTCGATAATTTTTATTATTGCCGGACTAGGTATTTCATTTGCTCAGACAACAAAAGAACCAACTTTTGAAAAGGGCAAATTATTAATGCTGGAAGGTAAATACTCACAATCTTCAGAAGTATTTGAAGACCTGATTAAAAAAGATTCTTCCAATTCTGATGCTTTATACTATTTAGGAATAAACTACCAGGCAATTTCAAATTTCCCTAAAGCGGTTTCTGCATTTCAAAAAGCGTTATCTTATAAGCCGGGAGATATTAAACTGATGTCTCTGCTGGGGAATAATTATTATGCGGCGGGCAGAGTTTCCGATGCAGATTCAATTCTTACAAAAGCTTTTTCGCAAGATTCATCCGATGTGCAAATTCTTACTTCGCTCGGTAAAGTTTATTTACACGAGCACTTATGGGAAAAGGCGGATAATATTTACTCAATTTTAACTGAGCTTGATTCATCAAATAGTTTTTATTACGGGCAAAAGGCAGTTTGCGAAATTCAAATGAAAGATTTTGAAGATGCGATAATTAATTATCAAATTGCGCATCATTTTAAATCCGCATAACCAAAATACAATTATTGAATTGAGCCGGCTTTATAGTGCAACAGGAAAATATATTTCGGCAATGCAGATAATAAAGGATGGATTGAAATATTATCCTGGATCAAAGGAACTTTGGAAGAGTAAGGGAAAAGTGTTTGTGAAGCTTAAAGAATATCATAAAGCAATTGAAAGTTTTCAGAATGCAATTTCATTCGGAGATCCTTCGGAAATTAATTATCGTGATGTTGGTGTTTGCTATTATTGGATTTCAAAATACGATACAGCAAGTTATTATTTAACAAAAGCGATAAGCATAAATCAAAAAGATCCGGCGGCGTACTTTTATTTGGGAACAACTTTCAGAGAATTAAAAGAATACGATAAAGCAATTGATTGTCTTAAAACTTCTGCAAAACTCCAGCAGAACGATTTTTTAGCTGAAGCGTTTACACAAATTGCTGCGGTTTATTATGAACAAAAAAATTATTCGGAAGCATTAAAATTTTATCAGGATGCGATTAGAGAAAATCCGGATAAAAAAGAAATAACGTTTTATCTTGCTGTAGTTTATGATCACTATTATAAAGATAAAACTGTTGCGCTTAATTATTATAAAAAGTATTTAGAAGATGTAAAAGGAAAAGATGAAAAGTTGGTGGCGTTTGCTCAGGATAGAGTAAATGCTTTAATAGAGAAAATTCATTTTAGTAAAGCAGATACATTAAACTAAAATATATTTGGCAAAAAATTATACAAATATTATTGATTTCACACTTGTCTATAATAGATACAAAAAGCAGTTGTATAATTATGTCTATAAAATGCTGAATGAAAAATTTTTGGCTGAAGATATAACGCAAAATGTTTTTTTGAAGCTGTATGAAAATCTTTCTAATATTAAAAATAAGCAAAATGTTATCGGCTGGCTTTATGTAACGGCGCGTAATGAAATATACGGGCATTTAAGAAAAAAACAGATTAAAAAAGAAAATTATATTGAAGAAGGAATTGATTTTGAATCGGAAGATGATTTGTTAAAAAAGATTGAAGAAATTGAATTGAAAGAATTAGTCTCCGGAGAAATTGATCTTTTGAATAATGAGTTGAAAGAAGTTTTTTTATTGCGGGAATATTCCGAATTAAGTTATAAGGAAATTTCCGGTGTTCTAAATATTGAAGAAAATTTAATTAAAGCCCGCTTATTTAGGGCAAGACAGCAATTAATAAAAAAAGTTTTACCATTAATAAAATGAACTAATAGATATTGAACAAGGAGTTATATGTCAACTGAAGAATTAAAAACCTGGATAAACTTGTTTGTAGACGGCGAACTTGATAAAGAGAAAGAACCGATTCTTTTTACGCAGCTTTCTCAAAATGATGAAGCCAGAGATTATCTGAAACAAGTAAATATGATTCGTTCTGCCGTGGATAAAACGGCTGAAGAATTTCCTGTTGAACTGGAAGAAAGAATTTACTCTTCAATTAGAAAAACAGAAGAAAACAAAAACCTTAAGTTTTCACTTCCTAAAATATTTATGGGCTTTTCGTACGCCATGGCAATTATACTTATCTTTGCAAGTGTATTTCTATTTTCAAAAATGAATGATTATAAAAATAACCTGGAAGCTATGGCTAGACAAATAGGCGCTAAAAACCAAATGATTGAAACATTATTCAATAGTTTACCTCCTGCGCTGGTAAATTCTAAAATCACTAATCCTGTAATTGTTAGAGCAAAGATTTGAGGTAATTATGAAAAAGTTATTAGCATTTGCCATGGTTGTTTTAGCATTTTACGGATGCGAAAATAAAGAAATAAAAGTAGTCAAAGTAATTGATGGCAGTTATATGAATCGTAGCCAAGTTGATAAGCCACCGGTTATAGAGAAAACTTCATTGGATACAAATTGGGTGAAAAATTACGGTGAAATACTCACGGACTTAAGTAATACAAAAAATGCTTCTAAAGAATTTGACGCGAGATTATTGATTGATGAGAAATGGACGAATAAATCAAATCTTAATTATGATTCCAACTACTGAAAAGATTGATAATGAAATTGTTCAAATGCTGGAAAAACTCCGAATTAAGCCCGCAATCAAAAATGGAAATCCAGTAAAGTTTAATGCTAGATATGTAATTAATAAACGTGGATATGCTACTGATTTAATTTCAAGCGTTGATTATAGTAATGAAAAAAGATTTTTTGAGCAAGGGAAGCAAACCAATGATAAAACATATTTTGTTGCAGTTGAGCAAATGCCTGAGCCAATTGGCGGAATTCGAGGGATACAAGATAAAATTGTTTATCCTGAAATTGCAAAAAGAGCAGGAATTGAAGGAAGAGTTTATGTACTGGCTTTTATAAATAAAGAAGGAGATAGTGGATCGAACAAAGATACTAAAAGGAATTGGCGGCGGTTGCGATGAAGCTGCTGCAAAAGCTGTTGAAAAAACAAAATTTACTCCGGGGAGACAAAGAGGGAAGCCGGTTAATGTTCAGGTTTCCATTCCTGTAATTTTTAAGTTGAATTAAAATATTTACATATACTGTAGGGGACGCAAATTTTGCGTCCCATAATATTTATCCAAACATTACACGTAGTGGATGAAAATTTTCGTCCACAACAATTAAGCGGGGAGAATATATTTGTCCAATAAAATTAAATATCCAAATTTGTAATATCTTTTTCAAAACCCCATTTAAGAGGATTCTGCTGAATATATTTCCTGATATTGAATAATTCTTTTTCATTACGAATTATTCTATCATAGAAGGAACGCTGCCATTTGAAATTAGAATATTGTTGTGTGGATTTTATTTTAATTGTTACAGATCGTTTAAATTGTTGAATCAATTTGCTTAATACCATTTTGGTTCTGTCTGTAGGGGATGCAAAGTTTGCATCCCCTACTATTTTCAATTTGGTATTGGTTTTAAAAAGAGCGAGTCTTTTTTATAATTTCAATTCATTCGTTTATCCAAACATTACACGTAGTGGACGAAAATTTTCGTCCACTACAATTAAGCGGGGAGAATATATTTGTCCAATAAAATTAAATATCCAAATTTGTAATATCTTTTTCAAAACCCCATTTAAGAGGATTCTGCTGAATATATTTCCTGATATTGAATAATTCTTTTTCATTACGAATTATTCTATCATAGAAGGAACGCTGCCATTTGAAATTAGAATATTGTTGTGTGGATTTTATTTTAATTGTTACAGATCGTTTAAATTGTTGAATCAATTTGCTTAATACCATTTTGGTTCTGTCTGTAGGGGATGCAAAGTTTGCATCCCCTACTATTTTCAATTTGGTATTGGTTTTAAAAAGAGCGAGTCTTTTTTATAATTTCAATTCATTCGTTTATCCAAACATTACACGTAGTGGACGAAAATTTTCGTCCACAACAATTAAGCGGGGAGAATATATTTGTCCAATAAAATTAAATATCCAAATTTGTAATATCTTTTTCAAAACCCCATTTAAGAGGATTCTGCTGAATATATTTCCTGATATTGAATAATTCTTTTTCATTACGAATTATTCTATCATAGAAGGAACGCTGCCATTTGAAATTAGAATATTGTTGTGTGGATTTTATTTTAATTGTTACAGATCGTTTAAATTGTTGAATCAATTTGCTTAATACCATTTTGGTTCTGTCTGTAGGGGATGCAAAGTTTGCATCCCCTACGTTATCAATAATTATTATACCATGAAGATGATTTGGCATTATTACATAATAATCTAACTCGATACTTTTGTGTAACGTTTCAATTTTATTCCAACATTCATCAACAATTTCGCCAATTTCATTTAAAATCATTTTACCATTTTTAATTTCACCAAAATGATTTTTATGATCTTTTGTGCATATCGTAATAAAATACCATCCCCCGCTGGAATAATCGTAATGTTTAAGGCGATTGGGTTTCCGGGTTTTCATATATCATTTCTCTTCGTACATGCATCGGATAAATATATTATAAAACGTAGTGGACGCAAAGTTTGCGTCCCAGAAGTTTCAACCAAATATTATACATCGGGATGCAAGGTTTGCATCCCCTACAACGTGAATTCTTCAATCGTTTTTGTATGACTTATATTTGCATCCTGAGTAGTGGACGCAAAGTTTGCGTCCAGTACAAATTATTATATAAAATTTATCTTATCAATTTCTTTCATTATTCGATCGGTTTCTGTGAGCGCGACGATTATTTTTTGATAATGTTCGATTTCTTCGTTTGTTAATTTTCTTCCTTTTCTGTCTTTTAACCATTTTTGCGCAGGCTGATATCCGCCAATATAAAAATTCCATGCAATTTCCGGAACGTTGCCGAAATATTGTTCGCTGTTTATCCAAACATTGCCTATGGGGGACGCAAGATTTGCGTCCCCTACGAATTTTATTTTTTCTACTTCGTAAGTTCCGTCTTCCGGAAATGTTGTTATAAATTTATTTACAACCGGCGATTCCAATAAATGTAATTCACGAAGTTCTGTTCCAAGTTTTACAAGTTCCATAAAAGTACGTTTGTCTTTTGGATATGGAACTCTCGGGAAATCTATCTTTAAAAATTCTTTGTATTTTTCGCGGTAATTCGGCGAGTGTAAAACTGCATAAATATAATCTAATATTTCTTCCGGTTTTATTTTGCCGGTAATCTTTTCTATTTCATCAACAATTTCTTTTTTTAAGTTTGGTGCTTTTGTGCCGTCTTCTGAATAACAATAAAGTGGAGAAATTGATGGTCCGCACCTTGCATTCCAGCTCTAGACCATACCTCTTCTGTTGGAGATTTGTAATTGCAATGAAAATCGGAGCAGAATTAGATTCGCTAAAACCTCTTTTAATTAATCAATCCAATACTACCATTTATTATGTGACTAAATTGTTTCATAACTAGGTCTTCGAATAATTTAACATCATAATAAATAAATCCAAAATCAAAAGGTCGATAACGAATTTTATTTGCAAATTCTTCATTGAAAATAGCGGAAAGTAAATTAGTTTAAAATCGAAAAATTCCAGTATCTTTTACTTTATATTTTTTAATCGAGTTGCTATCGTTTTTATTTCTGAATAAAGCTTCAAATTTTTATTACGTGGGCTTTTATCAAAATCAATAAAGAAATCATCACGCCCGCTCTCTACACCTGGATTAAAGCATTTGCAAAGCAAAATAAAGCAAAACCCTTTTCATATTTTTTTTTTCTCAAAATCTTTTTAAACAAAATAATAATTAGGTTCAATTGATTTAAGAATTTTCCATTAAATTGTATCTAATTTCACTTTCATTTAGATCAAAAAATTTCTTTTTCCTTTTCCCATACAATTCAGCAAATTTTATAATTCCCGTAGGGGACGATAATTTATCGTCCCTTTTATTTTTGGGCGAAAGGTTTTCGCCCTCTGCATAATTTTTAGTGGACGCAAAATTTGCGTCCACTACGCTGGTTGATTTTTTAACCATAATTGAAATTGCTACGCCTTGTTGGATATCGAAAACATTTTCATCTTTGCTACCATCCGGTGCAGTTTCTTTCTTTTTGGAATTGCCGTGTAAATCGAGAATATAAATTTCATCGAAGGTTTCTAACAAGTGTTTACGCATTTGTCTATGAATAATTCCATCTAAAAAAGAATTATTTGTAATCATGGCAACAATGCCGGATTTATTTTTTTCAATATAATGTTCGGCGTAGCGTATAAATTTTATATAATCATCCGAAAGCGGCTGAATGTTTCTTTCATTTAGATCTTTTTTATAATCCTTAATTAAATTTGTAATCCACGGTCCTTTATTAGAAGAACTAACGCTGTACGGGGGATTTCCGATAACAACCATAATTGGCGTATCATTTTTTATAAAAGCAGCTTCTTTAGATTCTTCGGCAATGCTATCGGCAAAACCAAATCCGGTAAATAAAGAACCAATCGTATCGGCTTCTTCAAGAGAATTAGTAAGATAAATACCAAGCCGCCTGTTATTAAAATATTTAAATCCGGTTGCTTTAAAAGCCATACTGAGTTTTAGATGAGCAATTGTATAAGGCGCCATCATCAGTTCAAAACCGTGAATACGCGGCAAAAGATCGTGAAGAACATAAGTTGACCATCTTCCAATTTGTCCGTTATCTTTAAGCTGAAGATAAATATTTCTAATAACTGCGCTAAGAAAAGTTCCAGTTCCAACAGCCGGATCAAGAATTTGAACTTTGTGAGTTTGGTTTTCGAGTTTTGTTGTATCGGCCAAACCGTTTGGCAAATTAAATTCACTTTTTAAAAGATGATCAACCGCGCGAACAATAAATCTAACTACAGGCTGCGGAGTATAATATGCTCCAAGTTTTTTGCGAAGGTCGGCATCATATTCACGCAAAAAATCTTCATAAAAATGAATTACCGGATCGGGTCCTTCGTGAGTATTTCCCCAAAGATCATCTTTAAAATATTGTTTCATCAATTGCGGAATATTTGCATGAGAAAAAACTTCACAAAGTTCATCAACAATAAACTCAAGGCGTTTGTCAAAATCGGGTCCGACAATATGATCGAAAAAATGTCTTAAAAAAGGATTAGAAGTAGGAACGAGTTCTCTTGCTTCACGTCTCGAAAAATTTTCGGGCGTAGTATCGTGGTAACGCGCAACAAACAAACCGTAAACTAAAGTTTGCGCGTACATATCTGCAAATGATTCAGTTTTCAGATCATGAACAAGTAATTTCTTAATTGTATTAAATATTTTTTTGATCTCAGAATTTTTCTCAGAATCAACCGAAAGAAATTGCAAAAGATTATCGCGAATTCTTTGAGCTTTTCCGCCCATAATTTTTGCAAGATGAAGTCCGCTTTTAATTGGTTCTTTATGCGATTGTGAAAAATCAATTAATGTTTTTGCGGCGTGTTCATAATTATTTGGAAGCGAAGAAAGAGTTTTGCCTTTTATATCGAATTCTGCAATTTTAATCGGCTCGTCGTAACGCTGTCCATTTCTGTAAAATCGAAATTCGGTATAATCTGTTAAAACCAAATTAGCATATCCGAAGTATCTTGCCATCTGTTCAGACTTTTCGATCTTATCTAAGGAAACGCCGATAGTTTTCGTTTCAATATATAATATCGGTATTCCTGATTTAAGGATAATAAAATCGGGTTTATTGCCTTTTATTGCTTTTGCGTCATGATCAATTCTGCTAACATTTATCGATTCAAAAATTCCTTTAAGTAGAATTTCGAAATCAGTCCGGTAACCCATTTCACTGGTTTCTTCATGAGAAAATTTTGCGGAGATTGATTGTAGGTATTTATCAAAAATATCTTGCATAATAATAGGGAAGTGTGATAAGTTATTTTTAGGTATAAATTTAATAAAAAATTTGATCTATAAATATTTTAAATCATATTTTCAGAGAAAAGGTTTTAGTTCCGCACTTTTAGGTTTTAGTTTATCATACAATTTATTTAAATATATTTTATAAAATGTAGGGGACGCAAATTTTGCGTCCCAAAAGATATATCTAATAATTGCGTCCCAAAATATCTATCCAAACATTGGCATATGGGATGCAAGATTTGCATCCCCTACAATTTCGTTTCTGTTTCAATAATAGCAATTATTATTTTTTGATAATGTTTAATATCTTCCTTTCCGTCTCTTCAATCATTTTTGTAAGACTTATGTTTGCGATACAAAAAATCAATGCTGTCTTCATGGAATTACCGGATCTTACTTTTCCTTTTATTAAAATATTTTCTGTAGGGGACGCAAATTTTGCGTCCCAAAAGATATACCTAATAATTGCGTCCCAAAATATCTATCCAAACATTGGCATATGGGATGCAAGATTTGCATCCCCTACAATTTCGTTTCTGTTTCAATAATAGCAATTATTATTTTTTGATAATGTTTAATATCTTCCTTTCCGTCTCTTCAATCATTTTTGTAAGACTTATGTTTGCGATACAAAAAATCAATGCTGTCTTCATGGAATTACCGGTCTTACTTTTCCTTTTATTAAAATATTTTCTGTAGGGGACGCAAAATTTGCGTCCCAAAAGATATACCTAATAATTGCGTCCCAAAATATCTATCCAAACATTGGCATATGGGATGCAAGATTTGCGTCCCCTACATTTAAATAAACAATACCAAAGTATTCGTTGGGCAATGCAAATTTCTCCTATTTTATTCAATTTTTATCCCTTGATAGCATACCATTATTTAGTATTTTTAAGTTATGATGAAAAAATTTTTCTTAAGTATAATAATTTTTACGGGTTTGATATTTGCGCAAACCAATGAGTTAAATAATCAGTATATGCTTGGACAAAGCTACGAGCAGGCAGGTCAATACTCAAAAGCAAAACAAATATTTGAGAAACTTTACAACGAACAGCCAAGTAACTATCAATTTTTCCAATCTTTAAACGATACTTATATACAGTTAAAAGAATACGCTAATTCTGTAAAAATAATCAACGATAGAATTAAAAATGGTTCACCGGATATTAATTTGTACGGAATGCTCGGCAAAACTTATTATCTGCAAGGAAATGAAAATAAAGCATTTGAAGTTTGGGATGATGCTACAAAGAAATTCCCTAATAGTGAAGTGACATATAGAGTAATGGCAAATTACGCGCTCGATAGAAGAGCATTTGATAAAGCTATCGAGTATTTGAAAAAAGGGGAAGAAATTTCTCCAAATCCGCAATATTTTTCTTATGATTTAGCAAACATTTATTCTGTAACAATGCAGTTTAAAAATGCTACCGAAGAATACTGTAAAATCTTAACACAAAATCCCGGACAATTAAGAACAATTGAATCAAGAATATTAAGTTATATCTCAAAACCGGATGCTCTGCAAAAAACTATTGAGGTTGTAAAAAAATATACCGGCGACGGGGATGTTAATTTTAATTATTTACTCGCCAAGCTTTATATCAATGCAAAAGATTACCAAAAGGCTTACGATCTTTATCTTAAAATTGACGAGGTGCAAAAAAATCAAGGAGCAGAACTATACAATTTTGCGCAGTTCCTTTATAATGAAAAAGTTTACGATGTAGCAGCAAAAGTTTATAACGATTTGTTAAATCGCTACCCTGAATCTCCGTTTGCTTCGGAAGCAAAATTGGGATATGCTAAAACTCTTGAGTCGCTGCTGGATAATAAAGTTGCTTCGGCCGAACCGAAATGGAAACCTTTTTATGATTTTAAGATTTCGCAGAGCGAAGATATTGATAAAGTGGTTTCTGCTTACGAAGAGTTAATTAAATTATATCCGCATTCAGAAATTGCAAACGAATCTTATTTACGAATAGCTGAAATTAAGTTAAATAAGGAAAAAGATCTAAAGTCAGCTTCTGAATTTCTTCACAAAATCGTTGATGATAATCCTATGTCTAAATTTGCGGCTCAAGCATTTATGGATTTAGGTAAAGTTGCATTATTGGAAAATAATTTGGATCAAGCGGCTATAGAATATTCTAAAGTTTTTTCGAATGGAAGAAGCTCGGAAGATGAAAAAGCAAATGCAAATTATCAGCTTGCGAGGGTAAATTTTTATAAAAATGATTTTGAAAAATCGAAAGAGTTATTGAGCAAAATACTTGATAATCTGCAGGATAACATAGCAAATGATGCACTTGAACTTTCGATGTTGCTGAACACTTCACAGAATGATTCGTCTAATCTTGTAAAGTTTGCATCGGCTGAGTATCTTGCTGAGCAGAAAAATTTTGGAAAAGCGGCGGATTTATACAAACAAGTTGCGGGTGATAGGCAGAAACTATTGCTGGAAAATTTGGCGCAATATAGAGAAGCGGAGATGCAACTGGCTTTAAGTAATACAGATACAGCATTGGTTCATCTTAATAATATTGCGAAAGAAGGTAACTCTAATATTTATGCTGATAAAGCGTTATATTTAATTGCTCAAATTTATCAATTTGGATTGGGAAACACAGATAAAGCAATTGAAGCATATGAGAAACTTCTTGCAAAATTCCCTAACTCATTATATCTTGACGAAGCAAGAGCCGAAATTATTAAATTAAAGAAAAACATAAGTTAGAGAACGCAATGGGTAAAAAACAAAATCAAAAAATAGTTAAATGTTCTTTTTGCGGTAGAGACGGAAGCGAAGTCGGCAGTATGATTGCCGGTCCTGATGTTTATATTTGCGATATATGCATTAGCAGTAGCGTTGATATTCTAAAAAACAATCTTGCCGCTTTTAATAATACAAAAACAAAGACAACAGCAAATTATACTCCGGGTTCAATCAAAAAGACGCTTGATGAATATGTAATCGGGCAAGAAAGAGCTAAAAAAGTTCTTGCCGTAGCGGTTTATAATCATTATAAAAGAATAAATTCTAAAAATTCATTTTTTGAGTTAGATGATGTTGAAATTGAAAAAAGCAACATCCTTTTAATTGGTCCGACAGGTGTTGGTAAAACTTTGCTCGCTCAAACTTTAGCAAGAATTCTTGATGTACCTTTTGCTATTGCCGATGCCACAACTTTAACAGAAGCCGGTTATGTTGGTGATGATGTTGAAACTGTACTTGTTCATTTACTTCAAGCTGCGGATTATAATCTTGAAAGAGCTCAAAAAGGTATAATATACATAGATGAGATTGATAAAATTGCCCGCAAAAGCGAAAGTACGTCAATTACTCGTGATGTTTCAGGTGAAGGCGTTCAGCAAGCTTTACTAAAAATTCTGGAAGGTACTGTTGCCGGAGTTCCTCCTAAAGGCGGAAGAAAACATCCGGAACAAAGTTTAATAAATATTAATACTAAAAACATTCTTTTTATTGTTGGCGGCGCTTTCGATGGTATTGATCAAATTATTGCGAGAAGAATAAATAAAAACAAAATGGGTTTTTCTTCAAACGAATTAAAAGAAAGAACCGACGAAGAAAATTTATTGAAGCATATTCAGCCTGAAGATTTATTGAGGTACGGATTAATTCCTGAACTTATTGGTAGAATACCCGTAACTGCTCCGCTTCATCCGTTATCAAACGAAGCATTTAAAAGCATATTAACCGAGCCTAAAAACGCAATACTTAAACAATATAAAAAAATGTTTATGATAGAGGGAGTTGAACTTGAGTTTGATCCTTTTGCGGTTGACGCGGTTGTTGCAAAAGCTAAGGAACGAAAAACCGGTGCCCGCGCCCTTCGCTCGATTGTTGAAGATTTTATGCTCGATATAATGTATGATCTTCCTACAAAAGATAACGTGGATAAATGCATAATCACAAAAGATGTAGTAAACGAGGGAGCGGAACCAATTTACCTTGAAGCTGATAGAAAATCCGCTTAAAATAAACTCAAATAAATTTTCACTTTTGGGGGCTTTTTCAAAAGATTAAATTTGTAAGATGTTGATTTAACAATTTGTCATTCACTGTTATATTAAGCTTGGCGAAATATCTCAAATATATTCGCAATTAAGCTGATTATTGAAACGACGAATTTTTAGACAACCTCAAATCAAAAGATCTTTAAAAGAAGCCCCCTTAATTTTTAGATTTGATGGTATAAAATGCTGAAAAAATTTCTCCTTGCTTTAATTATCTATCCATTTTTTCTCTTCGGGCAATCCAAAATATTAATCTACATGGATCTTAAACAGACTGATCATTTAAAAGCCTACGGTGTAACTTATCACGCTCTAGAAAAAGGATTAAAATCGGATTGGCTTCTAAATTATCGCGGCGGTTCTTTCTTAATTGAGTATTCGGATCAAATTGCCGCTGAATGTAGAATTGAAGGAGTTGCATTCGATGCTATTGATAATGTTCAAGCTTCGCAGATTTATTCCGAAGTGCAAAGCGAAGATAACAATATGTCGGTTGTGCGATTAGAGAAAGCGCCGAAAATTGCGGTTTATGTTCCGCCTGGATTCACACCCTGGGATGATGCCGTTACAATGGTTCTTGAATATGCCAAAATTCCGTACACAAAAATCTGGAATGATGAAATCTTAAATGGCGATCTTTCAAAGTATGATTGGTTGCATCTTCATCATGAGGACTTTACGGGACAATACGGAAAATTTTATGCGAGTTTTGCAAATGCTCAATGGTATATCGATAATCAAATGGAGTATGAGCAGGATGCAAAGAAAAATGGCTTTAAGAAAGTATCGAATATGATGAAAACTGTTGCGCAGGATATAAAAGATTATGTAGGCAAAGGTGGATTCTTATTTGCTATGTGTTCTGCAACTGATTCTTTTGATATAGCTTTAGCCGCTCAGCATACTGATATTTGCGCACAAATGTTTGATGGCGATCCGGCTGATCAAGATGCACAAAGTAAGCTTGATTACTCAAACACTTTGGCATTTACAAATTTTAAATTGGAAATGAATCCTTACGTTTACGAATACAGTGATATTGATGTACAGCCTTCGGAAATTGGTCCGCAGGATAATGATTATTTTACTCTTTTTGATTTTTCTGCAAAATACGATCCTGTTCCAACTATGTTAACTCAAGATCATGTAAATGTTATTAAAGGCTTTATGGGACAAACAACTATGTTCCATAAAAATCTCATAAAAAAATCTGTAACAATTTTAGCTGAACGTCCCGGCACGGATCAAGTTAAATATATTCACGGAAATTACGGTCGCGGTACTTTTACGTTTTACGGCGGTCACGATCCTGAAGATTATCAACATGCTGTTGGTGATCCGCCGACAGATTTATCACTTTACAAAAATTCTCCCGGGTACAGATTAATTTTAAATAATGTATTGTTTCCTGCCGCTAAAAAGAAAAAGCAGAAAACTTAATTTGGTTCTTGGGTTCTTGGTCACTGGTTTTAGGATGACGGTTTTTGTAATTTTATTTTTAGTCTATAATCAATAATCGCTTGAAAGAATTTTGATATGAAATCCGTAAAAATTAAAAACATAGATAAGAAATATAATGTTGGTAAAATTGTTTGTGTGGGCAGAAATTATGTTGCACATGCAAAAGAGTTGGGAAATGAAGTTCCAACAAAACCTGTATTATTCTTAAAACCTTCTTCTGCGTTGATTTATTCAGGCGGAAAAATAGAGCATCCTAAATTTTCTCAAGACATGCATCACGAGGTTGAACTTGTTTTGCTAATTGGGAAAACCATAAAGAATGCATCAGCGGAAGAAGCGGGAAATGCAATTTGTGCATATGGTATTGGACTGGATATGACTTTAAGAGATGTACAGTCCGAACTTAAGAAAAATGGACAACCATGGACTTTAGCGAAATGTTTTGATAATTCAGCTGTTATTTCGGATTTTGTTTCTAAGGAAGACTTTGAATTAACGCTTGATGAAGAAATCCTACTAAAGGTTAATAATGAAGTTAGACAAAAAGAAAAACTAAATTTGATGATTTTCTCGCCTGTTAAAATTGTCGAGTATATTTCCTCTGTGATGACTCTTGAAGAGGGCGATCTTATTTATACAGGAACTCCCGCTGGTGTAAGCAAAGTAGTTGTTGGCGATAAGTTGCACGCTGAAATTAAAAACTTAGCAACTTTAGATTGTGAAGTAATTTAATTATTTAACTTTCCTAAAGCTTTCTTAATCAAATCTTCAATTGTTGGGTTTTGTTCTTCAGAAAGAATATCTCTAATTACCTTCTCGGCTGTTTTCGCATTGTAACCAAGTGTTGTTAAAGCGGCAACAGCTTCGTTTTTTATGCTGAAAGAGATTCCCGTTGCACCCTCATCTTTTATAGAATCTACTTTTGATCGAAGTTCAAGAACCAATCTTTCTGCGGTTTTTCTTCCTATTCCCGGAATGGCTATAATTCTACTAACATCACCGGATTGAATAGCACTTTTTAATTCGTCTGTTTGAATACCTGAAAGTAAGCTTAAAGCAGATTTAGGGCCTATTCCATTTACCGAAATTAAAAGTTCAAACATCTCTTTTTCAGTCTCTGTATGAAAACCAAATAAAGTGATTGAATCTTCTTTTACATTTGTATGGATAAATAACTCTATTGATTCCAGCTCACTTATCTTTTCAAATGTATTGATGGAGATATTTACCAGATAACCAACACCGTTAATATCTAATAGAACTTGAGTTGGTTTTGAGGAAATAAGTTTGCCTTTTAAATATCCTATCATAAAATGTTTACCAAAAATCTATAATTATTATTCAATTATTCTATCAGGAAAAGCTTCTACAAAAGCTTTCCAACTTGAACTTTTTTTAATTGGTGATCTGACTCTGAATGCATGACACATAGCAACCGCAAGAGCATCGGTCTCATCAAATTTCATCTTATCATCTTCAATATCTAGAAGATTACAAATCATAAAATTTACCTGCTCTTTAGAAGCCGAGCCGGAACCTACCACTGATTTTTTAATTTCTCTTGGTGAATATTCGCTGGTTCCAAGTTTGTTATGAACCGCAGCCAAAAGCGAAACTCCGCGAGCATATCCAATCTTCATCGCCGATTGAACATTCTTTCCGTAAAATGCAGTTTCTATAGCAAATTCCTCAGGTTTATATGTGCGAATTACTTTGGAAAGTTCGTCGTAAATGATTTCTAATTTTTGTGGGAGAGATTTTTTTGTAGGAAGCTTAATAATTCCGCTCTTTACCCTTGTAAAACTATTTCCCTGATATTTAATGATCCCGAATCCTGTAATATTGGTTCCGGGGTCAACTCCTAATATTATCATCTTTTTCCGGGTAAACAACTTGTTATTTTAAGAAATCAATTTCAATTCTTATAACAAATTGAAGTTACGCTTTCAAAAGGAAGAGTAGCGATTTGCGTAACCTCAATCATACATAAAAATTATTCGCCTAAAGAAGCCTCATCAAAATCTGCGTTTGTGTAAACAGCTTGAACGTCATCATTATCTTCTAAAGCATCGATAAGCTTTATGGCTTTTTCAGCATCTTCACCTGAGACCGCCACATAATTTTTAGCAATCCATTGAAGCGAAGCGTTTTCGATTGTTAATTCCTTTTCTGCGATTGCTTTTCTTACAGGCTCAAAATTTTCTAGTGCAGTTTGGATCTCAAAAAAATCTTCTTCAGTAGTTAAATCTTCGGCGCCTGCTTCAATAACTATTTCCATCATATCATCTTCACTTTTGCCTTGTCTTGGTAAAGTGATAACGCCTTTTCTATCAAACATCCAGGCAACGGAACCGCTTTCACCCATACCGCCGCCGCTCTTACTGAATGAATGTCTAACTTCAGCTACAGTTCTATTTTTATTGTCTGTCGCAACTTCCACTAAAACAGCCATTCCGGAAGGTCCGTAACCTTCATAAGTTAATTCATGATAAGTTACACCATCAAGTTCACCCGTAGCTTTTTTAATCGCTCTATCAATATTATCGGCAGGCATATTTGCAGCTTTTGCGTTATCAACGGCAAGACGTAAACGTGGGTTTCCGTTAGGATCGCCTCCGCCTTCCCTTGCGGCAATTGTTATTTCTTTATTCAACTTAGTAAAAAGCTTACCTCTTTTGGCATCTATTGCGGCTTTTTTACGTTTAGTAGTTGCCCATTTTGAATGACCTGACATTTAATATAACTCCTGATTATTATCTTTAAATTTAATATCCTTTAACCTGAATTGCGGAAAAGTTCTGCCGTCCCGTGTCGTTTTATCTATTGAATAGACTACATCAAATATTCCGTTGTTAGATCTTAATAGATTACAAAATTCACCCATATTAAATCCGATACAATCAAATATCTTCTCGGAACCGCTTTGCTTCATACTACAAATAACATGGTTGGTCCCCACAATTCTTGGTGTATTAGCTAACTCAACATTTTCGGAAAGAAAAACCGGTCGCATATTACCAGGGCCGAATGGCGAAAATTGATCAACAATTCTTAAGAATTTAGGTGTAATTTCAGAAAATTTTAGTTTTGAATCTATATGAATTTCCGGTAAAAGCTCATCTTCTGTTAAAGATTCCCGTACAACTTGATTAAATTTGGAACGAAACTCTTCAATCTTATCAACTTCAACGGCCAAACCTGCAGCCGCTTTATGTCCTCCAAAATGAATAAGTAAATCTTCGCATTTCTTTAATGCCTCATAAATGTTAAAATTAGAAATACTTCTAGCCGAACCTTTAGCTACACCATCGACTGTTGTTAACATAATTGTCGGACGATAATATTTTTCTACTAAGCGTGAAGCAACAATTCCGATTACACCGGGATGCCATTTTTCCTGATGTAAAATTATTGCAATGTCATCACTTAAGTCAAGCGAATTCTGAACAATTTCTAAAGCGCTGTCAAAAGTGTCTTCGTCAATTCTTCTGCGTTTAAGATTTTCGTTTTCAAGCACCTGAGAAAGTTCTTGAGCTTCATTGTGATCTTTGGTAATAAATAATTCCACCGCTCTTTGCGCGTCTCCAAGTCGGCCTACTGCATTTATACGCGGTGCAATAGTGAAAACAATTTGTCCGGAACTTAAATTACCCGGAACCATTCCGCTTGCTTCAATTAGTGCTTTAATACCCGGACGCGGATTTGCATTAATTAGATTTAAACCTTCTTTAACCAGAATACGATTTTCATCAACAAGAGGAACAATATCCGCTGCTCCTGCAATTGAAACAAGATCGAGATATTGTAATGGTAATTCCCGTTTACCTATTCTTTCGGCAACTCCTTGTGCAAGTTTGAATGCTACTCCGGCTCCGGAAAGATATTTAAAAGGATAATTACAACCCGGTTTTAAAGGATCTAAAACTGCTAATGCAGGCGGTATTTGGTCTTTAGGCTGATGATGATCGCAAATAATCAAATCCATTCCAAGCGAATTCACATATTCGGTTTCTTCAACAGCGGTAATTCCGCAGTCAACCGAAATAAGTAATTCAGTACCGCGTTCTTTAACTTGATCAATTCCCGTTTTAGAAATTCCGTAACCTTCGGTTAATCTTTGAGGAATAAAATACTCAACATTTGCTCCAAGATCTTTCAGAAACAAATATAAAACAGAAGTTGAACAAGTTCCGTCAACGTCATAATCACCGTAAACACAAATTAATTGGTTTTCGGCAAGAGCTTGAATAACTCTGTAAGTAGCCGCTTCCATACCGTCCATTAAAAATGGATCATGTAAAGAATCTAAAGTAGGACGGAAAAAGAACTTTGCCTGGTTAAAATTTTTGATTTCTCTTAAAACCAGTAAACGCGATAGCACTTCGGAAATGTTTAAAGAATCTGCGAGTGATTTAACAGCGTATTCATCTGAAATTTCTTTTATTTTCCAACGCTTTGGTAACATAAAATTATCCGTAGAGAGAACTTAAAGAACGATATAAAATAGCCAACCTTGTAAGCCGAATTTTGTAATCCCGATAAATATCAGGACGGCAATTATTTATCTGAGACTATCATTACTGACAGCCTTAAGCGGTCTACCCGAAAAGCGCGCAAAGCGAGCAGCCTTGTCATCATAAAGATGAAGCCTTCCCTATTTGACCTTGCTTCGGATGGGGTTTACCATGTTCCGCCAAAGACGGAATTCCTAAAAGGAACCGGAAAAGTTACCTTTCCCGCGGTAGGCTCTTACCCTGCCTTTTCACCCTTATCCCGAAATAAATCGGGACGGTATATTTTCTGTGGCACTATCCGTATTCCGGTAAATACCGAAACCCCGGGAGTTACCCGGCATCCTGCTCTTTGAAGTTCGGACTTTCCTCCGTAATTGTTAGACATGCTAAATTACAGCAATTGCCCAGGTTGACTATTTTTTTATTCTCTTAAATATAAAATTATACGTAAGTCAGAACGTACAATTTTTGTCAATTACTTTGTAAATATTAAATCTTTTGCGAATGTAAGAACTTAAAAATTATCTATCAAATATAATAAATTACTTACCGTAAAACAGTAGAAAAGATTATTAGGGAAGAATTATTGTATGGGGCCGGTATGAAGGCAAACCAAATTTACCAAATTTTCGCTCATACCGACGGGTTTACCGCGGTACAAGCGCTGCTTTTTACAGTTTTGGGTAAATTGCAGAGTTTGGTAAATTAATATGTATTAAGCTTCAACAGATTCAGCAATCTCGGTAGAAACGAGAATTCTGCCGCAATATTCACAAAAGAAAAGCTTGTTATTTCTTCTGATTTCAAGTTGTCTTTGAGAAGGAACTATATTATGGCAACCTGAGCAAGCAGATCTTTTAATTGTCGCAACTGCTATTCCCTTTTTAGCTTTTCTAATTCTCGTATAAGCCGAATAATCAGGCTTTTTAGTAAGAGCTTCAATTTCTTTTCTTTTTGCTCTTAATTTTTCTTCTTCTTTTTCATTTGTTTTGATTATTTCTTTTAGGTCGGCTTCTTTTACTTTTAGCTCTGAATTAAGCTCATCTAACTGAGGTTTTATCTCTTCTATTTCGTCAGCCATTTTTTTGCTTAAATCGGCTAAAGCATCATTTTCAGCTTGAAGTTTTCCAACTTGCTCATCGGTATGATCAATTTCTTTTGTGAGAGCATCATACTCTTTATTGTTGCGAACTTGATAAAGTTGAGCTTTAAACTTTTTTTGGCTTTCTTTCAACTTTTCAATTTCTTCTTCGTTTTCCTCTCTTTTTTTAAGAGATTCTTCACGTTCTTTATCATTGTCTGCGATTTTGTCTTTAATGCCGTTGATTTTTTCTTCCAGAGCTTCAACAGCGTTGGGTAAATCACCCCTAAGCTCTTCTAATTCATCAAGCTGATCATCAATATTTTGTAATTCGAATAGTATTTTTAACCTGTCAAACAATTTATTTGTGCTCCTTAATTATTATAAAAAATGATGGGGTTAGTTGACCCACGGTGTTTTAATATCTTTATTTTGGAATTTGACTGCTTTACAAATTCGGTCAATCTTTTTTTCACTTCGTCAAGAACATGGACTTCTGTTTCATAATGTCCGGCATCAATTAAAAGTATTTCATTATTGTAATCATGAAATGTATGATACTTTAAGTCAGCTGTTATAAACGCATCGGCTTTAGAGCGGACTGCTTGTTTGATTAGATCGCTTCCGGAACCTCCGCAAACTGCAACTCTTTTTATCTTTTGGGATTTACCGTTAACAAATCTGAAGTTATGAGCGTTTAAACTTTTAGAGACATGTAATAAAAATTCTTTTTGGGACAATGCGGTTTGCAACTCGCCAATTGCGCCGGCTCCGTAGTTTATATTTTCGTTATCAAGTGGATAAAGATCGTACGCAACTTCTTCGTAAGGATGAGATTTTATCATCTCAGAAATAACACTATTTAATTTCCATTTATCAACCATTACTTCAAGTTTGGTTTCGCTTACTTTTTCAAGATTTCCTTTTTTCCCAACTACAGGGTTAGATTTACCCGATCCCAGAAATGTTCCTTCACCTTCGGTTCTAAAACTGCAAGAAGCATATTCGCCAATAATTCCGCCGCCGGCATTAAACATAGAATCGGCAACCAGGTTAACTTTTTCCGAAGGAACAAAAACAACAATTTTGTATTGATTGGATTTAAGATTGAGAAGGAAATTTATGTTTTGAAGGTTTAATTTTTTAGCGAGTTGAAAGCTTACACCTTCTTTTGTGAAATCTAAATTGGTATGAGCTGAAAAAAGTGTTATATCGTGCTTTATAAGTTTTTCTATAAGTATCGAATTTTTATCGTTCTTAAAATCAAGTTTTTTTATGGGATTGAAGATTAACGGGTGATGTGTAAAAATAAGATTGCAATCCCTTTTAATCGCATCATCAAGAACTTTATCGGTAAGTTCTAAACTTAAAATGATGTTTTTAACCTTTCTATCGGTTGAACCGACCTGCAACCCCACATTATCTTTTTGCCAGGCAATTTCTTGTGGAGCCCAACTTTCTATATATTTAATTATATCCTTGCACGTCATATCAAAAAAAAATGCACTTCGGAGTTTGAAGTGCATTTCTAATTTTTTTTAATGTTTCTGCTCGTAAGCAGACTTGTAAACTGAGTAAAGAAATTTCAAATTTTCGATTTTATTTGCCATAATTAAGTTACTAAATATAAAATTTAGTGGTCTAAATATCAATAAACTCAAATTATATTATTAAAAAATAAGGTCATAATATGTGATATAAAATACCAAACAGCTTTATTTTATGGAGTTTCACTAACATCTTGCCAATTACCGTCTTCTTTTATCAAATCGATTAGCGAATCTACTGCGCCGGCTGTCGGAATATTTCTACGAACAATATCTTTTCCGCGGTATAATGTAATTTTACCAACCCCTGATCCAACATAACCGTAATCTGCATCAGCCATTTCTCCGGGTCCGTTAACTATGCAGCCCATAATTGCAATTTTAACACCTTTAAGATGCTCGGTCCTTTTTCTTATCATATCCGTTGTTTCTTGCAAATCAAAAAGAGTTCTTCCGCAAGAGGGACAAGCGATATATTCTGTTTTGGAAATTCTTACACGGGCAGCTTGTAAAATCCCGAATAAAATTCTATTAATTATTTTTTCGTTGGTCTCGTTAACATTTATAAAACTTCTAACATATTTTTTATTAACGGAAGTATCGGCTGTTTTATTAGGGATTAATTCTCCGGAAATAGTTACCCAAACTCCGTCTCCAAATCCATCGATCAGTAAACCTCCGACATCCGTGGAAGTAAACAGTCGGAGCTCATCCATATTTATATTTTTATAATCTCTTTTAATAATTATCGGAGTATTGATTTCATTTTGCATCAATTCGATAAAAGCCCTTCTTTGTTCCGGCATTCCGTGCAAGTTTTTCGTTTCCAGAACAAGAACTGTATGTTTTTCTCTTTCGAGTTTTTCAAGTAACTTTCTGTTTAAGGATTCAAAATCAGCTTTTACAAAATTTATAATTTTTGATTTTTCACTAGAATTCAAAAATTCATCTACTCTAAAAAGCGGATAGCTTTTCTCTTTGTTTTTCGAACTTTTCCAGAAACTAAAATCATATAAAGGTTTTAACCCGTTAGGAATTTCAAAACCAACTTTGTTTTTACCAAGATATAAAATATCCGCTGCGCTGTCGTTCATGTTCCATTTATCGGTTACCGTGTTATAAAAATAACCGATATCTGATAAATCTTTTGTCGATTTAATTTCCCTGGAACTATAATCGGCTACTACACTAGGAACATTGTGCGCTCCAATTCCGGCAACTTCAATAGTATGTCTCCGTAAATATTCTAATGGATCATAAGGTAAATTTTCTACAGGAACAATAGACTTGTGTTTACTTCTATCCTTATATCTTTCGACTAATTGAATTGCAACCGGTGCTTCAAATTCTGGATCTTCGGTTAAGGACACTCTAACTGTATCTCCTATCCCATCTTCCAATAATGTTCCTATTCCCAAAGCAGATTTTATTCTTCCGTCTTCGCCGCCGCCGGCTTCTGTTACACCAAGATGAAGAGGATAATTCATTCCTTCTTCTTCCATTTTTTGAATCAACGTTCTGTATGCTTGAACCATAACTTGCGGATTACTTGCTTTCATAGAAAGAACAATTTCGTGGTAATCCAGATCTTCACAAATCCTCACAAATTCTAAAGCTGATTCAACCATTCCGAGTGGAGTATCACCATAACGGCTCATAATTCTATCGGATAAAGAACCGTGATTTGTCCCGATTCTCATCGCAGTTCCATGTTCTTTACAGATTTTTACCAGCGGAGAAAATTTTTGGCGAATTCTATCTAATTCAGTTTCGTAAGTGGAGTCATCATATTCTATCGTTTGAAATTTTTTACGATCCGCATAATTTCCGGGATTAACTCTTACTTTTTCAACAATTTTTGCTGCTATCTCGGCTGCATTTGGTGTAAAATGAATATCTGCAATTAATGGAACATCATATCCGCGAGTTTTTAATTCTTTTTTGATTTCGGCAAGATTTTGAGCTTCCAGTTTACTGGGTGCCGTTATTCTAACATAATCGCATCCTGATTCTACCATTCTGATTGTTTGATCAACCGTAGCTTTTGTATCCATCGAATCTGTTGTTGTCATCGATTGTATTCTGATAGGATTGTTGCCGCCCAGCGGAATATTTCCGACATGAACTTCCCTGGTCTTATACCTTGAATAAGCCGTTATGCTGTTACAATACTTTCTTGTTTTTTCTATTGATTCTGGCATATAATTTCCCGAAATAATCTAATTACTTACTTTCAATAAAGTTATAATTGTTTCCGCTAATTTCAAGCTACTTTGGTCATCACGCGCGGTAATTATGTTTCCGCTTACAACCACTTCTTTATCTATAAAATCAACTCCGTGCGAAATAAGTTCCATTTTATCACTTGGAAAACAAGTAGCGTTTTTTCTTTTAAAATTCCCGTTTTTGCCAGTATCATTGGAGCTGCACAAATTGCGGCAATTAACTTATTTTCAGCATTAAACTTAGCCACAGCATTTTTTAATAAAATATTGTCTTTGTAAATGCGAGCTCCCGAACCGCCGATTAACACAAATGCAGCAAAATTTTTAGAATTTATATTATAAAGATTAAGATCCGCCTTAACATTCAAACCGGAATTGCCCTTACATAAATTCACAGAATCTGAAGCAATAAATATTTTAAAACCCAGGTTTCCTAAGTTTCGATGTAAAACTAAAAACTCTGTTTCGTTAAAATCTTTTGCGGGAAGAAAGAATAAAATGCTTTTATTGTTCACTTAAAATTCTGTAATTATGTTATCAAATATACAAAATTAGTCCATATCAAATAACCTAAGAATTTAGAAATTACAATAATATAACGTTGTTAATTTTTTAGTAAATTTAGGCTGGATTTTAGTTAATGGAAAATTTATATATAAGGCTAAATGAGAATTCCCGAAAATAAAATAGAAGAAATTCGTGCCTCGGCAAATATAGTGGATATTGTTTCAGAGTACGTTCAGCTTAGAAAACGTGGAAGCAACTACATTGGACTTTGTCCTTTTCATAACGAAAAAACCCCGTCTTTTACCGTAAGCGAAGACAAACAAATATTTCACTGTTTTGGATGTCACGCCGGCGGAAATGTTTTTAGTTTTTTGATGCAATATGAAAAAATTTCTTTTGTGGAATCTGTGCAAGAACTAGCAGAAAGTTTGGGAATCACAATTGATGTTGAAGAAAATACGGATTACGAAAAACAAAGCGAGCAAGAAATTTTATATGACGTTAACACTTCAGCTGCCCGCTATTTTTCAGATAATTTATTAAACCGTGACGAAGGTGAAATTGCGAGGGAATATTTTAAGAACAGAAATATTAAACCTCAAACCATGCGTGCTTTTGGTTTAGGCTATTCTTTACCTGGTTGGGAACATTTCTTAAAATTTTCAAAAGAAAATAATATAGATCTTGAAAAAGCTCTTGCACTTGGATTAGTCGGACAATCAAGCGACGGTCGATTATATGATAAATTTTCAGGCAGAATTATTTTTCCAATTTTTTCTCCGAACGGAAGAGTTGTAGCATTTGCCGGCAGAATATTGCAGAATCGCTCCGGTGTTGCTAAATATCTAAATTCTCCCGAATCTCAAATATATGTAAAAGGCAGAATTTTATACGGACTTTCTCACGCTAAAGATGAAATAAGAAGAGTTGAGAAGGCTATTCTTGTTGAAGGTTATATGGATCTTATTTCACTTTATCAGAACGGAATTAAAAATGTTGTTGCAGTTTCGGGAACCGCATTAACCGAGGAACAAGTTCAGCTTTTATCAAGATATACAAAAAATGTAGTTTTACTTTTTGATGCCGATACAGCCGGTATAAAAGCTTCAATGAGAAGTATTGAACTATTGCTTCGACGCGATTTGGAAATAAAAATTGCTTCGTTTCCCGAAGGCGAAGATCCTGATTCTTATGTAAACAAATTCGGCAAAGAAAGTTTTGAGGATTTAATTAAACGTGCTCAAAATTTTGTGGAATATGAAACTGCCTATTACGAAGCTCAGGGAATGTTTTCCGAACCTTCTAAAATGGCTGAAGCGATTAGGGAACTTGTTAAACCGATCGCGCTTATAAATGACGAACTTAAAAGAAGTTTATTAATAAAATCTATAGCACAAAAGTTTAACCTAAGAGAAAAACTTTTAGAAACCGAACTATCAAATGTAAATCAAAAACCGACTTCACCTACCGCAAGCGAAGTTAGAAACAGACTTGAAAAATTTGATAAAAAAGAAGGCATTACAGAGAATGCTAAAAGAAAAGCTAGTCCGGCAGCTTATCAATTGGAATGTGAACTTATCAAACTTCTTTTTGAAGGAAGTGAAAGTATAATAAAACTAGTTCTTAGTCATATAGCTCCTGAAGATTTTGAAATTGAAGTCCATCAAAAACTGGCAAATTTGGTAATGGATGCTTATCAAAATAATGAAGAATTAATAGCGGCTTATCTAATCAACAAAATTGATGATGATGAAATTAAAAATTATGTACTAGAAATTACGTTTGATAATAAACATTCTATTAGTAAAAATTGGGAAAATTTATATCCGGGAGTTCCTCAAGATCAAAGATTAAATAAAATTGCAAACGATACTATAAAAAAATACAGACTAGAAAAATTGGATGGGGAAATAAAAGTGAATCATAAAAAGATTCAAGATGCTGCAAATGAAGATGAAAGATTTGAAATTATGAAAATAATTAGGGAATTAAACAGCGAAAGACAAAATATACTTCAGGAACTTTAAATTTATCTCTCCAATATTCTCCCAAAATATCAAAAAGCTAACTTCTTAAACTAAAACCACTTTGAATTTTATCTAGGGAAATTACCTAGAAAAAACTAGGAAGAATTCCCATATCCTTCTAAGAAAATCACTGATTTATTTTATCAAAGAACTAAGTACATTAATTTCGTTTTTTACGAGGAAAAAAAGGGGAAAGTTCTAGTAAAAAAATACCCGTTTACTGCTGATGAACCTAATTTGAAAATAACGAGAGTATTTAAGTGAATGTTTTTGGGATCGAAAACCAAAGAGTAGAACTTCTATATAAATTAGAAAGTGTTTCTTCTCTTCGAAGAAGACTTCTAATATATTATCGTTTTTTTAATCGCCTGCTCGGTACAAATAACGATAATATTATAAATTCATTTCTGGTCGAATTTATAGACAGCTATTTAACATGTCTAAGCGCTTTTGAACCATTTTTTATCTCACCTCAAATTACGCATGCTATTTTAAATCAAGCCGAAACCATTGCGAAAATGGAAAACTACAATTGCTATAAGCATCAACTTTACTCGAACATTATAAGAATAAAAGCACAGCTCGATAAACTGATAAAAGTTTTGAAAGGTGACGAGCTTTTTATTCTACCGGCTAAAAATATTGCGTATCCGTTGTTAGAAGAGGATGAAAACGGGAATGATATAATGACCGGAGTATTTAATTCTTTTAATATAATAATTGCACCTTCTAAAAATGAAAACAGTTTTATAGTAGTTCCCGATTACAATAAAATAAAAGAAAAAATTGAACTGCAGTTAACAAATTCGTGGGAAGCAGCTCTGAATCAGGTGCAACATAATTATGGTAAAATAAATCAATTTCATAGAGTAATTATAAGATTTAACGAGCTTGTTGGAGTTTATGATAGCGGTACTTTGGGAACAGCTCTTACATTGGGGTTTATGCAAGAATTGGTGATGCTTTACAAATTGAAACCGGGTATGCTCTTAAAAGAAAATGTAATTGTAACCGGCGGAATGGATTCTAACGGAAATCTTTTAGGAATACCTAAGGAATCGATTGAGCGCAAAGTTGAATGCGTTTTTTACTCAGACGCTAAAATATTTGTTGTCCCAAATGAAAATAAAGATTTTGCAGAGCAAAGGCTGCTGGAACTAAAAAAAGATTTCCCTAAAAGAAATTTAGGAATTGTCAGCGTAGAAAGTTTAGGGGATTTAATGAACAGAAGGAACTTAATTGACTTTACTAAAACTAATGTTGCAAGGCGAATATTCAAAAATATTCGAAATACAATAGTTCAGAATTAGTTTTAGCAAAAATCATAATAGTCATCGGGTTTAACAGGTTTGAAAGTTTTCGAAATTGAAAACCAAAGGGTAAAACTGAAAAGTTTTATCAGAGCTAATCCTTCAATAAGGCAAAGGCTTTTAGGGATATCCGGCTACTTTAATGTATTGCTGGAGTTCGAGAATCCGCTTATTGTTGAAGCTTTTGTATTCGACTTTATCGAAGAGTATATCAACTGCTTTGGTAATTTTGATCCTAGATGTATTAAACCCGAGTTAGTTAAAAATTTATCCGAACAAATATCGGCGCTGTCTAAGTTTGCGTTTCTTAAAAAATATAATTCACAGTTCTTTGAAATCAATGATCAATTATTAAAAAATTATTCGATTGTTGAACATTCTCTTGAAGGAAAACTTCCGATAGTTGGTAACGGTTTAAGGAAACTTTTCGTCCCTTTGCTTGAGGAAGTTCAAAGTCCTGAAAATGAAAATAAGGACGTATTTGGAATTCTGGAAACCATTACGGTTAATGTTCGAGAAACAAAAATCGGCAATCACTTTATCATTGTTCCAAGCGGAAATGAAATTGAAAAACGAATTGACAACCAAATAAAAATGTCGTGGCACATTGCCGAAATCTATGTTAGAAAGTTCTATAAAAAATTAAATGATTCGCATGAGATAATAATAAAGTTCGATAAACAGGCGGGATACTGTATTGGCGCATCTTTAGGTGTTGCGTTAACTATTGGCTTTATAGAAGAATTACTTAAACACTATAATTCACCCGTTGTTGTTAATATTAAAGAAAATATTGCTACAACCGGAGTTGTGGATGAATCCGGTAAAATACTTGCACTAAGTGATGATATTATTATCAAAAAAGTTGAAAGCGTTTTTTATTCTGAAATAGAAACCTTTGTTATTCCTAAGAAAGATGAATTAGCTGCACTTAATAAAATTGAAGAATTAAAGACTCTTTATCCTAAGAGGAATCTGGAAATAATTGGCGTTACTGATCTGGATGATTTACTGAATCGTAGAAATTTGGTTGATATCCGGAAACTTGCTAAGCATACTAGGACCGTAAAATTTTTCGAGCAAAACATTATAAGCTCAATTTCTGTTGTCTTAATGTTAATCATGCTGTCATATTCATTTTTGTACAACCGGGATGATCAGCCTTATTTACTGGAACGACATGATCATTTGCTTGAGGTTAGAAATAGTCATAATAAAATAATGTGGACAAAAAAAGTTGATGATTTTGTGGACGAAAAATATTCAAATAATCTTGAACAAATGTTACTTGATGTAAATAATGACGGAAGAAACGAAGTTTTGGTTACAAGCGAAGCTATTGACGATTTACAAAATAGGTCTGAATACGGCAGAGTTGCGTGTTTTACTGCAGCCGGTAATTTGCTTTGGAAGTATAGTTTTAAAGATTCCGTAAGTGCAGGCGGAGATGTTTATCCAAAAGATTTCAGAGTGTTTTTTATCGGAACCGGAAATAAAAACGGTAAAAAAGAGATATATCTTTTTGCCAATAATTATCCGTATTACCCTTCCGCGGTTTTTAGGTTGAATGCTAGAAACGGAGCAAGATTGAAGGGAACTCTTTGGAATTCAGGTAGAATAAGCGACGGACTATTAAAAAAGATGAGTAACGGAAAAACGGTTCTTTATTTAGTCGGTGTGAATAATAGTTATGATCATTCTTTCATCAGTTCAATTGATGTTGATAAACTTGACGGGACTTCCCCCGCTGCAGGAAATTATTTTATAGATGGTAAAGAGGTCGCTGATTTTAATAACTATGTTATTCTTCCCAAAACGGATTTATGTAAAGACAAATTGTCGAGGTTTAATACTCCAATTTTCGGATCACTCAAGGATATTGAACAAACCAAAGAAATTCAAATTACAACAATGGAAGGAGAGGAAAATTCAAATTTAGATTTTCGTTTTGATTATTCGCTAAATCATCCGGATGTAATAATTATAGATCGATTTGCAATGAGACGCGATAAACTAGTAACTGAAGGTGAGCTTGAAAAACCACTTTCTAACACAAAAGCTTATTTAAGCTTATTGGAAAACCAATTTTTGTATTGGAATGGCCAATATTTTTCACATAATCAATTATAAAAGGAAACGCTAAAAGTTTTTCCTTTTTGAATCTCTTAAAAAGGGATCTGAATTAATAAACATGGGTAGCTATTAACAAATATGGGGCAGCATGTTAAATAATAATAATGAACAGTTATTTAATATTTTGGAAAGTATGTCTGCGGAGAGCATAACTCAAAAGCAAACAAACATTCTTGTTGAAAATTCATTTAAAATAGCTTTGTCTTATCTTCGCATGATACATGGAAGAATGCAAAGGATTTTTATAGCAGAAGATTCAAATATGCAAGATTTTGCGATTGACGCGATTGCAAATTTGTTCTCCTGCAACGATAATGGTAGTTTAATCACATTCAAGGAAGTTTATGATAACTGGTTGCCTAAAGTAAAAGATGAAAACGGTGCATCTTACTTTATTAATAAAGTTATTGCCAGCGTAGTTGAACAGTTTGTTATTCAAAAATTAAAAATTTTGGATATTCCTTTTGCAAAAAATATGGATTCCGTTAGATATTTGATTAGGAAAGAAAATTGCTCAAAAGTTAAGTTTTTAGGCGTTACATACATTGTTAGGGCGGGAATAAAAGAAGTCACTGGCGATGTTATAACTTACGATGTTTTCGAGGAAATTCCTTCAGAATATATAACCAATAAAAATGAATATTTGATGGATCTTTTAGACTTCATTGAAAATGAGCTTAATTATTTTCCGGCAATTCCGCTGAATAGATTAGTGTTTAGAATTAAAAACCTCGATTTGAATTCATTTAAAGTTATTAAAGATTATTCTGATTCCTCACAAGATTTTGAAAATAATGAACTACTGAAAATCGGCCTTGAACGGGCTGATACAGTTTTGATGAATTATTATATAAAAGGCAAAATCAACAAAGATGAAAAAAATTCCTTCCAAAAAGCATTATTAGATCTTGCTTTAGATCTTGGAAACGGCAGAATTTATAACGGATCATTTTCGTATGTTGAATATTATATACCTGGATTAACAAGGGAAGTGTATACTTCTAAGTACAATCATATGTTTGAATACTTAATAAAAGTGATGAAAAATACGATTGGAGAACAAATTAGAGAAAAAGTGAATTAATTTTATAAAATTTTTCCGAGATTTCTGATTTTTACACTATAATACATTAAAGTAACAAGATGAACCTCGGAAAAATTATTATACTCTCTTATGATTTTGTTTAACATTCAAAAACTTAAGTTTTCAAAGTAAAATGAGCGATTCAATAGAAATAAATGAGCGGGATATTTACAATTTTGTCTTTTATCCGCATGCGGTTGAAGAAATTAAAAAGAGTAAACTTGTAAAAGGCAAAAATTTTCAAGAAGAGATTAACTTTTATAAATTTCTTAAAGATAATTATTCTCCCGAATTAGATCCGGCCATTAAAAATATACTTAAACTTAAAATTCCAGTCTATAAAGTTTTTAAAGTTATTCAGTTGAAACCTGTAAAAGAAAATGACTTTAAAAGGCAGGCTGAAGTTACTATATTTGCTGCTGCTTCTCCTAACGAAAGATACAAAATTGTTTCCAAAACATTTTTTGATGAGCAAAATGATTATTTAATACGTTTGTTGAATTTTGAGCACTCTACAAAAATTTATGTTTTCTCAATTTCCAATAACATTCTGCGTAACTATAAAGTAGTTCTTCACCCATCGGGAAAGATTTTTACACAACCTGATAATACTAAACCGATTGAAATTGATTCTCAAATAGAAGCCGATTCTATAGAACTACAGTTTGAAAACTGATTTATCTTAAAGCATGTCTTTTCATTAATTCTAATCTGAAATTTTTTATTCAATTTTGCTTTATTTATCTTAAGATTCATTTTCCAAAACTCTTAAAATTATATGTATAGACAAGCTAAAACCGGCAAGTTAATGATTGAAATATTACCGGATAAATGTGATTTCTGCGGATGTTGCGTAGGCGTTTGCCCGGAGGATGCGATTGAATTAAAAGAAGCCGAAATATTTATTATTGATCCACGTTGCACCAATTGTTCTAAATGCGTTTGGAGCTGCCCTATTGAGGTAATTAAGTTTAATAAAGACGGAGTTTTGGCTAAAAATTAGCCGATAAATTTTGAAATCAGAAAAGTTTGAATTTACTTTATGCAAAATGAATATGATGTAATTGTTGTTGGTGCAGGTCCGGCGGGATCTATGGCTGCTAGATTTGCTGCAGAAAAAGGTGTTTCCGTTTTGATGCTGGAAAAGGATCGCGATGTCGGTTATCCTGTTAGATGCGGCGAAGCGATTAGTAAAGCCGGAGTTGAAGAGTTTATTCCTTCTGATAAAACATGGATAAAATCATACATAAATAAGTTCTCTTTAAACGCACCCGATGGAACAGAAGTAATAATTGAATTTAATGAAGCCGGTTATGTTTTAGAAAGAAGAATTTTTGATTATGAATTGGCTAAAACCGCGGCAAAGGCCGGAGCCGAAATATTAACACGCGCTTATGTTAATGATTTAATTTTCAAAGATGGTAAAGTTTCGGGCGTAAAATTTGAGTATCGTGGTGAACAAAAAGAAATTAATGCGAAAATCGTAATCGCAGCAGATGGTGTTGAATCCAGGGTTGGACGATGGGCCGGACTTAAAACTCATATTGATTTTCGCGACATGGAATGCTGCACTCAAATTACAGCGGCAAATATTGAAGCTGATCAAAACGCGCTTTATTTCTATTTTGGTAAAGATGTTGCTCCGGGAGGATATTTTTGGGTTTTCCCTAAAGGCGACAAAACAGCTAATATTGGTTTAGGTGTTGGCGGAATGGTTGGAAAGACAAAATCAGCACTTTCTTATTTAAATGAATTTATGGAAAAACATTATCCCGGCGCTCCGGTTTTAACTTGCATTGCCGGAGGCGTACCAAGTGCAATCACATTAGATAAAATATCAGCTCCGGGCATTGCTTTAGTCGGTGATGCTGCTAGACAGGTAAATCCATTGAGCGGCGGCGGAATTGCAAGTGGAATGATAGGCGGAAGTATTGCCGGAAGAATTGCCGGTGAGGCTGTAAATATGAAAAATCTCGATCATATTTTAACCTACGATAAAGCCTGGCGTGATAGACTAGGTAAAAGACACGAAACTTTTAATCGTATTAAAAATGGTATTTATAATTTTAGCGATGAAAAGTTTAACAAAATTGCTCATTCATTTAATAGTGTCCCTTTCGAAAAACGATCTTTGGGTAAAATATTTGCTCACGCCTTAATGAATCAACCTTCTTTATTAGTTGATATTGCAAAAGTTTTTGTAATGTAATGGTTAAGCAAAGAACTTATACAGCATCTGTATCGCAATTCCCATTATTATTACTGCCAAACTTGTACGCAAGAATTTAGGTTTAAATTTGTAACTAAGATTACTGCCCAAGGCTACTCCGAATAAAGATCCTAAAACAGCGTACATCGTAATTTCAAAATTCACCTGTCCTGCAATTACTTTTCCTACACTTGCAGAAAATGAGGTGAAAAGAATTATTCCTAATGTAGAACCAATAGTAATTCTTGTTGGTATTTTTAATACACCTATCATTAAAGGAGCCAATAAAAATGCGCCCGGTGCACCGACAATACCACCAAATAATCCTACAAGCAAAGCAATTGTAAGAGCTAATTTCCTATTGAATGTTAAATCTTTTACATTTTCAGCGTCTGTGTTACCACTAGGTTTTTTTATCATAAAAAAGGCCCCGATAACTGCCATAATTGCAAAAACCAATATTATAAATCTGCCTTCTACATAGTGTGAAAGCAATGCACCGACGAGAGCGGCAAGTGTCATTGGTATACCAATTGAATATAATAAACTGGATTCAACACTTCCTTTTTTCTTATGAATAAAAACACCTAACAGCGAAGATGCAAAAACCTGGACACTGGTTAAGCCTGAAATAATTTTTATATCAATCGGATGTAACCCGAACATTTGAGGAATATAAAGATAGGCGGGAATAAGAATTACCGCCCCGCCTAATCCTAGAATTCCTGAAATAATAGATACTAAAAATCCGATTGATGTTATTATTATGAATTCGTTCATTCTTTATCTTGCTACCTCAAATCCCTGCATCATCCAGCCATAAGTTCCGCCTTCAAGATTAAGTACATTTTTAAAGCCGTGTTTTGTTAAATAATGAGCCGCTTCATATGATCTATTTCCGCTTGCGCAAATACAAACAATTTTTTTGTTACTATTCTTAGGTACTTCAGCTATTCTACTGACAAGTTCACCCATTGGTATATTGGTAACATCTGCTACAGCTCCGCCCATCATTAGTTCAAAAGGTTCGCGAACATCAAGCAGAAATAACTCTTCGTTTTCTTGTTTCATTTGAAAAAGATCATGCGCTGAGATTGATTTAAAGGTTTCAGTTTCTTGAGATACTCTTTTTGCTCCGCATTGTAAAGTTACTTTTCCGCCGTCTGAAGTTGCTTCTGCGAACGGAGGGAAAAAGTCTTTTACAAACTCAATATATTCTTGTTTGGTCCTATTTTGTAAAAAAGGATTTTCAGAAAGTTCATTTTTTAAAATTGCATATGAATTATCTTCATAATCGTGTCCGGGGTATATTTTTGTTGTCTCCGGTAAAACAACTATTTTATTAAATAAGCTATCGTATTGTTCGTCTGCGTTTCCGCCGGGAAGATCACTTCTTCCTGCTTGCCCAACTAGTAGGAGATCTCCGGTAAACAGAGCATCTTCAACAAGAAGAGAAATATGATTGTCTGTATGTCCAGGTGTATGAAGAACTTTTAATTTTAATGAACCAACTTCAATTTTATCGCCGTCATGAACATAATTATCGATAATTATTTTTGCATTAGCTTTAAGTATATCCTCTATTCCAAACTTAGCTGCATGTTCAAGAACCTTCATTTTGTCTTTTGTCTTTTCATGCATAAAAGTTTGAGCTGAAAAATGTTGTTTTAATTCATCTGCACCGCTAACATGATCTGCATGCGTATGCGTATCAATAATATGTGTTAGCTTTACATTTAAGCTTTCTGCGGCTTCTATTATTTGAGCAACATCTTCAATATTAGGATCTATAATTGCGGCTTTTCCGCTAACTCCGTCTGATATAATATATGAAAGCGTACCTGTCTCATCAGTGGAACGAATTTGTTTAATTATCATAAACATATTCCCTGTTATTAGTGATTATTTATTTTTGATTTTAATTGCTGGTGAGATGACAATTGGATTGAAGAGATTCATCAATTAAATTACATGAATTAATCTGTATGCAAAATATCACATTAACTTCTCCATTGATTTACAATTGTAAGAATTGCTAGTATCAATAGAGAGTTAAATGAATCTCCTATCCGCAAGCACGAGGAATTTTACCCAAATGCTCTCGTCCGTCGAAGTCCGGCGGGACGAAGGCGGATTAAAACAAATTAAAATTCAGCACTTATTCCGATTGACGGTAGTATTCCGATGGATTCATTTTTTTCAACAGATTGAGTCCTTCGATCCCATCTAACTGCGGTTACGTTGGGATGGTTATAAATGTTTTGAATATCGATATAGGTGATTAAAGTCCAGGAACTCCAAAACCATCTTCTATCGACTCTTAAATCCAGACCATTATTTGCGCTTAATCTTTCTGAATTATATTCCGAAATGCTTTGTGTGCCGTTTGAATTAAAAGGAGTATATGGTTTGCCGGTTGAGTATCTGAATTTAAAGCTGGCTTCCCATTTTTCATTAAACTTGTATCCGCCGCTCAGATTGAAAATCCATGTTTGATCATAACTTCCAATACGCTGAATTCCGTTAAGAGGTGTGTATTCGGATTTACTGTAAGTTAAACTCATTATTCCGTATAAAGGTATTTCGGACATTTTCTTTTGAAGCGATAACTCAACACCTCTGGCAATTCCTCTACCGGCACTTACTAAAGGTTCTAAACCAAATGCAGAAAAATTATCATCCGAACCCGCAAATCCTGCGCCGGTATTCGCTAAAACTAAATACGGTCTTTCTACACTTGTAGGATAATTGAAATAATCTTTTATAAATCCTTCAATTTTTAACTGTAAATCAGCTCTAAGTTTATGATCGAATCCCAAAACGTATTGATTAGCTTTTATATCTTTTAACGATTTGTTATTTCCTTTTTCTGCTAACCAAATATAAGATGGCGACTGATAATAAATTCCGGTGCTGAAATTTATATTTGTTAAATCATTTATTCTGTATGAAGTTGAAAAACGCGGGCTGAAATAAATATTTGTTGAGAGCGGATTAAAATAATCCATCCTAATTCCAAGATTAGTTGTCAAACGATCAAATAGAATAACATTATAATTTGTGTATGCAGCAAATTTTGTATATGTCTTATTTTCATTCAGGTTAGTTCTTGTTAAAGAATCTCCAAAAGTAGTTACGAATTCAGGAAATAAAATATCCGCCTTGAACTTAATTAGTTTTACATCGCTTCCTATATTTATTTCTGATAAGTGTGACATTTTGAAAGTAATATCTGTTCGCAAGGTGTTTTCTGATTCTCGTGATACGTTTGAGAAAATTGGATTTAGTAAAGAATCTTTCTGAGTTGAATTGTAGTCAGTAAAATTTCTACTTAGTGTTACATTGATAAAACCGTTCTTGAACAAATTTTGGTATCTAATTCCTGTTACATACTGGTTCTGATCTGAACCTAAAATCCTGGAATTATCGTAACGTTGATCTTCTGTGTTATTAAAAAATTTAACATTATCAAAAGCGCCGATAAACAAGAACGAGAGACTATTGGATTCATCTAATTTGAAATCAGCTTTAGATAATAAATCATAGTACTCCGGCACAAAACCGAATCCAGCTGCTTTAAATATAAAATCCAAATAACTTCTTCTTGCAGAAAAGATGAAACTGCTGTTTTTAGAAATGGGTCCTTCTAAATTTAAACCGAACTGACTCGCAGCGATTGTAGCTTTTCCGCCAAGTTTATCATTTCTGCCTTTTCTTAAATCAATACTCAGAACCGATGAAATTTTATCTCCGTATAATACCGGGAAACCTCCAGTTGAAAATGAAGTTTGCTTAACAAAATCTAAATTTATAAAACTTAGCGGGCCGCCTGTTGCGCCTTGAGTTCCAAAATGGTTGATATTTGGGACAGGAATACCATCTACTAAATATAAATTTTCAGATGGTGCGCCACCTCTAACAATTAAATCATTTCGGCCTGCATCAGCTTGAGCAACTCCCGGCAAAATTGAAAGAGCCCGAACAACATCCTCAAAACCACCCGGAGCGCGGCGTATTTCTTCATAGCTAAAATTTCTAACGCTATTAACTTGTAAGGGATTTTTTGAAAAATAACCCGATGAAACTGTAACATCTTGCAGTTTTATTACAGTTTCTATCAGCTCAAAATCTATCTCTGTCGGGCGTGCTGCTGAAACTATAACATCGGTTTTGATGACTGAGTTATATCCGATTGAGGAAGCTTTTAGAACATAAGAGTCGTAGGATAAATTTGTAATTTTATATTCACCGTCAATATTTGTAGCAGCACCTATTTTTGTTCCCGGAATAATAATGTTTGCTCCTATTAAAGGCTGTTTTGAAACAGCATCGATTACTTTTCCGAAAATTACGCCGTTATTGGTTTGTGAATAGCCATATTTACTTAAAAATATGAAGATAATTAGTATAAAAATTTTAATTGATTTCATTTACTTTTTCATTTATGATACTTATTCTTAGAAACAAAATTTATGCTTTAAAGTTCAAAAAAATAGTTTAGATAATTAAGATTTATTATTGACAACTATTTTGTTATATTGGTCCAACTTTTTTACCTAACTCGGCTTTGAAAATATCTAAGATAACAATCTTCTCTCTTTCGGAATGAAATGAGAAGTTTGTAATAAATCCTAACATAACTAGTTGATGCTATGACAATAAAAGAAGAACTGATTTCCAAATCTGATTCCGACAAACTTTTAAGCGATTTTTCCAACGGCTTTGATGATTTTTTCTTTTGGACTCATAAGTATTCAAAAGATAATGAAGAAGTTTTTTATTCTGAAAATGTTGTTAATGTAACCGGATTTACAGCCGAGCAAATTAGAAATTTCCCGGGTAGGGGAAACGCATTAATACATAATGACGATTCCCAGAAAATTAAAAAATCTTACTCCGATTTTATAAACAATTCCGAATTAACAACACTCACTCTTGAATACCGGACCATAAAAAGTGATGAATCCATTATGTGGATTAGAGAATCTTTAAAAGCCGAAAGAGATTCATCAGGACGACCAACAAAACTTACAGGTGTTGTATTTGACATTTCCGTTACAAAAAAAGAAGAACTTCAGTTATCTGACCAACTTGAAGTACTGAAACAAACTAATTCTTCGAAAGACAAATTTATTTCTATGCTTTCACATGATTTGAGAGCTCCATTTACAAGTATCCTCGGATTCTCAGAAATCCTAATGAATGAACCTAATTTATCTTTTAATGAGCGTCTTGAATACTTAAGTTATATAAATGATTCTTCACAAAACCAACTTCAACTTATAAATTATCTATTAGACTGGTCCCGGTTACAAACCGGTAGAATTAAAATTGAACCCCAGAGACTTCAAGCACAAACAATAATTTTTAATTGTGTGTCTTCTTTAACCGGAAACGCAATTAGAAAGAAAATAGAGATCAAAGTTGATGCTCTTGAAAATCTATTTGTGCAAGCCGACGAAAGATTGCTAACACAAGTTATTACAAATTTAATTAGTAATGCAATTAAATTTTCCCCGGAAGACTCTGTAATTCAAGTTTTTGCCGAAGTTTTTAACGATGATTTTGTTGAGTTTATAGTTAAAGACTATGGTAAAGGCATTTCGGAAGAAAATAAAACAAAAATGTTTAGAATTGAAAAAATGTTTTCTACCGAAGGGACAAAAGGAGAAAAGGGAACTGGATTAGGTCTTTCGCTTGTAAAAGAAATTGTTGAAAAACACGATGGCGACATTTGGTTTTATTCTGAAGTCGATAAAGGAAGTGAATTTCATTTTACTATTCCGCGTTCTCCTAATACTATATTGCTCGTTGAAGATTCGGAGTCGGACAGGCTTTATTATCAGAGGATTATAAAAGATAATTTCCCTAATTATCAGGTAATAAGCGCCGCTAACGGATACGAGGCTATTAGTATAATTCTAAAAAAACTTCCCTCTATTGTACTTACTGATCATGAGATGCCGATGATGAACGGAGTGCAATTGATAGAAGCTATAAGAAAGGAAGATCCTAATTTAAGAATTCCGATTATTGTAGTTGCCGCGCAAATTTCAAGGGAATTAAGAACATCATATTTGAGTTTTGGAATTAAAGATATCTTGTTAAAACCTGTTGATTCCAGGCTTTTTGTTGATAAAGTGAAATTGGCTCTGGAATAAGATTTAAGTTAAATCATTTTGTTATGGCGATTGTTCTGTTACCTTCCACTTTTAACTATCTTTAGTTATATTTTAACCTTAAAAATTTGGAGGATTAATTAATTGAAATTAGCTGTTGTTGGAACCGGTTATGTCGGTTTGGTTACCGGAACTTGTTTTGCCGAAACCGGGAATGAAGTTATATGCGTGGATATTGATTCTAAAAAAGTTGAACGGATGCAAAATGGCGAAGTTCCGATTTACGAACCCGGATTAGAGGTTTTGTTTGAAAGAAATATTAAAGACGGAAGATTAACTTTTACGACCGATTTACACGATGCAGTTCGTAAATCAGATATTCTATTTCTTTCTCTCCCCACTCCTCAAGATGAAGACGGAAGTGCGGATTTAAAATATGTTCTTGGTGTAGCTGATGATTTAGGTAAGCTATTCAAATCAGAACCGGATTTGGGTTTCAAAATTATTATTGATAAAAGTACCGTGCCGGTTGGTACAAGCGATAAAGTCCGCTCTGCCATAAAAATGCATGCGCCTGATTATGACTTTGATGTTGCTTCTAATCCAGAGTTTTTAAGAGAAGGTGTTGCTGTAGAAGATTTTATGAAGCCTGAACGCGTGGTTGTTGGAACAAACAATGAAAAAACAAAAGAGATTTTAGAACAATTATACGAACCTTTCGTACGCTCAGGGAATCCTGTTTATTTTATGGATGAACGATCAGCCGAGATGACAAAATATGCGGCAAATTCATACCTAGCTACCAAGATTTCATTTATGAATGAAATTGCCAACTTATGTGAAATTACTGGAGCGGATGTTGATAATGTTAGAAAAGGAATTGGTTCCGATTCTAGAATTGGAAAAAGATTTTTGTTCCCCGGTATTGGTTACGGCGGATCGTGTTTCCCTAAAGATGTTATTGCTTTGGTAAATACCGCAAACGAACATAAATACGATTTTAAGATTCTAAAATCTGTTATGGATGTTAACAAAAATCAAATACATACTTTTTATGAAAAGATATTAAAACACTATAAAGGTAATATTAACGGCAAACATTTCGGAGTTTGGGGGCTGGCATTTAAACCTAATACAGATGATGTTAGAGAAGCGCCCGCAATCGCATTAATTGAATTATTATTAAATGCCGGAGCAAATGTAACCGCTTACGATCCCGAAGCAATTGAAACCACTAAAGCTGTAGTCGGGGATAAAATTATCTATACTGATAATGCTTATAAAGCAATTGAAAACAGCGATGCTCTCTTAATACTTACTGAGTGGAATGAATTTAGGACACCTGATTATAAAAAGATAAATGAATTGCTAAAAAACCCCGTAATTTTTGACGGGAGAAATTTATATGATCTTGATAAAATGAAAGAACTTCAATTTACTTATTATTCAATTGGTAGAGAAGTTATAAAGTAGTTAAAAAATAAAAGAATTAAATGTCGACAAACATACCGGACGAAGAAATAGAAAATTTAGATAATAAAGCATGGTACGCCTTATACACAAAACCGCGTGCCGAGTTTAAAGCTGCATTACAAATTAGTGAAGCCGGAGTTCTTTATTATCTGCCAACTATAACCAGAATTAAACAATGGAGTGATCGTAAAAAAAAGGTTACCGAAGCTTTATTAACCGGTTATATTTTTATTTTTGCGGATGAAAAGGAAAGAATTACTGCGCTTGAGCAATATTCTGTTGTTCGGTGTGTCTTCGATAGAGGACGGCCTGCTAAAATTCCCGGTTGGCAAATTGATAACCTTAGAAAGGTACTGCAAACTAAGCAAGAGTTATCTATTCAAGAAGGACTTGTTCCCGGTGTTAAAGTTGAAATTCGTGAAGGTCCTTTTGAAGGAGTTATCGGTGTAATTCAAGAATACGATAACGGAAATAATATTATTGTTTCGATAGATTTATTAAATCGTTCGGTTATTACTCATTTGCCTACTGATAGTCGCTATAAAGTAATTAAAGATTAATGTTTTTAAGCATTGTTAATTAAATAATTTGCAATGCTTCTTTATGTTCATTTCCTTTTCCTTTTAAGTTTTAATTTTCTTATGTTAAATAAGAAATTATGAATCAAAAACTTTTCTTATGCTTAATCAAAAAGATCTAAACACGCTCGAAAAGGGGAATTCGCTAAATCACTTCTTGCTGGTAAGAAAATGTGAATTACGTTTAACAAGAGCCGGAAAAAACTATTTGGCTCTTGAGTTAGGCGACCAAACCGCCAGTTACTCTTCAAATATGTGGGAAAATTTTGAGGATTTTTATGAAACTGTGAGTACCGGTGATATAGTAAAAGTAACCGGATCGATGGACGATTACCAGGGAACCCCACAGATTAAAATAAATACAATCAAAGTTATAGCGGATTCTGAAGAAGTTTCTGCAACGGATTTTCTTCCAAAATCAAAGCGGAATTTTGAAGTGATGAAAAAGGAATTCGTTGACCGCATCGAAGCCATTTCAAATTCAGAACTTAAATCTTTGATAAACCTAATTTTTAATGATGAAAACTTTAAAAAGTTTTATACTGCTCCGGCCGGCAAATCATGGCATCATTCATATATTCATGGATTACTAGAACATACGTTGGAAATAATTAAAATCTGTGATTTAATGTGCGATATTCATCCTGAAATAAATCGGGATTTAGTAGTTTGCGGCGCAATGCTGCATGATTTTGGAAAGACTCAAGAACTAAGCTTCGAATCTTCTTTTGATTATACAGATAAAGGAAAGCTTCTCGGGCATATAGTTATTTCAGCGATGCTAATCGAAGAAAATTGCAAAAAAATTTCCGGCTTCCCTGATGAATTAAAAAATTGCCTGATTCACTTAGTTTTAAGTCACCAGGGAAAGTTAGAATATGCTTCTCCTGTTGTACCAAAAACTTTAGAAGCAATTACACTTTATCAAGCAGATGAATTAAGTGCGAAAGTTAATGCTTACAAAAATGCGATTACTTCAAATACTAGCCAGGCGGGAACATGGACTCGATTTATTTCTCTTGCCTCTACTGATCTTTATAATCATGGCTTATCTTCGGAACAGGATGAAGCTATAAACAAAACTCTTTTCGATTAAAATGGGGGACAATTATGAAAATTAGGAACTTAAATTTTATTGTATCATTTATTTTTGTTCTATTGTTTTCTCAATTAATTCTTGCACAATCTCTGGATGAAATTCTTAAACAAGCTGATGATTATATAGACAATCAGTTTAATAATGAAAAAGCGCTCGAGGTTCTTCAAAAAGGCAATAAACTATATCCGGATAATTGGGAAATTGGCTGCAGATTGAGTAGGGTTTATGTGAATCTAGCAGATCAAATGCCTGCTTCTACAAGTGATCAAAAAGATGCTCAATTAGCAGAGTATCATAAAGCTCTGGATATGGCTAGCAATGCTGTCAAAGAAGCACCAGATCAAGCAAATCCTTATCTGAGAAGAGCAATCGCAAATGGTAAAATTGCTTTGTTTAAGGGAGTTTTTTCTGTTGGTGGTGTTGTTAATTCTGTAAAAGATGATTGTGAAAAAGCAATAACACTCGGTAACGGAGGAAATTTTGTACAAGCTTTGGCTCATTATGTTTTAGCGAGGACAAACGCTAAAGTTAGTGAGAAATGGGCTCCGGCTAGAGCGGTATTGGGTCTCGGCTGGGCTGATCTTGATGTAGCTTTTAAAGAATATAAAAAAGCAATTAGTATTTATCCAAATTTCAGAATGTTTTATCTGGATCTAGCTAAAGCCTATATAAGAGATGACGATTATGTTAAAGCTAGAGAAAATTTGACTAAAATTAGTTCGATACCAAAGAAAGAATTTAATGACGATAAAGTTTTAGCCGAATCTAAACAACTCTTGGAAGATATTAAGGACGAATAATTTATTATCATGATTATCTTATGGCTTTAAAATTAGAGAATGACTTATTAAAAACTCTTGCTGAAGCTTCGTCGGTTGTTTTTTTTACCGGAGCCGGTATTTCAGCTGAAAGCGGAATTCCTACTTTTAGAGGCAAAGACGGAATTTGGAATAAACTTAAACCGGAAGAACTCGCCAACTTTAACGCTTTTCTTAAAAATCCTAATTTAGTTTGGGAATGGTATAATCATCGTAAACAGATTGTTCATGAATCTAAACCAAACAAAGGCCACATCGCAATTGCAGAATCAGAAAAATATTTCGATAATGTTTCGGTAGTAACTCAAAACATCGATAATCTTCACAAACGTGCAGGTAGTACAACTGTTTATGAGCTTCATGGAAATATAGAGCGAAATTTTTGTGCAAAATGTAAAAAATATTACACGAAAGAAATTGATTTGTCAAAGGGACTTCCTAAATGCGATTGCGGAGGTTTAATTCGTCCCGATGTAGTTTGGTTCGGCGAGTATTTGCCGGAAGATCAATTATTGGCTGCTGAAAAAGCTGCACAAAAGTGTGATATCTTTTTTGTTGTCGGAACATCGGCTATCGTTTATCCTGCCGCATCGCTTATTTATGTGGCAAAAGAAAACGGCGCTTTTTTAGTTGAAGTAAATATTGAAGAGACAGAAATTTCCTATTTATCTAATCAATCGTTATTCGGAAAAGCAGGCGAAATATTACCGGAATTAATAAATGCAACTAAAGAATTCAGAACAAAACAGTAAACATTTATTTTTTAGGCGATAAAATCCCGATTACTGCGGTAAACAAAGCAGCTCCAATAATTGACCAGATTATAGGCATTGTAGTACCGCCGATGTTTATTACAAATAAATCAGGCAATCCCATTTTATGCGATAACCAGTTCCCGATTATCGCGCCTATAAATCCCACTACAATAGAAATTATACAGCCGCCGTTGCCAAAACCGACTATCGATCTGGCGATACCTCCGCAAATTCCCGCAATAACTAATAATACTATTAATTCTATTAAAGACATCTAATTCACTTTAATTGTTAATTTAAGTTTCGTTAGTTTCAATTTATCATATTTATTGTCACAAATTCAACTTATTTATATTAAAATTATTTGAATGATTTTTGTAAATTATTTCTAACCTTAATAATTTTTATTACAACAAAAAATAGAATAGGAATAAAATTGAAATTAGTAATTGCGTCTGATCATGGTGGATTTGAATTAAAGGATTTTCTTTTAGGCTGGTTGAAAGAAAATAATTATGATGTTGAGGATTTGGGAAATCATAAACTAGATCCTTCCGACGATTATCCCGATTTTGCACATGCAGTTGCAAAAGCTGTTGCGTCCGGAAAAGCTGAAAGGGGAATTGTACTATGCGGAAGCGGCGTTGGTGCTACCGTAGCAGCTAACAAAACCAAAGGTGTTAGAGCTTGCCTCTGTCACGATACATATTCGGCGCACCAGGGTGTTGAACATGATAACATGAATGTGCTTTGCCTGGGCGGTAGAATTATAGGAATTGAATTAGCTAGAGAATTGGTTAAAGCTTTTTTGAGTGCAGAATTTATAAATGAAGGCAGATTTAAAAGAAGATTAGAAAAAGTTGAACCGGTTTAATAATTCATCGGTTCTGGTTTATTAACGAAATTAATTTAAAATAATTCTACTAAAATAAAGTTTTCAACGGTCCAAAAGTTATTCCCTATTTGGCCAACTTTATTTTAGTAGATTTACTCAGAAGGAAAAGTAATTAAGTTTGGGGCTAAATTTATTCGAAATTTGATTTCGTTTTAAATTTTATCCCTTTTAATCTCACTAAAAGATCTTTCCTTATAATTCTTTTCGTTCTCGCGTGTTATTTTAAACCCAATGATTAAGAATGTTAGTAATATTATTACGCCAATTACTATTGTCATTGAGTCTGAAAAAAGTACCATTGGTCCCTCACTTGGTAATTAATTCATACTAAAGCCGATCCCTTCCGGATCATTCGATATATTAATGCATAAAAATTTGTGCCAAACAGTTTTTCGTTAATTGAGCCCTATTTTCTACATTTATTCCAATTTGTGTTAATATTGTATTGTTTTAGAATCGTCCATTTATATCAGAATGAGACTCGCAATTTTTAAATCTATTAATCAATTAACTTATAGCAATAATTAAAATTTGTAAATCTATTCAATAAATGCGATTTCTTCATTTTCAAAAACTACTATTAAATCCTATCTTGAAGCTAATCATAACAATTTTATATAAAATTCCTTAAAATGTATTAACAAATTATGTAAAACTAAGGGAGAAAGAATGAAAGTAGGTTTTATTGGTCTTGGACTTATGGGCAGTAGAATGGCAAAAAATCTTTTAGAGAAGAAATTTGATCTTATTGTTTATAATAGAAGTAAAGAGAAATCCGAAAAATTAGCGGAACACGGCGCCAAAATTGCCGAAAATCCGACTGAACTAGCCGCCGAAGTCGATATACTTATAACCATGCTGGCTGATCCTAAAGCTGTGGATGAAATGGCGATTGGCGAGAGCGGTTTTTTATATCAGCTTAAGCAAAAGTCTTTATGGATTGATTGTAGCACAGTGAATCCTTCATTCACAAAAGAATCGGCAAAAAAAGCCAATGGGATGAACATAAGATTTATTGATGCGCCTGTAGCAGGGACAATTCTTCCGGCTGAAAAAGGCGAATTAGTTTTCTTTGTCGGTGGTGAGAAAAAAGATGTTGAGGAAGCTAAACCATTATTTGAGGCTATGGGAAAGAAGTATATCCATTACGGCGAAAACGGTAAAGGTACTTCTATGAAAATGGTTGTCAATTTGATTTTAGGTCAAGCAATGACGGCTTTTTCTGAAGGTTTAGTTCTTGGTGAAGCGTTAGGAATATCCAGGGACCAAATTTTTAAAACACTAATTGGCGGACCTGTTGTTGCGCCTTTTCTTGCGGGAAAACAAAGTAAAATATCTGAAGGTAATTTTGAACCTGAATTCCCTTTACAGTGGATGCAAAAAGATTTTCAGCTTGCCGCAGTAACAGCATTTGAAAATGATGTCGCTCTTCCTTTAACAAATGCGGCTAAAGAATTATACGGTTTAGCGAAGAAAAGCGGTTTAGGCGAAGAAGACTTTTCTGCTATTTATAAATTTTTAACCGGTAAAATTAAAGAAAAGGAATAGATTAGCCCTTAAATAATATTTTGATTAATTGCCCGTGAATGCGGGCATTTTTATTTAATCATAAAGATATCTCGTAAAATCGGTTTCAATCCGCTAAAGAGAAACTCAACTGCGATAACCATTACTATCAAACCCATAATTCTCATTAAAACTTTGTTCCCGTTTTCACCTAGGAATTTCATAACTGTTCGCGCACTCAACAAAACAAATAAAGTAATACCGAGTACTAAAAGAATTACTCCTGTTAAAACTAATTTCTGTTCAATTAGGTGAGCATCGTTCATCATAACAATTCCGGCTGTTATTGCTCCGGGACCGCAAATAAGAGGAATTGCCAGCGGAGTAATGGCAATATCATTTGCAAAATCTTTTGTTGTCTCATCATCCGATTTCGTTCTTATCAATCTGGCTTGAAGCATATCAAAACCAGCCATAAAGAAAATAATTCCGCCGACAACCCGTAAACCATTAACAGAGATCTGGAAGAATTCAAAAATAAATCTGCCTGAGTATGCAAACAAAAGCAGAGTTAAAGTAGCAGTAAACACTGCCTTAATTGCAACTTTTCTTGCTTCTTTAGATGGCATTTCGGAAGTCATTGAAGTATAAACCGGAATTACTCCGATTGGATTTACCATTGTAAAAATTGAAGTAAAAGCCAATAAGCCGAATTCAAAAATTTTATCCATTATTTACTATCAAGTATTTTCTTTAATGTTGAATTTATCAATTCCCATGCGGCAATCAGATGTTTTTCTTCGGTACGAATTCCCGATACAACTAACCTGATTACAAAATTATTATTCAATTTGGTATGAGTTAAAAATAATTTACCGGTAGAGTTTATATCATCCATGAGTTTTTGATTTAATTTGTTTAGCTCATCTTGGTTGCCATATTTTTCCGGATTAGCTCTGAAACAGATTGTACTAAAGGGAGTCGGAGCCAATCTTTCAAACAAATTACTTTTATCGATTAGTGAAGCAAACTGTTTTCCTAATCTTAAATGTTCACGAAGAATTTCAATAATTCCATCTGTTCCAAAATACCTAATTATGAACCAAAGTTTTAAAGAACGGAATCTTCTGCCGAGTTGAATACCGTAATCCATAAAATTCTCTACTTCCGAATCTTCATTAGTTCTAAGATATTCGGCAACTAAGCTAAAAGCTCGTTTTAATATATCTGGTTTTTTAGTAAAAAATATACTTAAATCAATTGGAGTAAACATCCATTTGTGCGGATTCACAACCATTGAATCTGCTTTATCGATGCCGTTTAGAATATGTCTCATCTCCGGTACAAGCGCTGCAACTCCTCCATATGCGGCATCTACGTGAAGCCATATATTATTACGTTTGCAAATATCGGCTATTTCATTTAACGGATCAATGCTTGTCGTTGATGTTGTCCCGATTGTAGCGACAACACAAATTGGTAAAAACCCTTGTTGTATATCTTCCTGGATCGCTTTCTCTAGCTCTTCCGGAATCATTTGAAAATCACTGTTAACCGGAATTTTTCTTAATCCTTCAATTCCTAATCCTAAAGTTAATACGGCTTTATCAACAGATGAATGAGCATGCCCGGAAGCATAAACCTTTAACTTAGGTATTTCACTTCTTCCGGCTAACCCTTTTTCTCTAACTTCTAAATATCTATTTTGTTCTCGTGCGGCAGCAATTGCATGCATTGTACTTACGGAAGCCGTATCATAAATAATTCCCCAGAATCCTTCATCAAGTTTAAGCATTTGCCTGAACCAATTAAGCATTGCTTGTTCCAATTCTGTCGCAGCCGGAGAAGTTTTCCAAACCATTCCATTTACATTAAATGCTGCAGTTAAAAGTTCAGCTAATATTCCCGGTCCGCTTGATGTAGAATTAAAATACGCCATAAAATTTGGATGATTCCAATGCGTAATACCCGGAAGAATAATTTTATCTATATCGGAAAAAATCGCATCCATTTTTTCGCCGTTTAAGGGAGGAGATGAGGGAATCGAATTCTTTATGTCTCCCGGTTTAACTTTTGATAAAACGGGATAGTCTTCAATATTTGTAAAATAATCGGCTATCCAATCAATTAATTGATGTCCGTATTTTCTAAATTCTTCCGGCGGCATATCGCCTAAAGGTTTATTAAGGATTTTAGGATTGTTCATGAATTGTATTAAAGATTAATTCCAATTTTTAAGTTATCAATTTTTTATACTTGCGTTATCCGGGAAAGACACCGTAAAAGTAGTTCCTTTGCCTTTTTCGCTTACCACTTTAACTGTTGCACCAATAAGATCGATATAATTTTTTACTAAAGCCAAACCTAAACCATTGCCTTCAAATTTTCGCGAATAACCTGTATCCTCTTGAGAAAAAGGTTTGAAGAGTTTTGGTATATATTCTTTTGAAATACCTATTCCTGTATCACTTATGTCTACGCTAACATTTTTGTACTCATTTTCATAAATTTTAATATTAACGCTACCTTCTATGGTATATTTTACTGCGTTATTAATTAAGTTTTGAAATATTTCAGAAACCAAATATTCATCAGCTAAGATAGTTGTATTATTTGTCTGAAAATCTAATTCAATTTTTAAATTTCTTTCTGTAGTCAAATAATCAAATTCATTTTTGAGACCGCTGATTACTTTCTTTAAATCTATGTCTGTTACAATAAATTCAATATTTCCTGTTTGAACCGCTGCCATATTTAAAATTAAATCAATTGTTCTTAATAATCTTTTACCTGCAGAGTTTATAGCTGAGAAAGCTGCTGCGTGATCATCTTTTAAAGTATCAACAAGCTCTTCTTTTAATAGTGAGTTAAAACTCATAATTACATTTAAAGGAGATCTTATTTCGTGCGACATTTGTGCGAGAAATTCTGATTTTAATCTGTCGGATTCTTCAGCTTTTTCTTTAGCCTTAATTAATTCTTGTTCAATTATTTTCTTTTGGGTTATATCTTCTTTTATAGCTAAATAATGAGTTACTTTGCCATCGGAATTAATGATTGGGGAAATTGAAGCGGATTCCCAATAAAGTTCTCCGTTTTTCTTTTTGTTGTGAAACTCCCCGCGCCACATTTTTCCGTGTGTAATTAGTTCCCACATATCTGAATATTCATCGGCAGGTTTTTCGCCGGACTTTAAGATTCTCGGGTTTTCACCGGTTACTTCTTTAAAAGTATAACCGGTAAGCTCGGTAAATTTTGGATTAACATATTCAATATTTCCATCGATGTTTGTTATTATAATTGAATCGGGACTTTGTTCAACTACACGCGAAAGTTTTCTTAACTGCTCTTCGTATTCTTTTCTTTCTGAAATATCAATTACAATTCCTCTGAAACCAACCGGCTTTTCATTACGAATTACAGGACTGCTAAATACCATTATCGGAAATTCTGTCCCGTCTTTTTTTAACCCTATATATTCATTGTTATCACTACTTTTACCGTAAAGACTATTTGCCAATTCTATCTTAGCTCGTTCTCTATCCTTACTCCCGAGCAATTGATAAATTGTTTTGGTCTCTTTAAAGTCTTGATCCGAGTAACCAAATATTTGAATTCCGGCCTTATTTACAAAGGTAAAATTACCTTGTATATCTGCTTCAAAAATTGTTTGCGGTAAAAGATCCGTAAGCTCTTTATATTTTTTCCTGCTTTCGTATAAGTCCTTTTCTGATTGTTTACGTTGTGTAATATCAAGTAAAGTTCCAACAATTGCCGCTTTCCCTTGATATAAAAGACGAGCACCGTGAACTTCCACATTAATTAAATTACTATTTTTTTTAACGCCTAAAAATTCATATTTGATAGAATCTAGATCTCCAACAAGCCTTTGCGAGATATAATTGTCCACCATTGATTGATCTTCTTTATATGTAAGATCATCGGGGCCTTTCTTATTGATTATTTCATCTTGCTCGTAGCCAAAAAACTCAGCAAACTTTGGATTAACATACTTAAACAAACCATCTTGTATTAAATAAATTCCGGTTAATGAAAATTCCGCAAGTTTTCTAAACTTATCTTCCGATTCCGATAAAGCAAGCTCGGATTCCTTACGAGTGGTTATATCTCTATTAACTCCTACTAGTGCAATTTGATTTCCATCCGCATCCATGAATGGAAAAACTATTGTTTCCGAAATACCCTTGGTTCCGTCTTTCATAATAAAGTTTATCTCACCGCTCCATTTTCCATGATCACGAATTCCCCTAATAATATCAACTGTAATCTTTCTTTGTTCTTCAGGCGTATTCAAAATTTCAACATTACTATTCAGAATTTCTTCTTTTTTATAACCATACAATTTTTCTGCGGCAGGATTCCAATTTAGTACAATTCCATCATGGTCGGTTAGTATTACGGCATCTAATAAATTTTCAAAGATGAATGCTTCCCTTTTTAACGCATATTCTGTTTTTTTCCGTTCAGTTATATTGCGATAAATACCTTGATACGCATCTCTTCCATTCCATTTTATTAAAGCGACGCTCACTTCAACATCAAGTATTCTTTTATCTTTTGTGTATGCTTTTAATTCGTATCGGGAGTATAATGGCTTTGTCTTTTGTAAATTCTTAAACCTTTGAATAATCATCGGTCTATCTTCGGGAGCCACAATATTCAATAAATCGAAATCATCCCGCATAACAGATTCTTTGGAATAACCAAATAAATTTTCCCACGCTTTATTCACCATTACAAGTCGATTATCCTGAAGAACATAAATTGCGTCTATTGATGACTCAACAAGTGAACGATAACCTTGTTCGCGTTCAATTAATACTTTTTCAATCTCCATCCTCTTTGTTATATCTATACTTATACCGATAATGTATTTTACTTTTCCGGAAGAATCTTTTAGAGGATATTTTACAGTATAAGCCCAAGCGGAATTACCGTTATTATCGATGAATTCTTCTTCGTCTTCAATTTGTTCGATTTTTTCTTCCAGAATAGCTTTGTCTTCATTATACATTCTTTCTGCTGTTTCCGGTGGGAAAATATCGAAACTTGTTTTTCCGTAAATTTGGTCTAGAGGTAATTTACATAGTTCTGCAAAGTTATAATTTGAAAGGATATATTTGCATTCTGTATCTTTTACATAAACGTAATTTGGACTTAATTTAATAACATTTTCAAAAAATTTTAATTTCTCATTAAGTTCTTTTTCTTTCGAATCGAATTCTGATTTCAGTAATTTGTTTTCGTTTGTCAATAATTCAACTTTTCGAATTAATTGTTCTCTGTTTAGTTCTTCATAACTCATTCAAGTACTCTACAAAAAAATTTATTTATAAATACGAACTGTTTGATATCAGGATTCCCACATATTAAGTATCAATATATAATTATTTCGGTGTTTATTATTTAAAAATCGTTACTTTTAAAAATATTTAACATAGATTAATATAAAACAAAATTAAAAACTTAGGGGAAAATATTGGATTCCAAAATTAAAAATTTTTTTTATCCCTCCTCAATTGCTCTTATTGGCGCCTCCAGCAAAGAAAAAAGCATTGGGTACGAACTCTTAAAATCAATAAAAAAATATAATTATACCGGGAATATATTTCCCGTAAATCCTAAATCATCTACAATTTTAGGTTTTGATTGTTTTAATGATATTATCTCATTACCTAATCATCTCGATCTCGCTATAATTGTCGTTCCTAAAATATTTGTTGAAGAAACCATAGATCAGCTTCTGGATAAGAAAGTGAAGTCAATAATTCTTGTTACCGCAGGATTTAAGGAAGTCGGTGGTGAAGGTATTGTATTAGAAAATAGAGTTAAGGAAAAAATACATAACGCCGGGGCCAGGTTAGTAGGTCCTAATTGTATGGGTGTTATTTCCACATTAGAAAATGTAAAACTCAATGCAACATTTGTTGCAGAGTTACCATTACCCGGCAGAACGGCATTTCTTTCTCAAAGCGGAGCAATAGGCGCAGCGGTTTTGAATTCCTTAAGAGAAACGGATATACGTTTTGGACATTTTATTAGTGTCGGCAACAAAGCTGATATTTCTGAAAACGATTTACTTGAGTTTTGGGAAAAAGATGAAAATATCGATACAATAACTTGTTACCTGGAAAGCTTTTCTGATGGCGAACAACTTATACAAAAGTTTATTGATTCCAAGATTACAAAACCGGTAATTATTCTAAAATCCGGAAAATCATCTGCAGGGATGAAAGCCGCCTCATCTCACACAGGTGCTTTAGGAAGTAGCGATAAAGTCGTTAACGCAATTATGAACCAGTTTGGAATTATTAGAGCGCAAACACTTAGTGAGCTTTTTAATACTGCAAAAGGGTTCGAAGATTTTTCGATTCCTCAAGGAAATAAAATTGCAATTGTAACAAACGCCGGCGGTCCCGCAATTCTTGCTGTTGATTCGTTAGAAAATGGAAATTTGTGTCTTGCTGAATTAAGCGATGCCACAAAAATGAGACTTAAGGCCATTGTTCATCCTGAAGGTAGCATCAATAACCCAGTCGATTTGCTTCCGGGGGGAACTGCACAACAGTATAAAATTGTGAATGAAATATTATTGTCCGATATAAATGTCGATGCCGTAATTTCAATTTTTGTAGAACCCGTTATGGTTTCACCGCTTCCGGTCATAGAAAGTATCAATGAAATTAAATCTTCGAAACCTATTTACCAGGTTGTGATGCCTCTCCCGGAATTTTGGGAAGAGTATCGAAAGAATTCGAAATTTAATAAGCCGTTATTTAGAAATCCTGAAGAACCTGCTAAAGTTATTTCGAATATTTTATTTTTTAATAAAAAGCAAAATCACAAGGAATATTTATACTTAAACAAACAGAAAAAACACTTTGAATTTGAAAATGGCTTTTTGTCTTCTGAAGATATTAGAAAGATATTTGCAAAATATGATTTACCGATAATTGAAGAAATAATATCTTCCCCGGAAGAAGCTGGAAATATTTTGTCAAAGATAAAATTTCCTGTTGTTGTTAAAGGTATTTCAAAAACAGTAGTCCATAAATCTGAATTAAATGCTGTAAAGTTAAATATCAATTCTCCGGAACAATTCATAAAGGCTGTTAATGAAATTGAAGAATCATTTAAACAAAACAGTTTTATTTTGGAAAATATTTTAATTCAACCTTTTATAAAAACTAAATTTGAATTGTTAATTGGCGGTTTTAGAGATTCCGCGTTTGGTCCGATTATAATGTTTGGATCGGGCGGGAAATATGTGGAAGTTTTTAATGACACTGCTTTAAAATCAGCTTATTTAAACGATGACGACATTGATGAGATTATAAACTCAACCAAAATAGGAAAAATACTTCACGGTGTGCGCGGAGAAAATTCGATTGATTTTACGAAGTTAAAAAGTATACTAAAAAATTGTGCGCAAATGATGATTGATATTCCATCGATAAAAGAATTCGATATAAATCCGTTAATTGTTTCCGCAGACGATTCACTGCATGCGGTTGATATTAGAATTAAAAATGAATGGGGCAAATAAGAATTGTTATTTCCACTCTGCCCAATATTTGAGCAGAGTAGAAATGCCTTAAATTATTTTAACAAAATCATTTTTTTAATCGCTGTGTATTTATTTCCTGATTTTAATTGATAGAAATATATACCGCTTGCAACGCCAGTTGCATTAAAATTGACTAAATGATAACCCGCCTCTTGTTGTTCATTCAATAATGTTTTAACCTTTTTACCGAGGGAATTATAAATTATCAATTGTACGTTTGCTGCTTCGGGCAGACTATATTTAATTGTTGTGCTCGGATTAAAAGGATTCGGGTAATTCTGATATACATGATAAGCAGAAGGCGTAACATTAACCTCAACTTTATTTGAATAAGATATACTTCCGTCGAGATCGACTAACTTTAATCTGTATGAAAATTTGTTTGAATTTGTAGGATTATGATCTATAAACTTATAAGAACTAGGTGATGTAGTGTTCCCACCTCCTTTCACAAATCCTATTTTATTATATTCAGGTTGTTTGCTATTAGCATCTGCTCTTTCAATTTCAAAACCGCTGCTATTTTTTTCCGTAGCTGTTTTCCAGTTTAACAACACTTTGTCCTGCTGCACCTTGGCTTCAAAAGACACTAATTCCACCGGAACAACTGTATTTCCCGCTTCATTTGAGAGCTCGCTTCTGTTCCCATGAACATCTACAGCTAGTACTTTATAGAAATTGTCAACTGCTGAATTAGAGTAAAAATCATACACAGTATCTTTCGTAAAATATTTTTCGGCAGTTGCGGAATCAAAATTTGCAGATGTTCCCTGGTAGACAACATATCTATATAAATCCGGTGTCGATTCTTCATTCCAACCTAAATGTGTTGTATGTGAATCGGAAGATAGATAAAGATTGGCCGGAGCGGCCGGAGGAACGTTATCGATTGAATAAGCGCTGTCAATATTTGAGTCCCAGTAGACATCAGGATTCTTAGTTACAGCTGATACAAAATATTTTATATATGGAGTTTTGTGGTTGACATTAGAATCCAATGGTGTTATATCGGTTTTCAAATAACCGTAAAGATTATGTGCTTTAACTTCACCAACATTCTCCCAGTAACTGCCGCTTACTTTTCTAACATTTCCATTACTTAAAACTGTTTTAAGTTTTGAGGAATTCTTCTTAGAAGATTGTGAATTACTGATAGCGCTGATAGCCCGCCAGACAGTATATTTGTCTATTATATTGTTAAAACCGGATGTATCTAAAGGAGCAGCACGCCAATTAATTGCAAGCTTTCCGCCCTGGTCATCAGGTACATCATTAACATTTTTAATTTTAGGTCCATATGCCATTGAGCCGTATCGATTGATTGCTCGCGCGCATATAATACCTCCTAAACTATAAGTAATAATCACACCGCCACCAGAATCACTAACAGGAAGGTTCGTACTTGAATAAGTTTTTGCGGTTGCAGCTGTTTCCCATAATATATTTCCCACAGAGTCGAGTTCCGTTGCATAGATATTGCCGAGGGAATGAATTTCATCAAAAAATGTAACAATTACATTTCCTTTAGAGGCATTAATTAAAGCGGCATTAGTTTGATAATTATCGCTCACATGGATTCCAACGCCTTGAGATGGGTAAGTAAGATTCCCTGCGGAGTTTAAATGCTGCATATATAAATCAACCTGACTATTTCCTCTACGTCTATCTGTCCATGAAACATATGCACCGCCTTTTTTATCCGGAATCATTTTTATACTGCCTTGATCGTTTGCAGCCGTACATATCGGATTTCCATAAGTCCCCCATAGTTTGGTTCCATAATAATTAAGCTTTTCAGCATAAATATTACTATCTCCGCTGTTTCTAGTATCAATCCACGAAACTATTGCATCACTTGAAGAAGTTACAATAATTTTGGGATTTATTGTAAGAAAGCCGTTACCTGTATTGTCAATTATATTGGAGTTAAAATAATTACCATGCGCTTCAATATAATCAAACTTTAGATTGTAATAGACAGATGAAGAATCTGGGGCATCTATTTCACTTGCAAGATATAACGCTCCATGTGTATTTGTAGCTGCATCAAACTCAATGGCTCTTTTGCTTTTTTCAATTTTAAAACTCGAACTTTGAGATGAATAAAGTTTTTGATTGAATTTATTGACGTGATTTATAGAAAGATAATACGAAGTATTATAATCCTTTTGATATTTAAAATTCATAATAATCCAGAAACCACCTTGATTATCTGATAGTGCTTTATACTTTCGGTTTGCATACAAACTTAAAGATAGTGTATCATAGCGATCTCCATATGTATATAAATTATATATATAACTATAAGTTCCATCTGCATAATAATGTCTCATTCTTAATTCATTATTACCTGTACTATTTACATACGTTGTCCAAATAGCAAATACTCCCCCTTCTAAATCAGGAACGAGTTTTGTTGATCTCACATTATTATCCGAACTGCTAACAATAAATATTTTTTGATTATCGTTAATACCGGCAGCATTTAAATGTTTCAAATTCAAAATGCCTTCAAAACTGTATGAAATAAAAACGCCTCCTTTTCCGTCGCTAGCAGCTGAAGAATAATACCCGGAGAAAGTTGAAACTTTATTTTGTTTTAAAGTATCCTTAGTCCATTGACCAAAAGACAGAGATGAACCACAAACAAAATATAAAATCATTAAAAAAATAAATGTATTAAACGAACGTTTCATATTGCCTCCTTTTATTTATAAATGTATAAATATTAGATCTGCTTATAGGAATGTTTTATAGTCTAAATTTCTTTTTCCGGTTTAAATTATTAATGTGATTTTCTAATAGAAGTTTTGTTAAGTGATTAATTAAATAACGAGTTCGTAGTGGTTGATAGTAATAATGTTTTTGTATTTCCTGATGAGATGATTGATTGGTATGATTGTATTGATTTACTATGCTTTGCTTATTCTTCTTTCCCGGAGATCTGTCTCTGACCAAAACCAAAGTTATACTTTCCACTTGAAGAGTTCTCTTGAGAAAACCAATATTCATAATATATTCGCTATTATTAGCTATTAAATCATACCCAGCAATTGCATTCATACAATCATAATCAAACAAATAGGTTTTTCTACAATGTGAAATAAATGAAGTAAAAGGTGTTAATAAAAAAGACTGATACTCCGGATTAACATTTATCGAACTGAAATAATTATTATAATCCGTTCTTTCAAATTTTTCATTTTGGTTCAAGGTTTTGTCTGCCGGAATTATTCGTTTAGAATAGTTGCACAATAAACAATGTTTAACTTTTTCTTCATGATCTCTGTTCGTATCTTTCGAATCCGCATCATCAACCGATACAACTATTGAAGAATCATCCTGAATATTAAATGTTTGTGCTTGAAGAGAGCATATTGAAGATGATAATAGGATAATAAGAATTAATAAATTTATCTTGTCAGAAGAGCTCAAATAAGTGTGAATACCATACATTTGTAAAAGGATTCTCATCCAATAATTCCCTTTTTTGATTTAAAGAAAAAGTTGTAACCAAAAGAATTTCTAACCTGTTAAAAATTCTTTTGTACGTTTTATAATTTTAAATTTTGGGATTTTTTTCTTATAAGCAGAATATAAAATTTGTAGAAAAAAGATTGCTCAATGAAGTGAACAATTAAAAATTATTAAAGATAACATCTTCATAGCATTTTGATTTTTGCCCGCATGCATTTCTTAAAATAATATTTTATAAACAAATGGCAATTTTAATTAGTTTATGGTAATAACTCCATAAAAATGTCAGTGAATTATAACTTAAGAGCTTTAAAAATAAAGAGTTCCTATATTATTAATGAACTCTCAAAAGGAATTATCTTTTTATGTTTTAATTTTGAAGGTGATAAGTCGGAATTTAGGAATGAATCATCTTTAAATCTGAAATGATTAATAATCAATAACGCTAATTTGTACTCCGCCTGTTTATTCAACAGACGAAGCTGATGATATAATCTATTTTAGCGAATCATTTTCTTAATTTATTAATATGTGACGGCTTTATGGCATAAAAGTAAACTCCTCTGCTAAATCTGTTTGCATCAAAGTTTATTTTATATTTTCAAGCGTTTTTATCTTTTGTCCTAAAGAATTGTATATCGTGATAATAACAAAAGAAGATTTAGGAATTGAGTAAGAAATATCTGTATCCGGATAATTGTTCTTAAGTTCCGCTTTTTGGCTGATCTATAAGTGAATAGCTCTTGCCTTTTCCTTTAACAAAACCAACCTTTTCCCAACTATTAAAATTGTTCATTTCGGAGATAAAAAGAGAAGGTTATTTTCGAAATATTAGTTTGGGAGAATTTCTAGATATTACAAATCTCTTAACTTCTCCATCCTTCTGCCGCAGTTGGGGCAAGCACATAGCTGCCGGGGATAATTCTTACATTGAATTATTCTTATGTTACATAATTTACAATAATATAATTCGCCTATTACACTAATACCTTGCTGAGGAGTTTCATGCAATTGATTTTTGCTCAAATTTTTCGAAATTTTTAAACGTAACATTTGTATTGCAGAGTCTCCTTTTAAATTTCCGTTCATTGAAGGTAGATAATCGGAGATCGCATATTTTAATATATCAGATTCGGATATCATAATTTACTTTCAAAATATTATGCATTTGGTTTTATGAAAGTTAATCCTCCAACAACTCCAAATCTCTTATCCTATCTTTTACGGTTCTCAGCTTCGTCTCAAGAATACAAGCTTCTTTTCTAAGACTTTCCTTTTGAGTCTTTCTATTCTGAGGAGTTGCTGAAGGATAATCCATTGACCAGGGCATCATAAATTCAAAATCACGAAGCGGGTAGTACTTTGTACAATCTTCTTCCATGCTTAAAAAATTTACTCTTCTTATACCCTTGGCATCGGTAACTTGATTTGCAAAATTAGGCATCTTACCCCCGTTTTTTGGTTAAAAAATTATATTTGATCTTTACAGATAATTAACCAGAGTGGAAATGACGTGAAATAGAAATTCCAAATAATTGGTTTTAATAGTTTATTGTTTTACTAATCTTATCATTAATAAATGTTTTTTGATTTAATTCCTCTATGTTACCTCTTACCTTTCCTTCAATTTTTTCAATTACTTTTATGCCGGCGGCATTAAAAATACGGGACGCGTTTGGTGTGCACTTCCCGGTCATCAGAGCTTGAACATCGCAATTAATTAAAAGTTGAGCGCCAAATATTTCTGATCCCGCTAACTGTTTTGAATGCGGATTTTTTATTACACTATAGTTACTTACATTCTCCGAATCAACAATAATAAAGTATTCAGCATTATTAAAAAATGAACTTATCTCACTGTCAAGATTATTCTGCTTTGCTGATATAGCTACTTTCATAATATTCCCCCACATTATATGATATATAGTGCAAAAGGTGAGCCAATATTTTATTGTTGATTTAGATCAAATTATAAGGAGATTTAAAACCGGAGTTGTTTTGATGTTGCACTTAAGAAATTAATCATGTTGCAGTGTTGCATGTAAAAATTGAATATCAAATTCATTTTTGCTTTTTGATTAAACCGTACTTTTTCATTTTTCGCCAAAGGGTTGTTCTATCTATTCCTAAAGCTTCGGCTGTTAAATTACGATTTCCTTCATTCAATTTTAATGTTGTTATTAATACTTGTTTCTCTGCATTTTGTAATTGCTTATCGGTTGATAGAAATGAGTAATATTCGGGATCATCGGAATTACTCCAAATTCTTTCCGGTAAATGTTCTATGTTTATGGTATTTCCCGGACATACAACAAAGGCATGTTCAAGTACATTTTCCAATTCGCGGATATTTCCCGGCCAATTATATTTTCTAAAAATATCGAGCACTCCGGAACTGATACTTTTTATGTTTTTATTAAATTTCTCTTTATAAATCTCAACAAAATGATTTATTAGAGGAATTAAATCATCCAGTCTTTCTCTTAACGGAGGAATATTTATGTTGATTACATTTATTCTGTAAAAAAGATCCTCACGAAATCTTCCCTGCTTAATTTCTTCGTGAAGTTTTTTATTTGTTGCAGTTATTAAACGTGCTTTTAATGTTATGGTTTGTGTTCCGCCGACTCGCTCAAACTGTTTCGTCTCTAGTACTCTTAACAATTTTACCTGCGTTGTAATAGATAGATCTCCAATTTCATCCAAAAATAAAGTGCCTTCTCCGGCTAGCTCAAATCTTCCGGGCTTGGTTTTTATGGCTCCGGTAAATGCACCTTTCTCATGTCCGAATAATTCACTCTCAAGCAGTGTTTCGGCAAACGCACTGCAGTTAACAGCCATAAATGGTTTTGATTTTCTTTCACTGTTTACATGAATTGCTCTCGCAACTATTTCTTTTCCGCAACCGCTCTCACCCGTTATTAATAAATTACTGTCGCTTTGAATTACATTTTGCATCAAATCAAAAATTTGTTGCATGGACTTACTTCTGCCGACTATATCTTTAAACCGAAATCTTTCTTCAACTTGCGATGTCAGGTTTTTTAATTCGCTTATATCTAAAAATGTTTCTACTGCGCCGATAACATTTTTGTTAATATCAAGCAATGGCGAAACACTTAAGCGGATAGGTACCTTTGTTCCACTTTTATTTGTTATAAAAGATTCAACAATGCTTGAAGAGCCGTTAAGTTTTACTTTTTCTAGTAAAGTGCAATCATCGCCGCATTCAGGAAGCTTTAGAATTTTCTCACATGTTTTACCTATAACTTCAGATTTCTTATAACCTGTTATTAATTCGGCAGAGTGATTAAAAGAGCTTATCCGTCTTTCTAAATCAATAGTAAAAGTACCTTCCATTCTGCTGTTAAAGATCGCTTCAATCTTATTTTTTTCGTACAGCAATTCTTCGTTTTTTGTTTTTAATTCTTTCAGGATTGAAACCATTTCTTCCATATTTCTAAAAACAAGTATAATTCCTATTACCTTGTTTGTGGGTTGAGTTAAAAGAGTAACTGATGCGTTTACAATAAGAGGCGTGCTGTTTTTTATGTTTATTAATAAATTTATATTTGCGTAACTTTTTTCTTCATTTAAAACTTTTGAAATAAAATCTTGATCCTCAATTCTGGTTTCAAATAGAAATTTAAAAGATTTACCAATTAATTCATCTTCGTTGAAATGCGTAATGCGGCACGCGGCTTCGCTGGAAGCAATTATTTCACCTTTCTTGTTTAATACTATAATTCCGTCGGCTTCATAAATTGCTTGTTCGTCGTTTTCGGAAAGAGTTAAGTTATCAGTCATTAAAATCCCCCAAGATTACTTTTGTTGCAAAAATGAATCACAACAACAATCTTTATTGAATTATAAATAACATTGCGCTTATTTTCAAGTTAGAATGTAATATCAGGCGGGATTAAATCTGTTCCTCCCCCTAGGGGTAAAAGGGAGGAACACAGGTCTTTTTCTTAGTCCTCTATAACTGCAAGGACGTCAGATCGTTGAATTATTTTGTAATCTTTATCGTCAAAATTTATTTCTTCGCCGCCGTACTTTGCGAACAATACTTTATCGCCTTCTTTAATTTTTTCGCGTAAATCTTCGTCGGTGCCTACTGCAACAACTCTTCCCATAATCGGTTTTTCTTTAGCGCTGTCCGGAATAATAATTCCTGATACGGTTTTCTCTTCTTGTTCAATTAATTCTAGGACGAGCCTGTCATCCATCGGTTTTATTTTCATGATTAGATAATCTCCGTTAATACTTAATATTTAACATTTGATTTATTTTAGGTCTATCAAAACCTACAATTGGGCGATTGTTAATCAATATTACAGGTACGCCCGTTTGGCCGGTTCTTCTTTGTAAATCCCTTGCAGCGCTGAAATCTCTGCTAACATCAACTTCCGTGAACTTTATATTTTTTTCACGAAAATATCTTTTCGCAGAGTTACAGAAACTGCATGTAGGAGTTGTAAACATTACTACTTTTGGCTGTGTCTGCATTTTCTGTTCCTCAAAAATTTTGATTTATGAGATGAACTAAAAATTGGAAGGATTCAAAATTTCAATTCCCCGCAAAATTACCAGGCGTTTTTCTTATGATTTATCAAGAAAAAAATCTAGCTAATTGTTTGAAATTTCATTGTTGAAAAATTCTTCAAATTGATTTGCGCGGCTTTTCATTATAAACAAACTAAAATTGTTTTACTCTTGCTTCTCTAAATCATAAAATCATTAAAATAGAGTTACTTCTAGATCTATGACATTACTTGCCGGTTGTTAAGTATTCTTAATAACTCCTTTCCCAAAAGCGAGAATTCAAAACTTACATATCTCTTAATCTTGTCATTATTGGAAAAAAAATATGTAAAAAACGGTAAAATACCTTAAAAAAGCTTGGTATAATCTTTGGGAACTTTGAAGTCCAAAACTTGAGACAATAATATTTTCAGAAGAGAGGAAAATGGAAAGCAAGAAAGTAACTATAGATGGTAATGAAGCTGCTGCATATGTAGCTTTCCCTACAAACGAGGTGATTGCAATATATCCTATAACACCTTCTTCGCCTATGGGTGAATGGTGTGATGCGTGGGCAGCAAATAATAAAAAAAATATTTGGGGTGAAATTCCTTCTGTATCAGAATTACAAAGCGAAGGTGGAGCTTCAGGCAGTGTTCACGGTGCCTTACAAACAGGCGCTTTAACAACTACGTTTACCGCTTCGCAAGGTTTGCTGTTAATGATTCCAAACATGTTTAAGATTGCCGGAGAATTAACTTCAACGGTTTTTCATGTTTCAGCCAGATCAATAGCTGCACAGGCTTTATCTATATTTGGCGATCATAGCGATGTTATGGCAACACGTTCTACAGGTTTTGCTATGCTTTCATCAAACTCGGTACAGGAAGTTATGGATTTTGCTCTAATTGCACAGGCTGCAACTTTGGAATCCAGAGTTCCTTTCTTGCATTTCTTTGATGGATTTAGAACTTCTCACGAAGTTATGAAAATAAATCAGCTTACTACTGAAGCAATACGCGAAATGATAGATGATGATTTGGTTTTAGCACATCGTAAAAGAGGACTTAGTCCCGATAATCCGGTTCTTCGCGGAACGGCTCAGAATCCTGACGTTTACTTCCAGGCGAGAGAAACAGTCAATAAATTTTACGATGCTTGTCCGGATATAGTTCAGAAACAAATGGACAAATTTGCTAAAATTGTTGGAAGACAATATCACTTATTCGATTATGTTGGCGCTCCCGATGCTGAAAGAATAGTTATTTTAATGGGATCAGGTGCTGAAGCTGCAGATGAAACAGTTGAGTATTTGGTTTCTAAGGAAGAAAAAGTCGGCGTATTAAAAGTTAGATTATACAGACCTTTCTCAATCGAGCACTTTATGGATGCTCTTCCCGCAACAACAAAATCAATTGCTGTTTTAGATAGAACAAAAGAGCCCGGCGCTTCAGGCGAACCGCTTTATCTTGATGTTATAAACGCTATTACAGAAAAACATATGGCAGGCGAACTTAAATTTGCTTTCCCTAAAATTATCGGCGGACGTTACGGACTATCTTCTAAAGAATTTACTCCGGCAATGGTTAAAGCAGTTTACGATGAATTGAAAAAAGATAAACCTAAAAATCACTTCACGGTTGGTATTTTTGATGATGTTACAAATACCAGCATCGGATACGATCCTTTATTCTCTGTTGAAGATGTTGAAACATTTAGAGGTAAATTCTACGGTTTGGGTTCCGATGGAACAGTTGGTGCAAATAAAAACTCCATCAAAATCATCGGTGAAGGTACTGATTATTACGCTCAAGGTTATTTCGTTTATGATTCTAAAAAATCCGGTTCAACTACTACATCTCACTTAAGATTTGGACCAAAACCTATCCGTTCTACTTATTTAATTGATAAAGCTAATTTTATTGCATGTCATCAACCTGTATTTCTTGAGAAAATGGATATGCTTAAAGATGCTGTTGAAGGCGCTACATTCTTATTAAATACAACTCTTTCAAAAGATGAAGTTTGGAATTCTTTACCTGAAAAATTTCAAAAAGATTTGATTGAAAAGAAAATGAAATTCTTTGTCATCGATGCTTATAAAGTTGCAAACGAAACCGGAATGGGCGGAAGAATTAACACTATTATGCAGACTTGCTTCTTTGCAATCTCTAAAATTTTCAAGAAAGAACAAGCAATCGAAATGATTAAAAACTCCATTAAGAAAACTTATGGAGCTAAAGGCGATAAAATTGTTCAAATGAATTATAATGCTGTTGATCAAACTATATCTAATTTATTTGAAGTTGAAATTCCGGCTGAAGTTTCAAGTAAACTTCAATTGCTTCCGGCAGTTCAAGGTGTGGTTCCTGATTTTGTAAAAGAGGTTACTGCAAAAATTATTGCCGGTGATGGTGATTTGTTGCCTGTAAGTAAAATGCCTGTTGATGGTACTTATCCAACCGGAACTGCTAGATATGAAAAAAGAAATATCACGTTAGAAGTTCCTGTTTTTGATCCTGACACTTGCATTCAATGTAACAAGTGCGTTGTTGTTTGTCCTCATGCAACAATCCGCGCTAAAGTTTATGACGAAAAATTATTAGAAAACGCACCGGAATCTTTCAAGTCGGTTAAGTTCAAAGGTAAAGATTTAGGTGATAACTTAGCTTACACAATTCAAGTAGCAGTTGAAGATTGTACCGGCTGTGGAATCTGCATTGATATTTGTCCTGCTAAAAACAAGAAGGAAACCAAGCTCAAAGCAATTAACATGGCTCCGCAATTACCGATTAGAGATCAAGAAAGAGCTAATTGGGATTTCTTCTTAAGTATACCTGAATTCGATAGAAAAAAATTAAATGTTTCTGCAATTAAGGAATCACAATTCTTAGAACCATTATTCGAATTCTCCGGAGCTTGCGCCGGATGCGGTGAAACTCCATATGTCAAGTTAGTTAGTCAGTTATTCGGAGACAGATCGGTTATTGCTAACGCTACAGGTTGTTCCTCAATTTACGGCGGTAATTTACCAACAACTCCTTGGACTATGAACAAAGAAGGTAAAGGTCCGGCATGGTCAAATTCACTATTTGAAGATAATGCTGAATTTGGAATGGGCTTCAGATTAGCAATTGATAAACATACGGATCAAGCAAGAAACTTAGTTACAAAATTAGCTTCTGAACTGGGAACTGAATTGGTTGAAGGTTTATTAACTGCAAATCAAAAAGATGAAGTTGGTATTTACGAACAGCGCGAAAGAGTAGCAGTATTAAAAACTAAGTTAAATGATTTGTCGAAAGCGGGCGCTAACGGAAAATCAGACGATGTAAAATATTTATTAAGCTTAGCTGATTACCTCGTTAAAAAATCTGTATGGATTATGGGCGGTGACGGATGGGCTTACGATATCGGTTACGGCGGATTAGATCACGTACTTGCTTCCGGTAAAAACGTTAACATCTTAGTCCTTGATACAGAAGTATATTCAAATACCGGTGGACAGATGTCTAAATCGACACCTAGAGGCGCAGTTGCTAAATTTGCTGCCGGCGGTAAACCGATGGGTAAAAAAGATCTTGGTTTGATCGCAATGGCTTACGGCAATGTTTATGTTGCAAAAGTAGCTATGGGAGCCAGTGATGCACAAACAGTTAAAGCTTTCATTGAAGCCGAAGCATATGATGGACCGTCTATCATAATTGCTTACAGTCACTGTATTGCTCATGGTATAAACATGGCAACCGGTATGAAAAATCAGAAAGCTGCTGTTGATTCCGGACACTGGCAATTATACAGATACAATCCTGAATTAGCATTGGAAGGTAAGAATCCGTTTAAGTTGGAATCTAAACCTCCGAAGATTGCTTTGAAGGAATACACTTATATGGAAACACGTTACAAGATGTTAACCAAATCTCATCCTGAAGCTGCTGCAAAACTTATGGAACAAGCACAGCAAGATGTACTTGAGAGATGGAAAATGTACGAACAACTTGCAGCCGGTAATCCTTACGAAAAATCTGAAGAGTCAAAAGAAAAATAATTAGTTCTGTCTTGCCTTGGAGAATTTAAATTTCTTCAAGGCTGACTTTTTGAGCTAATATCAAATTTTAATTATGAAAAAATATTTTAGGTAAAATAAAATGGATATATCAACGACTTATTTGGGATTAAAACTTTCCAGCCCAATTGTTCCTTCAGCGGGACCATTATCAAAGGAAATAGATAATATTAAAAAAATGGAAGAAAGCGGTGCCGGCGCTGTTGTACTTTATTCTTTATTCGAAGAACAAATTGAGCACGATCAGTTGGAATTGGATTATCAGACTTCGGTTCACGCTGAAAGTTATGCCGAAGCTACAACTTATTTCCCTCAGGAAATAGACTTCAAAGTAGGGCCGGAAGAATATTTGGATCATATCAGAAAAGCAAAAGAATCTGTTAATATTCCTATTATTGCCAGCTTAAATGGTAAATCTAAAGGCGGCTGGATTGATTACGCAAAGAAAATGGAAAATGCTGGAGCTGATGCTTTAGAATTAAATATTTACAGATTAGCTACCGATATAAAGAAAAGCGGTGCCGACGTTGAAAAAGAATATATTGAAATTGTAAGAGCTGTTAAAGAATCTGTTACTGTTCCTGTTGCTGTTAAACTTGGGCCTTTCTTTAGTTCTACGGCTTGGATGGCTGATCAATTAGATAAAGCCGGAGCTGACGGCCTGGTATTATTTAATAGATTTTATCAGCCTGATATCGATTTGGAAAAATTGGAAGTTGAGCCTAGTGTAATTTTAAGTACTCCAATGGAAATGAGACTTCCGCTAAGATGGATCGCTATTCTTTATGGAAAAATTCAAGCCGATTTAGCTTCTACAAGCGGAGTTTATAACGATAAAGATGTTCTTAAGATGATTATGGCCGGAGCAAAAGTTACACAAATTCTTTCTGCTTTACTCAAATTCGGAATTAATCATATTGCTGATATCTTAACTCAACTGATATATTGGATGGAAATAAACGAGTATGAATCACTCGATCAAATGAGGGGAAGCATGAGTTACATGAATGTAGCTGATCCTTCTAAGTTTGAAAGAGCAAATTACATGAATATCTTAAATTCATATAAATAATACTCATATATCTATTTTTCATAATCTCTCCTCGTCATTACGGGGAGCCGGAACAGAGGAGATAGTTCGGGTAAATTGGTTGCACTCACTTATTTATCCGAATTAAAATGACCGGTACCCGTAATGACTCTTCTTTTAATTCTTATTTAATATGTGATTTTTCATCCTTTTAGTTTAATTTTATTATTATATTTTTATACAATTGAAACTAAATTGCTTAAAAATTGGTTTAGAATTTTGTACATCTATTCTAAAGAATATTGGATAAAAAATGATAAATGAAGTTATATATCTTGACTTTTTTAACAGCCTTGTTGACGGCAACAAAGAACATTGCACAAAAATTATCAAAGATTTACTTTCTGATAAAACCGATATAAAAGATATTTATTCGGATTTATTCCAAAAGTCTTTGTACCGGATTGGTAAGATGTGGGAACAAAATCGTTTATCTGTTGCCGAAGAGCATTCGGCTTCAAGAATTGTTGAAAGCTTAATGTCTTTTTGTGTTTATAAAATTAAAAATCATAAAACTAATGGGCATAAAGTTATTATTAGTTGTATTGATAAAGAATATCATGATATCGGTCCCAAAATGGTTGCTCAAATTTTTGAACTTAACGGATGGCAAACTTTCTTTTTAGGAGCTTCAACTCCGACAAGGGAAATTGTTAAATATGTTAAGGAGAAAAATCCGGAGATTATCGGACTTTCGTTTAATCTTTACCTAAATGTTTTACGCCTCAGGGAAGTTCTCGATAAACTTAAAGAAGTTAATCCCGATCTAAAAATAGTTCTTGGCGGACAAGGAGTAGAATCGCTAAAAAAAGACTTTTTTGCCGGCTATAAAGGAATTGAAAAAATTAATTCCCTCCATAAACTAGATGAATATCTTCACAATTTAAATTAAAAAAAGGTTGATTCTGTTAGGAACCAACCCTTTTTCGAAATACCTGTCGCAAATTATTGCTCTGTGTGAGCAAGCCAGAATCCGCTTATTCCGTAAATTTTTGTATCTCCCCATGTGGTAATTTTAACTGTAAAGTTATCTCTGGAAACAGAAATTGCTTCCACACTATATCTGATATTTGTTTTTGTGTCAGCATCTAAATTATTCACAGATAAAACAACTTTAGGCTTTGTTGTAAATGACTTCTTGAAATTTACCTCAATGTTGAATGAGCGATTACCTGTGTTTTTATCCAAAGTATAACCGTCGGTGTTAGAGCTTGCGGTGAAAGCGCCGCTTTGAACTTCTGATTGAGCAAATACCATAGAAGTTGCAAAAAATAGAACGAGAAGGAAAGAAAAAATGTTTGTTTTTTTCATAAGACCCCCAAAATGGTTTTGAGAAATTAATTGTCCAAGAGACAATTTAGTTGCTTAATTATCTAAAAACAAGAGATTACTTTCTTTTATAAATTTTATTCACAATTTAAAGTTATTTGATTATTAACTCATGTTACGCAAGTATATGTTTTGGTCATATTGAACGAAGTGAAATATCTCATAAATTTGTAAAAATCGAAACCTTGAGATTCTTCATTTTATTCAGAATGACCGTTTTGCGTAACATGAGTTATTAATTATTATTGGCATATAAAAGTAGGCTTACTGAAAATTTTATTATGAAATAAATTAGCATATAATGGAATCGCCATGAAAAATATTAAAAATAATATTGCCGGTGAATATTTAAGAGTTATAAAGATAGATTTTAAAAAATATAAATCACTTGCAGATAAAACATTTGATCAACTCGAAGAGGGAGATTTTTATCTTCAATCCGGTGAAGATGCAAATTCTATTGGAATTTTAATTCAGCATATAAGCGGAAATCTGATTTCCAGGTTCACGGATTTCTTTGATAGCGACGGCGAAAAACCGTATCGTAATCGCGATACTGAATTTGAAGATCAAAAATTCACGGTTGCTGAACTTTTATCAAAATGGAATAACGCCTGGAAAATATTATTCGATCTTCTCGATGTTATGAAAGAAGAGGATTTAACAAAAACCGTCTTAATCAGAAATGAACCTCATTCGGTTATAGAAGCTTTGAACAGACAGCTATCTCATTATGGCTATCACGTTGGACAAATAGTACTTCTGGCAAAACAAATTAAAAAAGATAGCTGGAAAACTTTGAGTGTTGCTAAAGGAAAGTCAAACGAATTCAATAATATAATGTTTAATAAAAAGCCATAATTTTAGCATGCTTTAAAAATTCTTTCGTTTTATTGTCTTTTGGATTTGAAATTAAATTCTTTGCTTGATCGAATTCTGTGGTTTCTCCTTCGTCCATATAAAGCTATTAATCAGCTAATCCTTCAAGAAATTTAATTGAATAACTCATGTTACGCAAGTATATGTTTGGGTCATATTGAACGAAGTGAAATATCTCATAAATTTGTAAAAATCGAAACCTTAAGATTCTTCATTTTATTCAGAATGACCGTTTTGCGTAACATGAGTGAATAAGAAACTATTATAAGTCAATTCACTTTAACTACGTAATCTTTCAAATCATATTAATAGCTCCAAAAATAATTGAATACTTGTTTAGTACAATAGGCTAATATCCATTTCCACCGTTCTTTATCACTCATTCTTTACCTGTGATTTAAAATTATATAAAATAATATTGTGGCTCACTTAATATATTTGTTAAACAAGCTTGACTAATAATTTAAGTATACTTAAATTATTTCAAAAATAATTTGAGGTCATGAATAATATTTCAAAAGAAGATTACTTAAGCGCTATTTACAAATACCAAAATCAAGATGGCGAAATTAAGGCTAACAAAATTGCCGAAAAACTTCAGATTTCTAATGCTGCTGTTACGGATATGCTCAAAAAGTTATCAAAGGACGGATACATTGAGTACAAAAAATACAAAGGTATTCGCCTAACAGAAGAAGGCGAGCAGTATGCCAGAAACATGGTAAGGCGCCATAGGATTTGGGAAGTTTTTCTTAATCAAGTTGTCGGGTTTCCGTGGAACAAAGTACACGATGAGGCGCATATGCTTGAGCATTCCTCATCCGATGAACTTATAGATAGGATGGAAGAAATGCTGGACTTCCCCGAATACGATCCGCACGGTGATCCGATACCTTCAAAAGATGGTAAAATGCCGAAACAAAAAAAACAGTTTGCTTTAAATCAGCTTGAAATTGGACAAACCGGAACCGTAGCTCGTGTAAATGATTATGATGATAATTTCCTTATATATATATCGGAACTCGGTATAAAGCTTAAATCAAAAATTACAATAAAAGACAAACGTTCTTTTGATAATTCTATGTCTATTTTAATTGACAAAAAAAAATGGAATGTAAGTGAAAAACTAGCGGAAAACGTTTTTCTAGAGGTTATAAATAAATGAGAAAAAATTAAATGTATGAATCGGTGGAAGTATGAAGAATAAGGTAGAACCAAGAAAATCACTTGAAGGAGTTCATGGTACAATTGATACCTTAAATCATAAAAATCCTTGGAGAAAATTTCTTGCATTTACCGGTCCCGCATTTTTAGTAAGTGTGGGATATATGGATCCCGGCAACTGGGCAACGGATATTGCCGGCGGAAGCCAATTTGGCTACACTCTTGTTTGGGTGCTGATGATGTCAAATATTATGGCGCTGCTGCTTCAAAGTCTTGCAGCACGACTTGGATTAGTGCGCGGTAAAGATTTGGCACAAGTTTCTCGTGAGTCCTATCCGAAAACAGTTAATTTTGTCCTTTATGTTTTGGCCGAAATAGCAATCGCTGCTTGTGATCTTGCTGAAGTGCTTGGTATGGCTATCGGGTTAAATCTTCTTTTCGGACTTCCACTGCTTATCGGCGTTGCAATTACTGTATTGGATACTATTTTGCTTCTTGTGCTCGAATCATACGGTATGAGAAAGATGGAAGCATTTATTGTAAGCATGATTGCAATTATAGGCATTTCTTTTTTGATTGAGATGTTTTTTGCGCAGCCTTCTTTTACACAAATAATGTCGGGTTTCGTTCCTAATATTCCTAATTCAGATGCTCTTTATATTGCAATCGGAATTATTGGCGCTACTGTTATGCCGCATAATCTTTATCTGCATTCGGCTCTTGTTCAAACAAGGAATTACAAAACAGATTCAAAAAACTTAAAATCTGCAATCAAGTTCAATTTCTGGGATTCTACGATTGCGCTTAACTTAGCTTTTTTTGTAAACGCCGCCATTTTGATATTATCTGCTGCTGTATTTTTTAATAATCAGTTATTTAATGTTGTTGAGATACAAGATGCATATAAACTGCTTGAACCGCTTTTGGGAACTGTTTTAGCACCTATATTATTTGCTGTTGCATTAATTGCTGCCGGACAAAGTTCTACCATTACAGGAACTTTGGCTGGCCAAATTGTTATGGAAGGTTATCTCGATCTTCGTATAAGATTGTGGCTGAGAAGATTAATAACAAGGCTTCTGGCAATTACACCTGCATTTCTTACAATTTTAATTGCCGGTGAAAATTCCGTTGGTGCTTTGTTAATTCTTAGTCAGGTTGTGCTTAGTTTACAGCTTGGATTTGCGGTGATTCCATTAATTCATTTTGTAAGTGACAAAAAGAAAATGGGAGAATTTGCAATCAAGTTTTGGATTAAATCTTTTTCCTGGCTGATCGCCGGGGTTATCGTCGCTTTAAACATTCAGCTTGTTATTGATGAGGTTAAATCATGGTTGATAGATGCTGGACCTGATGCCTGGATTTTAAAAGTTACTGTTATTCCTATTATTCTGGCGCTCGGGTTTTTACTTTTGTATATGACTTTTACTCCGTACATGAAAGCTAAGTTTGTTCAAAAAACAAAACTACCTCACGGTGGAGCTAAAAAAATTCTCGATTTTACTCCTTTGCATTACAATAAGATTGCGGTAACGGTTGATTTTTCGGATCATGACGAAAAGACCATTATTCATGCTACATCGCAAGGAGGCAAAGAATCAGAATATCTATTAATTCATGTAGTTGAAACTGCCGGTGCCAGGCTGTTGGGAAATGATATTCTTGATTATGAAACAACTCAGGATTCAGAGTTCCTTCAATCTTATTCTCAAAGCTTATTGGATAAAGGATATAAAGTCAATTATCATCTCGGATTTGGAGAACCTGTAAAATCAATTGCTAAAATAATTGACGAATTTGGTGCCGATCTATTGGTTATGGGCGCTCATGGACATAAAGGAATTAAAGATTTAATTTTTGGTCAGACAATTAACCCGGTAAGGGATAAAGTTAAAATTCCCGTTTTGGTTGTAAGTTAGAAATGTTAACTTGATTTATTGAAATCATTCAAACATTTACATTGTCATATTGAATCCCGCTTAAGCGGAATGAAATATCTCAAAGTTTGTAAAAAATAGATGCGGTTAGATTTTTATCGGGATCAGAATGACCATAGTAAGGAATTTCATTAAAATAATCGCGGAATTTTAAATTCAACCCAAAAAATTCATTAGAAATGAATTTTTTGCCGAAGGCCGATAGTAAAATTTTATGCCATAAAATATTACATCGGGGTTAACCCCGACAAGCCTTTTAAGAAAAAAATAGTGAGTTGATAAATCTTAATCTTTGATAAACAATTTAACAAATATGAGTTTTGGCTTGTCGGCCAGTTTGGCAAATTTTCCTAATGGAAAATTTGGGTTCAATTTTAATAACAAAAAGAATAATTATGAAAGATCTTAAAATCCTATCATGGAACGTAAATGGAATTAGAGCAATTCAAAAAAAAGGTTTTGTAGATTGGCTGCTGAAAGAACAACCTGATATGATTTGTTTGCAAGAAACAAAGGCGCATAAAGAACAACTAAACGAAGAATTGCTCAACATAGATGGTTATAAATCTATTTTTTGCTCAGGTGAGAGAAAAGGCTACAGCGGAACAGCAATTTATTCAAAAGTTGAACCCAAGAGCATTGAACGTGGATTCGGTATAGAAAAATTTGATAAAGAAGGAAGAATTTTAGTTGCTGATTACGATAAATTTGTTTTAATAAATATTTATTATCCAAACGGAAAAGCTTCGCAGGAAAGATTGGATTATAAAATGGGATTTTATGATGCTTTTCTTAACTACGTTAATAAGCTAAAAAAAGACGGAAAGAAAATAGTTGTTTGCGGTGATGTGAACACTGCACATAAAGAGATAGATATTGCACGCCCAAAAGAAAATTCAACAAAATCCGGATTCCTTCCGGAAGAACGTGAGTGGATGGATAAATTTTTAGCTGATGGATATCTTGATTCTTTTAGATTGTTCAATGATGAGCCTGACCAATATACCTGGTGGGATATGGTAACCCGTGCAAGAGAAAGAAACGTAGGCTGGAGAATAGATTACTTTTTTATTAGCGAAAATCTAAAAAAGAATATCAAATCCGCATTTATAATGCAAGATGTCATGGGTTCTGATCATTGTCCGATTGGTATTACTTTATCGGTTTAAGAAATAAATCTAAGCTGAAAACTTTCTAATCAAGCAAAAACATAAATTCTATTTCTCATTCAGTTCGCAAATTATCGGATTGAATGAGAAAACTTTTCAAACTTAATCCCACAATTTTACAATACTCGTCTTCAAAAAAGAAACTTTAAACTTCAAAGTATTGTTTGTATTTATAGTTATAAATTTCTGGAACTATAAAATTCAATTATGAACGAAAAAAGAATAAGATTGTTAAAAGACGGCGCTAAGGTAGATGGTCCCGTAGTTTATTGGATGAGCAGAGATCAAAGAGTCGATGATAATTGGGCTTTGTTGTACGCTCAAAAAACAGCTAAAATAAATTCACAAAAGTTAATTGTCGTTTTTTGTTTGGTCCCGAATTTCCTTGAAGCGACGATCAGACAATACGGATTTATGCTTAAAGGACTTCAAAAAGTAGAGGAAAAATTAAAAAAATTAAACATTTCTTTCTTCCTTCTGGAAGGCGATCCAATTAGTGAATTACCTGAGTATTTAAATAAATATTAATGCGAGTATTTTAATAACCGATTTTGATCCTTTAAAAATTAAACGTATCTGGAAACGTGATGTTTCTAAAAAAATTAAAATTCCTTTTTACGATGTTGACGCGCATAATATAGTTCCGTGTTTTCATATTTCGGATAAAGAAGAATTTGCTGCTTATACGATTCGCCCAAAAATTCATAAAGCATTGCCTGAGTTTTTAGATGTAATGCCAAGGATCAAAGCAATGCCTATAAGCAATAAAATTTCTTCTTCTAAAATAAATTGGAATTCAGTAAAAGATAATTTGAAAATTAATTTTGATGTTAAAGAAGTTGACTGGATTAAATCGGGTGAAGACGAAGCAAGTAAAATGCTGCAATTTTTTATTGAAGAAAAATTTACGCGTTACAATGAAGATAAAAATAATCCAACTTTACACGGTCAGTCAAATTTATCGCCTTATCTTCACTTTGGACAAATTTCCGCACAGCGTATTGCTTTAACCGTAGAACAATTATGCGAAGATTCGGAATCAAAAAAATCATTTCTCGAAGAACTTATTGTTAGAAGTGAACTATCTGATAATTTCTGTTATTATAATAAAAATTACGATTCGTTTGATGGATTTAGAAATTGGGCAAAAGAGTCGCTAAACCATCATAAAAATGATAAACGGGATTTTGTGTATTCACGTGAACAATTTGAGAACTCAGAAACACACGAAGTTCTTTGGAACGCTGCTCAAACAGAACTGGTAAAAACCGGCAAACTCCATGGTTATATGAGAATGTATTGGGCAAAGAAAATTCTTGAATGGTCATCGTCGCCTGAAGAAGCAATGCAAATTGCCGTTTACTTAAACGATAAATATGAACTCGACGGAAGAGATCCGAACGGTTATACGGGCTGTGCCTGGTCAATTGGCGGCGTCCACGATCGCGCCTGGGGCGAACGCCCTGTCTTCGGTAAAATAAGATATATGAATTTTAACGGCGCGAAAAGAAAATTTGATGTTGACGAATACATAAGTCAGAATGTAAAATAAAACCGGCAACGGAGTTTCATCATTAAAACTCCGTTTACCATTCATTAAATCACATTTATCGACTTAAAAAAAACTATACAGTTCCGTTAAATTCTTTCGAAACATTACTCAAATGTTTAATTCTGGCCGACCAATTATTATAATTCAAATAGGTAAAAATTAAAAGTGCAGCAGCCATTCCCGCCAAAACAAAATATTTACCCGGGTTGAAGTTTATAACTGAAGAAAAAAATATAATTATTGATGTGCCGTAGATGAAAGAAACTGCTGCGGAGTAACCGGCGGCGAGTTTTAACTTTTTAATAAAAGACTTTAAAGAATTGAAAAGATTATTTCCTTTAACAGGATTTTGCAAAATAAAATATCCCGCTATATTATTGATGATAAACAAGATTGTTCCGGCCGTCAATAAAATATTTGCCCATAATGGTTTGGCTGCGCCGTCAAAAATATTATAGAAAACCAATAATAAAAAAGTTAAGAATATAGTTTCGGTAATCAGTTTAATTCTTATTCTTTTTAGCTTTGAATGATTGTTAACCTTCGACAGCTTGCGCAGTTCTTCTATACTTTTAATTTCACCGCTTGTATTTTGCCAACTATTTTTTAATTCATCGAAACTCATAATTTTCACCTTAAAATTTGTTTAAGTTTATTTTTAATTCTATTGATTTTTACACCAACATTATTCTCACTAATTCCGGTTAACTCTGCAATTTCCCGGTAAGAATAATCTTCTAAATAAAGAGAGATAATTGCTTTTTCCGCATCATTTAATTTTCGCAGGGCCGAGTACATCTTTTCTTCATTTTCCGAGGTTTCATTCCCTTCTGAAGGATGAAATTTTTCGGGAATATTTTCCTTGAATTCTACTACAACATTCTTTTTTCTGAAGGCCGCGATTGCGGTATTTAAAGCGATTCTGTAAATCCAAGTAGAAACCTTTGATTCTTGCCTGAAGTTGGGGAAGGCTTTCCACAACTGTAAAATTACTTCCTGGAAAAGGTCTTCCCTATCTTCTACTGAATCGCGGTATAAACGACTGATTTTATGAATAATGTTTTGATGTTCATTTATTATTTTTAGAAAATCGTTTCCCATTATTTTTGGATAGTTTTATGATGAAATAAGCTATGATGTTTATCCGGGCTAAAAACCGGATTATTTAGTCCCGGTAAAATCTTAATTATTGGTGTCATACAAACCTTCATTTCTTAAATTTACCTATTAGTTGCATAAAAACGGAAAAACTTACAATTGTTGACAAAATTTTTGAGAAGGGGAAATGTTGACAGTTTAACGGTTAGAATACTGGTCAATATCATTTTATCATAATTAATTATTTTATAGATTTGCATAATCCAAAAACGAAAAGAGTACAGAAGAACAATGAAACAATACAGAGTATTGCTATTTTATAAATATGCTTCAGTTGAAAATCCGGAAGATCTTGTAAAAGAACATCTTGACTGGTGTTTGAATAATGATATTAAAGGCCGGGTTTATATTTCGTCCGAAGGCATAAATGGCACTGTTTCGGGTACAATCGAAAATATTGAAAAATATAAACAAACCTTACGTTCTTATCCGCAATTCAGTGATATTATTTTTAAAGAAGATGAAGAAGAAAAACATGGTTTTGATAGAATGCATGTTCGGGTAAAAAAAGAACTTGTTTATTCCAAACTCGACGACACTTCATTGGAACATGGCGGAAAAAGATTGTCGCCTGAAGAGCTTCTTGAATTTTATGAAAACGGAAAAGATTTTGTAATTGTTGACGCACGAAACTGGTACGAAAGTCAAATTGGGCATTTTAAAAATGCTGTTACTCCGCCGATGAAAAATTTTAGAGAGTGGAAAAAAGCCGTTGATGATCTAAAAGAATTTAAAGATAAAACGGTAGTCACTTATTGCACGGGTGGAATAAGATGTGAGAAGGCTTCTGCTTACATGGTTGAGCAAGGCTTCAAAGACGTATATCAGCTTGATGGAGGAATAGTTACTTTTGCAAAAAAATATCCTGATACTGTTTGGCAAGGTAGTGTTTTTGTTTTTGATAATAGGCATGTGGTTGAACCGAATACAAAAAGCGAGCTTAAAAATGTTGCCGAATGTAGCTTTTGCGGTGAGCCTACTTCATATTACATAAATTGTCATAATCAAAATTGTGACAAAATAATTGTAACCTGCCATAAATGTAAAGTTGAAAATGAGTATTGCTGTTCTGATGAATGCAGAAATTCTACTAACAAAAGAGATCGATATTACGGTTAAATATATATTTCCTTTGGGTCATATTGAGTGCAGCGGAATATTTTAAAAGTAACTCGACTGGTTTTTTATATTCTTCTCTTAATTAATCTCTGAAGATGATTAAGATTTTGGCTTTATTAAATAACATATTAACTTATTTAATAATTTAGGCTTACAAAATTATTTTACTTGGAATAAAAAAATATTTATGTAAATTAAAGTAACAATATTAAGGGGAAACATGAATATCTTTTCAAGTTTATTTGAACGTGTTAAGCCATGGGTAATTTCCATCCTACTTATACCGGTTTGTTATTACTTGATTAGTCATATCGGAGAATATACATGGATAGACAATGCCGATTTGGTTATTCACGAAGGCGGGCATGTTATATTCATGATTTTTGGAAGATTTATTTATGCCGCTGGCGGTACCTTAATGCAAATTATTCTGCCGTCGTTAATCGCAATTTACTTCTTTAAAAATTATTACCGGACAGGCACACAAATTGGATTACTTTGGCTTGGACAAAATTTAATAAATATTTCCGTATATGCGGCCGATGCTCAAGCTAGAAAACTTCATCTGCTTGGAGGTAGTAAAGTTCATCACGATTGGCATTTTATGCTAAGTGAATTAAATATCCTTTCATATGATAAACAAGTTAGCTATGTCTTTATAACTTTAGCTGTCATTGTTTTTGTCCTGGCTATTCTAATGCCGCTAATTATTCGTGAATACTAAAAAGTAACTTTTAAAGCGTTTAAAAATATCCTTTCGTTTTAAAGAAACTAATATTTAATTCCTTTGGTCGCGTAAATTACAATCTGATATTATTCTTTAAAATAAATCCATTGATTATTTTACTTAAGTTTGCAGGTAATACTAAATGCTGCGATGTATCTTAAGCTTTTTTTAAAAACTGATTTTCACAAATAATTCTTATAGGTCACTGAGCCCGTCGAAGTGAGCAAAGTCGAGGGATGGTTCCCGAGCAAAGTCGAGGGATGGTTCCCGAGTAGAATCGAGGGACGAAAGGAAATGATAAAAGACAAAATACAAGCTCCAAATAAATTTCAAATTCTAATTTCCAAATACAAAACAAAAAGAGTTGTTTGAGAGTTTGTTATTTCGAATTTATTTGAAATTTGTTTATTGTAGTTTGTAATTTATGTTTCCAGTCATGTTGAGCGTAGCAAAACATCTCGAGTATAAAGCCAATAAAAAATAATATTATTAGCGATTGAAATAAAGCCTTTCCAAATGAAGTATATTAAATGTTCCCGGAGCATAGTCGAGGGAGAAATGAATTAAAGTTCCCAGGATGTCGCATAGTCGAGGGAGAGCCCGTCGAAGTGAACATATTTAAATACATTTTATAATTCATCAATCAGTTGTATCTTTAACACTAAAAATAAATTTGACTGTAAATGAAAATCCTCTTAATAATTCTTACCGCTTCTCTGTTTAATATTACAAGTGCGCAAAATAAAAACGGACTAATAAAAGAATATTATCCTAATGATACTTTGAAATCATCAATTAACTTTAAAGACAATGTTCGAGAAGGCGAGGCAAAATTTTATTATTCAAACGGACAATTAAAACAGGAACTCACCTACGTCAATGGAAAAGTTGATGGTCTTGTTAAAGATTATAATGAAAACGGGAAGTTAAAAGAATTATATAATATAGAAGATGGAAAGAGAGAAGGTCCCACATCAATATTCGATTCTACAGGTGTTTATTTAAAGGATATTGAGTTTATAGCCGGAAAATTAGTTCCGCCTAAATCTGTAATTACTGAAAAGAAAAATAATTCTGAAATTGCTGATAAAGACAAGGGGAAAAAAGAAGAAACACAAAAGCTGGTGGAATCGAGAAAGAAGAAGGTTGTGGAAGGTATGCTTCCTCCGACAATAAAAGAAAAAGATCTTTCAGATGATCCCGCATATTTTTTATCCGCTGAAATAATGCCTGAGCCGGTAGGCGGAATGGAAGCTATAATGAGACGTTTAAGTTATCCTTCGGAAGCTCGAAATAAGGGAATTGAAGGTACAGTAAAAGTATTAACTTTTATCGATCAATACGGGGAAGTTGAAGATGCAAAAGTTGTAAAGGGAATTGGATATGGCTGCGATGAAGCTGCCAGAACTGCAATATTCTATACAAAATTCAGACCCGGTATTCAAAGAGGCAAACCCGTGAAAGTTCAAATGGTAATCCCAATTAAATTCAGCTTACCAAAATAAAATTTATTTAATATAAATTCTCATTGTTATAAAACCCATATTGCAAATCTTAAAACATTATATTATTCGAAACTCAATTATGATTTTCGAAATTAGAATTTGTCATTTGAAGTTTATTTGGGATTTGATGATTGATATTTGGTGCTTTTGCAAAAACAACTTAACGAAAAATAAAGCCTATCAAAGTTAATATTACTATTGGCTAACCCACCCAAATAGGTAGTATTTAAAGGCATTATGCTGTATATTCCCATAAAAACTATTTGATTAGGGTATGCAACTTCATAAAAAAACTAGATAGATTGATTTCATAAGTATACCAGAGGGAAATGAAAATACTTAATTAACTTAAAACCATTTCTATTAATGGAGGGGCAATGAAACAATTTATTACTGCTTTATCTTTAGTTATTCTTTTTAGTGTGGCAATGTTTTGCGCAACCTGTAGTTGATGGAGTCTCTACAGGCGATAGCCAATATATGACGCTAGCTACATGGACTCAAGGAACCGGACAAACCGGTTTTGGTGATTTCGGAATGATGGAACTAGACGGTTATACAGATGCAACAAACCTCTATGTTTTAATCAAAGGTGTTTGCGAAAATAATTATAATGAATTCTTCCTCCTTATTCATAATACAAACAGTTCAAACAGTTTAGCCGCTGGAACCCAATTACCGGCAGGCTCTGATAACGGTTCACCATTTTTTAACTTTAAACCAACTCTGGATTTCGATGTAGATTTTGGTTTACGTCTAACGACAGGAGGAACACCAAATACCGGGTATATAAGTATTATCGATTATAGAAATAGTGGTAATACAGATACATATTTGGGTTCAGTATCTGATGATGGAACTAAAACAACTGTTTCAGGCGGAACTTATGATCAAACTCAGTTGGCGTATAAATTTGCTAACAACCTTACTACATATTCTGGTATTGAAGGATTTGAAATTGCTATACCTTTAGCTTCTTTAGTTGCTTCGCAAGGTGATAATTTTGAATTCTTTGCTTTGTATGGCAATGATGATTATATGTCGGCTAATACACTACCTGAAATAGCAGGACAGGGCGGGACTAGTTTGGGAAGCAATCCGGATTTTAGCTTAATAGCTGGAGACCAACACACAACTGCCTCACCTTTACCTGTTGAACTTACTTCATTTACCGGTGCTGTAAACAATAAATCAGTTGAGCTAAAATGGAGTACCGCTACTGAGCTTAACAATCACGGATTTGAAATCCAAAGGTTATCTTCTTCAAAACAAAACAGTGGCGAGGGATGGGAAAAGATAGGGTTTGTTGAAGGTAACGGAACCGCAAATTCACCTAAACAATATTCTTTTGTCGATAATTCATTATCCGTTGGTAAGTATTCATATAGATTAAAACAAATTGATCTAAGCGGATCTTATGAATATTCAAAAATTGTAGAAATAAATTTCGGACTACCGACTAAATTCTCAATCGATCAAAATTATCCGAACCCGTTTAATCCAAGTACTATTATTAGCTATGCTCTTCCGGAAGCGTCTAATGTAAAACTTATTGTTTATAATTCACTTGGACAAGAAGTATCGACATTGATTAACTCAACTCAAGATGCGGGTGTTCATAATATTAATTTTAATGCATCAAATCTTACAAGCGGTTTATATTTCTACAGAATTGAAGCAGGAAACTTTACTCAAGTTAAAAAGATGATATTGCTGAAGTAATTTTAATCATTTGCCCCGTCATTAATGGCGGGGCAAATTATAGAGACATCTAAAAAATTGTATACTCGCCATTTACCATTCCCACGAAAGTGGGAATCTAATTCAATTATTAAGGATTCCCGTTTTCACGGGAATGACAGCTTGAATTTTTAAAAAGACTCTTTAGATATTAAACCTAAAAGCTTTCAAAACTTCTTCCGGATTTTTATTGGATTCAGTTAATTCTACTTTATAATTACTGAATTCTCTTCTAAACGGATATTCCTTTCGCATCTTATCAAAATATTTTCCCCGCTCGGACGGAGTTAACTCTAATGTTTTTCGCATTCTCAAATCATCGGATTTAATATCGTAAATATTTTTGGTTAGTTCGAAGAATGCATTCTTAAGCTCTAACGCAGTATTAAATTCAAATTTGTCCTTCTCTATAATTGGCAGTTTCGGGGCCCATTCAGAATCAGAATTCAAGTAAGCGCAAAGAGCATTATAAATTATTTTTGTGCCGTTGACTTTTCCTTCAAGCGAATATCCGGCTATATGCGGAGTAGCAATATCAATTTTTTCTAATAATTCCGTATTAACATTCGGTTCATTCTCCCAAACATCAAGAACTACATTTAACCTTTTGTGTTTAAGTAATTGAAGCAAAGCCGAATTATCAATTACCTCGCCTCGTGAAGCATTTATTAAAATAGCATCCTCTTTTATCAGCTTTAACTTTTTTTCATCAAGAAGATGAACTGTTTTATCAATTCCTTCTTTATTAAGCGGAACGTGAAACGAAATAATATCGGCTTTAAGTATCTCATCTAAACTAACAAAATCGTTTGAATTTGTTTTCCTCTTTAGCGGTGGATCGTTTTTAAGAACTTTCATCCCAAACGCTTCTGCAAGTTTTACAACCTTACTGCCTATATTACCTATACCGGCAACACCGATAGTCTTATTTTTAAGGGATATATTTTTAACCTTAGCCAGATAAAAAAGCGATGTAAAAACATACTCGGCAACAGCGTGAGAATTACACCCTGCCGCATCGGAGAAATAAATATTATTCTTTTTTAGATAATCTTTATCAATATGATCCGTACCGATTGTGGCTGTCCCGACAAACTTTACCGGTGTTCCTTTCAATAGTTCTTCATTAACTTTTGTAATTGATCTTACGATAAGCGCATCGGCATTTTTTAATTTATCATTTGTAATTTCTCTGCCGCTGTAAAGCTTAACATTTCCGAACTGTGAAAACGCTTCTTCGGCTAGAGAAATATTTTCATCTATGACTATATTCAACTTCATTCCTTAAATCTTTATCTCAAAAAATAACATTAATGATTCAAAAGAAAAATTAGTATAAAATAAAACAAAATCTTTATCATTTACATTTTAACCTAGATGAAAATCGTATAAGTGTTAACTAAATAAATAGCATTTAGAAACAAGCAAAAAATTAAGAAAAAAGCATCACGCCAGAACTGAAAAACGAAAAGATACTATTGAAAATAAGTCTCTCCATTTTTAAGGGAGAGATTAGAGAGAGTTCCAATATTATAAAAAACAGATCCCGGTCATTTCCATTCGATAAAACCGGAATGACACAACAAATTTATCATTCCCGCGAACTTGCCCGTCCGCTAGGCGGGGCGGGAATCTAATACAAACAGATTCTTCACTCATCTGTCGTTTGATGGATTCCATCAGAATCTTCCGAAGAAAAATTTTTATCCCAAAATCTTTTCCATCGTAGATGGTTAATAATTGTAACAAACGTGACACGCAAGAAAACAATTCCTCGTAGAGGATAAACAAAACCCTTCTGTGCCTTTGTTCTTGCCGACCTATGGATGGCCCCTGTGGTTAATCTTTTTTTCAACGTCATAAACGCAAAATATTAAGTAGTATTTAGAAACAAGAAAAGATTAAAAAAAGCATCACGATAGAATTGAAAAATGTAAAGATACTATTGATAATAAGTCTTTCCATTTTTAAGGGAGAGATTAGAGAGAGTTCCAATATTATAAAAAACAGATCCCGGTCTTTTCCATTCGATAAAACCGGAATGACACAACAAATTTGTCATTCCCGCGGGGGCGGTAATCTTTAGAATACTAACAACCATTCCATTTACCAAAACCCTAATCTTTTTCCATCGCAGATCTCTGGCAATAGTAAAAATCCTCGAAGAGGAGCAGTAATTCGCCTCTCCGCGCCTTAGCGCTTGAAAGCCTATGGCTGGCCTTTGCGGTTAATTCCTCTGCGGTTGGAATTAATTACAAAATTGGTCATTCTGAGTCCGGCGACAGCCGGCCGAAGAATCTCACGAAAATATCGAAAACGTTTCATTACCAAATCCTCATCGAAGATCAACATCTCCCTTTGCGCCTTTCCGACTTTGCGGTTAATTCCCTCTGTGCCTCCGTGGTCAGTTATTCTCCCCAATCACATAAAATACCACTTTTTAGCTATCCATTGTATTTTGTAGGTTTAAATGATATTTTGTGAAGCATTTCAAAATAATTTTTAAAAGCAAATATGTAAAAAACCAAAACCTTTCACTTAAAGAACTTTTGAGGAGAGAAATCAATGCTAAGCCAACTGCTACAACCGGAAATAAGAGCGCTTATAGACGAGCGAAAACTTAGCACAGTTAAGGAAATTTTAAGTGATTGGACTCCAACCGATATTGCCGAGCTTATGGGAGAACTTCCCGAAAATGAGCAGGCAATCGTATTTCGTTTACTACCGCACGATATAGCTACCGAGACTTTTGAATATCTGGAACTTGAACAGCAGCTTAGTCTTCTTAAAGCAATGGGACGAGAAGAAGCCGCGTCCATTCTTAATGAAATGTCGCCTGATGATCGTACCGCTCTGCTCGAAGATCTTCCCGGATCGGCGGCCAAACAACTTATAACTCATCTTTCTGCGGAAGAAAGAAACATAGCTCAGACACTTCTCGGTTACCCGGAAAACAGCGTCGGCCGTTTAATGACTCCCGACTATATTGCCATCAAGCCGGAATGGACAATGAAGGATGTGCTTAATCATATTAGAATATACGGAAGTGATAGCGAAACTCTTAATATTATTTATGTTATTGATGAAAAAGGAAAATTGATTGATGATATAAGAATTCGCGAAGTGCTTTTGGCCGAACCGGAAAAACGTGTTATTGATTTGATGGATGAAAACTATATCGCACTTAATGTAAATGATGACCAGGAATCTGCGGTTGAAGTTTTCAAGAAATATGATAGAATCGCTCTTCCTGTTGTGGATCCTTTTGGAGTTTTAATCGGTATAGTAACAGTAGATGATGTTCTTGACGTTGCTGAAGAAGAAGCCACTGAAGATATTCACAAAATAGGTGGCGTTGAAGCTTTGGATGAATCTTATGCTACTATTTCTCTTTTCCAGATGATTAAAAAACGCGCCGGTTGGTTAAGCATATTATTCCTCGGTGAAATGTTTACCGCTTCCGCTATGTCTTTCTTCGAAGGTGAAATTCAAAAAGCAGTTGTACTTTCTTTGTTTCTTCCTCTTATAATATCGAGTGGCGGTAACTCAGGCTCCCAGGCTGCTACTTTGGTTATTCGTGCTCTTTCATTGGGTGAGATTACTATAAAAGACTGGTGGCATGTTATGAGAAGAGAGATTTTTTCCGGACTCCTTCTCGGCGCAATTTTAGCCGTTATTGGTTTTTTAAGGATAACTGCATGGCAGGCTATTGGTCATATTTATGGTATCCATTGGTTTTTAATTGCTCTAACTGTGAGCTTTTCACTTCTAGGCGTTGTTACATGGGGAACTTTGATGGGTTCTATGCTGCCGATTATTCTTAAAAAACTTGGATTCGATCCGGCGACTTCTTCTGCTCCGTTTGTTGCTACATTGGTTGATGTGACCGGACTTATTATCTATTTCTCCGTCGCAATTGTGATTTTAAGCGGTACTTTATTGTAAATTATTCATTCCGGATTGTTTATTATATCAATCGCAATACACATAATTTTTATCTGAACGAACCGTGGTGAACGAAGTAATAGTTCAGCAATTCTTTTTAGACTTTCTCGCCTCACGTTGAGTGTAAATTTCTTCAAAAAAGACACACAAAATTCTGCCGTTACAAATATGTGAACTTAAATGTCGGGAGATTGTTTCGAAGCGTAAGTGTATAATTTGTGATGAATTACATAAAGGTTTTATAATAATGTTGCAAAATATGGATCAATGAACTTTTTTAAAAGTCAATACTTGAATTTACATTTTTTATTATTAGGTTAGCCAATTATTAAATACAACCAGATGTTTTATATATGTATTTTTAAAACTCCGAGCGGATATCTTTTTCTATTTCTAAAAACAAAAATATATTATTGAGTTATAGCTCAATTCTTCACAGAGTAAATTGTTTTGTAAAGAAACATTTTATCGCTTAGCATTAATAACGTAAGAATATGTGTGGGGGTAGTAAACCTGCATTTAACTTATATCAATGTGAGGGCATGATATAATCACACATGATACTTAATAAAGATTTTTTAAATAAATTTTCCAAGAATTCTGTTTTTTACACTATATTAATACTTTGAAATCCCCGGAATTTTTAACCGGGTTCAAATTCAAATTTTCCGCGGATGATGTTTCAAAGTTCGCCTTATAAAATTTTACAAACATAAATCCCATTTATCTGATTTCATTGTTTTTATGGGAAATGAATAAATTTTGTAGCAAAGTTTAATTTTTATTTAAAAACACCTTATTAGCCGGAAATAATTTTTAAATTTGCGCAAAAGATAATCTTATCAAATGTGACTCACGTGGCGAAGCTGTATTAAATTACGTTGTTCGCAGTTTCCCCATCTTGTCATGTTGAGCGTAGCGAAACATCTCATGCAAATAACTTGGCGTTCTTAGCGACTTGGCGAGAAATAGTTTGCACGCAAAGACGCAAAGATCGCAAAGTCTCGGTTACTGAGTATGAAGGAAGAGGGTTCCTGAGCCTTTCGAAGTAGAGTAAAATCGAAGTATGGTTGCTGAGTTTATCGAAGCATGGTTACTGAGCTTGTCGAAGTAGAGCGTAGCGAAACATCTTTTCCAATATTAATAAAAGTAAGGCTACTGATCGGATGAATTGATTGTAAACCTTAAATAATTTAATTTAATAATACTATTTAAGGAAAGAGGAAATGATTATGGATAAAGAATTATATGATAAGGCTTTAAAAATACCTCCAAATGAAAGAGTAATGTTAGCCGAATTGATACTTGCTAGCCTGGAGCATGAGGAAAAGGAAATACGGGATGCTGGATAGCGGAGGTTAAAAATAGAATGAAAGCGGTGGATGACGGAAAAACCGGTTTATTAGATTTTGATGCATTGTACAATGAAGGTTAAAATTCATGAATTAGCGAATAAGGAATTTAGTGAAGCGGCAGAGTGGTATGAGTTTCAATCGAAAGAATTAGGCAAGCAGTTCATAAAGAGTGTGATTGAACAAATAAAGAAAATTAGGAGAAATCCGGATTGGTACCTAATTGAAGAAGATGATATACATAAAGTATATGTACCGAGGTTCCCTTATAAAATATTATATACAATAGAAAATAACCATCAAATTGTAATTTGGGCAATTGCTCATATGCATAGAAAACCCTGGTATTGGCAAAATAGGATAGATTTAACACATTAGTGAAAATACTAGTTTGAATATTCCAAGTGTGTCAAATACTCCCAAGCAAAGTAAAATACAAATAACAAAAAAACAAATCCCAAATAAATTCTAAATACTAATTCTTAAATTCTAAACCGAAGCTAAAATTTAGGTTACCTTAAAAATGGAATGTCTAGCTAATTGCGGTTCTCGAGCACAGTCGAGGGAAGGTTACTGAGTCTATCGAAGTAAGGTTACTGAGCTTGTCGAAGTGAGCGAAGCGAAACATCTTTTCCAAATAACTTGGCGTTCTTAGCGACTTGGCGAGAGATTGTTTGCACGCAATTACACAAACGGAAATACCAAATAACAAAAACCAAATCCCAAATAAATTCTAAATCTCAATTTCTAAATACAAAACCGATGCTAAGTATTAGTTTACCTTAAACCATAGGTGGCTAGTTAATTGGTGGCTCCCGAGTAAAATCGAGGGAAGGTTCCCGAGCCCGTCGAGGGACAAAACCCGCAAAGCGAAACATCTCATATAAGCAGGGTCTAAAATAATATTGTAAATGAAAATTTGGGATTACAATCTTTTTGCAAGATAAAAACCTTATAAAATGTAATGACTTACTACAAGCTTTTTGTCAAAACTTTCTCATTTAGCAATTTATTGTCAATAAGTCTTTCCTTTTTTAAGGGAGAGATTAGAGAGGGTTCATTTTATTTTGGACAGATATGAAAAGAAATGAATAATTTTATTGAGTATATTTTAATTAAAATTTAGTTAAGTTTTAAAATGCCGACTGTCCTAAGAATTGGAGGTTATCGTTTTCATTTTTATTCGGATGAAGGGAAAGAGCCTCCACATATTCATGTTGAGTATGGTGCAAGCGAATGTAAGTTTTGGTTAGCGCCCATTTCATTAGCAAGAAACAAAGGAATAAAACCGCCTAAATTAAGAGAAGTTGAAAAATTAGTATATGAACATAGTGAATTCTTATTGGAGAAATATTATGAAATCCACAATAAAAAATAATGAAATTATAAAAGAACCGGCGGCTATAAACGTTGAAGTTAAGGGAAGGACTATTTACGTAGAGCTAATTGATGGAAGAATTATTGGATTTCCGGCTGATAGATTTAAAATATTGAACAAAGCTACCAATGCCCAATTAAAAAAAGTTAAAATAAGACTAAATGGTTTTGCATTAAGATGGGAAAATTTGGATGAAGATATAACAGTACCCGGTATAGTAGCAGGTAATTTCCAATTACCGCTAATCTCCAAAAGAGGTAATAAACACAAATCAAAAAAGATTTCAGCATAACAAAAATTTAAATGAAGGGTTATCGGATGTTTGGTATTTCACTTCCGGTCATGTAGAGCGAAGCGAAACATCTCATGCAAATAACTTAGCGTTCTTAGCGCCTTGGCGAGAGATTGTTTGCACGCAAAGCCGCAAATATCACAAAGAGAAATAATAAAAGAACAAAATACAAATACCAAATAAATTTCAATTATCAAAATCCAAATACTAAACTTAATAATTCGTTTGAATCTTGTTGTTTGAGATTTATTTGTCAGAGGTTCCCGAGCTTGTCGAGGGATTGAGGTTTGTCATTTGCAGTTTCTCCAACCGGTCATGTTGAGCGAAGCGAAACATCTCATCGTTCTGTTACTGAGTAAAATCTAAACATAAGTATTCAGAGGGAATTAAGAGACCTTTATATGTACTTTTCTTAGTCCCAATTTTTATATGGTTCCCGAGTAAAATCGAGGGGAAAAAGTATTTAATATGAAAATAATTTCAGTAGTAGGTGCGCGTCCAAATTTTATGAAAATTGCGCCCCTTCATAAAGCATTTAACAAATATAAATCAACCCATCCGGAATTGGAGCTTCAGCATCTAATATGTCACACCGGACAACATTACGATGAAAAAATGTCCAAAATATTCTTCGATGATTTGGAACTTCCAAAACCCGACTTCTATCTTGGCGTTGGCTCCGGTTCTCATGCCGAGCAAACAGCTCGAGTAATGATTGAATTTGAAAAAGTTTTACTTAAAGAAAAACCTAACCTTATAATAGTTGTCGGCGATGTAAACTCCACTATTTCTTGCAGCCTCGTAGCCGCTAAAATGGGAATAAAAATAGTTCATGTTGAAGCCGGACTAAGAAGTTTTGATATGGGGATGCCTGAAGAAATAAATCGTATTCTCACTGATAGAATTTCCGATATGCTTTTTGTAACAGAAAAAAGCGGAATAGAAAACCTCAAAAATGAAGGCGTGTCGGAAGATAAGGTTTTCTTTGTCGGTAATGTTATGATTGATAGTCTTATTAATTATCTGCCTAAAGCCGATGAATCACAAATATTAAAAACATACAATTTACAACCATCCGCCTATATTCTTGTAACAATGCACCGCCCGTCCAACGTTGATTCTCTTGAAAACGTAAAACAGATTATTAATCTTCTGAACAAACTTGCGCAAAAAAGAAAAATCATGTTCCCTGTGCATCCGAGAACCAAATCAAAAATTGAACAACTTAACCTTGGCATTGACTCAAATGTTGTGCTGACCGATCCAATAGGTTATATCGATTTTCTTGCTTTAACAAAAAATGCTGAATTAATTGTCACCGACAGCGGCGGCATCCAGGAAGAATCCACTTATATGGGAGTTCAATGCATAACAGTAAGAGATAATACCGAGCGCCCGGTTACAGTTGAAGTAGGAACTAATCAATTAATAGGAACCGACTTAGAAAATGTTGAAAAAGCTGCTTTGGAAGTTTTAAATGGCGAAAAGAAAAAAGGAAGTATACCGGATAAGTGGGACGGGCACGCAGCAGAAAGGATAGTTGAT